>NZ_CABIKE010000047.1 GCF_902196135.1 Helicobacter suis | reverse complement strand
AGTCTAAAATCTGAAGCCACTACCTTAAAAACCCAAATTACTAACCTCAAAAGTAGTAACGAAAGTTTTAAAAATCAAACTCAAACACTGCAAAAGAAAGTGGGAGTTGTGTTGGGGGAAAACCAAAAACTAAATGAAAAGATTAAAGAGTTGGAGGCTAAAGTTAGTAGTCTTTCAAACAATGATAGAGGCTTAAGAGATCTATGTGAACAACTTTTAAACCATATTGTGAACAAAATTTTAAGCTTAAATTATTCAAACGATAATAGAAATAGAGTCTTAAATCGTTTAAACAATATCTCAGACATAAGAGCAGAACTAAACATTATGTTAGAAACTTTAAACAACTTTGAAAGATTAATAGAATCAGAAAAACTTCAAAAACCACAAAACCTAACACAAGAATTTAGTGGGCGTGGTAGGTGATTAACCCAAATTTCTAGTTCTACAAAACCTTAAAAAGGAGGGCAAACATGGCTTTTCTGGGCAGTCAATCAACTTTAAAATGGCTGAGTAGGTTAAGCCCTTTTCTCTGTACATCTTAATGGTATCCTTGAATGGGTTTAGCGGGTGATATTTGTTAAAAGTCCCTTTTACTCTCCCTAAATGTTGGCCATTCTCTTTCTTACCTGCAAGTGCAGCCTTAGTTCTTATGCTAATCATCTCTCTTTCAGCTTGTGCCAAATAACTATAAATGGCAATTAACAACTCACCCAAAGCATTTTTATAGGTAGTGAGTTCTGGCTGTCTAACAAAGCAAACACTCACGCCCTTAGAGTTAAAATACTCCATTAAGTTCATAACTTCTACCATTGATCTACCTAATCGGGTTAACTCAGCCACTAGCAACAAGTCCCCTTTTTCTAACAAGTCCTTTAGTTCATTAATCCGTCGTTTTTCTAAGGAGCGCCTACTACCCATTTCTACCTCTATCCACTTATCCACAACTAACTTATTTTCCTTAGCGTATTTTTCTATATCATGGCGTTGGCCTAGTTGTTCTTGCTTGTCTGTAGAGATACGAATATAGGCAACTACCTTTTTCACTCTCGCTTTTTTAGTCTTTTTGATCATGTCAACACCTTACAATTTAAAGTATAAAAATTTTATTATACCAAACTATAAAAGTAAAATCATTTAATAATTAAAATATCTAACTACAAAACGGGCGTTTTATGGTAAAATATCCAAGTCTAGCTTCCTTGTCAGTGCTAGATAAATTCATTTTAAGGAGCTTTTATATGGCAAGTAAAAATGTGGTTAAGCAAACTGAAAATCTAAAACAAGAGATAGAGGTAACTACCATTCATGTAGGCGCGCTTGAATTTGGTAGCGATAACGCGGTGTGGATTAGTTTCAAAAATGCTAACTCTACAATAGGCATTAAGCTAGATAACTTCAAAGAATGGTTTTTGAAAACACCCACTAAAGGTAAACTCTTAAGGGGTAGATCGGAGGCATTCAAAAAGGATAATGAGCCTGTAGAAAGAATTTTAGTTGCCGTTGAGGGGTTTAGCGCTAAGACCTTTAAATTTTATGTCGCTAAGTCCGCTGAGCCCCTTAAAACGGCGTTAAGAGGTGTTAAGCCCATTGAATTCACATTAACAAGCCAACAAATAGAAAAGTTGAAAACTATTTGTTCATTGTGGGGTGAATTTAGTACAGATAGTGAGAGTATGCGCAAGTATTGTTCAATGTCTACAACTGAAGTTGCTAAAACTTTAGAGGATTTTAACCCAGATAATTAAGTCTCAAGATATAATGTAAAAAGGTGGTTTGTTGTTTAGACACCTCAACAAACCCACCAAACACCCAACAGAGGGGCAAATTATGAACATCATGACGGAGCGCATTATGACAAACCCACCCTTAAATTTATCTAAAGAAAACAAAGACAATTCAAAAGATTTTTACCAAAACTATAAAGAAAAATTCAGCAAACTAGATATAACCCCCCTCCTAGAGTGTTACCAAAATAAAATTTTCTCAAAATTTGCTAAGTCTAAAATGGCAAAAGTGGAGGCCGTTTTTCTCTGTCTAAAGAGGAATTTAGAAACCTTAAACTCGTTTAAGCAGAATGGTAGATTTTTAAATTCTACTATTCTGAGGGTTTTTAAAAAGTGCTTGAAAACTCCCTACACAACGGGGTTAACTACAAGTGACGTAAAATTTACCTATAGGGGTGAAACCCCAGACACGACAAATTTACGTCACACCCAAAAACTCCCGCCTATTTCCCCCCTTGAGAAATACGAATGTTCAGTATTACCACTTTTGGAAAATCTCTATCAAAATGCCCCGTTAGGAAGTTTGACTATTGGCTACGATACAGAGTATAAAACCATTGAAAAAGGGGGTAAAAAATACAATAAAATTTTACTTTCCCAGTTGTGGTTATATGAATTGGGTTTTGGTCTTGTGTTTGTTCATAAGGAGGGAATGCGCTTAAACCCTACCGACTTATTGGAGTTAACACTCCCTCCACTTAAAGGGGTTCTTGATTTAGGTTTTCAAACTAGGGAGGTAAAACTCCATATAAAGGATAACAAAAGGAAAAAGGTAAGACTGACTAATTTAAAAGTCCGCTTTATTCATCACTTTGGCGCGGCTGAGTTTTCCACATGGGATAAAGAATTTAAAGAGAAGTATGTTGAGGATTTTAAAGTAGTCCGCAAAAGCCCCGTTACAATGAAAGATAGGAAAAACCATGTTGAGGGGTTAATGCTTCCAGTTAAACTTGAAAATTGGAGTAATTGGAATAAAGCCCATATCCAAATTTCATTCAGTGATAGTTACCTACTCTTTGATAACTCCCTAGCAGGTGTTGGGGATATGATAGGGTGCGAAAAGATCACGCTTAGAGAAGTGGATATAAAAAACTTTGATACTTTCTTGAGTGCTAATAAAAATGTGGCCTTAGATTATGCGATTAATGACGCCTTTGTATCTGTAAAGGCTTATTACTTTATGAAAGGTTTTATTAAAGATGAAATTGGGGTTAATTCAGAAGTCTATACAGCTAGCGGAGTGGGAGTAAAAGCCTTTACTACCTTTTTAAAACGATCAGAATATAAGGGCGTGTTAGAAGCGATAACAGAACCCCAAAACGAGGACTTCATTAACTTTAACTTTCTCAATTTGGATAATGCAGGGTTTTATGGAGGGTTTAACTCTGTTTTTAAATCGGGTGTTTATAGGGGCGCTACTTTTGATTATGATCTTTGTGGGTGCTATGGCATGATCAAAAGTAGTATTTTATTATGTGATTTTGCTAAAGCTCCAAAGCACATTGAAATTAATAAAGGAAAAGTCAAGAGGGGGTTATTGAATTATGACTTAATGGGTTATGTGATCCTAGATTTTAAATTAAAGAGAAATAAGTGGAATAGTTTAAGCCCTCCGATACCAGTTAAACATAAGAATGGGCTACTCTTTGTTTATGAAGCAGATAGGGCGATAATTGATATAGATACTTTTCTTTATGCTTATGATACGGGACAATTTGAGGGTTATTATATCCACTCCATAGAATGCTATGAACCGATTAGGAATAAGGTTAAATCTATGGCGTTAGCAGATTTTGTTAAAGAGATTATAACTTGTAGGAATGGTTATAAAGAGTTAATGAAAGAAGCTTGTAATAGTTTTGATAAAGTTCGGTATGACGCTTTCCAAAAACTTTACAAGTTGATCATTAACTCGCTTTATGGAAAATTTGGACAAGGGGTTAATACAAATACTCCACACTCAACTATCACTAACCCATGTATTGCAGCCAAAATTACAGCCCGCGCTAGGATCATGTTACTTTCAATTATAAATTTTTTACACTCCAAAGGGGTTACTATTTTTTCAGCAACTACCGACGGGTTTTTATCTGATCAACGCATAGATAGATATTTATCTCAGATTGAAAAACTACCAATGGTTGATCTAGTGTTAGACAGATATAGAAAAGTTATGGGTGATAATTCACTCCCCTTACTTGAGTTAAAACATTTTCAAAACCCAGATAATGATCCTATTAATATCATTTTGCGTACTAGGACTTGCTTCATGTATGAGAAAGAGAAAAACGGGGCGAGTAAAATGTACTTAGCTAAGGGAGGGATTAAAGTACCGATTGAAATTAAAAGAGATCATGATCTCTCGTTTAAATTTTGCATGGAGGTTTTAGAAAGTGGCGGGCTTAATGAACAAAGTAATTTGACTGATGCGGAGGATATTTATAAGAACTTTAAAGACCTAGTCAATGAACAAGAGACAAAGATATTAAACCTTGAAGTGGATTTAAAAAGGAAACTCCAATTAAGGGGTTTTGATAATCTTAATGATATTGGTATCAATCTCACAATCCCTAATTTTGATACACAACCCTATCAAAGTTTAAAGGAGGCAGATAACCATTTAAAAGCTTATGAAAGTTTTCGCAAAACCAAAGTAAGACAAAACATGGGTAAAGAGTTTCAACCTTTTAAAACTAAAAATTTTACACTAGGGGGTGATAAAGCTTGCTATGAATTTTTATTTTATATTGCGGTTAAAAGTCTCTACCCTAAAATCAATAACCCCATAAATGATCTACGGGTGTACATAGCTACTAAGATGAAACAAGATGGCTTGAGTAATTCAGAGATTGAGACCAGATTAGGTTTTGCTAAGGGTAAAGTTCGTAGGGTTTTAGATAATTATCGGCGTCATGAAAAAGATAAAATTGTGTATAAACTTCCTATAGATTTAATTACAAACTTTGAATTTTATTTACATAGTTTTAGCGATAAGTTGTTTCAAAGTATGTTGGATTATGTGGCTTGTATTGATAATTATTTTTCATCTTTCACTCCTCCGACCTTGTCTACATTCCAACAACTTTGTCTATACTTCAAACATTGTCTACACTCCAGCAAGTCTGTAAGTCCTCCATAACTTCAGTAAAAGTACGCAAACTATGTAAAAAAACTTGTTAAAGTGTGTATAAAAAACATGTTTTGAAGTACGAACTCACCAAAGCAAGTTTACGCGCGTTCCGATAGGATTGGTGAGTGAGCCCACTATCCAACCCCTAACGGGGACACTCGCAAGCTCGTTTTGGATAGTGTGTAAAGGCGTTTAAAGCTACACTATGGTTAAAAGGTAGTTTAGTATTGACAACTTATATCAAAGGGCTTAGAATTGATTTTTGTAGATAATTTTTTTCAGTTTCACTTAAGGATTTAGTCATGGGTAATATATCCTCCATCAATTTTCAGCCTACTACTAACAAAAATCAATTATCACATAATGATAGGAGTACTCCACCACACTATCTACTACCACCTGAGAAAAGAATAGGGATTGAGTGCAATAGATCAGCACTTGTTGCTGAGACTTTAAAAAATACAATTATTGAAAATGCCATAGCTAAATATACAAAATCTACCAAACAAAAATTCAAGGCTAAGAGTTTCTTATGGAGTGCAGTTGTGAATATTAAAGAGACTACTACCATGCAGGATTTAGAAAAATTAGCACAACACTTTTTAGTTAAATATGGTTTTCAATGCTATCAAATTGGTATTCACAGAGATGAAGGGCATGTAAATAATCAAGGCGAAACAATTATTAATCACCATGCCCATTTGGAATTTGTTACTCTTGATAAAAACACGGGGCGCAGTCTATTCCGTGATAAGGTAAGAACTTCAAAATCTTTATCTATAATCCAAAGTGAAGTAGCAGAAATTTTAAACATGGAAAGAGGAAAACCTAAAAATGATGTTGTGAACAATGAGGGAGTAGTAATTCAAAAGGGGACTAATTTAAAACATTTATCCCATTTTGCCTATCGTGCTATAAAAGCTAAACAAAACCAAGAGAAAGAAATTATCACTAAAGAGTTAGACACCGCCAAAAATCTATTCAAAATTTGACACAAGAGAATTTTAAAATGAGGGGGTTAAATGATCAATCGGTAGAAAACTTTAATCAACTATGTGAAACTATCAGGTTGAATTTAGGTAAGTCTTTAAAGCCTAAGGAAGTAAAACAAATTACAGAGTGTGTTGTGAAAAATTTTAAAGTGGTGAATAGTATTTGTGAAGCTTTAGGAGTATCAAAAATCTATAATCAGGACGACTATATAAACCTAAGAAAGACCCGCGACATAAAATTTAAAAGTGTGGATCAACTCTTAACCTACATTGAAAAATTGGAAAAAGATGTATCCATTATCCCCACACTAAAAACCCAAATTGAAAAATTAGTTGCTGGTGTGGACACTCTTACTAAAGAAAACTCAAGTCTAAAATCTGAAGCCACTACCTTAAAAACCCAAATTACTAACCTCAAAAGTAGTAACGAAAGT
>NZ_CABIKE010000046.1 GCF_902196135.1 Helicobacter suis | reverse complement strand
GGCTTCGTTATCACCGATTCAGAGATCGTTAAAGTGTTTCAAAGTAAGTTACATTGGAATAAGAAAGGCATTCACATTGTACCAGTAAGGATCGATCATGAAAAGTTTACCAAACATGAATAACTACCCCAAACTCTTAAAAATTACTTTTGTTGATGAAGATGTGTGGGAAAATGTTAAATTTGATGGGTGGTATTGTGCGCGTAATTATTCCTATGTACCAGAAGATGATCAAGAAGATGAATTATATGTAACCTATCGGGGGGCAAAACTCACCTTAAAAGCTTCAGAGATCAAAACCATTGAGTCAGCTAAAAAATGAATTTCAATACCAACATTATAATGTATGAAATCCGCGAATTGATCCGCCAAGAGATCGATTATAGTTTCACACTCCAAAAAGACCCGGTAACGGGGCAAAATTGGCCGCCACTTAAGCCAGCTACTATTAAGCGCAAAAAGCCCCGCATGCGTACCCAAATCTTGCAAAATACGCGCGTTATGCGAA
>NZ_CABIKE010000045.1 GCF_902196135.1 Helicobacter suis | reverse complement strand
TCCCCCTCTATCATCTCCCTAATAATGGTATAAATGCGCGGAAAAGCCATGCTAAAGTCTGGTTTGTTAGCTCGCTCTAGCTCTAAGTAATAATCATACATGGCTTTATAGCCCTTGCGTGGAGCACTACTGCCTATAGCTAGAATAGCCTCCCTTAGGAGCTCTTTATTTACTTTGGTTTTTCTTTGGTAGTAGTCTAGGCGCTTTTGGCTTACATGGTAGGTTCTTTTAGGATCGTAATTAGTTTTATGTTCTTTGAAGTATCTACGCCATTCACCCAGCTTGCTAAGCCACTTACATATCCTAGCTAAGCGCACTTCAGCCCCGCGTGTTTCATACAAGACATGCAAAACAAGCGCAGGCGCTATCTCACGGCGGCATTGATCAATAAATTCTACTAGGCGGTACTTTTCCTCAAAGGTAAAATGCCTTTTAGTAATATCAAAGCCCGCCATTTCTTGGCGCACATACTTCTCTACCTCTTTGATCTCAGCGTTTCTATGATGATAAGGATTGTAGGCCGCGCGTGTTATGCGGGGGTAGTGTTTGCTCGTATCCACCCCATA
>NZ_CABIKE010000044.1 GCF_902196135.1 Helicobacter suis | reverse complement strand
AAAAAGTAGCGAAAGACTTTTACTAACTCCTCGTAGCGCTCAGATTGTAGCGCCCATTTCACAAACTCATAATCAACAAAATTAGGGATTTGATGGGCAAGAGCTCCGGCTAAACTTAGCGCCACTATTTAGCCTCTTTTGTTTTGTTAGGTAGTTCATTGCAATAGGCTAATTGCCATAAACCATACCCAGCGTTATCCTCGCTATCAATGCCGTACAAGAATTCACGCCGCATAAAATTATTTTGATTTGTAGGCTGATCTAGCGCGCTAAATTCTACCGGCTTATTGGTTTGCAAGATAATGGGTTTAATGGTTTTAGTGGTATCTAGCAAAATCCAGCGGTTAGCCTCCAAATACGGGCATACCAAATACTCCATTAAGTTATAGCAAATATTAGCCGCGCCGTTTTGTAGTGTGGGAGCTTTGAGTAATTGCATGGCCGCGCTTTCAAGACTAGGCGGAATAACTAGCAAATTAGGCACAATATTAAGCGGACGGCCGTCCTCATTTTGATAACACATCATAGCGGTGCGGCTTTCTAACAAACCTTGTTGATCTAGATTATGGCTGCCTTTGTTGCTAGCGTGTTTGTT
>NZ_CABIKE010000043.1 GCF_902196135.1 Helicobacter suis | reverse complement strand
CTACTAGCTATTTTATCCCTCAGTGGGCTTTTAGCATTTTCAAACCTAGCCCCACCTCCAAAGCTTTGCCCAAATTCTTTAAGGGCTTGTTCTTGCTCTGGAGTGTATACCTGATTGATCAATCTTTGCGCGGCCTTTTCATTGCCACTTAAGGCGCGTTTAAGTGTGCCCACTACTGGTAAGTAGTCGCTAGCTCTACCTAGTGCTTTAGAAATATCGCCTGTTTTGCTTATGGCTTTGGCCGCTCCCATAAAGGCCACATCACCAACAACACTAAGCAAGCCTTCTTGTGTGGCGTGTTTGATTGTCTCATTGAAGTTTTGATCGCGGTTAAGCACAAAGTTAGTTAAAGCTGCATCGGCACTACCTCCAATAAATGCCCCAAGAGCTCCGCCTGCAATAGTGCCTACAACTCCGCCTCTAGCACCTCTACTTGCTCCCTTAGCTGCACCCACTAGACTACCTACTAAACTTCCGCTAATACTGCCTGCATTGGCTGCAATAATGGTTTTGAAGTTATCAAAGAAACTATCATTCAGTTTATAGGTTTTGTTGTCTTTGATCGCGTAAATCTCGCCTTTCTTGCTAAATTCTAAATGATCAAAGCCCAAACCCTTAGCAATATCTGTTGCGCCTTTTCTATACTGCGCCACTTCTTTAGGATCGCTCCCAAAGACAAGGCTAGAGATACTTTTACCCGGGGCTATGTTGTCATAAAGGGTTATAGCCTTTTGGAGGTCTTTAGTGATAGCTTGAGACTTTAAATTTTCTTGATATTCTTTTAA
>NZ_CABIKE010000042.1 GCF_902196135.1 Helicobacter suis | reverse complement strand
AAAATCAAGAAATCCCCTTTGAGCAGTTAAACCAAAGAATGATTAAGCCTGAGGAATTCACCGATAGCGTAATCAAAGAGTTAAAAAAACGGCCTAAATTGCATGTATGGATAGGGGAAGCTGATAATGCTTTTAAACCCTATTTTGGTGAAACTGACTTTCAAACAAAATACTATCTTAATGGGGATACAATCAAGCGCACTCTTAAAGATCACGGGGCTAGCTCAGAGGCTGTAAAATCCGGTAAAGAATTGCCCATAACAATAGAGGATCTGATCAACTACCCTAAAACATTAATGCAAAATATAGAAAATATGCGGTTTGCCCATAGCAATGCAAAAGGCGCGCCTGTTAAAGATGTTAGAGATCAAAAAAACTTTGGCGGATTGTGCATAGCCAAACAATTTAAAGATCACTATCTAATCGCACATTTTTACAATGATGGATTTGATCTAATACTCCACACAATGGCTAAGGTTAAAGGAAACTTTAAAGAGTCTGAAATCTTTAAAATTCCTGATAACACCTTTAGCGGATATAAGGGGTGGTATGTTAAAGACGGCGAAATTGTAGACAAAGAGAGATACTTTGAAAACCAAAGAGTTAGAGCCTTTGGTACAAACTTTGAGGAATTCTACCATAACCCACAAGGCGCAATCGCTAAACTTATAGAGGCTAAAGAAGGCCAAGTAGCCGGAGCGTTTTATAGAGAGGATTTAGGCGATATAGATTTAGTGTGGGGAGAAATTAGAGATCAGAGTGGCAAACTTAAAGGGCATGGACTAGCTAAGATTATAGAAAAACACCTTGATGATTTTAAAGGGTTTGAGGGGAATAACGCTTATGAGAAGTTGGGGAATGGGTTGGAG
>NZ_CABIKE010000041.1 GCF_902196135.1 Helicobacter suis | reverse complement strand
ATTTAGGCCGTTTTTTTAACTCTTTGATTACGCTATCGGTGAATTCCTCAGGCTTAATCATTCTTTGGTTTAACTGCTCAAAGGGGATTTCTTGATTTTTAAGGGGGGGAGTGGTAGAGTCAGCACTACTTGATAAAGGTTTGTCAATGTTTCCTTTACCACCTTCTAAACTTTCCTTCTGGTTTAATGGCGATTCTAGGCGGTTGTATGCAATATCTGATGCAACATCTGTATCGGATAATGCGGAGTTTGAGTATGATTTTAAAGGTGAATTCTGGTATCCGTTTAAGTCTACAAAGGACTTTTTAACCAATACGGATTTTTCAGAGCCTTTTACTGGTGAATTAACTTTAAATGAAGTTAGATCGCTAATATCTAAGTCTAAACCTTGAGCAAGTGCTCTACTTTCCCGTTTAAGCTCTTGCATTTTTGCGTCTGATAGTGTCTGTTCTACCTCCTGCTCCCTTAGCACATGGTATTATCAACTTCCCTAATACATAGTTAAATTATTCACCTACCAATACCTAACTTCTTTTAGAACTTCTAATTTAAACTTTTAAGAACTTCTAGAAACTTCTAGCAATCAATCTAAGTTGAGAGCGGCGGTTTAGTGGGCGCTCACCGCTAAGCATAAGCACTCCCCGCGCGTTAAGTTTATAGGATTGATAGGCACTAGCGGCCTCCATGCGAATTTGAATTTTTAGGTCATCTTAAGTTTTTTCTTGTATTGTTCTTTCATGCAAACGCCACATGATGAAAACTTAGAAGTAATCCCGAATTACTGGCACTTATATGGGGTGGATACGAGCAAACACTACCCCCGCATAACACGCGCGGCCTACAATCCTTATCATCATAGAAACGCTGAGATCAAAGAGGTAGAGAAGTAT
>NZ_CABIKE010000040.1 GCF_902196135.1 Helicobacter suis | reverse complement strand
ACCAGTCCTTCGCATGTGTTAAAATACTAGAGAATATTCTCTTTAAAACCTTTAGGAAGCACATGAAACAATATCTCTACATAGTCCAATCTAGCCTAGAAAAAAGCAAGTGTAAAATAGGCATCACCAATAACTTAGAGAGACGGCTGAAAGAATATAACCACATTACAGGCCAATCAAGTGAGCAGATCTATAGTTATCTTTTTACATGCGAAGTGGCTAACATGCGCGTAATTGAGCAAGATATGAAAAACGCCTTTGCGCATTTAAGAGAGCAGAATAATAGAGAGATTTACTTTTTTAACCCAAGTCTTTTTGAGACTTATGTCAGCTTTATTAGCGCACATGCGCATTTTATTGCTAAGGTTAGTAGCAAGCCGCCCAAGCAAAAACAAGAAGTCAAGCCTATCAGCACGCCTAGCATGCAAGAGCGAGGACTTGTAAGGGTTGATATTTTAAATAAAGCCAAGAAAGTTAAAGATGATGAATTTTACACCCGTTACGAGGATGTAGAAAAAGAGTTGTCAAATTATCCTTTAAAAATATGGCAAAGTAAAGTTGTGTTTTGTAACTGCGATGATGCCATAGGAGAGAGGAGAGATTATACAGACTCATCTGCTTTTGCTCTGTATTTTTTAAGGCATTTCTTTAGACTAAAACTTAAAAAACTCATTTGTACGCATTATGGTAGCCAACAGGATTTATTTAATGCAGGAGTAAAAGGTTATATTTTCACAAAAGAGGGAGCACATGAAATAAAGCACACCCCGCCTAACTATAAAGGTGGTTTTGAAGAAAAGGAGTCGCTAAGAATCTTAAATGAGGAGGCCGACATTGTCTGTACCAACCCACCCTTTTCGCGTGCCATAGAATATTGGCAGATTCTTATTAAAAGTAAAAAGAA
>NZ_CABIKE010000039.1 GCF_902196135.1 Helicobacter suis | reverse complement strand
AGACCTAAGATTTTTCTATGCTTGATACTTCCCTGCGCTTAAAGCAGGGTTTAGTACAAATCCTCTAACGCAATGATCGGCTTAGCTTAAGCTTGCAGGCTTTTAGCGCTAGTGCTAAACTTTTTTAGTACAGATTGGGCATTTTGTCAGTTAAAATAATCTTTTTCTTTAGAAAAAATGCACAAACCCTAGCACAAAATCTTTAAAATTGCTACAATTGTCGGTTTCAATCTTAAAAGGATCTTTAAATGTTTCAACCTCTCCTAGATGCCTACCTTGATTCCATGTGGCTACCCCAAATAGAATCAAAACCACCCCTTAATTTGGCTATCGCGTATTTTTGGAGTGAGGATCACCTGCAGGGTTTTAAAGAACATCTCTTTTATTACATTTTAAACTCTGCCTACGATATTAATCTTTCTAGTACTTTGCCTTGTGATATTGTTTTTGAGACTGTCCCTAACCTTGATGGCAAACAAGGGCTTATTTTAAATTTCCCTCAAAAGCGCATCGGCTATATAGGGGAAAATATGCGGATTAACTTTGATATTTATGATTTTGGCATGGGTTTTGATGATCTAACTTTTGGTGATCGGTATTTGCGTGTGCCCCTTTACTACTTAAACTTGTGGTGGTATGCTCACATTGTAACAAAAAACCTTCATTCTCCCTTTGTACGGCTACCACATGAAGAGAATATCCCCTCCACCTGTTCTTTTAAAGACTTATACCCCACCCTAGATGCACTCATTAGAGAACAAACAGATCCACTTAAAAGAGGATTTGCTAGTTTTGTGGCTTCTAATCCTAATGCCCCCATGCGCAATGCTTGTTATCAGGAGCTTAATGCCTATCGTCCCGTTGCTTCTGGAGGAAAGGTTTTTAATACTCTAGGTAAACCAATCAGCAATAAGGAAGAATTTTTAAGCCAATATAAATTTAATCTTTGTTTTGAAAACTCTAAAGGGTTTGGCTACACCACAGAAAAAATTATAGATGCTTACTTTGCCCACACCATTCCTATTTACTGGGGCAATCCTGCAGTTGCTAAAGATTTTAACCCTAAAAGTTTTATCAATGTGCATGATTTTAAAGATTTTACAGAAGCTTTAGATTTTATTGCGTATTTAGATACCCATGACAATGCTTATTTAGACATGCTACATGCTCACCCGCTTAATAGTGTAGATGGCAAACCCTCATTCTACCAAGATTTAAGTTTTGCTAAAATTCTAGCCTTTTTACAAAGGGCAATAGATTGTAAGGAGGTTTATCACACACATACATTCCCCCCCCCCCCCACTCCTCCGCCGCCTCCTCCGCCGCCTCTCCCTTTTCACAAAAAGGCTATTAATAAATTAAAACGCATGGCTAGCTCTTTTTTACAAG
>NZ_CABIKE010000038.1 GCF_902196135.1 Helicobacter suis | reverse complement strand
AATACGCTTATTGATGTAGGTATTGTGTTCTTTGGCAACTATAAGGTTATCTTCCTCAATCTCACGCGCGCTTAGTTCTTCTGTGTAGTCTTGCTCCATTACGCCCCCCTTTCCTCTGGTAGGGTTAGGTAGTAGTCTGGTTTATCAGAGCAAAGGCCGCTAGAATGGAATGTAAGGAAGTTTCTTTGTTCTAGCTCCTCAAGGGCTTTTAAGATCGCCTCTTGGCTTTCCTCTAGTCTCTCAGCCAATGTTTCTAGGGTGGGAGTTTTTCTTAGACTATAGATATAGGTTAACACTCCTAAGGCCTTACAGCTTAGCCCCGCGCTGAATATTTCTAAGGGGATTTCTACTACCGAAGTATCTAGGTTATAGTTGCGTACAATCATATTTCTACTCCTTCTAAAAATGTGGCTCTGGGTTTGTTTTGCTCAGGGATGTATTTGGCATAGACTTTATAGGTGATCTGTAAGTTCTTATGGCCTAGTGTGTGGCTGACCCACAAGGGCTCTTCGCCTCTTTCTAACATGATGCTAGCAAAGGTATGCCTTGTGCTATAAAGCTTAATGTGCTCAAGCTCTAGGCTTTCAAGTAGTTTAGCCCATTGCTTAGTCATGATCATTTGTAACTTAGGATTAGTGCCAAAGATGGGTGTATCTTTGTTGATTACATCCATAAATAGGCTAAACTCTTTCAAGCGCTTTTCTACGATTGGTAACATATCAATCACGCGGATACTATTAGCTGTTTTGGGGGTGGTTATCTCACCTAAACCATTTAAAGCCTTATTGATAGTGATTGTGTGGTTCTTAAAGTCCATATCTCCCCAAGTTAGGGCTAGTATCTCACCCACTCGCATACCGCTAAAAAAGGCTATGGTTAGATAAGTCTTTAGATAGGGTTGATCGCATTCTCTTAGGATTTCTAGTACCCGATCTAGACTAAAGACTTCAATTTTCTTAGGAGCAGGAGCGATAAGGATTTTTTGCTTGTAATAGGGGGTCTTTTCTAGCTGGCCTTTGAAGGTAGCAAACTCTAACAAGCTTTTAAGTAGAGTAGTTAAGTGCACAATGCTATTAGTGTTATAGTTATTCTCCACTAAGCCCTTATAAAAGTTTCTCATGTGTTCATGGTTTAGCTTAGCTGTGGGCATGTTCACATCTACTTCTAGTAACTTAACAATGGTTTTTAGGCGGTTTTCTATGGTTAGCTGTGAGCTTTGCTTATAGCCAATGTAGCGTTCTTTGAATTCCTCTATAGTGGTAGCTAGTGGCACTTCTAGCGGATCAATAAATCTCTTCTTAGTCTGTGCAGCTTCTATTCTTGCCTCTAGCTGGTAATTTAGCTTAGCGCGGTTTTTGGCTGTGTCCTTTAGCCCTAGACTTTTACGCACCCTCTTGCCTTCATCTGTGTAGTATTCAGCATATAGCTGGTTTTTGCGTGTGTAGATACGCATTTGTATTTCCTTTGTTTTGAATTGGTTAAAGCTATTAGCATGGGCTAATTGTGTGATCATTTTTCCTACCCCCTTGGGGATTTGCCCCGCCACAATTGGGCGGTTTTTTCAAATGCCTTTGAATTAGGCTAGCTAGCTAAAAGGTTTAAAGGCCTCTTAGGTTTAGAGGGTTGGGGGTTAGTTTGGGGGAGTGTTGGGGGTGATAGGTTAAAGAGATTGGATAAAGCCTATCTCCACCACTCCCCCCATTCCACCCTAAGCCCCTATTTTAGGGGCTTAACCTTTTCCCTAAACCTCCTTAATCTAGCCTAATTTGGC
>NZ_CABIKE010000037.1 GCF_902196135.1 Helicobacter suis | reverse complement strand
TCTCCAACACCTAAGCAAGAGAGCCTTGAGCCTGTGGCCCTTGCAAACAAATGCAAGGGCATTTCTCTAAGAAAGGAGGTGATCCAACCGCAGGTTCACCTACGGTTACCTTGTTACGACTTCACCCCAGTCGCTGTGTGTGCCGTGGGCAGTAGCTGCTTTAGCATCCTGACTTAAGGCAAACACAACTCCCATGGTGTGACGGGCGGTGAGTACAAGACCCGGGAACGTATTCACCGCAACATAGCTGATTTGCGATTACTAGCGATTCCAGCTTCATGCAGGCGAGTTGCAGCCTGCAATCCGAACTAGGAGGTGTTTTATA
The DNA here is from genome assembly GCF_902196135.1 of Helicobacter suis. Taxonomy (GTDB): domain Bacteria; phylum Campylobacterota; class Campylobacteria; order Campylobacterales; family Helicobacteraceae; genus Helicobacter; species Helicobacter suis_A. The sequence goes on along the minus strand of NZ_CABIKE010000037.1, from coordinate 1,457 downwards.
GATTAGCTCTGCCTCGCGGCTTTGCATCTCTTTGTACACCCCATTGTAGCACGTGTGTAGCCCTAGGCGTAAGGGCCATGATGACTTGACGTCGTCCTCACCTTCCTCCTGCTTACGCAGGCAGTCTTCTTAGAGTGCGCAGCATAACCTGTTAGCAACTAAGAAAAAGGGTTGCGCTCGTTGCGGGACTTAACCCAACATCTCACGACACGAGCTGACGACAGCCGTGCAGCACCTGTTTTCAGGGTCTAGCAAAAGCTAGACACTCCCCTATTTCTAGGGAATTCCTTCAATGTCAAGCCTAGGTAAGGTTCTTCGTGTATCTTCGAATTAAACCACATGCTCCACCGCTTGTGCGGGTCCCCGTCTATTCCTTTGAGTTTTAATCTTGCGACCGTACTCCCCAGGCGGGATGCTTAAGGCGTTAGCTGCATTACTGGAAAGACAAAGCCTCCCAACAACTAGCATCCATCGTTTAGGGCGTGGACTACCAGGGTATCTAATCCTGTTTGCTCCCCACGCTTTCGTGCAATCAGCGTCAGTGATGTTCCAGCAGGTCGCCTTCGCAATGAGTATTCCTCTTGATCTCTACGGATTTTACCCCTACACCAAGAATTCCACCTACCTCTCCCACACTCCAGAAGGATAGTTTCAAATGCAGTTCTATGGTTAAGCCATAGGATTTCACACCTGACTTGTCCTCCCGCCTACGCACTCTTTACGCCCAGTGATTCCGAGTAACGCTTGCACCCTCCGTATTACCGCGGCTGCTGGCACGGAGTTAGCCGGTGCTTATTCGTTAGATACCGTCATTATCTTCTCTAACAAAAGGAGTTTACAATCCTAAAACCTTCATCCTCCACGCGGCGTTGCTGCTTCAGGGTTTCCCCCATTGAGCAATATTCCCTACTGCTGCCTCCCGTAGGAGTCTGGACCGTGTCTCAGTTCCAGTGTGTCCGTTCACCCTCTCAGGCCGGATACCCGTCATCGCCTTGGTGAGCCTTTATCTCACCAACAAGCTGATAGGACATAGACCAATCCTTTAGCGATAAATCTTTCCCTCGTAAGGTAGTATTTGGTATTAATCACCATTTCTAGTGGCTATTCCAAACTAAAGGGCATGTTATCTATGCATTACTCACCCGTGCGCCACTAATCCACCTAGCAAGCTAGGCTTCATCGTTCGACTTGCATGTATTAGGCACGCCGCCAGCGTTCACTCTGAGCCAGGATCAAACTCTCCATAAAGTTAAATCCTAAACTGGCTCAAGATCACTCAAGTTTAACTAGGTTTTAACTAGAGTTCTTAAGCCAAAGACAAAAAACAAAACCAAAAACAAACTTGGCTACAAGACTCTCTTGCTTAAATGTCAAAGATCGCTTGCTTTAGCATTTGCTTAGCACTTGCTATTTAGCAAAAGGCGTATTGTATAGTTTTTAAGCTTAAGGGGGGCTTA
>NZ_CABIKE010000036.1 GCF_902196135.1 Helicobacter suis | reverse complement strand
ATTAGAAAGAGATTTAGCCCCACAAGAAATACACGAAGTGATTAGCAAGTGGGATTTAAAAAACCCTAGCCCTAAAGATAGATTATTAATTGGTAGAGTGGAAGGGCAGGAGTTAGAACAACTAGCTAAAGAATTCAAGTTTAAGGGCAATTATGCGCTAGCTAGAGAGATAGACGCTAAACATGTAGCTCATATAATGAATAGGCATAGTGATGCCAAAATTGAAACTTCCCGTAATCAAATCCCAATCACGCTTGAGGATATTAGCAACTATCCAAATTTGGCTAAAAGTGCAGAAATTAGAGAGATTGAGGGGAATAGAGTAAAATACAAAAAGCAGATTAACGGACATTATGCAGTTATAGAGGAAGCTTTAACCAGTCAGAACAAGTTAAGACTAATAACGATGTGGAAAAGCAAGAGAGATATTGCGACCCCTCGTACGCCTTCCTCTAAGGGATACGACTTAGACCGAACTCTAAGCAGGGGTTATCAATTGGATACTACCACTCCCCCCCTTAAAAGTCAAGATTTTAATAACTACATTGATGTAGAAGTGATCGATCACCCTAAAGCACTCCCCTACAAGACTACAGGTGAGATTTATAAGGAGGCTAAAGCTAAAGGCTTAAGTTATGCGGAGTTTAAGGCGCTAAGAGAGCAAGAGAAAGCCACTAAAGCCCTACACACTACAAGATACATTGAGTTTAAAAAAGCTGAGAGTCAAAACATTAAAGACTTATTAGACCCCAATAAGCCCTTAAAAATGCTTAAGCCCGATCAGATCACAGAGAGATTATTAGATCAAGTTAAAAAGCATAATGCTAAGGTGTGGGTAGGGGAGCTTAAAAATTTAACATTAGCCAATCAACTTAAGCTAGATACAAACCACCCTATTAAACTTACCTTTAATGGTAGCGCACTAACCCATGTAGAAAAACAACACGGCAATACTTCCATTCACTATCTTAAAAACAAACAACCCCCAGTAGGGATACAAGATATTAGGGATTATCCTAAAGTTGTGAATAGTGCAGACGCAATCAAATTAGAAACCACTAGGGATAATCAAAAAGCCTTAGTTGCGGGTAAACAGATCAACGGATATTTTATAGTGGTAGAAACTATTAGCAGAAAGCAAAATGAGCTGAAGCTAAAAACCATGTATAAAGAAAACGGGAAGTTAGAAAATAGCCCAATATTTAAAGATAGTGGCTTGAGCTCGCGACTACTAACAAGTAGCGAAGACTCCCTAAGCCCAAAACCTAGTGTCAACTTAGACGCGCCACCACAAGCCGGCGCGAAGTTTAACACTCCCGCCCTTAAAAATCAAGATGAGTTAGCCCCTGAAGTACAAGAACTTTTAGCTAAAGATAAGATTAAATGGTACTATAAAAAAGCCATAAACAAACATTTAGGTTTAGAAAATGGCGATTATATCCCTAATCTATCGCCTGATGTGAAAAATATCTTAAATTGCACTGCTACAAATTGATCCTCAGGTTTTCCTCCATATTTTGCCCATTCCTTATAAAATTTCTTTTTCTCATTTTCTAATAATGTTTGCCGTGCCTGTTGGCTTAACTTAGGTTTATATTTAGGGTTTAACGCTTTCCATTTAGGTTCTATTGGGGGTTGTGTTTGACTTTTAAGGAACTTCTGCGCGGTGGATTTTTCAGCGGTGCTTAAATCACTATTAAGCGGTTTTTCTGTAGCATTCACCCGGTCGTTAGGGTGTAGATTAGTCCCATCACCCTTAGTAATCCGATTACTTGGTAGGACATCTGAATCGGGCGACTTTTCTAGTTTGTAGGCTGTAATAATCCAATGATTATCGCCTTGATTATTCCACCCCCTAGATAGTCCTATTCTGTAAGTTTGTTGATCGTATTTACCAATAATGGTATTTATCCCATGCTCACTAATGAGTTCCCCATTTTTTACCAAATACTCCAACCCATTCCCCAACTTCTCATAAGCGTTATTCCCCTCAAACCCTTTAAAATCATCAAGGTGTTTTTCTATAATCTTAGCTAGTCCATGCCCTTT
>NZ_CABIKE010000035.1 GCF_902196135.1 Helicobacter suis | reverse complement strand
TTTAGTGCAAAACTCTAAATCTCTCTCAAGTCTTTCAGTATAGATCAACAACTCTTTCAGATAATCTATAAAGTGCAAACTCTTAGGCGGTCTTTCTGGCTTAATGATATTACACTTGGTGGGGATATAAACCTTTTGATAGATAACGCGGGGGGTGCAAGCGGTGAGTAACAAGGTTAGGGTAAGGGCGGTGGTGAGTTTAAGGGGTGTTATGGTAACATTTCTTTTGGAGTTTAGTAACAGAGTCTCGTTACTAGTAAAGCCTTGAGAGTGGATAATCTTTAAGGCTTCTCCTTCGCCTTGTTATCTTGATAGGCGGTTATAATCCATTTGTTTTTAGTTGGTTTGCCCATCCAATTACTTTTAAGCCCTACTTTGTATAAGCGTTTTCCTTCGTGCCATATAATCGTAGCTCTTTGGTTTTCTTGCATAACTAGTTTTCCATTTTTCACTATTTCCTCCAACCCTCTACCCAACTTCTCAAGTGCACTATTCCCCTCAAATGGGCTAAAGTCATCAAGGTGTTTTTCTACAATCTTAGTTTTCATTCCACACATCTAAAGTCATCTAACACCCAACGCCCCGTATCTAGTTTATCGCTGTGTTGGGTGTATTTGACTTGCGCCTGCAATTTGTAGACTTTGTTATTATGAGTGTAGGGTGTTTCAAATACCGCTGTAATGTTATTGACTTTCTTTAATGCTCCATTTTCTAGGGCTTGATTGATCAAGTGGGCTAGAAAGTTATTTTTATCATTGGCTTTTCTTAGATCGCTTATATTGACATTTTCATCAATACTTTTAAACTGCTTTTGAATCATAGGGTTTTTATTAGCTTCTTGTCTAATTTTGATTAGGCCTGAATTCTGGTTGCCTGTGAATAGATCAATAAAGCCTATATCTTTATTGTAATAAGCCCTAGCTATTTGGCGCGGTAGTTCTATTCCCATTAATGCTTCTAATGCTTGGTGGCTTCTTGAGCTATGGCTGGCATTTTTTGCGATCTGTCTTAATAATTCACTTTGTTTATCTAGCTTATAGGTGTAGCCCTCCACATTTTTACCTAAACTTTCATTGATTCTATTAGATTCGCCTACAAAGGGTAATTTTAAGTCTTGTGGGCTGTTTAATCGTTCTGTTGCTGTTAATGGTTTTGGTGTTGGATCATTTGAATTAGTGATTGTAAGTTTACCATTATTGACATCTACTACTTGGGTTTTAGGTTCTACTTTTTGTACTACAAATTCTTTTGAATCCTTGTATAAAACTTGCGCGCCTTTTTGAATGGCATTTTCTATCGCATCCTGTGATATATATTGGATTGTATGCCCTTCTTTTGGTTTTATCAAGGCGTGATTAAAGCCATCACCAATTATATAGTCATCGGCTTGTTTTATGATGATGTATGGGTTTTGTAATTTTTTGATAATGTTTGGGTTTGCGTATAATGTGCGCTGGCTTATTTGAATAGGTGTTTCTATTAAGCGGCTAATTTCAGGTTTAAATGGCACTTTTACAAATTGATCGTCGGGTTTGCCCCCATATTTTGCCCATTCCTTATAAAATTTCTTTTTCTCATTTTCTAATAATGTTTGCCGTGCCTGTTGGCTTAACTTAGGTTTATATTTAGGGTTTAGCGCGTTCCATTTAGGTTCTATTGGGGGTTGTGGGGCATCGCTCTTGGTTTGATTTTCTTTTAGAAGTGTGTTATTATCAGAGTCGCCCTTCTTGGCAAGATGCCCATGCTGAGACTCCTTGATCTTGGAGCTAGTGGATTGGCCGAAAGTCTCTACGGGGGGCAATTTTTGCTCATAAGCTGTTTGACTTTTAAGGGGTGGGGTGGTAGATTTACCCCTAGCGTTTAAGGGCAGAGTCTCGCCCTTTGTAAAGGAGTCAGAGTTGCGACCTTGACTCTTGCTCGCTAGACTTCTAGAGTTATCATAGGCCGTTACTATCCACCGGTTGTTGCCATGCTTAATACCCCCTTCATTCCAACCCTCATTTAAGCCTACTTTATAGCCGTTGTATAAAATGTTGTATCCATTGTGGGTTTTCACCACCTCCCCCTCTCTTACTATTTCCTCCAACCCATTCCCCAACTTCTCATAAGCGTTATTCCCCTCAAACCCTTTAAAATCATCAAGGTGTTTTTCTATAATCTTAGCTAGTCCATGCCCTTT
>NZ_CABIKE010000034.1 GCF_902196135.1 Helicobacter suis | reverse complement strand
AATCTCTCTAATTAAGACTCTAGTAGCGTTGCTAAATTCAGCTCTATTTGCGATTCTGTTAAGGTTTTGTTTAAAGGCCTCTATGCTGTGGCTTTTATTCAAGGCGGCAAGCATGTTAAGGCAGTGTTAAGGCAGTGTGTATTATAGTCCCGTTGTGGGCTTTACAATAGGCGTAGGAAAGTTTTGAGCTTTGCACATCTCCCACCTTTGTGAGTTTAGCCTGCCTCTACCGGTCTTCATAGGTGTGCTGGGGCTTTGAAGGTAGAGGGCTTAGTTCTTCTAGCTCTAGGCTGTAGATTCTGTGCCCTTGTTCTATACTTTCTTTCAGGGTGATTTTGGCCGTCGCTTCTTTACCATTGATTTTAAGTAATGTAAGATACCTGTGTATAGCTTTTATATCGGGACTATTGTTTTTATCTTTGTAGCTTTCTTTTGGAATGGCATTTTCAAAAAGTCTTTTAACATCCGTAGCGACCTTAAAATGTTCCTCTTTAGTAAAACCATTGGCTAGGCTCTTGCTTAGGGCTTTTGAACTAGAAATTTTATTTAATCCTGTGCTAGAAATTCTAGCAATAATTCCCGTTTGTGTATTTCTAATATCTCGGTTTAAAATAGGATTTAAAGCATATTTTAAATTGCCTCTTAATTCTTTTAAAGTCTTGATGCCATCTGTTACATAAATGTTTTTTGTTTCCATATTACTTCTAGGTAAATTTTGCTCAATCTCTCTAATTAAGACTCTAGTAGCGTTGCTAAATTCAGCCCTATTTGCGATTCTGTTAAGATTTTGTTTAAAGGCCTCTATGCTATGGCTTTTATTCAAGGCGGCTTTAATGTGGTATCTGAGTGCTGCCCCGCTGACCTTATCATTAAGCGCTTTAGCAAAGGGGATATAGGGCAGAGTTCTAACAATAAAGCCAAAGGCGGCTTTAGTAACTTGAAATTGTGCTGCCCCGCCTACACTAGTAGCAATACTACTTCCAATTGTTCCCCCCGTTGTTGGCTTAAGTGCTTTAGCAATGGCCGCGTCTTGATTAAATAATCTATGAAAGCCCTTAGCAATTTCTATAAAGTCTTTAGCGCCTTGAGTTTTAAAGGTGCTTTGCTTTAACTCATCTAGGTGGTTCATAAATTTAAAGCTATCTAATACGCTCATATCTTGCGCATCTACTAAAGACTTTTTAAAAAGTCTATCAAGCATATTAAGCTCTAACACTTCGCGGTTTTGTTTGCTTAAACCCTTGCTAATGGCGCTGAGATTATCTAGCTTATCGCCCTGCCCCTTAGTAAACTTAATTAAACTATCTAGGGCTTTTTCTGTGCTATTGTGCGCATCTCTTAGCCCAAGTTTTTTAACATCTTTTAGGGTCTGTTTCATAACCGCATAATCATTTAATGCCGTGTTATAAAGTTCTTTGTATTGATCTACTTTAGATTTAGGGAGTTGTTCAAATAAATTATCAATGCCGTTTTTAATATCGCGTCTTAAAAACCCCTCTAAAGCTCTGTTAATGTAGTCTTTAAAGTTAGGGTCTTTGGTGTTTTTATGATAGGCATTAAGTAGTTTAAGAGAGCTATTGAGTTGTCTAAAGTTCACCCCCTCAGGATTGTAGATATTTTTCTCAATCACATTTAGAAAGCCTTTGGCCTCTTGTTCTAAACCTTGATCTTTTAGCTCGGCTTTAAACTGCTTATAGCTTAACTCACCCGTATTCTTAGCCTCAGGGTTTAGTGTCGTTTTAATATCATTGTGTAGCACCGCTGGTATAGCTTTTTCTATAGCATCGTTATAACTTTCTTTCGTGCCCTTTTCTAAATCATCAAAGATTGCTTTAATATCACCCTTATTTAGCTGGAGATTTTCAAGCTGTTCTTTTAGGTTTGCGGTAGTTTTATTTAAAATACTTTTTAGCGTGTTATGAGCCTGCACACTGCTATTTGCTGCTTCAGTTAAAAAGGCTAGTAAATTCCCGCTTTCATCGGCTCTAATAGCCCTAATGAAGGCCTCTTGTCTTTCTGTGTGCTTGGGCAGGGTTAGAATGTTATAAGCACTATCAAAGGCCTTAAGCGCCCCGCTATCCTCCCCAAAACTACTAGCTATTTTATCCCTCAGTGGGCTTTTAGCATTTTCAAACCTAGCCCCGCCTCCAAAGCTTTGCCCAAATTCTTTTAAAGCTTGTTCTTGCTCT
>NZ_CABIKE010000033.1 GCF_902196135.1 Helicobacter suis | reverse complement strand
TTTAGTGCAAAACTCTAAATCTTTTTCAAGTCTTTCAGTATAGATCAACAACTCTTTCAGATAATCTATAAAGTGCAAACTCTTAGGCGGTCTTTCTGGTTTAATGATATTACACTTAGTAGGGATATAAACCTTTTGGTAGATAACGCGGGGGGTGCAACCTAGAAAGATAAGATTCACCATGCCCATGAATAAAAGTCCTAAAAAGTTGACTTTTAAGGTCTGTTTTGTTAGTTTGCTCTCTCCCCTCTGAGTAAGATCGGTTCCATACTCAGCCCTTTTTGGGTCGTAACTTGGTCGGGAATCTGTACGAAGGGGTCTATTCAATTATTTTTGTACGCCGTGATGATCCAATGGTTGTCTCCTTGTTCGTTCCACCCCCTAGATAAACCTACCCTAAAGCTTCCCTTTTGGTTTTTAAAGTGAATTGTATAGACTCCTGCATTTTCAAGTACACGCCCTTTTGCTACGATCTCTGTTAAGCCATGAATAAGTTTTTCTTGTATATTCGTCCCCTCAAAGTCTTTAAAGTCGTTCACATGTTTTTCTATAATCTTAGATAGGCCATAGGGCTTAAGCGGTTTGCCTTTAACATCTTTCAAGTCTTTTAAATCTGTTGCACTTGCTCCCCACACTAAATCTATATCGCCTAAATCCTCTCTGTAAAACGCTCCGGCAACTTGGCCTTCTTTAGCCTGTATGAGTTTGGCTACTGCACCTTGTGGATCGTGGTAAAACTCTTTAAAGTTTGTACCAAAGGCTGGGTTATGGGGGATTTTAACCGCCGCTTGATCTTGTAGCCCCCTCCCCTCTAACTCTTGCCCCGCCCCTTGTGTTTGGCTTTGTAGAGCTCTCCCCTCCATATTTGCTTGAGTGCCCCCACTCTCCACATTCTTAGGTAAATTTTGTTCAATCTCTCTAATTAAGACTCTAGTAGCGTTGCTAAATTCAGCCCTATTAGCGATTCTGTTAAGGTTTTGTTTAAAGGCCTCTATGCTATGGCTTTTATTAAGGGCGGCTTTAATGTGGTATCTCAAGGCTGCTCCGCTTACTTTATCATTAAGCGCTTTAGCAAAGGGGATATAGGGCAAAGTTCTAACAATAAAGCCAAAGGTCGCTTTTGTAACTTGAAATTGTGCTGCCCCGCCTACACTAGTAGCAATACTACTTCCAATTGTTCCACCCGTTGTTGGCTTAAGGGCTTTAGCAATAGCGGCGTCTTGATTAAATAATCTATGAAAGCCTTTGGCGATCTCTATAAAGTCTTTAGCGCCTTGAGTTTTAAAGGTGCTTTGCTTTAACTCATCTAGGTGGTTCATAAACTTAAAGCTATCTAGCACACTTATATCTTGCGCATCAACTAAAGACTTTTTAAAGAGTCTATCAAGCATATTAAGCTCTAGCACTTCGCGGTTTTGTTTGCTTAAACCCTTGCTAATAGCGCTGAGATTATCTAGCTTATCACCCTGCCCCTTAGTAAACTTAATTAAACTATCTAGGGCTTTTTCTGTGCTATTGTGCGCATCTCTTAGCCCAAGTTTTTTAACATCTCTTAGGGTCTGTTTCATAGTGGCATAATCATTTAATGCTGTGTTATAAAGCTCTTTGTATTGATCTACTTTAGATTTAGGGAGTTGCTCAAATAAATTATCAATGCCGTTTTTAATATCGCGTCTTAAAAACCCCTCTAAAGCTCTGTTAATGTAGTCTTTAAAGTTAGGGTCTTTAGTATTCTTATGATAAGCATTGAGTAGTTTAAGGGAGCTATTGAGTTGTCTAAAGTTCACCCCCTCAGGGTTATAAATATTTTTCTCAATCACATTTAGAAAGCCTTTGGCCTCTTGTTCTAGCCCTTGATCTTTTAGCTCCGCCTTAAACTCTTTAAAGCTTAATCCATTGGCTTTATTCTCAGGGCTTAGAGTAGTCTTAATATCATTGGTTAATACCGCTGGGATAGCTTTTTCTATGGCATCGTTATAACTTTCCTTTGTGCCTTTTTCTAAATCATCAAAGATCGCTTTAATATCGCCCTTATTTAGCTGGAGATTTTCAAGCTGTTCTTTTAGGTTTGCGGTAGTCTTATTTAAAATACTTTTTAGCGTGTTATGTGCCTGCACACTGCTATTTGCCGCTTCAGTTAAAAAGGCTAGTAAATTCCCGCTCTCATCGGCTCTAATAGCCCTAATAAAGGCCTCTTGTCTTTCTGTGTGCTTGGGCAAGGTCAGAATGTTATAAGCACTATCAAAGGCTTTAAGCGCTCCGCTATCCTCCCCAAAGCTACTAGCTATTTTATCCCTCAGTGGGCTTTTAGCATTTTCAAACCTAGCCCCACCTCCAAAGCTTTGCCCAAATTCTTTAAGGGCTTGTTCTTGCTCT
>NZ_CABIKE010000032.1 GCF_902196135.1 Helicobacter suis | reverse complement strand
AATACGCTTATTGATGTAGGTATTGTGTTCTTTGGCAACTATAAGGTTATCTTCCTCAATCTCACGCGCGCTTAGTTCTTCTGTGTAGTCTTGCTCCATCACGCCCCCCTTTCCTCTGGTAGGGTTAGAATCAGTGTTTGGCCTTGATCGGGGTATTTGGCATAGGTGGCTAGATCAAGTCTTATAAATTCTCTTGCCCTAAGTTCCTCTAAGCATTTTAAGATCGCCTCAGGGCTTTCCTCTAGTCTTTCAGCAAGTTTATTTAGGCTAGGCGTGGCATAAAAGCTATGTAGGTAGGTTAGCACCCCTAAGGCCTTGCAGCTTAGCCCCGCGCTAAATATCTCTAGTGGGATGTGTGCAGCGCTTACATCTGGTTCATAGTCTCTATAAACATCTCTAAATTTCATATTTCTACTCCTTCTAAAAATGTGGCTCTGGGTTTGTTTTGCTCAGGGATGTATTTAGCGTAGACCTTATAAGTGATTTGTAGGTTCTTATGGCCTAGTGTGTGGCTGACCCACAAGGGCTCTTCGCCTCTTTCTAACATGATGCTAGCAAAGGTATGGCGTGTGCTATAAAGCTTAATGTGCTCTAGTTCTAGACTCTCAAGTAGTCTAGCCCATTGCTTAGTCATGATCATTTGTAACTTAGGATTAGTGCCAAAGATGGGTGTATCGTTGTTGATTACATCCATAAATAGGCTAAACTCTTTCAAGCGTTTTTCTATGAGTGGTAACATATCAATCACGCGGATACTATTAGCTGTTTTGGGGGTGGTTATCTCACCTAAACCATTTAAAGCCTTATTGATAGTGATTGTGTGGTTCTTAAAGTCTATATCTCCCCAAGTTAGGGCTAGTATCTCACCCACTCGCATACCGCTAAAGAAGGCTATTGTTAGATAGGTCTTTAGATAGGGTTGATCGCATCCTCTTAGTATCTCTAACACCCGATCTAGGCTAAAGACTTCAATCTTCTTAGGAGCAGGAGCGATAAGGATTTTTTGCTTGTAGTAGGGGGTCTTTTCTAGTTGGCCTTTGAAGGTGGCAAACTCTAACAAGCTTTTAAGTAGCGTAGTTAAGTGCACGATGCTATTAGTGTTATAGTTATTCTCCACTAAGCCTTTATAAAAGTTTTTCATGTGCTCATGGTTTAGCTTAGCTGTGGGCATGTTCACATCTACTTCTAGTAACTTAACAATGGTTTTTAGGCGGTTTTCTATAGTTAGCTGTGAGCTTTGCTTATAGCCAATGTAGCGTTCTTTGAATTCCTCTATGGTGGTAGCTAGTGGCACTTCTAGCGGATCAATAAATCTCTTCTTAGTCTGTGCAGCCTCTATTCTTGCCTCTAGCTGGTAATTTAGCTTAGCGCGGTTTTTGGCTGTGTCCTTTAGCCCTAGACTTTTACGCACCCGTTTACCCTCATCTGTGTAATACTCAGCATATAGCTGGTCTTTGCGTGTGTAGATACGCATTTGTATTTCCTTTGTTTTGAATTGGTTAAAGCTATTAGCATGGGCTAATTGTGTGATCATTTTTCCTACCCCCTTGGGGATTTGCCCCGCCACAATTGGGCGGTTTTTTCAAATGCCTTTGAATTAGGCTAGCTAGCTAAAAGGTTTAAAGGCCTCTTAGGTTTAGAGGGTTGGGGGTTAGTTTGGGGGAGTGTTGGGGGTGATAGGTTAAAGAGATTGGATAAAGCCTATCAATCTTATGCACCTGCGTTTTTCTCTCTAAGATAGATATAAACTCACTAAAAGCTAGATCGCTAATCTTTCTACCCCACAGCCTTTGCATAGCTTTCATGTTCAAATCCTCAATGAAAACATGGGCATATTGTTTAGCTAAATGGTTAGTTAGTTTATAGAAAAAGTCTGCTCTAAGGTTTTTGATTTTTCTATGCAACTTGGCTAGTTTAATCTTGGCTTTAAGATTGTGGCTACCTCTTTGCTTTTTAGAGAGAGATTTAGAACAAGATTTAATTAAAGGCAAAAAACTAGAGAAAAATAAGGGTGATTGAACTTGTATGCCTAGAGCATGTGAGAAAGGTTTTTAAGCCAAAGTCAAGCCCCACGCTTTTATCGCCTGCAGGCTTAAGACTATCCTTTACTTCACACACTAAACACAAGAAATAATCGCCTAGATTATCTCTTTTAATAGTTATAGTCTTAGGTTTGCCTATAAAGTTGTAGGTTTTAACAAACTTAAAACAATAGCCATTAAAAGAGATAAGGTTGTTTTGGATTTTATAGCCTATTTTTCCCTTAAATGTGAAAGATTGGTATAAAGCCACCTTTTTAAATCGTGGTGGTCTACCTTGTTTTTTAAAGAACCTTTGATAGGCTTTATCCAATCTCTTTAACCTATCACCCCCAACACTCCCCCAAACTAACCCCCAACCCTCTAAACCTAAGAGGCCTTTAAACCTTTTAGCTA
>NZ_CABIKE010000031.1 GCF_902196135.1 Helicobacter suis | reverse complement strand
GCAATAAAGCGATCTATGGCATCTTTGGCTATATCCCTCTCATCCATATCCTCAGCGCTCACCTCCTTATTGGCCTTGCGTGCTTTAGCCTTAGCTTTAGCGCTGTTCGTGGTGTTTTGCTCTCTAACCTTAGGCAAAAATACATCTGCCCAACCCCTAGTGATAGACTGATTCACACACACGCTTAAATCTGCCCCTAGTGCTTTTAACTGCACAAGGCGATCTAAGATCGCTTTTTTAGTAGAGTAGCCCACGCGCACATGTTCACGGCGATAGGCAATAAAGCGCTCAAAGGCGGCCACTTCGGTGGTGTTAAGCGCGGAGGTATCCAAGTTGAAGGTGCTATGGGCTAAGGCCTGCACTTTCTCAAGACTAGTTAACACATAAGAAACCCTACAAGCCCGAGATTTAGCGCTACTGGAGGGTTTAACAGCGCTAGATTCAAGCAATTTAGCACTCTGGGAGGACTTTAAGGTTGGCTTAAGGTTGGCGCCGGGGACCAAATGGATGCGATTAACGGTTGACTTAGGACGACCTCCTGAAAATAACGCGTCTTTAAGAGGGTGAGCAATAGCACACGCGCCGCGCTCAACGCTTTTCAAACCACAGAGCGCCCTTGACTTGCGTTGTTTGGTGGTGGCGCTGCTCAAGGAGGTTTGCAAGAGGTTAACGGGTCTTACAGCGCTAGAAATCAAGCTAGTAGCAAGAGGGGACATAACGCGACCCTTTAAGCCAACGCTACAAGATTGTAGCACCCACATGGGCGAGGATAAGGCAATAGTCTGGAGACTACAAGTAGGCACATGTTGGGATGTTGGGACATTAAGAGAAGCAATTGGACTAGCCAATACTAGATCACTTCTAGGGTGCTTAACATTCACAGAACTATCAACCCGAGATGTAGAATGTGCAACACTCAAAAGATCAAAAGAAGTACCAAGAGCGCTTGAAGGTTGTTTAGTTACAGATAATCTAGAAGTTTCTGAGACCCCAAAAGTAGTACCTGACTTGATAAGACTACTTAAACCGATAAGCTGATTGAAAACTTGTACCTGACACTTAAAAATAACATTTCCTGAAACGCTACGATTAGGAAAACCAATAAGGGGAGAAAAGGCGCGATGAGAAAGACTACCATTATTACCACTAACATAGCTAGTAATACTATTGTAATAATTCCGACTATTAAAATCAAAAGCGTTAGCGTACTGACTAAAGAATACATGTTTCTTTGTACTTGTACATGTTTCTTTGTACACTGGAAATTTTGGATTTTGGATTGCTTGATCTAGTTCTTGAGCCACAGCCGCGTATTTAGCGGGGTTTCTAGCCTCAATTTGGGTTTTTTTGCCTTGTGTTTCCCATAAGGGAAAATTTCCCTTATGGGTATTGCTCAAAAATTTTTTAGCATTCTCTTGTACTCCACCCACTGCATTACTTGGCTTATTAATGTTGCAAGTGTTAGTATCAAGGTTATTAAGTCTATTTTCATCAGGGCTTGAATCCTCTCTGCTTGGCCATTTGACTTCAATGTAAGTTTGATCAGTAAACTTTCCTTGTTCATCTTTAAAGCGTGTTTTATCAAGGTAGTTTTTGTCTATCAATTCAGCCACATATTTGTAAAGGGTTTTAATATCTATTTGGAGCACTTTAGCGATATGTTCGCTATTTGGCTCCCAATCACTAGGAAGTGAGCGATAAAAGCCCCAAATGGCTATAGCCATAAGGCTAAGGTCTTGTCTCCAATAAATATCATTGGGTAGTTGTACATGGGGCTCGTTGATTTGTGGTTTGCCAATCATGCTAAATCCTTATTAGGGTTTGGGTTTTTGAGTATGAAACGGCGTTTCCCGGTGAAGCGCCCTTTCTTATCTCTAATCTCTACAATGTCTAAAAGACTTTTGTCTTTGAGTTCTTGGGTGTATTTGTAGTAGGTGTTCTTGCATAGCTTTAAATGGCTACAGGCATGTTTGGTATTAACTTCCCAATCACTAGGAAGGGCTCTTAACCACACAAGGATTTTTGTAGCTATGGGGCTTAAGTCTGTATAGTAGACAATGTTATTATCAATAGCGCTAAAGCCCTCTTTGATCTGGGGCTTGACTATCATTGTAGAGTTTGTGGTGAGTTTCTGGTACATTAGTAATCCTTTCTAGTGGGGTCTTTTAGGTGGAAGGTGCTTTTTAGGTTGCCTTGCTCATCTTGCATCACCCCAAACTCTAAAAAGCCTTTTTGGTGTAGTTTTTTTAGGCACTTTTGTAGCGTTTTGAATCTGTAGCCGCATTGTTTGGCAAAGGCTGGTGTTTGAATAAGCGTATCATTGGGGAGAGTGGCTAGGTATATGTATAGTGATAGCGTTTTAGCGTTTAGCTGGCCTTTTTGTAGCAATGTCCAAATACGCTTATTGATGTAGGTATTGTGTTCTTTGGCAACTATAAGGTTATCTTCCTCAATCTCACGCGCGCTTAGTTCTTCTGTGTAGTCTTGCTCCAT
>NZ_CABIKE010000030.1 GCF_902196135.1 Helicobacter suis | reverse complement strand
ATGATCGATCCTTACTGGTACAATGTGAATGCCTTTCTTATTCCAATGTAACTTACTTTGAAACACTTTAACGATCTCTGAATCGGTGATAACGAAGCCCTAATTAAGCCTAATATAAGGCGTGATTTGTAAAAATGACGATCCTACTTGAAATGATAGCTATACGCCGTGGATAAAAGCGCGGGTGCACACCGTGAGGGTGTGAACGGTGCCCCTCTAGTTCTTTTCGGGTAGGGCGTTTCATTCTATTTTAAAATCATCACTTTTAAAAATTAGTTTTTTAGAGTTCATTAGCTTTTTTAGCGGCCTAACCTTTGAACTATGCAACAAGCTTTTAAACCAATTCACCCCGGCATTAACTCCAATAGCTAGGCGATACCACCGCCCAAATTTCATAAATAAGCTTATATTAAGTTGTACGATCATAGTATAGGCGTCCTACTTGATGAAAATAGACATATGTGCCTTAGAGGTCGCGAATGCGCATTTCGTGTTGCGTTAGGCGTGCGCAACTACCTTTTCACTGGTAGGGGAAGTTAGGATCATGATAAATTATATTTTTGTTATCTAGGTTTTTTACTAACTTTTTTCTTGTACTAGTCCACATAAGCGAACTAAACCAAGTCCCGTCGTTTACAATTTTCAAAACAATTTTATACCACCGCCCAAACTTCACGCCAATAACAATATTATTTTTAAAAACCGGGTCTTTAGCAATTAAGGCTGGCTGTTCTAAGATGTCTTGGGCTAAGTAGTAGTCAAATAGATCGGTATGGGTGTGCTTTTGCAAGTGGCTAACCATTTGCGCGCCTTGTAGTTTGACAACTGGCGTACTAGCCTCAACAATCTTTGTAATTTCTGGGCTTAGCGTAGCAAAATCCATAACCTTATTAACTTCTTTTGTCAATCCCACCAACTCCTTAAACCGCCTTTTCTTTTCCTCAATAGCCTTTAACACACCGCTAAGCTTTTCTTTAGCCTGATTGTTACCGGCGTAGCTTTCTAGCTTAGCCTTAAAAAAATTTTGTAGGTATTTGTAGGTATTTGGCTCAAAGGCAATTTTTGAATCAACAGCGGGCAAGTTACTTGGGGCTTTTTCTAAAATCTCAATCTTAGTGCCCCGACTTTCATTAAAAGCTTTTAGCCCGCGCTTGCTAACCATGTGCAACTGACACCTACAGCCCCAATCTAGCGGGGGGGTGTGTGTGTTCCAATAAGGGTCTTTGCGCGCTAGACAAACACCATCAAAGGCTAAATGCCGCGCCGCGCTATCATGCATGCTCTCAAAAATATAATACCAGCCATCGCCATTCTCGCTATTAGCATCACCCGGTGTATTTTCAAACTGCAACATTTTAGCCCGCGTGTGGCTATAAATCTTATTGTATTCAAAAATACGGCTTAAGCGTTTTTGTCCTAAATTTTGCACTAGATTAGGATTAGCCTTGAGAAAATCATGCAAGGTTTGCTTATTAGCTATGGCCTTTTCTAAGGCGTTTTGTACATCTATAGTTGTATCAATGCTGCCCACTTTGCTTAGCGCAAATACTCTTAAATGATCCTCAAATTTGAAAGTAGCCGGGTCTTTGATCAAAGTAGGTTGACGCGCCATTAACGCGGCGATACTTTCAAGATAGGGCATTGTAGGTGTCTATCAAATAATCTTGTGTGCTATCGCTTTCAAAAAGTTTATTAATTTGCTTTTCAATCTCAAAATCTAACGCGGGAGGCTTTTGTGTTATCTGTTTTTGAATGCTATTAACTTGCGTTAAACCGCCATTTAACCCCGGTTGAATACGGGTTAAAGGCACATTAAAGGCCTTTTGCAAAGTCTCTAAATCTACTTGTAAACCCATATCATAAAGGGCTTTATAAACTTGTACCTGTCTTGCCTCATCTACTTCTGTATTAGTATCAAGGCTAAGCACAAAGGGCGGGATTGGATCTAAATATAATTTAAAGGCCTCTTTTAGTGCCTCATTTAGTGCCACTGAGATAAAGCGCGCGTCAAATTCTAAAAACGATCGGCCTACATTTTCATGTACCGTGCCTAGTGCTTGTGTGCCTTTTTCTACCGCATTACCGGCTAAAACCTGCCCATTAATCACCTTACTGATGCATTCATCGCAATATCTTATAAAACTCAAAAAGGCATCTTTATCTACTGAGCCAGTCAACAAGTCTATTTGATCATCACTTCCAAACACACCTACAGAAGCCGATCGCAAATCCTCTAAATTATCTAACAATCTTTCAACGCTATTTTTTTCCAGATCGGGGCTTTTGGCCACTAGTGGTGGGATACTTAGATTTTCTAAATAGCTCATGTATTTACCAAGCGCGAGGTATTTAAGCGCACAGATAGAAACTACTCTGTAAGCGCTACTTTCATACAAATTTAGATCACAAACGCTAAGAATGTCGGGGCGGTTATCTAAATAGACTTTTTCCCCGCTTATGAAAATAAAAGGCCGTTTTTCTAATTGCCCATCATAG
>NZ_CABIKE010000029.1 GCF_902196135.1 Helicobacter suis | reverse complement strand
ATTTAGGCCGTTTTTTTAACTCTTTGATTACGCTATCGGTGAATTCCTCAGGCTTAATCATTCTTTGGTTTAACTGCTCAAAGGGGATTTCTTGATTTTCTGATTGAGTAGCGGAAGTCTTTCCCTCATTGCTTAATGTAGGTTTATCTTCTTTGACTTCTCTAACTTTAAACTCTTCTAACACATAGCGCTTAGGCTGGCTAGGGTCTGCATTGTTAGTAAAATGTATTTTTGCCTCAAAATCCCACACTTTGTTATTGTAGGTATCTCTGATTTGCAAAACAACTTTATTATTAGCCACTTGTGCTACATCGCCTTCTAGTATAGTCTTACTTATGTAGTTGGCTAAATGGGTGTTGCGCCATTTTTGAAAGTCTTTAGCTTGCCCAACAGGGGTTAAAAAGTCTTGTGGCTGATCTTTAAATAATTCTAGGCCTTTATTGGGTTGATCTTTAATACTAGTTCCAACAATACCTTTAGTTTCAAATTGCGTATACACATCAATACCGCCTAAATCTTGTCTGTAGAATGCGGGGGCAATTTGGCCACTATTGCGTGTTTTTTCATACATTAAGTGTAAAAGCCCCTCAATAGCCTTTTCTCTCTTGCCATTCCACCGATAGGAAGTATAGTTTTTCCCCAAACTTGCATTTACCGGTAGACTTGTAGACACTCTGTATAAATTATCTAAACTGATCTTTTCAGACTGGCCATAGTCTTTGGCCTTTTTAGGTTTAGGGGTGTTTTTTAGGGCTTCTTTTTTTGCCATTTCCTCTATATCTTTTTGTAGTGCTTCTGCGTGTGCATTACTTCTTTCTAACTCCTCTAAACGCCATTTAGCTAACTCCTCTTTACTAAAGCCTAATTGGCCGTTGTGTATCTGTTTGTTAGCAAACCCGCTTTTTAAATCTATAGGGTCGGTTGAATTGGTGTATTTAAGCTGGCCTTGCATAAATTGCTTATCCCATAATTCTAAGCGCCAATATGGGGTATCCTCTTTGGGATTAAATCTATCTAAATACCTATTCTGCTGCACTACCGCGTAATGATCCTCATCTATTTTTTTAATAAATTTCAATTCCCCCCTTAAGTTTTGCAAGAGATAATCTGGATTTTCTAAAGCGGTTTTGAAGTAGGGTAGGGCTTGGGTGGCTTTAATCGGATAATCTATTTCAATCCCCTTAGCAATACTCAAGCTATCCTCATCATAGCTATGCTTTAAAGCCTTTTTCACATCAGGCGATAGATTAGGGATATAATCGCCATTTTCTAAGCCTAAGTGTTTATGTAGGGCTTTTTCAAAGTCTATTGTGTTGTCTTTAAAATCTTTCTTATTCCAATCCTCCCTAATTTTAGCTAAAAGTTCTTGTACTTCAGGGGCTAACTCATCTTGATTTTTAAGGGCGGGAGTTGTAATATCCTCTTTGGTGTGGGTCAGTGCGTGGGAAACACTAGGTTTAGGGCTTAGGGAGGTTTCCGCTACTTGTGTAGTCCGCATATTCACACCACTAAATAGCGGGTTATTTTCTAACTTCCCATTTTCCTTATAAAGTGTTTTTAACTTTAATTCATTGTGCTTAGTGCTGATACTCTCTACCACTACAAAATATCCGTTGATCTGCTTAGCACTAGTTAGCATTAACTGGTTATGTTTATCTCTTGTGAGTTGGTGAATATCTGCTTCATTGATCACTTTAGGATAATCCCTAATATCTTGTATCCCTATGGGCGGTTGTTTGTTTTTAAGATAGTGAATAGAATGTATCCCATGTTGTTTTTCTACATGGGCAAGTGCGCTACCATTAAAGGTAATTTTAATGGGGTGGTTTGTATCTAGCTTAAGTTGATTGGCTAATGTTAAATCTTTAAGTTCTCCTACCCACACCTTAGCATTGTGCTTTTTAACTTGATCTAATAATCTCTCTGTGATCTGATCGGGCTTAAGCATTTTTAAGGGTTTACTAGTATCTAGCAAATCTTTAATGTTTTGACTCTCAGCTTTTTTAAACTCAATGTATCTTGTGGTGTGTGTGGCTTGCTCTTGCTCTCTTAAAGCCTTAAACTCCGCATAACTTAAACCTTTAGCTTTAGCCTCCTTATAAATCTGTCCATCGCTTTTAAAGGGGAGTGCTTTAGGGTGATCGATTACTTCTACATCAATGTAATTATTGGTATTAATCTCTTGACTTTTAAGGGGGGGAGTGGTAGGGTGTGGCTTATCCTTTTGGGCTAGATCGGAGCCAAGCCCAGACTTAGCCGCGACTTGGTCGAACTTCTGCGCGGGGGATTTTCTGTAAGCCGTTACTATCCAGTAATTTTTTCCTTCATGTTTCCACCCTTGTGTTAAACCCACTCTAAATTCTTGGTTGTCTTTTTTTAAGATGATGGTTTTTATTCCCGCTTGATCTGTAACCATCTTTCCATTTTTCACTATTTCCTCCAACCCTCTACCTAACTTCTCAAGTGCACTATTCCCCTCAAACCCTTTAAAATCATCAAGGTGTTTTTCTATAATCTTAGATAGGCCATAGGGCTTAAGCGGTTTGCCGTTAACATCTTTTAAGTCTTTTAAGTCTGTTGCACTTGCTCCCCACACTAAATCTATATCGCCTAAATCCTCTCTGTAAAACGCTCCGGCAACTTGGCCTTCTTTAGCCTGTATGAGTTTGGCT
>NZ_CABIKE010000028.1 GCF_902196135.1 Helicobacter suis | reverse complement strand
ATGATCGATCCTTACTGGTACAATGTGAATGCCTTTCTTATTCCAATGTAACTTACTTTGAAACACTTTAACGATCTCTGAATCGGTGATAACGAAGCCTTCAAAATCTGGATGGCTAATAACGCCATGTTTATCCCATGCGCTTTCATTCTTATTTAGTCTAATTTCTAAACTATCCTTGATCCACTGCCTGATCTGCTCAATTGTAGGCGCTTTTTTATAATAACTACGGCCTTGTATATAGCTATCACCGCCTAAAATATGTTTAGCCTGTTGTGGGCTTAATGCTAATATATTCACAATGCTTTTTAGTGTATCTAAAACCATTTGTGAAAATACATGTGATTCTTGAAATAGCGGGCGTTCTTTGAATTTTTCAAAATCAAGTTTGGCAAGCTGAAAGCCTTTATCTAATGCTGGCGCTTCTGTGAAATGTTGCAAACCAACTAATTCTGTACCGCTTATCTCAATTTGATACCACCGCCCTAGTTTCTGGCCTAAAAGTTGGCTAATGCGCTCTTTAGTAGCTATCAATAGCGGTTTTTCAATGACTTCTTTAGCCAAGAAAAAATCAAACAGATCATTTTTTGGGTTAGCTTGGAGTGTGCTACCTTTGAGCATGATAGGCGCTTGATCTAGAGTAGCTAACCTCACAACCTTATTAACTTCTTTCGTTAACCCCACCAACTCCTTAAACCGCCTTTTCTTTTCCTCAATAGCCTTTAGCACACCGCTAAGCTTTTCTTTAGCCTGATTGTTACCGGCGTAGCTTTCTAATTTAGCCTTAAAAAAATTTTGTAGGTATTTGTAGGTATTTGGTTCAAAGGCAATTTTTAAATCAACAGCGGGCAAGTTACTTGGGGCTTTTTCTAAAATCTCAATCTTAGTGCCTCTACTTTCATTAAAAGCTTTTAGCCCGCGCTTGCTAACCATGTGCAACTGACACCTACAGCCCCAATCTAGCGGGGGGGTGTGTGTGTTCCAATAAGGGTCTTTGCGCGCTAGACAAACACCATCAAAGGCTAAATGCCGCGCCGCGCTATCATGCATGCTCTCAAAAATATAATACCAGCCATCGCCATTCTCGCTATTTGGATCGCCCGGCTTTTTTTAAAGCTCTCCATAAAGTCTAGTAAATCTTGTTCTAGACTTTTGGTATCATGCTTGTAACTCCCACGCATAAAACTACTAAGCAAGCCCGGCGATCGGTTAATGGATTTAGCGATCTGGGCTTGGCTTAGATTGTATTCTTTGATAAATTCCTCAATCTGTTTAATGATGTCCATTTAACTCCTTTAAAATTAAGCTTAACCGCTCCGCCCTCCATAAGCGGTTAAGTGAACAAAGCTAGAAATGCTAATAAGGTTTTGAGTTTTCCGGGTTTTTTTACATTCTCATGGTTACTCCTTTAGTTGGGTTAAATAGGTGTTAAACGCGCGTTTAATTTGGCATTCAACAGCGTTTAACCCCCGTTTAGCACGCATTTAGCCCGTTCTCTTTTTCTGGATTTCCCAAATGTTGCGGATTTCCTCTAAGGCATGCATGAAATTAACTTTCAAGTCTTTTTCAGGCGCTTTTTTGGGCGGTGATTTTTTGTTTAATGCCTTTTTGACTTTGTTGGCTTTTGCTTTTGTGGTTTTTTTCTGCGCGCTGTTAATATCATTCAAAAGCGGGCTTAGCTTGTCTTTTTTGTATTGCTTTTTAACTTTTTGGTATTGTTCTAAGTCCATACACTCCGCGCCTAGCTCTGTGCTTTTAGCAATACAAACAAAATCACCCATTGGCGTGTAAATTTCCACTTCTGTGGGCTTAGGCGTTTCAGCCACAATCACGCCATCATTAATGGAGAATACTTCCCAAAGTTTGGCGGAGGTATAAATTTTGTTGTTAAGTTTGATTCCTTCAGCGCTTAGAGTGCGTCTGTGGCGTTTGCCCATGTGGGCTTTGATCTCATCTAATTCTTGATTAGTGAGTTTGTGCGGCAAGTAGGGCGCGTAATTGCTAAATCTTTGCGCTAATAGCCCATCTATAATGGCCTGCAAATCATAATCAAAAAGCAATTCATCTTCGGGTATGCGTGTGGCCTTGCCGCTTAGTGTATCTTGCTTGCTAGCCCGTTGGCTTTCTATTTGTTGGCGTTTAGCCACATCATTTCCAATATAACCCGGTATCCAATAAAGCCAGCCATGCAAGACCCCAAAAAAGCGCTCGATCTGGCCTTTTTCTCGGCCTCTGTAAGGTGAACAGCGCAAAGAACTAATGCCACAGCGCGCTAAAAAGCCTTGATAGTGAGAGCTGGCATAATCTGAGCCATTATCTGAGCGCACTCTATCCGGCTTGCCCATTTTTTCCATTGCATGAACTAAAACTTCAATCTGGGCGTTAGAATTAGTGGTATCTACTAACTCCGCATGCGCGCCCCCGCCGTAAGTTTCAATAACCGCGCTTAGATTTTTGCGCTTAACCACATAGCCTTTAGGGGCATTTTCATCAGGCACTTTGACCATAAAATCCATTTTAGTGCTATCTACTTGCCACTCTTCATTAATGTGGTTTTTAACTTTCACGCCCACCGGGTAGCGCTGTAGTAGGCCGTCTTTGCCTTTTTTAAGATAGATTTGTAGATTCTTATCCCCCTCTATCATCTCCCTAATAATGGTATAAATGCGCGGAAAAGCCATGCTAAAGTCTGGTTTGTTAGCTCGCTCTAGCTCTAAGTAATAATCATAC
>NZ_CABIKE010000027.1 GCF_902196135.1 Helicobacter suis | reverse complement strand
TGCAAAAACCTATCAGAACTAAAATGACCACCCCCCCGCTAAGCACTCCAAACACCCCCACTACAGCCCTAAACCCCTTCACGCGCCCATGAATAAAGAAGAAATTAAAAGAGAATTAGCCCTAAGAGAACTAGGAAAGAGAGACCTTTATACTTTCATTAAGCTTAAATGGGAGCGTTATAACCTAGCGCCCTTTATGGAAGGGTGGCACATTAAGTATTTATCTAAGGTACTTGAAAACACCCTGCCTAGTAGTGAGGAACTTATCACGCGCTTAATGATCAACATGCCCCCTAGTTATGGCAAAACCGAGATTATCGCCAGATGTTTTATTGCTTGGAGTTTAGGGCGTGATCGCACCCGCAAATATTTTTATATCAGCTATAGCGACGATCTTTGTAGAAAGATCGCCAATCAGGTACGCGACTTAATGAAGTCAAAATTCTTTAGCCAAATTTTCCCAGAGCCTTTAGAATTTCTCCAAGATAACGCCCAAGAATTTGTTTTAAGAGAGGGCGGAGGGCTATTTGTTACCACTCTTAAAAGCGCCTTAACCGGCTTTCATGCCCACCAAATCCTAATAGATGATCCAATCAAAGTCTCAGAAATGGGTAGCAAAAGCGCCATTAAGGCCATGCATAGCAACTTCAAAGAAAGCGTTTTAAGTAGGCTTCAAGACAATCAAAGCAATATCACTATCTTAATGCAAAGATTAGGCTTAAATGATCTATGCGGTTATTTGCTTAATCCTAGAGAATTTGAGGAAGCTAGCATTAATGAGTGGCGCGTGATCAAACTTCAGGCCATTAATGAAAATCAAGAAATGTATAGTGTGGGTAGTTTTAATTACATCCGCCAGCCCAAAGAAGCCTTATTTAAGCAGCGCCACAATTTAGATCAACTAGAGGAATTAAGACTACAAATGGGCAATGATGAATTTAGCGCCCAGTATCAGCAAGAACCCATTAGCACTAGCGGGGGCTACTTTGATGAGCAATACTATACAAATGTTTTTGATCATGAATGTGGCCAAATGAATACCTACATCTTTGTGGATAACGCCTTAAGCCTAAAGCAAAGCGCGGATAACCGCGCTGTAGTGGTTGTGGGTGTGGAAAACTACAAAGATAGCGCTAGGTATATCGTATTAGAGTGTTATTGTGGGATATGGAGCGAGGAACTCACCATTGGCTATATTTTGCAGGCTAAGGCTAAATTTAAAGAGGCTAAAACTTATATTGAAAGCGACGGGGGCGGGCTAGTCTTGCATAGGCTTTTAATGGTAGAGTTAGCCAAACATAACCAACGCGCCAAAGAAAACTACACAGAAGGGCTAAATGATTATATCACTTGTTATACCCCCAGTAGACAAGTAAGCAAGGTAGATAAGATCAAAGCTATACGCCCCTACTACAATACAGGCTATTTAGTCTTTAGCCATGCATGCAGCAATCAAGCCCAGATCAAAAAAGAACTTTTTAGTTTCAATCCAGATAAGCCCTTTAAACAAGATGATACGATAGACGCGCTAGCCAGTGCAATTAATCACCCAGAAGTCAAACCCCCCTTTATCAGCCAAGAAACCAACACCTACAAATCCCAAACCCATACTAGCACTAGGCGCACATGGAGAATCTAACCAAAGCGCGCCACACCCAAGAACCACTAAAACAAGCCCGCGCAAGTGCCACAATAACACTCTAACACAAAGAGAGAGCCAAAAAGAGGAAAAGGGCAAGGGTGCAGGGGCTTAAAGGGGGCTTAAAAAAGAGAGATTTAAGCTTATAATATTAGGCTTAGATAACTTGAGTATGATAGGCTAAGGTTAAATCCCCTAGCTATCAAAACCCTAACCCTTGCAAGACTAAAAAAATTTAGGTTAAATACGCTCACTCTAGGCTAAGCGCAGGTTATACTCATAAAAGCAAGGTTTTAAACGCTATAGCCTAGAGCAAAACCCTACCCCTTGAAAATCCCTTTTGATCTTGGCAAATTGCAAGACATGGCTACACTAGACTTTAACAAATTAGAACAAGACGGGATAGATACTAAACAGGTCTTAGACTTTGTTAAATCGCAAAATAGCAATTTTAACCATGCAGAATTAGAAAAGTATTATCAAGATCAAGGCTTCAATCAGGCAGAAATTAATAGTGCCCTCTACAATGATCTTAAGACTTTAGGCAAGAATTTAAACATTGAGCCAATCACTCCGGCAGTTAAGCCTGCTAGTTTTGATGTTGATCACCAAGATGAGTTAAGCGGTCTTGCAGTTGTGAAAGCACTTGAAACTACAGCGCCACAGAATACACAAGACCTATTAGCACAAAACACACCACCTAAAAGCCCAGAGACTAGCGCTAGCAGTGTTGCAACTAATGCAGAGCTCTACACAAACAAAAAACCCTTTAGTTTAGAGGATTTAGAGGCACGGGCGAGTCAACTACATAGCACACTTAACCAACTCACCCCCGACATGCTTAAAAGCAAAGAAGCTAAAAATCAAGATTTAGAATTAGATAGTTTGATCAAAGAAGCCATAGAAAACAGAGTGCCTTATGCAAAACTACCCAAAGCTCTACAAAGCCATTTAACCAGCAAAGCCCTAGATAGTGAGAGTATCACCGACGCTATCGCCCACCCCCTAGACTACTTTAGCCTAAATAAAGGCGCTAGAGAATACAAGGCAGAAATCACCCGCCAAAGTATCCTAAAGGTTAAAAATGCCAAAAATTTAAGCGAGGAA
The DNA here is from genome assembly GCF_902196135.1 of Helicobacter suis. Classification (GTDB taxonomy): domain Bacteria; phylum Campylobacterota; class Campylobacteria; order Campylobacterales; family Helicobacteraceae; genus Helicobacter; species Helicobacter suis_A. The sequence goes on along the minus strand of NZ_CABIKE010000027.1, from coordinate 177 downwards.
CAAAAGAACCAAATTTATAAAGATAGAAATATTTTTACTAGTGCTTTTAATAGCCTGTTTAAAGATGAAAACGAAGACTTAAAAGAATATCAAGAAAATTTAAAGTCTCAAGCTATCACTAAAGACCTCCAAAAGGCTATAACCCTTTATGACAACATAGCCCCGGGTAAAAGTATC
>NZ_CABIKE010000026.1 GCF_902196135.1 Helicobacter suis | reverse complement strand
TGAGTATGATAGGCTAAAGTTAAAAACCCATAGCTATGGATAAAATCTACAAGTGGCACACACAAAAAGGCGGTGTTAGCAATTAGTAGAGCTCCACACACCCTAATAAATGCCCATAACAACGCTGGTTTAAGGTGTGGTAGAGCTCTAGTTGTGAAAAACACTACTAGAAAAGCCCCTAAAATAGGCACTTTTTGCAGGTGATCAAGAGCTCTTGGCTATCACTAGGCGCTAGATAAGCTAAAATTAAGCAACTACACGCTAAATTAACAAACGGGCGCTTCTAGTTCTCTTAGACTTTTGCACAACTCCGCTAGGCCTCGCCTAGTAGTCCAAAAGATCACTCTTTCACAAACTCCTTTAGCCTGACTTTATTAAAGTTAGGCTATACTTGTGATCCCCAATTGCTAGCGGATTTTAGCCATGTGTAACTTGCACTCCGCTAGCGCTTTTAAGCTAAATTTTAGAAATTTTAGACTAGTATAAAGGTTCGGGAATAAAACCGCTTAACCTCCCGTCTGGTTAGGCGGTGGGGTTTAACAATCACATAGGCTTTACTAACTGCGCTAATTTCTCTTGTAACAATCTAGCCAAATGCATATCTTTAGCTTTAATCGCCTCCGTTAGAGAGTGGTTGAGTGAATCGCGTTTAAAAGCCTCTAAGATAGTGCCCCAATGATCTTTTTCAATCAACACAAAGCGCTTTAGACTAGCTAAACACCCCGTATTGCCCTCAAAAATAGCCCTGTAGAGTTGGTGCATAACCGGGAAATCCCTGCCTGAAAGATAACGGCTAACGATGTATTTAAATTCGCTATCCTCTAGCATAGTGGCTAAAATCCGCCCCTCTAAAAAGCGCGTATCTAGCTTATTAATATCTAGTTTAGAAAGTGGCTGGGTGTTGATAAATTGCTTCACTTCTTTAGGAATGAAAGATAAGATCACCTGTTGGCACTGGTATTTCAAAAAAGGCGGATAGTCTTTGATCAACCCAAAAAGTGCCTTATAATTGTTATCTTTGCGCGCGGCGTCATAAGTAGGCAAAAAACACCGCCGACACAAAAACTTAAAACCATCCGCTTTCATTAATTGCGGCCTTATGCCCGCCCTCAAAAAATCCCCTAGATCTTTAAATTCCTTACCCTCAACTTGTTTAAAATACAACACCCCCACATTCAAATAACCTTGTTTGAAACAAAGAAAAAGCGCCTGCATAACCGCCCGTCTGCCTGCACTATCGCTATCAAAGCAAAAGATAATCTCTAATTGCCCTAAGCGTTTAGAAAGTCTGATGAGTTGATCTAAATGTGTTTGGGAAAAATTACAACCCGCGCAACAAATCGCATTACTATACCCCCACGCCTCTAAGGCGATCACCTCAAAGTAGCCTTCGGTGATGATCACTTGCTTTTTAGATTCAATGCTAGCTTTAGCCTTATCAAAGTTGACTAATATTAGGCTTTTACTAAAAATTTCACTATCGCGGGAGTTAAGGTACTTAGCGCTATCAAACATACCAAACATTTTCAAAAGCCTCGCGCTAAACCCACAAAGCTGGCCATGTATATCTTTAAAGGGAATCATTAGCCGTTTATAAAAAGAGATGTTACCCTTATCATTTCCAAGCCCGCATTTGATCAAATCTTGTTGTTTATACTCCTCCTTTAGCTTGTTGCACACCTCCACACTGCAAAAGCCTAATTCAAACTTACTAATCAAATCATCATTCAGCCCGCGTTGATATAAATAGTCTTTGACTTGCTGACTCACACCTAAAGCCTGTTTAAACAGATCAAAAGCGCGCTCTAAGATCATGCGCGAATGTGGCACGCTAACATGCATCACATCTTCATCTAAAGCAAAATTATATAGCCTAGCCACATAGCGCACGGAGTCTAAAAAATCCAAGCCCTTTAATTCTTGGATAAAGTCAAAGCTATCCCCGCCCTTATTACAGCCATAGCAAAAAAAGTTATTGGTTTTAGCATTGACAACAAAGCTAGGGGTTTTCTCCTCATGAAAAGGGCAATTGCCCTTTAAGGTGTTGCCATACGGCTTTAAATCTACAAATTTTGCTATCACATCCCTAGCGCTAATAATGCCCTTTAGAGCTGTAAGATTCCTAATCCTCATCACCGCCCCCTTCATCACCAAAGGCACTAGGCGGCAATTCAAGCTGATTAATGGGTAAATCCTCAGCTACGCATGGCATTATGCGGTATTTGTTCGTATCCACAGCAAAAAAGTGAAACCCTGCCCTACCATTTTGTTTATTCTTGTAAATTGTAAGCTTGCGTAGATAATAGCGTTGTTCCGGAGTAGCCCACTTACACTCATAATTTTTTAGCCTTGTGAGTAGCAAGTACACATGGGCTAAATAACCACCCTTAATACTACCGGAGGGGCTAGACTTATCACTCTTGCTATTTTGCACAATCAAGATAATTAAGACCTCATAGCGCTTTGCCATTGTCTGCAACACGCTAAACTTTTCACTTTCTGCGCTCTCCTCATTAAAGCCCCTTATGCGGTGTTTGATCATTTGCTGGCTATCAATTACAAACACCTTCACCCCACACTTGATTAATAACTTGATCTGATAGATAAACTCCTCAAAGCCGGAATAATCCTCTTCTAGGTAATAATGGCGGGGCAAAAACTTAATCCCGCGCGCCTTTAGCCCCTTTACATACTTCAAAATCGCAAATTCATAGCAAAAAAAGCACCCTTTAACGGAGTTAAGCATGGATTCGACGATCTGGATAGATAGCAAGGTTTTACCGGATTCTGGATCACCACCCACTAAAACAAGTTGGCCTAACTCAAGCCCGCCATCTAAATGGCTATCTATAAACTCAAGCCCTGTTGCAAGTTTAGGAATTGGCGGCTTTTGTTCTAGCATAAGCAAATAATCCTCAAGCGTTTTTAGCTTAATGCTAGTTTGCAACTCGGAGACAAAAGGGGCTAACACCTCCATGTTGAAAATCTCACCTGCCCTACTGGCCTTTGCTAATTGCACACTTAACCAACTCTGGCGCTTTAACATAATAAAGCGCTTAAAATCCTCCTTAAGGCTTAGATAATCTGGCACGATCTGGGCTTCTAGGATTTTTAGCACTTCAGCACTAGCCATAAAATCCTCCCCTAGCCAAAGCTTTAAAGTATCTAAGTTGACTATCCCACTTTGGTTATACAGCTTAAGCACTGCCCCTAGTATTTGCGCATTCACTGGTTCAAAGTAGTTTAAGCCTATGCCATCTAAAAACTCCTCTAAAAACTGCGGAAAATAGATAGCGCTATTTGTGATTGAAAACTCCATCACTCACCCCCTAGAGTAGAATGTAAAGCATTTAAAAACCCTAGTTGGGTTTGCACCCTTGAATGAATGAATAGATTGTTTGCGCTGTAAGGCTCTAGGGCGTTTAGAATGGCCTTTTTGAGTAAAATATTCTGGCTGGTGTGTTGTTTGCGACTCAAAGCGTTTAACCTTGTTAGAATAGCTATATCTAGTAAAAACTTTTTGCGGACTTTGATAAACTCCGGACTTACTCTTTTTCCAAGAGTTTTTCTTGTTTGGATTTTTCCTTTCTTTTTCATGTTGTTTCCTTTGTTGTGTTAGATAGTATTTGAGTATGCGCTCAACAATCACCGCCCGACTTTGGCACTCAATGTAAGCGATGAAATCTAAGAGCTCTAATAACCCCTGTTCAATGAAAAAACTACCTGAATGTTCTTTAGGCATTCTGGCTACTTTGCGCTGGTCTAATGGTGGCTTGTTTGCCTAAATTCATAATCACATCCCCCACATTCCCATAATGCACACCTCTAAACTTGGCAATAAAGCGATCTATGGCATCTTTGGCTATATCCCTCTCATCCATATCCTCAGCGCTCACCTCCTTATTGGCCTTGCGTGCTTTAGCCTTAGCTTTA
>NZ_CABIKE010000025.1 GCF_902196135.1 Helicobacter suis | reverse complement strand
TAACGGGGCAAAATTGGCCGCCACTTAAGCCAGCTACTATTAAGCGCAAAAAGCCCCGCATGCGTACCCAAATCTTGCAAAATACGCGCGTTATGCGAACAGGCGTGAATCTCCAAATCTTAGGCAATACAATAGAGGTTAGCAACGCTGAAAGATACGCCCCCTTTCACCAACTAGGTACTAGAAAAATGCCACAAAGGCGCTTCATGCCCTTTGATGATCAGGGGAGGCCTTCTCCAGCGCTAGAAAACGAAATTAATGAGATTTTAGAGCCCACCGGCAAAGGCGGGCGCGATTTGTTAAGACAAGTGGGCTTGTTTTTGTTTTCTTGAAGTTTTTTTAAGGCGATAGACTTTTAGGGCGCGTTTATATTGCTGTTCATTCATATTTAGCCGCACACATAAACTTAAGCCGTTTTGCCCGGTGAATTCGGCTAAAAACGCCTTGACTTTTGCAAGTGTGCCATTTTTAGGAATATATAATTCTTTGCCACTCAAGAGCGCTTTAGCCTCTTTTGGAGTGCTAGCACAAAGCTGCTTGTATAGTTCTTTTTCTAATCGGATATGGCGACTCATGCTTGCAACTTTATACTAAAGCTTTGGGTAGTGGTTTTTTCTACCCCAAGTTTGCTTAGTGTGGCCTCATCTAAATTACCCAACGCGCTTAAAAGTAGGCTTTCTTTGACTTTGATACAATGAACTAAGCCCATTTCTTTTAGTGTATCCATTGTGAGTTTTTCTAACTCTGGATCAACAATAATTTTAGTTGATTGTGTGAATTTTAAAACCCCTTCAGGCAAGGTTAATTTATTGCCCTTAAACTCCTGCATATTAGCCCGCGCGTGTGCTTCTATGCTTTCTTCGGCATCTTTGATCTGTTCTTCTATTTCCTCAATGTGTGCCATTAATGAAAGCTTTTTATCTGTCAGGCTTTTCTTAACGCCATTAAGGCGCTTAATTTCTCTTAGATTTACGCTAAGATATTCTTTGTCCAACATCTCTGAATCCTTTGTTTGATTTTTTAAGGCTTAGCCTTATGCTGACCACCCTAAGGTGGCCAAATAAAGCTAGTAAATGATACTTTCTAGCGCCCCGATAACCTTTTTAGTCTCTTTGCAAATAATTAGCCCTTCATCAGTCAAAGCATAATAAGTGGAACTATAAACGCCATCTTTGCTTTGATACAGCACATTTTTAGGGGGCTGTTTTTTGAAAAATTTAGATAAAAAGTTAAGCAAGTCCATTGGTTGCCTTTCTAAAGGTAAGATGTGATAAGTGATTTTTGTTTTTTTGGCTAGGCGGTTATAAAAAGCCTTATTAGCCTCATAGGCGCGTTGCCAAGCCTTGAATTGCGCGATCTTAGCCATTACATCAATATCTATTTTTTGCACAAAAGGCTTTCTAAAGCTAATGGCCGCACGGAGGTGCTCACAATGGGCGGCGATATTTCTGACCACAGCGCGTAAAGGCTTTTGTTGTTCATAATGTTCAACAATTGCACAAAGCACGCTAGCCCCATAATAGGCATGTTGGGCTTCTTCTTTATCAAAAGCCACAATGTTGGGTCAGCGCATCCAAATTGCGCGATCGCCAAAATAACGCTTAGAAAAGAAAGTTAAGGCCTCGTGGCATTCTTTGTCGTGCACTACTTGCATGGGCACCCCCTAGTCTAAGATAGACATATTAGCGACTAATTTAATAGCCTCTTTTATGTCTTGCCCATTAATTTGGGCAAAGCGATTGGACATCTTCCACATCTTGCAAGCGCGGCGCAAATTGCGTGTATAACTTGTGATTAGTTCTGCGTAATCTCCAAAAAGTAGACTAAAGTCCTCAGCGCTAGGGGCGTGGAATTCGTATTTAAGGCTAATACGGCTATAGAGCTGGAGCAACTCCCCTTTTTTGCCCTTGAGATTGTTAAGTAGCTGGGGAGTGCCGGCTAAAATTGTGGGCGCGCGTGTAAAATCCACAATGCGGCGCAAAGATTCAAGGCTAGCGGTTTTTAAGTGCTCTGCTTCATCGATCAAAAGCACACTTTCGCGCTCTGCTAATCTTTTGGAAATGTTTAAGATTAGTTTAGGTATATTAGTGGCGCTATTAGCACCAATTAACGACCCCAAGCCATTCAAAAAGTCGCCATTACTTAATCCGGGCACACTCTCAAACAAAATGGCTTGAGGTGTTTTGGCCGCATAAGCTTTTAAACTTTCGCTTTTGCCACTCCCGGCTAAACCATATAATAAACAGCTTTCTTTGCAAACAACGGCTTGATCGATCACAAAATGCGCGTTGTTAAGATTGCTCAAGGGCTTAATCTCAATGTTTTTTAATTGTTTGCGCTCTGTGGCACTGCTTTTATAACTGCGCATGAAATCTTTAATTGACTTTTCCAAAGCCTGCAAATCGCGGGCTTCATAAGTCCCTTTGATAAACTTAGAGAGTAGCGCGGGTGATCGCCCAATAGAGCGGGCGACTTGCGCTTGACTGAGTTGATACTCCCTAATAAAGGCCTCTAATTCCTCACCTAGATACATTTAATTAAACTCCTATTTAATAGCCATTTAATGGCACTTCAATGGGCATTAAATGCCCAAAACTAGCAACTAGAAACAACCTCCTTTCTTTAGATTTAGCCCCTAAAGGGCTTATTAGCCCCAAACTCGCTATAAAAATCATTCGCGTTATAAATAGGCTTGATTTTGGGGGTTTGTTTGGGGCTAATAGGCTTTTTAGCGGGCTGTGGGGCTTTTCTAGCCTCGTTTTGGCCATTTTTCAAACCTAATTGATAAGCTGCCTCCACTAAAGCGCGATAATCTGCAGGTATATTGTCTAATACCTCTACTTCTACTGTCTGAGACTCTAGGTGATCAATCATAGCCCGCCGCTTTGCGCATAAGTTCAAGGGCTTTATAGGGGTCCATAAGCCCATTATCTTGGGGTTTAGCGGTGTTTGTTTCATCTTGTTTTGATTTTTTAGGCCGTCTGCCAATAATCTCATCTACTTTAGCTTGGCGTTTTTTGTCTGCTGCGGCCTTTGCGATCTCAATTTCGCCTATGAATGGCTTAATTTCTTTGTTCACATAAGACTTTTTGGCATATCTAAAGTCTTTTTGATCCATTGCCTGTGCGCCTAAATCGGTGCAAGTAGCCTTAGTCAAGTATTTCATTAAAGGCGTGTAAATATCTACTTCATTGGGATTATCTGGGCTTTCTACAACAATTAGGCTATCGCCAATCTCGCATTTATCCCAAAATTGTGCACTTTGATAAGTTTTGCCATTAAGATCGACCCCATAAGCTTGTAAGGTTCTGTGGTGTTGTTTGCCTAAGAAAGCCCGTATTTTGGCTAATTCTTGCACGCTAGCCATAACGGGGGCATGGGCTCTATAATCGCAATAGCGCTTTTTTAGTTCGTCATCAATCAGAGCTTGTAATTCATCTTCAAAAAGTAGCTTGTTTTCATCAATGCGCGTGGCCTTGCCACTTAAGGTCTCAGCTGTGCTGGCGTGTTGGTTTTCTATTTGTGTGCGTTTGGTTAAGTCATTGCCAATATAGCCCGGTAGCCATGCTAAAGCACCTTGAATCACCCCAAAAAAGCGCTCAATTGTGCCTTTCTGACGGCCTTCAAAGGGCAAAGTCTTATGGCATGCAATTTTACAAGAATGTAGAAAGTTTTGATAGTGTTTGCTGGCATAGTCAGTGCCATTATCACAGCGCACCTTATCGGGTATGCCCATGCGATTCATGGCGTTAAACAATACGCGTACTTGGGCGTTAGAATTGTTAGTATCAATGAGTTCGGCATAAGCCGCGCCACTACAAGTATCAATGACCGCGCTTAGATTTTTGCGCGCAACTCTATAGCCTTTTTTAGCGCTAGGATCGGAGATTTTGACCATGAAGTCCATCTTTGTGCTATCAACTTGCCATTCTTCGTTTAGATAGCTTTTAGGGCGCACACCTACTGGGTAGCGCTGCAATAGCCCGTTTTTACCTTTTTTCAAGTAGGCTTGAATTTTCCGATCCCCTCTAATTATCCGATCGCACCACTTCATAAAATTATTGAAACTATGCTTGAAGTCAGGGCGTTTTTCTTTTTCAAGCTCCATGTAGTAGTCATAATAGGCTTTGTAGCCCTTGCGTGGGGCGCTGCTGCCAATGGCTAGAATAGCTTCACGCACTAGATCAGGGTTAATCTTGCGATTAGATCGGGGTTTGTCGCTATTTTTTCTTTTAAGGCCA
>NZ_CABIKE010000024.1 GCF_902196135.1 Helicobacter suis | reverse complement strand
CCAGAAAGACCGCCTAAGAGTTTGCACTTTATAGATTATCTGAAAGAGTTGTTGATCTATACTGAAAGACTTGAAAAAGATTTAGAGTTTTGCACTAAAGAGATTAAGCCCGCACAACAACCCGCCCTAACAGCCCCCAAATAACGCCGCTTAAAGCCCCCGCAAGTGCCACAATAACACTCTAACACAAAGAGAGAGCCAAAAAGAGGAAAAGGGCAAGAGTGGGGGGGCTAAAGGGGGCTTAAAAAAGAGAGATTTAAGCTTATAGTATTAGGCTTAGATAGCTTGAGTAGGATAGGCTAAGGTTAAAAATCCATAACTATGGATAAAATCTACAAGTAGCACACACAAAAAGGCGGTGTTGGCAATTAGTAGAGCTCCACACACCCTAATAAATGCCTATTTTGCGCGGGTTTAGGTGTGTGCAGAGCTCTAGCTGTGAAAAACACTACTAGAAAAGCCCTAAAATAGGCACTTTTTGCAGGTGATCAAGAGCTCTTGACTACTACTAAGCCCCAAAACCTTTAACCTAGCAAAAGCGGCTAAAGCCAAAGTCTAACCCTTGAAAAGCCCTAAAATAGGGGATAAAATAGTTTAAACTTTAAAACAAAGGGTTAGCATGGAGCTTTATAATAAAATCCACGAATTATTAGATCAACTAGAGGAAACTAAAAAACGCAATAACGCAATTTTAGACCTAGCTAAGACTGAATTACAAGAATATGTGAAAACTTGCACCAAATCCGAACTAGAAAAGCAACTCAACACACGCCTAGAAAAGGCAGAGTTGGAAAAAGCCATAGCTAAAGAAATTAATACCCATTATGAAGCGCTTAAACCTTCTTTAAACACCCAAATAGAGGGCGTGATCAATGTGCTTAAAGGCCAACTAGAAAAGCAAATGCCTAAGATAGAGGAAAGTTTAAAGCAGGATTTAAAGGAACAAATCCTAAATGAACCCCTAATAGATAACTCCACTAAAGAAGCTATCTTAGAGGCTATGCAAACTAGCTTAATGGGCAAGTTAGAAAGAGAATTTGAACAAGTGCACTTAAGCGCGCTTCAAAGTGGTGTAGAAAATGCCCTAAAAGAGTGTATGGAGTTTGTGGTAAATAAACAGATCAGCACAGATAAACAGATAGCAGATGTGCTAAACAAGCTTGAGATTAAGGCTAATGAGCCGTTAGAAACACTCCTTAAACCCATTGTAGAACAAGCTGTAGCAAATGCAGATTTAAGCTTTTTACAGCCTGAGTTATTAGAAAGAAGTATTCAAGATTATTTAGATCACAACAAGGAATTTAAAGATCAGTTTGCCCAATTAGCTACAGCTGAGTTAAAAAACTATAGCAAAAGCCTAGCCACAAGGCAATTTGAGACCCTAGCCTATAGTTTAAGTATCCTAGAACAACACGCGCTTAAAATCTTGCAGGATCAAAGTATGCAGCTAGAACACCAATACTTATCCGATTGGCAGTTTGTGCTAGATATTAGGCGCAAAATGGCCGAAGATGCCTTAATCAAAAGCGGGGTGATTGAGGAGCGCAACATGAATACTAAAGCTTATGAGGTGAACTAATGGGATTATTTAACCAAATAACAGATTTTGCTAAACAACTAGGTAAGGGGGCAAGTGAGGGGGCAGATCAAGCAGTAGAGCAAGTGGCTAAAGAGGGCGCGCTCAAGGCTAAAGAATTAAGCGATCAAGGCCAACAAGCCGTTAAAGAATTTATCAATCAAGGACAGCCGGCGGTTAAAGAATTTATAGAACAAGGGCAGGAGGCAGTTAAAGAAGCCGCAGAACAAGGCGCGCAAAAGGCTAAAGAGTTTATCCAAAACACAACTAAAGCTAGCACTATGCTAGGAGCAAATGCAGCGGCAAATAACCAAACTTTAGAGGGGGAAGATACAAGAAGCCAAGATAAGCCACTAGACTTTAACCAATACTTGCTAGATCAAAACGCTAATCAAAGTAGCTTGAGTGAGGAACAGACGACTAAACCCCGCCCCACTACAGGCATTAAAGATTTAGATCAAAAGATTGCTAATAGAAATCTAAGTGCCTTTGATTATTTGATCGCTAAAAATCTAGGCATTAATCTAAATGTGGCTTTAAATGGCAGTTTAGAGTTAAACCAAAAGATCGCTAATAGAACCCAAGCGGTGAATGCGGTGTATGAGACTTTGCAGGCGCTAGATTTAGGCGATAATATTATGCATAAGGTGCAGGATAATAGCGGGTTTATCAATGGGGTTAAGCGCATTCTAAACCACAAAACGGGCGGATTATTTAGCCTAAGCCCGGATAATGCCCAAACCCAAAATGCCATTAATCGTTATATCTATAGCGTAGCAAGAAGCGCAACTAACGGTAAGATCACTAACCAAGCGGTTAATGACGCTAGAGAAAGTGCAGATATTGCCTTTAGAAGTGCAAGAGAAAATAGCGCTAGAATTGCAGAATTACAAAATATCCATTTAACGCGGCTTTTACAACAAATCGATCAAGTTAAAGCTTTAGGGGGGAAAGTGCCGGGTAGTGTGTATCTTAAGCTAATGGAGCACCAAAACAAAGTTAAGTATGTCAATGAAAACGGGGGCAAGATTGATATTAAGGCTTATGATAAATTAGGTTATCCACAAATCCCAACTAAGGTTAATTAATGAAAATAGTAGATGAATTAAGAAAAGAAAATTACGAGTATGTGAATACCACACAAGAGGCAATAGATATATTGGTAAGTATCACCGGGTGTTGTGGGGATACTAACTACTCTTTTGAAGATCATAAATTTGTGGAAGGACAAGCGAGCTTTTGGAATGAAGGCAGTAGGGGCTGTAGTGTGCGCGTGTATACTACAAGGCTAAATATTGACATGATTATTTTAGGCGGGGCGGGGAGTGCTAAAACAATTAGGCATACGGGGTGGTTTAACTACCATGAGGCAGAATTTGACGGCAGCCAATATACCGATAGCTGGGCACGCGCGCGATCCATGCTACATGGAGAGGATCAACTACTTAATGTTTGGATCGCTAGAGAATATAGTTATGGATCGGGACGCGAAAGCACAGTTTACAGAACCTACCGCTTTAGCTGGAATAATTGGCAATGGGGCGCTGAACTGAATAAATACACCCGCCCCGTTGCACAAGGCCAAAGTAGCAGCTTTGTAACCACTCTTAGACCCGGTGAAAGTATTAAGGTAGACTTCTTAGATAATGGCGCTAAAACGGGCTATCAATTAAGCATTTATAGTTTAGAGAGTAACGGCGGTGTGCCCTTTGATCCTGAATTGCTAAAGGTGTTTGAAAAAGCTACAGATACAGCGCCCACTACAGATAAACAAGATAGCCCACAAGTGCCCACAGAAAGCGCTACACAAAGCCCACAAACCCCCACAGAAAGCGCTACACAAAGCCCACAACCCCCCACAGAAAACCCCACACAAGAACAAGATGTAAAAGGAACAAATCCTAGCTAAAGGTTAAACCATGTTAGACCCTGAAACTAAACAAGCACTCAGAACAGATTATGAGCAACACGGCGTGAGTATTGCTAGCCTTATGGCTAAATACCAAGTGCCCCAAAAAGAAATTAAATTTTTGATCCAAACAGAAAAATGGGATAAATGGCAAAACAAGCTAAAGGCGCAAATGCAGGCCTACTATGAAACTAAGGGCTGTAGCATTGAGGAGTTGGCTAGAAAATTTAATTGTAAAATCCCGGATGTGAGACGCTGGGCTAGCACTTGGAGAGCTGGGCAGGCTACTAAAGATATTCAAGCTGAAGTGCTTAATGATGAGATGACAAACCATAAGATTGGATCGCTTCTGCATGCTAAAAAAGATCACATTAAAGAAACTATCAAACAAAACCTTAGCCATATCAAAATAGACCCGATCATTCTTGAATGCATCGCTGAAGAAAGTAGCGATGAATTGCTACTAAAAGCGATGAATCTACAATTCATTAATAAGCAAATGCTAATGGCGGCCATTATTGCAAAAGAGGAATTGCTTAAAATGGTTAAACATGATTTGCACAATGCAAAAGGTAACCCGGTGATTATTGCAGCGGCTGAGAAAGTGGCCAAGATGTTTGCTGATCTAAAAATTAGCCTGTATGGTAAAGAAGTGATCTTAAAAGTGCAGGAAGTCAAAAACGATTATACAGAGATGAGCACAGAGGAGCTTTTAGAAATTGCTAACGCCCCCGCTACAGAGGAACAAGAGGCAGAAGAACAGCTAAAAGAACTTGTAAACCCCACACAAGGCGATTAATCCAAAAAACACCACTAAAGCACACAAGAGGGCTAAAAAGAGGAAAGGGGCGGGGCTAGCAAAGTGCTAAAATAGTGCTTGATAATCTTAGGCTTAGATAACTTGAGTATGATAGGCTAAAGTTAAAAACCCATAGCTATGGATAAAATCTACAAGTGGCACACACAAAAAGGCGGTGTTAGCAATTAGTAGAGCTCCACAC
>NZ_CABIKE010000023.1 GCF_902196135.1 Helicobacter suis | reverse complement strand
CCCCCGCATCACCCTACTTTCCCACTCTTGCAAAGAGCAGTATCATCGGCGTTAGAGAGCTTGACTTCCAGGTTCGGGATGGAGCTGGGTATTTCCTCTCTACTAGGGACACGGGAGAAAAAGCAAGCTTTTTCTGTAGTGTAGCTTTCTCTTAAGTGAAGCTTTTTTTAAGCAAACTTCCCCTTAGCATAGCTTGTAGTAAAGCTTTACTAGCTAGCTCTTTTTTAAGCTTTTGTAAACTCTCTTAAGCTTTTGTAAAAAAGTAAACTTTAACTTCCTACAACTTTGCCACACAGAAAGCTTAAATTGCTTAAAACTCTAAGCTTTCTTTAATTTAAGCAATTTACTTAGGCAAGTCTCTTAAAAGAACTTTTAAAGCTCTCTTAGCACCTTTAGCCCTTAAGTATTCTAAGCTTTTGCATTAAGTAAGCCTAGAATTGTGCAATTGTGCTTAAATTGTGCTTGAAAGCTACAGAAAAGCTAAAAAGCTTAAAGCTAAAAAGCTACCTAAATAGCCATGTAAAGTCTCTACAAAGCCTTACACTCAATAAGGCGGTGTAACCTAGCATGCAAACAAGCCAAACGCTCTATTAGTAGTGGTTAGCTGAATGCATTGCTGCACTTACACACCCACCCTATCAAACATGTAGTCTTCATGCGAGCTTCAGGGAAAGCTCATCTTGGAGTTGGCTTCGAGCTTAGATGCTTTCAGCTCTTATCACAACCATGCGTGGCTACCCAGCGGTGCTCTTGGCAGAACAACTGGTGCACCAGTGGCATGTCCATCTCGGTCCTCTCGTACTAAAGACAGCTCTCCTCAGCTTTCCTACGCCCACAGCAGATAGGGACCGAACTGTCTCACGACGTTCTGAACCCAGCTCGCGTACCGCTTTAAATGGCGAACAGCCATACCCTTGGGACCTGCTCCAGCCCCAGGATGCGATGAGCCGACATCGAGGTGCCAAACCTCCCCGTCGATGTGAGCTCTTGGGGGAGATCAGCCTGTTATCCCCGGGGTACCTTTTATCCTTTGAGCGATGGCTCTTCCACACGAAACCACCGGATCACTATGACCGACTTTCGTCTCTGCTTGAGTTGTCTCTCTTGCAGTTAAGCTAGCTTATGCCATTACACGCAACTGGCGATTTCCAACCGCCATGAGCTAACCTTTGTAAGCCTCCGTTACTCTTTAGGAGGCGACCGCCCCAGTCAAACTACCCACCAAACATTGTCCTGCCTAAGGATGACTTAGGCCAGTTAGCTAACAAAAACGCCAAGGGTGGTATCTCAAGGATGACTCCACAGACACCAAAGTGTCTGCTTCAAAGCCTCCCACCTATCCTGCGCATGGCATTCCCATTAGCAGTGCTAAGCTATAGTAAAGGTCCACGGGGTCTTTCCGTCTTGCTGCGGGTAGGAGGAATTTTCACCTCCACTACAATTTCACTGGACCTCTCTTTGAGACAGCTCCCATCTCGTTACGCCATTCATGCAGGTCGGTATTTAACCGACAAGGAATTTCGCTACCTTAGGACCGTTATAGTTACGGCCGCCGTTTACTCGGGCTTCGATCAAGAGCTTTGCATCGCTGCTAACCCCATCAATTAACCTTCGAGCACCGGGCAGGCGTCACACCTTATACTTCCTCTTACGAGTTAGCAAAGTGCTGTGTTTTTGGTAAACAGTCGGGAGGGACTCTTTGCTGAGACCTACTTGCGTAGGCACACCTTATCGCGAACTTACGGTGTCAGTTTGCAGAGTTCCTTAAAGAGAGTTCATCCACGCGCCTTAGAATACTCATCTCATCTACCTGTGTCGGTTTGCGGTACGGACAATTAGAGCTAAACTTAGAGACTTTTCTTGGCACAAAGTATCAGTGATTCTCCTTTCAATCTTAAAGATCTCTAGGAGCCTATTTAGGTTTTGAATACAGGAGCGGATTTGCCTCTCTCCTAATCTATGACCCTTAGACCAGCACTTCCATCCGCTGGCTCACCTAACTTTATGCGTCCTCCCATCGCACACCCTAATTGGTATAGGAATATTAACCTATTTGCCATCGCCTACCCTTTTCAGACTTGGCTTAGGACCCGACTAACCCTACGATGACGAACATCGCGTAGGAAACCTTAGATTTACGGCGGATGCGATTCTTACGCATCTTATCGCTACTCATTCCTGCATGCTCACTTCTGTGCGCTCCAACACTCCTTACCGGTATGCCTTCAACGCTGCACAGAACGCTCTTCTACCACTGCACAAAGTGCAATCTACAACTTCGGTGTCTATCTTAGCCCCGTTATATTTTCAGCGCATGATCACTAGACCAGTGAGCTGTTACGCTTTCTTTAAAGGATGGCTGCTTCTAAGCCAACCTCCTGGTTGTTTGAGTAACCACACATCTTTTTCCACTCAGAATAGAACTTGGGGACCTTAGTTGGTAGTCTGGGTTGTTTCCCTCTTGACGATTGATTTTATCACCCACCGCCTGACTCCCAAGTTAGAACAAGAGGTATTTGCAGTTTGACAGGGTTTGGTACTGCGGCGAGCAGCCCTAGTCCAATCAGAGCTCTACCCCCTCTTGCCACCACTTGAGGCTATACCTAAATATATTTCGAAGAGAACCAGCTATCACCAAGTTTGTTTGGCCTTTCACCCCTATCCACAGCTCATCCCAGCCCGTTTCAATGGGCACGGGTTCAGTCCTCCATAAGCTATTACACTTACTTCAACTTGGCCATGGATAGATCACTTGGCTTCGGGTCTGCAGCATCTGACTAAAACGCCCTATTCAGACTTGCTTTCGCTACGGCTCGTTTTTCACTTAACCTTGCCAGACACCACAACTCGCAGGATCATTATGCAAAAGGCAGTCCATCACCCTTGTGGGTCCCTCTGAAGAATTGAAAAAATGGCGATTACCGCAAATTGGTAAAAGTCCCATCGCTGTGGTACAGCGTATCGCCCATTTTCGTTGAATAGCTTCCATCGCTATTGTAAATGGTGTTTCCAATACGATTCAAATAACTTCCATCGCTATTGTATCTCGTATTGCCCATCTGCGTGGAGTAGCTACCATCACTATGGTATGTTGTGTTGCCCATCTGTGTAGAATAACTCCCATCACTATGGTATGTGGTGTTTCCATTTCTGTGCCCATAGCTACCATCGCTATTGTAATACGAATCGTAGGCAGAAACACAGCTCACAAAAGCTAAACCAGCTAAAACAGTCCTCGTACCCATAAAAACCTCCTAAATTAGAGATACGAGTCGAAGCATACAACAAAAAAACTTATGACGGTTTTAAACCCGTTCCAATCCCTCAAAGGGACCCACAATAGGGCTCTGAATGATTGTAAGTAGATGGTTTCAGGTTCTATTTCACTCCGTTACCCACGGTTCTTTTCACCTTTCCCTCACGGTACTTGTGCGCTATCGGTCAAAGAGGAGTATTTAGGGTTGGAGAGTGGTCTCCCCAGCTTCAGCCCGGATTTCTCGTGTCCTGACCTACTCTGGATTCTACTATCTTTGAAAAAACTTTTCGCATACAAGGCTATCACTTTCTATGGCACGCTTTTCCAAGCGCTTCTGCTAAATCTTTTCTTAGAATCTTGTAGTCCTCAACCCCGCATGCAAGCACGCGGTTTGCCCTTTTCCCCTTTCGCTCGCCACTACTTAGGGAATCTCACTTGATTTCTTTTCCTCTAGCTACTAAGATGTTTCACTTCGCTAGGTTCGCCCTCTATTAAATAGAGTAGCTTATGTTGCCATAAGCTGGGTTGCCCCATTCGGAGATCTACGAATCAAAGCTCCTTGACAGCTCCTCGTAGCTTATCGCAGTCTAGTGCGTCCTTCATCGCCTCTCTTTGCCAAGGCATCCACCATCCACTCTTTCTATCTTGCTTGCCACTCTAACATATCCGCTAAAGTGTTGCATCAGCTCACCGCCTTATTGAGTGTAATTCTTTTGGCTTTGTAGTTTACCCTTTACATAGGCTATTAACAATAAAAAACCAAATAACACTAAGAAAACTAAAAACCTATCTTTAAAGGAAAAAGAGAAAAAGCGATAAAAACCTCAATCTTTGCAATCAATACAATTTATAAGGCTTATTCTCGTTAAAACTTAACCCTAAACCCCTTTAAAAGGCTAGCTTTCTTAGAAGCAAAAGCTGATTTTATCGTTGATAAACTTAAGGCATGCTGAAAGATTTAGCAAGGCTTTTTGAATATAAGGCTTTCTAAAATATTATTAGGGTTAAAGCATTTGTAGTAGCTAGGTGAGTGGCTCGCTTTTTTGATCTTTAAGATTTTTAGTGTTGGCTGGTGTTTGGATTGTGATATTGTGATCTAGTAATTGTCTGGCTATTTTAGTGATTATCTGTTCTAGTTATTGTTTAGTTATTCTGATGATTGTCTTTTCCACAATGGGGTCTTTCCGCGCTCCTCAATGATGTTTAACATCCGGTGTGGAGTTGTTCCTTGTGATAATAGGCTTTAGCCTTCTTAAACTCCTCAATGCTAGGGAGGGTATGATCATAATCTGTTCTAAAATCTTTTTGTAATTCTTTAAAGTCTTTCAAGTCAAACCTTTTTAACTTGCGCAAGGGTTTATTGTTCTTGATTATTCTTAGCGATTGTCTAGTTCTAGCTATTGTTTGACTCTGATTATTTGGTCAAAATTTCTTAAAAATTTTTTAGTTTTCTTGATCTTTTAGTTTTCTTAAATTTTGTTTAAATTTAGTTTAAACTTATTTAAACTTGGTTTTCTCATCTTGAAATTTAGTTCTTTTAAATTCTCTTAAATTTAAATTCTCTTAAATTCCTTTCTTAAATTTTGTCGTATTCAGGTCTCTTCAATTCTCTTTAATTCCTTTCAATTTTCTTAAATTAACTTTCCTAAATTCTAATTTTCTTAAACTTTATTTAAGGATTGTCTATTCTTTTAATTTCTTAAATCTTTAATTTCTTAAATTTTATTGGAGAATTTTCTATTCTTTTAAGTTTAAGGATCATCTTAAATTTAAGGGTTACCTTGAGGATTATTTTGTTGGGGGTTATCTTGGCTTAATAGATTATCCAGTGTGTCTAAATCATGGCCTATCTCTTTGAGTTCATTTGCAATCTGTGCAAGTTGTTCCTCTACATGGCTTAAATCATCTTTGATCTCTTCAAATTCTTCAAAGAGTTCATCAATGTTTTGGGTGTTATTCTCTGCTTTCATGGAGCATCCTTGTGAAGTGGTGGAAA
>NZ_CABIKE010000022.1 GCF_902196135.1 Helicobacter suis | reverse complement strand
GTGAACCTGCGGTTGGATCACCTCCTTTCTTAGAGAAATGCCCTTGCATTTGTTTGCAAGGGCCACAGGCTCAAGGCTCTCTTGCTTAGGTGTTGGAGACAAATGTTGCAAGGTTGTTAGGGGTTATGCTGTTTTTGTCTCGTGATTATGTGGATAAATTTAAGAAACAGTGCCGATCTTTTCTACTCTCCATCGCAGGTCGCCCGCTTTTCTTTTTGAGTTCTGTAGTGGTTTTAATGACGCGTAAGCACAGAACCCCCCCCTCTTGCAAAACCCTTTTAGTGATTAGGCTTGATAACCTGGGAGATTATTGTCTATTTAGAAATTTTTTACAACCTTTGCGTGAGACTTACGCGGACTATGAAATCACCCTTGTGTGCAATGCGGCTTATTACGAGATAGTTCAGGCCTGTGATGCAATTTACTTAGATCACATCATTCCAGTGGATATATCCAGGTGGCATTCTTATATCCATGGCTTTTTCTACCATCTTAAAATACTCTATCAGCTCTCATGTAAAAGCTATACAACCATCTTCATTCCCTTGCGCAGACGCAGTATTTGGGCAGATGACTATTTAGCCCGGTTCCTCCCTGCTAGCCATAAAATTTGCACACAAGAAGTACAGCTCCCTCATGACCCCTATAACATGTTTAACGATCCGACATTTTATACCACCATGATAGACACCTCATTTGCGCCTCTCTTTGAATTTGATCGTAATAGATATGTTTTTAGTCAGTTGTTAGGAAAACCTCTTACAGAAATCACCTATCATCTTGATCTGCCTTCTTTGCCAAAAGATTTCTCTCTCCCTTGCCCTGAAAAGTATGGTGTTTTTGTTTTAGGCGCATCAAGTCCTCGTAGAAAATGGGCTTTAGCCTCTTGGATACAACTAGCTCAAAAAATAGATCCCTCTTTTAAAATTATGCTGTGCGGTACTGCAGGTGAAGTTTTAGAAGGTACAAAGATTGAGCAATCCTGTCCACGCGTGCTTAATTTAGTGCATAAAACTAGTTTGTTAGAACTTGTACATGTGCTTTCTCAGGCTTCTTTTGTTGTATCTATGGAATCAGGTGTCCCCCATCTTGCAATGGCTCTAGGCTTGGGGCCTGTTTTTGTCATCTCAAATGGCAATGGTCTTGGGTATTTTGTACCCTATCCTCAACATCTTACTAGCGCCCGCTACCATGTTATCTATCATCCAGAAATAGAAGCGCTTTTACAAACCCCGCATGGCTTTGGTCGCTGCATGGAAATTTATAAAGATAATAGATTAGACTTACGCATATCCCATCCAGAATTTGCTAAGAGGGTAGCAGAAAAGATGTCTCCT
This sequence comes from Helicobacter suis, assembly GCF_902196135.1. GTDB lineage: Bacteria > Campylobacterota > Campylobacteria > Campylobacterales > Helicobacteraceae > Helicobacter > Helicobacter suis_A. Next base: position 5,477 of record NZ_CABIKE010000022.1, on the reverse strand, counting down.
GATTTTGTCCAAGATATTTAGTCTATCTATGGATTTTTCTGCCTGTGCTCTAAAACAAATATTAAAGGGGCGTTTTTGGCCGCTTGTGGTGTGTGTTTAGGTGTTTTTCTTTGGACTACTTTATCGCTGAGCGGATTAAAAATGATTTTTGAGACTTTTGCTTTAATGAGAATTTTACCCACTCTTTTGGGTATGTTTTATTTGCTGTACCTAGATTTTTTGCTAAAGAATTTGAAGTAAGAAGCGGATAGAGCAGATCTTTTTTGCGCCCTAATTTTTATGGGTCTTGCTTTCTATTTTTAATCAATTTTTTTAAGAGAACTAGATTCTTTGTATAGGATAAAAGTTTTTCTCTGTAAATCACCTACCCACTAAAAATGGGCGGGCTTTTAGCCCTATCTCTATTATAATAGGGCTAGGAAGTACAAGTGTACCCACACTTAGCGTACAAGAACCAACCCAACATACTACCAACAAACAAGTCTAAAAAATTCAGTTGCTTACCTAATTATGCTAAAACTTAATAATAACACCTTGGAGTACATAAGACTAGCTAAGCCCCACTAGGATACTCTTAGAACATACACCTACATGATTGGGCTATAGCCCCTTAATCTAAGGCAACAGCACCTCCTAGAAGCGCGGAGTAAAATTGATCTAAATTGTCCACCACAAGACTTCAAGTATAAGAAGTATTACACTCACAAGCTTTAAATTCCTTAAGAATAAAAGTGTTATTCTGGCGTTTCTTAAATAATTCTCCAAGGTAGCTACAGATGAAAAATAATTCTTTGTGCACTGTGGGAGGTCTTAAGGATCTCATCTTTAAAATACCGTCCTACCAAAGAGGGTATCGCTGGACAAAAATAGAAGTCAAGATTTTGCTTAAGGACATTACAGATTTTATTAAGGAGAAGGCAGGTGAATATTACAGTCTGCAGCCCTTAGTCGTTAAAAAGAACGAGGAAGTAGAGGGTAAGGAAGTTTGGAATGTAATTGATGGGCAGCAACGCTTGACAACTTTATTTTTAATCGTTAAGTACCTTGATGGTTCTGATTTATTTACAATTGAGTATGAGACAAGAAAGAAAAGTTTTGAATTTTTACAGGAACAGAATATTAAAAAGGAATCACAACAGGATAAAGGGCTTGATATAGATTTTTACCACTTTAAAGAGACTTATAAGACCATTGAAAATTTCTTTAAGGACAAACAGGACAACCAGAAGAAAGAATTTTATGAAACCTTACTTAATGAATGCAAAGTGCTCTGGCATGAAAGTCAAGATGAAGAAAAAGAAGTGTTTAGGCGCTTAAATAGTGGCAAGATCCCTCTATTAGAGGCAGAAAAGATTAAAGCTCTTTTTTTAGCTAAAACAGAGCAAACAGAGGAGGAAGATGAGATCAAAGAGAGGGCAGGGGAATGGTATGAGGCTGAAAAAAAGGCTAGGGATAATAACGATTTTATTTACTGTGTATTAGAGCATGTGAGCAAAGAGCATATCATGGAAGAAATGCAAGTTTTATCTGATGATATCCAAAGAATAGAGGTGTATCTTAAAGCGATTGTGCATAAAGACAGCGAAGATTATTTATTTGATCACTTTTATAAGTGTTATAAGAATAAAAAGATTCAAGCAGAATGGGGCAAGCTTGAAGAAGCAATCGCCACTCTCTCTGGCTTTGCCTCAAGAGGAGAAGAGCCAGTAGATAGAAAAATTTTTCATTACCTAGGGTTCTTGATTCAAGAAGGTAGTCATATACACGATTTATATCAAGAATGGTTAGAGGTAAGGGAGAAAGATAAGTTTGCAGACTATCTTTTTAAGCAAGTAAAAAAGAGTATCGGGTACTACGTAAAACTGAAAGGAGAAGGTGTAAGGGGAAAAGATAAAAGAAAAGAAATAGATGAGCTAACATTTGACGAGGATAAAGAAGCCCTGCAGGCACTTCTTTTGCTCTTTAATTTGGAATATCTAGTTAGGGATCAGTCTTCTAATGCCTATTTTGAATTCAATCGCTTTGTGCTGGAACAATGGAGTTTGGAACATGTTTATGCGCAAAAATCAGAAAGCGTAGTATCGGAGAAGGAATTAAGAATCTTGGCCGAACTAAGAAAGTTTACGAAGAGGCGCAAGAGCAAGAAAGAGGACGAGAACATAAAAAAGGAGAGTATAGAAAAAATAGCAATTCAGTTGAAAGAATTGATCAAGAGCAAGGAGGGTAGGGTAAGTAATGAACTCAAGAAAGAAATCAAAGAATTTTTAGAGAAATTAAAGAAAACAGAAGAAAAGGATTTATTTTCTCTATTTAGAAGCTTATTTTTGAAGATTGAAAAAGAACTTGTGCAAAAAACTAAAGGCTGGCTAGAGCAAGTGCAAAAGCATCTTGAAGATAAAGATAAGCCACTTAAGGCGGAAATCGAAGGGTCTTTAAATAAAAAGGATCAGGATTTTTTTCATATCATAGAAACACAGAGGTTACTCAAAAGAATAGATGAGGCTTATACAGGAGATGACTCCCTGCACACCTTGCAAAATCTCACCCTGTTAGATAAAAGATCTAATAGCGCTATAGGCAATCTCATCTTTAACAAAAAACAACAGAAAATCCAAGAGCTTGATGATCAAAAACGACTCATTCCTATCTGCACGCGGGAAGTGTTTAAAAAAGTTTTTTCTAGGAGTGGGAATAGAGGTGATCATATTTTTACCAAGGAAGACCAGGAAGACTATTTGAACGAGATTGTAAAATATCTAGAAGAATACGGCATTACAGTCCAAGAAGGATAAGCATGGAATCCTACACCTTTTTAGATTTTCTAGACTTTAAATTTTTAAAAGGGTCTACAGATAAGGTCCAAAAAATAGAAGTTCCCATGCTCCAAAGAGATTATGCGCAGGGACGACGATCGCAGATCGCCATAGCGAATGCTTTTTTAGATGCACTCTTTGTTGTCTTGGAAGGCAGATCTAGAAAACTTCATCTCGATCTTGTCTATGGCTACGAGGAAGATAAAACTTTCAAACTCGTAGACGGACAACAACGCGTAACCACTCTATGGCTTTTACACTTTCTCTTGTATAAGAGAGCTAAACAACTTGATACGATCAAGGATAAACTTAAAGGATTTAGCTACAGCACCCGCAAGAGTTCTAAAAATTTTTGCAGAAAACTTTTAGATAAAGAGAAGTATTTTAAAACGGATGTTTCTCCTAGCCAAACAATCAAACAGGGAGGAACATTTGGAGAACAAGAGGATTTAAACAATGATCCTACAATCAAAGCTATGGTTTCTATGCTCGATTGCATCCATAAGCGCTTACGGGACAAAAATCTAGAGGGTTTAAAGAGTTTGATCTCAGGATTAAAGAATATCTCCTTAAGTGTTATCAATATGCAAAACTTTGGCTTGGGCGAAGATCTCTACATCAAGATGAATGCTAGAGGTAAATTGCTCAGCAAATTTGAAAATCTCAAGGCATTTATAGAACAGGCAAATCTCCCTCCCAAATTGCTTGCGAATATGGATAACAAGTGGAGTGATTATTTCTTTGATAACAAAAAACCAAATACTTTTGATGATCGCTATTTCCATTTCCTGCACTATGCCAATGCCTTTTTTGCACTCGACTCTGAGAATCCCAACGGAGACAATAAGAACCAAGAAGGCCAAGAAAATATCACTATTACAGATATTTTGAATACAGAGCGTACCATTGGTAAATCCTATAGGTTTTTACAAAATAAAGATAATTTAGAGCTACTCGATCAAATGATTGACTGCTTACCAAAATGGCAAAGTGAGGGGAAAGAGAAGTGGTTTTTTAAAGTTGAAGGACCTAAGTTTTTTAATCAAAAGTTAGAGAACAAAGAGGTATGCTATTTCTTTGCACTTTTATTTATAATCAAAGCCGGTGCAGAAAAATTAGATTTGGATTATTTGCGCACATGTGGGCATTTCATAGAAAATCACCGCTTGGACAAACCCGAAGATATTGTAGGATTTTTTGAGCTTTTTAAAGAAATTTCTGGGGGGATTGGTAGCAATTTCTACGAGTTTTTGTCTGAACATAAAAGGGAATCACAGTTCCATGAAACAGTCTACAATCTAGAAAAAAGAAAAGCCAAACTTATCTCTGATAATCCAAATTGGAAAGAGGCATTAGAAGAAACAAGCGATCATAAATACTTAGTGGGTTATGTGGACTTTTTGCTAGATTTTAGCAAAATGAATAGCAAGGAAGATCTAGAAAAATTTAAAGACTACGCCAAATTGACAATGGATATTTTAGATACATTCTTTCTTAATGGTAGAGAGGATAATTTAGCGCTATTCCAAAGAGCGTTTTTGTGTTTTGGAGATTATAGTGTAGAAGCAACCAACCAATTTTTTGGCAACTGCCATAAGATGGGGATGTTTAGATATAGAGATCTTGTCTTTAAACTATTTAAAAACAAACCTGATGAAGGCAAGCCCTATTTCCAAAGGTTCTTAGATAATCTTTTAAATCCTCTCAAACAGACATTACAAGAAAAAATGAAATATATAATTAAGAATTACATTGATCCTCAGGGAGAAAAACTCTTAGACATTCCATGTCGACTTCAAGAAAGATTCTGGTGGGAACAACTTTTGATCCAACAAAAAGAAATGTTTGTGTTTATCAATAGTAGACAGGATAAAGAGTGTGGGAGAATTAAAATAGATTATCAGGACAACCAGGAAGTTTATCTTTTAGAGAGAAAAAACTTTTCTGAAAAAACATTTAAAGATCTTCTGGGTTATGCTTTGTATTGTTGCTGTAAGCAACAAGGAATCAAGGGGTTAAGCTCAGAATACGAAAATGGCAAGGAATCTCGCCAATTTACCATTAAAAATTCTGCTATTTTTGCAGATAGTAAAGAATCTGAAATCAAGATCGCAAAAATAAAATTAGAAGAACAAGAGAGAGAGGTAGAGGAATCCATTAAGATTAACCTTAAAGATGGCGACATTCTTAAGGAATTTGAAAGGGTGCTACTGAAATTATGAAAGTTGTAGAAAAGCAAAAGAGCGATCAAAAGAAGGATTTAAACTTCTAGGTGGCTTGCTTTAGCGCATTTCTTCTTATTTTTCCTCTTCTTCCTCTCATCTTTTTTATAGTATTCCTTAGATTTTTGTGGGTCTTTTTGCACACCAAGCCTTTTATTTACACTAAGCTGATACACGCTTTAGTATCCCCCATATCTGCAGTCTTTTTGAAGTATTTCAAAGTCTCTTTATAATCTTTTTTCCAAAAAGTTCCCCACAAAAATACAAATCTTCCAAGTCTTCATACCCTGGAGCAAAACTCCTATCGCCAGCCTTTTTGCCTTAATTCAAGCCCTTATAACTAGCAATAAAGCGATCTATGGCATCTTTGGCTATATCCCTCTCATCCATATCCTCAGCGCTCACCTCCTTATTGGCCTTGCGTGCTTTAGCCTTAGCTTTA
>NZ_CABIKE010000021.1 GCF_902196135.1 Helicobacter suis | reverse complement strand
TTTTAATGCCCGCAAAGCTCTATAGTCCTCTTGAGTAAAGAGTTTGAGATCACCCAAGCCCTGATTAATGGCTATCATCTGCTTACGCACGCTCTCTATTAAGGGTTTAACTTCTTTAAGTGTGAGCTTCTTACCTTGTTTCTCTTGTGGATCAAAAATTCTAACAAGGTCTATAAGCGTGGTCTCTAACTCTACTTGACTCTTCTTAAGATCTTGATTCTCTTGAGTTAAAGCGGTGTTGGTTTGCTCTAGTTTAATCTTGTCTTGTTCAATGGCGCGCAATTTTGTTTTAGTATTCTCTAGACTAGCTTGTAAGTCTTTGATTTGTTTTTCACTTGTCTTAACTTCTTTTAACAATCCTGTAACTTTGTCTGTGTGGAGTTTAATGGCCTCTTTATAACCTAGCATGCCCTCCCAAGTTTGTAACAAGGCATTTAAATTGTTAGAAAACTGATAAAAATCATGGATAATTTTTTCTTGTTGCTCAGTTTGCTTTGTCATTACAACACGCTTAGCCTTCTCTTTTTCCATTAACTGGGCATAAGCTCTAGGTTCAATGCGCTTAGCTCCACTAATGCGTTTATCTGTGCCTCTTTGCATGTTCAAAATTTGAGCGACTTCGGTTTGTATTTGTCTAAAGGCTTGTGGGGTTCTAAGGCTTGATCTAAAGAGGCTCTTACCGGTTTCTTTGTCTAGAGTGATGAATTCCATGTGGGCATGGTGGTTGATGTGAGTTTTGCCAAACTCATCTACATGCCCTTCGTCTCTGTGAATGGCAATTTGGTAGCATTGAAAGCCGTATTTGTCCTCAAAGTGTTTGGCTAGCTTTTCCAAATCTTGCATGGTGGAAGTTTCTTTGAGATTAACCACAGCGCTCCATTCGTAGTTTTTAGCTTGAAATTTTTGCTTGGTGCGGGCGTGGTAGGATTCAATGGCACTGGCAACAATGGTGTTTTTCAAGTAATTGGCCTCTTTGCTGGAGCGATTGACTTGAAAGTCTAGTCCTATGAGATAGCTAGGAGGCATGATCCTGTCGTTGTGTTGGGTCTGGATGGCGTTAGATTTTTTGAAGGTGATACCAGAAAGATCGCCCACTAGAACAACTCGCTATGTGTGCCTAGTCTGATCAAGATGAGCGCGTCATCTTGCACTTGGTAGATGAGTAGCAGATCCGGCTTGACATGGCATTCTCTAAACTCTTTCCATTGTCCTTTTAGAGCATGATCTCTGTGCTTTGCTTCTAGTGGAACTTGTTGTTGGAGTTGAGAAACAATGGCATCAAGCATGGCTCTTGTGATGTCTTTGTTTTTGAAATGCCTTGTGTAATCCTTTTGAAAAGACTTTTTGATGATGAGCTTGAGCACTAAGGATCAATCTTCTTTCTCTGCTTCCTGTGCAAACTCATTGAAAGATTGTGTTTCTATGTAGGTCTCTTTAGGGTCATGGGCATTCATCATGGCTAGTTGTGTTTCTTGGTTAGGAACATGGAATTTTGCACTAAGAGCTGATCTGATTTGGTCTCTTTTATTGTGGAGCTCTTGGAGTTTTTTTGTGAGTTGCCTGTATTCTACTTGTGTTTTGGAAAGCTGTTTTTCAGTGGTGTTTAAATACTTGAATAGCTGTCTCTCGTTACAAAGATTGTAATCAACTGGCATTGCTGTATTACCTTTTTTGCGTTATTCTAACATGCCTTTAACAAAATCACCAAATGAGCTTGCGAATGGCCTGAACTTGTGAAGGTGGTGATTTTGTAAAATCACCACCCCTAAAGGGGACGCTTACAAGTTCGCTTGGTAATTTTGCAAAATCACCACCCCTAAAGGGGACGCTTACAAGTTCGCTTGGTAATTTTGCTCTGCGAGGCTAAGGCTTTCATTCTGCAAACTTTGCAAACCAATTTTTAAAATGCGCCGCGTTTTCAAATTTAAAAGGATTTAAAGATTTACGGGGCTTGTCTACATCTCTAACCTCTACTTGGATTTTTCCATTTTTTAATCTAGAAATATCTTTGATCTTAAGGCTAGCAGGTACACCATTCTTGTTCATGTAAAGATTGCGTCCAATGTAGTCTGTGAGATCGTCTCTAGGATTTAAAGCTGGTGGTTGCTCATTTTTCTGGTTAGGTCTAGCTAAACCCTGAAAGCTCTTAAATCCATTGCTATCTTTTTGCAATTCTAGCTGTATCTGTGTGGGCTGTGGTGTTTGTCTGGCTTTCTGTGATTGCTGAGCTAAGTCTATTCTTTGATAACCTGATTTAGTTAGACTCTCTAGTAAGATTTCTTTACTAGCTAGAGTAGCACTCCTCTCACCAATCTCTTGGCCATTTTGGTAGTATTTGGCTAAAAAATCATAACCCTTTAAAGCAGGGTGTATGCTATCAATTACAAGCACAATGCTAGGGTCTTGGGGCTTGCTAAAAGCCGCCCCTAAGATTTCCATAACGCCATCCTCTTGTTTGGCTTGCTCTGCTCGTTGCTTTTTAGAGCGTTTGATTTGTTCAATCACTTGTTGGCTTCTAATTTTCCAAGCAATGGTTCTTAAATCTCTCTTAGCTTGTTCTTTGTCTTTGCTAGTCTTAGTGGTGGGTTGGAAGTAGAATTGGATATGGGTGATGCGATTGCCCATGCCTTTGGTTTTAAGTTTTTCATAGCAAAGAGATTCAAATTGAGGGAGCTTTTTGAGTTCTTGGATAGCGGGTTTGAGGATGTCGCGCTCAAGCACTTCAAGTAACTTGATATTTACAGGCATTCCCATCAACTCCCTAAACTTGCCCCACTCCATTCTAGGAGGTACACCTACACTTTTCCATTGCTTAAGCAGTCTATAAAGAGTCTTAGCATACTTCCCTCTGATGTTTTGAAACTCTAAGAGCTCAAAGGAGGTGAAGTTAGCGTTTAAAAAGTTAAGTAAGTAGCCAAAGTAGGGCATGTTCACTTGGATTTCTATGCTTTTAACTTGGGTCTTTTGGGTGTCATGGTAGTTGATCGCAAAGGTTTTAAAAAGCATATGGTTTTCATCTCGCTTAGGCAAGAGTATCCAAAAGTTAGCGGTTCTGATATTTTTCCAAAGCTTTTTGACCACACTGCTTAATTCGTTCTTGCTGATCTTAACTGCATGCACCATTGCCTTAATTTCATCAAAATCAAACACCAAGAGCTCATCTTGTCTGTCTTTGAGTTTGTTAAAAATAGCAAAGAGTAAATTGGCTTCTAATGCTCCAAGCTTACCCAGAGAGACAGAGTTTACATCGTTGTGGAAGGTTACATACTGCTTGGATATAGCGGTAGGGACTGTGAGCTTGGCTTGAGCGATAGCTTGGGTTTCTAGGGGCTGTTGGGTGGTGGTTAGTTCTTGCTGGATTGTAGGTGGTGTGGCTATTGGTGTAGCCACTGTAGCCACTGGTTGTTGTTCTGGTGTGCTTTGTGTGGGCGAGGCTTGAGATTGGGCTAGTGTCTGTTTGGTTAGATTTACTAGCTTTTTGAGGCAATCAGTTTTTTCAGCCTCTAAAACTTTTTTAGTAGCACTATCTGCTGTCATTTCAATAAGAGCCCGCAAGGCTTCTATTTGTTCTGTTAGAGCTTTCTGTGTATCCATTATTGCTACTCCAATCAATGTCTTTAGCTACTATTATATATACTAATAGCTTAATTCTATGTATCAAATGCGGATTTTACTCCTTATCAGTGCGGATTTTACTTGGTATAGGCGCGGATTTTACTGGGGATCAGTGCGGATTTTACTGGGTATTACAATCCGGGAGCTCCCTCCCACACGGGCTTCGCGGGGTGCCTAAAAGGTTAAAAGAGCGTAAGCTCTTTAAAAAGGTTAAAAACATGCGCGCGAGAAAAAAAATTTTTGAAAAACTTAAAAGAAACTTAAAACATAGCAAAATAGGGATTAGTGAGGCATGTCAATATTCTTATTTTTGAGAATTTTTGAGAAAATGCTTAAATAAAAAAAAGTTTTTCTCATTTTATATTAATTTTTAAGAAAAAAATTTTTAAAATTTTTTTAAGATTTGCTCCGTACTGGACTAGGTAAGCCAAGCTGACGCTTGGCATCTATGAGGATTTATCTTGGGGGGCAAGCCCCCCAAACCCCCCAAGAGAGGGCTTTTGAAGTGAAAATTGTAGATAGGTGGTCTTAGAGTATCTAGGGCTAGGGAGTTATCATGTCTTGGGGAGGAGGAGTAGAAAAAAAGGCAATTGAACTAAGAATGGACAGCAGATGGCAGATGAAAGAAAAATGACGGAATGATAAAACAACGAGTGTGGATAAGGCAATAAAAACAGAGCAATAAAACAAAAATAGCGTTTAAATCGCTTTAAAATGGCTTGTAAGGCAAAGGTTAGGTGTTAGGAGTATCTAACTATGGTTTATGGGGTGAAGGGGATTGTGGGGGATTTATAGAGTTTTAATAAGGATACGATGTTAAAAATGGTAACTGAGAGCAACTGAGTAGAAAACTTCAAGCACGATCTAATAGAAGCCAATAAAATCGAACTCACATTTAAAAGAGCGTGCAAATTAACCGATGTTAGGTTTTTACTTTTTAAATCAAAGGGATTTTCATGGCTTTTCCTCGTTTCTTGATCCGCGGGGGTGGGGGGGCGATAGCTCTTCTCATGTTGGGTTGTACTGCTAAGCTAGGTACGATTAATCCTAATCAGCCAATGACAGGGGAGACACATCAAGTTGCCGCGGTTAGTTAGTTGTAAGCCTTTTACTTGGCCTTATAGTAAGGCTGAAGATCTTAAACAGCAAACGATACAAAAACTTCAAGGTCAAGCAAATAGTTATGCCCGCATCGCTCATACACAAGAGGCAGAGCTTATCAATGTAACGATCAGTAAACAATATTGGCCATGGTTTTACTGGCTTTTGGGAGGAGTGTGTGTGAAGGCGGAAGGTTTTGCGCGCCCTAAAACCCGGTAATGCTTAGCTTTATCTACCCCTGTGTAAAACTCCGTCATTTAGGGCGGAGATGTAAGCGCCTAGACGCTGACGACTAATAACTAACACAATTTTGAATGGGTGTTCTTTGTTCTTGGTTCTTGAATGTAGCGTTTGCGGGTATATAATGGGGTGGTTGTGATTGGATAAAAGGGGTCTTTGTATGTGGTATGTTCTGAAGAATAAAGACAAAGAGGTTGTGAGGTTTGAGCTAAAAATTGCAAATGAAACAAGCGAAGATGAGTTTTTTTACTATCTTGATAATGTGCAGGTTATCAATCAAGGGCTATTACCATACACTTTCTCATTAAGCGATAAATGCATAGAGGATCATCTGGAGGACTGGATAAAGTCCAGAAAAATCCCTAAAAATAGAGCATTTGTGAAAGAAATCGTCAAATCTCTACAGCTCAATCCTGATAATTTTTTATCCTATGTTGATGTTACTCTAGCCCTCTCTCTTAACGACACCTATTGGATTATCCCTGCAGATAAAAACTACCTCTGGAAAGATTACAATCTTTATGAAAATTCTTTCAATGAAACATTGGCTTTGGTAGCTTTTGCAGGGCATTCTGCAAAACTTGAGGGGCTTGTAACCAGTCCAGAGCTTACTACCAATGGCATGCTTAAGAAGTGTTGGCACAAGAATGCAGTGAGTGGTAACATAGAGCTTTTAAAGGGTTGGAGTGTTCTTGGACATAACGAGTATGGTAAAGAACCTTATTGTGAATACTACATGGCACAAGTTGCTACGACACTAGGGTTTGAACATGTGCGCTATGACTTACAAGAATTTCATGGTGAGATTGTCAGCTCTTGTGAACTATTCACTACTCAAGAGTATGGATATTTGCCTATGTTAGATTATCTGGACAGAAACTTGCTTGAAGAGTTGTTCAAAGAGCGCAACAGGAGTAAAATGATACAAACGATTATGGGTATTTACGGAAAAGAGAAATTCCAAGACCTTTTACTCTTTGATGCACTTATTTTCAATACAGATAGGCATCTGGGTAACTTTGGGATGCTTGTAGATAACAATGCCAATGAACCTATCAAACCTGCGCCTATTTTTGATAATGGCATGGCGTTTTTTAATCATGTTACAGAGTACAATTTAGAGGACATCCCGGCCTACTTTATAGACGAGCGTAGTGCGCTAGGAATGAGTTTTTCAAGACAACTAGAAATTGCATGCCAACCCCGCCATATAGGACCGCTTTCCAAACTGGCAAACTTCACCTTCACCCGCCATGAGAAATACAATCTCTCTGAGAAATGGTTACAAGCAGGAGAGAAGTTTATCCAACAAAGAAGCCAAGAAATTATTCAAATCATTGCTAAGAAACAAGCCAAATCCCAAGAAACACCTCTACATTCCCAATCTTTTCCTACACCACCAACACCACAACACAAAGAGCTCCCCACACCCTCTAAAGGCAGGAGTTAGAAAATCTTAGGATTGTCGTATATATTTTGAGAAAAGAGAAAAGGGCGAGAATTAGCGTATAATGATCAAAATACCGGATAAGGAGTCATCTATGAGAAAACTTGCTCTTAAACATGAACAATTACAGAATAAGCAGGTGATGGACGAACACGAAAGGGCATTTCAAAGAGCTAGGGAAATTTGCAGAAAAGAGTTTGAGAAGCCTGAAGTGAGAGCAGTTTTTGAGCGTTTGGCTGATAAGTAGTGAAGTATCTGAAGTTGGAGCACGCGATTGCTATCCACGATGAGATTATGGATTTAACAAAGGGGTTAAAAGGCTATAACAAAGCGGGTATTGGCTACTTAGCCAGTGCTTTAGAACATATCCAGAATGATGATTTCTACCCCTCCTTTTGCAGTAAGCTTGCGCACTTGATGTTTTCTTGTATCAAATTCCACCCCTTTAACGATGGTAACAAGCGCACCTCCATCTATCTTGGGATGCACTTTTTGGTCATGAATGGTTATTGTTATAATAACTTTGCAAGCACTTCATTAGAAGATATGGTGGTGCAAGTTGCAGAGGGGACAATAGATAAGGCAGATTTACAAGTGTTTTTAGAGCAACACTTACAATCTCTTAAACAGGATAAAACACCTGCGCTCGATAGTGATCTGCACAACGGGTACTCCCAAGATTCTTCTACACCACAACACAAGGAGTTCTCAACACCCTTTAAAGGCAGGAGTAGGTGATTGTCTTAGAAAATACACCCTCCAATGGGTAGTAAAAAATATCCCAAACACTCACACTTAAGAACGAAGGGGTAGCGGCGTTCAAACTTTGGCTTCTCTTGCCAAACCTTTACATCCCAAACCCCCTCCCCTTACTTTGTTGGTTAGCTAAAGCTTTTTTCAAGTCTGTTTTTAATTTCTCAGTTAGGTTAACTTGCTCACTTAATTTTGCTTGCGTATTGTCAAGCTCTACTTGCAATTTATCCCGCTCTTTTTGTAGATCATTTCTTTGTGTTTGCAAGTCCTCCACTTGGCTTTCAAGCCTTCCGATCTGAGTTTTCTGTGTGGTATTCTCCAAGTGTAGATCAGTGTGCTTTAGCTTGGCATTCTCATCTGTAAGTCTTTCAATCTCTTTAATTTTATCCTCCAGCTCTTTTGTAAGTCTAGAGGTTTTATTCTTGTAATATTGCGCATCACTTTCTGCTGCTTTAAGCCTTTTGCCATACACATCGCTGTTTTTAAATTCCTCAGTTAGTTTTCCTATGCTATTTTCTAATCCCTTTATTTCCTCCAGTAAAGCTTTGTATTCCCATTCTCTAGTAGTCTCTATCTTGTCAAGAATGGGCTTGAGCTCTTTAGTCAACCTTGTTTCAATCTCATCAATATGTCTTTTTAGAAAGTGATCCCGCCTATCTTTGGCTATGCTTTCAAAGTATGCGGGATTTATGGCATTTTTAACCCCCTTGCCCATGAGTATTGCCATCGCATTCATTTTGGGAAATCTCCCTGCAAGCAAATCATCTGCAAGAACTGCTAGGTATGCGTGGTATTCAGCCTTCTCTTTCTCATTGTCCTTTTTCCATTGGATAACGGCCTTAATCTCTGTCCCTCTTTCTGCTTGGGTTTTTTCTAGTATGGGGTTAATAACTTGCTCTCTAAAACTTTCTAGTAGCATGTAAACCTTGTTCACATACTCTTCTAACTTAGCCTCTTTGCTAAGCTTTACACTCTTTAGGGATTGAGTGTGCTGTGTTTCTAATGCCTCTAACTCTTTGGCATGTGCTTGCTTGAGCTCTTGCACCCCATTAGGGCTCAGATAGTCTTTGTATTGCTCTTGCAAGGCTTTATAGCGTGTTTTAGCCCCTTGCTCTATCATGCCAATGCGTGTCTTTAGCCCCTCAATGTTCAAACCCTCCTCTTTTAATGCCCGCAAAGCTCTATAGTCCTCTTGAGTAAAGAGTTTGAGATCACCCAAGCCCTGATTAATGGCTATCATCTGCTTACGCACGCTCTCTAT
>NZ_CABIKE010000020.1 GCF_902196135.1 Helicobacter suis | reverse complement strand
TAACGGGGCAAAATTGGCCGCCACTTAAGCCAGCTACTATTAAGCGCAAAAAGCCCCGCATGCGTACCCAAATCTTGCAAAATACGCGCGTTATGCGAAGAGGCGTGAATCTCCAAATCTTAGGCAATACAATAGAGGTTAGCAACTCTGAAAGATACGCCCCCTTTCACCAACTAGGTACTAGAAAAATGCCACAAAGGCGCTTCATGCCTTTTAAAGATAATGGAGAGGCTAGCAACTCTTTGATCTCTAAAATAGATACTTATTTAGCCCCCGATAATAGAGGTGGGCAAGAAGTGATAAGCCAAGTTATTAGAATGATATTTAATTAATAGCGTTTAGCACCCGTTTAGCACCCGTTTAGCGGCTCATTGTTAAGGGGGGGTAGTATGTTGGTATTCTTTAGTCTATCTCGTGGCTTACAGGGCGTTTAAAAACGCTTTTAATAATTAGATCAGCTGACTCACTTAAAAAGCTCACAACGGCTTTATTTTGTTGCTTTAGCGCTAAATCTGCGATAATCTTAATCACGCGCATTGTATTGGCGTGTAATTGTTCTTTATTTCTAAGTTCATCCGTGTTTTTAGGCTGCTTGAGTGTGTAATAAAGTCTAGTGTATTTGGCTAGCTGTTCTAAACTAAGATCGGGGTTTTGTGTTAGTTGCGTTTCAAAGCCTTCAATCAGCCTAGCCACAAAATAGGCTTCACTCATGGCGCTTTCTTGTGTGTTGCGTTTATTATACATTAATAGCGCGTCCCAATCATCGCCACTTTCTAGGGCTTGATCGCGCGATTTGATAATATCTTTTTTCTTAATGCCTAAAGTTGTGCAAATGTAATTCAAATCTTTGCCCTGCAAATATAGCGATCGAATGTTTTCATGTTGAATCAAAAAATCGCGGAAGTCTAGTGGGTTATTGCGGCGGCGTTTTCTACTTCTCATTAATCACACTTTCAAACACACTGCCTAAGCTTTTGAGAAATTCTAAAAGAAAAAGGCTATCAAAATAATAGCGCTTAGAAAATTCTTTGATCACTAAAAAATCTAACTTAACAGAAACAAAACCACTAAAACCATCTACCACAATAGAGTGGGCTAAAGAAAAGGCGCGCAAAATTTCTAACACTTCCACATCATCACTTAGAGTGGGGGCTAAAATTTGCACGCCTCTAGCTTGCATGGCTTGCTCTTTGATCAAGGTTTCAAGGAGGCTTTTTTTTGAGTTAGCGCGCTGCTAAATTGTTCATTAACAAAATTTAGAAATTCTGCCGTTTTGCCATTTTGCTTAAGCACTTCTAAAAAGGCTTGTTCTTTGCCTTCATCTGTGTGGCTAGTACAAATCAAATTTTCGCTAATTGTTTGGTACTGGAATTCAATCAGCGCGTCATAATTATCTGTGCTTTTTTCAGTGCGCGCACTCAAATCTAACAAACGGCGGTTTTGAAAATCACTTAGCGCGAAGTATTTAAAGTCTACTTTAAGCCCGTCTAAATCTGTGCTAAATTCTAAAAAGTTGCGATCTGTTTTGAAAACTTGATTCATTTACTTCACCTCTATTTTTGCAAAATTGATTTTGATAGCCTCAAGTTTGATAAATTCATAAAAACCTTGAAGGGCTGTTTTAATTTCAGTCGTAATAATGACGCCGCCCATTGGAGTGGTGATACTATCTGGCAAGTTTTCAAGCGGCATGAGATTTTTTCTTAGATAATCAAGCGTGAAACTTGCCACAGCATAGCGCACATAAACACCTAATAGCATTTGCGGATTAAGCGCGCCGCTTAAACGCCCCGTTAGACTATAACACGCTGGGCGCATATTGCGGCGCAAAGCAATAGCTTGATCAATACTCAAAGGCTCTTGTAGTGTAATTTCTAGCGATCTAAACATAGAAACAAACGCATAAGAGAGCGTGATCAAGTCCTCTTTAAAATCCGCATAAAAGCTATTGAATTCATCTTGCAATTGCCTAACCATTCTTTGCGCTTCCATTGTTAACCCGGGGTTATCTGAAGGGGCTAGCGCGGCTACTAATCGGTAGTTTGTGGCTTGGGTGATCAAAAAATACAAGGCGTTTTTAATAGCATCATTGGCTTGAATGCTTTCCGTGTAAAGACCTCCTAGCCCAATTGCAAACGCAAAAAATAAACTACCAATACCGCCATCATCACCTAAAATATATCTAGCCTCAAGCTTTCTAAAAGGCGCGTTTTTGAGTGCTTCATACACAACAGCTAAAGCGCTAATGCTATCTAAAGCATTCAAATAGTCTTTTAGTTGATCTGTAGGCGCGTCATTTCTAAAGGCCACCCCTTCAAAACTTGGGTAGTCCTCAAAAGATAAACCTAGCGGGGCTAAATCGTTATTAGTGATGTTATTTGTTGTGATTAACCGGTTAATCAGATTTGAGCGCTCTTGTTTTTCTTGATCGCTTAAGCCACCGGTGTTATCCACTTCAGGCGCGGCGCTCTGCACTTGAGTGGGCGTACTATCTGCTTGAGTGGGCGTACTAGTGTTAGGCGCGTCAGGGGCGGGGGTTCTAGTGCTCTGCACTTTGCTAACTTCAGGCGCGGGCGCGCTCTGTGGATTAACAAACTTAAGAAGCCGCCCGCGCATAGTATTAAGCCCACTAATGCGATCCTCTAGTTTTTGGAGAGCTTTAGCAATAGACATGGTTTGTTTCCTTTTCTTTATCTTCTTTTTCTTTGTTTTCTTTAAGTAGCGCGGCTTCTAAATTCATGCTAGCTAAGGCGGCGTATTCTTTAGAGAGCTCCACCCCGATAAAATCTAACCCAAGTTCAGCACACGCCACCCCCGTTGATCCACTCCCACAAAAACAATCTAACACTATCGGAAGCTCTTCCCCTTCTTTTTTTAAATCTGCAATCGGCGCTAATAAATGTTTTAGCACTTCTAAGGGCTTTTGTGTGGGGTGTTGCTTTTTGCTAGAGTGTAGGTATTTTTCAACATAGCCATAATAATAATTAGCTTCTTCTCTGCTAGTGAGTGGCAAAGCGCTTTTTGTGCCCCAAAGGATAAATTCACATTGTTGCTTAAAAGCATTAGCAAACGGGCGCGCGTTATTGCCTTTATTCCACACAACAATACCCCGCCATGCCAAATCTGCTAGTTGGATTAAATCACTTAGCGCGGGGAGTTGTCGCCAATCAATAAAGCTAAAAAAGTAGGCTGAAGGTTTTAAAATCCGTTTGGCTTGCCTTAAAATTTCAGTTAGCCGCAATGCCCATATTCTTTGATTTGCGTTATCACCCTCAAAATTCTGATACAAACCATACCTATTGTACATTCTATGCCCGCCACTACAATAAGGCGGATCGATAAGCAAACAATCTATAGAATTATCCGGGAGTGTTGGCAAAAACTCTAGCGCGTCAGCACAAAAAACGCGGTTTTTAAATTCTGCTAAATTAGGCATGTGTGATCTTTATATCAGGGTTAGCCGCTTGTGTGGCTTGCCGCGCGGCGTTAACTTCCTCAGCACTAATCTTGCCTTCTTTAATGGCTTGGTTTTCTAATTCCTCTACCATTCTTTCTAAATCATTATCATCAGCTGGGATCGCGCTAGTTTGTGGCGTTTGTGGCGCTGGAGTTTGTGGCGCTGGAGTTACCGGAGTTTGCGCCGCTGTTGTCGGAGAATCAGGTGCTGTTACTACATTGCCCGCCGCTGTGTAGATTTGGCGCGAATTAGAGGAGGCGGCGGGCGCTTGGGTTAAGGGTTTGTTCAAATCCACATAATAATAATCAAAAACGCCTTTTGCTGTGCTGGCACAAACTCCGGTCAGTGCAATATTAGCAAATTCATCGCTTAATAAGTTTAACTCGCCATCAAGTGATAAATTAACTTCATAGAAAACCGCTCGTATTTGTTTGCCCATTATAGGTTTACCTACAAATTCAAGCTTACATGGAAGGCTTTCGCTTCTGCTGGAGGCGCTTAAAACTTGAATTTTAGTATCCCACTGCGCATATCCGCCATAAGGCAACAATTCGCCTTTTTTGTAGGTGTGATTTTGCACTTCTGAATCTAGTACAAGACTTAACGCTTCAGGGGCAAAGTTATTGCCCTTAATTTTTAGTGTATAACTTTCCTCTGTTACCACTTCGGCTAATTTTTGTTTAGCCCCGTTTGCGCGTGTCCAAGCGGTAGTCTTTTGGCTATCGCGGCTTAAACTAAGTTCTAAACAGCCAATGTCAATGCTTTCGCCTTTTCCATTTAGCGGATAAATAAACAAACTACCGCCACCAAAATACAAATTATCTTTTTGTCCCATTTGATTCCTTTGTACAAAAATTTAAATCTTCTTCTAAAAGCTCGGTATAGATCAAAAGCTCGGCAATATCACCCGCTAAAGTGGGGGCGTTTAAGGCGGGGCGCATGCGCTTTGGGATTTTACAGGCGGTGGGAATATACACCGGCTTATAAACCCGCATACACCCGCTAAACATAAACGCGCTAACTATTAATGCCCACATTAATTCTTAGCCTTAAAAACCTCAAGGGCTTTTTTGATCTTGTCTAACTCGGCGCGCTCTGTTGTGCATTCTTTATGGCGGATCAAATTAATATCATCTTTAATTGCTATGTAGCGCCGCTTGATTGCCTCTTTGTTTTTTTCTAGACTTTCAACATAGGCTTCAGTAGCAATATTTTGGGCTAAAATGCTTTTGTTTTGTTCATTCAAGGCTAGTGCGCAAGTTTCACGCTCCACTAAAATGCGCTTAAGATACCACCAAGCAAAGCCCACACCGGCTAATAAGATCAAAAGCGCTAAAGCTATGCCAATGCTTTTAGTATCAATGCTAAACATCACTTTTTAGCCTCATCTTTTTTATCAGGCGGGGGCAAGTCTAATTTTTTGCTTAAAAGTTTTAGCGCATAATCGCCCATAACTTCCGCCCCGATATAGCCAATACCTCCGGATATGGCGGTGATTAAACCGGTAGGTAGTGAAGTGTAAAACTGCAAAGCCTCAAAGGCTATCCAAGTGGTGAGCATACTTGATCCAATGCCCCAAAGAATGTAGCGGATTTTGTCTAGGCGGTCTTTAAAATCCTCATTTGAGATTGTGCGCATAACAAATAACGCGCCCACACAAAAGCCTACTAAACACATAAAGATATATTGCACATAATCTTTTAAAGAAATGCCTAAAAAGATCACATCTTGATTAGTCATGGCTAATGGAGGACTCCACCATTTTGTCTATTTTGTGTTCTACTTTATCAAGCTGGCTATCAATTGACTCAAGCCGCTTAATTTGAGTTTCAGCGCGATCTAACATGCTATAACTTTCGCTAACCACAAAAACAAGCGCCACTAGATTAAAAAGCGCCGCAAACAAAATAAAAAGCTCGATTCTTTGGATTTTTTCTAAATCAAAATTAATTTTAAACATCTGTAATCTCCCATTCTAGTGCCTCCTCTATCACATCAAAACAAGGGCAATCTTTCTTAGACTCAAAATCACGATGCCCATAGAGTTTAGCTGCTAGATTTTCTTTTAGAAGTTTTAGACATAAGCTTTTTATCGCTTCTTTTTGCTCGGGTGTGCGTGTATCTTTGGGTTTGTGATCTTTGTCTAAACCGCCAATGTAGCAAATGCCTAACGAATCGCTATTATGGCCTTTGCAATGCGCGCCCACAAACTTAACGGAGCGCCCTCCCTCAATAGTGCCATCTAATTTGATCACATAATGATAACCGATACACTCCCAGCCTCTTTCTTTGTGCCACTTATCAATATCTTTGGCGCTGTAGTCTTTGCCCTCCGGTGTGGCGCTACAATGAACAATGATTTTTTTAATGGTTTTGAGTTCTTGCACTTGTTTAACTCCTTGCTAGTTGGATTTGAAAATACAGGGCAAATACGCTTAAAAAGTCTTCAAAGCTAAAGCCTTGCAAACGCCTAAAATCAAGTTTGCCCTCTAAATAGGCATAACGCTTGTTAAAGCATTCAATCAGCGGGTCAATGTGTTTTGCAATAGCTCTTATATCGCGCTCCATTAAGGCGCAATACAAAACCCCATTAACCGCCACATACTGGGTGTTAACTTTTTCTAGGCCAGCAAGTTGGATAAATAGCCCGGGCTCTTTAATCGCTTCAGGCTTAAGGATAAATAGCGCGCTAGGGAAAATCTGAATCAAAATATCTATACTTCTTTCTAAGAAATTCATAACAAAAAACCCCGCCCGCGTACTTGTGAGCTTTTAGCCTTAAGTGGCTCGATCTTTAGACTAGATTGAATAGCCTTAATAGCGTTTTGATAAATTAAGGCATCTTCATCACTAAAAGGAATTTTTAGAAGGCGTTTTAAGCGCGCTAAAGCAAAATCATAGAGCGCATAAGCTGGCGCGTTATGATCATGGCTAAATTCTAGCGCTTCAGAATACGCCCACTCCAAAAGCTCTTGAGTGATCAATTCTTGGTTAATCAAAAGCGCTTTAGCTTTGTTTTCTAAAATTTCTATCTTGAAATTTTGCATGCCCCATTTTGACATGCTCGCGCGCTTATTTTTGCGCTAAATGAAAGCCGCTAGTTGTTTGTTAATTTCTTGTTGTAGTGGATCGGGGGTTTCTTTTTGGTCTAGTTTGATCTTTTTAGTGTTATAAAGGCTATTGGCTTCAAGCTGGTATAACTCAACAAAGCGCGGGAACACATTAGCCCCGCACATTTTCTTTAAAAATGGCACGCGTTTTGGCAATACGGAGTTATTTTCCTCAAGCGTTTTTAATACACTTTGGTGGGCTTCAATTAGCGTTGTATCTTCCTCCTCATCTTCTTCTGCCTTCTCAGCCGTTTCTTTAGCCTCTTTAAGTTCCTTAATCGCGCTTAAAACCTCGTTTAATTGCGTTTCAATGCCACTTAAACGGGTGTTGAATTTTTCAATCTCAAGTTTTAAGCTAAAATCTTGATCGGTGTTTTCTGTATTTTCTGTTTCTTCGGGTAGTTCGTTCATGTATGCTCCTTGTAGTGAATTTAACGCTTGTTTTAGAATATTTGGTTTGTTAACCAAACCTAGCCCGGTGATAGTGATCACATTATTATCATCATCAACTAAATAAGTGGGGCTGAGATAACGATAGGCGCGATCTTTAAGGGCGGCTTGTCCGGCCTTGTTAAAATCAGCCAGCCCTAAAATTTGATCATTCTCAAGCACTAAACTAGAATTTTTGATCCAACCAATCGCGGGGCCTGTGTGGTCTAATTCAATCGGTAAATCTATTTTATTAGCCTTTAGGGTCTCATAAACTTTTGATTCAATTTTGAAAGTTCGCCCGTCAATGCCACTAATTTGTCCGATAGGTGAGATCACAACTTGCATAACCAAAGAATAAGATGTTTTAAGCTCACTTTTTGCGCATTTTGCTAAGATTAGACATGACGCAAAAACAAAAGAAGTATCGCCTAAGTCTCTTAAAACAAATTCACATGCACCCGGAGTATAAGCGCTTGCATTCTAATGGTAAATGGGTTGAATGGTTGCAAGAAATGTGGCAAACAACTAGTTCTAAGTATTTGCGCATTGATCAGCTAATAGATACGCTAGCGTTTTTAAATGGCGCTAATCCTTGCTTTATCGTGCCTAGCACGCCAACAACTCCCACACCTAACCAAATTAAGCGTATTCGCTTCTACTGCAAAGAGCTAGATTGGAATTTGAAAAAGTTAGAGGAATTTTGTAATCATGTTTGCAAAAAGCCCTCGCGCTACCTCAGCAAGGAAGATACAACTAATCTTATTATTGGTTTGGGCAAAATATACAAAGCGGTTTTTAAAAATAAAAAAATACCCATTAACGATCCAAACTATATCCCAAGTTATTTGCATTGAGAGTGGCGCTAGAATTTGAAACTTTCAAAACTCTAAGCCTTGAGGAATTGCGCGCCATTTATGGCGGTCAGCGTTTGCGCTTGATCTACCAAGCTAGGCCAAATAAGCGGGCGCGCAAAAGCCAAACAAACTAACTTGATCAAATTAAGTACAAAAGGTCATCTAGGTTTAAGCCATTGGCGCTACATCTCAGTCTTAATAAATCACTGCCACTAAAATACTTAAAAGTACACGCGGGTGGCTTGATTGATCAGTAAATGTTTATTGAATAGCGCGGCTCATTCAATGGTTTTTAAACGCCAGTAAAGCCTATTCAACGGCATTTAAGGGTTATTCAACGCTAAATGTTGAATATTCAACGCTTTTTGTTGAATTATTCAACACCTAGTAAATGGGCATTCAAAAGGCTAGGTATCCTTATACCGTATGAGTTTTTAGCGCGGGTGAGTAGATTGAGTGGCTAAGCAAGCAAACGCGGCACTACCAACAAAGGCGCGTACCGCTCTGTATGGCTTTTAGAATATCTCTTTTTTTTAAGTATGGGGACAACAAAACGCTTTGTACTTTCCGATCCCCCCTAATTATCCGATCGCACCACTTCATGAAATTATTAAAGCTATATTGGAAGTCAGGGCGTTTTTCTTTTTCAAGTTCCATATAGTAGTCATAATAGGCTTTGTAGCCCTTGCGCGGGGCGCTGCTGCCAATGGCTAGAATAGCTTCACGCACTAGATCAGGGTTAATCTTGCGATTAGATCGGGGTTTGTCGCTATTTTTTCTTTTAAGGCCA
>NZ_CABIKE010000019.1 GCF_902196135.1 Helicobacter suis | reverse complement strand
CTTGCTTAAATGTCAAAGATCGCTTGCTTTAGCATTTGCTTAGCACTTGCTATTTAGCAAAAGGCGTATTGTATAGTTTTTAAGCTTAAGGGGGGCTTAGAGTTAAAAAATAGAGCGGTGTTTTAAATCTAGTAAAAAATCTTGAATCACGCGTTTGGTGGCAAAAACATTATTTTGACTGGGAAGAGAGACGGCCATGCCTATAAACTCATCTTGGTGGTTAAAAAGGGGGCGGCCATAGACATCTTTGAGGAGAGGCCGTATGATTCGATGTAGATCGCTATAATTAAGATATTGACTACTGTAGTTAATATCTTTATGGCTCTTTTCTAAAATATTCTTATATGTTCGTACTTCAAAAGTGCCTACTTCAAAAGTGCCTTGATCGCTAATCTTAGGATAATAAATTTGTAAGGCTTTGCGTGGGTTGGAATTTTTGGTGAGTAAATCTTGCCCGTATTTTGTGTAGATACGCGCATGGTAGTAACTTTCTGGGCGGATTTGGCAATAATCGTTAGTAAAAGCGTGGGTATTAAGCAAGGATAACCCGCGGTTTCGATCAATGGCCTTAAGGCGCAACCGCGCTACACAAATTAGCATAGGCCCGCTATCATCTTGCATTTTGGCTACAAAAGTTGTGGCATACATGCCTTTATCATAGGCTAACTCAGAGGAGGTTAGCACATGCCCGTTTTGTAATAAAAGCCCATAGCCCTGTTTGTAGTGCCCATCTTTAAAATAGGCGATTAAAAAAACGGTGCTATAAATCCAAAGATGGAGCGGTTCTAGGTTGGCGTTATTGTGTTCTTTATTCTGTTTAACTTGTTGTTGAAAATTTTGTTTGTTGGGTTTTTTAACGCTTTTGGTGATCTTTTGGTTTTGGCGCGGTATTTTTTTGGTGGTATGGGAGGGTTTAGCGTGGTGAATCAAAGAGGTATCTAGCGCCTTTTCTGCGTGTAAAACACACCCTAAAAAAAAGAGAGCCAACAGAGCCCACATAAACACCCCACTACATAAAATTAAGGTGAAATCGGTAAAATACGGCGATCATTTAATTTTTTAAAGGTATCCATGAAAGCTCTAAAAGTTTATGAAATAGATCCCACACTTTTGGCTTCTTATCAGTATGCGGTGATTAAAACTAGTAAGGGGGCGATTAAAATCCACTTATTTGGACAAGAAGCGCCACAGGCTGTAACTAATTTTGCGACTTTAGCCAAAGAGGGTTTTTATAATGGGCTAAATTTTCACCGCGTGATCACCGGGTTTGTGGCTCAAGGGGGTTGTCCACTTGGTACTGGAATGGGTGGACCTGATTATCGTATCCGCTGTGAAGTGCAAAATAACCCGCACAAACATAAGAGAGGCGCATTAAGCATGGCACATGCCGGCAGAGACACGGGTGGTAGCCAGTTTTTCCTCTGTTTTGAGCCCCAACCCCATTTAGACGGGGAGCATACGGTTTTTGGACAAATTGAGGAGGAGGAGAGTTTAAGGGTTTTGGATAGTTTAAAGCAGGGGGATATTATTGAGACAATCCATATCTTAGCACAATGATTCTAGATGTTAATTTTAGCCAGAAAACTAGGAGAGGGTGTGGTGATTGGGGAGCATATCCATATACGGGTTGTCTCAATTGATAAGGGAAGTGTAAAACTTGGTTTTGACGCCCCCTCTCATATGCTTATTTTGCGCTCTGAACTTAAAGAAGCGGTGGCTTTAGAAAACAAAAAAGCTTCCGGAGATGTTAGCGATACGCTTTTAGAGGGCATTGGTAAACAACTGGGTAAATTAGAATGAATGCGTTTGAGTGTATCGCCTATCCTAAAGTAAATATTTTCTTAAAAATTTTAGGATTAGAGGCATCTTATCACACTCTTTTATCTAGGCTAATGCTTGTAAAAACCCAAATATGTGATTATCTTTTTGTTAAAAGAGCTCCCTTTTTGCTTAAGGGTAATTTTGGTTGCCCTCTTGAGAAAAACACGATTTATAAAATGCTACAGATACTTAAAACTCACCTCCAAGCTAAAAACCACCCTGAAACCCTAGAATTAGCCATTGAAGTAGAAAAACATATCCCCATAGGTGCGGGGCTTGGAGGCGGGAGTGCAGATGCGGGGGTGCTTTTAAGAGAGCTTAACACCCGCTTAGAATTGGGTTTGAGTTTGCAAGAATGTTATCAAATTGGCGCGCAGGTAGGCAGTGATGTGAATTTTTTTATCTCTGGTTTTAATAGCGCGCATGTTTTTCATTTTGGTGAGCTGATTGAATCTTTTGAAGAAGAGGATTTAGAAATAGAAATTTTAACCCCTGAAATTTTTTGTAACACAGCTCAAGTTTATAAAGCCTTTGATCGCCTAGCTATGCCTATAGAAAAGTGGCAAAATTGGAAAACGATTCAGAGCCGCACTTTACTCAAACACTTTACACGCGCCACTCTTAACGATCTATACACCCCTGCTATCACGCTTTATCCTGCATTAAAAGAATTTGAGAAACATTTAGATAATGCACAGCCTTATTTTTTTAGCGGGAGTGGGAGTAGCTTTTTTAGGCTTAAGGAAAGTGTGTGAGAGAACCCATACGCAATAAAAAGGCTTTCTTTGATTATGAGATTTTAGAGACTTTGGAGGCGGGTGTTGTTTTGGCAGGTTCTGAGGTTAAGGCAATCCGTGTGGGTAGGGTGAATTTAAAGGATAATTTTGTTAGGATTATCAGGGGCGAGGCTTTTTTATTTGGGGTGCATGTTGGGCATCTACCAACGGCCAATGTTTATTATAAACCCGATGAGAGACGGCCTCGTAAGTTGCTATTACATAGAAAACAGATTCATAAATGGTCTGTTGAAGTGGGTCAAAAGCGCCTTAGTATCGTGGCATTGCAGTTGTATTTTAATGCAAGAAACCGGGTGAAACTTCAGATCGCTTTGGTGAAGGGTAAGAAACTTTATGATAAAAGAGAGAGCATGAAACAAAGGGTTTTAGATAGGGAGGCTAAGAGCCAATTGAAGAATCATTTGCGGGGTGGAATGTGAAAGAGATGGTAGATTATGGGATTTTGGGATTTTTGGCGTTTTTATCAGTAATTGTGATTGCGATTGGGATTGAGCGGGTGTGGTTTTATGCCACCGTGCGCGTAGATGATTATAAAGATAAACGCAAGTTAGAACTAGATTTACACCGCCGTTTAACTTTAGTGGCCACTATTGGTTCTAATGCGCCTTATGTGGGGCTTTTGGGCACGGTAACAGGAATCATGATTACCTTTATTGAACTAGGCAATACCTCAGCGGTGGATACTAAAGCAATCATGGTTGGTTTAGCCCTTGCGCTTAAATCTACAGGTATGGGTTTGATTGTGGCCATTCCTTCTGTTGTGATTTATAACATGTTGGTGCGCAAAAGCGAGATCATCGCGACTAAATGGGATATTTACCACCACCCGGCCACAGAGGGAGCGGGGTATAATCGCCTAGATACAGATTTTTAGGAAGATAGATGAAAAAAATAGACTCCATGAATGTGGTGCCTTTTATTGACATCATGTTAGTGCTTTTGGTTATCGTACTCACCACTGCTTCTTTTGTCTCTACTTCCAAACTGCCCATTAATATCCCCAAAGTAGATCAAAGCTCGGATAAAGCCCAAGATGTGCTGGATAAAAAACAAGTTAATATCGCCATTTCACATAAAGGCGAGTTTTATTTGGACAAAAAAAAGGTAAGTTTTGAGGCGCTTAAACAGGCGGTAAAAAGATATGCTAAAGACACACCTATTATTTTACAGGGAGATAAAAATAGCAACTTAGATAGCTTTGTTAAAGTGGTGGATTTATTGCAAACCCATAATCTCAACCAACTTTATATTTTGGTAGAAGATAAAAACAGCAGCCATTAGACTTTAGATAGTTTTTAGCAAAACAAGCTAGAATAGAGCTTTTGAAAATTTTAAAGGATTAGAGAATGAAACGCACCTATCAGCCCCATAATACGCCTAGAAAGCGCACACATGGCTTTTTGGTGAGGATGAAAACTAAAAATGGCCGTAAGGTTATCAAAGCCCGCCGTGCTAAGGGGAGAAGACAATTAGCGGTTTGATTCTTGCGAGGTGCAATCTCTAAAAACAACCCAGCAATTTAACCATCTTTACAAAAAGGGCATGAGAGTACATAGCAAGTTTTTTACCATGTATTCTCTCCCCTTAGATGGGTTACCCAAATTTTTTAGCTATCCTAGCACTTCTCTACTGGGCTTGAGTGTTTCTAAGAAAGTGGGTAATGCGGTGCAGAGAAATTTGATTAAACGGCGGGTGCGTTCTCTTTTTAAGAATATCCATTTAGAAAAAGAGCGGGTGATCGTGTTTGTGGCTAAAGCAGGGATTGCACAACTCAAATACAAAGATTTAAAACAACAGGTTTTAGCATGTCTATACCGCAAAACAAAACCGCTTGTTATGAGGCATGCGTGAGATTGGTTTTAGCCTTGTTACAATTTTATCGCAAGTATCTTTCTGTTCTTAAACCTACAAGTTGTCGTTTTTATCCCACATGCTCTACCTACGCGCTTTGGCTTTTACACAATGAAGGGTTATTTAAAGCTTTATTAAAAATTTGCCGGCGTTTGTTATCCTGCCACCCTTATTGCAAGGGAGGTATTGATTATCCCATTGGCTCTAAACACATCACCCCAAAATATTATTCTCCTCAAGCAATTAAACTGCGCTATTATCTAGTGCCTCTTAATCCTCCTGCTCTCTATCCTTATTATATTCTTAAGGTTTCATGTGAAAGAAAATAACTTACGATTTATTTTAGCCATTGTACTCTCCTTTCTATTTTTAACCATTTATGGTTATTTTTTCCAAACAGAAAAGCCCCACACTCTCCCAACCAATACAACTAATAGTAGCGCCCCCACTGCTCTAATAAGGCAGACAACACAAACCCCTCAAAGCCCCATAATCCTTACAGTTCTCTCTAAAGATATGGAAATAGAAATAGACTCATTAGGGCGCATTGCACAAGTTTATCTCAAAGATAAAAAATTCACAGCCCACAGACAAGAGGATTTTTTAGAGCACATTAAACAGCTCTTAGGCCTCTCTAAACCTAAAAGTGCCTTAGAAAAATTGCCCCTTTTAGGATCAGATGCATTAAAGCCTTTAGAATTGCGCTTTGTAGATTCTACACTTAATCAAGAGGCTTTTAATACGCCCTATATCGCTTCAATCCAGACACTCCAAATAGATAAAGCCCCTCAAACTGTGGTTTTAACCCAATCTCTTAAAAACCTCACTATTAAAAAAATTTTGACCTTTTACCCTAATCTCACCTATGATTTAGGCGTAGAATTAAAACCCACACACCCCATGAATTTAGCTTATGTACTTTCCAATGGCTCTAGACCCATAGCCGATGCCGATGGTTATGCTTTCCACGGGGTACTTTTAGGTACGCAAGATCACAAACTAGAAAAAATTGAAGATGGCAAGGCTAAAGAGACCCAAACTTTTAAATCCACTACCTTTATTGCTAGTGTGGATCGCTACTACACCTCTCTTTTCTTCACTAAAGATTCTCCTCTGGATGCCATTATAGAAGCACAGCCAAGTAAAAATCCTTTGCCCTTTGTTTCTTTAAAGGGCAATGCCACCTTACATGGTTACATTGGCCCTAAAGATCACCGCTTATTAGAACAAATTTCTCCTATGCTAACTGAGGTAATTGAATATGGCGTGATCACTTTCTTTGCCCGCCCCGTGTTTTTACTCCTAGATTATTTGCATACTTATACCCATAACTGGGGTTGGGCGATTATTCTTTTAACCCTCATTGTACGGATTATTCTTTATCCTTTGAGTTATAAGGGCATGGTGAGCATGCAAAAAATCAAAGACTTAGCGCCCAAAATGAAAGAACTCCAAGAAAAATACAAAAGCGATCCACAGAAATTGCAAATGCACATGATGCAGCTTTATAAAAAGCACGGGGCTAATCCTTTGGGTGGGTGTTTACCAATCCTTCTACAAATCCCTGTATTTTTTGCCATTTATCGCGTTTTATACAACGCTGTAGAACTTAAAAGTGCCGGTTGGATGCTTTGGATTCACGATCTTTCTTTAATGGATCCTTATTTTATCTTGCCACTTTTAATGGGAATTTCCATGTACGCCCAACAAGCCCTCACCCCAAGCACCATCACCGATCCCACTCAAGCTAAGATTTTTAAAATGCTACCCTTGTTTTTTACGATCTTTCTGATCACTTTCCCGGCCGGTCTTGTGCTTTATTGGACTACCAATAACATTTTTTCTATTATCCAACAATGGCTCATTAATCAAATGTTAAGCAAAAAGAAGAGCGAAATGCAAAAAACGGCCTAGGAGCTAAAAGATGCAAACCATTGTAGCTAAAACCCTTGAGGAAGCTATTATTAAGGCTTCTTCAGTCTTGCAATGTTCTGTTTTGGATCTAGAATATGAAATTATCCAAACTCCCTCTAGTGGTTTTTTAGGTTTTGGCAAGAAAGATGCCATTATAGAAGCTAAAGTTAAACAGACTAAACAATCTCAGGATCAAGTTAAACAATCTCAGCAACTAGAAAAAACACCCCCTACTCC
The DNA here is from genome assembly GCF_902196135.1 of Helicobacter suis. GTDB lineage: Bacteria > Campylobacterota > Campylobacteria > Campylobacterales > Helicobacteraceae > Helicobacter > Helicobacter suis_A. Next base: position 2,060 of record NZ_CABIKE010000019.1, on the reverse strand, counting down.
TCCCCCCACTCCCCCTACAAATGCTTTAAAGACAACAATTACAGAGATCAAACAAGAACTAGATACCCTCTTTAGTTATTTGCCCTACCAAATTGAGCGCATCCATGTAGAATTGTATAACGAACAAACTCTACTCATTGAAATTGAGGGTCCTGATTCAGCTTTAATCATTGGCGAGAAGGGTTATCGTTATAATGCCCTATCTTACTTGCTCTTTAATTGGATTCATTACAAATACCACTACAATATCCGCTTAGAGGTGGCTAGCTTTCTAAAAGATCAAGAAGAAATCATGGAAAATTACTTACAAAGTGTGATCATGCAAGTTCGCGAAATAGGCAAGGCACAAACTAAGCCCTTAGATGGCATGCTGCTCTACATTGCCCTTAAACGCCTGCGCGAAATCTTTCCTAATAAACATGTCAGTATCCAAACAAGTGATGATCACGAATCCATAGTTGTGATCAATGACTTTTACAAATAGTACCATTGCTGCTATTGCCACCCCACCCGGACTTGGCGCTATTGCTATTGTTAAACTCAGTGGTTCTAAAAGTCTTTCTATTTTAAACGCGCTTTCGCATAGACAGCATTTTACCCCCCGCATGGCCACTTTAGTTAGTCTTTATGATGCTACTGGAGATCTATTAGATCAATGCCTAGCTCTTTATTTCAAAGCCCCTCATAGTTATACCGGTGAAGATGTGGTGGAATTACAATGCCATGGGGGCATAGTGGTGGCAAGATTGATTTTAGAAGCATGTTTAAAACAGGGGGCGATCTTAGCTAAGGGAGGGGAATTTACACAAAGGGCTTTTTTAAATAAGCGCATGGATTTAACCCAAGTACAAGCCCTAGCTAAACTCTTAGAAAGCCAAAATGCCAACATGGTTAAAGCGATGGCTAAACAAATCAAGGGGGCTTTAAAAGATTTTATACAAACCACCCGTACAGCCCTTTTAAAATTATTGGCTAGTAGCGAAGTACTGATTGATTATGCGGAGGAGGATTTGCCTTTAAATTTATTAGATCGCATGCAAGAGGATCTAGAGCAAATAGAGCAACAACTTTTAAAAGTATTAGAAGTATCGCGCGCTAGAAGTGCTAAATTAGAGGGTTATACTTTAAGCATTATTGGTAAGCCTAATGTAGGTAAAAGTTCTTTGCTTAATGCTTTATTACTTGAAGAGCGCGCTTTAGTAAGTGAGATTGCCGGTACCACTAGAGATACCATAGAAGAAGTCATTAGCCTTTATGGGAGTTCTTTAAAAATTATAGACACCGCAGGGATACGCACCTCTAACGATCCAATTGAGCGTTTAGGAATTGCTAAAAGTAAACAACGCATGCAAGAGAGCGATATTATTTTAGCCCTTTTTGATTTATCTAGCCCATTAGATCACCAAGATCAAGTTATTTTAGAATTACTCCAAGCCAACCAAGATAAAATCCTTTGTGTTATCTTTAATAAAAATGATTGTCCTATTAAGCTAGACACCACAGCCCTTTTAGCAGCCCTGCCGCCTTTATTTGCCCCTGCTATGAGCCTAAATACCAAAGAACCCTGTTTGCCTCTTTTAAAAGAAGCGCTCAAACCCCTATTTGAGCATAACCCAAATGATAGCCTAATTTTAGCCACTCTAACCCAGCAAAATAGCCTAGAGTTAAGTATTAAAAGTTTACAATCTGCTAAAAAACCCCTACAACACGCAGAGCTAGAGCTATTCTCTTATCATGTTAAAGATGCTTTGGAAAGTATTGTGGCTATCAGCAAACCCTACTACACTGATGAAATGCTAGATGCGATGTTTCAAGAGTTTTGCTTAGGTAAATAATTAAAAAGTCGGGTCATAGTTAATTAGATAGTTAATTAGGCGGTGGTTAAACCTAGAGGCATGCTTAAAGCGCTTAATGATAAGATCAGCGGTGCAGCCTTGCGCTATCACATTAAAGCCGCCCTTAATAAAAGCCACAGCATAGAGGCCTTTAAACAAAACCTTAACAGAATCGCAAATAGAGCTGAATTTAGCAACGCTACTAGAGTCTTAATTAGAGAGATT
>NZ_CABIKE010000018.1 GCF_902196135.1 Helicobacter suis | reverse complement strand
ACGGCCGTCCTCATTTTGATAACACATCATAGCGGTGCGGCTTTCTAACAAACCTTGTTGATCTAGATTATGGCTGCCTTTGTTGCTAGCGTGTTTGTTAGTGCCTGTAGGGTGTTGATCATGGAAAAAATTAACGCCGTCATAACAATTTGAATTGGTGTTAAACAAGCCAAACACCATCGCGTTATAGTGATCAATGATTAGATCGGCCATGCCTGCCACTTGCGCGCCCACTATGCCTAAGCTGTCGTATTTAATAATATCGCGATCTACTTTAATGGTGCTTTCCCAATTCTTTTTAGTGATCGTGTAGCCATAGCCTTCAATATTTTTTAGTGTGCGCTCTCCAGTCCATTCGCGCATGCTAGGCAAAGTTGCAAGCCAGCGGTATTCAACCGTCATTGTGCCAGCCTGAACCTGTAATGCCACTTGTTCGTATAACTTAGGTTTGCTCTCAAGCGCGCGGGAAAATACGCCATTAAGGCTTTTACTCACTTGGGCTAAAACTTGGGGGGTTAATTCCATGTGTTTTCCTTTAATTGAAGTTTAAGGCTAGTTTAACGCGCCTTAAAGCGGGGTTTTACTTTTCTGTGCATAATAAATTAGGCTATTCTCTGGCGGTATGCCCGAATAATCAAGACTGAAGGTGATTAAGCCACTATGAATGGCCACTTCAAGCGCATTAATGGCAAAGAACCTGCGATTATTAATAACAATGTTATCATGCCACTTATAAAACGCGCTGACTAAACCAAAACTATCTACGATCACCGCGCTAAAATAGGCATCTTTGAGATAAGGCATGGTAAGTGGGTTTAGATCGCTAGTAACTTTGTAGGTAGTATTCCACTGCACTTGGCGCACTTCTTGTGCCTGACTTTCTAAAAAGATAATTTCTTTAGAAAGTTCGTTAAATTGCCTTAAAAAATCTTGACGATAAGGCTTAAGAGTGTTTGTATCTAAAATCAAGTTAACTCCTCTAGTTCTAAATCAAGGTTAGCATGGGTATTATCACTAAAGCTACAATCTAGTGAGCGCAATAACCCGAAAAACTGCAAAGAATCATAAGCATTTGAAAGAATGAAAATACTAGGCGTGTTTTTTAAGCCTAAAAGCAAATCTAGCACTTTATCTAATTCTTTTAAGTCTAATAAAAGCGCGTACTTATAAGTCTTGCGCCTTAAGCCCGGTAAAATATTAATATTGCCGGTATCATCGGTTTGAACTTTACTAAAATCCTCAAGGCTAATGCTGCCTTTGTAGAGAGTTTGGCCGATCTCAACGACTTCACCGCAAAAGATCACACCCACAGATATAACGGAGGTATTTTCCTTGTTGTTGCAAAATTGGAGATTCCATTTTGTTGTGCCTTCACGGGGGATTATGATCTGTTTTAGTAGGCGCTCACCTGTAGCAAAAAAATAACTTTCTAAATTAGGCATTTGTAAATCATAGCTGTAAAAAATTTCATTATAAAAGCAATGATCGCCCTCAAAGCCCCGCACAATGATGTAATCGCATTCAAAATTAGCCACATACAGCCAGCCAGTGCTAAGAAATTCTAATTCAATGTTTTTTTTAGATTTGCCGGCTGTATTAATCGCGCTATCAAAGGGCGACATAACATTATCCGCGCCAATTTGCTTAAAATCTGTATCAAAACTGGGCGGATCGCTAATCTTATCGCATTCATAAATCACGCTATCTATCCAAACCCGATCGCCTATGTTGTAGCTTTTTTCTTTGTCATAGCGCGGGGTTTCATCGGTTAATGTATTTTTAAGAATTTCTATTTTTGATCTAATTAATACCTGCATGTGCCATTCTTTGCAAACTCAAGAGACTTTGAAGTGTTCTTAAAATCTTATCGCTAGTAGTGTTGTTTTCATTTTGTTTTGTGCTATCAAAAAACTTTGTTTTAGCTAGCATTAAATCGTGGTAGCGCTTAGCCTTATTGTAGGCATTCTGTGCGGCTGTGGCCTTTTGTGTGGCTTTTGTATTGGTATTCATAATTTCATTATAGGATTTTTGCGCCTCCGCTGCTTGTTTGATTAGATCGCCTACTTGTTGCACTTGTTCTAGCAAATAGGGTGTAGGATTGGCTGCTAGCATGTTGTCCATCCATTCTAGGTAATTATCCATGTCAACATTGCCCCCGTAATTTAGATTTTTTAGAATGCGATCTTTTTCTTTGTTAGCCAAATCCATGATGTATTGAAATTTCTTATCACTCTCGCCCTTGTAGTCAAAAAGCCATGTAGTGAAGTCTTGTTTCTTTTTGCTTAAGTTGCTAAAAGCCTCTTGAATGGCGGTATTTATATCTTTTCCAATGCTATTGGCATAATCTTGCCAAATGTTGCGCACATCATTAACTAGGGTATTAACTTGCCTTCTAACCTTATAAGCTATGTGGCTGCGCCAAATACCCCGCCCTAAATCTGTACTATCTGCTTCCCACACATCTAAGAGTTGTTCGCCTTGTCTAACACGGGCGCGCGCAAAATCCCATTTAGTGTTTTGGATATATTTAGCGGAGGCTTGGAAATAATCATACCTAACCTCCTCTATAAATTCTTGGTGTTGTCCCATGATCGCCCCGATAAAGGCATCCGCGCCTTGAATGAGTGCTTGAGAAGCGCTATCATAACGCCCCGCCTGAATGCTTAGCGTTTTATACGCCCCGGTAAATTGGCTAATTAATCCCTCATAAGTAAACAAGCTTTTTTTAATCTGTTCGCTTGCATAAGTGCCCACTTGGCTGTATTCTGTCCAGAATTTAGTAGAAGTCTTGCTAACTAGCCCCCACCAACTCTTATTAGTGGTGGTTTGTTTCATATCTTTAAAATATTTGGCGTTAACTTCCTTAGAAGTAGCGGTATTGAAAAATTCAATACCTTTATTAACTAGCGTAGTCTCTACTTTTTTAGAGGAAAAGCCTCCAATAAGTGTGCCAAACACCCCGCCAAACACTCCGCCTAAGATAGGGCCTAGTGGGCCTAAAACTGGAGTGAGTGCCGCGCCCACTCCCGCGCCCACGCCACTTCCTATTAAGTTGCCTGTTTTCATACGCTTAGCGGCGGCTCTATCGCCTTGCGTATCAATAAACCCGCCTATCAAATTCCCACTAGCTATGCCCGCCCCAAAGCCCGCTAGTGCTGTGCCTAGTTTTTCAAATCCCCCTTTTAGCACAGATTCAAATTTGCCTAAAAAGCTATCGCCATCGATCTTAAAGCCTTCCCCAAAAATGCCCTTGAGAGCTCCGGATAGATCGCCGCGCATTATGGGCGCTAAAAAGCCTTGATTAAAGCCATCGCTAGCCATTGAAATAAAACTATCCCGCGCCCCCTCAATGCCATTAGTCAAGCCACTTTGAAAAATCCCGCTTAAATCCAAGTTAAACGCGCCTTTAACGCCTGTTTTAGTGGCATTTAACGCTTTCAAATTAGCTTGATGTTGGGCATTTTCTAACTCATAGAGTTTATTAGCCTGATCAATGCTCATCTTATTGGCCGCCACTTTAGCCGCCACTTCTTTATTTAGGTTATTAATCTCTTGTTCGTGTCTAAGTTTTTCTAGCGCGATCTCTTTTTCTTTCCCCTCAGCCATTAAGTTAATGGCGCGCTGTTTAATGTTAAGTTCGTTATTTAGCCATTCTTGGTTATTAGCAATGGCTAGCGCGTCAGCCGCTTCTTTTGCCTTTTGTGCCTCTAATTTAGCCGCCTCTTGAATATCTTTTATCTTTTTGTTGTGTAGAGCACTTAAAGCCGCGTATTGCTGATTAATTTGATCAAGCGTTAACGCCCCACTTTCAAGCTTTTTAGCGCTCTCCTCATTTAAGTGGCGCATAGATTGTTCATAAGCTAGATTTTCTTTAGCGATATTTTGATCGAGCCCCGCGCTCATTAATTCTATTTTAGATCGCGCCATAGCCTCTAAAAAATCTAGTTGTGCGTTATTTTTTTCTTGTGCGATAGAATCATTTAGCGCGGCTATTAGGCGTTTTTGTTCTTTGAGCGCTAGATTTTTGCTAACCCCAGCTTTAATCCACTCTTGTGTTTTTTGCTTAATATCATCGATCTTTTTAGCATATTCACTCATAGAGGATCGGGCTAGATCATGGAGAGCTTTAGCTAATTCCTCCGCCTTTTTTGGATCAACATCTTTTTTAAGATTCCATTCAAGTGCGCCTAATTTAGTCGGCACTTTAGCGCTAGTTTGCACTTTGGGTACAGAGATAACCGCGCCAGTTTTTGCCTCTGATTTATTGCTAGCCATTAAGGGGCGCATATCTTTAGCTAAGGCCTTAATCTCACTTTTTAGCTTATTTTTAGTCGCCACAATGGAGGCACTAGCTTTTTTGAGAAACTCCGGAGCAAAACGCCCTAACCCGTTATTAGCTGTTTCTAAAATGGAGGAAAAGACTTCCACATAATAAAGCCCAAAGGCTTTCATGCCAATTTTTAGCGCGTTTATAAAGTTATGCCAAAGTGCCTTGAGTGTGTATAATGATTTTTCCCACAAGGAGCGCATAGACTTAGCTAAATCCTCCCAGTTGCTCGCAATATAGGCAATGCCTGCAATAATGGCTGGGATAGCCATACTTCTAAGCGCTAGTGAAATAGCGCGCAAAGACAAAGCAAACACCCCGCCCGCGCTAGCGGCTGCTGTGGTGTAGGCGGTATAAGCTTTAGTAGCCACACTCACGGCTAACAATTGCACTTTATAGGCTAAAAACCCCGCCCCTAGCGCAATAATCACGCTTTTATATTTTGCTAGAGTGGCTAAAATATCTCTAAATAGGTTTTTATTAGCATCAAGGATTGAAGTCCAGCCCGCTAAAGTCTTTTTGATACCCTCAAAATAAGGTTCTAACGCGGCTTGTTTGGCATTATTAAAAGCGTTTGTAAAATTGCTCCAAGTTTCCTCAAAACTGCCGGCGGTTAATTTAGCGGTCTCTTTGAATTTGCCCATTTTCTCAAGCATGAGATTTGCTAAATTGCCCTCATTCTTAGCCTTGCTCATCGCCTCCGTAGTTAATCCCAAAGAGTTGACAAAGCGCCCAAAGTCTGTGGCTGTAGCAACTGTGCCAGCGCCTAGACTATCTAGCGTAGCTTTTAGGCTGTTAACATCTGCTCCGCTAACTTGCGCGGTGTAGGCTATTGCCTCCATAACCTTTAGCGCATCTTTAAGCCCCATTGATTTGCCAGCTGTTGAATAGAAAGACTTAAACATTCCGCCTAGATCATCAAGGCTAAATTTAGTGGCTAATTGGATACGATCTAATTCTTTGTATGTGCTAGCGGCCTCTTGAGTGGAGAGTCTCCACTTATCTAACATGCCTAAATGATTGCCTAAGCTATCGGTATTTTTAGCGTTAGTGTAGATTAGGCTTGTCAAGGAGTTTTTTAGCTGTTCATTTGCTGAAATTGCCTTGATTGTGCTTGCCACTTGTTGGGCAAACAGCCCGCCTACTAATAACCCCGCTAAATTCTTAAAACTAGCGATATTATCCTTAACTTGATTGTCAAGTTCTTTAAGTTTCTTTTCTTGCTCGCGTGTGGCGCGGGTGTTTTGCTCGGTAGTTTGGGTGCTTTGCTCTGTGCTTTCTTGGAGTTGCTGAACTGAGCGGCGCGCGCGCCTAATCACCGGCTCGCCATTGACATTAAGCGTAATGTTGTAAATACTGCCATTCATAGTTTAAACCTTGAACCGCGTTTAAAATTAAAACGCTTTTTAAGGCCATTTCTAATTGCGCCATAGTCAATAAAGGGCTTAGATCGCACAAGCCGCATGGCAAACTCAAGCGCATCTAAACAATCATCATGGGCGCAATTTGGGTAAGTCTCAAGCTCATTAATGAGCTCATGGCTGTATTTTTCAATGAGCAAAGCGCGATCGCTTAGAAGTGGGGCTAAACTATCTAATCTAATCTGTTTGTTGATCGTATTTTTTAATTCAATCGGTCTAAAAAGGCTTAAGCCAAGTTCTAAAGCGCGCTTTTTTAGCTGATCTTTAAAGAAAACTTGAAAAGCGACCACTTCAATCCCCACTTTGACAAAAGGGCAAATACTTTGCGCGCGCTCATAAGTTTCTAAGCAAATATCAATCATTTTATCGGGCTTTTCTTTGTAGGCGCGCACACTCCCAAAGTAGCGCACTTGCGCGCGGCTAAAAAATACTAGCGCGATTGCAAAATAATCGCCTTTGTTTTTGCCAAGTGCTGGATCAATGCCCATATAAATGCTATCTATTTGATCGGGCAAATCTGTATAAGTTTCAAAGTTGCCTAAAATGGCGTCAGTGCTAGCCTTAGGGGTGTTTTGAAACTCGGCAAAAAAGGCGCTTTTATTGGCTAAAAACTCCATAAGTATTTCTTTTTTATCTAGGCTAGGATCATCTAACAAAACGCTTGACATATCATATTGATCGATATTTTCAGGATTTAGCCCGTCAATGTTAGCGCCAAAGTCAAGCACTAGCGGAAAATTATAGCTTTTGGCATTCCAGCGATTTTCTAGCTTGAGTAATAGGCAATCCTCGTGGAGAGTAGTTCCGACTACCAAAATATTGTAATTGCCTTTACGCGCGGGGAGTTTGAGAATCGCGCTTTCAAATTGTTTAGCCACATCTTCGCGGTATTTTTTAGAGTGAATGCGCTGCCCATTTTCCACATCATCGCAAATAATGAGATCGGGGCGCTTTCCTAGAAAGTTTAAACCTCTAATGCTCTCCTCAATGCTGTAACTTTTAATTTTTTTGTAGCTGTTTTCAATTTTAATCACAAGCTCACTTTTACGCCAAGTAAAACCCTTTTCAACTTTGAAGTCTTGAATAAAAGCGGCGTTATTTTCACATTCTACCTTGAGCCACTCTATTGTTTCCTCTGTATCCTCTTTTTTGTTGCCAATATAGATCATGTAGTTTCTATCACCGCGTACAAATAACCACAGCACAAGCATACGCCCTAAAAGGGTGGTTTTATACGCCCCGCGATAAGCCTTAAAAATACAGATTTTGGAGGCCTCAAGGTAGTTGCGTATATTAGAAAAAATAGCCTCCCTAAAGGTGCTTTTGTCTTGTTTGTCTAAATGATGCGCAAAATAGCTATTGCAAAAGTCCTTAAAGCTATTGATAGCTATTTGTTTGCGCTGTGCGCTTAAATTAGCGTTAAAGCTGTATTTAAGTGCCTTTAAATAGTTCTTTAATTCTCCAAAGTCAGACATTGAAAGCCTTTAGAGAATAAAAAAACCAAAATTAGCCAAATAAAGCCCCTTATCTGCATGAATGCTTAAGCGCGCGCCTTTTTCTGCCTGCAATACAGCGCTAAAAGTGTTCTTTGAATCGCTTAGATCAAAAAAGTATTCTTTTCCATGCACACCAAGAGAGCACTTGGCGCTAAAAATTGCATCGCGCACTATTAATGGGTGATTTTCAGCCGTGCTATTTTCTGCAAATTCTGCGCGGTTTAGCTTTAAATAGCACACGCCCAAACAGCCCAAAAAGTAGCCAAGTCCTAGAGTTTTACGCCCAAGATAGGTGGGCACTGGCTGGAGAGTTGGGCTAAAGCTTAAATCGGCTAGATCAATAAAAAGCCTATCTAAATCAATGCCCACAGAGGTGTAAAAATTTAGATCAAAGTTAACTAAAAGCGGATTTGAGCCTAAAATTAGCCCTTGATTATGCTTATCAATGGCCTTATTTAGGCGGTTTATGCCATTTATTAGGCGCTCTTGGAAGTCTTTCCGATCGGTTGGAATCACGCCATTAATTTGGCGTTTTTCTTGCGGCTGACAATAAGTTTTGAGATTTTCAAGGTTATTTGAAAGCTTTTTGAGTGTTTGATCAAAGTTAAGATCACTGACTGAAACACTTGGCGGTAGATCAATTTTGGGAAGTGGCGCTAACATGGCCAAATTGTCCTAATTGGCGTTCGATCAATTCCTCTAGCGTGTTATGCGGTGTGGCCTGCACTTTGTTAAGCTCAATTTTATTATAAATCGCGCATGCCTCAAGCTTATAAATCTCAATGGCTTCATCAAAGGCGCTATCATCGCCCTTAAAATCCATAAGCGCGCCCACTCTTTTAGGCAAAATCGCATTATTAGCCACTAAGCTTTTAATTTGTTTAGCCCGTTTGGCTTGGGTTTGTGCCTCTTTGTTGGTATTTGCCTCTACTTGCTCAATTGCTTCATCTGTCCCCTCATTTTTAGCCTCTAGGAGTTTTTTAAGTTCCTCAACTTGATTTTTTAAGTCAGCTAGCGCGCTTAACAGCGGTTTTAGCGCCTCATCTAGGGTTTTAGGAATGCTTTCCTCCGTTTCTTGTGTTTCTAACTTGTCTTTTTGTATTTCCATGGGTACTCCTTGTATTGAATTTAGCGCTTGGTTAAGAATGTTTGGCGTATTGACTAGCGAAAGGCTTGTAATAGTCTGTACATTATTATTTGTATCAACCAAATACGAGGGGCTTAAGTAGCGGTAGTGTTTTTCAGATACTAGATATTGGCTATTTTTGTTAATTTCCAAGATTCCGTAAATGCCGCTATCATCTAATCTAAGGCTTGCATTTTTGATCCAGCCAACCGCGCTGCCTTCATGATCAACATTGACCGGTAAATCAAGTTGACTTTTTTTGAGTGTTTCAAATACGCTTGAATCTACTACAAAAACGCGCCCATCAATGCCCTTAATTGTGCCCAGTGGGCTTAACATCACCTCAAGCGGTTTAAAAATCACATTTTCCATGCGCTAATCTTGCCAGTTTTTTAAAATATCTTTTTCTTTTCTATGCTAAAATGTGGCATGGATGAGGAGATCGTAGAAGTAGAAGTTTTAGAGAATTTAGCGCCCATTGATATGGCTAGCCTACTTGAGCGCGCCTATCATTTAGGATTGCAAAAGGGGCGCGCAGAAAATAAAACCACTAAAGCGCCCACACCAAAGCAAGCCCCTAAAAATAAGCCAATCTACAGCGCACAAGACTTTTATAAGGAATTTGGCACAGATAAACCAGATAGGGGGGATTATGACTGAAAAACAAAAAGCCTTTAGAAAAAGCCTTTTAGCTCAAATCCACATGGAGCCCTTACAAAAATTGTTAGCCAAGTCAGGTATTTGGGAGCGCTGGCTAAATGAGCGCTTTTATGTAACAACTTGTAAAGATTTAGCCATTGAGCATTTAATAGATGTTTTAGCCTTGTTGCGCCGCTCCTCTGAGCGCTACAAAAGAATTAGAGACCCCAAAGCGCCTACCAAAAAACAAGCTAGCTTGATTGCTGATCTTTTAGATGATTTAGACATGACTTTAGCCGATTTTGAAAAGTTAGCATGGCGGATTTGTAAAACCCGCACAAATGCACTCACCAAAGAGCAAGCTAGCCACCTCATCTTGGCGCTAAAAAACATGGTGAAAGTCCAAGAGCAAAAATTTGGCCAACTAGCCATTAATGATCCAAACTATGTGCCAAGCTTTAAAAACAAGCAATAACCAGTATTTAGACTTTGAGGCTTTCATAGGGCTAGATTACAAAAGCGTTTGTCTGTTGTATGGAGGGCGTCAGATTAGTTTTCATAAACCAAGAATTAGCCACAAGCAGGCGCGCAAAAAACATAAGGCGATCGCTGTGCACTTCAAACAAGCAGGCCGCAAAAGCACACTTAAAAAGTTTAAGATCACGCCAAGTTATTTGGATTTTGTGCTAAAAAAGACAAGAAAACACCCATTTAACACCCATTCAACCCCCGTTTAACAGGCATTTAGCGCGTTTACTCATCATCTGAAAAGTCTAATAATTTCATTTGGCGTATATGGGCGCTGTGGGCTTCAGATGTCAAAAAAAGGCCGCTTAGTTTAATGTCCCCCTCTATCATCTCCCTAATAATGGTATAAATGCGCGGAAAAGCCATGCTAAAGTCTGGTTTGTTAGCTCGCTCTAGCTCTAAGTAATAATCATAC
>NZ_CABIKE010000017.1 GCF_902196135.1 Helicobacter suis | reverse complement strand
TCTTTATTCATGGGCGCGTGAAGGGGTTTAGGGCTGTAGTGGGGGTGTTTGGAGTGCTTAGCGGGGGGGTGGTCATTTTAGTTCTGATAGGTTTTTGCAAGTTAGGGGGTCTGAAGTTGCCTAATAATCCGGCTTTAGCCACTTTAGCCGCCTTTGTCTGTTCTGCACTCCCACCTGTGCCTATCACTGATCCTTGAATGAAGTTTGAGATATTTTGGGCTTGTGTGGTGGCTTTCTTAGCGGCAATCTCTGCCTGACTTTGTGCTTGGGCTATTTTAAGCTCGCTATTTTTAAGGGCGTTATTGATTTTATCCATTGCCTGAGAGTGTTTAAAAACTTGTTGTTGGTAGTCTTGTGCGGCTTGAGCTTGATTTTGCCTAAAATCTTGCATAGCTAAATCCATTCTTTGGTTATGATCGATTAGCCTTTGCTTTAAAGCCTTTTGTTCCTCATTTTCTAAGATACTATGGGTGCTATTGGCTGCACTTGATAACTGCGTGCTAAAATTTTGCATAGCATTAGCCATATTCGCATGCGCGCCTCTAAGATTGTTAATGCTTTCATTGAATAACGCTAAACCGCCTCTACCTGCGCTTATATCTGGATACATTTAGTTCTCTCCTGTTTGGCTTTCTGTACTTTGCGCGGTAGTTTCTGTAGCGCTAGCGCCCTCAGTAGCGCTTTCAGTGCTAGCGCCCTCAGTTTGATTATTAGCGCCTTCAGTGGTGGTATCTGCGATACTATCCTTAGCCACATCCTCTATTCTTAAGCGCGTGGCATAACTCACCACACACAGCCCGCCACTGCCCACACTAATACTAATATCTTCTTGAGTTTCTAGCTTGATCCAAGCACTTTTGATCGCTCCTGTAGTGGCATTATTAGGAGTAGAGATACTTAGCTTATCTCCAAAGCTGGTAACATTTTGATTATTAGTATTATCACTGCCCCCACTGCCTGATTGTAAAAAGACATAGTAGTAAATCCCACTTTTTGGCACTTTGAAGGTGGCATTTTCTGTATAGGTAGTGGTGGTGAAGTCTAGCCCTAATTTAGTTGATCTAGCCTGCAACTTTTCAAGGAGGGTTTTAAGGGTGGCGATCTGTGTAGCTATGCTGGTGCTATCTTTGTTAAATTCGCTTAACAACGCCCTCTCATATTGTTTTAAACTTTCTTGTGTTTGGTTTTTTAGGCTCTCTGTGTGGGTTTCTAGGGCTGACTTTTGGTTAGCGGTCGTGGCATTGATTTGCTCTAAAGCACTTTTTAGGATGTTATCTAGGGCTTTTTGAGTGCCTAGCGCGTAATCTCTTAATTTCACCGCCACGCTTAAGTAGCGCTGCATTTCTTGTATCTTTTCTTGGGCTAGCTTTTTGTGCTCCTCAATTTGGTTATTGGTTTGCTCTAGCTTTTGCTTGACACTTTGAGCTAAACTACTTTCAAGGCTTTTTAGGTTGTTTTGAAGCTCTAAGGCTCTTTGGGATAAATTAGTATCTAGCTGGCCTCTTAGAGATTGTAGGGCGTTTTGTGCTTCGGTGCTGTGTTCTACTATGCTAGTTTGTGCTTCAATTCTAGCCTTGTTTAGATCGCTTAAATAAGTTTCTGCTTGGGTAAATAATGCATTCAAGCGCTTTTGAGATTCTGGTAGCGCATTTAGTTTTGTTAAGGTGCTTTCTACATCTGCCTTATACTTTAAAATATCGTGAATATTGTTAGTAGTCTGGGTGAGCACGCTATTAGCTAGGCTGATCTCATTTTGCACATACAAGAAGTTTTGATTAATTAGGCTGTTGTTCTTGCCCATAATGGCGTTAAATTGATCAAAGTAGGCATTATAGGTTTGGCTAATTTCTTCTATGCGTTTGACTTGATCTTTGATATATTCAGTTTGGGCTTGGATTCTAGGCAACTCTTTAAGGCTGCTATCTTGCACTTCTCTAAAGGTGATGAAAGCATTCACTAGCTTATTCACTCCATCTAAGCACAAGTAGATTTGTTCTTTCCAATTATTGTTATTTTCAAGTGCCTTTTCTAATTTAGCGCTGTAGTCTTTGTAAAGATCGGCGGTGGGGATTTGGCTAGGTAGGATTAAGTCTTTAATATCGCTAGTATCTGGCTCAAGTGTGGGAGTAGCCGGGAGGTTTTCTAAATCTTGAATAGGGTTTTGATTATCCATTGTGTTTTCCTATCTTAAGTGTTTAAGGTTTTGATCTTTGACTACAATTTGTAGGCTTTTGCTAATGGTTTGGGTGGTATTAGCACTGCTAAAGGTGATTGTATAGGTTTTAGGCTCACTTGCACTAAATAACATAGTACAGCCCTGTATGCTAGGCTGGTTATCTACTCTAAAGCTATCGGTGCTATCTTTAAGTGTGCTAAAGCCCCACACCTTGACCGGGTGATCAACTAAGGTTTCTAAACTTTGGCTAAAAATCTGGATCGTATCCCCGGCTCCGGCTAGGTTATTAAAGTTATCCAACTCTTTGGTTAAGTTTTTCAAGCACTCCTCAAGTGTATTTGTCTGGCTATCCATGCCAATTAGGTTAATGGTATTAATTACATTATTTGCATGTTGGCCAATAGCCGATCCATTATTAGCATTGCCTACCACTTGCAAGAAAGAAACATAGGCATTAGCGCGGTTAATCGCGGCATTGTCTTTTAGGCTTTTAAGCATGCTAGCACACTGGATTAGATTATTAAGGGTCTGGGCTTTGCTAGATTCTAAATTGTATTGGGCGGTGAGATAATCTATTTCAATGCGCGCCTTGACTTGCTCCTCAGCTAGTGCATTCTGGCTTTCTTGCAAATAGAGCTTTTCAAATTCTAGCGCGCCTTGCATGCATAAACTATTAAGTTCTTTAGTGCTGCAATTTTGCGTTCCTAGTGCCTCTCTTAGGTCTAAAAAGTTTCTAATAAAGCGGTTAATGTTCATATTCTGACTACCTTACTGGTGCGTGAATTGTTCCCAAAGAGACTATTAAGATAAAGCGTTAAGGTGTTTTTAGCCTCTTTGAGAAGTTGTTTGTAGAGAGAAAGAGTGTTTACATTGTTTTCATTAGTGGGAATTTCTAATAACTTACTTAGAGTGCTATAAACTAGCGCGTCTTTGGCTAATTGTGGCACTCTCATATAATCCTCAATGCTAGTTATATCCTCGTGGGCACAATAAGTAATACGCAAATTGCCCGGAGTAAAGGGGGCAATTCTTAAGGTGTTTTGATCCACAACTAGGCTTAGGGTTTTAGTCGGGGTTTGGGTGCATTCTATGATTTGGTTGTTGTAGTAGGCCTCAAGAATACTTAGCAAGTGATCAATTTGTATCGCTTCATCATTTTTAAATTCTAAGGTGCTTTGGCGCTTATTTAGTTTGAATTCCACAATTAAGGCCTTTAGCGCGCTATTTAGTGTATCTAGGAGCTCTACATCACTAAAGCGTAAATTTGTATAGTCATCATCTTTAAGGCGGCTTCTAATGGCCTCTATTGTTTCAATTACGGCTAACATAATAACTTTTCCTCCACTTCTTTAAAATAAGGCGGGGCTAGATAGTAGTTGGATTTAGCAATATTAAGATCATAGATTTTTAGATAGGCTGTTATGAGTTGTGCTTGCTTTGCACTAGTGGGGCGTTGTTGGCGCATTAAGTAGAGCTCTAAAGCTTTTATATCTAATTCTAAAAAATGATAAGCTTTAGGGTAGTCTAGTGGGTTAAGTGTGCCCTCACCCTCGCATACACTAAAGGTTATCATTTGGTTATCATTTTTGAATACATAAGTTTCTGAGATAGCATTAGGGGCTAGTAGTGCGGCGTTTTCTACGCTTAAGCGCAATTTTATAGCGCCATATCTACTAAGTAGACTTACCACCCCCGCGCTTTTAAACTCTACTAGTCTCATTCTCTACTCATCGGATTTAAGTTATAGCTGCTAGCGGTGTTAGCAATTTCTTGGTTAGCATTGAGCCGCTCGTTTTCTCTAGCCTCATAGCGCTTATTTTCCTCCATGAATTGCTGGCGGGCTAGCTTTAGGCTTTCTTTGGCTAACTTCATTTGCTGGTTAGTCGCGTGGATATTAAAGCCTAAATTAGCAATGCCTAAGGCCGCCCCTAGCCCTTGTGCACCTATGCCTACCATGCTAGATAAGCCTAGAGAATTGCCTAAGTTGCCCCCTAAACTGCTTATCCCACTACTGCCTAGTTTTTGCCCTATACTTGTGCTAAAGTTACTAAAGTCATGCCCCACACCTGCGCCCTGAAGCGCGCTACTAATATTTAGTCCACCTAGATACATTTAAATCTCTATTTGGATTTGGCTAGGCATGAAGTAGTGTACACGCAAGATTGCTAAACCTAGTTTGGGCTCAGTGGGTTTAAGTTCTTTAGCCTTGCCTTTGTTTTCTGTGTTTTGCTGAGCCTCTTTAGGTTCAGTTTCTACTTCTTTAGTTGGCTTAGCCGGATTGGTGATTGTGGCATTAATGCTTTGGTTGGTACTTGATAAAAGTAGTTGGCTAGATTGGCTAAAGCCTTTTTTGTCAGCTTTAATATCGTTTAAAAAGTAGTCTTCTGCCTTGTCTAACCCTATATCAATGGTAGTTGATGCGTTAAGGGGTTCTACTATCTCAAGATTTAGGCTAATCACTTCAGCCCCCTTTGGTAGAAGCACTAAAGCCTTGTTGGGTTCATCTAGTCTAAACTTAACTACAGCTAGATAGCTAATATTTTGGATATATTGAGTCATTTTTTCCTCCTTAAATCTTTGCGCTAAATAGCCCGATCACGCTAAAGTCTGTATTGTTATACACGCTAGGCACATTATTAGCCGCTTGGAATCGGGCTTTGCTGATACCTAAGATTCTATCTACCCCACAAATGGTTTTTCTGCCTGCATCTTCGGATTCATTGATATAAAAGTTAATCGCGCTATTGCCTGCTAGCACTAGTGCACTTGCTCCGATTAATGCGCCAATACTAACTGGTGTATCTTTAGCATAGCTACTTGGAGGTGTGATCTTATCTACATTTTGGGCGTTGATATTGGCCTTAAAATCCTCATCGCTAACTTCTGAATTAAGTAAGCCTACATTCATACTTGTCCACACCCCCATATCTAAGATTGGGCAATTATCCACTACTCCCATAATGCCGCTAAAGAGTGCGTTTTTATCGCCCCTGATCCCGGCGTATTTTTGGAGGTCTTGAAATTCCTTATCGCTTTTTAGCTGGTTGATCTGGTAACTATCTAGCAGGATAATGTAGCTGTAGTTTTGCACAGAAATACCGCCATTGCTCACCATTTCGGAGCGAATAGGCTTAATGGGAAAAGCTTGGGTATTGTCATGCTTAACACCCGCTCTTGCCTGAAATATAGCCCGTCTAAGAGCTTTTAGATTCATCGTATCTTCAGCGCTAATACTTTGTGTGATCTGTCTAACTTTTTCATTGATTGCTTTAGCGGGTTTAAAGCCTTCTGTTTTATCGCATACAACAACATTTGTAAAGTCATTGGACAAGGCACAGACTAAAGCACGATCCCTTTTAGCCTGTATCCATTCTGTTAGACTATCGCTAGCTTCCTTAATAAAATCAATGTGTTTAAGTGCGCTGTAAACCTTAATTTCTGACTTGATCGCATTACCCACTACTTCTGGGTAGATTGTTTGGCTAAGAATTTCTAAGTTATCAAAGTTGGTATTAAAGTCGGTATTTCCCTTTACCCCACTACCGCTAAGCTGGGCTTTTAGTCTGGGTCTGTAGGGCTGGACATCTGGGATAATATATGTTCTCACGCCTCTATCGCTACCACGCCCTGTAAGCGGTTCAAAAGGGCTTTTAGCCCAACTGGCTAATTCTATTTGTTCGGCGATTTTCACGCTCACATTAGGGTCATTTTTCCAATTTGCAAGATTGATACTATTTAGGTTAAGTGCCATATATTCTCCTTAAAATCTATTCATCACAAGTTCTTTAGGCGCGCTATCTGGGCTAGCGCTAGCATTGCCATTTAGCCTTTGGGGCAACTCTGCTTGTTGTTCTGTTTGGCCACTCTCTGTTTGTTCTCCTGTAAAAGCTTGATAGAGCGCATAAAGCTGGTTAAAGAAGTCTAAACCTTCTAAACTATCTAACTGGTTGCGGTATTTGGGGGGCAAATCCTCATTATAAAAGCTAATCAAATCCTGCATATTCACATCGGGGTGTTCTTGTTTGAATTGCTCTTTAATGTTTTCTAACTCTTGCTTAGTTTGCTCCGTGCTAATTTCCTCGTGGAGTTCGCTAACGCGTTTTGCTTTATCGCCTAACTTGTCTTTGAGAAACTGGTTTTGCATGGTCAAGAGCTCTTGTACAAATTGTTCTTTGTTATCAAAAAACAACTGCTCTAGCTTCTCATCCATATTTTCAGCCGCGTATTTGGCAAAGTCGCTTTCTAAACTTGCCTCAGCTTGGCTAATTTCATTTTTCAAAGTCTCAAGTTCCTTTGTCTTATCCTCTAGTGTGGGCATAAGCTTTCCTTTCATTGGTATTAACTTAGGGATATTGGCCACATTTTAGGGGTTTTTCAAGGCTTAAGGTTTGAGTTCACTTTTAAAAATTTGCAAGAGATTTTCTACATGCATGAGTTGTTCTTGGCAAGTGTGGAGCTCTTTAGCGGTCTTAGTTTGGCTGTAGCGATCCTGTATGGCTTTCGTGCTAGCTGGGCGGTGTTGTTCAAGGTAGTTTTTCGTGTTTAACTCTAGTTCTTTAATCTGGCGGTTTTGTTCCTGCACTTGATCAAGCGCATGTAATACGCGCTCCTTCAACAAAGCGTTTTGTTTACTTAAATGAATAATGCCACCCACAGAGCTTATTAGACCTAATACCAACACACCAATAGCCAATAAGGAGGAAGGAAAGCCAAACATAATCAAGAAAACCTGAAAATTTTAAGGTTTATACTTGATAGTAATAGGCTTATATATGTTGAGTATACTAGACTAAAGATTACTAAGTTAAGACTATCAAGTATACTACTCCACATTTTGCCTTGCTTTGCTAAATATTTCCCTTTTATTGGCTTTTTAGAATGCTTTAGAAGGCTTGAGGCTATGTAAATGTAGGGTAATTGGTTAACGCGGGGCTTAGAATGCATTTTAAGCGCTTTTGTCATTTACGGATGTTTAGGATATTTTTAACTATTTCAATGGCTCTTTCAATGCCAAAGTAGCCCACACTTGCGCTAATACCCACTTTTGCCATGTAGGGAAGTTCAGTTGCGCTAAGCATAGCAAACACACACAAACTAATAAAGCCACTTACACAGGCAAACTTACAGGCATGTTTAAGGCCTTTACTGCCACTACTAGAGTAATTAAGCGTGCCGCCTACAATGCCAATTAGCCCAATGGGCACAAGTTCGGCATATTCTTGGAGCTTTAGCGCGCTAGTAATAAAATCCATTAATCAAGCTTTTTAGTCAGTTCATCAATCAGCATTGTCTTAGTGATTCCATAAGCTTTTGCTTGCTTGATTAGATCGTTAAGCACTTTAGAGGCGATGGTGTTAGTATTTGGGTGGGCACTTAATGCGTTGATCAAATCCATTCTAGCCGGGTAGTTACTCAAAGTTTTATCTGGCTGCACGGCACAGGCGGTTAAGGCTTCAATGCTGGTATTGTAGAGTAGGAAGTAGTGGATATTTTGGGCAATACTGAGAGTTAGACCCACACCAATAATCCCGATTGAGAGCATTTTAAAAATGTTAGCTTTAGTCATGGGATTTTAGGCCTTGTACTTCTAAGGTGATGTTGTGGATGCCGTGCGTATCACAGAAATTATAAAATTGTTCAACGGCCTTAGTGGAGTTAGTGATCTGCCCGGTTTGTTCGTTGTAGCCTAGACCTAGCAAAATACAGCCTAAAGTATCAATGGCGTTATTGCCAATATGAATCATAATACGGCGATCAGCAAATTTAGGGTTGTTTGGATCGTGAAGCCAAATGGCTTTATTTAAGCCTAACTTGTGGGCTTTCCTATAAAGCGGGGGCACGCACACACTAGAATTTGCCCATTTTAAAGTGTAAAGGCGTGGGATAATGGGTTTATCTAAATTAGCCACATCTGTGGGTTTGCCGTGATTTTCCATAGAATATAGGCTTAGCACCTCCTCCCCCTGCTCATTATAAACTTTAAATTCTCCTAGAGTGCCTGCTTCAGATTTAGCATTTTTGCTAACTATAGGGGTAGATTGAATGCGCTTTAACACTGCTTTAAAAATAGCCATGAATAGACCTTATTGTTAGTTAGATAGTGTATGTATACTTATTCAATGGCTACACGGCAAGGGTTAAAATCACCACTGCTAAAAATCCTAACCCTTGAGTATTTCTAATAACTTTGTTAGGATAGGCGCGTTCAAGACGCTTTGTTCCTTTGTACTTGAATACTTGCGCAAGGGTTGGCACAATGTACCCATAACTTTAAACCCCTTGTGCAAGGAAGGTTAAGAATGAAAAGTTACACACAATTAGAGCAAGATTTTAAAACCGATTACGACCACGCCCAAGTTAGCATTCAGGAATTTAAAAAGGCTAAGGCTTATTACCATGGGGAGCAATTGCCCCCGGATGTGTTAGCTATTATTCAAGAGCGCGGGCAAACCCCGATCGTAGAAAATATCTATAAAATGATTATCAATAAGATTTTAGGTTATAAGATCAGTAGCATTCAAGAAGTCCGCTTAAGCCCTAGACAAGAGCAAGATAAGCCTTTAGCGGATTTGTTAAATGATCTACTTAAATATTTTAGCCAAAAGCGCAACTACGATAAGGAGATCATTAAGCGCGATAGGGATTTATTAATGGGGGGTTTGGGCGTGATTGAGTTGTGGGCAGTGGCTGACAAAGATAGCAATATTGATATTGAGATCAAGGCTATTAGCCCAGAGAGTTTCATTATTGATTATTTTAGCACCGATAGCAACGCCTTAGATTCTAGGCGTTTTCACAAAATGCTAGTGCTTGATGAGGAAAGTTTAAAAAGATTTTTACCGGGTGTGGAGGTGGTGTATAACTTTAGCCATAAGGAAAGACTAGCAAACATCATTGAGAGTTGGTACTATGAATTTGAGGAAACTAGCGGGGAGTTAGTTTGGAATCGCTATATTTGGGCACTACAGGGCGGATTATATAAGTTTGAGCCTAAACCTTTCAAAAATGGGCTAAATCCTTTTGTGGTGGCTAAATACTATATAGATCAAAAGAATAACTACTACGGCTTATTTAGAGACATTAAGCCCATGCAAGATTATATCAACTATGCGGAGAATCGCATGGGAAATATGATGGGAAGCTTTAAGGCCATGTTTGAGGAGGATAGCGTCTTAAATATTGATGAGTTTGTAGAAAATATGGCGCTAGATAATGCGATTGTTAGAGTAAGACCGGGCGCGCTGAAAGACGGCAAGATTCAATTTATGAATAATCAAGCCGATATAGCCGCGCTCAGTGCTAAGGCTGAGCAAAAACGCAATTTGCTAAAAATTTTAGCCGGGCTAAATGATGAAAGTTTAGGCATGGCTATAAATAGACAAAGTGGAGTGGCCATAGCCCAGCGCCGCGAAAGTGGTTTGATGGGCTTACAGAATTTCTTAAAGGTCAGTGATGATATGGATAAGCTAATTTATGAGCTTGCCGTAAGTCTTATTAGCCACTACTTTACTAAAAAGCAAGTTTTTAGAATTGTGGATAAAAAGGTAGGCGATCGCTACTTTGGCATTAATGATAACCCTACTAATATGATTAGGCCGTGTAAGTTTGATTTGATCTATAAAACCCAACTCAAGGTAGAAAGTAAAGACGAAAGATTTAGCCAATGGAATGAGTTACTTAAAATGCTTAGCGGTATTAGACCCGATCTAATCCCTAACTTGTTGCCACTTGTGCTAAACGATATGGATAGCCCAATAGTAGCTGATGTGGAGGAAGTGATAGCTCAGGCTCAAGAGGCACAGCAACAACAAGCACAGGCTCAAGCGCCTTATGAGCAACAATTGCAGGCCTTAGAGATGCAAAAGATCGCCGCGCAAATTGCCGAGTTGCAAGCTAAAGCCCAGAAATATAGCCAACAGGGCGCTTTGGTACAAGCCCACGCGACTAGCGAACAGATCAACCAAAATTTAGACTTAGCCAACTTGGCTAATCAAGAAAGCCCACAAAATCCCCCCACAAAGCCACCCCATGCACAGGGGAGTAAATGGCAAAAGTATTTCAGTGCCCAACACCTAGAATACTAGGCTAAAAAGGAAAGGAAGCCTAAAAATGCTAAGAAAATTAAGGTTTAAGCTTAATAGTAATAGGATAAAGAATGTTGAGTATACTAGACTAAAGATTACTAAGCTAAAGCTATCAAGTATACTATTCCACAGATCGCCGCGCTTTGCTAAACATTTCCCCCTTATTGGCAATAGGAGTTAACCATGCAGCCACATATTAAATTTAACCGCGATTTGATCAAAAAAGATTTTGGGAGTTTGCCTAAATTTGCTAAAGCCTACAAAATTAGTTTTGGCATGCTTAGATACCGCCTTGATAATCCCTATTATGTGCGGATGTTGATTTCTGATAAGGCTTTTCAAGCCTTTAAACTCATGCAAAAAGATGGCTATGTGCAGATAGTCAGTGGCTTAAAGACTAACCCTTGAAAAGCTCCTTTTAAGTGTAGTTTAATAGCCTTATCCGGGCTAACCTCTTAGTAATCTTAGAAGCCCGGATACAAGGATAAAACATGGAAGAATACAATTTAACAGAACAAGAGGAACAAATCCTTCAGGATTGCGAAGATGCCTACTTGGCAACTCCCGATCCAGACGCATACGAAACTTACGATGATGAGGAATTTAGCAGTTATGATCAAGGAGAAAATTAATGGCCTTTGAAACTAGCGGGGTGTGTGTGCCCGGGATTAAATACGCTTTGATCAACAATAACGCGGTGAGTGATATATTTGACGGGGCTAACTTGCCTACCTATAGCGCTACTAGTATTAAGCTTATCGCCTTGCCTAAGGGTGAGGAATATAAGTATTCTATTGGCCAGACTCTTAATGAAAATGGCGAACTTGAGGAGCTTACACTAGATCAAGCTAAACAAATCCAAATTTTAAAAATCTGTAATGCCTTTGAACAAGCGGTCTATCAAACACAAACAAGTTATATCCCGCTTGAGGAAACACTGACCTTTGAACTCCAGTATCAAGAGGCCAAGCTAGTGGGCTCGGATAATCCTACGCCATTTTTAGATCAATTAGCACAAAGTAGAAATGAGGACAAACAGCAACTAGCCAAAAAGATTTTAGAAAAACACGATGCCTACATTAACAAGTTAGCCTTATTGCTAGGTGCTAAATCTAAAGCGATTAAGCAAGTTGAGAGTTGTAATAGCCTTGAGGCAGTGCTAGAAGTTAATTACAGCGCTTAAACACCTAGCTAACTAAATGCCTTTAGTCTTTGATAGAGGCGATAAGAAGTATAAAGCTTATGTGCGGGATTGGAGCGCGCACTATAAAAGGCTTTATTGTGAAACACGGGATAACTACAATCTCCACATTGATGACTATACTTGTGAATGTAACGCAATTAGAACAGCTAAGGCAAAGGCTGATGAACACTTCCAAGTCTTTACTGACGCATTTAAAGGCGATAACTTATGGAATTTTATTGGCGCATTAATTGGGGCGATTGTAGGCATAGCTTTAGCAGTCTTTACCGGTGGGGCTAGTTTAGTAGCTAGTGTAACAAGTATCACTAGTGCGGTGGTTAGCGGGGTGGTGAGTATCACTAGTACTATTGTAGGGGGGATTTTAAATACCAATGCTAGCCATGCAATCAAATTTTATAACAGCGCTAGCACGGCCTTAGGGCTAGCTAGGAATGTTGCCCATACCCAAAATAATACTAAGAATAACGCCCGCGTGAATGCCCTAATCTATCATCCTTATGCCATTCTAGCGGAAGGCAATATTTATAAGGACGGAGCACCGGGCAGTGTTAGCTATGCGGGGGGAGTTGAAAGCTATAACCCTATGAGAGGCATACTAGGCACTAAGACTATTAATGTGCTAGGGGAGAAAATCACTAACCGCGCCCATAGGCACTTAGCAGGCAATGCCAACTATGAACCATTAGACTTACCAATTCCTAGAGCTGAACATGATCTATACAATCCACAAAAGATCAACTACCTAAAAATTAAGATTGACTCGCGGATGAAGCAACTAGAACAGGGTTTTAAAATCTTAGCTGAGAACTACTTTGGGGCGTTTGATGATGGAGCTAACCCCTTGCCTAGAATGTTTGAGGAACACCAAAAGCAAGACCTTAGCCCTATTATTAACAACATTAATACCGAAAGCTTTATAATCCAAAACCAATACTACCGCTTGGGGCTAAGACTACCGCTATTTGACAAGTTAGAAAAGCCCGGAGCAATTAAGATTAGAAGTTTTTACGAACAGAAGGGTTTAATCTATGTCAGAGAGTGGCAAAGAGACTACGAATTTAGTAAGAAATATTGGCATTGGCAAGATTATGCGATCGATCAAGACGGCTATGTAGTCTATCAAAAACGCAATGATGAAAGCTATAACGATAACCATAAGGTTAGCGCTAAGGTGCTAGCCTTATTGTGGTACAAGCAAATTAGAGAAACACCTAAGATTAGCCCACTAGCACAACGCTACTTAGATAGAGAACACCTAAAGCTAAGCGTTGATGAGGAATACAGCGCTAAGAGAGCTTATGAGGACTACCTCATAGAATATTGGCAAAGCTTTAATGTCTACTTGCTAGATACAAGCACTAATTTAAGACCTAATGATAGCGCTTATAGAGATTGGCACTATTGGAAATACGAGGCAGTGGTAGGCTTCAACCCAGCTCGTCAAAGCTACTATGATACCATTATACAAATTAGAAGTTGGGATCAAGTCTTTTTTAATAGCGTAGTAGAGGCAGATGTAAAACTTAATGAAGTAGAGACTAGCAAACAAAACACCTTTAAAACCTTCATAATGGCTAAGCTAGTAGAACAAGAAAGAAAGATTTTTAACTGAGAACTAGGCGGTGGTAGAAACTAAGACTAACAGACCGATAAAGGAAGGAGCGAGCAAGCTTAAAGTAAGCTAAAATTGGCTTAAACAAGGGTTACATAAGGGGGGCTAGCACACCTAAAATTATAGCCAAATTAGGTTAATAAAAGCCACGCAGAGCCACACAAAAGCCCATAACAATACCCAAGCTTACCTACACTAACAAAGGCCTTAGAGAGGCTTTTAAGAGATTTTAGCAACTTGACAGATTGACAAAAAAAGACTATGATAAAAATGTTAAAGTTATGGTGTGTGCCGAACTTGTGCCAAAGTGCCAAATTAGGCTAGATTAAGGAGGTTTAGGGAAAAGGTTAAGCCCCTAAAATAGGGGCTTAGGGTGGAATGGGGGGAGTGGTGGAGATAGGCTTTATC
>NZ_CABIKE010000016.1 GCF_902196135.1 Helicobacter suis | reverse complement strand
AGAGGAAATACCCAGCTCCATCCCGAACCTGGAAGTCAAGCTCTCTAACGCCGATGATACTGCTCTTTGCAAGAGTGGGAAAGTAGGGTGATGCGGGGGATTTGGCAGTTTACTTGTTCTTGCTTTTTTAGTTTTATTTGGATAACCCTTTCGTTTCTTTTCTAGAGATTATTTTGGCTTTTTGAGGCTTAACTTTCTAATATTCAAGATTTCTTAAGTTTTTATGTGCGACAATCCCTAATCCCTAATCCCTAATCCCTAATCCCTAATCCCTAATCTCTAATCCCTAATCCCTAGAAAGGTTAGAAAGTGAGGTTTTAATGATGGTAGATGTTTTAGATGTTTCAGGTATCCCTTTTCAGGAATTTTGGCACATGCAAATGCATCAGCCGCATCTGTCATGGAATGCGCATGATGTGCGCAAAATTTTGGAAAGATATGGTTTTATTGGCTTGGCAGACTGGGAAAAGGGAACAGCGCAAATTGGAAATTTTCTAAATACAATGCGGATTAACGACATCGTGGCGGTAAGAAAAGGTAAGCAACTGATCGCCCTAACACAGGTTATCGGTGCAGCGTATGACATTAGGAAAGACAGGAGTTTATGCATTGCTAAAAAAGAAGACAACTTAGTAAGCTGGATTATCTACAGACGGCCTGTTAAAATCTTAGACTGGGCACATGGGGGATTTATGGAAATCCCGATTAAATTGCCAGAATTGCGACTCACTTTAAAGAAATGCGGAGCAGGTTCACGAATTGTCATGGATTGGTATGAAAAGGTTGAGGAGCCTTTGAGAGCCAAAGGGGGAGTTGTTTTGGTTTAGGTGGTTTTTTGAAAGCTAAAAATATTTGCCCTTTGTAAAAATGGGGAGGTGTGGGTGTGCGGGGGATAAAAAGTCCAATGATTACTTTTTAAATTGTTATTTTTTAAAGGAAAAAGGCATGTTAAAGCAAAGATTAAAGGAATGGCTGAAAAGTTTTGTATACAGATTAAGGCATATTTTTGTTGGAGAAGTGAATGATAAAATAGCGTGTTTAAATAATGATTTAAATTATAAATTAGCGTGTTTAGAATATGAAACTCATCAACTTAGATTAACGCAAATAATTCAAAATTGCGTAGAAAATAGAGAACACAAGCAGATCTGCTATGCCCTTTTACAACAACCTCCCCTTGTAGCCCGTCTCATTATAGATTTTAGCCCAGCTGTTGCTAACACCATTGATGCCTACCTTAAACTCCTCCAACCTGCTAAACTAGATCATCTTATCCGTGTGGGTGGAAAGAGCGATGGAGGGTATGTGATGCTTGATCCAGCGACAACGAGAGAGAGAGAGAGAGAGTAAACAGCCTATTGCTCTTTCTTTGGGGGTTTCTACTTATTCCCCTTGGGATTTAGAAATGGCGCAAAAGGGCTATTTGGTTTTGCAATATGATGGGAGCATTGAGAAAAGCCCTGATTCCTACAAAAATATTATCTTTCATAAAAAATTTGTCGGCACAAAAAATGATTCTAAAACAATTAGCTTAGAGCAGATTTTGCAAGATTATAACTTGGATGTTAATGCGCACAATATTTTACAAATGGATATTGAGGGGGCAGAGTGGGATATTTTTGAGAAACTAGATTTTGCGCTTCTTGAAAAATACTTTGCACAAATCATTGTGGAATTTCACTGGATTGATCCACGCAATAGATTCCAGTCTATAAGGTATCTTGCTATTTTGGAAAAATTTGCCTCAGCTTTTCAAGTCATCCATTTGCACTATGTTACATGCGCTTCTTATTACTACACCAATCAATTCTTTGCAGGCCAAATTGAAGTTAGTTACGCCAGAAAAGATCTTTTACCAAAAGATTTTAGCCTACGCTCTGTCTGTGGAGATATAGAGGGTTTGGATTATCCAAATGATCCCAACGGGCAATATTTTAATATTTCTATTGATTTTACATGAAATTTTATAAAGGTGAGTAGATCAAGAAAATTTGCTAATTGGTTTTTAAAATAGTTACTCTAATTTCACACTTTCTATTGTTCATAGTGCGTGCCCGCACGATAAAAGCTGTGGAATAAGGTTACGATTTTTTAATGAAAAATAATGCGATTTAAAAAACCTATCTATCTTTTAAAAAGCCTGTTAGTAATGCAACTTGTAATGGATACAAAATACTAGCTTTAAGAGTCAGCGTCTTATCTAACCAACCTCTCATCCACAGCTTTCATCTTTTCAACTACCTTTGTAATAAATCCAGGGCAATAGATTCTTAAATCTAACTTGTTATTTGTATAAATTTCCATACAGCGGCCAAAGCCATGGGGAGTGGCTAGTAAAGCCTCTACTTTAGGATGGTAGATCACATGGTAATTAGCCTGAATGTATTCTGGATAGGGCAAAAAGCGGCCTAGACCGTTAGCATTACAGATCACAAAAATAGGCCCTAAGCCTAAAGCTACTGCAAAGTGAGGGATAGCTGTTTCTAGGGAGACAATAAAGGAGGATTGGGAGAGTACATGCAAAAGTTCTGTGAAGGTAGTTTGACCAACAAGATTAAGAGCTTTAGGAAAACCTAACATGATCTCTTGTGCCTCATTTATCTCGCTTTTAGAACCGCAAAGTACAATTTGAAAATCTGGTGAGATTTTTAAAGCAAGTTCTATCCAAGACTGCAAAGACCATTTTTTTTCTAGGAACAGAAGCTCCCAAGAAAAACACCCCATAAGGCTTACAAGGGAGAGAGAAATCTTTGGGCAAAGGAGGGAGATCAAGGTGGTATTTAATGTCTGTAAGAGGTTTTTTAAGAAGCTGGCTAAAGAACTCTCTATTGCGATCAAATTCAAAGAGAGTGGCGGGGGAGGCGTCTAAAATCGTTGTATAAATGCTATCTTTAGATTGGAGAGTTAGAGAAGAAGAAGTGAGGTATCTTTTAGAATTAGGCTCAAAATATTGGGAGCGGATTTTATGCTTAGCATGGATAATATACACCAAAAGATCATAAAAGTATACCCGCCTATACATGGCATAAACCACGATTTCATAGCTTTGGCGACTGAAGAAAAACAGAGTTTTAAGCAAACTCCAAAAGTTCCATTTATTATTATCTATCACGATGATACGATCAATAAAGTTTGTATCGCCACAGAGATCTACTAGCTCACGATTATATTTACTGCAGCCAAGTGTGATCTCATAATCCGGATAACTCTCCCTCAAAGGTTTTAAAAAATTTCTAAAGAGGCAGTAATCACCCATTCTATCAAGTCTGATAAGTAGTAAAGTTTTAGGGCGGATTTCTTGCTTTGTGTAGCGACGATAAAACAAAAGCAAAGCATGCAAGCCATAAAAAAGTTTTTCTTTAATACGAGGTATCAAATCAGCTAGCAAGGTATCTATTACTCTGTGCCAACACTTATATAAAATACGAAAAATCAACACCAAAAAGCCCCTTTAAAAGAGCTCATTGTAGCACAATTCTTTTAAGAGGAAAAAATCATAAAAGGAGCTACACCCCCTTGTGATATAAGCTGTGTAAAATTCTGACCTCTTCTTCTTCTTTGTTGCCATCAAGCATGGAGTTTAGCGAACCTTTAATAGCAAACAAAGACATATATAAATGCACGATGAAAAAGCCCACCATAGCCAAGCCAAGAAAGTTATGAACAAGCGCACTGAGCCGCAAAAGCGAGATTTGATAGAGCCCAAAAAAATCAGCAATTTTTCCTAAATCATCTGTATTAAAGTACAAAACAGCCCCGCTGAGTATCATCACAAGACCGCCTAAAGTCGCGATCCAAAACCATATTTTTTGCCCCGCGTTGAACTTATAGGCAGGTACGGGTTTTTTCTCCTTAGACAAATACCCCCCCACGATGAGCATCCATTTAATATCTGCTAGCCTAAAGAGCATGTCCTTAAACCACATAAAAAGCATAGGCAACACCGCTACCATAAAAATCACACAACCCACACTATGCACGATGCGACAGAAGCGCACAAATGCCCCGCCCCCAAAATACACCCCAAAGATCATGATTAAGCCTGTAGGTACAAGTAAAGTAAAAGAAACCCCAGCGATCCAGTGGATAATGCGGTTAAAGCGCGTGAAAAAGGGGATTTTTTTACCCCCGTGCGCAAAAATCTTAGGCCCGATGATCAAATAATGCAACAAAAACCCAAAGCCAACCCCTACCACTACTGCTAAAAACAGCCCTAAAAAATAATGCGCCTGCCAGAGAGTCCAGAGTTGCCCTAGCTTGCCTGTCTGCATTTGCCCATAAGGCAAAATCCCTAAAACACGCTCCTGATCTAGGGGTAAATCTTGTGCTTGCAAACAGGAGGCGATAAAAAGGAGTACAAACTTTCTCATAAATCCTTCCTTAGGGTTGTTCTGCGCCCTCTAATTGGTGCTGTGCTTTGGTTTTAAAATCCTGTGCATTGGCATATTTTGCCATGATGCGTTTTCTATAGATGTTTGCAATGCTGAGCGCATCCCCTACTAATAACGCATTGGTCGCACAAGTTGCCGCACACATGGGTACTTGGCCGCTAGCGATGCGATTGACTCCATAAAGTTCCATTTCTTTTTTAGAATGCGTAGGCGCTGGACCTCCGGCACACATCGTGCATTTATCCATCACCCCACGCACACCAAAAGCCCCGTCTCTGGGAAATTGGGGCGCGCCAAAAGGGCAAGCATATAAACAATACCCACACCCAATACAGGTTTCTTTATTGTGCAGTACAATGCCATCCTCACGGATATAAAAACAATCCACCGGGCATACCTGTGCACAGGGCGCGTCTGTGCAGTGCTGGCAGGCAATGGAGATGGATTTTTCCTTGCCCTCTACCCCCTCATACAGCGTAACAACCTTGCGTCTATTAAGCCCTACTGCTAATTCGTTGGAGTGTGAACAGGCCACCGAGCAAGCAAAGCAACTAATACAGCGGTTATCATCGCAATAAAACTTCATGCGATTAGCATTGGGGATTTGCTTGGCAGGTGCTAAATTAGTCATGTACTCTCCTTTAAGCCTTCTCAATGCGGCAAAGACCGGCGTTAAATTCAGGAATTTGGGTTACCGGATCAAAGCCGTAGTTAGTGATCGTGTTAGAACTCTCACCTGTGGTGTAGGGCTTAGTGCCCTCAGGGTAGCGATGACTCAAATCTACCCCTTGTAAGATTCCTGCAAAACTATAGGGCATGCAGATGCGATCGGGAGTAACCGCGTGGCTAAAAATAGCCTTAACCTTAATTTTTGTGCCCTCCGGTGAATGCACCCACATCATCTCTCCATCTTTAATCCCATGGCTAAGCGCTAGATCCGGGTGGATATGGCAAAACATTTCCGGGGTGATATGAGAAAGATACTTGCTTGTTCTCTCTAACATTCCTGCTCCGCTTAAATTCACAAGACGCATAGAGGCTATTACAATCGGAAATTCCTTAGCCCAATCCTGTCGGCTTTGCTCGCTTGCATAGCGCACATCTACCCTAAAGTTATTGATTTGATCCTTGATAGCGGGGTATTTTTTCACTAGATCGGGGCGTGGGGAGTGCAAAGGCTCTCTGTGCAAAGGAATTTGATCAATAAAACTCCAGACAATTGCCCGCGCTCTAGCATTGCCATAAACACACACGCCCTTTTCATCGCATTTTTTCTGGATCAGCCCGCTAGTATCTACTTTCCAGTTATCCCCCATGATTTCTCTTTCATGCGGGGTAAGCTGAATACCAAGTACCTTTTCAATATTGGCCTTTGTAATCTCTGGGTGGCCTCCCTGTATAGCCGATCCCTTAACCGTTACACTTTTATCTGCAAGCAAACTTTGCCCGTTGCGCTCCTCGCCAAAGCGCGCCCTAAAGCCCATGCCCCCCTCTTTAGTGGGTACACTGGTGTTATATAAAATAGGTGTGCCGGGGTGTTGTGGCGTCCATGCTGGCCATGGCAAGCCATAATATTGCCCTTTCATAGGGCCATAGCCTTCTAAAGTTTCATAATCAAACATATGCCAGTTTTCTTGTTGGGCTTTTAAGCGCTCTGGTGTCCAGCCCCCTAATCCAATCACCTTAACCGTGCGCGCAAGCTCTCTTGTGGCATCCTCAGGCCAGCTAAAGCTTTTACGCACCTGTACAAGTTTGCCGTTTTTATCAAAATCGCATAAAAGGGCTTTGGTGTACTCATCATAGAAACCAAATTTTTTAGCCATTTCAAACATCAATTCATGATCTTGCTTGGTTTCATAGATGGGCTTAACCACTTGGCTACGCCACTGCGCGCCTCTATTGGTGGCTACAACGATGCCCTCACATTCAAACTGAGTAGCCACAGGCAATACATAAACCCCATCAGGGCGCTCGGTTAAAATGGCCGCCTCGTTTAAGAAGGGTTCGGCAATGACCATTAAATCAAGCTTTTCAATGGCCTTAGCCATTTTTGTATTGTGCGCTAGAGAGGAAACTCCATTGCCCTGTACCCACAAGCCCTTAATTGGAGCGTTAGAGTGGGTTTTGCTCTCCTGCAATACGCCCTCATACCACAAAGACAAACTATAGCCCTTTTTATGCATCCACTCAGGCGCATGGAAGCGTTTTTGCAAATACGAAAAATCCACACCCCAGCATTTGGCATAATACTTCCAGCTCTCCTCACTCAAACCATAATAGCCCGGCAAATTATCTGCTACACAACACATATCCGTAGAGCCCTGCACATTGTCATGCCCGCGCACGATATTACAGCCCCCGCCTTTTTTGCCCATGTTGCCTAACACAAGCTGCAAGATAGACAAAATACGGGTATTAGAACTGCCCACAGTGTGCTGGGTGATACCTAGCGCCCAAGCTAGAGTAGCTGGCTTGGCTTGCGCAAACACGCGGGTAGTTTGGATAAGAAGGTCTCTAGGCACACCTGTAATATCCTCTACCACTTCTGGCGTGTACTTTAAGGCCTCTTTTTTAATCGCATCAACCCCGTAAGTTTGGTTTTTAATAACCTCTTTATCTTCCCAACCATGCTTAAAGATTAAGTGCAACATGCCATAAACAAAGGCAATATCAGTGCCTGAGCGGATACGCACATAAATATCTGCCTTAGCCGCACTTTTAGTAAAAACCGGATCAATCACAATGAGTTTAGCGTTATTGCGATCCTTTGCCTGTAAAAAGTGCTTAAAGCCAATGGGGTTACTCACCGCCGTATTAAGGCCAATCATCAAAATAGCTTTAGAATGCCCGACAATGTCTCCAAAGTGATTTGTCATCGCACCATACCCCCATGTATTCGCCACACCGGCGACTGTGGTGCTGTGTCAAATCCTAGCTACATGATCAATGTTATTCGTACCATAAAAGGCCGCGAATTTGCGCCAGTAGTAGGCTTGCTGCGAATTCATTTTCGCACTGCCTAAAAACATCATGCTATCAGGCCCGTATTTAGCGCGCATAGCAATCATCTTAGCGCTCACCTCATCAATGGCTTGCTCATAGCTAATGCGTTTCCACTGCCCTCCCTCTCTTTTAAGCGGATATTTAAGGCGCATTTTAGATTTAACCAAGTCTATTTGATCCACGCCCTTACAGCAGTGGCTTCCTGCACTAATGGGGTGATCTTGGGCAACATCTTGGCGAATCCACACCCCGTCTTTAACCTCTGCAATGATTCCACATCCAGCCGAACAAATGCTACAAATGGTTTTAACCCGTTTGACTCCCTCATTAGGATCAATAACCGGCTCTTGTTTAGTTGTCTTAGTGTTAGCAAAGGCTAAGCTTGCCCCAGCGCCAGCCCCAATAGCGCCCATTTTTAAAAATGAACGACGACTCAAATTTCCCATGTCTATCCTTTCTTAAGAAATTACCACACAGCTTTATAAAAAATATCCCAAGCGGGGGTTTTATGGTAGAGAATTTCTTTTTTGACACTCTTACCCACCACGACCCCATTGCTATCTGGCTCGGTGTTAAAAAGTGCGCGTTGTGGCATCGTGGCCTCTAACGCCTCTCCTGCTAAAACGCCTGCTCCTAAAGTTCCTAGAGTTTTTAAGGCTTGGCGTCTTTTCTCTTGCATGGCCAACTCCTAGTGTGAAATAAGGTTAAAAAACAACCTCTCGTGTTTGATGAATGCGCTTAGTATTATAGCGCAATTTTGATAACAAATACTTTTTTCATGGCTAGCAATAGCCTCTATAAAGGCATCGCCAAAGAGATGGAAAAAATCCTTAAAAAGCCGCGCGTGTAACTCCCATAAATCTTGCCCTTCTAGGATTTGTTGCAAAAAAGCATTCATCATTAAGGTTAAAAAGCCTAGATCGTCTTCACTGACTGCATGGGGGAGAGTGTGGCTCTCTAACTGCAAACCGGATTGCTTTAAAATGGCGATGGCCTCAAGGCGTTTTTTGCCATTATCCTGACCCTCCAAATAATAAGACGCACTCATGGGTACAAAAGAAGAATCAGGAGCAAATAACACGGCATTTTGTTCGGCTAAAAAAGTCTCAAAACCTTTTTCTAAAAAAGCATGCCAATCTTGCCACGCCTTTTGTGTTTCTGGATCAAAGGGGAAGTTTTTTAAATAATCTACAAGAGCTCTTAATTCCTCGAAGCTTTCTTCTGTCTTGATAAAAACCACCACATAATGCCACAAGCGGTAATAAAGCGCACGGGCGCGAGTAAGATTAGGGTCTATGCTATTCATGGGCAAGCATTGTACTATAAGTTTTGCACATCTTGGTTAAAGGTTTTAAGCTAAAAAATCCACTTAGTTTGCTAGAATACGCAATTTTAGAATTCTTAAGCAAGGATGCGTGTGGATACTCTTTCAATTATTAAGCCCGATGGCGTGAAAAAGCGTATCATCGGCAAAATCATTACCCGTTTTGAAGAGGCGGGTTTAGAGGTGGTGAACATCAAACGCCTACACCTGAGTAAAGAACAGGCTGAAGATTTTTATGCAATCCACCAAGAGAGGCCTTTTTTTAATGATTTAATCGCTTTTATGACCAGTGGCGAAGTGGTGGTGATGGTGTTAGAAGGGCCTAATGCTGTAGAGAAAAATCGTGAATTAATGGGCGCAACTGATCCAAGGGCTGCTAAGCCGGGTACAATTAGGGCGGATTTTGCCGAAAACATTGATGCTAATGTGGTGCATGGAAGCGATAGTGTTGAGAACGCCCAAAGAGAGATTGCTTTTTTCTTTGGCAAGTAAGATTTAATGCGTCTGAAAATGCAAAAAATAGGTTATTCTTCTAGCCCTATTGCCTATGAACATGAGGGCATGCGCTTAGAAGGTGGGGTTAAAAGAATTAGTTCCAATCTTTTTTTGCTAGAGGGGCATTTGCAAGGGAGAATACAAGTAGAGTGTGCTAGAAGCGCTAAACCTTTCTTTAAAGAGATTTTACAGGATTTAAAAATCTTTATCTGTGATAGGGTCTTTGATCCTAAAGAGAGGAATGAAGCGGGCATAGATGCCCTAGATGT
Organism: Helicobacter suis; assembly: GCF_902196135.1. Taxonomy (GTDB): domain Bacteria; phylum Campylobacterota; class Campylobacteria; order Campylobacterales; family Helicobacteraceae; genus Helicobacter; species Helicobacter suis_A. The sequence goes on along the minus strand of NZ_CABIKE010000016.1, from coordinate 5,285 downwards.
CATTGAAAGTTTTGATGGCATGATTGATATAGCCGATGTGTTGTACTCAGAAGTGCAGTCCATCCAAGCTGATTACCATTACTTAGATTAAAACAAAGGATAAACATGGCCGTTCCTGATAGACGCGTGAGTAAAACTAGAGCAAAAAAAAGACGCACCCATTACACCGCAAAGTTGGCAATGCCTGTTAAAGGTAAGGATGGGAGCTGGAAACTACCCCATTTTCTTAACCAGTTTACGGGCAATTATAAATAACCCCAATGAAAATTGTCGTTGATATGATGGGAGCAGACCTAGGGGTTTTGCCCATTATTGAGGGGGTTTCTAAGGCGCTAAGTACCCAAGTCTTTAAACCAGTGCTAGTTGGAGATGCTAAAAAAGCTAAGGCTTTTATCTCTAAGGATTTAGTTTCTAAGGTAGAAATCATTGACTGTGCGGATTATATCCGCATGGACGAGCAAGCCACCGATGCACTCAAGCGCAAAGAGTCTTCTATCTTTGTGGGCATGGAAATTTTAAAAAATAACGGAGCTGATGCGTTAGTTTCTGCTGGGCATAGTGGGGCGACTATGGGGCTAGCCACGCTTAGATTAGGGCGCATTAAGGGCGTGAGCCGTCCGGCACTTTGTACTTTAATGCCCTCAGTTGGTCAGCGTCCTAGTTTGTGTTTAGATGTGGGGGCTAACACGGATTGTAAGGCAGAATATTTGCTAGATTTTGCAATTCTAGGCTATGAATACGCTAGAAATGTACTTGGTTATGAAAACCCCACAGTGGGGCTTTTATCTAATGGGGAGGAAGATAGCAAGGGCAATCTCATAACTAAAGAAGCCTTTAAACTGATCAAAGAATACCCTCTTTTTTGTGTGGATAAAGAGAGCCCGCCCATTTTTAAAGGCAATGTTGAGGGCAGTGATATTTTTGTCAATAATGTAGATGTCGTGGTGTGCGATGGTTTTGTGGGTAATGTGTTATTAAAGACTACAGAGGGCGTTGCTAGTGCCATTGCTGGCATTTTTAAAAACACCATTAAGGGAAGTTTTGGCGCTAAAATGGGGGCGTTTTTATTAAAAGATGCCTTTAGCACACTCAAACAAAAAACTGATTATGCCGAGTACGGGGGCGCGCCTCTTTTGGGTGTGAATAAAGTCGTGATCATTAGCCATGGTAAAAGCAATGCTAGGGCTGTTGAATGTGCGATTTATCAGGCAATCAAGGCTAAAGAGAGTGGCGTAGCTGAAAAAATGGCGCTAGCATTTGATCATAAAAAAAATGAGGGTTCTACAACACAAGACCCCTCCGCTTGAGTTTTTAGGGAAAGGAAGAGCATGCCCTATGCGATGTTGCGATCTGTCGCTGCTTATGTGCCAGAAAAATGTATCCCCAACCATGTTTTTGAGAGTTTTTTAGATACCAGCGATGATTGGATTTATAAACGCACAGGGATTAAAACCCGTTATTTTGCCACACCTAATCAAAAGAGTAGCGATCTAGGTTTAAAGGCTGCACAGCTAGCTATTGAGCGCTCCGGTTTAGAGCTAAAAGATATTGATCTAGTTTTAGTAGGTACTCTTAGCCCTGATCATGTGGCTATGCCCTCTACAGCTTGTAGTTTAAGCGCTAAATTAGGGCTAGAGAACACCCCTAGTATGGATATTATCGCTGCTTGTAGTGGGTTTATCTATCTTTTAGCCACAGCTAAAGCCTTTGTAGAAAGTGGCATGTATTGCCATGTTTTAATCGTGGGGGCAGAGAAGTGTAGCAGCGTACTAGATTTTACAGATCGCAGTACCTGCGTACTCTTTGGAGATGGAGCGGGGGCGTGTGTGATCTCTTCTACAGAAAATCCAAGAGAGCGTATTTTAGATGTTAAAATTGCTGCAGATGGGCGCTATACAGATTATCTTTATACCCCCAGATCACTTAAGCCAAGCACTTTTATCACAGCTCAAGAACAAAGCCAAACCCTGCACATGAATGGCAATGGGGTTTTTAAAATGGCGATTAAAACTTTGCTTAAAGATGTAGAGGAGATTTTAAAAGCTAATCATTTGCAACCAGAAGATATCACTTATTTTATCCCCCATCAGGCTAATTTACGCATTATTCAGGCCGTGCAAAACCAATTAGCTTTCAAAGAGGAACAGGTGATTTTAACCGTGCAAAAATATGGCAACACCTCAGCGGCCAGTATTCCTATGGCTATGAATGAGATTTATGAGCAAGGCAAACTTAAAAAGGGCGATTTAATGCTATTAGATGCTTTTGGGGGCGGATTGACTTGGGGGTCTGCTCTGGTGTATTTTGGTGGCTAGGTTGAAGCTTGTTTTTAGAAAAAAGTACTAAAATAGGGGTTTTGCAGAAATTGATAAAGGATAAACATGACGGTTGTTAGGCTTACACGGATTGGGCGGAGGAAAAAACCTTTTTACCGGGTTGTTGTTACAGATTCTAGAAAGCGCCGCGATGGGGGTTGGATTGAATCTATTGGGTATTATAACCCCTTGAGTAATCCCAAAGTGGTACAAATCAATCATGAAAGATTAGATTATTGGAAAAGTGTAGGGGCTAGAATGAGTGAGCGGGTGGAAAAACTCTCTAAAGGATAAATTAGGCTATTTAAAATGGAGCACTTTAGTGAGCAAAACCCCAGCGGGGAGGAAAGAGAGGGGTTTTGTGTTGAAAAATTTGTAGAGGCGTATTGTAAAAAGATCGTCGCCTACCCTCAGGTTTTGCAAGTACAATCTAGGTTGCAAGGACAAATCAAAGAAATTTTAATCTACACCAATCCTATGGACATGGGACGCGTGATTGGTAAAGATGGCAAAATGGTTAGCGCTCTTAGAGCTTTTATTTCAGGCGTGAAGGCAAAAGACGGGCTAAGCTATAAAATCATTGTTCTAGCTTCTGAAAACCCTTATGTATCATGAGAATAGAGGATTTGTTAGTGGTGGGTGTGATTGGGCGCTGTGTAGGGCTTTTGGGTGGTCTTAAACTTTTTTTAAAAGGGAATTGTTTGGAGTGTTTGCAAAAAGGCGCGCAGGTTTATGCTTACCACATGGGAGCGCCCCGTACCCTTATTATTAAACAATATACAGCCAAACCCTCACTGATCTTTTTTGAAGGGCTAGAAACTCCAGAGCTTGCCAAAACTTTAACGGGTTGTACTTTAGCCATGAGTGAAAAAGAAACTCTAAAATATTGCCATTTAGCAGAAGGGGAGTTTTTATACTCCCAACTAATTGGATTAGAGATTGAAGAAGAGGGCGCTATTTTAGGGCGGGTGGTTAGTGTAGATGATCTAGCCTCTATGGCTTATTTACGCGTACAAAGCTTTAATAAGAGTTTTTTAATCCCTTATATTGCGCGCTATATTTTGCGAGTAGATTTATCCATACAGCGCATTTATACCCAAGATAGCAAAGGGCTTTTAGAAGAAAGTTAATGCGTTTTAGTTTACTCACTCTTTTTCCCAAATTGCTTTCTTTTTATTTTGAAGATTCTATTTTAAAACGGGCTTTGGAGCGCGCCATTTTTAGCCTAGAGATTATCAATATGCGTTCTTTCTCTCCTCATAAATTTAAGCGCGCTGATTTTCCTTTAGTAAGCGGGGGTGCGGGGCAGATTCTAGACCCCTACATGGTTGAAAATGCCCTTAAGAGTGTAGATAGTGGGCATGTGATCTTTTTAAGCCCTGTGGGCAAACCTTATAACCAACAAGATGCTAAGAGATTAGCTAATTATGCGCATTTGGTACTAGTTTGTGGGCGTTATGATGGATTTGATGAACGCTTGATTGAAAAACATGCTGATGAGGTGCTCAGTGTGGGCGATTTTATACTCACTGGGGGGGAATTAGCCGCCCTTTGTATCTGTGATAGTGTAGCGCGGCTCTTAGAGGGGACTTTAGGTAATAGCGCTTCTTTAGAAAAAGAGAGTTTTGAAAATAATCTATTAGAAGCTCCTAATTTTGCTAACACCTATGAATTGTCCACTAATACCCCCAGTTGTACGCAATTACCCACGATTTCAGAGTATTCAAAGGGAAACCATGCTAAAATAGCGTCGGTTATGCGTGATTTATCTATCAAGCGGACTCAATATTATTATCCGTCTCTCTACCACTTAGATAAGTCTTTGCAATGTTTCTCTCAACAACACAAGAAAGGTTAACCCCATGAAAGATCGCTATCTAAAATCCTTTGAAGATGCGCAGATTAAAGTAGAACCCCCCAGGTTTAAAGCAGGAGACACGCTAAGATTAGGGATTCGTATCCAAGAGGGCGATAAGATGCGTACCCAAAATTTTGAGGGAGTGTGCATTAGTTTGCGCGGCTCTGGAGTGGGTAAGACCTTTTGTGTCCGTAAAATTGGCGCAAATGGTGTAGGCGTGGAGAGGATTTTTCCCTTATATGCGGCAAGTTTGGTGAGTATTGAAGTTTTGCGGGTGGGGCGTGTGCGCCGGGCTAAACTCTACTACTTGCGCCACAGAAAAGGCAAAGCAGCACGCATTAAAGAAGTACGCAAAAAAGAGTTGGCTTAGTTTTTCAATCAAAATAATTACCATTTCGCGCTCTTGTAAATTTAACTAGGCAAGCGCGGTAATTTGTGCTAAAGACGCGCGATTAACTTGGGCGTGCTTTGCTTGATCAACTCTAAAAAGTCAAGGTTGCATAGGTTTTTAGATTTTTAAAGAATGAAAGACAAACAATCTAATAAGCAAAGCACACAAGACTCAGTACTTCAAGAGGCGTTAAACACCCCAACAAGTGAGGTTAAACACCTAAAGCAGGCCACAAACTTAAGAGAGTGCAAAAAAGAACAAGAGAGTTTGTATACAGATTTACAAAACTTACCCTTGCAAGAAGCGTTAAAAGAGCTTAGAGTACGGGGGGTGGAGTTTGTGGAGTTGGGGGAGATTGGCAAGATACTTGGTGGATTGCATGGAAAAATTCAAGTTCTTCTAAAGATGGGAATAATAAAGTTATTTAAGAATATCTTAATAATCTATCGGTTTTTAACGATTTAAAAAGGTTTGAGATTTTTAAAGAATGACAGATAAGCGATCTAATGAGCAGAACCAACAAGCCCCAGTACTTCAAGAGGCGTTAAATCCCTTTTCAAGTCTTGTTAAACACCCTCTACTCAAAGAAAATTTTAGGGTGGAGTGGGTGAGATTGGGGGAGATATTTAACATCAAAAACGGATACACCCCCTCAAAAAGCAGGCCAGAGTTTTGGCAAGGGGGAACTATCCCATGGTTTAGGATGGATGACATCCGCGCA
>NZ_CABIKE010000015.1 GCF_902196135.1 Helicobacter suis | reverse complement strand
GTGAACCTGCGGTTGGATCACCTCCTTTCTTAGAGAAATGCCCTTGCATTTGTTTGCAAGGGCCACAGGCTCAAGGCTCTCTTGCTTAGGTGTTGGAGATTTCTTAAAACAGTCTTTTCAAGTTTTCTTTCTAGTTTTTTGGTCTTTGCTTTATTCGTCTAGGCTGCTTTTTAGTGGTTTTAAGCATGTCTTGACAATTAGCGTAAAACTAGCTACAATGGCCGTTCATACAGACTCGGCTGGCTCGGTGTCGTTTTGGATACGGACACCCTAGCTCCCGGGTCCTTGAGGTTTTAGTAAAGGGTTTTTTATGTTAAATGAATCCGATTCTCAGTTTTTTGATGTCCATCTACCCAAAAAAACAGCCGTTTTAGTGGATTTAGATTTTTTTCTCAAAGTGCTTTACCCGCCTCAAGATCGTCCTGTTTCTGTTGCCTTAGCTGAAGAGATTAGGAGGTATGTTCTTAGGACATTGGGCAACTCTAGAGATTACCTATTCCGTGTCTTTATCTATAGCTGTCCTCCTGCCACCGGGAGAGTGCAACAGCCAATCAGCAAAAAACAGTTGTCTTTAGACAAAAGCGATGTGGTGCAATTTAACACACAACTTCTTAATACGCTCAAACAAAAACCCTATTTTAGCGTAAGATTAGGGCGAATCCAGTTTGATAAGGACAATCCGTGGGTATTAAAGCCCAATGTCTTGCCAAAACTCTTGTCCGGAGAAAAATCTGTAAAAGACTTGAAGGATGGGGATTTTCAGCTCAACCTACGCCAAAAAGGGGTAGATATGAAAATTGGCCTAGACATTGCCTCTTTGGCTATTAAAAAACAGGTAGAAAAAATTATTTTAATCGCTAATGATAGTGACTTTGTCCCCGCTATTAGGTTTGCTAAGCAAGAGGGTGTGATTGTCCAACTAGACCCTTTAAGACGGCGTGTTGCTGAGGATTTGTCTACGCACATCGATCTCTTGCGCTCAGTGTCTTTACAAGCTTAGCCAATGGGTAACTAGTAAGGTGAGATATTTAGGCTTTGCTGTCTTATTAAGGACAAGACTCTTCTTTGCTTAGGTGTTAAAGAATCTTTTTAATTTTAAATCCTTTTAAGACTTTAATTTTACTCTTAGAAAGCTCAAAGAAGAATGGAATAAGTGGTTAAAAAAATTTAAATTTAGAATGTAACTAGCAATTGCCAGCTTAGCTAGAGTTTTTGCATTGTCGGGAAATTCTAGTCTGTCTAAAGAATTATAAAGAATTATAGGGCAGTGATAACCAGTAAACAAGGCGCATTTACTGCGTGCAATTAACACAGATAAAGAGTATCCTAGTATTTTGAGCGTTTCACAGATGTTGCCTTTCTTGTAAGCTAGAGTAGAATAGTGTAATCCAGGCTCTTTTTTGCTAAATTGGTCATTTATCCCTAAAAATTTTTAGCCTTCCCCCACACAATATGCCCGTTGATCCCATGTTTTTCATAGACGCTTAAAATTTCCTCTAAAAACGCCACAAGCTCTAATTCGCCCGCTTTTCTTGCACTCTCTAACATGCGGATAAACATCTTTTTACCCGTTTCTGTTTGTTTAAAGTTCTTTTTTAAGAAGTTATGCCGTGAGCAAAGTGTTTGCCCATTTTCTAAAGTGGCTTTGCCTCCTAAGTCTTTAGGTTTAATGTGATCAACATGCAATTCCATGCCCTCTTTTTTACTCGCCCCACAGATCACGCAAGCGTAATTATCACGCTCTAAAATCTGCTTTTTTAAAGACTCGCTAAAATCCTCTAAATCTGTATGCAGTACTAAATTAGGATCGTAACGATACACCCCCTTAGCAATCTTTTGTAACATTCCCTGCTGGCGCAATTTTCTAATCCCTCTATCCGGATCCCTAAAAACCTTGCCTGTGCGTTTTGTATATTCCTGAGTGAGCCAATCTACAATTTCAGGATGGGCAATATCTCTATTTGGGTTTGCTTTAAAAAATTCCATAATTAAAGCGTGTTGGCTAATTTTCATCTTCTAGCATTTTTAAAAAGCGTTGCTTAGAAAGTTCACAATAAGTAGGGTCTAGTTCAATACCCACAAAACGACGCTGATTAGCATAAGCCTCTAGCATCGTTGTTCCGCTCCCACTAAAAGGATCACAGATCACATCTCCTATAAAAGAAAAGAGCTTGATACAGCGCCTAGGTAACTCTCTGGGAAAGGGGGCGGGGTGGCCGATGCGTTTAGCAGATTCTCCATTAAAACTCCAAAGCCCATTAGTCCAACTGATAAACTCTTCTTTACTTAAATCACTAATACCCTTGTGTTGTTTTTTCCACACCTCTTTATAAAAAATCACAATGAGCTCGACCGGAGCAATCACATAGGGCGCAGAAGCACTAAGCCAGCTCCCCCATGCTGTGCGCCTAGAGACATTGCCCTCATTCCAGATAATGCTACTATGATAGCACCATCCAATCTCTTTAGCTAAACTAATGATGTCTGCCCCCACACTTTGTTGTCCGCCCTTGTTTTTATCTAAGGGAATGTTGAGGCACAAGCGCCCACTTTTCTTAGCCCATGCATAACAATTAGCCAAATAATGCGCGCTAAAGTCTAGGTACGCTTGATAATCCTGACTATCATCACTGCCATTATAAGCCATACCCACATTATAAGGCGGGGAGGTGATGATGCAATCTAGGCTTTCCTCTTCCAACACTAAGCGATCAAGCGCGCTTGTTTGGTATAAAAAGAGGCGATCATGGGTAAAAAAGGGGCATAATCTAGGCTTTAGCAAGATTTTAAAACTAAGCCCTAGGGCCAATCATTTTTTCAGGCACTACAAATTTCTCAAAATCCTCTGCGCTTAAAAGCCCTAACTCTACTGCTGATTCTTTGAGGCTAATACCCTTTTTATGGGCGTTTTTTGCCACTTTAGCCGCGTTTTCATAGCCAATATGGGGGTTTAGTGCGGTCACTAGCATTAAAGAGTGGTGCAAATAATAATCTATCTTGTCTTTATTAGGCTGGATACCTTGTGCGCAGTGTAGATCAAAGCTAAGCATGCCATCGCTTAAAAGGCGCAAACTTTGCAAGAAATTGTAAATGATCACAGGTTTAAAGACATTGAGTTCAAAATTGCCTTGAGAAGAAGCAAAGCCAATAGCTGCATCATTGCCCATCACCTGCACAGCAACCATCGTTAAAGCCTCACACTGGGTAGGATTGACCTTGCCGGGCATAATGGAGCTTCCCGGCTCATTTTCTGGAATGGATAATTCGCCTAAACCACAGCGTGGTCCGCTAGCAAGCCATCTAATGTCATTGGCAATTTTCATTAAATTAGCCGCAAGGGCTTTAAGCGCTCCGTGGGCAAAAGTAATGGCGTCATGGCTACTTAAAGCATGGAATTTATTAGGCGCGCTTTTAAAAACCTGACCGGTATCTTGGCTAAGCTGTTTAGCAACCTTTTCTGATAACTGAGGGTGGGCATTAAGACCTGTGCCCACTGCTGTGCCCCCGATGGCTAACTCTCTTAGCCCCTCTAAACTCTGCATAATCTGCTCTTTAGAGTGCTTAAGCATGCTTGCGTATCCGCTAAACTCCTGCCCTAGAGTTAGGGGCGTGGCATCTTGTAAATGGGTGCGCCCGATTTTAATGATCTTATCAAAAGCTTGGCTTTTGCTCTCAAGGGTAGCGTGCAATTTATCTAAGGCGGGTAAAAGGGTTTGTGTGATTTCTAGTACGCTGACAATATGCATAGCTGTTGGGAAAGTATCATTAGAGCTTTGCGACATATTCACATCATCGTTAGGGTGAATCAGCTTTTTTTCTCTAAAATTGCCCCCTAGAATCTCTGTGGCGTAGTTGGCAATCACTTCATTCATGTTCATATTAGTTTGCGTACCACTCCCTGTTTGCCAAATGGCTAGGGGAAACATCCCCTCTAGCTTGCCCTCTAAAATGGCATTACAGGCTTTAATAATGGCCTCTGATTTTTCTTGACTCAGTTTGCCTAAATCGTGGTTGACCTTAGCTAGGGCTTTTTTGAGTTTAGCAAAGGCAAAAATAAGCTCTGGGGGCATTTTTTCTGTGCCGATCTTAAAATTTTCATAGCTTCTTTGGGTTTGCGCGCCCCAGTATTTGCTATTTTCTACTTTAACCTCGCCCATAGTGTCATGTTCAATTCTATAATCCATTTTCAATCCTTTATATGAGATGAGCGAACTCTAACACAAGAAGGGTTAATTTGCAGAAACTTTACGCAAGTGTGCTTGAATCTCTTTACCTTTATAGAAAGGAGATGACATGAAAAAACTAGGTTCTTTGTTACTGGCATGTGGTTTAGTCTTTGGAAGCTTGCAAGCTTGGGAATTAACAATTAAAGCTAAGGAAGCTCAAGTGGCTCTTAAAGCGGATAAGGATTTAGTGGATGGGGATAATAAATTTGATTTAGTGCCCACTCTTGGGGGCAAAGCTTTAAAAGATGCGCATATTAAGTTGAGTTTTAAAATGCCTGAAATGCCGGGTATGGCTGCAATGAATAAAGAGGCACAAGTAAGAGAAAAAGATGGCATTTATCATGCAGAGGTTAATTTACCCATGAATGGGCCTTGGCAAATTAAAGTACAAGTTAGAACGAAAGAAGGCAAAGTTTATCAAGGCGAAGGTAGCGTAGACATTCTTATGCATGGTGTTATTCTTAGTTCTAACACGATAAAGGGATTTTCCACAAATTTTACACAAACACACCCTAGAATGCAAACTCATCATTAAACTATGAGGAGCTTACATGAAAAAACTAGGTGCTTTGTTACTGGCATGCGGTTTAGCCTTTGGGAGCTTGCAAGCTTGGGAATTAAAAATTAAAGCTAAGGAAGCAGAAGTAGCACTCAAGGCAGATAAAAAATTGGTGAGTGGTAATAATGAGTTTGATCTAGTGCCCACTCTTGGGGGAAAGGCTTTAAAAGATGCGCATATTAAGTTGAGTTTTAAAATGCCTGAAATGCCGGGTATGGCCGCGATGGATGAAAAAGCACAGGTAGAAGTGAAAAATGGTGTCTACCATGCTAAGGTCAATTTGCCCATGAGTGGTACTTGGCAAATCAAATTACAAGTCAAAACTAAAGAGGGAAAGGTTTATAAAGGCAAAGGTAGCGTGGATATTTAACCCATGCGTTTCTCTCTAATTTTTGTTTGTATTCTCTTGAATGTTCTAGCTGGCTCACAAAGCCGGTTAGATCTAGAGAGTATTTACAATAAATATTTGCATAAAAACGCCAAGCTTGAAAGTTTAGAGGCACAGATTTCTAGTTTGCAAGCCCAAGCTAGAGCGGCGTCTCGCTGGGATAATCCTATTTTGTATGTAGCCTATAACAACGCTAATGTGAATGATTACTTTGTTTTAAACGGCGAGTTTAATGGCATGTTTAACTTTATGCAAAGCATCAGCGTGGGGCTATCCCAAAAATTTGATGTGAATGGTAAACGGCACACTAAAAAGCAAGTGATTGATTTAGAGAGCCAAAAAAAGCTTTTAGAACTCCAAAAACTTAGACAACAAATTGCTATAAATATTTTAATCAATGCTGTTAATATTTATAAAAACACCCAAAAATTAGCCTTACTCAAAGAGGCATTGAGTAACTTAGATAGTCTGTTATATAAGGCCATGCATTCTAGTAGCCCAGATGCTATTGCGATTGCTAAAATTGAAGTGCTTAAATCCCAATTACAAATCAAACAAAGCGATTTAGAAGACGCGCTAGATAATAACAAGATTAGTATTAGCGAATTAACCTTCAATCAAAGCGATCTTTTAAGCCTTGCACCTAGTGCGCTTGTTTTTAATCCAGATGAGGAATTAAAGGCGATCATGAGTACCAACCGCGAGATTAAGATCGCAGATTTACAAGATAGCCAATCTCTTAAAAACATTACGCTAGCTAGAAAAGGCTTTTTAGATGACATCAATGTAACTGCTAACTACCTCTTCAGACGGCACATTTTTGATATGTTTACCGTTGGTATAGCCATTCCTCTACCTCTTTATGGCAAACAAAGTAACACCTTACAACAAAAGAAAGAGGAACATTTAGTGGCTCTTAAAGAAGTAGAAAATACCAAAAATAGAGTGATGCACACGGCTAGAAAATTACTTAAAAGAATCGCACAGCTACAAAGAAATTTAACCAGCATTGATCAAATTTTAAAAGCCAATGGGCATATTGTACAAATTTATGCAAATAATTTACCCTCTTCAACAGATTACAACACCTATTACAGCGCCTTTAACGATGAGATTAATACACAGCTTTCTAAAATTGATACCCAAAGCGAGCTTTCTACCACTTATTTGAATTTAGAGAATCTCAAAGGGCTTTGGTGATACCGCGGTTATGGGGGGTTATTTTATTATGTTGTTTGTTGCAGGCTAAGGGAGGGGATAGTATTAAGGTGATGCTTAAAGAGGTTGCCCCCTTTAGGCAGTATTATGCGCTCTTAGAAGCAGATGAAACCAAAGTCTTTTCTTATAATATCCGTTTTGATGGTTATGTTGAAAAACTCTATGTAAATCAAACCTACCAAAACATCAAGGCCGGAGATAAGCTTTTTAATATTTATTCCCCCTCTCTTATTAGCGTGCAAAGCGAATTGCTCTCTTCTGTGCGCTTTAATAAACAAGTAGAACAAATGCGTGAAAAATTGCGTCTTTTGGGTGTGCCTACCTATGAGATTGACACTATCATCAAGACTAAAAAGATTAAAAATAATATTGATATGCGCGCGCCTTTTAGCGGGGTGATTTTTACTAAAAATGTCAATGAAGGCGGGTTTATTAAAAGCGGGGCAGAGATTTATAAAATCATTGATCTGCGTTCGTTATATGTGTTAGCTAAGGTTAATCAAGAGGATTTGGATTTTGTGCGCCACCTTTCTAAAGCTAGCATATCTATTGAGGGGGTTTCTGGAGTTTTTCCCTTAAAATTTGATCGCATTAACCCCTTCATCGGAGCACAGGATAAAATGGTGCAGGTGCGCTTTATCCTAAATAATCCTGCTTTAATCTTTTTCCCTAACATGTTTGCTAGGGTGAGTATCTACCAACAGGTTAGAAAAATGCTAGTCTTGCCCAAAGAGGCGGTACTAGTTAAAAATAATAAAACCATTGTCTTTAAAAAAGAAGACGGGGATTTTACCCTCACACCGATTAAGGCCAAACGAAATAGCGATGGGAGTTATGAAATTTTAGAGGGGCTAAAGGCAGGTGATGAAGTTGCCAAAAACGCCCTCTTTATTTTAGATGCGGATGCGATTAATAACGGGGATGAGTGATGATTAATGCGCTCATCTCTTTGAGCATTAAGAATAAATTAGTCGTTGTAATGGTGGTTTTTCTACTCTTTTTGATCTCACTTTGGGCTATGAAAAACACCCGTTTAGATGCCTTGCCTGATCTCTCGCCTACTCAGGTGGTGGTACAAGTAAGCTATCCTAACCAAAGCCCAGAGGTGGTACAAGAGCAGGCGGTTTATCCTTTGGTGTCTAATTTAATGGGCATTGCTGATGTAGAGACTGTGCGCGGGATTGCTAGCTATGAAACCGGTTTGATTTATATCATTTTTAAAGACGGCGTGGATTTGTATTTTGCCCGCGATCGCGTCTCTGAGCAAATGGCACGGGTGAAATTGCCCCCAGAGGCTAAAGTGGAAATGGGTAGTGATTCTACCTCCATTGGTTGGGCTTACCAGTACGCGCTTAAAAGTAAAACTAAAAATCTAGCCGAACTTAAAACCCTGCAAGATTTTTACTACCGCTACGCACTTTTAGGGGTGGATGGGGTGAGTGAGGTTGCTAGTGTGGGGGGCTTTGAGAAGAACTACGAGGTAACTATCAATAATGACGCGCTGGTCAAATACGATCTAAGCATAACAGATGTGATCAATGCCATTAAAAAATCCAATCAAGACACGGGGGGAGGGATCATCTTAGAAAATGGATTTGAAAAGATTATCCATGCACAAGGTTACATTAAAAACTTGCAGGATTTAGGCCAAATTGTACTTAAAGCCCCTAACCGCACGCCTATTAAATTAACAGACATCGCAACAATCAACTTCACGCCTAAACCACGGCGCTCAGTGGCTAATCTTAATGGTACAGATGAGGTGGTGGGCGGAGTTGTGATGGTGCGCTACCATGCAGATACCTACAGCATTTTAGAGCGTATCAAACAAAAGATCGCGCGCTTGCAAGAGGGCGATCCAGATGTGCAAATTGTACCTGTCTATGATCGTAGTGAGCTTATTAAAAAGGGTGTAGAGAATTTGATCCACACACTCATAGAGGAGAGCATCACGGTCTTAGTCATCATTGCTATTTTTTTATTGCACTTTAGAAGTGCGTTAGTGGTGATCATCACGCTACCTTTGTGTGTGTGCCTGAGCTTTTTACTCATGCACTTTTTTAACATTGAGGCTAGCATTATGAGCTTAGGCGGCATTGCTATTGCCATTGGGGCTATGGTGGATGCAGCCATTGTAATGGTAGAAAATGCCCACAAACACTTAAGCCATGCCAATATCCAAAATGATGAGGAGAGGCAAGGGGCTATTATTGAAGGGGTCAAACAGGTAGGACCGGCGATCTTTTTTGCGTTGATGATCATTGTGGTTTCTTTCTTGCCCATCTTTGATTTAAGCGGTCAGGAAAAACGGCTCTTCTCACCTCTGGCCTACACTAAAACCTTTGCGATGCTAGTGGGGGCATTGCTTTCTATTAGCATTGTGCCTATTTTAATGCTCTTTTTTATCAAGGGCAAGATTGTAGAAGAGTCTAAAAATCCTATCAATGCTTTTTTCATTAAGATTTATGGGGTGTGTTTGACCTTTGTGTTGCGCTTTAAATATGTCTTTTTAGCGCTCAGTGTACTGGGTTTAGGCGGGCTTTATTTTGTGTATAAAAGGCTTAACTGGGAGTTTATCCCCTCTATTAATGAGGGCGTGGTGATGTATATGCCAGTAACCACCAATGCCGTAGGCATTGATACGGCCAAAAAATATTTAGAGGAGACTAATAAGCGCATTAAGGCTATCCCTGAAGTCAAGCAAGTTTTTGGCAAAGCCGGCCGGGCTAATAGTAGTAGCGATAGCGCAGCTCTTTCCATGCTAGAAACCTATATTGAGCTTAAACCCAAATCTGAATGGCCTGAGAAAATCACCTACAAGCAACTTAGAAATAAATTAGAGCAAGCTTTGCAGTTAAAAGGCTTAGTTAATTCTTGGACCTATCCTATCCGTGGGCGTATTGACATGCTTTTAACAGGAATTCGTACGCCTCTTGGCATTAAACTTTATGGCAAAGACCCCTATTTATTACAAGATTTAGCGATCCAAATGGAGCAAAAATTAAAAACTCTCCCTGAGTCTCTTTCTGTTTTTGCGGAGAAATCTAATAATGGCTACTATCTCAATGTTGATCTGCGCCCAGAAAAACTAGCTGAATATAACATCACCAAAGAGAGTGTTTTAAATATGATTTCTTATGGCGTGGGCGGGGCGCGGGTTTCAACTTTAATTGATGGGGTGGAGAGTTATCCTATCAGTGTGCGCCTCAAAGATGTAGAGCGCGATAACATAGAAAGCCTAGATAACCTCTATATCAAAACGCCCTTTAGCTATGTGCCCTTAAGAGAATTTGCCCGTGTTTATTATGAAAATGCCCCTGCGGTGCTTAAGAGTGAAAAGGGCTTGAGTGTGCATTTTATTTATATTGTACCTAAAAATGGGGTGAGCTCAGAGACTTACCGCCAAGCGGCTATGAAAGCCTTAGAGAGTGTGAAATTACCCACGGGCTATTATTACGAATTTTCTGGGGAGAGTCAGTATTTAGATGAAGCCTTTGCTACCCTTAAATACATTGTGCCCATAAGCATTTTTATTATTTTTCTTTTAATTGTCTTTGCACTTAAAAATACGATTAATTCCTTACTCTGCTTTTTTAGCCTGCCCTTTGCTTTCTTGGGTGGGTTAGTTTTCATGAACATCATTGGCCTAAATTTAAGCATTGCTGTTTTGGTGGGCTTTTTAGCACTTTTGGGTGTGGCCTCTGAGACGGCTATTGTGATGATCATCTATTTAGAGGACGCCTACCAAAACTTTTTAAAACAAGGTGAGCAAACCAGCGCGCGTTTAAAAGAGGCGATTATGCATGGGGCAGTGCAGCGGGTGCGCCCTAAACTAATGACCTTTTTTAGCATTTTGGTTTCTTTGATCCCTATCATGTACTCCCATGGCGTGGGCTCTGAGATCATGCACTCTATTGCTGCTCCCATGTTAGGTGGCATGATCACTAGCGTAGTGCTCACCCTTTTTATTATCCCTACGGCTTATTTTGTGATCAGGAATGCGGGGTTAAGAAAGAACCTTTCAGTGTCATAGGAAAAACTAAGTCTCAAAGTTAATTATAGTTGGGGTGTGTTCTTTGCAAAGTATTTTGTTTGGAGGACATGGGCTCACTTATGAATACGGGAGCTAAAAATCCACCAGTGCAAGACAATCCCCGGTTACTCTCTAATAAGGAGATGTCAAAGTGTGTTTACTTTTTTGGATACTTTAGTTTGAAACTAAGTCGCGTGTAATGGAAGTTTAGTCTCTTTGTGCCAATCTAATTTTGCTCTGAACTTTTTTACTTTTGTTGCAAAATAGCTAGAGCTTTTTTACCTTCTTCACTTTGAGGGTAGCGGGCTAAGAGGTGCAAGGTGTGCTCGTAATTTTTATGATCCTTAAGAGCTTTGTAGGCATTGGCGGTGTTTTCTAGCAAAATGGGAGTGTAGCTGGCTTGCTCTTTGATTGCTAGGCTTTGCTTGTAAAATTGAATGGCTTCTTGATAATGTTGTGTTTTATAGGCACATTGTCCTGCCATATAATAACTAAAAGCAGGGCGGTATTTGATTTGAGCTAGCCAAATAAAGCGTTCTTGGGCTTTTTTATAGCTTTGTTGTCTAAATAGCCCCATTGCATCGTGGAAAACTTGTTCGCGCTTGTTTTGATCTTTAAAAGACGGCGGAGGAGGAGGGAAAAAATAGTCATGCACATGGTGATATACATAGCTAACACCACTCTGAATAAGAAGACCTATCACAAGTAGTCCTAGAAATAACCCACCCCCACTCCCACCCTCACTCTCTTTAACATCAGGATCCACCACATAGCCATAAATATCAAGTTTACAAACCCTAGCCCCCCTCCTCACAAATACAGCATCATCTGTGAAGCGCACCAATGCGCCTGGTTTATTAAAGAGTTCATCACCATTTTCATCATAAGCATAAACTCTAGATCCCCTCTGCACGGCATTACTAATTGCCATTTAAGCTTCTTTGGGGGTTTGTTTTAAAATCTCTATGCTGGTGTAATTTTGTAAATCTTCTTTATCTAACACACTATCAAAGGCTTTTAATTTAGTCTGTTCGCTCATATTGGCTTTAATGGCCTCATGGTAGAGAGTCAAAGCATCTAAGAAGTTTCTAAAATCTGGGCTGTTTTTGGATAATTCAGTCAACATGGTATGATCTAAATTGTCTTTATATTTTGCGTTTAAGAGAACTTGGCTTTTGCCCATCTCCTGCACATTTAATAAGATCACTCCAATGCCAAAACTAGTGTGCAAGCGTTTTAATAAATCCATTAATTCATTATCTTGGGTGTTGATTTTCTCTGCTACTAAATAACCCTCATTAGCCCAAGAGCTATTGCTAATGGCTTGGAAGTAATATTCCCTGCAATTACTTAGGGCAATCTCTTTTTTAATCTCAAAAGAAAAGAGCTTAAGAGGCAGGCTAGAAAAATGCTCTACAAATTTACGCAAATTGGGTTCAAAATTTTTATAAGCAAAGCTTGCTCCGACCATATCCGGATATAACCAAGAATTCTTGCCCTTGCTAGTTTTTAGTGCGCTCTCATGATAAATAGTCTTAGTGTGCGCGCCCCATTTGTGGGAAGCAAAGTAAGCCACTAGGGGGTGTAATAAGCGTTCATGGTGGGTTTCTATTTTATCTTGAGTGTGAGCACCTTCTAGCACATGGCCTGCATACTCTTTAAGAGCAATACTAATAGGCGCATCTGCCACTTTTACAAAGGGCATTTTTTCGCCATTTCTTAGGGCTAACCACACGGGGAAGTAGGTTTTATCTTTAGCCGTGCTAAACATTTTATTAATCTTACCCGCATCATAAAGTTCTTGTGCCTTTGTATATAGATCATAAATAGATACGGGGGCTTTGGCCTCTTTAAGCACTTCTAAGACAATCTCTAAGTATTCTTTTTTCATTTTAATTTTCTCCTTCTTTGTTATTTACTTAATAGTGTGCAGGCTTTTTCATAGCCTTTATCACAAGCTTTTTGAATATATTGTGCAGCTCTGTTTTTATCCACTGGCACACCCCGCCCGTTAGAATGCATGTGTATCCTCCCTACAACATTAAGTATTAAAGAGAACAAGCATGACAAAAGAGGAGTTAAAAGCCTACTATGAAGCTCATTGCCCTAAAGAACACCGAGTCCCTTTTTTACACGAGTTTAAACACATTCTCTGCTTAACAAGGTCATCTTTCATCTACTTCAAAGGCAAACGCGCTGGAGAATGGAAAGACCAAGCAGAGGAGCGCAAAGTTAGACAATATGTTTTAAAACATTTGGGTGGCTTTGATGTTATCAGGCGCTACAACACCGAAGAAGAAAAAAAGCGCATGGTAGAGTTCCTCAATGGTACAAAGTCTGATTTTGCGATCGCAGTAGTGGTGCGCATTCTTTTAGAGGCTAGAGGCTGTTTTGAGGAGTTAGCAGACAAAAGACGGGTAGATAATCTTGTTTAAGCAAAAAGAAACAAGACTTCACCACATGGCTTTTTGACTACAAGGGCGAGAGCGATAAAAAATTTCAATACATCATGGATTTAGCTAACCGCGAAAAAGATCGCATTCTAAAAAATCTAAATTACGGGGAGGAGGTGAACATGGATAACTACCTAGAATGGGTAGATAACATGCTAGCAGCCAACCCCACCCCTTATTTGATCGAGCAAATCAATCAAGTAGGGGATTTGATCAAACAAGCAGCAGAGGCGCAAAAATCCTATAATGAAATTATGGATACTAATACAAAAGCCGCACAAAAGGCCACAGCCGCACAAAATGCCTACAACAAGGCTAAGCGCTATAATGATTTGATGTTAGCTAAAACAAAGTTTTTTGATAGCACAAAACAAGGCGAGAACAACACTAGCGATAAGATTTTAAGGACACTCCAAAGTATGCTCAGTTTGCAAAGAATGGCACATGCAAGTATTAATTAGAACAAACATTGAGATCATCAAAAACACCTTAGTAGAGGGAACGCCGCTTTTTGATAAAGAAAAAAGCTATACTATTGGTGAGCGTGTGTGCTTGATCATGTGATTTATGAGTGTAGCCAAGTATCAAGCCCACTAGACTTTAATGCCGATTTTAAGCAAATCGGCGTAGATAATATTATGGCGCCCTTTGATAGCGCGATTAATACAGCTGGCAAGTCTAAAAGAAACATTGAATTAGAATTTATTAGCTCTGGCTGGCTGTATGTTTCTAATTTTGAATGCGATTATCTTATTGTGCGGGGCTTTGAGGGCGATCATTGTTTTTATAATGAAATTTTTTACCAATGTAGATTATGTAGCTGCGCTCATTTCTGGCAAAAAGCCAAAGCACAAGCATACGGCCTAACAAAGTGGTTTTATACGCACCCCGATAAGCCTTAAAAATACAGATTTTGGAGGCGCTTAAATAGTCCAAAATGTTGTTTAATATGCTTTGTCTAAAAAAGCTTTGTTCGCTAGATTGAAGGTGGTAATTAAAATAAGTATGTACAAAGGCGCTAAAGCTAGCTAGAGCTTTAGCCTTAATTTTTGGATCGGTACTTCTTGTCTTTAGGCTCTTTAGATAGTCTCTAAGATCGCTAATTTGATCACGCATCGCCTATTGGTAAATCTAGCCCCACACCAAATCTATATCGCCTAAATCCTCTCTATAAAACGCTCCGGCTACTTGGCCTTCTTTAGCCTCTATAAGTTTAGCAATTGCGCCTTTTGGATCATGGTAAAACTCTTTAAAGTTTTGACCAAAGGCTTTATTATGGGGGATTTCTTGACTTTCTGATTTATAGTAAATAACATTGTTTTTACTAAACGCATCATCAAGTATTTTTTTAGCTTCAGTTTGGCTAAGAGTTGTGTTAAGATTATGTAATCCATAGCTGATACTATCGGCGTGTCTTGTATCAACTTTGTATCTCATATTATCTCGGTTAGTTAGTGTTATGTGAATGGCTGTAGTTGTATCATCGGGGTTTGTTTTTAAAAACTTGATCCAATTGTCCCTTTGCTCTGATCTAAGTATGATGTCTGGATTGACTACAGCTTCAAGTAGTTTTCTAAGATTGTTATATGCTTTAAAACTTTTGGCTAAGCCTGCCTGATCAAAGTAAATATCTGTAATACCGGCATGTCTTAAAGCACTTTTGGCATCAGTGGCAATATTTGGCATAAACATTTTATCAGATTTTCTTAAGCCTAAGTTTTTCCAAAATTCCCAAAATTTGTTAATGTCCTCGTGGGTTGTATAATATTTAAAGCCTTCTGGATCGGCTTTTTGTGCTTTTTTGATTTGATTAGGCTTATTTTCAAATACGGGTGATTTGATCGCCATTATTTGGTGTGTTGGTTTTTTTGCTTGATTTTTAAGGCGGTGTTGTGGTAGTGTTTTCTCACCACTCATAACGGCGTCTAAGTCCTCACCCGGTCTTGCACTTGGGCGTGAGTTCGCCACTTTGTGGTTGCCGACGGGTGTTTTTGTGGTGTTCGACGATGCGTCTAAGTTGACACTAGGTTTTAGACTTAGGGGGTCTTTGCTACCTATTGGTAGTCGCATACGGGCACTATTTTTAAATTCTCTTGACTCCTCTAGCTTTCCATTCTCCTTATACATGGTTTTTAGTTTAAGTTCATGGCGTTTTGTGCTAATAGTCTGCACTACCACATGATGTCCGTTAATCTGCTTACCCACAACTAAGGCTTTTTGATTATCCTTAGTGGTTTCTATTTTGATCAAATCCGCCTTATTCACAATCTGTGGGTAATTAACAATATCTCTTGTGGTAATGGGTGGTTGTCCATTTTTAGCTAGAATGGAATGTATCCCATGCCGTTTTTCAATGTGTTTTAACACATCGCCATTAACTAGCATTTTGATAGCCTGATTGGGTTTTAATCCCAAATGCTCAATAATGCTTGAGTTATTTAATTCTCCTACCCACACCTTAGCATTGTGCTTTTTAACTTGATCTAATAATCTCTCTGTGATCTGATCGGGCTTAAGCATTTTTAAGGGTTTACTAGTATCTAGCAAATCTTTAATGTTTTGACTCTCAGCTTTTTTAAACTCAATGTATCTTGTAGTGTGTAGGGCTTTAGTGGCTTTCTCTTGCTCTTTTAGCGCTTTAAACTCCGCATAACTTAAACCCTTAGCTTTAGCCTCCTTGTAAATCTCTGATACAGGTTTATAGGGGAGTGCTTTAGGGTGATCGATCACTTCCACATCAATGTAGTTATTGTAATTATTAGGCTCTTGACTTTTAAGGGGGGAGGTGGTAGGGTGTGGCTTATCATAACTCCCGCTTAGAGTTCGGTCTAAGTCGTATCCCTTTGAGGAAGGCGTAGGGGGGGTCGTGATAGTCCCCTTTGATTTCCACATCGTTACAAATCTTATTTTATTCTGACTTGTTAGCGCCTCTTCTATTACCACATAATGCCCATTAATTTGTTTTTTATAAATAATGTTTTTGTGCTCAATCTTCCTAACTTCTGCATTCTTGATAATGTTTGGATAGTTACTAATATCCTCAAGCGTGATTGGGATTTGATTACGGGAGGTCTCTACCTTAATATCACTATGTCTATTTAAGGCATGGGCTACATGCTCGGCGTCTATCTCTCTAGCTAGCGCATAATTGCCCTTAAACTTAAACTCTTTAGCTAGTTGTTCTAACTCCTGCCCTTCTACTCTACCAATTAATAATCTATCTTTAGGGCTAGGGTTTTTTAAATCCCACTTGCTAATCACTTCGTGTATTTCTTGTGGGGCTAAATCTCTTTCTAAT
>NZ_CABIKE010000014.1 GCF_902196135.1 Helicobacter suis | reverse complement strand
GGTGTTTAAAAAATACCAATATTTCTAGTTTTGCAGCAGTTGACATACAACGCTTGCAACGCTACGCGCTCCCCCTCCCCCCTCTTCTTATTCAAGAAAGAATAGTAACCATTCTTGATTGCCTTACAGAGCTTACAGCAGAGCTTACAGCTAGAAAAAAACAATTTCATTACTATCTTAATGCGCTTTTAGATTTTGGCGCGTATTCTCTTTACGAGTTTAATGTCTCTAAAGAAACAAGCTACAGGTTAGTAGAACAAGTACGCACAGAGTTACAAAAAAGCCAAGATACAGGTACACAAGTTACCCCCCTTAAAGACGGCTTAAACCCCCCAACAAGCCTTATTAAACACCCCCTACTCAAAGAGAGTTTTAGGGTGGAGTGGGTGAGATTGGGGGAGGTGTTAGACTATGAACAACCTACAAAGTACATTGTTAACTCTACAAGTTACGATGATGCTCATAAAACCCCAGTTTTAACAGCGGGGCAAACTTTTATACTAGGCTATACCAATGAAACACAAGGGGTTTATCTGGCAACACCAGAACGGCCATGTATTATTTTTGATGACTTCACTACTTCTTTTCATTGGGTTGATTTTGCATTTAAGGTAAAATCCTCAGCCATAAAAATTTTAACACTAAAAGAGCCTCTTCAGATTAATTTTAAGTTCGTCTTTTATGCTATGAAATGTATTCGTTTTAACCCAACCCAACATGAACGCCATTGGATTAAGAGATGTGCAAATTTCCCTATCCCCCTCCCCCCTCTACCCATTCAAGAAAAAATAGCCAGTATTTTAGATCAACTCCAAGCCCTCAGCTCTGATCTAGAGCAAGGCATCCCAGCTGAGATTAGGGCGCGTAAAAAACAATTTAACTATTATTTAAACCACCTACTAGATTTTAAAGGACAAGCATGAGTACAGAAAATACCCTAGTTTTAAAATTTTCCTACTAAGATCACCGCTCCATTAACCTTGAAATCTTGTGTTCTAGTGTGGTCATTGCCTGTAACTGGGTGGTGATTTGATTTAATAAGTGATCTAATAAGGGTATGAGAGAAACAAGTTGCGCGCTTCTAGAAGCATCCTCTTTAATAGAAATATAAGCCTGTAAAATCCCTTCCATGTAGTCAAAAGTGGTGGCGTCTTTGGTGTAATAATCTTGTAAAACTTGATAAAGAGTAATGCTCTCTCTTAATAAAAGCGCGGCATGGCTAGCCTCCATTTGATCCCCGCCTCTAGCGCGCAGGGTCATAACAGCCCTATCAAGTTGCTCATTAAGCGCAACAATATCTTTCAAAACGATAACATGGTGGATTGCCATTTGCTGGATACTCTCTTGAATAGCCCGTAAAGAAAAGGGAATACAAAAAAGCAAATTTAAAAACCCGCACAGCACTAAACTAAGCCATACACGCGCGCACATCTGGGCATTATACACTAAAAATTTCTAAGCTGTGTTATACTCACACTAAAATCTTAAAGAGGATAAATGCAACCCCTACTCTTCACACCCGGGCCAACTCCTATTCACCCTAACATTGCCGCCACTTTAAGCCAACCCATTATCCACCACCGCACCGCCGAATTTGAAGCCATTTTTGCACAGGTTAGAGCGCATTTAAAAGAAATGATTGGTTTACCGGAGGTGCTTACCTTAGTGAGCAGTGGCACAGGTGGCATGCAAGCAGCTTTAGTACAGTTTGTTAAACCCAGTAGCCAGCCTAGTTTATTGGTGCTAAATAATGGTAAGTTTGGTACGCGTTTTATTCAAATTGCTAAAGCCTTTAACCTCAATGCCATAGAAATTAAAAGTTCATGGGATGAGCCCATTAGCCCTAAACAAGTACAAGAAGTACTTGATAAAAATTCTGATCTTAAGGCTGTTGCTTTGCAGGTCTGTGACTCCTCTGGAGGGCTAAGGCTAGATTTTGAGGGCATTTCTAAAGTAATCAAAACCCATAATCCTGAAATTTTAGTCATTGTTGATGCCATTACGGCTTTAGGGGTAGAAGCCTTAGATGTGAGTTGTGTAGATGTTTTAATTGGGGGTAGCCAAAAGGCTTTCATGTGCCCTGTTGGGCTAAGTATCCTAGGGCTTAGCGCGCTTGCAATCTCTAAACTAGAAGATTGCGATTATTATTTTAATTTGTCCTTAGAACTTACAAACCAACAAAAAAACACCACCGCTTTTACGGCCGGCATTTCTCACATTTTAGCCCTGCAAACTTATTTTAAATGCGTAGAGCAACTAGGCGGATTGAGCGCTCTTTATAACGCCACAAAAAAGCGCGCTTTAGCCACTCAAAAAGCCTTAGAGGCCTTGCATTTACAGATTTATCCTAAAGCACCGGCCTTAAGCATGTCTACTATTTATCATACAGAGGCCTCTAAAATTAAAAAGCATTTATCACAGCACTATGGTGTACAAGTTGCCGGGGGGCAAGATCATCTTAAAACTTGTCTTTTGCGCATTAATCATATGGGATTAATAGAGGTCTATTACATTGCTTGGGTGCTAAATGCTTTAGAGCAAACTTTGGTTGATTTAGGGTTGTGTAAGAGTTTTGAGGGTGTGGCGGTTAAAGCGTTTATGCAAGAGTACTACTAAGGAAAGCCATGCGTTTATATTATGCCTACCCGGATTTTAAGCAAGATGTGATAAGTCTAGCCAAGTTAATAGAGCAAGATTTTAAACCCCAAGCGCTGATTTCAATCTTACGCGGGGGCATGACTTTAGCGCATTTTCTAGGGATTTATTGGGATCTTAAGGCTATTTATGCCATTAATGCGAGTTCTTATGGATTAGATCGCACCCAAAGTAATTTAGAGATTGAAAATATCCCTCTTATTAAACCGGAACACAAAGAAGTTTTAATCGTTGATGAAATTGTAGATAGTGGGAAGAGCTTTTTAGGCGTACTAGAAGTTTTAACACGCCAATACCCACAGGTGCGTTTTAAAAGTGCGGTACTCTTTGCCCATAAAAGCGCATCTTTTAAAGCAGATTATGTTCTTAAAGAAGCCACTTCATGGATTGATTTCTTTTGGGAAGTAGACACACAGGAGCATTAGTGCCTAAGCTGTATTTAGTTTCTTTGGGCTGTTCTAAAAACTTGGTTGATAGCGAGGTGATGTTAGGTAGATTGGCTAATTATGATCTCACCCAAGAGATTAACCTAGCTGATGTAATTATTATCAACACTTGTGGCTTTATCCAAGCAGCTAAAGAGGAAAGTGTACGGGTGTTATTAGAGGCTATCCATGAGCGCAAAAAGGGGGCATTAGTGGTTGCTAGCGGGTGTTTGAGTGAGCGCTATAAAAGGCAATTGATAGCAGAATTACCCGAAATTGATATTTTTACCGGCGTAGGCGATTATGATCGAATCGATGCGCTTTTAAGCGCCAAACAAAGCCAATTTTCTAAACGGGTTTTTTTAGCCGGAGAGCAAAAACGCACAATCACCGGTTCAAAAGTCCATGCTTATGTTAAACTCTCTGAGGGGTGTAATCAAAATTGTAGTTTTTGTGCCATTCCTAGCTTTAAGGGGCGTTTACAAAGTAAAAGCATTGATCGCATTTTAAAAGAAGTAGAAATTTTAGCCAAACAGGGCTTTAGCGATATTAGCTTTATTGCCCAAGATTCTAGCTCTTATCTATTAGATCAAAATGTCAAAGACGGGTTAATCAAACTCATTAAAGCCATTGATGCGCAGCAAATGATTAAAAGCGCGCGCATTTTTTATCTTTATCCCACTTCCACCACTTTAGAACTAATAGAGAGCATTGCTAACTCGCCTATCTTTGCTAATTATTTTGACATGCCTATCCAACACATTTCAGATCATATGTTAAAAACCATGCGGCGCAATTCTAATAAGGCTGATCACCTCAAACTATTAAAAGCTATGGATACTGTCCCCAATCGCTTTTTACGTACCACGCTACTACTAGGCCACCCGCATGAAAGTAGTCGCGATATTGAGGAATTACAAGACTTTTTACAAAGCTTTAGTTTTGATCGCATTAATCTTTTTGCCTTCAGTGCTGAGGAAAACACAGCGGCTTATAAATGGCCCCAATTAAGTAAAGAGGATATTAATGCTCGTTTAGATCAAATTAATCCCTTAATAGAGCAACAAGTGCAAAACTCTATGCAAGGACTTGTTGGGCAAACTTTAGAGGTGATTGTAGAGGGGTTAAGTGAAGATGGGTTGTTTTTAAAAGCAAGGGATCGGCGCTGGGGTTTAGAAATTGATGGGGAGATTTTAATTAATGAAAGTTTACTTAAACAGACCCCACCGGGATATTATAAAGCCCTTTGCCATACCTATAAAGAGGGGGTGTTGCTAGGTAGGATTGTGGGCTGATTTATACTAAATTAGCGGTTGCTAAAGGGATTTGGGGAGTTTGTTATAGTCTAAAAACTAGCGCGGGAGGTGCTAGCACTAGAATATCACAAAAATAAGAAATGATTTTTTCAACTCTACCTTTGTGTTGCTCAGTACAGCTAAGTTTTAAACGCAAAAACTCTAAAAGGCTTATCCCCTCCTTATTTTTAAATCCTATCTATAAAAGAAGGCACTATGCCCAAAAAAACTAAAAGGTTTACTACACGCATCCTCATATCCTAACTTACGGGCTTTTTTAAAATACTCCTCAGCCTCTTGTAGATCTCTTTCTACACCCTCTCCTTTCTCATACATGAGCCCTAAGTTGTGACAAGCATCAGCATCTCCCATGTCCGCTGCTTTCTTGTAATATTCTAAGGCTTTTTGGTAGTCTTGTTCTACACCCTTCCCTTCATAATACATGCCCCCCAACGCGCCATAAGCCTCAGCACTGCCTTCATCTGCTGCTTTTTGCAAATATTTTGCGGCTTTTTGGTAGTCTTGTTTTACACCATCTCCTTCAAAATACAATACCCCCAAGCTGAGACAAGCTTCAACATGTCCCCCCTCTGCTGCTTTTTTTAAGTACTCTAAGGCGTACTCTAAGACTTTTTTGTGATCTTTTTCTACGCCCTCAGCTTCCGCAACTTCCGCATATGCGAGCGCCAATTTATAATACATTTCATTCTCTAACGTTTTCTGTTCTCCTTTGAAATTTTGAAAGAGTTTGAAAGAGTTTGAAACCACAAAAGTTTTAACTTTTTTATAAAGATAAGCAACCCACGCAAGCAGACCCCTTTGAATGAAAAATTCAACAGAAAACCCGCATTGTAGCCTAAATAGCCTTTTGAGACTCTTAAAATAAATCTCATTAACCCCCACATAAAAATAACAAAAGATTTTTAACCACTCTTTTAAAGAGAGTCATATTTTTTCTTGTTATTTAATTGCTTAACTATTTGTTATAAAATCCGGCTAGGGTTTAACCCTAAAAAACTTTAAGGAGATTACATGAGACATGGAGATATCTGTAGTAACCCTGATACTGTGGGTGTGGGGGTTGTGAATTATAAAATGCCTAGACTCCACACTAAAGCAGAGGTGCTAGAAAATTGCCATAACATCGCAAAAATGATTCAAGGGATGAAGCAAGGTTTACCCGGTCTTGATTTGGTCATTTTCCCTGAATACAGCACACACGGCATCATGTATGATAGACAAGAGATGTTTGACACCGCAGCTGTGGTTCCAGGTGAGGAAACACAGATTTTTTCTATGGCTTGCAAAACCAACAAGGTTTGGGGCGTGTTCTCTTTGACAGGTGAAAAACACGAACAATCTCATAAAAATCCCTACAACACGCTGGTTTTGATCAATGACAAGGGTGAGATTGTGCAAAAGTACCGCAAAATTCTACCTTGGTGCCCCATTGAAGCGTGGTATCCAGGGGATAGAACCTATGTGGTAGATGGTCCTAAGGGGATGAAGGTTTCTTTGATCATCTGTGATGATGGGAACTATCCTGAAATTTGGCGCGATTGTGCGATGAGGGGCGCTGAGCTTATTGTCCGTTGTCAAGGCTACATGTATCCAGCTAAAGAACAACAAATCCTCATGGTAAAAGCTATGGCATGGGCAAACCAGTCTTATGTCGCGGTGGCCAATGCGGCAGGTTTTGATGGTGTCTATACCTACTTTGGGCATTCTAGTCTCATTGGTTTTGATGGGCATACTTTGGGCGAGTGTGGTGAGGAGGAAAATGGAGTCCAATACGCACAACTCTCCATCAGCGCCATCCGCAATTCTAGAAAATACGATCAAAGCACCAACCATCTCTTTAAGATGTTGCACCGAGGCTATAGCGGTGTCTTTGCTAGTGGCGATGGTGATAAGGGCGTTGTGGAATGTCCCTTTGAATTCTACAAAACTTGGGTCAACGATCCTAAAAAGGCTCAAGAAAATGTGGAAAAATTCACCCGCACTAGTATTGGTGTAGAAACCTGTCCGGTCTATGATTTGCCCCATGAAGGCCACAAAGATCACGCTCCAGCTGGAAAACGATCTGTCTCTTAATTAGCACTTACCCCTGCTCTTTTAAGCGGGGGTTTATTAAATTCAATCCTCCGTGTTTTGTAATTGCTGCAAACTCAAGGGGGGGTTGTCTTTAAACTTGGAATATTCTAGCAAACTCAAAAGTACCTTTTCTACGGCCTTTAAAGTGGTGAAATAAGAAATCTTGTTTTTGAGCACCTGCATGCGGATAATCTTAGAATCTTCGTTTAAAACATCGCTAGTATTAATGGCCATATCTATTTGGTGGTTGAGCATAAAATCACAGATATTAGGACGCCCCTCAGAAATTTTAAGCACCTGAATACTTTCTAGTCCCCCTTCTTGCAAGGCTTTATGCGTGCCGGTGGTAGCATAAAGTTTAAAACCCAAACCCTTTAAAGCCCGTATCAAGGGCATAGCCTTTTGTTTGTCGCGATCTTTAAGAGAAATGAAAATACTGCCCTGGTGTTTAATAGGATTATGGCTAGCTAGCTGGGATTTATAAAAGGCCTCAGCGAGGGTATATCCCACCCCTGCTACCTCACCGGTGCTCTTCATCTCAGGCCCTAGTACTAAATCTGCCCCATAAAGCTTATTAAATGGAAAAACGCTTTCCTTCACAAAAACATAATGCAAAGGCCTAGCCACAAACAACCCCCCCTCTTTAGCCACAAGTGCAACATCTTTAGCAATCTGCTCTAAACTCTGCCCTATGAGCACATCTGCAGCTAGCCCTGCAATATCTAAACCCAAAGCCTTAGAGACAAAGGGGATTGTGCGCGAACAGCGGGGGTTAATTTCTAATACAAAAAGTTGGTGATCTTTGTAGGCAAATTGGATATTAAGTAGGCCTAAAACTTGCAGTCCTAGCGCGATTTTTTGGGTTTGGTAATACACTTCTTCTAACAGATCCGGGCTAAGACTTGGGGGGAGAAAACAGGTGCTATCTCCTGAGTGAATGCCTGCTGGCTCGATATGTTCTAGTACGCTACACACAAACACACTTTTTTGATCACACAGGGCATCAACATCAAGTTCTAGTGCATCCTCTAAGAAGCAATCCATTAAAAGGCTAGTTTCAAAGCCATAGTTTTCTATATACTCTAAACATTGCTCTTTAGTATGTAAAATGCGCATTTTTGCCCCACCCAACACAAAACTAGGGCGCAAAATCAAGGGCAATTCTAGTTTTTCTAGGCACTTTTTAGCTTGTTCTTTGGAGTGTGCACACAAGCCCTTAGGATAGGCCACATGGAGGCGATTCAAAAGTTGGTGGCACAGATCGCGCTCTTCTGCAATTTTTATATTTTTAAACGCTGTGCCCAGTAGAGGGATACCCAGTTTTTCTAAATCCGCGGCGATTTTAAGCGGGGTCTGTCCCCCAAAGCTCACCACTACGCCTAGTAATTGTTCTTTTTCTCTAGCAATGATTTCTAGCACACACTCAAGCGTAATAGGCTCAAAATAAAGCGTGTCGCTAGTGTCATGATCGGTGCTAATGGTTTCTGGATTGTTGTTGATGATAATAGGGCTAAATCCTCTTTTTTTAAGCGCTAAACTAACATGGGTAAGCGCATAATCAAACTCCATGCCCACCCCGATTTTATTCGCGCTAGAGCCTAGTAAGATCACCTTAGAGCGGGTGGATTTTAGGGGGGGTTGTGGAGCAAAGGGGGGGGCATAGGTGCTATAAAGATAGGGGGTGGGGCTTTTAAATTCATTAGCACTTAGATCTACTTGGTACATCAAGGGGTGTAAATTAAGTTGGTTACGCGCATCGCGTACTTCGCTCTCCTGCTTATTTAAAAAGCTAGCTAACAAAGCATCGCTACAGCCCATGCTTTTGAGTTTAAAAAGAGCGGGTTTATTACTTAGTAGAGTGTTTGCCTCCTGAGTGCGCAGATTTAAAAGAGCTTCTACAATCTCTCTTATTTCGTTTAAAAAGTAGGCATCAATGCAACAAAGCTCGCGTACTTCCTCCACACTCAAGCCTATACCAAAGGCATGCATCACATAAAAAAGCCGTTTAGGATTGGGGCGGCGCAACTCCTTTTTTAAAAACTCTAAATCCAAAGGATTTTCTAAAAACGCGCGCAGATTGTTTAAAAGATAATCACTCTCTAAGGCTTTCATCAGGCTTTCTTTAAAACTCCCCCCAATGCCCATCACCTCCCCAATGCTTTTCATAGAAGTCCCTAAAGTGGTGTCTACTTGGGGGAATTTTTCAAAGTCAAAATGCGGGATTTTAGTGATGACATAATCTAGGGTGGGCTCAAAACAACTAGTGCTCTGCGTAATATCATTTTGAATGTGCTCTAAGCGATAGCCTAATGCTAGAAGTGTGGCTACTTTTGCGATAGGAAAAAGTGTAGCCTTGCTAGCAAGAGCGGAGCTACGGCTCACGCGAGGGTTCATTTCAATGACTAATAAACGCCTCCCCTTAATGGCAAACTGCACATTAGCCCCGCCAGTATCCACACCTACAGCGCGCAACACCGCAAAACTTGCATCGCGCATGCGCTGGTATTCTTTATCTGTGAGGGTGAGGGCGGGGGCAATGGTGATACTATCGCCCGTGTGCACACCCATAGGATCAACATTTTCAATGCAACACACCACGATGCAATTATCATCTTTATCCCGCACCACCTCCATTTCAAACTCTTTACAGCCTAGTAAACTCTCCTCAATTAAAATTTCTGAGATAGGCGAGGCTTCTAGGGCAAATTGGGCGAGCTCTCTAAATTCCTCAATGTTAAAGGCCACAGAACTACCCTCCCCACCTAGAGTAAAACTAGAGCGGATAATGCAAGGAAAACCCACCTCTTTGATCACAGAAAGCGCCTCTTTCTCACTATAAGCATAACCCCCTTTGGGCAAATCTAGCCCAATAGAGAGCATACACTCTTTAAAAGCGCGCCGATCCTCTGCTTTTAAAATGCTCTCAATGCTAGCCCCTAAGAGTTTCACACCCTTTAGCGCGCCCTCAAAATGCCCTTGTTTGTGCAAGGCAACGATGATATTTAAAGCTGTTTGTCCGCCCATAGTGGGCAAAATCGCTTCAATGCTCTCTAAAGCCACAATTTTTAAAACATTATCTGTTGTGATAGGCTCAATATAGGTTTTATAGGCTAGGGCTTTATCGGTGTTGATGGTAATAGGATTAGAATTTAAAAGCACCACTTCATAGCCTAAACTTTTAAGCGTTTTAAGCGCAATACTTGAGGAGTAGTCAAACTCGCATGCTTGCCCAATGACAATAGGACCCGATCCAATGAGTAAGATTCTTTTAAAAGGTTGCATAGATGAAATTATAGCAAAACTTAAAAGATCACTAGGAAGTAGTTTTTTAAAGTTGTGCTAAATCTTTAAGACTTTTTTAACGCGTGCCTTTTGCTATATTAGAGTGGAACACCCCACATATAGCCCTGCGTATCTGGGATTTGGTATAGCAAAGATATAAAATAAAATCATGCTAGAATTCTGGCTTTTTGAAGGGTGTGTTTACATGAAGTTAAAGAATATTATCAAAAGAATCTTGCGTTTATTTTTTCCTACATTGGAGGATAGATTTCACAAATGGTTATTAGAAAAGGATAGAAAAAGTTATTCTCAAGACAAACAAGATTTATTTGTGCAATTTTTTTATAAAGATGAGAAAGGCCCGCTATTTTTTGTAGATATTGGTGCAAATGATGGGATATCTTTTAGCAATACTTATTTATTAGAGAATGACCCTAGCCATAAATGGGGGGGGGGGGTACTTATAGAAGCTGACTCTAATGTCTACACAGAACTTCTTAAAAACAGATCAAATCCAAAGATTAAAAAACATAATGTAGCCCTCTGCAATACAGATGGTGAAGTCTCTTTTATGCAAATTACAGGATACGCACAAATGTTGAGCGGTATAGTAAGTGAGTATGATAAAAGACATTTAGAGTGGATAGAGCGAGAAGTAAATAGGCATGGCAGTGATTGTCAAATTGTAAAAATGCAAGGGGCGCGCTTTGATACTATTATGAAAGGAGAGCAAAAGAAAATTGACTATTTAAGCATTGATGTGGAGGGTGGTGAGATGAAAATTTTAGAAAGCATTAATTTTGATAACTATGATATTAGACTTATAGGGATAGAAAATAATTACGGTTGCGATGATATTTATAATTTTTTAAAACCTAGAGGATACAAAAAAATTCTAAGGCTTGGCTGTGATGATTTTTACATTAAAGAGCATTAATCTTTACACAAGTGCAAGTTTAAATCACAAGACTATATAGACAAAGTCTAAATCACTAGTGGCGTAGCGTACACAATCCTATAAAACTTTAAATTAGCTTACTAGGGGTAAACTAATACGCGTTTAGTTTGGTATTTATTTTGGCGATTTTTGGATTTAGTTTACTTTGGAGGCAACATGGTTATTAGCGCAACTACGCAGGCAATCGGCTCAACCCCGGTTTTTAAATTTAGTAAAGAAAATTATCCCTTGCCTAAAGACTCGATCATTTATGCTAAATTAGAACATTTAAACCCGGGGGGCAGTATCAAGGATCGTTTGGGAAAATATCTCATTGAAGAGGGCTTAAAAACGGGTCAAATCACGCCCAAAACAACAATCATTGAGCCTACAGCTGGCAATACTGGGATTGCTTTAGCGCTTGTAGCCCTGCACCACCACTTAAAAACGATTTTTGTGGTCCCAGAAAAATTTAGTGTAGAAAAACAACAACTCATGAAAGCTTTAGGCGCTGAGGTGATCAATACGCCTAGTGAGGAAGGCATTATTAGGGCGATTGCTAAAAGCAAAGAATTAGCCCAAAGTATCCCGGATAGTTACTTGCCTTTGCAATTTGAAAACCCTAAAAATCCAGATACCTACTATTACACATTAGGACCAGAAATTATTCAAGAACTAGGGAAACAACTCACTAGCTTTGTTGCTGGGATTGGAAGCGGGGGGACTTTTGCCGGCACAGCCAAATACTTAAAAGAACAAATCCCAACTATTCGTTTAATTGGTGTAGAGCCAGAGGGTTCGATTCTAAATGGGGGTGTAGCCCATCCTCATAAAATTGAAGGCATTGGGGTGGAATTTATCCCCCCCTTTCTTGCAGATTTGCCCATTGAGCGTTTTGAAACCATTTCAGATGCGCAAGGGTTTTATTACACCAAAGAATTAGCCCAAAAGAGTGGCTTACTTGTGGGTAGTTCTAGTGGTGCTGCTTTTGCAGCGGCTTTGCGCGAAATAGAGCGGTTGCCAGAGGGAAGTTGTGTTCTTACAATCTTTGCAGATGCAGCCGATCGCTATTTATCCAAGGGTATTTATCTATAACACTTAAAGGAAAAACATGCATTTACAAACACAATTGATTCACGGGGGCATTAGTGAAGATGAGCTAACCGGGGCGGTGAGTGTGCCCATTTATCAAACCTCTACCTACCGGCAAAATGGGGTGGGGCGTCCTAAAGGTTATGAGTATTCGCGTTCAGGAAATCCGACTCGTTTTGCTTTAGAAGAGCTGATTGCTGATTTAGAAGGGGGGGTTAAAGGTTTTGCTTTTGCCTCTGGTTTAGCAGGAATTCATGCGGTCTTTTCGTTGTTTCAAACAGGCGATCACATTTTAATTAGCGATGATGTTTATGGTGGGACTTTCCGCCTTTTAGATAAAGTCCTTTTAAAATTTGGCTTGAGCTATACCTCTATTGATACCAGCGATATATCACAGATTAAACAAGCCATTAAGCCTAATAGCAAAGCGCTTTATTTAGAATCCCCGAGTAATCCCCTTTTAAAAATCACAGATATAAAGGCTAGCGCTGACCTTGCTAAATCCCATAATTTGCTTACCATTGTGGATAACACTTTTGCAACCCCCTATTTTCAAAATCCCCTCCAACTAGGAGCTGATATTGTTATACACAGCGCAACGAAGTATTTAGGAGGGCATAGCGATTTAATTGCCGGGCTTGTTACAACCAATAAAGAAAATCTAGCTACAGAGATTGGTTTTTATCAAAACGCCATTGGGGGGATACTCAGCCCTCAAGATAGCTGGTTATTGCAA
This sequence comes from Helicobacter suis, assembly GCF_902196135.1. GTDB lineage: Bacteria > Campylobacterota > Campylobacteria > Campylobacterales > Helicobacteraceae > Helicobacter > Helicobacter suis_A. The sequence continues at coordinate 3,728 of NZ_CABIKE010000014.1, read as the reverse complement.
CGAGGCATTAAAACGCTAGGGGTGCGCATGGAGGAGCACCAAAAAAACGCCCTGCGTGTCGCTGAGTTTCTAACAACACACCCCCAAGTACAGACCACATATTACCCCGGCCTGCCCACACACCCCAACCATCACCTAGCCAAAACACAAATGCGCGGGTTTAGCGGGGTGCTCTCTTTTACTTTAAAAAAGGAGGAAAAGGCCATTGCCTTTGTACAAGCTTTAAAATTATTTATTCTAGGCGAAAGTTTAGGCGGGGTGGAGAGTTTAGTTGAAATTCCGGCTGTGATGACACATGCCTCTATTCCTAAGGAAAAACGCGAGGCAGCAGGGATTAAAGAGGGGTTAGTGCGTTTATCTATTGGGATTGAACATAGTGAGGATCTAATAGAGGATTTAGATCAAGCTTTTCAGTTAGTCCAATAAGGGCTATGCTAGAATGCCCCATTTTAAATAAGGAGTGATACATGAAAATGAATGTTGAGAGTTTTAATCTAGATCACACAAAGGTCAAAGCGCCTTATGTCCGTGTTGCCGATCGCAAAATAGGAGAGCACGGGGATGTGATTGTTAAGTATGATGTGCGGTTTAAACAGCCCAATAAAGAACACATGGACATGCCTAGTTTGCACTCGCTAGAACATTTGGTCGCAGAATTGATTCGCAACCACGCAAACTACATTGTTGATTGGTCGCCTATGGGATGCCAGACCGGTTTTTATTTGACCGTGTTAAACCATGAAAATTATGAAGGCATTCTTGAAATCTTAGAACAAACCATGCAAGATGTGCTTAAAGCAAAAGAAGTACCGGCTAGCAATGAAAAACAATGCGGCTGGGCTGCTAACCACACACTAGAGGGTGCGCAAAATCTAGCGCGTGAATTTTTAGCCAAACGCAATGAATGGTCTAGCATAGGGGTTTAAAGGATCAACACATGCCAGCGCCTCTTAATGATTCACAGATCGACTCTACAGCTAATCGTAACCACCTCTTTAAGGCTATTTGGGACATCGCCGACCAATTAAGGGGTGCGGTAGATGGGTGGGATTTTAAACAATTTGTTTTAGGGATGATTCTTTATCGCTATCTCTCTGAAAATTTAGCTAGCTATATCAACAAGATAGAGCAAAAAAGAGATGCAAGCTTTAATTACGCAAAATTAGAGGATGAGCAAGCCAAGTTAGCTAAAGAAATGCTTTTAGAGGAAAAGGGGTTTTTCATCCCTCCTAGTGGGCTTTTTGAGAATGTTATTAACAACCTTGAGGAGTTAGAAAAAGCTAAAAAACTCAACACAACTCTCAATGATATTTTTAAAAACATTGAAGCTTCAAGTTTACAAAGTGAGGCACAGGAGAGTTTTAAGGGGTTATTTGCAGATTTAGACATGAATAGCGATAAGCTAGGCAGTGGCCTTACAGAGAAAAATAGAAATATTGCTAGGCTCTTAGAGGGAGTGGCTAGCATGCAAATTAGTAATTATCAGAGAAGCGGTATTGATGTTTTTGGGGATGCCTATGAGTTTTTAATGGGCATGTATGCTAGCAGTGCAGGTAAAAGCGGAGGTGAGTTTTTTACCCCTCCTGAGGTGAGTGAGCTTTTAGCAAAGCTAGTTATTCACAAACAAAAAAGTATCAATAAAGTTTATGACCCTTGTTGTGGGAGTGGCTCGCTTTTACTCCAGTTTTCTAAGATTTTAGGAATAGAGCAGATCAAACAGGGCTTTTTTGGACAAGAAATCAACCAAACCACTTATAACCTGTGCCGGGCTAATATGCTTTTACATAACATTGATTATGACAAGTTTCACATCGCCTATGGCAACACGCTAATAGAGCCTAAATTACAAGATGCAGAACCCTTTGATGCTATTGTGAGCAACCCGCCCTACTCTACCAGTTGGATAGGCGATGATGACCCGCTTTTAATTAATGATGCGCGTTTTTCTCCTGCTTCAGTGCTAGCCCCTAAAAGCAAGGCCGATTTAGCTTTTACTTTACATATGCTCTCTTGGCTTTCTTATAAAGGAACTGCGGCTATCGTGCAGTATCCGGGGGTGCTTTATAGAGGTGGGGCTGAAGCCAAGATCAGATCATATCTGGTAGATCGTAATTTTATAGATGCCATTATTGCCCTGCCCTCTGATCTTTTCTTTGGAACTAATATTGCCACAGCTATTGTGGTGCTTAAAAAGAGTAGAAGCGATGATTGTGTGCTTTTTATAGATGCCAAAGAGGAATATACAAGAGAGGGAATTAAAAATAAACTAGGCAAGAGCCACATAGAGAGAATTTTAAAAGTCTATGAAAACAGGGAGCAAATCGCGCATTTTTCTACTCTAGCTAGCATAGAACAAATAAAAGAGAATGGCTATAATCTTTCTGCTGAAAGATATGTTTTAGCCAAAGAGAATACAGAAGAGATAGACATTAATGCCTTGAATGCAGAAATTGCTAACATTGTAGCAAGGCAAACGCAGTTAAGAGAGGGATTAGAGGCGCTTTTAGGGCAGTTAGGATAGCAAGCGTACAAAAGAGCAAGGGATAGAGCGCAAGGTTGAGAGCCCCATAATCCTAAAACTTGAGCAAGGGCTAAAATGGGGGTTTGAGGAATTGTAGGCAAGCTACAAGTTGCATACAGAAAGGTTAAAGGTTTTTAGATTTTTAAGAATGAAAGAGAAGCGATCTAATCAGCAAAGCCCACAAGAGCCCTTTAAAGAGGCGTTAAACACCCCAACAAGTGAGATTAAACACCTAAAGCAGGCCACAAACTTAAGAGAGTGCAAAAAAGAACAAGAGAGTTTGTATACAGATTTACAAAACTTACCCTTGCAAGAAGCGTTAAAAGAGCTTAGAGTACGGGGGGTGGAGTTTAAGGCACTCTATGAGATCACCTATTGGGATAGGCGTTTTAAAAATGTGTCTGCAGAATGGCAGCCTAAAACCAATATCTTTAAGCATGTGAGTGCTGCCCATTTAAAAGGTCTTGATCAAAAAGGGGGAAATATCAAGCTTTTATCAACTGGTCTTTTTAAGGGCTGGACTACAGAGAAATTAGCAGGTGAAAACCTTAATGAAGGAGAAGTTATAAGTATCCCTTCAGGAGGGCGCGCGCACATCAAGCATTACAAGGGAAAATTTGTAGACAGCGGTAATATTCTAGCCACTGCCATTGATCATGAAGCTACAAACTTGAAGTTTGTTTTTTATTATTTAAAAACACAACAATTTTTTTTAGACAGCGCTTATCGTGGAGCACCTGCTCACCCTGACATGCCAACCATTCTATCCCTCAAAATCCCCCTCCCCCCTCTCTTTATTCAAGAAAGAATAGTAACCATTCTTGATTGCCTTACAGAGCTTACAGCAGAGCTTACAGCTAGAAAAAAACAATTTCATTACTATCTTAATGCGCTTTTAGATTTTGGCGCGTATTCTCTTTACGAGTTTAATGTCTCTAAAGAAACAAGCTACAGGTTAGTAGAACAAGTACGCACAGAGTTACAAAAAAGCCAAGATACAGGTACACAAGTTACCCCCCTTAAAGACGGCTTAAACCCCCCAACAAGCCTTATTAAACACCCCCTACTCAAAGAGAGTTTTAGGGTGGAGTGGGTGAGATTGGGGGAAATATTTAACATCAAAAACGGATACACCCCCTCAAAAAGCAGGCCAGAGTTTTGGCAAGGGGGAACTATCCCATGGTTTAGGATGGATGACATCCGCGCA
>NZ_CABIKE010000013.1 GCF_902196135.1 Helicobacter suis | reverse complement strand
TTAAATCATCTTTGATCTCTTCAAATTCTTCAAAGAGTTCATCAATGTTTTGGGTGTTATTCTCTGCTTTCATGGAGCATCCTTGTGAAGTGGTGGAAATAAAGTTTCAAATTCTATCCCTTATTGATTTCTTGCACCACTAAATCAAAAGCATCTTTTGTGCCGGGACGCACAGAACTTAGTAGGCTGAAAATTACAATGGCCAAAGAGCTAGCGATAAATCCGGGTACAATTTCATAAATGTCTAAATAAACCTTTCCAAATTTATCGTATAAAATCACCGTGCTAGCGCCAAAAATCATCCCCATAATAGCCCCTATTCTTGTCATGCGTGCCCAAAAGAGAGAAAATAAAATTACAGTGCCAAAGCTAGCGCCAAAGCCTGCCCATGCATAGGACACGATTTTAAGCACGCTAGCGTTGCGATCGGTGGAGATAAGAAAAGCAATACAGGCTACGGCTAAGACTGCTGCGCGGCTAACCAACATCACGGCTTGAACGGGGGCTTGCTTGTTAAAAATCTTGGAGTAAAAATCCTCAGCAATGGTAGAAGAGCTCACCAATAATTGCGAGCTAGCCGTACTCATCACTGCGGCTAAAATGGCGCTTAAAAGTACCCCGCTAATCCATGGGTTAAAAAGAGTAGCGCTCATGTGGATAAAAATCTTTTCTGGATCATCTAAGCTTAAATGGAATTTAGCCACATAGGCCACACCAAGCAAGCCAATCAAGCAAGAGCCAATCAAACTAATTGCCATCCACGAAATACCTACCGCTGTGGCTTGGGGGATTTCTTTAATGGAGCGAATAGACATGAAGCGCACCAAAATATGAGGCTGGCCAAAATAACCCAAACCCCAAGCCAAACTAGAAATAATAGCTACTAAAGAAGTGCCCTCTAAAAAGGTAAGATTGTTTGGCTTAACCTGTGCGATGAGTTCAAAGCTAGGGCCAAATCCTCCCAAATGATAAAGCATCATGCAAGGCACAGCAACCAATGCCCCCATCATTAAAAGTCCTTGAATGAGATCAGTCCAACACACCGCCTTATAACCACCTAAAAAGGTGTAGGTTACGATGATAAGTGTCCCTGTGATCAAGGCATGGTTGTACTTCACTCCAAAGGTGGCTTCAAAGAGTTTAGCCCCACTTACTAATCCAGAAGAAACATAAAAGGTAAAGAAGATCAAAATTACAATGGCTGATAAAAGCCGTAAAATGTGTTTATCATCGCTAAAGCGGGTTTCAAAGTAATCCGGAATAGTGATAGAATTAGCAATGACGCTTGTATAAACTCTGAGTCGCTTAGCTATTAAAACCCAGTTAATACACGCCCCGATCGTTAAACCAATGGCAATATGGCTATTGATCAATCCGCTTACATACAAAGCCCCGGGTAAGCCCATTAACAGCCAGCCACTCATATCGCTTGCCCCCGCACTTAAAGCACTCACAACCGGCCCCATAGAACGATCGCCTAAAAAGTAATCCTCTGTGGTTTCATTCTTTTTATAAAAGTAAAAACCAATGGCTAGCATTAAAACAGAGTAGAGAACAAAGACGGTAAAAACTTGGTAATTAATCTGCATGGGCGTGCTTTTGCATTTGTAAGCCTCTTGCGCCTAGATTGCCATAGCGGTGGTAAGAAATACTCACCGATTTTTCTAAATGGTAATTGAGCAACTCAAAGCGCCCACATCTAAGGGGCTTAGCCGTAGCTAGTACAATGGCCAAAGCGCTAGCGGCTTCATAAAGAGAGTCTAATGACTCGCTAAAGTAGCGTACCCGCCCAAAGCTTTCTAATTTAGCGCTAAAATCCTCCAAACTTTCATAGCAAATTGTAGGGCTAAAGTGGTGTTTGAGACATTCTAAACAGGCTAGGAGTTTTTCAAAATGCGGGTTTTCTGTTTGGCTGGTTGTACTAATTGTAAGCGGAATAGCACACACCGCTGCAGCCATTAAAACGCTAAAGAGTTCTAAAGGGCCATCTGTAGGGCATACGCGATAACCAATGCTAGAAACTTTGGTGTATGAAAACCAATTTTCCTCGCCTCTAATTTGAACAAAGTCGCGCTTTTGGCTAAACTCCTCTTGTTCGTAGTAGGCATAATTGCGCGCTAATTGCACGGCCTCTTTAAAGCCATGATTATTCTGAGCATTAAAAGATTCAAGGGCTTGTAAAAAGGGAGTAGTGGCGCTTTGGGTGATGAGATCCGGGATTTCCTCAATGCGTACAAACTGGGTTACATAATTATAAATCCCTACTTTGCGCCCCAAACCTACGGCAGATTTTTTAATCCCGCCAAAGGGTTGGCGCAACACAATAGCCCCTGTGGTGGGTTTGTTGATGTAGACATTGCCTACTTCAATGTGATTAACATAATATTCCCACTCCCTCTCATCTAAAGACTCTAAAGCCCCTGTAAGCCCATAACCTGTAGCATTAGCTATTTCTACAGCTTCTTTTAAATCTTTGGCTTTCATCACAGAAAGATAGGGGATAAAAAGCTCGGTGGTGTGGGTGTAATCGCCTAAGCGAGTGCCATATTTGATACAAGGGGGCATTAAATAGGGGTTATCATTTAGCGTAACAGGTTTAATAGCCCACTCCTCGTGATCTTCAATGTGATCAAGTGCTTTTTTAACTTTAAGGCTGGGTAGATCGGCTAAAGTGCCTATTTTGTGGTACAACTCCAAAGGATCGCCCACACTCATAGACTTAGCCGCGTCTACTAAAGTCTTTTTAAAATCTACATCGTTGTAAACTTCCTCTTCTAAGATTAAAAGCGAAGTAGCCGAGCATTTTTGGCCGGAGTTACTAAAGGCTGAATGAATGACATTGCGGATTGCCTGATCGCGATCGGCAAATTTGGTTACAATAGTGGCGTTTTTCCCACCCGTTTCTGCACTCAAAGCCAAAGTGGGGCTGGCCTCTAACATGCGTTTGGCTGTATCCTCTGATCCGGTTAAAACAGCAAAGCTAATGAGAGGACTTTTAAGTAGGTGTTTACTCACATCTTCCCCTCTACAGGGTAGATAAAGAAGTGCATCGCGAGAAATTCCGGCATCCCAAAAACATTCACACAAACGATACCCCACCACAGCGCTTAAACTAGAAGGCTTATAAATCACGCGATTACCCGCCGCTAAAGGCGCAGCAATCGTGCCTACAGAAATACCAATAGGAAAATTCCACGGGGCTACTACAACCCCCACTCCCTTAGGTTGGAAGCGCACTTCGGGGTGTTGTTTGAGGAGTTGTTGCAAACTATGGGGGTAATATTCTAAAAAATCAATCGCCTCGCTCACCTCCGCATCGCTCTCTACAAAGGTTTTACCCACCTCTAGCGCACTCAAACCAATTAAATCGCCCCGCCTCTCTCTAAAATACTGGGCTGTTTGGCTTAAAATAGCGTGGATTTCGCTAAAACTTTTTTCAGAAAAAGAACTTTGTTCTACAGATTCAAGCGCTTCTTTAATCACAGCTTCATTAGCCAAAGCCACAGTGGCGATTTTTTTGTGGGCGATCTTATCTTGGATAATCAAGGTTTTAAGGTCTTGGGCGTTGTAGGAACGGCCAATCACAGGGGAGAGCTCTATAATGGGCGCATTTCTAGTTTTATCTACGATTTTTTGTGCCCATTGCCGATTAGGTTTTAAAATAAAATCTGTATCGCTTTCGTTTTTAAAGGGGTTATCTGGATAAGTAGAATGCCCACTTTGTGCGCTGTTTCTATCCTGAGTGCGGTAGGGGATGTTTTGGATAGTGGCCATGCCCCCTAAACTTTTTAGAAAGCGGCTTTCTTGATCTTTCCAAGCAGGGGAGTCTACGGTGAGATTGAAGTAGGCTTTCATAAAATTATCGGCTGCGGTGTTTTCATCTAAACGGCGGACAAGGTAGGCAATGGCGTTATTAAAATGTTTGGCATCACAAACAGGAGCGTATAAAATGAGTTTGTGCATTTCTTTGAGTTCATAGCTAGCTTGTAAACTCATTCCTTCAAGCATTTCAAAGGTAAAATGTTCTTGTGCTATGGGATCGTTAAGTGTGTGGATACGGGTATAGGCATAGGCGATCTCAAAAAGATTATGCGAAGCGATACCAATATGAATGTATTTGTAATTCTCATCTTCTAAGATCAAATCAAGCATTTTATTATAGTTAGAGTCTGTGTCTTGCTTGCTTTTAAAGGTGGGTAATTCCCAGCCCTTCATCGCCGCGACCACTTCCTCATTTTCCATATTTGCGCCTTTGACAAAACGGATTTTAATAGGGGGGAGTTGGCTTAAAACCCGCTCTTTAGAAAAGGCTAGCAATTTTTTAAGATATTCATAAGAATCGGGGATATAGGCCTGTAATACAATGCCTGCACTGATAGGAAATTTAGCAATAGATTCCATAAACGCAGCCACGGTGAGCTCTAAATCTTTATATTCCTCCATGTCCAGATTGATAAATTTATCCCGCCCATGTTTTTCCTTTTGCTCTAAAGCTAAACCATAGAGAATATCTAGCCTTTTAACCACCTCTTGTTTGGAGCGTTCAAAGTCTAAAATATTGATCTGGGAAAAAATCGTGGTGATTTTAATGGAGATGTATTCAATGAAACTAGTCTTAATCGCTTCTTGGTATTTGTGCATGCGATAAGAAGCCTCTATCTCACCTAGCACTTCCTCCCCGATGAGATTAATATTTAGCGTGATATGTGCCTCGCGCCGTGATTCAATTTTTTGGCGTAAGTCTGCGCCTTCCTCGTTTAAAACAAGTGCTTCTGTATCCTTACGGAGTTTTTTAATGAAAAAGGGGACGCTGATAGAGGGGGCGATTTTCCCCACACTCAAAAAGGCCACAAGTAAGAATTTTTCAAAGCCACTAAAAAAATCTGCAATGCCATGCTCTTTTAGTGTGTGTTCAATAAGATCAAAGCGGGCGCGGTTGTTTTGGCAACGGAAACTGCGATCGAGTAATTCAATCAACATAATTTTATTAGAGGGGTTACTTAAGAGTTTTTGCATCTTGTTATGGAAAGAACGCTCGGTGTGGCTGAGTTTCTGGCTGATGCGTTGTTGCAAGGTGCGGGCAAGGGTACAAGTTGAGCGGATAATTTCCTCAAGAGGCTGTGCTGGCATGGTAACTCCGTTTAATCAATGAATAAAAAACCTGCCGTATTATAGGGTGTTTAAGTTAATCAATGGTGTTTGGTACGCTTGGCAGGATTCGAACCTGCGGCCTACGGCTTAGAAGGCCGTTGCTCTATCCAACTGAGCTACAAGCGCGTGGTACGCTTGAAGGGAGTCGAACCCCTAACCCCCAGATCCGAAGTCTGGTGCTCTATCCAATTGAGCTACAAGCGCAAAAATGCAAGAAAGGGGAAATAAGCAGAAGTTGAAGCAAAATGGGGTGGGTGATGGGGCTTGAACCCACGACCCCCAGGACCACAATCTGGTGCTCTAACCAACTGAGCTACACCCACCATAAAACCTTGCTGGTCGGGGCGAAAGGATTTGAACCTTCGACCCCTTGGTCCCAAACCAAGTGCGCTAACCAGGCTGCGCTACGCCCCGAAATTCTCACAAAGGGGTATTTTATCCTAAATAGGGTTATCTTGTCAAGCTAAGGTTTTTTATAGCTCAAAAATAGGCACTTTAAACATATTTTAAATTACTCACTTGTATAAATTATTCGCATAAAGCCTCTAAGTGAGACTGAAGAGGGTTAGGTATGTTTTATTTAGGTACACAAAGATATGCAAGATACAAGAAGGGAGTTTTTATGCTAAAAGAAAAACTAAAACAATTACGGAGTGCCAATAACTTAACCCAAGAGGAGTTAGCTTTAAAATGTGGGATTAGTCTACAAAGCATTAAACGCTATGAGAGTGAGCATAAAAGCAATATCACTTTAGAAACTTTAGAAAAGCTAGCCCACGCTCTTAATACGGATTTGTTTTTTTTCACCTCCACCCACCAAGAGGTAAAAGACACCGTGATGGTGCCCTATTTTAGAGATATTAAAGTAGGCACTAGCAATAGCCCGGAGGATAAGGATAAAATGACCTTTCTGCCTTTGAGCAAATCCTTTTTAATCCGCCGTTTTGGTCTGGTCTCTACCGATCATTTAGGTTTTATACAGGCTATGGGTAATTCTATGGAACCTCGTATCAAAGAAAATGATTTGTTGTTATTCCAAAGCGATGGTACCCGTTATGAGGGGGCAATTTATGTGGTAAATTTAGGGGGCGAGTATTATATCCGCCGTCTTAGCAAACGCCCTAAAATATCTCTAATTAGTGATAATCCTGTTTACCAACCCATTACGGTACATAATTTGGACGAATTAGCCATTTTAGGCAGAGTGGTAGGCGTATTACACACTTTTAGTTTATAAATGGGAGCGAGGAGGATAATCTTTTATCCGCCTGATTCTTAATTTTTTTCAATTTTGTAAAAAAATTTCTTTTTCATTAACTTTACATAGTAATAATTCCGAAAAATTTTGGGTAATTTTTAAACGAGGGCAATATGGGCGTTCTACTTGCTTTAAAAGAAGGGCGGTTTTTTCTGTTCTGGCTCTTTGTCGGAGGGTGTGTGCTTGGTGTGGTTTTAAGCATTGTAACCGTGCAGGCAGTGGAGTGGACAGGAGATGATAGATTTTGTGGGATGTGCCATATCATGACTCCTGAGGTAGATGCTTACCACTTGGATAAACATGGGGGTAAAAATGGCGTGGGTTTTAAGGCCACTTGCGTAGATTGCCATTTACCCCATGACAACATCATCAACTACTTTGTAACAAAAACGATTTTAGGTCTTCATGATGTGTATGGTAACACCTTTAAAAACCCATACAAATTTGACTGGGAGGAAAATAGACGGCGCGCAAAAGAGTATGTTTTTGACTCTGGCTGTTTGCGCTGCCATGAAGATCTTAAAAGCGAGACCACTTCTAATATGAAAGCCTTTTTGCCTCACCGCGATTACTTTAGCGGGCTTTCACACAAAAAATGCGTGGAATGCCATTTAGATCAAGTAGGCCATAAAAATTTAGGCCTTCACTTCAAAACCTTTTTGAAAAAAGACTATAAACCCTATCCTAGAGCTTTCTTAGTACAGGGTAGCAAGCAGACGCTAGAAGAATTAAGCGGAGTTAAACCCGCCTCAGATTCTGCGATGGTTGATCGTAAAATCCAAACAAAGACCCAAACAAAGGAGTAAAAATGTGCTTTAACCCGACTAAAGGAGAGAACCATGCGTGCTTCTAGCAAAATGAGTTTGCTAGCTTTGATGTTTATGTGTCTTGTAGGGGTGGCTTCTGCCCGGTCTCACACGGAAAACGCCCATACGCATAGTACCCATACAAATAGCGCCCACACAGGGGGGGGTACGAGTGTTGATAATGGTATGGATACACAACTACCCCTTAAAACTTTTAGAGGCATGACCGGGGAAGCTAAGGGCTGTATTGAATGCCATGCTAAGAAGAATCCGGGCATTGTGGCTGACTGGAAGATGAGTCGGCATGCCCATGCAGGAGTGAGTTGTATTGATTGCCATGGAATCACTAAAGATAGCCCCATGCTCACTATGGATGGGCATGAAGGTTCTAAAGTGCCTATCTCTGTGCTTGTTTCTACTAACACCTGTGCTAAATGCCATGAAAAAGAAGTTACAGAGTTTAGACACAGCGGGCACTCCAGAGGTGCGGTACAAACTTGGGCTAAGGCTAGTATGCGTACTCTCATGATTGAAGTAGAGGGGCGTGGGCATCCAGATTTAGGGCGTGCACCCTCCATTACAGGCTGTTCACAATGCCATGGCACTATCATCAAGTTAAACAAAAACAGACGCCCAACTCCAGAAACTTGGCCTACTTATGGTATTGGTACGGCTTTCCCAGATGGTTCTTTGGGTAACTGTGCTAGTTGTCATAGCGCGCATAAATTTAGTTTGGTTGAAGCTAGAAAACCAGCGGCATGTGCAAGTTGTCACTTAGGTCCTGATCACCCCGATATTGAAATTTATAATAACTCTATGCACGGGCATATCTACAATACTGAGGGTGAACAATGGAATTTTGATGCCGCACCCGGTACTTGGAAAGTGCCAGACTTTAGAGCCCCCACTTGTGCAACTTGTCATATGAGTGGTAACTCTAAAAGCGCGGTTACTCACAATGTAAGCCGCCGCTTAAAATGGAATTTGTTCATGCCTTTAAGCCAATTGCGCACAGGAGGATATGAAACTGCTAGCGATGCCTTTAAGTATGATAATAAAATCACCGCAGGTAATCCTTTAGCAGGCAATGTTAAAGGACCTGAGGCCGCACGCGAGGAAATGAAAGCGGGTTGTATGGACTGCCATAATAGCACCCATGTTGATAACTTCTTCCTCATGGCAGATAAAAATATCATGCTCTACAATGAGTATTACCAAGAGGCGGTTAAAATGCGCGATGCTTTGGCTAAAAAACACTTGTTAGGTAAAGACATGTGGAGCGATGATTTCCAAAATACCATGTATCACATGTGGCATCACGAAGGCCGTCGCATGCGACAAGGGGGTATCATGATGGCTCCGGATTACTCTCACTGGCATGGGGTCTTTGAGGTGCAACAAGACATCAGAAAGCTTAGAAAAATCTACGCTAAACGCATCAAAACTAATCAAATTGAGGATTAATGTTGCTTGCAGGGATAACCCCTGCAGGTATGCCCTTAAACTACACCAATAAGGGCGCTTTTAAAGCACTTTTAGTTATAATCGGGCAAAAAGGCTAAACCAATGTTACGCTTTGCCCCCTCTCCAACGGGAAGTATGCATATTGGAAATTTGCGCGTGGCTTTGCTTAATTTTCTAGTAGCCAAGCGCCTTAAACTCCCCCTGATGGTGCGTATTGAAGACACCGATTTAGAACGCAATATTCCGGGTAAAGATCGAGAAATCTTAGAGATTTTAGAAAAAGTGGGCATTACTTGGAATGAATTGATCTATCAAAGTGCGAATTTACCCACCCATTTAGCCTACGCAGAAAAACTTTTACAAAATCAAGAAGCCTTTTATTGCTACTGCACCCCTGCTTTTTTAGAGGCCAAAAAAGCAGAAGCTCTAAAGGCTAAAAAACCCTTTCGCTATGAAGATCACTGGGCACTCTTAGAAAAAGAGAGTAACCCTAATCCTGTTGTGCGTTTAAAGGGGAGTACGCAAGAAATGCAGTTTACAGACACAATCAAGGGCATGATTTGTTTTAACGCCCATGAACTTGATAGTTTTGTGATTTTGCGCTCTAATCAAACCCCTACTTATAACTTTGCCTGTGCTTGCGATGATTTTACCTATGGCATTAGTTATATTATCCGCGGCGAAGATCATGTAAGCAACACCCCTAAACAAATGCTTATCCAACAAGCGCTTTCTCGCGTACTGAATTTGCCCTATAAACCCACCACCTACGCACATTTGCCCATTATCTTGAATGAAGAAGATGGAAAAAAGATGAGTAAGAGAGTTGAGTCTTCTAGTGTGCAGTGGTTACTCAAACAAGGGTTTTTACCCGCTAGCATTGCTAATTATTTGATCTCTTTAGGGTATAAGCCTCCAAAAGAGGTTTTTGATTTATCTGAGGCAGCTACTTGGTTTGTCTTAGAAAATGTGAGTGCCTCAAGTGCTAAATTTAGCCTCCCTTATTTACGCCATTTAAACCATAAACGCCTCCAAAATCTTAGCCTAGAGGAGTTGGCTAAAGTTTTGCAAATAGACCCCTCTAAAGCTCCATTAGCCCAGCTTTTTTTAGAGGAATCTAGCACTCTAGTAGAATTAAATAGCAAGTTACAAGCAATGTTTGCGCCTAAGGATATTTCTAAAGATTATGAGGGCCAAAATTTCTACGATAAATGTTTGCTACTCTTTAACACTTTAAAAACCATGCCCGTTTGTACAGATTTTGAAAGTTTTAAAAAAATGGCCATGCAAAAAAGCCAACTTAAAGGAAAGGATTTTTTTAAACCCCTGCGGATTTTACTCACCGGACAATCCCACGGCCTAGAGTTAGCCACACTTTATCCCCATGTATATCCTTTTTTAGATCAAATCCTTACTTTGGCAACAAAATCATGATCATGAATACCCTTTTAAATGCTATCGCCACTATTTTACATGCCCTGCTTAATCTTTATCTTTGGATTATTATCATTGCCTCTTTGATTAGTTTTTTAAGACCCGATCCTTCCAATGTTTTAGTACAAATCCTCTATCGTCTCACAGAGCCGGTTTTATTAAAGATGCGCCAGATGATGCCCTTCTTGCTTTTTAATGGAATCGATCTCTCTCCTCTAGCTGTGATTATTATCTTAGAGTTTTTAGACATGACATTAGTACGGCTTTTATTCATGTATGCTCAAGGTTAAATTTGCGTACTTGGATTTTGGGATTTTTGATTCTACTAAATACTCTAAGTGCCCAAGACCTTACTTTGAATTTTTTAAAGAGTAAACCTAAAGGCATTGCGCGCGATTTTTTCATTTGGATCTTTTTACAAGACCCAACCACCACAGCTGAAGAAGCCCAAGAGGCCTACGCGCTTGTGGCTTATAAAAACGCCAAAATTCAGAGTTTGATGTATCAAAAAAAGGCATTAGAACCTGCTAGTAAAAACCCATGCCAAAACCTTGCTCTAGTAGATTTAATTTCTAAGGATAGCTCTTGTATTGTTGCTGGCTTGTCTCTTTCTAAAATCTTTAGCGATGCTAAACAAGAGGCTAATCTCCCACTGCTTAAAACTTTGCAACACAAACTAAGCGCCTATCCTAAATACTACATGGCATTAGAAATTTTATGTAACCCCTCTAATACCCAAACTCTTCTTAAGGCCGGAGCGGCCAATGTGGCTATTTTATACAACGCTCTTTCCTACGAACAAAGACAAGATTTTCTAGATAAACCCATTAATCCAGATGTTTTAACGGCTCTAGCTAATCAAAATAACGCTAGCTTTAATGATATTTTACAGCGCATTATTTTAGATGCCCGGTTTTTACACTTCAAACAAGCTTTAAGCCAAGCTTCTATCACCCATTCAGATTCTAAAACCTTTTTTCTTTTAGGAATCAACGCCCTTTTATACCACCAAGAACAAAAAGCCCTTAGTTATTTTAAACTCTCAGAAAAAAGCGCTAACTCTGATTTTTTACACGACCGGGCGCTATTTTGGCAATATCTGATGAGTAAAGATCACACCTATTTAAAAACCCTAAGCCATAGTTTAAACCCCAATCTCTTTAGTCTTTATGCTAATTTGATCCTTAAAACTCCCCCTAAATACCATTTGGTTACCTCTTTAGATTGGTTAAGCCATAAACAACCCTATTTTGATATACAAGACCCCTTTGCATGGCAAATTTTAAAAGAAAAGATTCTGGCTATTAGTGATAGAAATACCTTTTTAAGAGCGCTTAAACCTTTACGGACACAAAAAAGCCAAGCCCATTTAGCCTATTTTTTAAGCCATTACTATAACCAGCAACGGCATTACTTTTTAACCCCCTATGAACATGGTATCCGCTGGAAAAGTTTGCAAGAAAAGGCTATGGCTTATGCCATTGCTAGACAAGAAAGTTTGCTTTTGCCTGCTTTAATCTCTCGCTCCTATGCCTTAGGTTTGATGCAAATCATGCCTTTTAATGTCGCTCCCTTTGCGCACCAATTAGGGTTTAACTCTATTAGCCTTACTGACATGTTTAACCCCAATATTTCTTTACTCTTTGGTAATTACTACCTCAACACACTTAAAGAGGAATTTAAACACCCTCTCTTTGTGGCTTATTGCTATAACGGAGGGCCTAATTTTTTTAGAAAACTCCTTAAAGAGCGGCATTTTTTCAGCCAAAGGCGTAGATTTGATCCATGGCTTAGCATGGAACTTATTCCTTATGAAGAAACCCGTCTTTATGGCCAAAAGGTCATGGCCAATTACATTATCTACCAAAATATTTTTAAACACCGCGCCCACCACCCCCATTTTGATATAGAGGGTTTTTTTAACGCGACTTTACAAAAGGAGAAACCATGATTAAAAAGTGCCTTTTTCCGGCAGCAGGCTATGGCACGCGCTTTTTACCTGCCACTAAAGCCATGCCTAAGGAGATGCTACCCATTGTGAATAAACCCTTGATTCAATATGGCGTAGAGGAGGCTGTAGAGGCCGGGTGTTGTAGTATAGCCATTGTTACAGGACGCGGTAAAAGAGCAATTGAAGATCATTTTGATATTAGTTATGAATTAGAACACCAAATCAATGGTACGCAAAAAGAACAATATCTAAAAAGTATCCGCGCACTGATGCAAGAATGCAGGTTTTCCTACACCCGCCAATATGAAATGAAAGGATTAGGGCATGCTATCTACACCGCCCAAACCCTTATTGGTAATGAACCTTTTGGGGTGGTGTTAGCCGATGATTTATGCATTAACTCTCAGGGTAAGGGAGTGTTAGCCCAAATGGTGGAGTTGTATCATAAATACCAATGTTGCATTGTGGCTATTGAAGAGGTGAGTATAGAAGAGGTGCATAAATACGGCGTGATCTTAGGGCGCGAAATAGCAGAGGGGGTTTATCAAGTACAAGACATGGTAGAAAAACCTAAAGCAGAGGAAGCCCCTAGCAATTTAGCCGTCATTGGCCGTTATATTCTAACCCCAGATATTTTTGCAATACTCAAACACACTAAGCCGGGCAAAAATCAAGAAATCCAGATCACCGATGCTTTGTTAGAACAAGCCCAAAATAAATTAGTACTAGCCTACAAATTTAAGGGGAAGCGTTATGATTGTGGGAATGTAGAGGGGTTTGTAAAGGCTACAAATGATTTTTACCATTTATACGCGCGTGATTTGAATGTATGATTTGTGGTTTTATGGCTTTTACTGGGCAATTAGTTTATTATTTGCCTTCCCTGTGTTTTTAATTGGTCTTGTCTACACTTATTTAAAACCCCCCCCTCCGCCAAGCAAAATCCCCACAGTCAAAGAACTTTTATCAGAATTTGACAATATTAAAGATACAGCAGGCTATCAAACTTTATTAGAAAATTTTAACCGCCACTATCAGATTTTGCCCAAGAACACTAAAGAAGGAGATTGGCTTGAATTAATCCAAAAGCTAGCCGCATCTGAATTTTTAGATTTAGATTCAAGCATTAAATTTGGACAAGATATAGAAGATGCCAACCCTAAAATGCAAAAAACCATCGCTAACACTGTGGGTTTAGCGCTCAAACATAAAAAGAAGGATTAGCGTGGATTATTTAGAAATTAAGGGTAGAGAAATTCTAAGCGGGAGCATTGCTATCTCAGGCGCTAAAAATGCCGCTTTGCCTATTTTGGCTAGTACTCTTCTAGGTAAGGCTAGTGTGTGCATTAGTGGTTTACCTCAAGTAAGTGATGTACGGGCTTTAGTTGATCTTTTAGTGCATTTGGGCGCTTATGTGGAGTGGCAGAGTACGCATGATCTTAAGATCAATACAGAAAAAATCACGCGCTTTAGAGCCCCTTATGATATGGTGCGTAAAATGCGCGCCTCTATCCTAGTTTTAGGACCACTACTCGCGCGTTTTAGAACATGTGAGGTGAGTTTACCGGGTGGCTGTGCCATTGGAGCTAGACCTATAGATTTGCATTTAAAAGCTCTAGCAAAAATGGGGGCAGATATTCATATTGATGGGGGTTATATTATTGCTAAGGCCAAACACGGACTACAAGGCTGTGATATTATTTTTGATAAGATCACCGTAACGGGTACAGAAAATGTAGTCATGGCCGCTAGTTTAGCCCACGGAGAGAGTCGAATTATCAATGCAGCCAAAGAGCCGGAAGTGGTGCAACTGTGCGAATTTTTACAAGCTGGGGGTGTAGAAATTGAGGGGATTGGCAGTAGCGAATTATATATCCGTGGCAGCAATCAAGAGGCGCTAAATTTAAAGCCCATTCATATCATGCCAGATCGCATTGAGTGTGGGACTTATTTATGCGCAGCAGCTATTACTAACTCTACCCTTTGCTTGACAAATACCAATGCTTCCCATTTAGAGACAATTTTAAGTAAACTCAATGAAATTGGTTTTCGTATTGATATTAAAGAAAATGCACAAAATCACATGCTTACAATCCACAAGGCAGATCAAAGACGCGCTTTTAATATTACCACAACCGAATACCCGGGTTTTCCTACCGATTTACAAGCCCAATTTATGGCCTTAGCTACCCAGTGTGAGGGTAGTAGTCTGATTGAGGAAAGATTATTTGAAAACCGCTTTATGCATGTGAGTGAATTACAGCGCATGGGTGCACAAATTAGTCTAAAAGGTTGTTTAGCCCAAATCAAGGGGAGTTGTGCTTTAGTGGGTGCAGATGTGATGGCTACAGATTTGCGGGCTTCCTCAGCTTTGGTTTTAGCCGCTTTGGTTGCTAGTGGTAAAAGTAGAATACACCGCATTTATCACCTAGATCGTGGCTATGAGTGTTTAGAAGTTAAGATGAATGCACTAGGGGCTAAGATCAAACGGCTTAAAGAATCCATGTCTTAATCATCACTAAAGACATACACCAACGCAGTTTATAGCCCCGCGCGCTAAGCTAGAGGATTAGTTAAACATCAAAAAGTGTAGCCCTCACTCTGGGCGGTTATAGTACAAAACCTTTTCTTAAGCTTACAAATTTTAGTACTAGTGCTCAACACATTCTAAGAGTTTTAACTCTATAACCTTTACCCCACTATCTAGCAATGGCTTTTGCATGGGTTTCTCTAACTACATGTACAACTACTTCCCCGGGGTATTGTAAATTAGCTTGGATTTCCTTAGCAATATCGCGGGCTAAAAGCGTGATTTTGGCATCATTGATTTTATCCGGACAAACAATTACGCGTACCTCTCTACCCGCATCCATCGCAAAAACCTTTTCTACACCACTTTTTTGGCTAGCGATGCGTTCTAAATCATGCATGCGCGCTAAAAAGTTCTCCGCTTCCTTACGCCTTGCTCCGGGGCGTGCGGCTGAAAGCGCATCGGCTGCACACACCGCTGCACATTCAATACTTTTAATTTCTTGGCGATCGTGGTGGGCATAAATTGCATTGATCACTACCGGGTGTTCGCCATGTCTTAAACACACCTCCGCGCCTAGTTCTACATGATCGCCTCCATGTTCTTGGGTTAGAGCCTTGCCAATATCATGTAAAATACCCGCGCGCCTAGCTAGTTTGGCATCGCCTCCTAATTGTGCGGCAATGCTATCGGCTAAAATGGCCACTTCAATAGAGTGGGTGAGTGCATTTTGTCCATAACTGGTGCGGTAGCGCATACGCCCTAAAAGCGTTTTGAGTTCTTGATCCATAGAATCTAATTGTAAATCTAAAATGATCTCTTCGGCTTGCTTTAAAATATTTTCTTCCATGTTAGCCTCCACCCGTTTATAGACGGTTTCAATGCGAGCCGGTTGGATTCGCCCATCTTCAATTAAAAGTTTTAAAGTTTGGGTGGCAATTTCGCGCCGGTAAAGATTAAAACAGCTTAAAGTAACGATTTTAGATTCCTCATTAGGTATGATTTCTACCCCGCTAATGCGCTTAAAAGCCTCAATATTCTTCCCATCTTTACCGATGATGCGGCCGATAAAATCAGCGCTAGGTAAAGAAACCACACTGGTTAAATTTTCCACCGCAAAATCACTCGCAAACCTAGAAGTGGCCTCCGCTAAAATAAAATTAGCCCTTTCTTTGGCCTCTTTCTTGGCTTGTTTTTCATAACGGCGTACTAAAGCCCCCTTTTGTAAAATTAACTCCTCTTCTAATAGACGCAAAACCATGTTTTGGGCTTCTTCTTGGGTATAACCCGATCGTTCCATTAGAGTATCTAGGGCTTGTTGTTTGAGTTTGTTATATTCTTGGCATGTCTGCTCTTGGAGTCGTTTTTCCTCCTGTAATTGTTTTTTAAGATCATCTAAGGCTATTTTGTCTTGATCTAGTTTTTTATGTTTGCTATTCCAGTGTTGTTGTTGTTGTTGTTCGTAAGATTTTAGATCATTAAGTCTTGTTTGGTAAGAGGTGTTATGGGTTTGAATCTGTTCTTCATATTGTTGTTTTAATTGGTGGGCTAGCGTTTCTGATTCAACTTCCTTTGTTTTATAAAGTACTTGGGCTTGATAAAGCAACATGTCTGCCTTAGCCTTAGCCTGTTTGATCAAAGATCGATGCTTAGAAGTCAGCGATTTTTTTGTGATCCAAAAAACACTAATGCCGGTGAGTAAGCAGGGTAGCAAGCTGTTTATAAAAATTCTTTCCATTTAATTTCCTTTTAAAGCTGTGGTGATAGATCCCCTCATAGTCCATGCAATAATCCCCTTTTATATCATGGGATTCTCCTAAGTCTAGGGTAGATACAAGGATTTCTTTAGCAATAAAAACACTTAAGGGCGGCTTTTTAAACCGCGCAAACAAGCAATCATACATTCCTTTACCAAAACCTACCCGTTTAAAATGCGGATCTATACCCAAAACGGGGATAATAGCTAAATCTAAGTTTGTTTTATAAAATAGGCTAAATTTGGATTCATAAATCCCATAGGTATTTTTAATAAGAGGCAAACGGTAGGGAACAACTAAACAGGATTGGTTACGCACAAAAGGCATAAAGAGATTGATTTTTTGCCGCCTTGCCCATTTGATAAAGGGCGTTAAACTCACTTCATGGGGCATTGCACAATAAATGAGCACATTAAGCCTAGCATAGGGTTTTATTGCTTTGATTAAATGGGTGATGATTTTATGATCCTTAATATCGCCGTGCTTTGCATATAAAATACCCTTGCATGTAGTGCGAAACTGCGCCTTAGTGTTGATCTCTAAAGTCTTAATGTGATGCCTTTGTAACTTGAATCATTAAAAATCAAATTTTGTGGGGCTATTATTGGTATCTTTGGCTTAGAATAGGATTAATACAAGCAAATACCCAGTTTATGCGTTTTAATAGCCCTTTAACCATGCTTTTTATATAATGCCCCTCTCATTACAAGGAGTAAAAAATGAAAGAACCCATGAGCGCATATGGTTATGAAAAAATATGCGTTGAATTAAAACGGCTCAAAGAAATAGAAAGACCGGAGATTGTTAAAGAAATTGATCGAGCCAGAGAACATGGCGATTTAAAAGAAAATGCTGAATACCACGCGGCTAAGGAAAAACAGGCTTTTATTGAAGCGCGAATCAATGATTTAAGCCGTATTTTAGCTAATGCTCAGGTGATCGATCCTTCAACTTTAAGCCATCAAAAAGTGAGTTTTGGGAGCACGGTTAGGATTTTGGATTTAAATAATGATAAAGAGTTTAGCTACACCATTGTAGGCAGTATGGAGAGCGATCCAAGCCGGGGGCTTATTTCTTTTGGATCGCCGGTTGCTAAAAGTTTAATGGGTAAGTCTAAGGGCGATGAGGTAACGGTACTTCTACCTTCTGGTGAAAGCGAGTTTGAAATCCTAGACATTTGCTATAAAGATATTGTTTATGGTTAAGCTTTTACTAAAAAAGCTACACCCACAGGCTAATTTACCGGCTTATCAAAGTTTAGGGGCTAGCGGGTTTGATTTGCATGCCTTAGAAGATTTAATAATTGCACCCAAAAGCGTAGGGTTAGTTAAAACCGGTCTAGCCATTGAATTAGAAGAGGGTTATGAGATACAGGTGCGATCGCGCAGTGGTTTGGCTCTTAAGCACCAAATCATTGTGCTTAATTCTCCGGGCACCGTTGATAGCGATTATCGGGGCGAATTGCAGGTTATTTTAATGAATTTATCTAACACGCCTTTTTATATCCACCAAGGCGATCGCATTGCACAGGGCGTGCTTTGTCAAGTCATGCGCGCAGATTTTAAAGAGGTAGAAGAATTAGATCAGACAAAGCGGGGCACTCAAGGCTTTGGGAGTAGCGGGGTTTAATGGCCATTAAAGAGGATTTAAAACAGATTCAAGAGGAATTTAAGAGTGATGAAAAACTCTTAGAGGGCGCTTTTAAGCTAGAGCGGTTTTATAAGCAGTATAAATATGTGTTATGGGCTATCTTAGCTTTTTTAATTTTGTGGTTTGGGTATACAAAGTTTTTAGACATGCAAAAAGAGAGTCGGATTAAAAAAATCACCGCTGTTTACAATGAGGTTTTACAAAACCCCCAAAATGTGGCGGTGCTAGCGCGCTTAAAAACTATCGCACCCAAGCTCCACGATCTTTATCTCTACGCTAAAGCGTTAAAAAATCAAGATAAAAAAACCCTAGAAAATTTGAAACAATCTACTAGCCCTTTGGTCCAAACTCTGGCTAGTTATTATTATGCCTCTTATACACAGGATTTAAAAACGCTACAAACGCTTAACTTGCCCGGTTTAGGCGATTTTATCGCAATCCAAAAAGCCTATTTACTCCAAAATAAACCAGATTCAGCTAAACAAATCCAACAAATTTTAGTCACGATCCCCCCCACATCTAGTTTATACCAAATGGCCATTTTAATGAGACATTACCCCGCTACCGGTAAACAACCCATTAAAGGCCATCCATGAGGAGTTTAAAGCTACTCATCGCGGTAGTTTTGGCCTTGCTCTGTTTGGGGTGTAATGATCGCAAAAACTTCAAGCCACCTAGATCTAAAATCAGGGGTGATATTAGTTTTAAATACCAACTCAAAGACCCCATTATTTTTACTAACCGCTATGGGGCTATTTTGAATAATGGGGGCGTGATTGATTTACAGGGTCTAACCCAGCTAAAGTTAAGCAAACACACGGATAAAGAAATCTCTTTTCTTAACCAAAGCCAAGATTATTATATCCTCGCTCAGGATTGTTGGCGTAGCCATAAACAAAATGGTAAAAAAGTCAAAAAGCGCAAGAAAAACGCCACGCTTACAGATCAACAAGCAGAGGCAGAGATCATGGGCAATCTTGAGGGGAGTGATCAAAATGTGGTTTTAAACGATCACTGCCATCATATTGAATTAGTTAGTACCGCTATTAATGCCAAACCCTCTATCATTATCCCTTTAGAAACCTATCCGTTAAGCGCGAGTATCAAAGGCAATAGCTTAGCTGTGGTGATGGCGGATAATTCGGCTAATATTTATGACATCACGACTAAAAAGTTAATTTTTAATGAAAAGGGTACTTCTAGTCCGGCGATTAATTCTTTAGTGGCTGCTCCGGTGTTTTTAGATACGGTGGTGGTCTTTCCGATGTTAGATGGCCGTTTACTTGTCGTAGATGTGAGTCAAAAAGAACCAACCATTGTGCGCAATATTGTGCTCAATAGCGAGAAATTCTTTAACAATGTTACTTATTTAAAGGTGGATGGAGAAAACATGTTTGCTGCTACAGGCAAGCGTTTAGTCTCTGTGATCTCAGGGCAAGAATTTAATTTTGATACAGATATTGTAGATGTACTTTATAAAAACCACCACCTTTATGTGCTCACTCTTGATGGGCGGATATTAGAAATGGATCAAACCCTTAACGATCAGAGCATGGGGGTTGTTAAATTACCCTTTGCTATGTTTGCTACTTTAGTTGTAACAGATAAAAGGCTTTATACCTTAGAAAAGCGGGGCTATTTAGTAGAGGTGGATTTGGATCATTTTGATGATTACCGCGTTTATAGACTCAAAGGCGCTTCTAAGGATTGGGGCGGGAAATTAAATAAGATGAGTTTTTATAGTACCGATAAAATCTATTACGATCGCTACTACCTTGATTTAAGCCATGATCACCCATGATTTTATGTGATATTGGCAACACCTACCTACATTTTTATAATGGTTCTAAGGTATGGAAAAGCCGTGTAGAACAGCTACAAACTATTTTTACAGATACGCTTTACTACATTAGTGTCAATACAGCACACACACAAGCCCTTTTAAAAGTTTGCCCCCATGCTCAAGATTTAGCCCCCTTTCTTGTTTTAAAAAGCAAATATGAGGGTTTAGGGGTGGATAGAAAGGCGGCATGTTTAGGATTACAAACTAAAAGCGCTGTAGTCATAGATGCTGGAAGTGCTATTAGTGTAGATGTGATGGATTCTGGCATGCACTTAGGCGGTGTTTTATTGCCCGGATTAAAGGCCTATTACAAAGCTTATAGCCAGATTTCTAAGGCCCTTAATTATCCAATCAATGCGCGCGTTAATTTAAATACTCTGCCTCAAAGCACCCAAGAAGCTTTAAGCTATGGTGCGCTTAAATCTGTGTTGTTATTGCTTAAAGACCTCATTGGGGATCAAAAGGCCTATTTTACCGGTGGTGATGGAAAATTTTTAGCCACTTTTTTTAAACAAGGCATTTACCACGAATTGCTAGTTTTTAAGGGCATGCAAAGTGTTATCTCCAGGATTTAAAGTTAAATGGAATTTTTCTATCTCTTTTTAAACGCCTCTTTAATGTCTCTTGGCCATTGTGTGGGTATGTGCGGAGGGATTGTACTAGCTTATTGTCAGAGTAAGTTTACAAAGAACACCCCTTTAAAATCACAAATTCTAGGGCATGGACTTTATAGTCTGGGGCGTATTAGTACTTATATTAGTGTGGGGTTATTGGCTTTTGTAGGTTTTAGAGGGCTTTTAGAATTGGCTAGCCGTATTTGGCATCTTAACCGCATGCATTTACAAGCCTTTGTTTTCATTGTAGTAGGTGTGCTTTTAATAATTCTTGCTTTAGGGTATGTGTTTAAGTTTAAAATAGCAAAAGGGTTGATTTTTACGCGTTATTTTAAAAATCTTTTAAGCACCCCCCAGCTCTCTAGCTTTTATATACTAGGTCTTTTAAATGGCTTATTACCCTGTTCTATGGTTTATTATTTTGCACTCAACGCTCTAGCCCAGCCTAATATAGAGCGCGCATTTTTTGTACTCTTGCTTTTAGGTTTGGCTACCTTTGCTCCTATGTTTATCTTTGGGCTAGTTTTTGGTAGATTCTTAAGTTCTGAGCTTAGGGCGTTATTTCTTAAAATTGCTTTTTTAATGATGCTAGGGTTTGGGGGGTATAATATTTATATGGGTGTGCAAATGCTAACAACTACTCCAGCAGGGCATGCATGAAAGCCTTATTTTTAGATCGCGATGGAGTGATTAATGTTGATCATGGTTATGTCCACACCCCTAATCAATTTGAATTCATGCCCGGAATTTTTGAACTTTTAAAACATGCCAAACAAAAGGGCTATTTACTCTTGCTAGTTACTAACCAATCAGGGATTGGGCGCGGGTATTATAGTCAGCAGGATTTTTATCATTTAAGTAGCTATATGCAAACTAAGTTACAAGAAGTCTTAGGCTTTAGCTTAGATCGCATCTATTTTTGCCCCCACGCCCCAGAAGAACAATGTCTATGCCGCAAACCAAAACTAGGCATGTTAGAACAAGCCCTTAAAGATTTTAGGCTAGATTTAAAACAAAGTATCATGCTAGGGGATAAATATAGCGATATGCAATTTTCAATTAGCGCAGGCATCGGTACTAGTTTATGGCTACAAGCCTCTAAAGAATTTGAGTACGCAGGGTTTTTTAATATAAAAACTCTAAAAGAAGCACAAGATTTTTTAACCCCACTTAATAAGGATTAACATGCCCAATATTTCACACACTTTAGAAAACAAAACCATTGTGATTACAGGAGGAGCGGGTTTTATTGGGAGTAATTTAGCCCTGTATTTCCAAAAACACCACCCTAAAGCCCGCGTTATTGTGTTAGACAAATTTAGAGACTCTAATTTGAGCAGTTTGGGGCATTTTAAAAACCTCATCGGATTTGAAGGGGAAATCATCACCGCAGACATCACGCAAGATTTAAGCGCATTAGAAGAAATAAATTTTAATTATCTCTTCCACCTAGCTGCTATTTCAGATACCACCTACCTTAACCAAGAATTAGTCATGCAAACTAACCACCAAGCCTTTTTAAAACTCCTTAAAATTGCACAGAATAAAGGAGCACGCGTAATTTATGCCTCCTCAGCTGCTGTCTATGGCAATACTGATGCACCCAACCGCGTAGGTTTAAACGAAGTGCCTGAAAATGTTTATGGTTTTTCTAAATTGTGCATGGATAGAAGTGCTCTAGCATTTGAAGCTTCAATGCCTATTGTGGGTTTGCGCTATTTTAATGTCTATGGTCCGGGGGAATTTTATAAAGGTAGAACTGCTTCTATGATTTTACAACTAGGTTTGCAGGTCTTGCAAAACAAAGAAGTTAAGCTTTTTGAGTTTGGAGAACAACAACGCGATTTTGTCTATATTGAAGATGTGATTCAGGCTAATATAAAAGCTATGCTAGCAAGCAAAAGCGGGGTTTATAATGTAGGTTATGGGGTGAGCCATAGCTACAATACAATTATAGAAATTTTACAACAAGAATTAGGCGATTTTAAGACCACCTACATTAAAAACCCTTATCCTTTTTTCCAAAACCACACCTGTGCAGATATTCAAAGCACTCATAAAGACCTAGATTACACTCCAAATTATGATCTAGCAAGTGGCATTAAAGCCTACTTGCCCACCATTAAAAAACTAGCTAAAACCAATGCTTAGCGCATTTTTAAACCACTCTAAAAAATCTGTGCGCGTGTTGGTGGTAGGCGATATTATAGTTGATCATTATATCTGGGGGAATAGTGAGCGGCTCTCTCCTGAAGCCCCCGTGCAAGTAGTAGAGGTGATAGAAGAGACTTATCGCTTAGGCGGGGCGGCTAATGTGGTTAATAATTTAGTGGCTTTAGGAGCACAAGTAGATTTATGCGGGGTAGTAGGCGCTGATGGGGCTAAAGATCGTTTATTTAATATCTTGCAAGATTTAGGTGTTGGAGTGGATGGGATTTTAATAGATTCTACACGCCCCACTTGCTTAAAAAGCCGTGTAATGGTTGGTAAACAACAAGTTTTGCGCATCGATCATGAAAAAAACACGCCCATTAGTTCTAATTTGCGCGCCTCTTTACTAGAAATAGCCAATACCTTCTTACAAAATATAGATGTACTTGTTCTTTCAGACTACTTAAAAGGCGTATTAGATCAAAGTTTATGCCAAGCACTCATCATGCGTGCTAAAGAGCAAGATAAGATCATTCTTTGCGATCCTAAGGGTAAGGATTATTCTAAATATGCCCATGCTCACTCACTAACCCCCAATAAGAAAGAAGCCCAAATCGCTACGGGATTAGATATTACAGATGATACTAGTTTACTTAAAGCTCTAACTATTCTTAAAGACGGCTACCACATCACTACCCCGCTTATTACTTTAAGTGAGCAGGGCATGGCATTTTTAGATCAAGATAATCTAGTTAAAATCCCCACCATTGCCAAAGAAGTTTATGATGTAAGCGGGGCTGGAGATAGTGTGATTGCTGCGCTCGCTTTTTGTTTAGGTTTAGGCCTAGATTTTGGACAAGCTTGTACTTTTGCTAATGCTGTTGCTGCGGTAGTGGTGAGTAAGGTTGGGAGCGCGTGTTCTAGTTATGGCGAGGCGCTAGAGTTTTTACGACAACACTATCAAGGGCAAAAAATTTTAGATAAACACACACTCCAAGCAATCTTAAGTTCTAGCACTAAACGGGTTGTTTTCACAAATGGTTGTTTTGATGTGTTGCACAGAGGGCATGTATATTATTTGCAAGAGGCTAAAAAGCTAGGCGATATTTTGGTTGTCGGGCTTAATAGCGATTCTTCTGTAACAGCTTTAAAGGGCAATAAGCGCCCCATTTATCACCAAGAAGATCGTGCTTTTATTTTAGCCAGCTTAGAATGTGTGGATTTTGTGGTGATCTTTGAAGAACAAACACCCTTAGAGCTAATTAAAATCCTTAAACCTCAAATTTTAGTCAAAGGTGCGGATTATCAAGATAAAGAGATTGTGGGCAGCCATTTAGTAGAACGAGTGGTTTTAATAGATTTTGTAAAGGGGTGTTCTACAACAAATACCCTCCAAAAAATACAAGAGCTTTTATAAGCATTGCCTCATAACACACAACAAGGCATTAGAACTTGATACACTCCCCGCTTAAATGTTTTAATCTAACTTAGTTAAGCTTATAGGCTTGCGGTGCGACTGAGTTTGGGTTTAACGCGCCTAAATGCTAAAAATACTTAGGCTTATTTGGCCGCTGCAAGTTTAGCCCTAATAGAAATTTTACAAAATTTAGGATACCCAGCCTACTAAGCGGGTTATCAAAGTTTAATTAAAGTAAATCCAATACCTTTTGGGCATGCCCTTTGGCTTTTACATAATAAAATGCATGTTTAATTATCCCCTCTGGATCAATCACAAAAGTGGAGCGAATCACGCCTTCAATCCCCTTACGCATGCTTTTAATACCATAAGCCCCATAAGCCTTTAACACTTCTAAACTAGGATCGCTTAATAATTCAATACTTAGTTTTTCTGATTCTATAAAATGGCAATGGCTTTGCACCCCATCCGGACTTATCCCTAAAATAACCGCTCCCTTAGCCTCAAATTCTGCCTTGAGTCTGCTAAAATCCTGCGCTTCTACTGTACAACCTGGGGTGTTATCTTTAGGGTAAAAATAAAGCACCACCCACTTGCCTAAAAAGTCTTTTAAACTCACACTTTCATGGTTAGCGTTATACAAGCTAAAAGAGGGGGCGGGGGTATTGATTTGTAATCGCATGTTTTTCCTTAGTATAAGATCACATGCACTTCCATAGGTCCATGCACACCAAAGACGGTTTTAAGTTCAATATCAGCTGTACGGCTAGGCCCGCCGATAAAAAGCATATTGGTAGGCAACCGCCCCTCTTTTTGAGCCTTTAAAACCCCTATCCCCTGATCTAAATCCTTAACAATCTGGCTTTTTTCTAGCAAAATAACACATTTAAGGGTGATCAAAGAAATAAGACGAGGAGAGGCAACAGAGGAGACCACCCCCACCATTCCCAAATTAGCAACCCCACAGCTAGCTTTTAAAATAGCCGTGTCTATACTAAAAATTTCCTCTCTAAATTCCTCTACTGGTTTATTGTAAGGAATTTTTTCATAGAGATTTTCCGGATCAATTTGTTCTAAAGTGCAGGGTAAATCCAGTGCGCATAAAACCTTTTGGCTTGCAAAATCTTTTAAGGCCTCTTTTATAGCGGTGGCTAAATTCTCAGGGTTAGAATCTGTAAGTTTAGCGCGGTTAAGCTCTTGGAAGTATTTATACTCCTCTAACAAATCCTCTTTGGCATCTAAAAGAATGTTTTCAAAGGGCATGTCTGTGTGTGTTATGCTGTGTCTTTTTAACGCCCCAGTTATGCGCTCAAAAACCACCTGTTTACTACTCATAAATCACCCCTTCTAAAGCTTTAACTTGGGCGTGTAAATTTGCATGCACAATAGGCATCTCGCGGTGTTTCAGCCAGTTTTTAAGCACGGGTGTATAATGGCCAAACCATTTTCCAAGTGGGGCAAACCATCCGGCCATTTTTAAAGAGATCCGCCATAAATCCCCACTACAAGCCATTTTCGCAAAGAATTTCATGCCTAATTCTTCAAGTTTACTATGTTTGGTGCTTTGATAACCAAGCACCACACCCCGCCCCTCATGGCTTTTTTCAGCCCGCAAATCCCTAATAAGCTCAGGCAAAGGGATTTTCACCGGGCACACCTCCCCACAGCGCCCACACAGACTACAAAGATTAGCAATATGGCTATAGGTGTCTAAACCAAAAAGTTGGGGGGTGATGACTACGCCAATGGGTCCGGGATAGGTGGCTAAATACGCATGCCCGCCGATTTTATCATAAACTGGGCAGTGATTTAAACAGGTCCCACAACGGATACAACTTAGCGCTTTGTAATACTTTTCATCAGCTAGAATATTAGAGCGGTTATGATCAAGTAAAATAATATGCGCCTCTTTTGGGCCATCTAATTCGCCCTCTTGTCTGGGGCCTGTGATGATATTTTGATAGCAGGTTACAGAAACCCCCACCGCACTAGGACAAAGTAAATTATTTAAAGTTACCGCATCCTCAAAGCTCTCTACCATTTTTTCAATCCCACAAATTGCCACATGGATATCACAGGCTGTGGTACACATGCGCCCATTGCCCTCGTTTTCAACCAGCCAAATAGCCCCCTCATTGGCAATCGCAAAATTCACGCCAGAAATCCCCATTTTAAAGCCCTCAAATTCCTCGCGCATGTGCTCTCTGGCAATCCCGTTTAGCTTTTCTGGTTCACTCTCTAAAGGCGCGCCTAATTTCTCTTGGAAAATTTGCCCCACTTGGTAGCGGTTTTTATGAATAGCTGGGGCTACGATGTGTACCGGGTGCTCATCAATAAGCTGGATAATAAGCTCGCCTAAATCGGTTTCTTTAGAGACAATGCCTCTTTCATGCATATACCGATTCAGCTCGATCTCCTCGCTAGCCATAGATTTGCCCTTTAAAATCTTGCTAACCCCTTTTTGTTTAGCAAGGTTATAAATAATCTCATTGGCATCTTTGGCGGTGCTAGCATAGTGCACGATAAAGCCATTTTGAGTGGCTTTTTCCTCAAAGGTTTGTACATAGTGATCTAACTTAGCTAGTACTTTAAGCTTAGCATTTTGCCCAATTTGGCGCAGGTGTTCCCATTGTGGATAACGATTAGCTAATAAATTCTTGCGGTTATGAATAAGAGTATCCATAGCCGATCGTAAATTGGTGCGCAGTTGCGTATCAGCTAGATTTTCAGAAATGATTTTTTCATAGGCTTGATCATTATGTGCTTCTGTCATGTTAAATCTCCAATCCCCACTCTTTGGGCTAAAAAGTCATAAAAGTGCATGGTTTTTGTGCGGGCTTGCATTTTAGCCATCGCCCCGCTAATATTAAGCAAACAACCTGCATCGGCTGAGAGAATATAATCTACTTGACGGCTTTCAATGTCCTTAATTTTCTCCTGCACCATCGCATAAGAAATCTCTGGCTCTTTTACCGCAAAAGTCCCCCCAAACCCACAGCACTCCTCCTCACGCTCTAATTCTACTAACTCTACATTTTCTAACTGGGAGATGATTTTTTTAGCACTCCCAATTACTTTAGAAACCCGCAGGGCATGGCAATTTGAGTGCCAAGTAACTTTAATGGGCGCGCCCACATCTTTATAGTGAATATCTAGTTTTTTATCCAGAAATTCTGAAAGCTCAAAGACCCTAGAGGAAAAGTTTTTAACCGCCTCATAATCCTTATGCCCTTCAAAGAGTTCAAGATAATCATGGGCCATCATGCCCACACATGACCCGCTAGGCACAATAACCGGGTAATCCTCTTTAAACAGCCCCACATTGTGCAAGATAATCTCACGACTTTGATCGTAGTAGCCTGAGTTATAGCTAGGTTGCCCACAACAAGTTTGATCCTTTTTAAAGATCACCTCCACCCCTTCTTTTTGCAAAAGTTTAATGCAATTAATCGCCGTTTTACTAAAAACAGCTCCCCCTAAACAGGTTGCAAAAAAATACACCTTCATAAGTTTCCTTTGCGCTCTCTATAAAAACATCAGCCAATTATTATAGCTTAACTAAGGCAACGGATGGGTAAAAAACTGCGCTAATATCTCGCCTTCTTTAGGCACGGGAAAGAAAATATCTAAATTAGGCGCGATAAAAACTCTACTCCCCTCTCTAATGATAATAATAGGCTTAAGGTTGCTTTTATCTCTTAGAATCTGGGCTATAATTTGGTTTAATCCCATGCCTGTTTGGCGCGTCATTTGCATTAAAAGATAATCGCCAAAGAAATTATTTTTACCTGTTTTATTAGCAATAGCTGAGGTAAGCGCGATGAGTAGGCCATTAGAAATAGTAGAGACTAAAAGAGGCATGCCATAGCGCTGGAAATTATGCGTGATCATCTCACCTACTAATCCGCTATAGCCTTTAACATCTGCGCCTTTGGCGTTGGTGAGCATGATATTAACCCCCTGAGGTGTGAGGATACGCGTCCACACAATATCAAGGCGGTATTCGCCTATTTTATTATTATTGTTGTAATAGCCTATCACTTTAGAGCCTTTGGGGATTAAAATAGCCCTGCCCATGTTAGCAAATACATCGCTTTCTACCTGTGCAATAACCTTACCGCCTAACTGGGAGCTAATGGGCGTGATCAGAAAGGCTGGGATCATTTTATCAGCGGTGATAGTGCGCAAAAGCCTATTTTCATGGGTGGCAACATCTTTGGCCTTGAGATTTTCAAAATGATCAACTCCATAATCTAGTACTGAAATGGGTTCTTGTTCTTTAGGTTCATCTTGAGAAATTTCAAAGGCTTTAATACGAGAGGCTAGTATATCTTGCGTGCTATCTATTTGTGGCTCTTGTGGGGGCGTGGGGGTTATTTTAGGCGGTGGCTTTTGTGATGCTTGTTTGAGCTGTGCTTTTAGGGCTGTAATTTGCTTGGCATTTTCTTGTAATATGTGCTCTAGGCGTTTGTAATCCTCTGAATCTTTAGGATCTTCTTTTTGCTGTTGTTTGGGCACAAATAAATAATCAGAAAGCGGATAGTTAGACTCTTCTACTTCTAAAACGGCTTCCGGTTGTTCATGTTTTTTATGCCACCAAAGAGAAGAGGCCATGATCACTACACCCACACCAAATCCAATCATCAACTTTTTAAAAAGAGAATTCATGGGCGGATACGGCGGATACAGGCATGGAGTTTGCCCTCTCTAAGAGTCCATTTATTGGCAATATCCTCAGCGATGAGATAATCCCCCACAATGCGGGTATTAATGGGGTTATCATACCCATCTACAACTTTATAAGCTACAGGAAATTTTACCTGAGAGGCTTTGCGATCAAATTTAAAGTAGGTAAAGTGAGCGTCGTTAAAAATATCTAAGGGTTTGATTAGTTTGGCCGTATCAATTCTACACAGCCACAGACAAAACCAAGCCCTTTTTCTATTCCCTAAAACTTTATAATTCCTCTTAATTTGGGTTTTATCAATCCACATGGCATTGCTCACATCACCAATTTTAAGATAACGCGTAGAATCAGGTGTGTTCTTTTTACTCTCTAAAATATTGTTCTTTAAAACCTCTTTTTCTTCAAATTTAGCTAGGGGTTGATCTGGGCTAGATTGAAAAAAATGTTTATTAGAAATATAGACATTTAAAACAGGGTGTTTAGGGCTTGTAAAGGTGGTTGAAAAGATATAAAAAGTATAAATTTTACCACTCTTACCCACCACGCTTAAGTTAGAATCAATGCCAATTTGTAGGGGCTTAATAAGCAAAACATTGCTATTTTGGTGGCGCTCATAGCCTAGCATTTTAGTACTAAAACCTACACTATCGCCCAAAATCACTTCTCTAATAGGTTCGCTAAAAACCAAAGTGGTGATCATCGCATAGCGCAGGCGCAATTTAGGGGTTTGGCCTAAGCGATAATCTATAAATAAGGTGTTGTCTAGATCACCTCGCTCTCTTTTAAAAAAACTACCTTGAATGGCATGCAGATCTTGCATGGAGTAAATGGGAGGTTCTTCTTCCTCTTCTGGCTGAGTAGTAGAATCAGCCACTAATAAACACTCTAAGAAAAGCAAAAGCCAAACCCTTAAACACATCTAACACCAACTTCTCTAAATCAGGCATTATAACAAACTTTGCTGTGTAACGACTTGCAATATTTTTAAGATATTTGGGTAGAATCTAGGCATGCAAGTGTACAAACTTAGCTTTTTATTTTTATCTCTGTTGTGGGTTTTGCATGCAGAGAAAATTGAAGATGTGGCCAATATCGTAGGGGTGCGCGATAACCAGTTGGTGGGCTATGGGCTTGTCATTGGTTTAAATGGCACGGGGGATAAATCTGGCTCTAAATTTACCATGCAATCTATTGCAAACATGCTAGAAAGCGTTAATGTCAAGGTTTCCCCTGATGATATTAAATCTAAAAATGTAGCCGCTGTGATGATCACGGCTACTTTGCCCTCTTTTGCTAGACAGGGGGATAAAATTGATGTACAAATTTCTTCTATTGGCGATGCAAAGTCTATCGATCACGGGGTTTTAGTGATGACGCCACTAAGTGCCATTGATGGCAATATTTATGCGATCGCGCAGGGTAGTGTAAGTTTAGGCAATTCCTCTAATTTGCTTTCAGGTACTATTGTTAATGGCGCAACAATTGAGCGCGAAGTAGTCTATGATTTGACACGCCAAAACAACATGACTTTAAGCCTTAAAGAGCCTAATTTTAAAAATGCGGTGAAAATCCAAGAGACTTTAAATCAAGCCTTTAAAGAACCCGTAGCTTTGGCTATCGATCCTAAGACGATTAAATTAAAAAAGCCTGCTAAGCTGACAATGGTGGAGTTTTTAGCCTTGATTCAAGAAATTAACATTGATTACACCCAGCAAAATAAAATCATCATTGATGAAAAATCTGGCACGGTGGTAGCGGGGGTGGATATTGTGGTACACCCCGTAGTGGTTACAAGCGGAGATGTTACGATTAAAATTACAAAAGAACCTCTTGAACCTAAAAAAGGCAAGGCTAAAAAGGATATTGAAAAACTTGATGCCACAACTTCTTTTGATACAAAAGAGAATGTTTTAAGCGCACCTAAGGCTACAGTAGCAAGTGTGGTTAAGGCTTTACAAAAAATCGGGGTGAATGCTAAGGGCATTGTTTCTATTTTAGAGGCAATGAAAAAAAGCGGGGCCATCAGCGCAGAAATGGAGGTCATATGATTAAAAATAACCTAGATATTTACAACCAATATTTAGCCAATAAGCTAGATGCCAAGAAGTTAAAAAGCACAAAAAACGACGATCAACAACTTAGAGCACAAACCGATGCCTTTGAATCCTTGCTTTTAAAGTTTATGTTAGATACCGCGCTTAAATTAGATAATCCACTCTATCCAAAGCAACCCGGAAGCGAGATTTATCAGTCTATGTATAAAGAATCGCTTTCTAACCAACTTAGCGGGCATTTTGGCTATAGCGAATTGCTCTTTAACTTTCTTAAAGATCAAGAGGCACAGAGAAAAGGGTGAGTAAAAAGAACACTTTAGAATTTGAATCAGGGGAGGGATTAGATCAAAAAATCCTAGATGGGATTGAAATACAAGATCGCCAAGAGCTTTTACGCCTGCTTAATGAGTTTATTTTGCAAAGTTATAAGGTTGAGAAAGAATTTAAAGATTATAAAGCGCTTTATGAGTGGGTGATTGAGATTTTACCCCAAGCTATTTGGGTACTTAATGAAAATAAAAGCTTCTTTTATAAAAACAGCAAGGCTATAGAAAGCCAAGAAGTGTTTGAAAAGGCAAGATCTGTAGGGTTTAATAGCGAGATTGAACATGGAGGTAAGAATTATCTCTTTCAGAATAATAAAATTCAGGGCAAGGAAATCATCACCGCTACAGACATCACCAAACAAAAGCGCCAAGAGCGACTCATCTCTATGGGCAAAATTTCAGCCCATTTAGCCCATGAAATCCGAAACCCCGTAGGCTCTATTTCTCTACTCACCTCTGTTTTACTCAAAAAAGTAGAGGAAAAAACTAAGCCTATTGTTTTTGAGTTACAGCGATCGCTGTGGCGAGTGGAGCGCATCATTAAGGCGACTTTGCTTTTTTCTAAGGGTGTGCAGGCTAATAAAATCCCCCAAAGCCTTTCCTTACTAGAAGATGAAATCAAAGAAGCGCTTAACCAGTATAGCTATACTAAAGACATCACCCTTAAAACCCAGATCACACCCCTCATTGTCTCTTATGATTTAAGTTTACTCAGTATTGCCCTGCAAAATTTCCTTTATAACGCTATAGATGCCATTGAAGAGGGCAGCGCCGAAGAGGGGCATGTGGAAGTGGTGGCGTTTGAGGAGGGGGAGTGGGTGGTTTTTCATATTAAAGATGATGGTAAGGAAGTTGTAGATAAAGAGTTGCTCTTTGAACCCTTTGAAACCACCAAGTTAAAGGGCAATGGGCTAGGTTTAGCGCTTTCTTTGCAGGTGGTAGAAGCACACGGGGGGCAAATCACACTTTTAGACACCCCTACAAAAACCTTTGAAATCCGCATCCTCAAGGATGTATAAAAGTTTGTATTAATCATTTTAGGCTAGAATTCCCCAGCTGGCTAGAATCAGTGAAATTAAAAAAAGGGAATAGATGAAAGCAAAAACAGTTGACTTACTCAAACAACTTCAGGCCGATAGCCTTGTTTTATTCGTAAAACTCCACAACTTCCATTGGAATGTAAAGGGCTCTGATTTTTTCCCCGTGCATAAATTCACCCAAGAAGTGTATGAGGGATTTGCAGACATGTTTGATGATTTAGCCGAAAGGGTAGTTCAGCTAGGCCATGTACCTGTGGTTACTTTATCAGAAGCCCTAGAGCTAGCCCATGTCAAGGAAGAGAGTAAACACCACTTCCACTCTAAAGAAGTTTTTGAGGCTATTTTGAAAGATTATGAACATTTAGAGGAACATTTTAAAGAACTCTCTGAAGTAGCAGACCATGCAAAAGACGCCGTAACTACAGCTTATGCTGATGAACAGCTGGCTAAATTACAAAAATCTATCTGGATGCTTAAGGCGAGTTTGGCTTAATGGATGATTTAGAAGTCTTTGAGGGCGATCCATTAGAAAAATGGGCGGAGGTGATCGTGCATGCGAGTTTTAAGCGCTCTTTTGAGGAATTGGACAAACTTTTAGAGACGCGCGCGCTATGCGAACTTTTGCTTGAAGAAGAGGGGCTTTTAGAAAAATTTAACGCCCTTTGTCAGCAAAACCGCCTTGATTCTGCTTTGCAAGATCGCATACACGCCCGCAAGGTAGATTTAGCTATTGATTCTATGGCGCGCATTTTAAGCGGGCATGAGTAGGCTTTTGCTCGTGTTGTGTTGTACTCCTTTGCTTTTTTGTAAATCCCTTGATCAGCTCATCACCCTTAAAAAAGATCAAACTTTTAGCGGGACTTTGCAGCTACAAAAATTTAAAAAACCTTTATCTGTGCGCTGGACGCTCTACAAAGATAAGGGGTTAGTGGTGCATTTGCATTTTAACCAATTCCCCTATCAGTTTATTTTATATAAAGATTTCCAGCGCAACAGCTTTAGAAAAGAGATTTTTAAGCAACTGCATAGCACAGATAAAACTCCGCTTTTTTTTCTCATCACCTTTAAAAATTTTGATAGCAAAGAGGAAAGCGCTACTTTGCATGTACGCGCCTCTAAAAAGCTTTTATGGCTTCCAAATTAATTTCGGCCATTCAGGCCAGAATACAAACCTTTTTAGAGGAGGTTAAAAGCCCACAGGTTTTAAAGATGGTACAAAATCTAGGGCAGGGTAAGATGTTAAGAAGCCAACTTATTTTAGCTATCTGTTCTGATCACCCCCAGATTGTGGACTTTTGCGCCATTATAGAGATGATTCAAAGTGCTTCTTTACTCCATGATGATGTGATCGATCACGCCCAAACTAGGCGAGGCAACCCCTCGCTTAACGCCACTTTTGGAAACACCAATGCGATCATGTTAGGCGATGTGTTTTACTCTAAGGCTTTTTGCCAATTGGCTAATTTTAGTAAAGAAATAGTACAACTCATAGCCCAAAGTGTGGTAGAGCTCTCGCGCGGAGAAATTAAAGATGTACAGGGTTGTTTAGCCTTTAATCCGGATAAAACACTCTATTTAGACACTATAGAGGATAAAAGCGCTTCTTTAATTGCGGCTAGTAGCTGTGGGGCTGCGCTTTTGCAGGGTTTAAAGCCCTCTAAGTATAGGGATTTTGGGCGGCATTTTGGAATGGCTTTTCAAATAGTAGATGATTTGCTAGATATTACCCAGTCTCAAGAGGTTCTAGGCAAACCTGCTTTGAGTGATTTTAAAGAGGGTAAAAGTACTCTGCCCTATATTCTTTTATACCAAAAACTCAATCTAGCCGATCAGAAAAAATTAGCCTCCTATTTTAAAGTAGAGAGTGAGGAGGTACAAGAGTGGTGTTTGGAGAAATTTAAAGAATTTGGCATTGCTCAAGAGGTTTTAAAAGAGGCAAGGGGTTATGTTGACTTGGCGCTAGAGGCCATTAGTGGCGAGGGTAATGTGGCTTTAGAGCGCATGGCTAATACTATTTTAGAGAGAACATTTTAGGGAGGCTTTTTGTGAATAGCGGGTATGTGGTTGTGAGTTTCACCCATCAAAATCTCCCCGTTGAGTTGCGCGAGCAGCTTGCCTTTTCAGAAAAAAGTCTTTTAGAATTTCTAAGCGCGCTTAAACAGCATAGCGCTATGCAAGAGATCATGGCCCTTGCGACTTGTAACCGCATGGAATTTTATATTTTTGGGGCTTTAGAGAGTGTGCCTGTGATCTTAGAATCTCTTGCCCGCGCTAAAAATATGCCCCTTACTTTGTTACAAGAAAAAAGCGTTGTACACGCCCATAATCAGGCAATCCACCATACCTTTTCTGTGGTGAGTAGTTTAGAGAGCATGGTGGTGGGTGAAACCCAAATCACTGGACAATTTAAAAGCGCGTATAAAACATGTTTAGAGGCTAAGCTTTGTGGCAAACATTTAAGTAGGCTAGCTCACTTTGCTTTTAAATGCGCAGCTAGCGTGCGCAACACCACCGCTATTTCGGCTCAGGTGGTTTCTATTGCCTCTATGGCTGTTAAGCAGGCTTTAGAAGTCTTAGAGAGTGAAAAACTGCCTAAAAAAGCTTTAGTAGTGGGTGTAGGGGAGATGGGGCAACTGGTGTGTAAACATCTACTTTCTAAGGGCTTTGAAGTGGCGCTGTGCAACCGCAGTCTTGAAAATGCTCGCACTTTTGCCCAAACACTTGGATCAGAAAATTTAGAAGTACACGGGCTAGAAAATCTCAACACGCTTTTAAATGTTTGCCCTTTTGTTTTCAGTGCTACAAGGTCTAAAACCCCCTTGATCACGCCTAATATGCTAGAGTCTACAGCCTTTCGGCGCTTTTGGTTTGATTTAGCCGTGCCAAGAGACATAGAAGATCCAAAAGATACACAGATTTGGCTTTATAGCATAGATGATTTAAAGGGCGTGATTGCTAAACATCTAGAGGAGCGCGAACAGGATAGAAGAAAAGCCTACGGGATTGTGGGCGCTTATACAATGAAGTTTTTAGAATGGCTACAAACCTTAGAACTTGATCCACTCATTAAGGGGCTTAGAGAGCTGGCTAAAGAAGCTGCTTTAAAGGAGCTTAACAAAGCGCTTAAAAAGGGCTATATCCCACAAGAGCAGGGTGAGAGCGTGGCTAAGATTTTACACAATGCCTTTAACACCTTTTTACACCACCCCACAGCCGTTTTAAAGAAAAACGCCCACAAAGAGGAGGGAGATATGCTTAGCGAATGCCTTAAAAACCTCTTTAATTTAGGAGGCGAAAACATGTTTTTAAACGCCTATCACTGCGAATATAGCAAAGGACTTTAATGCGCTACTCTACTCTCTTTGCCCCCTCTCTTAAAGAGCCCCCCAAAGACGCGGTTTTAAAAAGCCACCAGTTTTTGATTCAGGCCGGTTTTATCAAACAAATAGGCAGTGGCATTTATAGCTTTCTACCCTTAGGGCAAAAGGTGCTTTCTAAGATTAAAAACATCATTAAAGAGGAGATGGATAAACATGGCGCGCAGGAGTGCATGTTTAATTTTATCACGCCGGCAAGTTTATGGGAGCAGAGCAAAAGGCTACATAAATACGGGCAGGAGTTATTAGTTTTTAAAGATCGCAAAAGTTACCCCTTTGTACTAGGTCCTACCCATGAGGAAGTGGCGGTGGAAGTGGTGAAGGGTTTTGTGCAAAGTTATAAGCAATTACCCCTACATCTTTACCAGATTCATACCAAATTTAGAGATGAGATTCGCCCCCGTTTTGGCTTGATGCGCGCGCGTGAATTCATTATGAAAGATAGCTATAGTTTCCATGTGAGTACGCAGGATTTAGAGCGCGAATTTGAGGCAATGGAGCAGGTGTATAGCAGAATTTTTACACGGCTAGGTTTAGATTTTAGGGTTGTACAGGCTGATAGCGGGGCTATTGGGGGCAATAAAAGTAAAGAGTTTGTGGTACTAGCAGAGTGTGGGGAGGATAGTATTATTGCTTGTACAAATTGCTCGTATGCAGCCAATATTGAGATAGCTAGGCGTGCTAAACGCTGTGAGCCAGACAATGTCCCTAAGGCCTCTTTTGCTAAATTCCCTACCCCAAACACCCCCACTATAGAAACCTTAAGCGCCTTTTTTAAAGTAGATCCTTTTTTTACAATTAAGGCCATTGCTAAGCAGGTTTTATTTGAGGATCGCGCTACACAAATTGTCTTTTTCTTTCTAAGAGGAGATGATTTTTTAGAGGAGACGAAAGCTTTAAACGCCATTAATCGCCTCTGTACTCAGCGGGCTTTAAGTTTAGAGGAGCTAAGCGCTAAAACTTTAGAGCAAGCAGGCTTATTCCCCGGCTACATGGGACCCTATGGGCTTAAACATATTTTACCGGATGCTTTAGTGATCTTTGATTGTGATTTAGAGGAGGCTAATAGCTTAATTTGTGGGGCTAATGAAAAAGAAATGCACTTTGTGGGCGTGGATTTGGCCACCTTTGAAGGCTTAAACTATCAAGATATTGCCGCTGTAAGAGAACAGGATTTATGTCCAAAATGTCAGGGAAACTTAGAACAACATAAAAGTATAGAAGTGGGGCATATTTTCCAGCTAGGAAATACCTATGCTAAAAATTTAGGGGCTAGCTTTTTAAATACAGAGGGGGAAGCGGCCTTTTTTGAAATGGGCTGTTATGGGATTGGGGTGAGCCGTTTACTTCCCGCAATTTTAGAACAAAAAAGCGATTCAAAGGGCTGTGTGTGGAGTTTAGAGAGCGCGCCTTTTGAGGTAGTGCTGGTGGTGGCTAA
Organism: Helicobacter suis; assembly: GCF_902196135.1. Taxonomy (GTDB): domain Bacteria; phylum Campylobacterota; class Campylobacteria; order Campylobacterales; family Helicobacteraceae; genus Helicobacter; species Helicobacter suis_A. The sequence continues at coordinate 4,275 of NZ_CABIKE010000013.1, read as the reverse complement.
TAGTAAAGATACAGAATTAGTAGCCCTAGCGCAAACTCTGTATCAAGAATTACTAGAGGCGGGTGTAGATGTACTTTTAGACGATCGCAACCTGCGCTTTGGGGCTAAAATGATAGATTTTGAGCGTATCGGCAGCTCTTATGCCCTTATTGTAGGTAAAGAGGCCAAAGTAGGCCATTTAGAACTCATCAAACGCGAGGGACTGAGCAAGCAAATAGTAAAGCGCACACAACTTATAGACATTTTAAAGGCGCGCTAAATGCCTTTTATCTTTATTGTGGGCTTGTTTTATATTGTCATAGAGTTCTTGTTGGTGCTAAGTGTTATCCAGCATTTAGGCTTATTTATCTTTTTGCTAGAGGTGGCTATTAGCGGGTTTATAGGGGGGGTCTTGCTTTTTAAAAATCCCTTTGAAGATCTAAAAAATATCAGGAATATCTCTTTTGCTGAGGACTTTGTTTTACGCAGTTTTGGCGGGCTTTTATTGCTTTTACCCGGGGTACTTTGTGATATTTTTGGAGTCATTTTAATTTTAATAGCCTCCATACGCCCCCAAAGAAGAAATCAAGAGGAGGGGGTTATTGATGTGGAAGTGTTGGATAAAGAGAAATGAAACCTCTAATTATTGGGAGTCGTGGGAGTGCTTTAGCTTTGTGGCAAGCGCGCTATATCCAAACTCAGCTAGAAAGTTTAGGGCTTTTAAGTGTTATTGAGGTGGTTAAGACTAAGGGGGATAAAATCTTAGATGTACCTTTAGCCAAAATTGGAGGCAAGGGGCTTTTTACTAAAGAACTTGAAGAGTTGTTGCTGAGTAAAGATATAGATTTAGCGGTACATTCGCTTAAAGATGTACCCGTAGAGTTTGTAGAACCTTTGGATTTAGCTTGTATAAGTGCGCGTGCAGATGCTAGGGATTGTTTTTTAAGTTTTAAACACTCAAGTTTTAAGGATTTGCCACAAGAGGCCAAAGTGGGCACGACTTCTTTACGGCGTTCTATGCAACTTAAAAGAAAACGCCCCGATCTAGATACTTTAAGTTTACGGGGCAATGTGCAAACCCGTTTAAAACGGCTAGAGGCAGGGGAATTTGATGGCATTGTACTAGCCTGTGCGGGGGTGGAGCGTTTAGGGATTAAAGTACCCTATCAGATTCCCTTTGAGCTTGAGGAAATGATTCCTTGTATGGGGCAGGGGGCTTTGGGGGTAGAAATGTGCACTAATCACCCCTTATTTAATACAATAGCCGGTCTTAATGATTCTACTAGCGCGTTTCTTTGCGGTGTGGAGCGCTTATTTGTTAAAAAACTGGGGGGCGGGTGTCAAGTCCCCATTGGCGTGCACGCTTCTTTAAAAGGAGATCAACTAGAAATATACGCGGTTGTGGGGCTTGTTGATGGGAGTTGGGTTATTAAAGAAAAGATTCAAGGATTAGCAAAACAGGCTAATACACTTCTTGAATCTCTACTAGATAGATTTTTAGCTCAAGGCGCTCAAGAAATTCTAGCCCAAACGCTTTAGGATGTGCCATATGCTTTTTACCAAAGATTTTTAGCTTACCAAAGCCTCTAACTTTTTAGCGATTTTCTCGTAGGTGTATTCTTGGATGATGCCATGTAATCTTTGTGTTATCTTGTTGTAATAGTCTGGATTACCTAAGAGTGCATTGATCTTCTCTGCCATTTGTTCTGGAGTATTAACAACAAGTTCTGCACATAAATCTTTAACATTACCCACATCAGTACAAATAAAGGGGATACCAAATTGCATGCTCTCTAAAATGACCATGGGAAAGCATTCATAGGAAGCTTGAGTGCCATGCAAAAATAGCGTTGCTTGTTGCAAAATAGCTAACACCTGTGATCGTTTGATCCTGTGAAAAAAATACACTTCCTTAAACCCATATTCTAAATCAAGCTGTTTTTTAAGTTCTTTTAACTCTTCTAAAAAATTATCCCTATTTAAAGAACCTATAAAGATTAGAGGAATTTTAGCCTGACTTAAATAGTAAGCTCTAAGTACAAAATCCTGCCCTTTCTCTTTATAGTAGTTAGACACATTAAGTACATAGGGTTTTAAAAGAAGGTCTGCTAGTTGTTCTGTTGTTCTGTTGTTCTGTTGTTCTGTTGTTCTGTTGTTCTGTTGTTCTGTTGTTCTGTTGTTCTGTTGTTCTGTTAGGGCGCTTGTAATGGTTTTAGGTGGACAAATGTCTTTTTCAAATACGCCATTTGGCAGAATATCTATATAAGAACAATAGGGTTTAAGATAATTGTAGGCATGGCTGTTTTTATGTAAAAAATAAACACAATCATAGTGTTTAAGAGATTTTTTAAGTTTATATCGTAGCCAAGCAATGTAGTATTTTTGTTTGTAGCGCTTAGGGCTAAAAATAAAACGCCTAATGCTATCTTTAAGTTTCTCTTTATCCCCTAATGCCCACCCATGCATAAGGCTATACTCCCCATGGCTTCTTAATATTTTCTTTTTGGCTAGGCAAGAAGGGAGGTAGTCATAAATAAAATCTGTATTCCATGTCAAAATAGCTGAATTGATGAGCAAATCGCATTTAAAATTTTGCACAAAATTTTGATATTCTTCAGTCTCACCTTCCCATTCTCCCCAATTTTTACAAGAAATCTTAAACTCTAATACAAATAAATTAGGTGCAATTTCTACTATCTCTTTAGATAAGTTGCCACTAGAGATAGAACTTAATTTCCCTTCTCTAGTAATTTTTGTCTCCCCATACATGCCTGTTGTGATCACATATACTAAATGCCCTGCCTTAGCAAGTGCTAAGCTAAGCCCATAATCTGCGCTGGCTAAACCTGTTTGTAAGGGGTAATATTGTTCAGTGGTAAAAAGAATAGTCATGAAAATCTCCTAATGTTTAGGCGCGGCTTCTACACCTGAAAGGGCTTGTACAAAATCCGGTAGCCGCTTGCCCTGAATCTTTATAGAATCAAGGGCTTGTGTGAGTTCTTGCATCTCTGAGGCGCTCAGTTTCACATTTAAAGAGGCGGTGTTTTGGAGCATATGATCTTTGTTTGTGGTGCCGGGGATAGGCACAATGTAGGGTTTTTTAGCCAAAAGCCAACTAAGGGCAATTTGAGCGGGCGTGGCGTTTTTTCTTTGAGCCCAAGTTTTGAGTAAGGCAACAAGTTTTAAATTATGGGCTATATTTTCCGGATTAAAGCGGGTTTCTGTGGCGCGAAAATCCCCAGAGGCAAAACGGGTTTTAGAATCAATCCAGCCAGTTAAAAACTGCACCCCCAAAGGACTCCAGGCAACAAAGCCAATCCCTAATTCCTCACATAAAGGCAAAATATGCTCTTCAGGCCCGCGCCACAGCATAGAATATTCACATTGCACCGCACTCACAGGCAAAGCCGCATGCGCGCGCCTTAGAGTTTGCAAACCCATTTCTGATAAACCCCAATGCAAAACCTTCCCCTGTTTGATCAAATCTGCAATCACGCCCGCCACATCCTCAATAGGCACTTGTGGGTCCACGCGGTGCTGGTAGAGCAGATCAATATAATCGGTACGCAGGCGCTTGAGCATATGGTGCACAGCCTGCTTAATATGCTCAGGTTTGCTATTAACCCCCGGAGATCGCTTGCCCGTTTGTGGATCTACATTAAAGCCAAATTTAGTTGCAATCACAATCTTTTTTCTAAAAGGAGCCACAGCCTCGCCTAAAATTTTTTCAGACTCCAAAGGGCCATAAGCTTCCGCGGTGTCAAAAAAAGTAACCCCCGTCTCATAAGCCCGGCGGATAATAGCAACCATTTCCGGGCGGTAGGGAACAGAGGTATCGTATTTGCGAGGCATGTTTTGCACCCCAAGCCCAATAGCAGAAACCTGTAATTTTCCTAAGAAGCGCTTGTTAGTTGCGCTATGCTGTTTATTTTTAGAAACCTTGCTCTCAAGCATTCCTGAGGAAAGTAAAGAGAGACCTAGCGCCCCTTGAATGAGTAAAGAGCGCCGTTTTGGATTATGGGGTTGTTTTGCTGGCATAGCTATCCTTTTTAAAGTGCTTAAAACTTTTAATTCAGAAACCTAGAGCCTACACAAAATTAACTTAAAAAGTACAGGCGTGTATGCGCCTAAGATTTAAGCTAGAGTTTATTTTAATCCCATTACAACCACTTTTATTTTTTTATAAAGGATCACTATAAGAATTACGGGGCGTTACTTTTGAGGCTGAGCCACAATTTTATACCCGTTTAACCAAATCTTCTTTTGTTTACTTCAAAGGTAAACACGCTGGGGAGT
>NZ_CABIKE010000012.1 GCF_902196135.1 Helicobacter suis | reverse complement strand
GGTGTTTAAAAAATACCAATATTTCTAGTTTTGCAGCAGTTGACATACAACGCTTGCAACGCTACGCGCTCCCCCTCCCCCCTCTTCTTATTCAAGAAAAAATAGCCGGTATTTTAGATCAACTCCAAGCCCTCAGCTCTGATCTAGAGCAAGGCATCCCAGCTGAGATTAGGGCGCGTAAAAAACAATTTAACTATTATTTAAACCACCTACTAGATTTTAAAGGACAAGCATGAGTACAGAAAATACCCTAGTTTCTGGTTTTAAAGATGAGGATAAGCAATTCAGCACCTTAGAACAAATTGCACGCGGGGAAAAAAGTACGGTAGTAGCACAAAGACCACAAAGCAGAGCTAAAGAGGGAGCACACCAGAGCGAGGCAGAGTTAGAAGAGTTGTTACTTTCACAATTAAAAGAGTTAGGCTATGCCTACTTTAAACCTAGTAAAGATCAAGATTTAAAGGCTAATTTAAAAAGACAGATTGAAAAATTAAACAAGCCAGTATTTGAAAAAATAGGCCGTAAAGACAAACCAGAATTTAGCTCCAGTGAGTGGGAGCGCTTTTATCTGCAAATTAACCCTAAAACAGCTAGTGCTCTTGATAAAACCCAGATAATCCAGCGCGATTATAAGCAAATCTTTAAGTTTGATAGTGGAGAAACAGAGAATATCACACTCTTAGATAAGCAAAATATCTACAAAAATAGCTTGCAAGTGGTGAGCCAGTACACAACCCCAGATAAATCTAATCGCTACGATGTAGGGATTTTGGTCAATGGCTTGCCCTTAGTGCTTATTGAACTTAAAAAAAGAGGGGTGGGTCTAAAAAATGCCTTTGAACAAATCCAGGACTATAAACAAAATTTGATTAAACAAGAAAACCTTTTTGGTTTTGTACAAATCTTTGTAATTAGCAATGGGACAAAGACCAAGTACTATAGCAACACCACAAGGTTAGATAAAAGCGCAGATTCCTTTGTCTTTACCCACTACTGGGCAGATGCACACAACAAGCGCTTAGAAGATCTAGAGGATTTTATCCCGGCCTTTTTTAACAAACACACACTTTTAAGCCTACTTGTTTATTACTCTGTGTTTACAAGCGATTCTAAATTGCTTGTGATGCGTCCCTATCAAATTGCTGCTTTAGAGGAGATTTTAAAACAAATCCACATCACCCACCACCAAAAAACTTATGGCACTCATGAGAAATCAAAAAGTGGCGGTTATGTTTGGCACACCACAGGTAGCGGCAAGACTCTAACCAGTTTTAAATTAGCCCAGCTAGCCGGAGACCTAGATTATATCCATAAGGTGCTCTTTGTGGTGGATCGAAAAGACCTAGATCACCAGACCATGAAAGAGTATGAAAAATTCCAGAAAAATAGCGCGAGTTCTAATAAAAACGCCAAAACCCTACAAATCCAGTTAGAAGATACGAGTTTAAGCAAAAAGACTCTCATCACTACGATTCAAAAGCTCTACTTACTTGTTAAAGCAAAACCAAAGTCTCCTATCTTTGAAAAAGAAGTGTTGCTTGTCTTTGATGAGTGCCACAGAAGCCAGTTAGGTACAATGCATGCAAAAATTGCTCAAGCCTTTAAAAAACACCATATTTATGGTTTTACGGGGACTCCTATTTTTGAGCAAAATTGCGAGAGCAAGCCTGCTATCACCACAGAGGGCAGATTTGGGAGGAAATTACACAGCTATACAATCATCAATGCTATTGATGATAAAAATGTCTTACCCTTTTTAATGCACTATTATAATGTGGATACCTCCGAGGATTTAAAAGAAGAGAACTGGCTACACCCTGAACGCATCGCTAAAGTAGCAGATACGATTCTAAAAGAATGGAGTAAGCTCACTAAAAACAAGAATTTTAATGCCCTTTTGGCCTGTGCTAGCATTGGGGCGGCTAAGACTTATTATGAGGTTTTCAAAAGAAAGACAAGCACCCTAAAAATAGCCCTGATTTATAGTTACCAGAGCGAGGATAGCGAGGATGAAAACAACGAGGATGCAAACAAATTAGAGAAGGATGACAAAGAATTTTTAAAACAAGCTATGCAGGATTACAACGATATGTTTCAGAGCAATTATAGTTTAGATGTTTTCCACGACTATTATAAAAGCGTCTCTGAGAAGATGAAAAAGAGAGAAATTGATTTGCTCATTGTGGTGAACATGTTTTTAACCGGCTTTGATGCGCCTACTTGCAACACGCTTTTTGTGGATAAAAATCTCAAATACCATGGCTTGTTGCAGGCCTTTTCAAGGACTAATCGGATCTATGATGTAACTAAGAAATTTGGTAATATTGTGTGCTTTAGACCCCTAGAGGATCATCTCAACCAAGCTTTAAAACTCTTTGGGGATGAGGATTCGCATAAAATCGTGCTTTTAAAAACTTTTAAAGATTACTATGAGGGGTATGAGGAGGATGAAAAAATTTATGAGGGCTATAAACCCCTGATCTTAAAGCTCAAAGAAACATACCCCCTAAAAGACTTTTCAGAGTACACCAAAAAAGAGAGCGATCAAAAAGATTTTATCACTCTTTATAATAAAATCCTTAAGGTACGCAATATTTTAGAGTGTTTTCCAGAATTTGGGGAGGATAATTTTCTCATCACGGCTAGAGAATTACAAGATTACCAAAGCCATTATTTGGATTTACACACAAAAATCAAAGCAGAGAGAGGAGAAAAGGGAGAAAAAATACCTAAAGAGTTTGAAGATTGTGTTTTTGAAATAGAGCTTATCAAGCAGGTTGAAATCAATCTGGAATATATTTTAAACCTCATTGAACAATACACAAAATCGCAAGGCAAAGAGCAAGAGGAGGCGCTCAAAAGTGTCCAATCCGGTATTAAATCTAGCACACAACTACGCGACAAAGAAGAGCTAATTTTGGGCTTTATTAAACATCTGCCGCAAGGGGAGTCTGATATCCGCGCTAGCTTTAGAGACTACGCAGACACACAAAGAGAACAAGAATTTTTAAAACTCATACAGGATTATAATCTTGAAAAGGAGGCCGCCTATAGCTTTATGGCAAAGGCTTTTAAACATGGACACATTAGTTTTAAGGGCACACAATTTCCAAAACTACTCCCCAAAGAGGCCTCTTTCTTTGCTAAGGACAACACGCGCGCCTCTCTTAAGCAACAAATCCAAAAGGCGCTACAGACCTTTTTTGATAAATACCACGACATCTCTAGCCCTGATTTTAGCTTAAAGAGTTATGGTGTTAAGGCCTAAGTAGAAAAAAATTTCTATAAATTTTTTTAGTATGTCACTTTGAGTTGTAAACGCCTGCCTTAAGATTGTTAGATATTTTTTGATAAATTATCGCTGAAATATGAGATTAGCATGCCATTACACTATTAGAATCTATTACAAAATCATTGATTGAAATGCATAAAAATTAAAAACAAATGTTTTAGATGCCTACACTTGTACTAGGTTTGATTTTTAATATTGGTTGTAGTAGCATTCTGACCTGATAGTGCCTGTTGCGTCTAAGCAAGGCCTGTAGTTTACCTGCAGTTATGGACTTGCGCTATCTGTTGATAGTCGTATATACGCACTATCTTTAAATATTGGGCTATTTTCTAACTTCCCATTTTCCTTATACATGGTCTTTAGGTTCAGTTGTCCATTCTTCGCTCCTACAACTTCTACTACAACAAAGTATCCGTTAATCTGTTTGCCACTCACAAGCGTTTTAATCGCATTATGTTTCTTAATATGTATGATGTCTGCATCATTAACCATACTTGGATAATTCGCTATGTCTGCGGTTTCTATGGGTGGTTGTCCTCTTTTATGGTGGATGGAATTAATCCCATGTCGTCTTTGCACATGTATAAGAGCTTCACCATTAGCAATAAACTTAATAGGTCGATCTGGTCTTAACCCTAAATGCTCAATAATGCTTGAGTTATTTAACTCCCCTACCCACACCTTAGCATTATGCTTTTTAACTTGATCTAATAATCTCTCTGTGATCTGATCGGGCTTAAGCATTTTTCAGGGTTTGCTAGTATCTAGCAAGTCTTTAATGTTTTGACTCTCAGCTTTTTTAAACTCAATGTATCTTGTAGTGTGTAGGGCTCTAGTGGCTTTCTCTTGATCTTTTAAAACCTTAAACTCCGCATAACTTAAACCCTTAGCTTTAGCCTCCTTATAAAATTGTAGTTATTAAATTCTTGACTTTTAAGGGGGTTTTTTATAAGGCTCTGTTCTGCCTTTGCGTCGGACGCTTGCTTAACTCCTAGCTCATAACTAGGGCGGTTAAGGTGCTCTTGTGGCATTGCCGGGGTAAAGGCTGGGTTTTTGGTTAAATCCCCTTTTTCAAAATACATTGTCTTAAAAGCTAGCTCATTCTGCCCCTTTTGTAACTGCTCTACAACCACATAATGCCCGTTAATCTGTTTAGACTAGCGCAGTGCCGCCTTATTTTTAGATAAGGTCTTAAAGTCAGCTTGATTAGCATACTCTGGGTATTTAGCTATGTTCTCTAGGCGGACGGGGGGTTGTTTGCGTGCGCGCGTCATCACGCCATTTTTGCCATGTCGTTTTAGTACATGTAATTTCGCTTTGATCAATAGTGCGCCGGACACCTTGGGGGTATTTAAAACTGATAACTCAAATACGCCGTTACTGAGCGCCCGGGTCCGGGTTCCATGCCTGTAGGACTAGTGCCAATGCCTCTAAAATAATATTTCATGTTAAAAATATTATTGACCTGTAAACTACCCACAATTTTATGCCGCCCGCTTTGCCAAAAAACTTGGCTTACTTGAATATTCCATAACCAGTACCAAGGCAAAAGCCCAACGCTATTACACCCAAAACTCACGCCACCGGTTTTAGCAGGATTTGTAGGGAAACAAACCGTTTCTGATTTAGCCTGATTGAGCACAGAAGAATAAGCGCGGCTATAAAAATAACTGCTAATCCCAATAGTCGTACCTTTATAAGTATACATCGCATCAAAGATAAACTGATTAGGACTGACATAGGGAAGTTTTTTACCTTTAATGCTAAAGGGATGATCTACAATGCCAATAAACCAGTTGGTATCATCTATTACATTATTTGTAACAACAGCATTAATATAGGTGTAGGCCGCGTGGAATTGCAAGCCTCTAATGGGGGTGTAGTAAAGCTCTAACTCCACGCCCTGACTTCTAGCATTAACCGGCCCCGGGCTATAGCCCCCTGAATAGTAACGCTGTGCAAAGGTAACAAAATAACTTGCATTAAAACTAAGTTTGTCTTTATAACTATAGCGCGATCCAGCCTCTATCCCATCAAAAATTTGGTTGTAATTGCTTGAATACAAGGCAATCATGCGGTTTTGTGGCGGAATAAAACTTCTGCGGTAGTTAAAGTAAAATAACCAATTTTGCATAGGCTTATACCCAAGATTAACAGCCGGACTCCATTCATTAAAATCCCTTTTTAGAGTTTGCATTTGGCTATAATCGGGTTTTTCTGGAACTTTTTGGTTGTAATTAACACGGGTGTAGCGCAACCCGGGCGTAAAAATCAATCTACCATTAAGAAATTCCATTTTATCACTCACATAAGCCGCTGTGTAATTATTATTCATCTCTTCGCTAGACTTTAAAAGTGGCGTGGGAGTGGGCATATTACACTTGCCATTAACTATATCTGAAGCTTGGCAAGTGGATTGCAAAGGGTGGAGTAAAATATCACTTGTCATAACACGCATACCCACTTTGATTGTTTGCTTCATAGATTTAGTAACAACATTTAAGTTAACATTAGGCTCGATAGAGTTAACTAGAAAATGTCTAGCGTGGTTGACAATAAAAAACCCGGGGTAGTTATCATTTGTATAAACTAACCCCTTAGCCGGGTTGGTGTTGACATTTAAATAGTTTGAATCCATTTGGAAATCCCGGCTCATGTCATGTCCCCAGTAAGTGAGAGTAAAATCCCCACCTACCTTGTCTGAATCTCCAAATAAAGTTTGATACACCGCACTCCAGCGATTAGCATCCCCGCTTTTGGTGTTATTAGGCCGATCATTTTGGAAGCGATTTTGATCATACGCAACCTGTCCTAAAGATCCCGGATCGGTTAAGAAATACTTATAGTACTGGTAGGAGACGGTGATTTTATTTGTAGCGTTGATTTGATAGATTCCATCAAGCATGTAATTTTGAATGGTGGTGGGGCTATTGTATCTAAACCCTTGCCCAGTGATGTAGTTAGCCTGTGCCATCACACCCACATATTTATTAAACATGCCCCCTGATTTTAAATAGGTGTTATATAAAAAATTATTGCCCAGACTTTTATTTAGCGGTGTACTTGTAGAGGTAATAAAACCCCCATTTTTAGAGCGCCCCCAGTATGTTACCCTCTGGGCTATTTGGTTACTCCATTTTTCCGGGATAGGCTTAGTGATGATATTGATCACGCCTCCAAAGGCATTAGGCCCGTATTGTACGCTTTCGCCCCCCTTAATCACACTGATTCGATCAACAGATTGGAAAGTTACCGGAAAAATAGAAATACCAATGAGCGCATAGGGCGCAACATAGATAGGAATCCCATTGACTAAAACAAGCTCGGTGTTACTATGCCCCGGACTTCCGCCCCCAAAGCCTCTAATAGAAAAGCTAGGCATAGCCCCCACACCTGTAAAATTTCTAATATGAATACCGGGCACATTTTGTAAGGCCTGTTCAATACTCATGTTAGCCTCATGGGTGAGTTGTTTATTAGAGATCACCGTGCGGCTACCCAAATAATTTTTCACCCCATCACTGCGCCAGCTTTTAGGAGCATCCTCATCTTGAACAGCTTCTGTGGTTTGTATTTTCTTGAGGGTTTTAGTTTTGATAGCCTGCGCACTGCTAATTAGTAAAGAGCAGCCACAGAGAAATAGCGTTACTCTGCGCATACACACACACCTTAATAAAAAAATGGGATTTAGAATAGTTAAAGCACAAGCTTTAAATGAAGTTTAAGCACCAGCTACGCCGATTATACTGCAAGACTTTTTAAGCTAAACTTAATTATTTATTCTCACGGTCTTTTAAAATCTACAATCTAAGCGCTGCTCCGCAAAAGTTCTAATTTTTCTTTAAAGCTAAGAAAGCCACTTTTTTATTCTTGTGAGCTTATTTTTTAAATACTTTTTAATCTTAAAAATGAAGAGTTTAGCTAGGGTTTTTTTACTGATCATGTGATTAATGAGGGATAAATCAAGGTTGCTTTGTAAAAACGGGTGGATTAAAAACTTCTCAGAAGAAAGAGAGGCTAGGAGAAAAGCACGCATCCATCGCTTAAAGCGAAGTTCTGTTCCCCTCCCTCCTATAAACTTCCATGGCTTCTCACCCAAAAAATGCCATATCACAGGAGTTTGCATTTCAGAATAGTCGTTGAAAACATCTGCTACATAGTTATAAACGCGGGGCAATTCTAAAATTTGCCCTTGGCAGGCAAGATTAATTACTTCTTGTTCAAAGGCAACAAGTTTAGACCCCTTTTCTTTGAAAATTGCAATCATACGGCTCTCTAAGCTATCTTCGCGCCACTTTTTAAGATTAGCCACAATAAAGCCAACATTAATACAACAACAAAAAAGCGCCTCCATATCTGCCCTAGAATTAATATCTGATCCAGCACCTAATTCTTTAGCGGTATTCCTATAAGTTTCTTCTAAATATTCTACGCTCCTATGCCAATTTTCTCTAACGGCTGCAAGATAATAGGGCTCATCTGTATCAAAGGCAAAGTAAGCAGGGCTTATATCGCGTTCAAAGAGCATATCCACATCACAGGCTATAATTTTGTCATACTCGGGAAAAAGAGAGCTTAAAAAAAAGCGGTAGAAAACTAGACTTGAAAAGCGCTTTAAAAGTGCAGGACGCAAATAGGAGAGAATAGGGGTGATATTTTGCTCAAAGAATTTTCCAAACCCTGGTTTATTCTGCCCTATATCGTGGAATATGATTGCAGAAAAGTTAGCAAAAGGGGCAGCAATTCTCATTAGTTCTTTTTGGTGGGAAAAATCCAGACCTTGTACTAGCAGGTGGATTTTATAAAATAGGGGTTCTCCCTCTTTTTCTTGCGTAGCGTGCATGAGTAGAGAATACACAGCCACTCCCCCAGCTACATAATAATTCAAATCAAAAGCCATCACGACAGGAATGGTGATCATTAAATTTCCTTTAAAAGCGCCTATTCTAACACAAACACACTTTAAGCTAAAATATTATGAATAATTTTTTTGTAATGCTGATACATCTTGTGCGTTGCCTTTAAGCCAAACGATGTTTTCTACAAAATTCTCTTTTCAAAAGATCTCATCGCAAAGCACTTTTAAATACGCCTGCTTATTATCATTACACTAAGTGAACCACCTGCCTTTTGTTTTTCTCTAGGGTTTTGTTAGTGTAATACTTTCTTGTTGCAAGTTTAGACAGGTGTCAATGAAAAACAAGACTGGTCTATGAGAGAAATTAATGATTCCAGAGACAAAGGCATTGTGTTAAGGTAGTACCTACTACTAGATACTACTACAAAATATGTGGTTCTGTGGTACTTTTAGTACATGACCTATTCTTGTATTCTTGATCCACAAATAGATGATCTCTTTGTTTTTGCGTTTATAGGCCACAAAACTGAACCGATCTTGAGATCGCAGTAAATAAATCTTGTCTTTAGGGATTAAAAACAGGTTGTGGGTTTGACAAGTTTTCTGGGGGGAGGAATAAAAATACGCTCTGCCTTTGCCTATAATTCTTTGTATAGGGTAGGTTTGTAAGCTCTGATTTTTAAAGCGCTTTTGCAAAATTGCAGTTTGTTGCCAATCACAAAATTGCAAACAAGTCTTTAGTTTATCTGCCCATTTTATAGGGAATGTGAGTTTGGTTTGTTGCACAGATTCTTGTAATTGCTGAGTCTTTAGGTTATAGTCCACCCACCCCATCGTGCCTGTGCCCAAAAATTTTAGATGCTTAGAGTCTTCTTGTTGCCAGTTAAAATACAATTTAGCACTGATATGTTGTTGATCCCATGTATCTATATAGTAAGATGTGTGCGCCTTGATCCATTTAATCCCTTGATGCGTTGTATCCCACTCCTTAAAGTTAAAAGAGCTGTGCTCAATCAAAGAAATAAATGTAAACACACATTCTGGATTAATGCGCTTGGGCCTCAATTTCTGTTAGCGTGGGTGGTTGTGTGTAGGCTAAAACAATCCAGCCAATCCATAAAATCCAAAGCCTAATCATGGTTTTCTTACAATTCCTCTATTTTATGTACAAAGTTTTAAGAATACGCATTTTAGCACGGGTTGTTTGTATTTCTAACATCTATTGTCTAGCTTTTTAGCTACATTAAGCTTTGTTGCGATCTAGCTACATTTGTTGTAAAATTTAGTAACTTTGATATGCAAATTAAAGATAAGAAATGGAGATGCATGCGAGGGATTTTGTGGGTGTTAATCTGGCTAGCAAGCTTTGCGTGTTTACAAGGCATGGATCACACTGAGGCTATGGGGCAAGTCAAGCAGTGGCTGCGCAATTATATTAAAAAAGAACGGGGCGATAACAGCAATGGCTATTATGTCATCACGCCGCAAGCAAATTGGAGTCTAGAGCACAAGATCACTTTTACTATTAATCAGGAAAAATACACTTTTATTTATGCTAAGGCCGAGTTTTATACAGATGATGCTAAAAGAGTTAAAGATGTATGGATGTGCTCGGGCATCTTGTTTAAGGGAAAACTTTATAAGGGCTTTTGTTTGCGTGGCGACTTTATATTTACCAAAGTAGTCTCATACCACCAAGAATCCTATTTGACTTTAATCTTTGCAGAGTGGTTTAGAACTAACCCGGTGATACCTATCCTTGCTTTTAAATTAATTAATAACACCTTCTATCTGGATTACTACGGAACACAAAGCATCGATTCACTCCTAGATCATTATTGCCTCTCTAGAGACAATTCCAATCGCAAGGTTGCAATGGGTTTTGTGAATGATAAACTTTTAAAAGACCTTAGAAATGTTTCACATAATCAGACTTGTGGAATTAAACACCCCCCTCAAACCCCTCCAGAAGAGATTTTAATAGGAGATCATTCTTACAAATTGATCCATCTTATTGCCTATTTCTATTTAGATAACACACGCCTTGCTAATTGCAATTATGTCAAAGAGATACAAGAGGGTTTTTGCTTTCCTGGATTTAGTGAAAGTAAATTTGTCCACAAAGATCGTTTTTTGACCTTAGAGGATAGTTATGCTGCTGATTCATCTACTTCTGCTCTCTTTAAGAAGAGCTATAAATACTACTTCACTTTTAAAGAAATCAATGGGCATTTGTATTTATATCAGCTTAGCCAACAAGTTTTCCGCATAGATGCAAAAACTAAAATCAAAGAGCTTTTAAACACTGATATTTTCTACCGCCAGCCCAGAGACGATCCAAGTGCTAAGAACTTGATTACATGGGGTGAGTTAAGTATTGATAAGCTATCAAAATTAGAAACAGAGTGCCGGATGCGTGGCTTGTGTTCCAGAGAGTAAGAGGTTGGCTATGATACGGGTGATTTTATGGTTTTTGGTAGGACTTTTGGTGTTAGGATGCTCACTAAAGCACGCAAGAGAAAGTTCAAAGCCAACAGCCCACCAAGCCCATAAAACCACGCAAGCAACCAATCCGCGGTATCCAACTTTAGAGGAACAACGCAACGCTTTAACCCAGATCAAACAGTGGCTCAAAGATTTTATGCAACCCTTTGAGCAAGGACAATACACCACATTGTTATACCCTAAGCAAGAGGAGTTAGCTAATTCTAATTGGGCGGTCAAATACCGCATATCTTGTCCGGATAATCTAAAAAATTGGGTAAGCACCACCCTTCTAAGTGCTTATGGGGAGGTTTACAAAAACTATAAAAAAGTGAGCGCTAAGGGTATGTGCTTAGGAATCATTTCACCTCAGGGCAAACTAAGCAAAGGGTTTTGTCTAAAAAATTTTACAAAACTCTCTTTTTTCAACCCTAATCAAGGGATCAGACTTCTTAGATTTAAAATGTCGCGCTTTATCCCCTCTACACCAACCTTAGCTTCTCACTCTAAGCCTGTTATATTGGCTTTTAGAATTGCTAAAGATAATGCGTTTTATTTATACAGCTTTACAGAGTGTGAGGACTTTGAGCAGAAAAGATGCCATTTATTTTATAAGCAGCCCAGAGACGATCCTAACAACGATCACAAATTCCCCCTGCAAGCGATCAATAACCAACTTTTAGAGAGCTTGAAAGATAAAAAACGCGTCTTTAGATTCAGGGGTGAGGCGTTGCAAAGCTCTATGGATTATATCTATATGCAAGGTGAATTATACACCCTTAGACTCATAGGGGGAATTTTGGTTGCACCAATACAGCGAGCAAAATTTTAAAATAGGCCCAAATGGCATGCAAAAGCTTATAGGCACGCAAATTGTTTATCGCCAATCCAGAGATGATCCACAACGCAAACACCCCATTAACTTTAGATCGCTAGATAGTAACTTTCAAGAAGATTTGTTATCTAAGTGCAAAAAAAGCGGGTATTGTTTATAAAGGAGATTGATATGAAAAAAACACTCTTAATTTTAGCGCTTCTGGGGCTTGTGTGTTTACATGCTATGGGTGTTTTTCAAGCCAGAGAACAGCTACTCCAATGGACAAAAGACTTTGTTGAAAAGTCTAATAATACGACGGGTAATTATCATAACTTTACTTCTGATACAAATAACCAAAGAACTGTAAATCTTAATGGTGAGTCTTATACCTTTCTCTATGCACGCGCACAAACCCATGGCGATCAAGGTTTGCAGGGGGTTTGTTTGGGGGTTTTATTTGAGGGGAGATTATACAAAGGTTTTTGTTTAAAAGGCTTTGAGAGCATAGAGTTAAGCAGCACAGATGGCTCTGATAGGGTTAATTTTACACTCTCTAAGCACACAGACTCCACACCTACAACTCCCGGGAAGAAGTCTAACATTAACATCGCATTTAATCTTATACATGGTACTTTTTATTTAGCCCGCTTTTGTGTTGATCAAAAAGTCTTTTATGATCA
Organism: Helicobacter suis; assembly: GCF_902196135.1. Classification (GTDB taxonomy): domain Bacteria; phylum Campylobacterota; class Campylobacteria; order Campylobacterales; family Helicobacteraceae; genus Helicobacter; species Helicobacter suis_A. The sequence continues at coordinate 56,294 of NZ_CABIKE010000012.1, read as the reverse complement.
GCCCGATGATGCGTACCAATTTCCCATGTATGCTGTTGATGACACACTTTTAAAGAATTTACAAAATAAAATAGATACTAGACACACAAGGACTTATACAGATACTAGCGCCCAAGATGTTTCTTTAGATGGAACACACTACACTCTAATTAGCCAAACTACGACCGATGAATCCAAAAATAACCTAACTAGCTGCTTAAAGATCATGAAAAATGGCAGGGCTTTACGGAAAAAATTTTGTATGGACGGGGTTGGCCGGGCTGATTTTGTCTATAAGAGAAATTACCTTACCTTAGAATTTTCTGGACATATTTCTGGCAAACTTTATCGCATCCTTTATATCACCTTTAAGGTTGTAGATGGGGTGTTTTACTTGCACCAATATAGCGAGCAAAATTTCAAGTTTGAGCCTGATGGTTCTAAAAGGATCTTAAAAACCCAAATTATCTACCGCCAAAGCAGAGACGATCCATATAAAAGAAACCCCATTACCATAGACTCACTGAATAGAAACTTCCAAGCCCAATTACTCCTCCAGTGCTCAGAACGCGGGTATTGTATGTAAGATAGGAGTCCCACCTACTTAAAGACATTTGGGCTTTTTAGACCTGAGATTTTACAATCCCCATGCATTTAATGCAAATCAGATTGCATTAATCTAAAAAGCGTAATTTACAGGCCTTCCAACCCCTCCTCAAAGACTTTTAAGAGATTTTGAAAGATAAAGTTTTTAGCATGTAAATTTTTTGCACTTCTACAATTGATTCGTATTAGAGCGCCTAAGAATTTTCCATTATTTACTTTATCGTTGCTCATATATGCTACACTTAACCACTTAACCACTTAACCACTTAACCACTTAACCACTTAACCACTTAACCACTTAACCACTTAACCACTTAACCACTTAACCACTTAACCACTTAACCTTAGTGGTTAAGTCCGGAAGTGAAGAGGGGGATATGTAAGGAATGATAGGTGTTTATAAAAAAACCCTTAAAAAACGACGACCTCGAGTCTTTTATGCAAAATTACGAGGTGCTTCTTATAGATCAGACGCTACTTATGGAAAATAAGTTTCACAAGTTTTACACAAAAAAACTGCTACCGGTTTTAAAAAAGATTTCTAAGCAAATCTTTATCCCCGGGGATGTACTACGCCACATCCAAGAGCAAAAGGATCGTAATCCCCTTTATCAGAAGATCTACAAAATGTATTGCAGCATTCAGAAATGGGGCATGCACGCGGTTAGAGAAAAGTTAGAAGATCTTTATAATTCTAAAAAAGCTTTACTGCTTACCAAAAATAACGATCTTGCTAAACGCGTAGCACGCTTAAAAAAGAGTGCTGTTTTAATTTTTGTACCTGAAAAATCCTCATTTTCTTGGTTGCGTTTTAAAAAAGAGGATATCACTAAAGTCAAGCACCAGGTCCACACCACAAAAAACACCCTTTCTATCAGCACCATTCCTCAGCTTAACGATCGCATCAGTTTTGAGGAAAACGGGCAGAGCCACTCTATTACTCTGACAGAGGAGCTTAGTGAGGGGGCCGAAGGCAAAGTTTATAAAACAAATACTCCCATGCTAGCTAAAATCTATCAGAATAAACCCGGTAAGGGTACAAGCGTACCAGACTACATGCCCACCAAATTAAAATTACTGCGCCAGATCAAAACAGGGGCACAAGTGTGCATGCCCACCCATCTTTTAAAGAATCAACAGGGTGAGTTTGTAGGCTTTTTAATGAAACAGGCGCAGGGAAAGGCTTTGCAGTGCATTTTAGGCGGTCCTAAAGACATTAAAGATCACATCCCCACTTGGAAAACTAAAGACCTCATCACGCTTTGCCTAAGTTTTTTAAAAACTATCCAATCCTTACATAGCAAGGACATTATCGTTGGTGATATTAACCCGCATAACCTATTTTTTACACAAAATGCTGAGATGTTTTTTATAGATTGTGATAGCTATCAAATTGAAAAATACCCCTGTCCTGTGGGCACACCAGAATATTTAGACCCCTCATTAATTGGCCAGCAGATGGCAGGGTTTTTACGCAACAAAAGCCATGAGTACTACGCCATCGCTTGCTTGCTATTTGTGGTTTTAACTTTGGGTAGGCACCCTTATGATAGCAAGGGAAGTGAAAGAGATGAGAACATGAAAGCAGGTAGATTTGTCTATCCGCTAGCAAATGGCGATGCTTCCTTAGTACCCAATGAAAAAGCCAAAAAACGATGGGATGCTTTAAACCCTACCCTACAAGAGTACTTCTACCACACCTTTAAAAAAGGAGGCAAATATTATGAACCCAAAAAACGCCTAGCCCCTATCAGGTGGATAAAGGCTTTGCAGTATTTTTTAAGACAACTAAACCCTTAATTTTTAGCAAGGAGAAAACATGAGTGATTTTGATGATGATGAATTAGGCGAAGACACCGGCGATGATTTAGCCGATAACCCTTCTAAACGCGTGCCCGTATGCCTGTGCCTAGATACGAGTAGCTCTATGGATGGACAACCCATTGACGAACTTAACGAGGGGGTGCGGCTCTTTTATGAGGCAATCAATGATGATATGCAGGCTAAACAATGTGCGGATGTGTGTATTGTTACCTTTGGAGATAGTGGGGTACGCGTGGTGCAAGACTTTCAAAGTATCCGCAATGAGAGCGCCCCTCGTTTTAGTGCAGATGGAGGCACGCCTATGGGAGGAGGGGTAACTGAGGCGCTTAATTGTTTGGAGAAACGCAAACAGGAGTATAAGGGTAAGGGAGTGCCTTATTTCCAACCCTGGCTTGTACTCATGACAGATGGACAGCCTACAGATAGCATTGATAGCGCAGCTCAAAAATCTAGCGACATGGCTAAGAACAAAAAACTCTATATCATGCCCATTGTTGTTAGTGGAGGCGATGCAAATACCCTAAGCCGTTTTTCACCTATTAATCCACCTCTTAAACTGCAGGGTCTAAACTTTAGAGAGTTCTTTAAATGGCTCTCTGCTAGCGTCGTTAAAACTTCGCATTCACGCCCGGGTGAAAAGGTGAGTTTGCCTCCTAAGGATGCTTGGGCGGATGTAGATTAAGGGACTTAAAATGGCTAAATGGAAGGCTTTTGGACATGCTTTGCAAGGGCGATCGCACTTGCAAGAAAACCCCCCTATTCCCTGCCAAGATAAATATTGCTTGTCAGATGATCAAGAAGTGTGTGTGATCGCTCTAGCCGATGGGGCGGGCTCTGCAAGATTTTCACACTTTGGGGCAAAAAAGAGCGTAGAAGTAGTTGTACAGGTGCTAGAGCAAAGATTTGATGCCTACTTTGATACAAAGAAGCCTCAAGAGGTGCGCGAGAACATCATAGCACATGTCCTGCAGGCCTTAAATGATCTTGCTAAAACCAAGACAAAAGAATTGTTGCAGGATAGAAGCGATATAGATTTGCTTGTACAAAAGATGTTGCAGGAATTGCGGGCTTTAGAGAGCAGGGCTAAAGGGTTTTTGCTACCACTCCAAGAGGATTTAAAAGATGCAAAAGACTTCTTGAATAAAAGTTATGCAAACACACTTGCAAGCCGGTCTAAAGCCTATCATGGATCTCTTGAATGTGTGAAAAAGAAATTAGAAAGTCTACAAAATTATGCTAAGAATCTGCGCTACTTTGTAGATTTTAAGGACATGGATAGCAGACTAGAAGATTTAAAAAAGGCCATAGAGGCGCTTTATTTAAAACCGCTTTTTAAAAGTGAGGAGGAGATTGACGCGTTTGTAGAAAAAAGCGAGGAGAAGTACAAAAAGATTGACCGTATTCTTGAAAAGCACATCGGGGAGAATAAGGGGGCGTTTGGTGTGTTTTTCAAACAACTTGTTTCCAAAGAAAAACCTGAGGAGGACATTAAAAGAGTGCGGATTAAGATAAAAAGCGCGCTTGCTAATCTGCCAAAGCTTTTTCTATCTGCATCCTTGCCTCCTAAAGCTATTAAGAATCTATCGCTTAGCACTCTAGATCAAGACTTGCAAGGTCGCTTTAAAGCCCTTAGAAAATTTGCCAAAGATAATTTTAACGCCTTTAATGTTTTGATAGATGATTTGCATAAGCACATCACTGGGCTATCCTTTAAGGTGTGGAGTACAGATAACCTTAAAGATTTGCAACAGGAAGTAGACAAAGTACGCGATGCTTCTGCTAAACAGGCAGGAGAAATGAGTAGGTATGAGGAGGAATTAAAAAGGTCTTTTGAAAGCCAAAAGGAGGGCTGGCTTAGAGAGATTAAACAATTTAGAGAGGATCGCCAGAATTTAGAGGGGCGTTTTAAGGCTATTGATAAGGAGAGCCACAGGATTTTAGATGATTTAGTGCATGCGGGGAAAAAAATTTGTGAGTCTCTCCTACAAGAACAAAGCCCCCTTTGCTATAAAGAACTTTTACAAGTTTTATACAAAATAGAGCAAGAGAATCTCCCTACTCTCTTTGCAAATTTTGATAAGCAGGTGAATTTGAGTCAAGCCCTCCATAGAGATTTAAAAGACTTGCGCCAAAATCTGGGCATCACTCTCCAACCCTCTTCTGAGAAGAGTTTACTAATCTCGTTACCCACCTCTGAGCTTTTGAAGGCTGTGCAAACTCTTAGAGAGATTAAAAAAGAGTTAGAGAGTATTAAAGAGAAGCAACAAAAATTAGAAGATTTGCAGAACAGGGTTAAATCTCTAAGCGCCTCTTTAGAGGGAAGTTTAAAAAATGTAGCTGTGCAGAGTTGCAAACTACAAGAGGAGATTAAGAAATGGAGTCAATCCTACAATCTTAAGGATCTACAAAACATCCAAACAGCCTCTTTAGATAAAAGTTTAGAGCAGATCAATGAGACACTCAAACAGGAAATACATTTAACCAAAGAGGCGCAAAATCTTTTCCAAAGAAGCTTTAAAACTACCCCCTCTTTTTTAGGGGTTTCACAGCATTTAAAATCCCTGCAGGATTGTCTCCAAAAGAAAACCTGCGAACTTAAAGACCTTGCCTCTACTTTACTGGCTGTGGCTGTTAGGGGCGATGACTATCTGTGGATGCGTCTTGGCGATGGGGAGCTTGGGGTTTTAATGGGGAGTGAACTTAAAGCAATCGGGCATGCAGGAGATGGGGAATTTAGCAATGAAACCACCTTTGTTACCTCTAAAGATGCAGTCTTATATATGCTCATTGGCAAGGGGAATTTGCGCGATAAAAACATACAAGGTTTTGTACTCATGTCTGATGGGAGCGCTGAATCTTTTTATGATAATCGCAAAAAAAAGCTTGTGGATAAGCTACGATCCTATATGCGGGTGGGTTGTGTACCTGGCATAGATTTAAAAATGCAAACGGCCCTAGAGCAACTCATGGAGCGTGTGCGCCAAAAGACCTTTGATGATTGTAGCATCGCCATGCTCTTAAAACAGAACTTGGATACAAAGCAACTAAATGAGAAAGAGCAAGAACTTTATGGCCAAGTGCGCGCTATAAAACTAGATCAAATCCCCACACCTTAAAATTTAAATCCTTACAATCTGTGCTCCAGAGCCCCCTAATTTTAAAGGAGCATCGCAAAAGTCTAGTACTTTAGGGTGGTTTTTAAGCCAGAGTCTGATGGCTTGGCGTAAAATGCCCTTGCCTTTTCCATGGATAATCACAACCTCATTAAAGCCCGCTAAAAGCGCGTTAGATAAAAACCCTTGTACCTCTTCTAAAGCCTCTTGTACATCTAATCCACACACATCTAAATGCATGTTAGCCTGTGCTTTTGGTTTAATCTCTAATTTAACTTGGGGTTGTTTGCTCGTTTGGTTAGTAGCAATTTGTAAATCTGTGCCTCTTGCCTTGATTTTAAGCCCATTATCCAAAGCCACCACAAACAAATCCCCATTTTTAGCGATGATACGCCCTCTTTCTTTGCTACTAGCTTTTTTATAAACTACCAGTGTACCTAATTCTATAGATGTGGGTTTATTAGGTTCTTTAGGCGTTTTATCTAGGTCTTTTTTTAAATCCAGTTGGATAGCTTGGATATTTTGGTGGGCTTGGCTTTTATTGTGGGATTGTTGGAAGTTCTTTAAAGCCTCTTGCAACTCTCTTAACGCCTTGTAATAGCTTTTCTCTAAAGTATTTTGTTTCTTTTGTTGCTGCTCCTCTAGTTTTTTTAGTTTCTCTAAACCCTCTTGTTCTAGATTTTCTAGGGCTTGACTGCGTTCTTGTAAACGCATGCGCTCTAAGTTTAATTCTTGTTCAAGGGCGCTTGTTCTTTCAATCAAGGCACTTAGATTTTCTTGATCCTGCCCATAGAGATGTCTAGCCATTTGCACTAAATTTAAAGGTATCCCATATCTTAAAGCGCTTTCAAACGCATAACTTTTACCGATAAGTCCGGGAGTAAAAGTATAAGTAGGCATTTGCTTTTCTAGATCATAATTAGCTGCTAAGAGTTGTACGGCTGGATTTTTGGCTAATAACATGGCTAAATGTTTATGGTGTGTGGTTATGACAACCTTTGCATTCTTTTCTACTAAGTGCTCTAAAAGCACCTTATACAAACAACTTGCCTCAGCCGCATCTGTGCCTAATTCAATCTCATCAACCCCTAGTAAAAGATCAGATTTATCTAAAACTTGGCCAAAATCTAACATGCGCCCGGCAAAAGTAGAAATATCATTTTTACTATTCTGTGGATCGCTAATAATGGCGTGGATATTTTCTATATAAGGGACATGGGAGTGGTGCGGGTTTATTTTAAAGGGTAAAAAGTGTTTGGCTAAAAACACGGCGCTTAAAATGGATTTAAGTAGCATCGTCTTACCCCCCGTGTTAACACCTGTGATCAGTAAAAGTTTTTTATCAAAATGCAAAGAAATAGGCTTAGGGTTTTTAAGATTAGGGTGGGCAAAGTCTTTTAAAATAAGAACACCTTCTAAATTAGGCTTAATAAAAGAAAGATTTTCAGCCTTAGCAAAGAGTACCCGGGCTTGTAAGTGATCTAGATAATCAAACTGGCGATCTAGGAAGCGTAAAAATAAAAAATGGGGGTGTAAAATTTGAGTCCAATGGGTACAAATTCGCCCAATGCACAGTTCAATTTCTAATTGCTTTTCTTGGATTTTATGGGCGAGATTTTTAGACTCCAAAGGCTGGATATAAAACTGCCCGCTATGCGATCGTTGCACCACCACCCCTTTAAGCGCATGTGAAAAACCGGGCTTAAGTAAGAGAGTTTCTAACCCTTGTATGAAATGAACCTGTCTATCCACTAAATAGGGGTCTAAAACACTTTGGCTTAAAATTTGGCTAAAAACCTGCTGTTGTGCGCGCTTGAGTCGCTCTAAACTCTCTAATAAAGCGTCTAAATCGCTATAAAACCCTGTTTTAAAAGCGGGGGTATCTGCCATTTGTTTTTCTAAATCTAAAAGGGGAGGGGGAATCTGGATATTTTGGATGTAATCAAAAAGATAGGGCTGTACTTTAGAATCGGTGTTTTTTTTAAAAGCTAGTAAATAGCGAGTCATCTGGGTAAATGCAAACAAGGTTTCAAGTTGCAACACCCCGCCTTTTTTAAAGGATTTTAAAGCCTCTTGTAAAAAAATGACCGCTGGAGGGGGATTTATTTGGAGTGTTTCTAATTCTCTTAGGTGTTCCCAAATATGGGGGTTTGTGCTAGCAAGGGCAAAGTCTTTAGGGCGTGCTAAAAAACTCTTGAAACGCTCTAAAAACCCTTCTAAATCTAGCTGTAGGGGCAACATTAAAGAATTTTACAAGTCCGTAGTTGCACTAGTACCCCTTGCATAGAAGTGTTTTGTTTGCCTAGAAAACTTAGCGTTTTTCTTACTAAACTAAAGGTTTTAGAGTTGACTTTAACACCCTTGCACTCTAATTCATCTCCACGTAAAAATGCCTTTTCTAATGCCATGTGGGTTTGATTAATCCGGTCTTGCTTGTAAGTATAAACACCCAAAGCCCCCCCCAAAGCCATTAAAAAGATCAAAACAACTAGTTTTTGTAAAATCCCTTTGGCAAAAAAATCTTTGAGTAAGAACAATAAAAGTATGAGTACTAATAAAAGAATAATCCATGCTAGCAAAATACGCCTCTGAGTTGATCGGTAATATCTCCGGCTCCAAATCCAATCACTAGGCCTCTTTTAAGAGTACGGATTTTGTATTCGCCTACAAAGAAATCTAACCCCTCTGCTGTACGCCAGATTCGATCAATAAAAGTGGGTTGTAGGTGTTTAAAGAGATTAGGCATATCCACCTCACGGGGTTTTTCACCGGCTCTATAAACGGGCAAAATATAAAGATCGCGGATAATGGGGTGTTTGAAGCACTCTTGAAACCCCTCTAAATTATCTAGTAGGCGCGAAAATTTATGGGGCTGCCAAATCACTAGAGCATCTGACATTCCTTTTAAATCTGCATAGGTTTGTAAGGCCTCTAAAGTGGCGCTAATTTCTGTAGGGTGGTGGGCATAATCATCAATGATGATAAGTTCTGTTTTTTGCAAAATATCAAAGCGTTTTTTAATCCCTTTAAAATCCAAAAGATTTTGGCGCAAAGTTTCTAAGGGGAGTTCATCTAAAGCAGCCAAAATTGCCAAAGCCGCATTAGTAGCGGTGTGTACCCCTAGTCCCCACACTTCAAAAAACCCTAAATCTTTGAATTTAAAACGCGTATAAGGCTCTTCATCTCTTAAAAAATAGCTAATTTCTGAAATATCTTGATTAGGATAAAGTCGCTTGGCTTTTAAATTTAAAGTATTTAAGAAGGGATCATTAGCATTAATCACGCGCTTTTTACCTAATGCTAAAAACTCCTGATAGGCCGCATAAAAAGCCTCTAAATTGTAATCATACCCATCTAAATGTTCTACCTCTGCATTAGTTACAATAGAATAATAAGGATTGGAATGTAAAAAGCTCTGATCGGATTCATCGGCCTCAAAAACTAAGCTATGGCTATGGCTTTCTTTGACATTTGATCCAAAAGCCTTACTAGTTGCTCCAATAATAGCTCCAAAGTGGGGCAAAAGCGCGCTTAACATCGCGCTTGTACTGCTTTTTCCATGCGCGCCGCATACGCTAAAAACCCGCTTATCCCCTAAAATATACTCCAAAGCTCTTTTGCGCGATAAAATGATGCAATTTTTTTCCATAGCAGCCACAATTTCTACATTCTCAGCTTTAATAATGGCAGAGTGTACCACCACTTCTTGATCGTCAAGGGCGTCTTTATTATGCGGGATAGTAATAGGGATATTTAAACTTCTTAAATAGCGCGTAATAGAGCTCTCTACAATATCTGATCCGCTTACAATTGCCCCCTGCGCTTTTAAATATTTGGCTAACCCTGAAATGCCAATCCCACCAATGCCAATAAAATGGATTTTATAGGTGTGGATAGGCCGTTTTAGCATAAAGAAAGCTTATAAGAATCTAAGGCATTTTTCAGGCATTCTAAGGCGGGTTTTAAAACTTCAGGGGTTTGAACTAAAGCAATGCGCACAAAATCCCTAGTGTGTGGGCTTTTTAAATAGCCTAGAAAATCTCCGGGCAAAACTTTTAGCCCGGTTTGTTCGTATAAATAGCGGGTAAATTTTTGTCCATCTGACACTTCTAGCCACACATAAAAGCTAGTAGGAAAGATAGGGATTTGTAAAATCTCTTGGGCAAGTTTTAAATTGGTTGCATAGATTTCATGGATATTTTGTTGCGCACTGCTATCTAGCCACCCTGCAGCGCTAGCATACTGGAGTGGTAAAGGGATAGCACACCCACTATATGATCGAAAAATCTGATAAGCCGCAAGAATGCTTGCATCTCCGGCAATATAACCGCTACGCAATCCCGGGGCACTTAAAGATTTAGAAATAGAATTAACCGCTAAGACATTTTTAAACTCAGAATTACCCACAAGTTTACAGGCCTCTAAAATGGAGGGCGGGGGGGTGGTGCTATAAATATTGCAATAACATTCATCATTGAGTAAGACAAAATCCTCTTCAAGGGCGCGTAAGACCCAAGTTTTAAGCTCCTCTAAATCTAGAGTGCGCCCGGTGGGGTTGTTTGGAGAATTTAGAATCACTAAATTAGGTTTAGCCCCTTCAGGCAAAAGAGGGGTAAAATTATTCTCTTTAGAAAGATCCATAAAAATCACTTCTGCCCTAGCCACTCTAGCGCTAGCTAAATAAACCTGATAGGAGGGGTTAGAAAAGGCTATTTTGGGGGAATGTTTGCCATGCAAGTAAAAAAGGGGGAAATTAAAAAGCACCTCTTTAGAACCAAGTGTGGGTATGATCTGCCACTCTTGTAAGTCCAATCCAAAACGCCTTTTAATAAAACTAAGCTGTGCCTCTTTTAAAAAATGCGTACCCATACTTCTAGGATAAAAGCGCAACGCATCGGTGTGTTCTTTTAAGGCTTTTTGGATAGAAAAAGGGGTGTCAAACTGGGGTTCACCAATGGAAAAGTCTAAAGGCTCAGTTATAGGAGCAACATCTCCTAACAAGGCATTCAACCGCTCAAATGGGTAGGGCTCAAACATAACAACCTCCGCTAAAAAAGGCCATTATACCTAAATTCCCTATTCTTGGATCGTTTGGCCTGAGCTTGGTTTTTGTGTTTTTGTGGCTGGGGGCTTGTTTGGCTTATAAAAAGGGGGGGCTTTGTAGCCACAACCGGTTAATAAACATGCTAAAATAAACAGATGAAAGATGCGCAAAGTATCCTCTCCTCCATTCTACAAGCGCCTTATCTCAAACCTCTTAAAATGCGCTTGGAGTTGGATAAATTAAAATTATTTCTCCCACCAGCTGTGAGTATGGGGTTAGTCTCTATTGTAATGAAAAATTCTAAACTCTTGCTTGTGTTTAAACACCCTAGTACACGCTATTATTTTCAGGCAAACTACCAAGAATTTAGCCAAATTTTATTACAGGCCATTAAGCAATTAAAGATTGAAGTACCGCCTAATTTGCAAATACAAACTTATATACCCTGCCGTATCGCTCAAAACTTTGAGAGTAAAGCGCCTAAAGCCACTTACTCGGAGCGATCTAAAGGGCACTTTATTAACCATGCAACAGATCCAGAAATCCACGCGGTGTTTGAGTTGATTCGCACCTGTGTTAAGCATAACAATGGATGTTAAGATTCTTGTTAATCTGCCCACTCATAGCGGCATTTATCTGTATTTTGATACTAAGCATAGATTGCTTTATGTGGGAAAAGCTAAGAATTTACAAAAACGCATTTTAAGCTATTTTAAAATCAAAGACGGGCAGGTTTTGCCTAACCCTAAAAATAGTTTGCGCGTACAACACATGGTAGCCCAAATTGCTAGTATTCAAACACAATTTGCAGCCAATGAAGAAGAAGCACTTCTCTTAGAAAACCAGATGATTAAAACTCATCAGCCCAAGTATAATATTTTGCTCAAAGATGATAAAACCTACCCTTATATTTGTGTGGATCTAACCAAACCCTATCCTTTTTTTGCATTAGCCCGTAAAATCAAGCCCGGTGAGACCGGCTTTGGTCCTTTTAGTAGCGGAGCCAGAGATATTTTAGAAAGCCTACTTGAATTTGTACCTTTAGTGCAAAGTAAAACATGTTTACAGGGCAAAAAGGCCTGTATTTTTTATGAAATGCGCCGTTGTAAAGCGCCTTGTGAGGGTAAAATCACTGAACAAGATTATGCCTTACTCGTTGAGCAAGCTTTAGCCTTATTAGCCGATAAAAGTAAGCTTGTGGCTTTAATAGAACAGCGCATGCGCACACTGGCTTTACAAGAGCGTTTTGAAGAGGCAGCGATCTATCGCGATCATTTACAAAAAATCCAAGCCCTTTTAAAGCGATCAGAGCAATCTAATGAAAAACTAATCCATGCCCTGCAAACACTCTTTAAGCTACAAAAACTCCCCCAAAGAATTGAAATTTTTGATGCTAGCCACCACGCACAAACCCATTGCGTGGGGGGTATGGTGGTGTTTTCTCATGGAAAATGGCTTAAAAATGCTTACCGGCGTTATTTATTGCAAGGCAAAGATGAGTACGCGCAAATGCGTGAAATGCTAGAAAGGCGGCTAAAAAATCTAAAAGAAATACCAGATTTATGGCTCTTAGATGGAGGCAGAGCACAGGTGTGTTTGGCTGAGGATATTTTAAAAGCCACCGGGTTTGATATTAAAGTTTTAGGGATTGCTAAGGCTAAAGTGCGGGGAAAAGCCAAACGCGCTAGAGGAGATGTGGAGGATGTAATATACGAGTCTAATCAGACATGGCATCTTAAAGCACAGGATTCATGCTTGCAATTCTTACAAAAACTCAGAGACGAAGCCCACCGCTTTGCTATCTCTTATCACCGGTTAAGAAAACTCAAAGCGCTGGTCTAATGTTTAAAGTTAAGCGCCTACTTTCTAGGGTTAGCCTCAGTAACGCGGATAGTGCGCCCCATAAAATCAGTGTTATCTAGACTAGAGATTGCCTTTTGTGCCCCTTCATCTTCCATTTCCACAAATCCAAAACCCTTAGGTCTTTTAGTCTCTCGATCCTGGATCAACTTCACCGAATTGACAGCGCCAAATTGGCTAAACAATTCCTCAACATCTTGGTTTGTAGCGCTATAAACCAAATTTCCGACATAAATGTTTTTCAAAATCCTTCTCCATGGCTAATCTTGAACTAAAGAATAAACTAAAGGCAGTCTGATCTTACTGCAAAATAATTTAAAAGAGACTGAAAAACCTATTCATTACGCAAAATCGCTAATACATTAACACCTGAAGCCTTGAGGGCGGGATAGTAAGAGGAGAGCGCTACGATCATTAATGCCCCAAGCACAGTACCTAAAAAATCCCCCATAGAAAGATCTAAGGGTAATCTATCCATGCCATAAACATCTGCGGGCAGAGAAATAATAGGGAAAGTTTTTAAAATCCATAGCACCAAAAAAGCTAGAAGAATTCCTAAAACAATCCCCCCCATACCAATCACAGCCCCTAAACTAAAAAAGGCTTTTTTAATTTCTTGTTTTGTCGCGCCTAAACTAAGTAATAGCGCAATTTCTTTGCGGCGATTCATCACCACCATGAGTAAAGAACTGATGATATTAAGAGAGGCCATTAAAATAATGAGCATTAAAACGATAAAAAGCGCGCGTTTTTCCAAAGCCATAGCCGAGAAAAAGTTCCCATTTTGTTGCCACCACCCTTCAATCCCCACTCCATTATTAGGGATAGTCTTTAAAGCTTGTTTGATTCTCTCTAAATCCTTCATCGCATCTTTAGAATACACATGCACCCCGTCATAAATCCCCTCTGGCAAATCTCTAATAGCGCGCAAAGCTTGAATATTGGTATAAAGATAGCTCCCATCATAGGCTTTTAAGCCCGATTCAAAATACCCTTGCAAATTAAAGCGTTTCATGGTGGGGGAGAGTACAAAGCCGGTGGGTTCTAGCTTAGTGAAAAATAAATCAATTTTGTGGGCTTCTGCTAGCATTAGAGATTCTTTAAAACCCTTGCCAGCTACCAAATTAAAAGGGTTTTGCATGAAAGTTTTTACATTTCCCTCTAATCCCTTTTTAAGGATATGATTAATCCGCACCTCTTGTTTGATATTAACCCCAAAGAGCATACCCCCGCTTAACATCCCATTAAAACGCGCCATGACTTGGGCTTGTAAAAAGGGGCTAAAGATAAGATGAGGGAAGCGTTTTTCTAAAGCAATCACGGTTTTTTGATCAATTCCATAGTAGCTAGTGGCATAAAGGGTAAGAGGATAATTCATAACAAAGAGCTTATTTTCAAATTCCTTACCCATGCCATTCATAATAGCCATAGCCACAATTAAAACCATCACCCCCACCCCCACCCCTAAAAACGCCAAAAGCGCAGTGATGCTAATAAAGGGCTGAGTCTTATCAAAACGCAAATAACGGCGGACTAAAAATACCGCTAAGGAAGAGGATTTAAACATCAACGGGGCTTATTTTGTGGGGCAAAGATTCCTTTTTTAGGGCCACTTTTAGCATGGCAGTGTTTATATTTCTTGCCACTCCCACAAAAACACGGAGCGTTACGCGTCATGGTTTTACCCCGTTTAGGTTCTGTTTCCCAGTTATTTAATCCTAGTTCAATATTTTGGTTATTAAAACTTAAATCCGTTTGTGATTCTTCTAAGCCACTTAAAAGTTGTTGGGTTTGATCGGGTGCATCCGCCACCAACTCAAGTTTGTGAAAAGTTTTGATAGCCTCTAGCTTAATTGAATCAATGAGCTCTAAAAAGAGATTGTAACTTTCTTTTTTATACTCCACTAAAGGGTCTTTTTGGTTATAACCTCTTAGCCCAATACCGGTTTTAAGATTATCCATTGTGTAGAGATGTTCGCGCCAAGCTTGATCTAAAATCTGTAAATACACGATTCGCTCGATTTTATTTTGATCCTCCATATGCGCCATTTTAGCGTTATATTGCGCCTCTAAAGCCTCTAAAATAAAATTTTCTACAGAAGTTAAATCTCTTTGCTCTAATGCATTAAAATCTAGGTGTAAATTAAATTCTTCTTGCAAATTTTGGGCCACATGGACTAAATCCTCATCTTGAAAATCCTGTTCTTTAAAAGCCTGATTTGTTTCTAAAATACGGCCTATGGCGTATTGGCGGTTTTCTGCAATGCGCGCGCCAATATCATAGCCATCATCTAATAATTCGTTTCTAAATTTATACACCGTCTTTCTTTGCTCATTGGCCACATCATCGTATTCTAAAAGGTGTTTGCGGCTTTCAAAATGCAGGGCTTCTACTTTTTTCTGTGCATTTTCTACTGAACGGGTAACTAGTTTAGATTCAATATACTCCCCATCTTGTAGCCCTAATTTTTCCATCACCCCCTTAATGCGCTCACTCCCAAAGATACGCAACAAACTATCCTCTAAACTCAAATAAAACTGACTTACCCCCGGATCTCCTTGCCGCCCGCTCCGGCCTCTTAATTGGTTATCAATGCGTCTACTCTCATGGCGCTCCGTGCCAATGATATAAAGACCGCCTAAATCCTTGACTTCTTGGCCAAGTTTAATATCCACCCCACGACCGGCCATATTAGTTGCAATGGTAACCGCTCCTTTTAGTCCGGCATCTTTAATAATTTCAGCCTCTCTAGTGTGTTGTTTGGCATTTAGCACGGTATGAGCAATGCGCTCTTTTTGTAATAAAGCATGCAAAGCCTCACTTTTTTGGATACTAGCCGTCCCTACAAGTACGGGTTGGCCTATGGCGTGTAATTCTTTAATCTTAGCCACCACCGCCTCAAATTTTTCTCTTTCGCTTTTATAAATCAGATCGTTAAGGTCTTTGCGCTGGATAGGTAAATTAGTAGGGATAGACACAACTTCTAAATGATAAATTTCTAAAAACTCTGTAGCCTCTGTTTGGGCTGTGCCGGTCATGCCAGAGAGTTTTTCATAAAGTCTAAAGTAATTTTGAAAGGTAATATCAGCTAGGGTTTGGCTCTCCTCTTTAATCCCAACTTTTTCTTTTGCCTCCAAAGCTTGGTGTAACCCCTCACTAAAACGCCGCCCCTCGCTTAAGCGCCCGGTAAATTCATCAACAATTACCACTTCCCCATTGGCCACAACATAATCTTTATCCCGCGCAAAAAGATAATGCGCCTTGAGTGCTTGATCTAAATGGTGGGAGAGAATGGCATTTTCTAAACTATACAGATTATCCACACCAAAGAGTTCTTCGGCCTTTTTAATCCCTTTTTCAGTGATTAAAATAACGCGGTTTTTCTCATCAATATTAAAATCTTCCTCCACTTTCATGCGTTTGGCTACTTGATCAGCCCGTTCATAATTTTCCATGCGTTTATTAACCGGACCGGAGATAATTAAAGGTGTACGCGCCTCATCAATTAAAATTGAATCTACCTCATCTACAATAGCAAAAGCATGTTCTTTTTGCACCTTTTGATCTAGGGAGTATTTCATGTTATCGCGCAAGTAGTCAAAGCCAAATTCATTATTCGTGCCATACACAACATCGCAGGCATACACCCCCAAACGCGCCTCGTCATCTACTTCTCCGGTTACCACACCCACGCTATAACCTAGAAAATTATAAAGAGGCTCCATTTCTTTAGCATCGCGCTGGGCTAGATAATCATTTACCGTAACTACATGCACGCTATGCCCATTTAAAGCATTAAGGGCTACGGCCAAAGTGGCCACCAAAGTTTTACCCTCTCCGGTTTTCATCTCAGCAATCTTGCCTTCATGTAAAACCATGCCCCCAATGAGCTGGACATCAAAATGGCGCAGGCCAAGCGTGCGTTTAGAAGCCTCTCTAGTGATAGCAAAACTTTCAGCCAACACCTCATCTAAGCCTTTTTCATGGCTTTGGACTTGTACTTTTAAATGATCAAAACGCGCCTGTAACTCTGCATCGCTTAGGGCTGTCATTTCTGGCTCTAAAGCATTGATCGCGACCACGCGTTTTTTATAATTCTTGATCGCCCGTTGGTTTCTAGTGCCAATGATTTTACTGAGCATGGCTTTAATCATATTTATCCTTTAAGCTCAAGGATACTTGAATTATGTTGCATTGGATCGGATTTTAACAAAATCTTGTAGAATTCCCAATAAAATATAAAAAGGATAAACATGCGTTGGTGTATTTTTCTATTTTCTTTACATTTTTTGGTGGCTGCGCCCTTGCAATTTACAACTCTCAGCGCGCATTTTAAACAAGAAATTTTAGGCAAAAAACCCTCCCCGATCAACCCGGTTTATGAAGGTGAGGTTTTAGCTAAAGCCCCTTTTTATGCTAAATGGGTTTATAACAAGCCTACCCCTAAAGAGGTGTATATGCAAAATAAGCAGGTGATTATTTATGAACCTAAGCTATTGCAAGCCACCTTTAGTAAACTGACTAAAGACCTTAATTTTTTTGCTATTTTGCAAAAGGCTAAGTTACAAAAAGATGGCCACTATAAAGCTAATATTAACCAAACCACTTATTACCTCACTTTAAAAAAAGGGTTACCCGTTCAGTTAGATTTTATTGATAAACTCCAAGAGAAGGTACGCATTACTTTTAGCGATGTCCGGACTAATATCCCTTTGGGGGCTGCTTTATTTGAATTTAATCCCCCAAAAGGCGTTGATATTATCAGGCAATAAGGGTATTTTAAGGAATTTTTTGCTAAGTAGCGCATGCCTTTAAAAAATAAATGGTTTAGGCCGTGAAAGTGAGGTTTTTGGTTCATGAATTTGCAAGGAGAAGATAGGCTTATTCAAATTAAAGCACTTCGCCAGAGATTGCACGCTCTACGAACCGAATATGAGGTTGCTAAAGGTAGGTTAGAGGCACTCAAATACAGGTGTGCACAGTTAGAAGAATTATGCGGGTGCGCAGATAGTGCATCTGATGATTTAGAAGCAGATGAGGAGAAGAGGTGCTGTTAGTAGGGCGTAGTTAAGCGCTGTTTTGGGTGGGGGTGTGTTGTTGCTGGTTCGGTCTTTTTTGTTATAATGGCTTAAAAACCGGTAAGCCAATGTATCTTGACACTTTAAACCACCTATGCGCTAGACAGGATTTAAATTTTTTACAAATAGAGGCACTTTTCAAGGCGATTGTAGAAGATCGTTTAAATGAAATTGAACTAAGCGCCCTTTTAATTGCGCTTAAATGCAAAGGAGAAAGCCCTTTAGAGATTGCTAATGCGGCTAAAACTTTGCTAGTGGAGTGCTCACTACAGGGTAATTGGGTGGATAATTGTGGCACGGGCGGAGATGGGATTAAAAGCATTAATATTAGCACTATTAGCGCTTTAGTGTGTGCCTCTTTAGGTGTTAAAATGGCTAAAGCGGGCAATTATAGCGCTAGTGGAAGCGGGAGTGCAGATTTACTCCAATGCTTAGGGCTAGATCTCTTAATGCCACAAGAGCGCCTTGCTATCAGTCTAAATCAAACTAATTTTGCTTTTCTCTTTGCACCCCTTTATTACCCTAGCTTTGCTAAAGTGGCAAAACTTAGACGCATCTTACAAACCCGCACTATTTTTAATTTACTAGGGCCTTTGCTTAACCCTTTAAGACCGACTATCCAGCTATTAGGCGTTTATGATGCAAAACTTTGTTATCCTTTAGCTTTAGCTTTACAAGAATTAGGGGTAAAAAGAGCTATGGTGGTGCATGGATCTGCTACAGATGAGGTGGCTTTACACGGGAAAACCTTTGTGTGTGAGTTAAAAGAAAGAGAAATAACACAATACGATCTATACCCGGCAGATTTTGGGCTTAAAAGTTATCCATTAGATGCGATTAAAAGTACGGGTTTAAAACAAAATGTACAAGTTTGCCTAAATATTTTACAAGGCAAGGGCATAGAGGCACATAAAGCCAGTATTGCGGCCAATAGCGCCTGCGTGCTTTATTTAACCGGTAGGGTAAGTGATCTTAAAGAAGGGGTAAAGATGGCTCAGGATTGTATGCAGAGTCAAAAAGCCTATGAAAATTTAGAGAGGATTGTTAAAATTAGCCATGCATGATTTTTTAACAACCATGTTAGAACATAAAAAATTAGAGGTGCAGTCTCTTAAAAACCGCTATCTTATTCCAGAGGCGCTTAAGAATAGTACGCGAGATTTTTCACAAGCACTAGAAGAGAGGCGCACTAGTTTTATTTTAGAGTGCAAACAAGCCTCCCCTTCTAAGGGTTTAATTAGAAGCCATTTTGATTTACTTAGAATTGCTAGCGTATATGAAAAATACGCCACTTGTATTTCTGTGCTCACTGATGAAAAGTATTTTCAAGGTTCTCATAACGATTTACAGATCATAGCCTCTAATACCAGTAAACCCATTTTATGTAAAGATTTCATTATTGATCCCTTCCAAGTGCGCTTAGCCCGTTTTATGGGTGCAGATGCGATTTTATTAATGCTTAGTATTTTAGATGATGCGACCTACACTAAGTTAGCCACTTTAGCTAAATCTTTACAAATGGCGGTTTTAACAGAAGTGCATAACCAAGAGGAAGTACAAAGAGCTTTACACTTGGGCGCGTCTATTTTAGGGATTAATAACCGCAATTTAAAAACACTCAAAGTTGATTTACACACCACCCTAGAGCTACGCCCTCTAATCCCGGATGATAAAATCATCATTAGCGAATCAGGGATAATAAGCCATGCTGATGTTAAAAAACTCTGTGGGCATGTACATGGCCTTTTAGTTGGGAGTTCTTTAATGTCTCAGAAAAATCTCAACAAAGCCTGTAAAAAACTCATCTTAGGGGAAAATAAAGTTTGTGGCCTTAAGCGGGTGAAAGATGCTAGGGCTGTTTTTAAGCACGGGTTTATTTATGGCGGCTTAATTTTTGATCCAGAATCCCCGCGCTGTATTTCTCTTAAAAAAGCGACCAAATTGATTAAAAAAGTGCCTAAACTAGACTTTGTGGGGGTATTTGTCAAAGCAGATATTAAAACCATTATCCAATATGCATGCCAACTGCGCTTAAAAGCCATACAGCTACATGGAAACTACACCTCTAAACAAATTGCGCTTTTAAAACAAGCCCTCTCTTGTGCGATCTGGCAGGTAGAGCGCGTTGATGTAAATGCGTCTAAATTGAGCGCTCACACTTTACACGCAGATTTAATTTTGTATGATAGCAAGGGTGCTAGAGCTGGGGGTAATAGCGTGGCTTTTTCTTGGGAAATTCTAAGCGGATTATCCCATCCTTTTATGCTAGCTGGAGGGTTAAATGCTAGTAATTTACAAAGAGCCATTAGTACAGGCGCACTAGGTTTAGATATTAATTCAGGTGTGGAAAATACACCGGGTAAAAAGAATAAACAAAAGATCGCACAAATTGCAAAAATGTTACGGGAGTATTGATGGATCGTTATTTTGGAGAATTTGGAGGATGCTTTGTTCCTGAGGTTTTGATGCCTGCTTTAGAACAACTCCAAGAGGCCTTTGAGGCGTGTTTGCATGATGTGGATTTTCAAGCTGAGTTTAGCCGGTTATTAAAGGATTTTGTAGGTCGCCCTAGCCCCTTAACTCTGGTGCAAAATGTGGTACAAAACCCCAAAGTCAAACTTTATTTAAAACGCGAAGATTTAATCCATGGGGGGGCGCATAAAACCAACCAAGCCATTGGCCAAGCGCTTTTGGCTAAAAAAATGGGTAAAAAACGCATCATTGCTGAAACGGGTGCAGGCCAACATGGAGTGGCAAGTGCTATTGCCTGCGCGCTTTTAGGGTTAGAATGCGTGATTTACATGGGAGAGAAAGATATACAAAGACAAGAACCTAATGTCTTTCGCATGCGTTTAATGGGAGCTGAGGTGATTAGCGTAAAAAGCGGATCGGCTAGTTTAAAAGATGCAATCAATGAAGCCCTTAGAGATTGGGCTAGTTCTTATAGCACTAGCCATTATTTATTAGGCACGGTGGCTGGCCCTCATCCTTATCCGCAAATGGTTAAGCATTTCCAACGCGTGATAGGCATAGAGAGCAGAGCCCAGATTTTAGAAAAAGAGGGGCGATTACCTGATTATGTAATTGCTTGTGTGGGAGGGGGGTCTAATGCTATGGGGATCTTTTCTGGCTTTTTAGAAGATGAAAAAGTAAAGTTAATTGGGGTAGAACCAGCGGGGTTAGGTTTAGAGACTAATAAACATGGGGCGGTTTTATGTAAGGGAAGTGTAGGGATTTTACATGGCAGTAAAACTTATATTTTACAAGATAGTCAAGGGCAGATTTGTGAGAGTCATAGCCTTTCTGCTGGATTAGATTATCCAGGGGTAGGTCCTGAGCACAGTTATTTAAAAACAACAGGGCGTGCGCGCTATGTCGCTATTAGCGATCAAGAGGCTTTAAAAGCTTTTGTAGAGCTTTGCAAAACTGAGGGGATTATCCCTGCACTTGAAAGTGCCCATGCTTTAGCTTATGCTTTAAAGATAGCGCAAAATTGTACACAAGAGACACTCATGGTGGTTAATTTAAGTGGGAGGGGCGATAAAGATTTAGTGAGTGTACAAAAAGCATTAAAAACGCTTGAGAGTTAAAATGACAATTACATAGAACAAGCTTAGGTGTGCCATTAAAGCATTTATATAAGTAAGATAAACTATAATCGCCAGATTATCTAAGGAGGATAGATGACCCAGGAAGAATTGGATGCCTTGATCAATGGAGGCGGTTTAGAGATAGTAGAACCTCTAGATCGAGAAATAAATTCCTCTGATGAGGCAAAACAAAAAGAGGAAGAGCACACTCTTACTGGGGCGGAGAGTAAAAAAGAAACCGCTACAGAAACCGGCTATATGAAAGTGGATAAGAAGTACGCAGAGAGATATGGCAAGATTGATTCTGAGGAGTGGCCACCTCCCCCCCCTACTGAAGAACACAAAGTAGTACACCAGCTTGATGATGTAACAAAAGACTCTGAGGTTAAAGCTACCCAAGTTTTTGATCAACTAGATTATGTCAACATGAGTTCTGAGGGCATTTTAAAAACCCTTAAAAAAATCAAAACACCCTTGCAAAAACACTTAGAAATCTTTGAAATCCTAGCCGAAGCTTTCCCTCTCATCCAGACTTTTCAAACCTCTTTGAATGAAACCCATGAAATTTTACAAAGTATTGACTCTATCCAAGAAAAAGCCGAAGGGTGTTTAGATTCTTCTATGCAGGCTATGGATATTATGCAGTATCAGGATATCCACCGCCAAAAGATCGAGCGGGTCATTAATGTCATGCGCGCGCTTACCCAGTATATGAATTCTTTATTTGAAGGCAATATTGAAGATTCTAAACGGGTTAGCTCTGCTTCTTATATTGTTGGCGATGATAATGAAAGTGTAGCGAGTGAAAGCGATATTGAAGCGCTTATTGCTGCTTTTGGGAAGAAATAAAATATCTACCATTTATGCCTATCTCACCTGTAGAGTTGCTCGCTCCTGCTGGCAATCTTGCTAAACTTAAAATCGCCCTTGATTATGGCGCAGATGCGGTTTATGCCGGTTTGGGGCAATTTTCGTTGCGTAACCGCGCGGCTAAAGAATTTGATCTAGAGAGTTTTAAAGAGGGGGTGGATTATACCCATGCAAGGGGTAAAAAATTCTACGCTACTTTAAATGCTTTTCCCTTTAACTCCCAAATTAAACTTTTAGAAGAACACCTTAAAAAGTTAGCCGCTTGTCAAGTAGATGCCCTCATCATCGCCACTATTGGGGTTCTTAAACTTGCCCAAAAAATCACCCCCCATATCCCTATCCATCTTTCTACTCAAGCTAATGTCATGAATGTTTTAGATGCGCGCGCCTTTTATGAAATGGGGGTTAAGCGCATTGTAGCGGCTAGAGAGATGAGTTTAAGCGATGCGGTGCAGATTAAAGAGGCATTACCAGATTTAGAATTAGAGGTTTTTGTACACGGGAGTATGTGTTTTGCTTTTTCGGGGCGTTGTTTGATTTCAGCACTCCAGCATGGACGCGTGCCTAATCGGGGGAGTTGTGCTAATGATTGTCGGTTTGATTATGAGGTTTATATTAAAAACCCAGATACAAGCGTGATGATGCGCCTAGAGGAAGAAGAGGAAATAGGGACACATATTTTAAATGCTAAGGATCTCAATCTAGCTAATCATATCGCAACTATCCTAGATTCTAAGGCTATTAGCGCGCTTAAAATTGAGGGGCGTACTAAATCTAGCTACTACACAGCCATTACAACTAAAACCTACCGCACCGCTATTGAGGATTATTATAACAACCAATACCGCCCAGCCCTCTATCAAGCCGAACTAGCCACGCTTAAAAATAGAGGATTTAGTGAGGGGTATTTGATCAAACGACCCTATGAGAAATTAGACACCCAAAACTTTAAAACCGCTATCAGCGAGGGCGATTTTCAGGTTAATGGCGAGGTGTTAGATAATGGCTTGTATTTTTTATGTAAATTCACCACTAAGCCTAACCAACCCTATGAATTGGTTTTACCCTTTGGTGCATCTATAAAACCTATGGCTAATGAAATTGGTAAGATCTATTTTTATGAAAATAAATACTATCTTCAGTTATACACCATTCTTTTAGAAAATGGCACAGAATTAGAAGCAATTCATAGCGGTAATACAAATCCTGTTAAACTGCCTATCAAACTCCCCTCCCGCACATTTTTACGCACAAAACTAGTTTAGCCAAATTGCAATTAAGGAATAAAGAACAGGCTACCATGCTAGAGTGTATTTTGTAAAAATTTTTCTATTAAAGGAGCGTGCATGACCTTTGAAGAATTTCAAGAAAATTATATCCAAGATAAATCACCACAAATTAGGGGTTCTTTCTTTGAGGTACTCTCTAAGTATATGTTAGAGAAAACAGATACAGAAAATGCTTTTGAGAAAGTGGATTTATTTATTTGCAAACATCATTAATGGAGAGTGAATGCGATTAACCCAACCACACCTAATCTCCAATGTGCTTGACTATGAAATGATCAAAGCCGCGCTACAATCTGAGCGCTTTGAGGAGATCGCTAAAGTGGGGCGCTATTTCTTGCGCTTTGATCCATTGGCATTACTAATGACAAAAACAGGTCCTAGACCCAAAGCCACACTAAAATGAGGAATTGCCGTTTCATTGGAGACAATAAAGGATGCTTTAGAGAGCACATGCAAGAGTTCAATCCAAGTGGTCTTACCCGCTAAATTAATTGCCTCAGGAACACCGTCTATAATCTGCAGGGCATCTAAGACTTCTTTTTTGGACCCACATAGCACAATTTGAAAAGCAGGGGAGATTTTTTTGGCTAGGGCAATCCAAGAAGCAAGAGCCCACTTTCTCCTTGGATCGGATGCACCTAAAAAGAAGACACCATAGCTCATTGGCAAAGAAAGAGAGGTGTTAGCTGGCAATGCGTGGAGATGGAGTTGGATTTCTGTAAGAGGTCGTTGCAATAATTGGCTAAAAAATTCTTTATTGCGCTCAAATTCAAACAGCTCCTCTGGAGTGGTGTCTAATAAAGTAGTATAGGCCATATCACATGGTCTTAGTTTCTCTGTAGCTTCATGCCATTGTCTGGTCAGCTCAAGTCCCTTAGAGCCAATTTTATGTTGGGCATGGATAAGCCTGACCAAGTAGTCATCCCTGTAGGGAAAGCGGTGGTATGTAGGGACAATCACAATTTCATAGCCTTGCTTGTTTAATAAGTACAACACCTTGGGGCGGTAAAATAAGGCATGCATCCAATACCAGTTGCGCATATCTACAGGTATGATGTGATCCACACAAAACCTATCATAAGCGTGGACAATTTCTAAGAAGTCTGCATTACACAAAAAAGTGATCTCATAACCAGCATAAGCCTCTCTTAGAGGTTGCAAAAAATTTCTGAATAACACATAATCGCCTATTGCATCAAGCTTGATCAATAGCAAGGTTTTTGGGCGAATTCTTGGTTTTTTGATTTTACGCAAAACCCAGACCATAGCAAAACTCATGAGGAAAAATACTTCTTCTGCTAACTGACACAGTATGTACCATATTTTAAAAAGTCTTCTAACAAAGACTCCCAAATTACGCCCCTTTAATAAATTTATTTAGACTGAAAACATCACAAGGTATACCTAAACTCCAGCTAGTCAAATAGAAAGCATGGTTAATTACACAAACCCTAGCATCTCATCAATAATCTCCATATGCTTTTGCATGCTCTTGTAAGAATCAAATTTTTTAACACGCTCCAAGCCATTTTTTATGCACTGCTCTCGTAACTCTCCATCTGTGAGGACTTTTTCTAATTGCTTTGCAATGTCTTGGACATCATAAGGATCGCAATAAACCCCTGCATCCCCTAGAATTTCTGGCATGCAAGAGACATTGCTAGCCAACACCATGCACCCAGCCTGCATAGCCTCTAGCATAGGCCAACCAAAACCTTCAGCTAGACTCCCCCACCACAAAACACGGGCATGGGCATAAAGAGCATGCAACAAAGAATCGGAAACATAACCTAGACTAGTGATAAAGCTATATGGTTTTATCCCACAATGCTCTATCCCCACGCACGAACCCGTTTTTATACCCGGTCCTGTGAGCACCACTTTATAGCGCTGCTGTATTTCTTGTGGCAATAATTGGAACGCTTCTACTAATCTTTTCACATTCTTACGCACTGACCCAGCGCCAACTGCTAAAATAAACTCTCCTAAATGAGGTGGTAGATTTGCAGGAGTAGTGGTTTTGTAATCCCTAAGCCCATGGTAGATAACATGTACCTTAGAATCGGGAAATCCAAATGTTTTAAGAATGTCTGCTCTGACATGCTCGCTAAAACAAACCACCGTATCATAAGTAGACATTCTGGGCTGAACATAGTACTCCCAACGGGCTTGATCATCTCGGGATATTAACCAGCTTTGCGGATCGCATAAGGGCAAGTCGTGGATAGCTCCCAGGATTTTTTTAGCCTTGAGGGGAACAATCATAAACCCCGGTTCAATGTAGAGGTCAAAAGTCTCATTGCAAAGAGCCTCGCAACGCTTCACAAACAAAAACCCTATACCATAACGGTACTTCAAAAAATAAAATCTCTGTGATAATGATTCCTTAAGGAATTTTTTAATGGAGCGATAAATCTTGCCCAGAATGCGCCTTAAAATGTGCGGCTTGGCATATTGGGTTAATTTTTCAGAAACGTGATTAGTATCTTGCAGGGGATGTTGCTGCTCAAATTCTGCTAGACTATCAAAAAACACAGGGCCACGAAAAAACGCAGGACTACCAAAAAATGCGAGATTATAAAGCTTATCTTGGGCAACAAGCTTGATTGTTATATCATTTCGATTTTTAAAATGCTTCTCTAAAGATTGAACTAAATTCAGAGTATAGTACCCAAGACCCGTCAGATCTTCTAAAAGAACGGTTACATCGATTACAATCTTTTTCAAAAAAAACACTACCTCCAATTTAGACTACATAGTTGTATGATACTAAGGGGATACTTAAATGACGCTCACCAAAGGGCATATTGTTAAGTCTAAACGCCCTGAACAAAGGCGCTAGAGAATACAAGGCAGAAATCACCCGCCAAAGTATCCTAAAGGTTAAAAACGCTAAAGATTTAAGTGAGGAACAGAAAAGCCAAATTTATAAAGATAGAAATATTTTTACCAGTGCTTTTAATAGCCTGTTTAAAGCTATTAGCGTGGGCTAATTGTGTGATCATTTTTCCTACCCCTCTTGGGGATTTGCCCCGCCACAATTAGGCGGTTTTTTCAAATACCTTTGAATTAGACTAGCTAGCTAAAAGGTTTAAAGGCCTCTTAGGTTTAGGGGGATTGGGGGGTTGGGATTTAGTTGGGGGGGAGTGATGATAAGATAAAATCTGTATTCCATGTCAAAATAGCTGAATTGATCAGCAAATCACACTTAAAATTTTGCACAAAATTTTGATACTTAAGTTGCCGCTAGAGATAGAACTTAATTTCCCTTCTCTAGTAATTTTTGTCTCCCCATACATGCCTGTTGTGATCACATATACTAGATGCCCTGCCTTAGCAAGCGCTAAGCTAAGCCCATAATCTGCGCGACTAATCCAATCTGCAAGGGGTGGTGTTGTTCGGTGGTAAAGAGGATGGTCATAAACATTCCTTGTTTTTGGACGATTATAGCCAATTAAACCAGTGTAACTTGAAAGGATCGCGCTTGCTAGACTCTTTAGATATTTATATTATTTCTCTAAAAAATAGTAAGAGATACGCCACTTGCCAAGCTATTGTAGACAATCCACCGCCAAACAACCACCCTATTAAGTTTAATTTCCATATTTTTGATGCCATTGACAAACATAGCCATTACTTTAAAAGAGATTTAGGCTATACCGGACTTATTGAAAATTCCTACAAGCCTGAGTGGCAAATAGGAGAATCTTGGTTTGAAAGCCTTGATGGTAGAGAGATGTTACCTGAAGAGCTAGGTTGTTATGCTAGCCAATATATGCTCTGGATCAAATGCATAGAATCTAATAAACCCATTTGTATCTTAGAAGATGACCTTGGATTGCAACCTAATTTTTATCAGAGTTTGATAGACTGCCTCTCAAGTCCATTTGATCTAGTGCGGCTTTGGGCAGGTTTTTCATATGGAGTGGATGGCTCTAGTTTCATCATTACTACACACCATGGAGAACAGGCGTGTTTAGCAAATCCAGCAAGGGAAATTATTTTCTTAAGGCATTTTTACCTTTCTGTGCTAGATACTTATGGCAACATGGCTTACTACATTACCCCAAAAGCAGCAAGAACTTTAGTGAGTTTTAGTCTCCACTGGTGTGAACCGGTAGATCAGTTTTTTAACAAAATTCATGCCCATAAAATCCCCTGCATGCTTTATATCCCTTTTAGTGTGCGTCCTGATACTCATAACACACAATCTACAATCTACTCTCAAGAAAATGCTACTTTACTCCAAAACGATCCCATCTATAAGAAAAAAACAAAAGTAAGCTACTGGAGAATTTTATTTGAAAGAATACGCAGGATGTACTATTACCACTATTTTACAAGACAATACGCGTCGCTAATAGATTAGACGATTAATTCTTGAGCGATTTTTTCGTAGGTGTAGTTTTTGATTCTAGCATGCAAGCTTGTAGCCATGCCGTTGTAATAATCAGGGTTATTTAATAAACAATCGATCATGTGAGCCATTTCTAAAGAATCTTTAACTACCAAATCTGGATCAGTATCCGCCCCCATGCAGATAATAGGCACTCCAAAAGAAAGGCTTTTTAAAACCATAACGGGAAAACTTTTATAAGAAGACAAAGAGGCAGCATGTAAAAATAGGGTAGTATTTTGGAGTAACTCAAAAGCACGTTTTTCGTTTACATGAAGCAGATAAACTTCCCTATAGCCATGTTGTGTATCTAGCTTAGATTTATAAGCTTGCACAGACTGCAAGTTATAACCTGAAACATGGCCACCAGCTAATATGAGCGGAAGTTTTGTACTACTAGCATAGAAGGCGTCTAAAAGCAGAGTGTGCCAATCAACTAAAAAGTGCGCTAAAGCTAAAAGATAAGGGCCTTTTTCCCAGTCTTGATTAGGGATAGTACTTTTTAAAATCTTAGGAGGATGGATGTCTTTTTCAAAAACACCATTTGGCAAAATACCTATATCAGAGCAATAAGATGCAAGATAGACATCAATACGACTTTGTGGATGTGGCAGAAAAAAGACTTTGTCAAAATATTTTAAGGAATTTTTAACTTTGTGCCTGAGTGCAGGGAGAGTGAAGATTTTATCATAAACATCAGGCTTGTAAAAGAAGTACTTCAAACCTTTTTTAATAGAGTTGAAAATAATTTTCTTGATATAAGCCTTGCGCCCTTTGCTCTGGATGTTAACTAAAATCCATTCTTCGTGGACTCTCACAACTTTCCTCTTAGCTTTGAGAGTAAGAAGAGAGTCTAAAATCAATAAAAAACTCCATGTGCAAAGCCCAGAAATCACTAACAAATCACATTCAAAAGATCTCATAAAATTTTTGTAGGCTTCACACTCGCCTATATAACCCCCACAAGAAGACTTTAACACAATTTCAAATTCTAACACAAATAGGTTAGTTTCTATTTCTATGGCTTCTTTATCGTTGATATAATGGACTACCCCTTCTCTCTTTATTTTAAAACCATCTGCAGAGTGGCTAGAAGTGATCATATAAACTTGATGTCCCTGCCTGGCAAGCACAGAGGTTAAACCATAATCTAGCGTTGCTGCTTCGGTGGAGAGAGGGTAGAATTGTTCTGTACAAAAAAGAATGATCATTGTATTCCTTCAAAACGGCTATTCTACAATAAAACTATTGAAAAACTAGTAGTTTTTTAGTGTGCAGTATGTACTAAAACCTTGAACGTATATTAAAAACACTGCATATGAGTGATTTAATCAAGTTTTGTTATACCGGTGGGTATTTTAAATTCAGAGGCAACCATGCTAGATTTTCTAGATATTTTCATAATCTCTCTCAAGAATAGCTCTCGGCACGCTTACTGCCAATCAATGGTAGAAAACCCTCCACAAAATTACTATTCTTTGGACTTTCGCTTCCATATCTTTGATGCTATTGACAAACACAGTTGTTACTTCCAAAAGGATTTAGGTTATACAGGATTTATTGAAAATTCCTACTCACCCCAAAAGTTAAAATACAGCAGTTGGTTTTTAAGCAAAGAGGGCAGAGAAATGATCCCTGAAGAGCTAGGTTGTTATGCCAGCCATTATTTTTTGTGGCTGAAGTGTATCACACTTAATAAGCCTATTGTAGTATTAGAAGATGACGCGGAATTGTTACCTAATTTCTATCAGAGTTGTATAGATTGTCTTAACAATCCGTTTGATTTTGTGAGGCTATATACGCGGTTTGAAAAACCTGAAGAATCTGCAATACTTGGTACAAAAGGCACAGAAATTGTGCCAAACCCAAATTCAGAAACGATCTTAAATAAATATTTTTATCTAACACATTTGGATATCAGAACAACGCTTGCCTACTACATCACCCCAAAGGCTGCCAAAGCTTTTATAAGTGCAAGCCAATTTTTTATAGAACCTGTAGATATGTTTTTACTAGAGTCTCATAGGCACAAAATCCCTTGTTTTACCTATATCCCAATGAGTGTATTTTGTTATCAAGATTACACAAAATCCACCATCATTACTCCAGAAAATATTGCGATTCTGAGTGCATTAAGTCAAAAACAGCAAAGAGGATTTTTGAAAAACTATAGGGTTGCTTTATGGACACGCATTGCTAATTTTAGAAGGTGGTGCTACTACCGCTATTTCTTGAAAAAACTGGGGGTGTAGGATAAATTTCGCCCTAATTATACCCAAGTCTAGAAAGGGCTAAACACAAGCCATAATCAGCTGTAGCCGTTCCTGTTTGCAGGGGATAAAACTGCTCAGTGCAAAGTAGAATAGTCATCTCTTTAACGCTTGGTTTTTTCATGTACTAAGCGCACGAGTTCTATAGCTGTTGTGCGGGGCAAATCAGCTAACATGCCATGCCCTAAATTAAAAATAAAGCCCGGATCTTTGCCCATCACTTCTAAAATGTGCATAACACCCTCTAACATCGCTTCTTGGTTATAAAGCCGTGCAGGCTCTAAGTTTCCTTGCAAAACATAACGGTGCCCTAAAATTCTTTTAGCTAATTCTAGGGGGGTACTCCAATCACACCCAAAGACATCAAAATCGCCGTTTAAATGCTCTAAGTAGCCAGAAATACCCTTAGGGAATACGATAATAGGGGTTGTTTTGTGCATGGTTTTAAGGGTATGGGTGATTTTTTGGATATAAGACCAGCCAAATTCTAAATAGGCTTTGCATTCTAAAGCATTTGCCCACGAATCAAAGAGCATGATCGCATCGGCTCCGGCCTTAATTTGCATGGAAAGATAGCCTATGATCTCTGTACTTAGCATGTCTAATAGAGTGTGCAAAAGTTTAGGGTCTGTATAGAGGAGTTTTTTACTTTTATGGTAGGTTTTACTCCCTTGAGATTCAACCATGTAAGTTGCTAAAGTCCAAGGCGCGCCACTAAAACCAATAAGGGCTTTGCTAGGCTCTAGCTTAGCGCGCACACTAGATAAAGTATCATAGACAAATTCTAATTTTTGATAGGCGGTGTGTAAAACTTGAATGTCTTCTAAGCTCTCTATGCCTCGTAAAAATTTAGGTCCAAAACCCGGAACAAATTCTAAAGGCAAACCCATAGTATGGGGCAGTACAAGAATATCGCTAAAAAGAATAGCCGCATCTACATCTAAAATTTCTACTGGCTGGAGAGTAATCGTACTTGCTAGATCAACATTAGCACATAAATCTAAAAAGTTCTTAGCCTGTTTTCTAATCTCTTGGTATTCACTTAAATAACGGCCGGCTTGGCGCATCATCCAAATAGGGGTGTAGGGGGTTTGTTTACCTAAACAAGCATCAATAAAGACCATTTAATTCCTTTAATTGAGGTTTAGCACTAGCGCGCATATACTCTACAATCTTCCCATGGAAGCGCGCATAAATAGCAGCTAAATCAAGTTTGTATTCATAAAGGGCGAGGGCTTTGTCTAAATGATTAGTAATGCCTTGCATAAAAAACTTTTGTAACATGCCATAGTCTTTAATTTCTAGCCCTAGTGATAATAAAAATTGATAAGTGTAGCGATCCACTACCATAACCGGCCGTAAACAAGCATAATTTAAAATCCCATCTGCACTTTCTTGGCCAATGCCTAATTGTTTTAAAAGCCACGCGCGATCAACTTGTTTTTGAAAAGTTTTAAAATCTTGAAAATCTCTTAAAATATTTTGGCTAAGCAAACACACATAACGCGCTTTTTGGCGATAAAACCCGCTAGGGACAATGTGGGGGATTAGTTTTTCTATAGGGATTGTGGCTAGATTGTGTAGTGTTATGTTAGAATCAGCGCTTAAAATCCCAGCTAACTTAAGATTTTCTAAGGATTTAAGTACCTGTTTAAAACGCGTATTCTGGGTTAAAATAGCCCCCAAGATCACTTCAAATTCACCAGCAGAAGGCCACCACAAAGCAGGTGCATTTTTGAGTAAATCTAAACTTTTAAGCACGCGTAGAATTTCTAAACTAGAGAGCATTATAAATGAAGCGAACCAAAACCATGCCACTAAAGGCATGATTTTTATAAATTTCAATACGATAAATCTTGCCCTGCCTATCAATAGAAAATTTCTTCTCTAGATCCTTATAGGCAATGCTCACCCCCACTTCATTAGGTAATTTTTTGCCATCATTGAGCGAAAAACCAATCACATTTACCCGGTAACCCTCCTTAGGTAAAACCTTGAAGGCTTCTTTAACTTCCAAAATGCTAGCCGGTGTAGCTGTTTTGATTTGCCCATCTACTTCTATTTGGATATCTCTAAGGCTGTGATCAAAGTTTAAATATAGGGGGGTTAAACGAGTCATGAGCTTGTTGCCATATTTGAGCCAAATTTGGTTTTTATGGGGCAAGAGACCTAAAATGTAGCTTTGAGAATCTAAGCTATTTTTATCTATAGCGACATGTTTGGGGAAGGGAAAAAATTTAAGTTGGGGGCGCAAACCATAGAGGGGCAATAAAATATTTTGATTGAGAGTAAGCGTGAGGGTTTTATCATTGATGAGGCGGTATAAATTAGCAGGCTTGAGGGTAAAATCTTTAGTGTAGGTGATTCCTAATTGTTGCATTAAGCCTTCAACGGCTAAAAGGTGGTAATAAACCCGCTCATTTAAGGGTAATTCTTTACTAGCTTCATGGGCAAAGGCGGGTTTTTTATGCCGGATAGCAAAATAAGTTAAAGCCTTTTCCATTTCTTTATCACCCCTAGCGGTGTGGGTATTGCGGATATAATGCCGGTGGAGAGATTTGAGTAGAAATTGGTTGATGTGGTGTGTGGTGTTGCGCGATATACGGCCTAAATGCCCAAATTTTACATGGGGGAGTTCTTCTTGATCAATAATAAAAGAGTTGCCCCAACGCTTAGGGTTAAGCAAGGCGCTTTGATAAGAGGGGCGATAAAACCCACTGCCATCATGGAGGTGTAAGATCACATTAACCTCAGAATCCATAATTGTTGCTTTGATTGATTGGATTAAAGCATACTCTGGATCACGGCGGCTAATATAGGCAAACTTGCGGTTTAAATCCCCATAAACACCGCGGTGGTTGCGTAGCATAGAATACCGGTTAAGCACAGGCACCACCCACACATTACCCGATAAGATTTTATAGTGCATTAAAAAGATATTAGTGGTGTTAAACCCACCCGGCTCATCACCTTGAATCCCACCCATTAAAAGCAAGGTAGGGGCTGAGTTATCCCCTTGTTTTTTAAACACATGGATACTAGCAGCCTTTAAAGAAGCGACACAGATAAGCAATAAAGAGAAAATAACTTTCATGGACCTTCTTCTACATCAAAATAAGCCGCCATTATACCTAAAACTCAACTAATCGCGTTGTATTTAAAGGGAATAAAAAATGCTTGTTTAGCGTATCTCGTAGCAAAGGATAAAAATGTTAAAACAAGACATGTTGCAGGCTTTTGAGAAACATTTAGGCGCGCTAGATACGCAAGAACTAGAAATGTTAGATACCCGGCAAAAATCTAGCAAGATTGAGAAATTTAGCCATGAAATTAAGAGTCTCAATGAAAGCATAGGGGCTTTACAAGTTTTACAGATTGCTTGCAATAAATTACTTAAATTAATGCCTCTATCAGATACGCAAGAGGGGCGCATGCAAATGCAAGAAGTCATTAATAAAGCGCAGTTTTTAGGCCATGTACTCTTTGATACGCCTTTAGTAGTTACATTAGAACAGACAAGCCTAAGTATAGAAGTGAATAATCCTCTAAAGAGTGCTTCAAATACAGAGATCTATTTACAAGAAAAGCTAGAGGAGATTAAAGAGGCGTTATTGCAAATCCAAGAGAGTGTTAGCTCTAAACAAGTCTTTAGAAAAACCCCCACGCTAAATACGCCTAGTTTCAATAAAGATACTTTAGACTTCATGAAAACATCTTAACACCCTTTGGAGGGGGAAATTCTAAGATTAAAGCACGGCTAGTTACATTACCTAACTCAAACAAATAAAGGTTAGTTTTTAGAGGGCAATACGGGCGCTTTGGCACTTTAGAAAACCCTGTAGCGATCAATATTAGGTTTTTTAATGTAAAATGGCGGTTTGCAAAAACAAAGTAGGAGCGATAATGGCAGAGATCAGTCGGAGAGATTTTTTAGGCATGGCGCTTTCAGGAGTTGCCGGCGTGGGAGCACTTGCTGGATTAGTGGCGATGAAAAAAACTTGGGACCCTTTGCCTAGCGTGGTGTCTGCAGGCTTTACAACCGTAGATGTTTCTAGCATGCAGGAGGGGAGCTTTTCTGCTGTGGAGTGGCGGGGCAAACCGGTTTATATCATCAAGAAAAAAGCGGGGATGAATTTTGATGCCAAACGGGATTTTAAAATCAGTGGGGGGGTTTTTACAGTGGGGGTACAAATCTGTACGCATTTGGGTTGTATCCCTAATTTTGAATCCATTGAAAAAGGCTTTTTATGCCCTTGCCATGGGGGAAGATTTACCAGCGATGGAGTCAATATCGCCGGTACACCTCCGCCTAAACCTTTTGAAATCCCCCCCTTTAAATTAGAGGGCAGTAAGATCACCTTTGGGGAAGTGGGGCAGGAGTATCAAACTATGGTTGCACACGCATAAGGAGAGGTTATGGCAGAGTTTAAAAAAGCAGAAGGCATAGGAGACTGGCTCGATCAAAGACTTGGGATTAAAAAACTAGTCAAAGTCTTAATGACAGAGTATTGGATACCCAAAAACATTAACTTCTTGTGGGCGATGGGGGTGATTTTACTTGTCCTTTTTACAACTTTGGTGATCTCAGGCATCTTTTTGTTGATGTATTATAAGCCGGATGCCAAATTAGCTTATGACAGCGTGAATTTTACGATCATGCAAGAAGTGGCCTTTGGCTGGCTGTGGCGTCATATCCACGCTACAGCTGCAAGTATGATCTTTGTGATTATCTATATCCATATGTTTGTGGGTATCTATTATGGCTCGTATAAAAAGGGCCGTGAAATGATCTGGATTTCAGGCATGCTTTTATTTGTGATCTTTAGCGCGGAGGCCTTTAGTGGCTACATGTTACCCTGGGGACAGATGAGTTACTGGGCAGCCTCTGTGATCACCGAGCTTTTTGGCAAAATCCCAGTCATAGGCCCTGATCTTTTAGTGTGGATTAGGGGGAATTATGTAGTAGCTGATGCAACTCTTACTCGCTTTTTTATGTTGCATGTTTTCTTATTGCCTGTAGTCATTATTATGGTTATTTGCATGCATTTTTATTCTTTGCGTATTCCCCATGTCAATAACCAAGAGGGCGATGTGCTAGACTTTGAGGAGGAGGAGAAAAAATATAAAGAGGGGCATAAAAAAGAGTCTAAAGTTATCCCCTTTTGGCCTGTATTTTTATCCAAAGATATTTTTGTAATCTGTGCTTTCATGGTCTTTTTCTTTTATTTGGTGTGCTACCACTACGAGTTTGCGATGGATCCTATTAACTTTGAGCGCGCTAATAGCCTTAAAACCCCGCACCACATTTACCCTGAGTGGTATTTCCTCTGGAGTTATGAGGTGTTGCGCGGTTTCTTCTTTAATGGAAACTTAGGTCTAGTGGCCTTTGGAATAGCCCAGATTATCTTTTTCCTTTTGCCTTTTTTAGATAATAGCCCTGTGGTTAGACCTGCTCACAAACGAAAAGCGTTTCAGGTGTGGTTTTGGTTGCTTGTGATAGATATGATCGTGTTAACGATTTTTGGCAAGCTCCCGCCTGTGGGCAATAACAAATATGTCGGGTTAGTGGCCTCTTTAACCTTCCTTACTCTCTTTTTTATTGTTCTGCCTTTGATTAGCCGGGCTGAAAAGAAAGGAGAGTAGGCAATGAAAGAACTCAAGATTTTAGTACTCTTAATTGTGGTTATAGGCGCGCTTTACTATGGGGTAGAACCCTACGCCCATTCGGTGATGGAACCAAAAACAGCCCCCGCAGATTTTGCCTTTAAGGATTTAAAACCCATTGATTTAAGCAAGGGCGATGCGAGTAAAGGCAAAAATTTAGTAGCACAAAACTGCACCGCTTGCCATGGCATTTCTAGCCAAAAAATCAAAGCACCTATGGATGCAAAGAGTGCCGGCTCAAGCTTTGGGGTGGTGCCTCCTGATCTCTCTGGTGTTGCTAGCGTGCTTAACCCGCAGTTTTTAGCCCACTTTATCAAAGACCCCACTAAAACAGCCAAACTCACCCACAAATATAAAGACAACCACCCCTATCCTATGCCAGCCTTTGCCCAGTTTAGCGATCAAGATTTGGCTGATATTGTGGCTTATTTAAAATCTATCGCGCCTAAAAAGTTAGGAGAAAAGGCTGTTTTTGAACAGGCTTGTATGCGTTGTCATAGCATGCAATATGCCAAATTAAAAGCCACGACCGATCCTGCCGATTTGCACCGCTATTTAGGAGCAGCTGTACCCGATCTTTCTATGATGATTAGAAGTCTTGGGCGCGAAAAATTAGAGGTGTTTATTAACGATCCACAAAAACTCTTACCCGGTACGGCCATGCCAAGAGTGGGTTTAAGTAAAGATGCCCAAAAACAGGTGATTCATTATTTAGAAAGAACAGGGGATAGCAAAAAACACCAAAGAAATACTTTGGGGATCAAGATTATGATCTTCTTTGCCGCGATGGCCTTTATTTCTTTCTTGTGGAAACAAAAAGTGTGGAGCGAGGTGCACTAAAGACTTTTAAGCCATGCCTCTATATGGCTGGCAATTTCAGGGATTTGCAACACTTCTAAATGGTGGGGGGTTTTCTTTAAAAGTGTTTGCACAGAGACGGGGGGTTTGATTTCTTTTTGCTCTAAGAGCTCTAAGGCCTTTTGATCAGAACAATTTTTGCCCTCTAAAGCTAAATAAATCGTGCTTGGGAATTTACTCCAAGAAGCGGTAGAGACTAGAATATGTGGGGTATTTTCTTTTAGCGCATTAAAGGCGGTGGCTGTGTGTGGATCAATAAGATAGCCATGACTGTTATAAATGTTTGCGATATTTTCCAAACAAGTTTCATCTGTGCAGCTATAGCTTTCAAAATGTTTTTGTAGAAGGCTAAGTTCATGCGCAGTGAGGCTATAAAATTGGTGTATATCAAGGGCTTGCATGCACTCTTGTGTGCGTTTAAAACCAAAGAGATGATAAAGCAGGCGTTCAACATTTGAGCTTTTTAAAATATCCATTGCTGGGGCATAGGTTTTTTGTAGACTTCTTTGGCGAATATCATAGACTCCAGTTTTAATAAAGTCCTCTAAAACATTATTAGCATTAGACACTACAGCAATTTTACAGACAGGTAAACCCATCTCTTTAGCATAAAAAGCCCCTAGGGCGTTACCAAAATTCCCACTAGGTACAACAATTTTAATAGGTCCTGCATAATTTATTGTACCTAAACGCACGAGTTCTAAATACCCCCATACATGGTAGACAATCTGGAAAAGCACCCGCCCAAAGTTAATAGAATTAGCCACCCCCACACTAAAACCTAGCTTTTCTAAACCATGTTTAAAATCTGGGCTATTTAGAAGAGTTTTAAGTAGACTTTGTGCCTTATCAAAATCCCCTTCTATCCCGTATACCTTAAGATTAGGCGCTTGTGCGGTTTGCATTTGCAGGGCCTGAATTAAACTTGTACCCTTAGAAGGATACAAACAAACCACAAAGACATTTTCAAGCTGGGCTAAACTTTCTAAAGTAGCCGGACCCGTATCCCCACTAGTGGCTACTAAAACCACTAATTTTTGTTGGGCTTTTTTAGCCCCCTCTGAGAGCAAAACCCCTAGGGGTTGTAAAGCCATGTCTTTAAAGGCTAGAGTAGGGCCGTGGTAGAGTTCTTGAACAAAGAGGGGGAAAGAAAAACCTTTGAGTTGTTTTAAGGGGGCTTGAATAGAGCAACGATTCAAGGCTTTTTCTAAACCATTTAGCCTAACTCCTAAATGCATACAAAGCGCTTTA
Source organism: Helicobacter suis (assembly GCF_902196135.1). Classification (GTDB taxonomy): domain Bacteria; phylum Campylobacterota; class Campylobacteria; order Campylobacterales; family Helicobacteraceae; genus Helicobacter; species Helicobacter suis_A. The sequence goes on along the minus strand of NZ_CABIKE010000012.1, from coordinate 18,601 downwards.
GCAAGGCCTTTATAGTCTAAAGATAAAAATTGTGAAAAATCTAGCTTAGGCCACTTTTTAAGAGTATAAAGACCTTTAGAGGGGCTACTAGGATGTAATAGAGCCTCTTCTAAAGAAAGGCTAGCTTGGCTTCTTGTATCGTGTAGTTGCATCATTTGGCTTTAAGCGAAATACTATAGGGTTTGGGGGCGATATAGACATGGCTAAAGTGATGCCAAAAATTAGCCTCGTAAGCATCTGGGTTGCGTTCTATTCGGCAATGAAACCCGCGCACCATTTCCTCAAAGGACAAATGATTAGCCACAACACAGGCTAAAATTTCGCGCCGTACCCGCAAAATAAGCACTCTATGCCCCTTTAATTCCTTGATGATAAGGCGCACCGGGATAATTTTAAACTCCTGTGTTTCAAAATTAGCCTGCACAATGGGCGCGACTACCCGCTCAAAATCCTCGCTAGTGGGTACAAAGGTTACGATCTCCTTAGCCTTGTACTTAGCTTCCTGTAAGTGTGTGATGAGTTGTTTTGGATCGTAGGTGAACTGGCGGGTATAAAAATCTACAAATTCTTGTGGTTTTTCTTTTCTTAAAAGATGGATATCCTCGCGCCACTGGACTAAATCAGCGGTTTTAAATTCTAGGGTAAGGGTTTCATCAGGATTAAGCCATTTAACAGGCTGTTCGTGGTGGCTACGGCTAAAAGTCTCACAGATTTGCTGGCCTTCTTTAAAGGGGTTTTTTGCGTTTAGCTCCTTAATCGCGCTATCGCGGGGGCTATCTTGAAAATAAGGCGTAGCTATGGGCATGACATAGGCGGGTTTGCTTAAAGTTAGCAGGGTCTCTAGCTGGTATTTAAAGCCCTCTAGGCGCTGGCTGTGGATTTTCTTTTGCTCTAAATCATCCCCTTTTATGCAAAAAGGAAAACCTGAAGTTCCCCCGCTAAAGGGCAGACAAAGCAGAGTGAGATCGCTTGGCAAATTAAAGGTATTAAGGTAGTTTCCATAGGCATTGATGATCACATCATGCCCAGACAAGCACACATACAGTCCGCTATCCTCCAATCCATCGCCAGCAGCAAATACGCTAAATTGGAAAAAAGCACTGAATTCATAAATTTCTTGGAATTCTAAAGGGTAGATATTGATAAAACCTAAACTTCTTAGAGATTTCTCTATACTTTTAGAGGCAAAATTACCCACAATAAAGGGTTTGTCTTTGGGAAGAAGAGAGAGGGTTTGAGGGTGCAGGCAACTAGAACGATTAGAGGAGATAAAGATAAAATCTGCCTCCATTAAAGCTTTTATAGCTCCCTTACAGCTAGGTTTTTCTAAATAGCCACTCCCTAAAAAACTAGGCCCTACTAGCCATGGATCGGTGATGAGTTTAGCGCCCCCTGCTTCTATTAAAAGGCAGGCATGGTTAAAGTAGCGGATTTTAAAATCACCCTTAAAACTAGATTGGTAAGGGTTTCTCATATCAATAGAGGTTTGCACGCGCAAAGCCCGTCCTTCTATTTGGAAGCGCAAAGGTTTTTTAGCCACGCCATTTAAATAGGTAAGACTCTCAATGTGTAAAGCCCAGTTACAATAAGGGCAGGTGGATAAACTTTGTTTGTGCTGGAGCTTGCCCCCGCAGTGGTTGCAAATTTGATCGATGATCCACTCTACTTCAGGTTTTTCGCCTAACTGGACATTCTTTTTCATGTTTACAATAAATTGCCCGATGTCATTAACCCCTGCTAAAAGCCCCCTAGCCGGCACAATTTGGGTATTTTCAGAGATTTCAAACAGCCCAACACGGCGCATTTTAACGGGAGCTGACTCGTTCTTTTTTGTAGGCGAAATAGCCATGCATCACTCCTAATGCTAAATTTTTATAAAGTCTGCTGGATCCAAGTTGCCACCCTTTGCGCACTCCCGTGCTGTAAATAGGTGCGGATCTTTTGTGACTCTTTAAAAAAGCGATTTCTATCCATATTGTAATAAATTCTTAGCAAATTTTCCGGATTTACATCCTCTTGTACAAATTCGGCATGTAACATGGTTTTTCCACGCCCCGGACTTTCATTACAAATCGCATTATAAAAAATATTAGCAAGCCCGATACAGGTGAGTTTAACTAAACTCTTAGCGATAAAAAAATCAAAGGGTCTAGCTTTATAACCTAGTACAAAAGGCGTACCAATAAGAGCGGCTTCTAAAGTAGCTGTACCGCTACAAATAAAGGCAAAAGAGGCTTCATACAGGCTTTGGTGCGCGTTATAAGAAATTTCAAAGAGCTTAAGATCAGGGCCATAAAGAGCCTCTAAATCTTGATCTTTTAAGCTGGAGGGCACGATGAGTATACGCTTTTGATTAATTTGTTTAGCCACCTGTACAAAAACAGGAAAGAGGCGCGTAATTTCTTGTTTGCGACTCCCGGGCATAAAAACCACCCCCTGACCCTCTAAAGAGGTTTTTATCTGTGTGATTTCATCTAAAAGAGGATGCCCGACAAACTTCGCCTTTTCTTTGTAATAAGAAGTTTCAAAGGGCAAAATAGCTGCGAGATGATCGCAATGTTTTTCAATAATGGGCGCGCGGTAGGCTTTCCACGCCCACACCTGTGGCAAAATGTAGTAAAAAATGGGCTTATTTGGATATTGTTTTTTAATGCGTTTAGCAAGAGGGATATTAAAAGAAGAGGAATCCATAAGCAAAATCAGATCGGCTTTTTTGGCAAGTTTTGCCATAGCTTGCAGGGCTTTATAAAAGAATAAAAGCCGGTTAAAGACTTCTTTAAAACCCATAATAGAAAACTCTTTAGGGGAAAAAAGCGGGGTATCTTTAGGCAAAAGCGCATCATAAATCCCTAGCCACTCCACCTCCAAAAGATGTTCTCTTAAAACTTTTAAATGGACATTAGCACTCACCTCTAAGGCACTGACTAAAACCCTCATTTAGACTCTTCACCCTCCTTTGTATCCGGTTTTTCTTGACCTTTAGATTGTAAAAGATTTTGGGTTTTTAAGTCTCTAAGTTCAATTTTAAGGGTACTATTTTCTAAGTCTAATCCAAAAACTCGATCTTTAAGCATGCGGTTTTCCCGCAAGAGTACGCGGTATTGGCGGTAAAGTTGATCGCTAAAAAAGCGCTTAGCCGGGCGCGCTTTGGCTATGGAGTGATCTTTTAAATAAATCTCTACAGATTCTACCGGCTGGGGTAAAGGTTCTTGCTCTGAATCTGGAATTTCTGGCTTGTCTTTTTGCAGATGCAAGAGATCGCGCTGGATTTGATTCGAGAGCAATTCTTGTTTGATTTGCTTAATCTCCTCCTCTTTATCTTGTTTGTAGTTCTGTAAATCTTTTAAATTTTCTTTAATTTGTGCGACTTGGGCGCGTAAATCGCGCAACACCCCGCGGGCTTGTTTGATTTCATCTTCATAAGCCTGTAATTCTTCTTGGAATTTTTGCCGTTCCTCCTCAAAGAGTTGCACCACCTCCCAGTGCTCCTTCATTTTAGGTGCTTTTTTAATAAATTCCTGAAAAATCGCATCGATCACACCATCTCCAAAGACAAAAGTTGCATTTCTGTACCCTTACTAATCCGTACATTTTGCGAGCCACAGCGCATGCATTGCCCATATTCTAAAGTAGCCGGGATAAACACAAAAGAACAATCTAAACAAGTCAATTCTACTTTTTCCTCTACAATATCTAAGATCGCGTCTTTACAAATATCTAATTCTTCTTTAAAAGTCTCAAAAGCGCTCATAAAAAGCTGTTTATCCATAGCCGTGCGCTCCCCAATGCTCACCACCACCCTTTCTATTTTAGTGGCGTTATGTTTGCGCGCATGCGCTTCGCACAAATCCATTAGAGAGGAAACAACAGAATATTCATGCACTTAAAAATCTCCTATTGTTTGAGATTAAGCAAAGTATTTAAAATCTGATCAGAGGTGGTAACTGCCTTAGAGTTAGCCTGAAAACCTCTTTGTACCACAATTAAATTTGTCAAACTACGGCTTAAATCTACATTAGAAGACTCTAGCTTAGAACCAGAAACCCCGCCTCTGCGCCCCGTATTAGCCGCCCCAATGAGGGCTTTACCTGAGTTGCTTGTTTCAGAAAATACACTCCCCCCATCGGCTTGTAAACCCGCATCGTTGGCAAAATTAGCCAAAGCCACTTGCGCTAAAGAGAGAGTTTTACCATTGCTAAAAGATCCAAGCAACACCCCGTCATTATCAAAGCGCACATCCATTAAATCCCCCGCTTGGTAGCCATTTTGCTCAATGGCATAAGTCTCAGAGATTTTATCTACACTCGTGATTCCATCAAAGCCTCCGGCCGTACCAAAACTTAGCGTGATGCGCTGAGGTGAATCTGAACCATTATGGGGTGCAAATTGTAACACAGGAGGATTCATGCCGGCTAAACTCCCGTCTTTATTAAAATGTAAAATCCCCTCTTCAAATATATTAGGGCGATCAGGAGAACTACCCACAATTTCCCCGGGTTCAGGTACGATAGCTCTAAAACGCCACTCCGCTCCCCCTGTTTTATAAAATTCTAAGCGCATGCTATGTTTAGTACCTAAACTATCTACTAAATCAACGCTACTTGCATGGGTGGCATGGGTTAATCTGGAGGTGGAAGTAGAAACCCCCCCTTCAATTAAAGCAGCCGTATTAAGCGCGCCCATAGTTTTACCAAAGAGGACATTTTTAGTTACTTTATCAGAGGCGTAGTTGGTTACAAAGATATTTAAATTATCCTTAGTGGGATTTCCATCATCTTTATTGGCAATTTCAAACATGCCATGGCTATTAATTTTTACTGAAACAGAGGCAGCTGAATCTTTATAATTTTTGGCTAAACCGGGATTTTTTACGATATTGGCATCATGTTGCATGAGTGCGCGTAAATCCTCTGTTGTTTTAAATTGTCCGGTAGTAGAATCCGCATCAATGCCTTTTGTGTAGCGGTATCTAAAGGCGGTGATACTTTGATCACCCTTAGCAAAATTAGCAAAAGCCCCCGTACCTGCATGGGTTACTACGATATTTTTAACATGCTCATCGCCCTCTAAACTGTTCTTATTTTCTAAGCGCAATTGGCCATCATCAATATAAGCCTCAACTCCGGTTTTATTTTTCACAGCATTAATCGCATTTTTAGCAGCGGCTAAAGAAGTGATATGGGTTGTGGCTGAGTCGTTGCTAAAGGAAATTTTTGTTCCATTGAGCTCTAAAGTATTATTGCTTTTAGAGGATAAAATAGCCTTTTTCATGCTCGCATTTTTATAACTCACCCAAATGCCTTGATCTTCATTGAGTAAAAACGCATCGCCATCTTCATTAAATAATGACCCCATATCCTCTGCCATTTGGGTAAGATTGGTGGCTGAATCGTATTGGGGTTTGATTCCATCTGCAGGGGTTTTAGTTGAAGAATCAAGCATAAAAACATTGCCTACTTGATCGGCATGGCGTCCTGCATTTAAATTAGCACGCATCGTAATTTTACTGCTCGATCGCGCTGGCATTACCATACCCGGATCAATGCGGATATTTTGTAAAGGTTTTGTGTTATCAATTTTAAGCATATCCGTTTCGCTATCCTTAGAACCCATGTCTTTAGGATCGCGCACCCAGCCTTGCACCACATACCCCCCCGTAGTAACTAAGCTCCCATTTGCATCAAAGAGAAATTCCCCGCTACGGGTAAAATTGCGTGTTACGCCTCGATCAGGGCTAATGACAAAAAATCCATCGCCTTCAATGGCTAAATCTGTTTTGACATCGGTATTTTGCAAATTACCCTGAGAAAAGATTTTAGTGGTGGCATCCACGCCCACACCCAAACCCACAGAAAAGTCATTTTGCCCCGCTAAGCCGTTTTTATAGGGGGCGGTGGCGATGAGTTTAACTTGAGATAACATATCCACAAAAGAGGCTCTGGAGTATTTAAAGCCGGTGGTGTTGACATTGGCGATATTGTTGCTTTCAATATCTAGGGCGATTTGGTGCGCCTGCATTCCATTAACACCAGACCATAAAGAGCGGAGCATAGTGATCCTTTAAGTGAATTACTCTATCTAAGCAAAACTTATTCCGAGGAGTAGATAAACCCTAGTTTTGTGGTGATCTATGAATTAGGATAGCGTTTAAAAGTGATAGTAGAACAGGATGATCAAAAAGCTATCAAGTATTTTGAAAAAGCCTGTGAGTTAGGAGATGTGAAGCAATAAAATGATCAAGGCATGCAATTTGTTTGGCTTAAAAACCCTCTAGCTACTTCATTCTAAAAAATTTAACCCACTTTGCGGGCAAAGAGAGTTTTGTGCAAAATTAGACCCATTTTGGGTTTAAAAGATAGAAGCCTTAAAGTAGGGACTTGGATTATTACGCCTCTTAACCCTTAAACCCTACCTCAAAATCCTTTTTAGCTTGCTTGTGGAGACTCATGCTTGTCTGTTAGAAGATTAGGATACTCGTTTAGCGTTTGCTCCATTAAGCGATCAAAATCCATTAACGAGTTTATTACTTGCTCGACTTCTGCATCAATGCCTCTTATAACATGCCGTTCTTGTTCTCTTGTTCTCTTGCCATGATCGCCCTTTTTTTGAATTTTTCTTATTAACAAGCCATTATGGTATAAAAAACAAAATTAAAAAAACTTAGATTAATAACAATTGATCCCCAACCTTTTATCACCCAAACACCATAAAATCCCCAGTGCTAAACCTCTGCTTTTTAAGGATAAAATTAATCTATGGAGTGTTAAAAATAGAGGAAAATCAATAAAGGAGTGATAAATATAAAAATGGTCGGAGTAGCGGGATTCAAACCCACGACCTCACCCACCCCAAGGGTGCGCGCTAATCAGGCTGCGCCATACTCCGCCCAAACTTCCACTTTATCTTAAAAAAGATTAACTTTAACTTATAAAAATTCTCTTTGCATCCATAATCGTACTTCTTGATCTAGATTTTTAACATCTTCTAAAGTGTGTAGATAAGAGGAAACATTTTTAAAATGATTAAGACTTTGATTAATCCAAGTGGCTATTTTTCCAAAACAAATTTGTCTATTGATAAAAGCTTTAAGCGCGATTTCATTACTTGTATTAAGTACCACCCCTAGTTTAGGGTTTTCAAGTAGTAAGTCTTTTAAACCCCATAGAGGGTATCTAGCTAACTCAATTGGTTCAAATACAAGCGGAGGGATTTGTAAAATTTCAAGGGGTTTATGCGCGATTTTATGGGCTAAATTCGGGCAGAGAGCATGGGCAATGGGTAGTTGCATATCTGGGCTAGCTAGTTGGGCATGCCAGCTTTGATCTTTAAAACGCAACAAGGCATGCACACAAGAACTACGCTCAATACAGGCTTCAATCTTTTCTATTCCAAATAAATAGTACGCTTCCAGCACTTCAAAAAGTTTATTAACCATATTAGCCGAGTTAATCGTGATGTGGGGTCCCATTTGCCAATTGGGGTGTTTTAAGACTTTTTCTAAACTTTGGCTAGAAATTTCATTGATGGGCACATCGCGCAAAGCCCCACCGCTAGCAGTGATATATAGACTTTCTACACGCTCTTTAGAGATGTTTTGCAATAAATCCCGTAAGGCAAAGTGTTCGCTATCAATGGGTAAAATCTTAGTTGCATCTAAAAGCCACCCGGCTACAACTAGAGATTCTTTATTAGCTAGGGCTAGGGTTTTGCCCTGTTTGAGCGCTACAAGGCTAGGTTCTAGCCCGGCAAAGCCTACTAGTGCATTCAGTATAATAGAACTAGAAGCGCTAGCTACTAATTCATTTAACCCCTCAGTTCCTACAAATACCTCTACACCTGTAGGGACTTTTAAAAGAGATAAATCCTGTGGATCTAAAAGCGCGACCTTTTGGGGGTGGTAAGCTTGGATTTGGGCATTAAGAAGTTCTATATTTTTGCCCGCACTCAAACCCTCAATAGGTAGATTTAAAGCTTTAGCCACCTCTAGGGTTTGTTTACCAATAGATCCGGTGCTACCTAAAAGAAGAAGAGAATTCATAGAAATGATAAAAGCAGCCCTAATTTAAAGTTTAAGCAAAAATACATGCTCACACCTGCAAAGAGCATGGCATCTAGGCGATCTAATATCCCTCCATGTCCGGGCAAAACAAAACCGCTATCCTTAACATCTGCTACCCTTTTTAAATAACTCTCAAATAAATCCCCTAAAATAGCACTCAAGGCAACAACTATACTCACTAAAAACGCTTTTATAAATCCTAAATAGGCTATGCCTACTAGTCCTCCTATTAAACTAGCTAGCATAAAACCAATTAAAGCCCCCTCTAAAGTCTTTTTAGGTGAGGTTGGGCTAAGCCGGATACTACCTAGCCACCGGCCTCCAAAATACGCCCCCACATCGGCTAAAACCACCACCACCACTAGCCACGCTACAACCCGTACTCCAAAATCTTTAAAAAGAGCAAAAAGACATAAAAATGGCAAACTAGGATAAATAAAGGGCAAAACAAAGCGCATATCTAAAGCTTTATAGGCTAAAAATCCGGCTACAAAAACCCCCATAAAAAGCGCGCTTTCTATGGGTGCAAAATAACCCAAAATCCACACACAAACAGCCCCAACAAAGTACCAAAATCCAAACTTGAGATGATAAGTTTTTTGATAAAGTTCTAAGGCTTCATAAAAACCCAGTACATAAACTACGCCTAAAACCCCCCAAAAGAGAATTACATGGTTGATCCAAAGCACCACAACAGCCAATATAATTAAAAGAATGCCTGTGATATAGCGCGCTTTTTCCTCTAAAAATTTTGCTTTAAAACCCATAACTAACCTAACTAAACATAAATTTAAAAAGACCAATCAAAAACAATACCAACTAAACCAGTCTAAAAATTTGTTAGGTTTGATAGCGCTACTAAATAATGCCTAATTTTTTAAACACTTCTTTAAAGCGCTGTTCATAGGTATGTTTACTAGAGGCTTCTAAAAAGGCCTTTTCTCTGATCTTTTGGAGTATCTCTTTATGTTTTAAATAATAATGCGCCTTTGTGATTAGATCTTTTGTACTGTCATAAAAAATCATGCTTTCTCTACTAAAAAGATCGGCTAAGTCTTTATGATAAGTGGTGATATAGGCCGCCCCGCTCATGGGTGTATCAAAATCGCGTAGTTTCATGTTGATTCTACCAAACTCACCCCCTCCCGCTCCAGTACCCCCACAACCTAACACCAATTCACACTGGTTAAAAAAGAGATTGGTTTGCTCTAAGGGTAATCTCCCTCCAAAACCATGCCCATAGGCCTTTACTTTAAAATTTTCCTTTTCTAAGGCTTTGATTATCTCAGCGCGCCCACCATAATTAAGCCCTACAAATCCAATATCATAGATACGCTCTACATTTTCTAAGGGGTGGTAGAAATCTAAACTAGAGGCTAGAGGGAAATAAAAAGCGGGTGTGCCCTCTTTGAGTATCCATTTTACTTTTTCAGGTGCTGTAGTGAGGGCTAGATCGATAAAGGGTAAAATAGCATGCGTACCTAGAGGACTATCTAAACCATAGCCAGCTACATCGTCCATTTGTAGATTGAGGATTTTAAGGTCTTTGTAGCGGTGTTTGATCAACAATAAATCTCTAGGACTGTAATTCCACCCCCACCCTTGAATTATTAAAAGATCGGGTTTTGCATTTGCTGGGGCGTTGTCTATGATCTCACAAATTTTAGTGGTGTTGATAAAAGAATTTGCCTCTTTGCAGTTAAGCAAGCGACCCATGTTAAATCCATAATGTGCTGTCCCATAGCTCCCATCGTCTTGATAAAATAAATACACTTTTTCACACACTTTTGATAAATCCTGAATAAACCCGCTTTCATCCTGCTCTGCATCATTGCCCGCAAAGAGTACAATAGGTTTTCTATCTTTAAACTTGTCTCTAAAGGCCTGATTAAATCCTCTTTTTTCTAAAAGTTCTTGGGTGTAGCTTTCAAAATTAAGGGTGCTCCAATCAGGAGGTGTAACTAATAAATCTGTCTTGTTGCAACTAGAACAATTAACAAAGGGAAAATTTTGATAAAAGGCCTCTTCTTTTGCATATGTCTCTTCGCGATAACCAGACCTATAGTATCTATCTAAATGTCTATCTAAATGTCTATCTAAATGTCTATCTAAATGTCTATCTAAATGTCTATCTAAAGCACGCGAAAAGTACTTATCCAAAGCGATACGAAAAATCTTATGATAAATCTTACCACAAAGCTTATAGCCAACACGAGCCACCGCCCTAAATTTTGCGTTCATTTTAAATCCTAACCAAAGTAAATAAGAACACTTAGGGTAACATAATCTATTTTAATTTTCTCATTAAATGATCATTAAAATCTCTGATTATAAAATCAGTAAAAAGGATTGCCATGTTAGATATTGTTGTTGTAGGAGGGGGGCATGCAGGTATTGAAGCCTCCATTGTAGCAGCTAAAATGGGCGCAAGGGTGCATCTACTCACGCTTTTAATAGAAAATATCGGGCTTGCTAGCTGTAACCCGGCCATTGGTGGACTTGGTAAGGGGCATTTGGTTAAAGAAATTGATGCTTTAGGTGGGGTCATGGGGATTTTAAGCGATTTATCTGGTTTGCAATTTCGCATCCTTAATGCCTCTAAAGGACCAGCTGTGCGGGGTACGCGCGCTCAAATTGATATGGATCTCTACCGCCAAAACGCCCGCAATTTAGTGCTAAATACCCCTAATTTAAGCGTATCTCAAGAAATGGTGGAGAGTTTGCTTTTAGAAAATGGGGCTGTGGTGGGGGTTAAAAGTACTCTAGGCAAAGAATATAAAGCTTCAAAGATTATTCTCACTACAGGAACTTTTTTACAAGGCCTAGTACACATCGGGACACATACAAGCCAAAATGGGCGCTTTGGTGAGAGTGCTTCTATTGAGTTAGCACGGCATTTAAAAACTCTAGGTTTAGAAATAGGGCGGCTTAAAACCGGCACCTGCCCGCGTTTGGCTGGAAATAGCATTGATTTTACAGAGCTAGAAGCCCACTTTGGGGATTTCCCCCCGCCTAAATTTAGCGATAAAACAAAAAATTTTAACCCCATACAATTACCTTGTTTTATCACCTACACGAATGCTAAAACCCACGCCCTTATTGAGCAAAATTTCCATTTAGCGCCTATGTTTAGCGGCCAAATAGAGGGAGTGGGGCCCCGTTATTGCCCTAGCATTGAGGATAAAATTTATCGCTTTAAAGATAAAGAGCGCCACCAACTCTTTTTAGAACCCCAAACAAGAAGTGGCAGTGAATATTATGTCAACGGGCTAAGTACTTCTCTACCCTTTCATTTACAAGAGCAAGTTATTCACTCCATTAAAGGCTTAGAGCATGCCCACATTACGCGTTATGGTTATGCGATTGAGTATGATTTTATCCAGCCTACAGGACTTGAATACTCTTTAGAGAGTAAGAAGATTAAAAATCTCTATCTAGCAGGCCAAATTAATGGTACAACAGGCTATGAAGAGGCAGCAGCACAAGGCTTACTTGCCGGAATTAATGCCTGTTTGGCTTTGCAAAATAAACCCCCCTTAATTTTGCGGCGCGATGAGGCCTATATCGGCGTGATGGTTGATGATTTGATCAGCAAGGGCACGCAAGAACCTTATCGCATGTTCACCTCTCGCGCTGAATACCGCCTATTACTACGAGAGGATAATGCAAGGTGGCGCTTAGGTAAGTATGCTTATATTTTAGGATTAATGAGTGAAAAAGAGCATGCCAAATTACAAAAGCAACAAAGCCAGATCACACAAGCCCTAGAAAATCTTAAAAACACGCATTTTACGCCCTCTAAAGAGACTTTGCAAAAACTTGAGGATTTAGGACAAGACGGGATTAATGATAAATGTAATGGGGTGTTTTTAGCCGGACGCGATAGCTGTAGTGTAGAGATTTTAAGCTCTCTTTTTAGCTTTTTACAAGATTTAGAGCCAGAGGTTTTAGAGCAAGTTAAAATTGCCTGTAAATACCATAGCTATATTGAAAAACAAAGCGCCTCTATTGCAAGAATGGAGCAGATGTTACAAAATAAAATCCCCTCAGATTTTGTCTTCCATAAAATCCCCGGTCTTGGCCTAGAGGCAATAGAAAAATTAGAGAAATTGCGCCCTAAAAGTCTCTTTGAGGCTGCACAGATTAGCGGAATCACCCCTTCTAATTTAGAAGTGTTGCAACTCTACCTCCACCTACACACTAAAACCACTCTTAAAGAGCTCCCATGAATGCTATCACTCTTGCCCAAAAACTTTTAACCTACCCAACTATCACGCCTAAAGAGGAGGGGATTTTTGCCTACCTAGCCTCTCTTTTGCCCGATTTTAAAATCCTAAATGCCCACAAAGAACCGGTAAAAAATATATTTCTTTATAAAGATTTTGGCGGGGAAAACCCCTTGCATTTTTGCTTTGCCGGGCATGTAGATGTCGTGCCTCCGGGGGAGGGCTGGAGTGTAGATCCTTTTGCTGGGGTGCTGACAGGTGGTTTTTTGTATGGACGGGGAGCGCAGGATATGAAGGGAGGCATTGCGGCTTTTTTCTGTGCTTTGATAGAGTTTTATGCAAAATTTAAAGAGCAAAAAATCCCTTTGATTCTCTCTATTCTTTTAACCAGCGATGAGGAGGGTAAGGCCAAGTTTGGTACAAAACACATGCTAGAGGTTTTAAAAGAAAAGCATTTATTGCCCCATTTTGCGTTGGTGGCTGAACCTACGAGTATACAGACCCTAGGCGATAGCATTAAAGTTGGTAGAAGAGGATCAATTAGTGGAAACATCATCGTACAAGGCGTACCCGGGCATGTGGCCTATCCTAAAAAATGCCTTAATCCTATTGATCTTATCTCTGATAAATTAAATTTACTAGCTGGAGCACTTTTAGATAAGGGTGATGCTTTTTTTGAGCCCTCCCGCTTGGTGCTTACCTCTATTGAAAGCCATGTGCCCGCAGAAAACATGACACCCAGAAGCCTAAAGATTGCCTTTAATGTCCGCCATTCGCCTGCCACAACGCGTGAAGATGTGGAAAATTTCTTAGATAGAGTACTCTCTAAAGTCCCCTGTGATATCCATTTAAGACAAAATTCTCTACCATTTATTTCTTCTAAAGATAGCCTTATTCTCTCCTGTCTTAAACAAGCCATTATAGAAGTTTTAGAGATCACCCCTGCGCTTAACACTAAGGGGGGCACTAGCGATGCGCGCTTTTTTAGGGCGCTGGGGGTGGAGGTTGTAGAGTTTGGTGTGTGTAATGATCGCATCCACTCTACTGATGAGAGGGTAGGGGTGGAGGAATTAGAACAACTCCAAAGTGTTTTTTTTAGATTGCTTGATTTGATTTTGAAAAAATCGCTAGAAAGATGATGTACCTCTAGCTTGTGGGGCAATCTTGCGCGTCTTTATTGATCTTAGCGCTGGTGTTTGGCATACTCCCTGCGTGTTAAGCTTGCAAGATTGATTAAGATTATCAAGGCTTAAGCTAGGGGCTCTCTAGCACCTCTACTCTTAGAGTTGAGCCCTTAGCTAGCATTAGCACAAAACCTTATAGCTACGCCTTAATTGCTTTACTAAGCTTGCAGGCTTAGCGCGCAAACCTGCGCTAGAGATTAAAATATTTTTAGCATTTGAGCGTTTTATAAGGGTTTTTATGGATTAAAGTACTTTAAATTACCCACGCTATAAACCCCTAGCTTTAACAAGAGCAAATGTGGCATAAAAGCGCCCACCAAAAGGTATAAATCCATACCCGCTACCTTAAGCTTATGTGCAAAGATTATTCAACACAGAACCCCTAGCCCTAGTTACAAACAACATAACCATACTAAGGGTTTTTGGGGTAGTACAATTTTAAGAGTTTTCTACACTTTTTGGGTAACAGAAACGATACCCTCTACGGCGCACGGTTTCTACGGTGGAAATACCTAGTGGTTTGTCCATTTTTTGGCGAATCTGATTAATGGCCACCTCAATCACATTAGGCGTTACTAACTCCGGCTCTTCCCAAATAGCATCTAAAAGCTGCTCTTTAGACACGATTTGATCGCGGTGGCGCGCTAGATGGGTGAGCACTTCAAAGGGTTTACCTTTAACTTCAATTTCCTTACCCTTATATACGATCTTTTCCTCATCTGGATTAATCACTAGATCTTCAATTTCAATAATACTAGAACCCCAAAAGCGCAATCTCGCCTCAATCCTAGCCACAAGCACCCCCAAATCAAAAGGCTTAGCGATGAAATCATCTACTCCCTCTTTAAAAGCCTTGATCTCTTGCTCACTGGAGGCGTTATTAGCTAGCACGATACTTACAATAGAGGCATGTTTGGCCTTTGCATAAGGCACTAAACTTAAACCATTGCCATCGCTAAGTTCTAAACTAATCAGCACAAGATCGTAATTGCGGATACTGATGTAATACTCGCCATCCTCTAAATTCTCTGCTACATCTACCTGAAAACTCTTTTCGCTGAGATAGGCGCTAATTTCTTTGCTTAAATCAGCGTTGTTTTCCACCAACAAGATACGCATTCAAATCCTTTAACTTAAACTTAAATTATTATAACAAAAGTTTAAGAGAAAATTCCAGATATTTTAGATATTTTAACTAGCCGGCATTTAGTCGGCACGGGCGGGGTAACTCCCCCTCCTTATCCCCGTCCGTTATTACATCTTTGTTTTAGCTCTAATCCCAAGTAATTTTAGACCGATTGTTAAACTCAAACTCACCATTTGGCAAAGCTTTAAATAAGGCAATTCTTGCGGGGTGTCTAAAATTCTATAGGCGTTATAAAAGCTGTGAAAATCGGCAGCTAAACCTTTAAGATAATCGCATATCTTTTGTAACTCTCTATCTTGAAAGGCGGTTTGTAAAATTTTAGGCAAATTAAGGGCATTAAAAAGAAGAGCGCCCCCAGCCTTTGGGAGATTTTCTAAAGAACTTGAGAGAATAGCCTGCAAACTCGCATTTGGTTTTTGGAAGAATTTTTCTAACATAGTGTGGATACGGGCGTTGGCGTAGTGGATATAAAAAATGGGGTTAGAACTATCTTGTTTTTGCAAACTAGCGATGTCAAATTCTAAATGCGTGTCTAGCTTTTTACTCAGAAACACAAAACGCAGAGCGTCTTTGCCCATGTCCTCTAGCACATCGCTAAGTAGCACAGAATTACCCGCGCGCTTGCTCATCTTATAAGGCTTGCCATTTTGTAATAAAGCCACCATTTGCACTAAAAGCACCTCTAATTTTTGTGCCTCATAGCCTAGAAACTGCAAAGCTGCCTTAATGCGGGCTACATAGCCATGGTGATCAGCCCCAAAGATATTAATATAGTGATCAAAGCCCTGTTTGAATTTATAATCATGGTAGGTGATATCCCCTGCAATATAGGTAAAATCCCCATCATTTTTACGAATCACGCGATCTTTTTCATCTCCAAACATACTAGATTTAAGCCACATTTTGCCTTCAAACTCATACACACCTCCAGCCTGCTCTAAACGCTTAAAAACCTCCTCTTGATGCGCAAACATCGCCCTTTCACTCGCATAATTTTCTATAACAATCCCCAAATCTGCTAAACTCTGCTCTATTTGAGCTAGTACCACTTCTTTAGCAAAATCTCCTAATGTGGTGTAAAGATTAGGATCATTGTTGTTTAAATCCGGGAAATGCTCTAGTGCTTTTTGAGCTAGTTCATTGATATACGCGCCTCTATAATACTCTGCCGGGTATTCTACTTTAAGATGTTGCATCTCACAAATAGCTAGCCAAAGCGAAAGGCCGAGTAATTTAATCTGTGCGCCTAGATCGTTGACATAATATTCAGTGTGTACCTTATAGCCTAAAAAGCGGGCTAAATTGCCAAAGCTATCTCCAAAAATCGCCCCTCTAGCATGCCCGATATGCAAAGGTCCTGTAGGGTTTGCGCTGACAAATTCTAAATAAAGACTCTCTTGTTTATCCGCTTCTTTGCCAAAATCTACCCCTAGTTTTAAGGCCTGATTACAAAAGCGATCTAGAAAACTTTCTTTGAGGGTAAAATTAATATAGCCATTGAGTGCCTCTATCTTTGCAAAAACAGCCTGACATTCTTCATCTTCTAAAAGACGATCCACCAACTCTAGCGCGATAGCCTTAGGTGGCTTTTTATACACCTTTGCTAAGGGAAAAGCCACCACGCTAGCATAATGCCCCAAACTCCTATCTTTAGGGTGCTCTAAGATCACCTCTGTTTGTAAAACCCGCTCTAGTAGGGTTTTGATCGTGTAATGCATTTAGCTAACTTTGGTGGGGTCTTTAGTTTGTGTACTACTTTGTGGGCTATTTGGAGTTTGTGGATTAGGGCTAGTGGTGTGTAGGGTTTGTACCTCCTCCTTACCCTCTTTTTTTTCCTCCTCATCATCTTTCACAGCCTTTTTAAAGTTCTTAATCCCGCTACCAAGCCCCTTAGCCAACTCAGGGATTCTTTTAGCACCAAATAAAAGCAAGATCACCACTAAAACAATTAGCCAATGCCAAACACTTGTAAAACCGCCCATGTTTATCCTTTTATAGGGATTTTCCCCATATTAGCATAGCCTAACTTAGTCTTTCCAAGCACGGCAAAGTTGCTCCTTAGGAAACATCTGTTGTTTGTAGCGCAAGGTGTGGGCTACTTCTAGCACCATTTTTTTAGAAAGCTCTAAATCCTCGTTGATAAGCACATAATCAAACTGATCTATCTCTTGGAGTTCTTTAAAAGCCGTGATGAGGCGCTTTGTAATCACCTCGTTACTATCGGTTTGGCGTTGCTCTAAACGGGTGCGTAAAACCTGTGCATTTTTGGTTGTGATAAAAATAGAAGTCGCTTGAGGATAAATATTTTTAACACTGCGATGCCCTTGTACATCAATATCAAGTAGCACAAGTTTATTTACTTTTAAAGCCTGCTCAATGGGCACAAGAGAAGTACCATAATAATAGCCGTGTACTTTAGCCCATTCTAAAAATTGGTGTTTGTCAATCCCTTCTAAAAAAGCCTCTTGACTTACAAAATAATAATGCTTCCCCTCAATCTCTCCTTCTCGTTTTGGACGCGTTGTAGTTGAGATAGAAAAATAAACATCCTCACATTGCTCTAATAAATGCCTCACAAGAGTACTCTTACCCGATCCACTCGGACCAGCTAAGATAAGCATGCGATAAGCCGTCATGTTTTATCAGCTAATTGGACCTGAACATGGAGGGTTTTATTCTCTAAAATCTTAGGATCAATGGGCAAATCTTTAAGCAAGGTTTGTAAATCAAAACTTAAGCTCAAAGGGGGCAAACTTGGTTGTTCTTTTTGAGGCGTTTGCTCTTGAGGTATTTGCTCTTGAAGTGTGGCTTCTGCTTTCTCGTCCGCCCTATCTGCTTTTTCCTCCTCTATTTTTCCTTCTACCTCGCTTGCCTCCTCTTCTATTTTATTTTCTACTCCACTTGTTTCTTCTTCCTTGCTTGCTTTTTCCTCCTCTTTTACTTCCTCTGCTGCTTCTGTGCTCTTTGGCTGTGCCTCTTGCTTGGCCTCTTCATTGGGTATTTCAGATTCATCCATTACACTAGCCATAACCGGCTCAGGAATATCTTCAATTTTTTCAAACTCTTGGGATTCCTTTTCAGGCGGGGTTGTTAAAGGTTCTTTAGATTCTGCAGATTCTGTAGATTCTTGTACAGGTGTTAAATTTTCTGGCTCTGAGGGTTCTTGGGGTTGTGTCTCTTTTTCTGAAGGGATTTCTGGAGTTTCTGGTTGCTCTTTAAGTTCTTGAGATTCTTGAATTGGCTCTTGAGGTTCTTTTTCTGCATTTTCAACTTCTGCATTTTCCTCTACTTCTTGATTAGTTTCTTTGTCTTGAGAAGATGGGGGGATTTCTTTTGCCTCTATTTCCTCTTTTTTAGACTCTTCTATTTGGGGTTCTTTAGCTTCTGCATCTTGAGTCAAACTAGACTCTGTAGGGGGGGTTTCTTGTGTTTCTTGTGTTTCTTGTGCTAAAGAAGGTTCTACATCTGTAAAGGGTTGTATGTCCTCCATAGCCGTGTGCATCGCGCTATCCATTCCATGCATGCTATCCATGAGCTCTTGAGCCTCAGGAGAATTTTCTTGCATTAAATCCTCAAGCATGTCCATATGTACACTATCTGCATGGGTGTGGGATTCAAGGGGAATATCATCTGGAAGGGTAGAGTCTAGCGTGGGTTCTTTAGTGCTATCTGTTTGTTTTGCGGGGGTGTGTGCTTCTAGTGGCAATAAATCCTCTAAATTTAACCCTTCTGTGTTATCGTGATGGGTTTCTTGGGTTTCTGGTGGCGGAGTTTGATTTGTTTCTTCTGCCTTTTGCTCTTTTTGCTCTTGTTCTTGTGGTATAGCCTGTGGGAGTTCTTGTGATGTTATAGGTTCTTGTGATTCTGTAGGCGTTTCTGGGATCGCTTCTTCTTTATGTTCTTCTTTATGTTCTTCTTTATGTTCTTCTTTATGTTCTTCTTTATGTTCTTCTTTATGTTCTTCTTTATGTTCTTCTTTATGTTC
>NZ_CABIKE010000011.1 GCF_902196135.1 Helicobacter suis | reverse complement strand
AAAAAAAAAAAACCCCCCCCCCCCCCCCCCCCCCCCCCCGAGAAAGTTGATCACACAGAATTTATAAAAACAGATAGGGTCGTAGAATTTAAGGCCCCCACAGGCTCGGGCAAAACGCTCATGGCTAGTCAGTTTATTAGCAAGTTAATCGCCAATTTTATAGAATCTCAATTTATTTTCATCATCGCCACGCTCTCTAGCGCAGAGTTACCAGAAGCGTTTGAGAGAAAGATCAAAGATTATAGGGATCAAGGTATCCTAGAAACTACTAATTTTGAAGTAGAATATTACGCATCCCCCTCATCTTCTAAGAATAGCAAACAATGTGAAGATGTGCCCCCTATTAAATGTGAGAAAAATAAAGTCTATATTTTTGGCAAGTCTAGCTTTGGTAGGAAAAAACTTTACACAGAGTTAAATATTATTGATGCCTTTATCCAAGAAGCGGCAAGAGACTATACCCTTATTTATATCCGAGATGAAGCGCACGTGGGTACAAGTACATTCCAAAAAGAGCGCGCCAATTTTGAAGACCTCATGGACAAACATGCCGCCTTTATTTTAAAAATGACTGCTACTTTTGATAAGGAACATAAATACCCTAGAGTAGAAATTACAGAAAAGGAACTTGAAGAAAACGGAGCACAAACCGGGCAATATTTACTCAAGTGTACATCTGAAGTTTTAGAGAATGAAACCTATAACGATTCTAGTCTTATTAATCAAGCAATAGAGAAATTTAAAGAGATCAAAGCACATTACCAAAAATTATGGGAGGAAAAAGAAGTATGGATTGCCCCTGCTATGTTAATCCAAGTAGATAACCAGCCCGATCAAAAGAGTAATCCTGATGCATGGATAAAATGGGATAAAACACTTCAAGAACTCAAAGATAAGTTTGAACAAGTCAATTGGTCATGGGTACAATATTTTGGAGATGAAATAGATTACAACCGTAAGGACAATGATTTGCCCAAAAGTGTATTGTTATCCAAAATCTCTAAGATCAACGACACCACAGATTGTATTATCTTTAAAGTGGGGCCTGCTACAGGGTGGGATATTCCACGCGCGTGCATGCTCTTGCGTCTGAGAAATGTGTGTTCTTCTAAATTAAGTATCCAAGCACTAGGGCGTGTTAAGCGCAACCCTTACCCTCAATTAGAAAAGCATGAAATAACAGACAAGTATTATCTTTATGAAAACTTCAAAACTCCCAAGGATTACACCGTATATAGCTACAAGATCAGAGATTCTTTTAAAGGCTTTAAAGTGCTAAGAATCGCCTTAGAACTCACCCTACAACATAACCTACAACATGAGGAAAACCAAACAGAGAAAAAGAGAATTAAACAGTTCATCAAAAACTACAAGCAACAGATCTACGATCAAAGTCAAACTTGTTTTGAGCAAGGTATCTACCGCCTTAAGCATAAGAAATTTGAAATTTTAAACACCTTTGAACTCTTGCGCCGCGCCTGCATACTCAAAAGGAATCTCGATACGCCGCAAGAAAAGATTTTAAAGGAAATCTTAAAGAAGCTTAGTAATGCCTACCCTAACACCCCTTGTCTACGCCTTGAAATGATCTTACTAGAGTTTTACATCTATAAAATCTATGATATTTACAATGCTTCTATACAAAATCAAAAAACCTACACCCCACATTTAGAAACCTACCAACCCACAGAGATTATTGAAGAAAAAAGTCAAGAGCCCAAAACCTGTAATTTTGATCCAGATCATTATCTAGTAGAAATTAAAAGAGATGGAAAGAAGATCGAAGAAGTCCCCCTAGATTCTACACCCGAGCAAAAAATTTGTGCAGAACTGGACAGATTTGTTCTGAAAAATGAACAAGATATTAAAGTGTGGTTTAAGAACTCTTCTAAGAGCAATGCCTACATTGAGTACTTAGATGATAATGGTAACAAGCATACTAGCCATCCAGACTTTGTAATGCAATTTAAAAATGGTTATTTTGTCTATATTGAAATAAAGAGCGGCAATGATATTAACCCAACCAAAACCGCCCTATTAGAAAAAGCCTATCAAGAGTATTTCACACAAGACAACCCAACACGCGTAACTACTGCTCTTGTGCTTTGTATCTACAAATATGAAGAGGAAAATCCTGAACTCTTGCGCTTTTATGATGAGAGTAATGTCTATTTAAACCCCATCAAAAAGACGGGCACAGAACTTAAAAGCATGTTAGAAGTCATCAAAAAAGCCCCTAGGATACCCCATGAAACCTACTAAACTTCAAGAATATACAGAGAAGATAAAAGAGATTCTAGATACCAGTTTTAATGCCGATCAAAAGCAATTAGCCCTAGAAATTTTAGAGAAAGCTAACCCCCACAATCTAGAGGCAATTTTTAGCCTATTAACTAAGCGTATAGATGTGGGCTTTGTCTTTGATATTGCTCCAGAAATCCAACATGATGCTATTTGTCTACTAAAACACGATACAGATTTAAGCTTTACCCCAGCCCTTTGCACACAAACCCATGCCATGATCTTTGGGGAAAACTACGATGCGTTAAAAAATCTCTTGGTGCTTTATCGCGGGTGTGTGGATTGTATTTACATTGATCCGCCCTATAACACAGAGAGCACTAAACAAGATGGCAATGATTATAAGAGCAAAGAGAATACAAGCGGGAAGTTTGGCTACCGCGATAAATTTATGCGCACCGGGTGGCTTAACATGCTAAATGAACGGCTAAAACTAGCTAAAGACTTGTTAAGCCCTAAGGGTGTGATCTTTATTAGCATTGATGATAGCGAACAGGCGTATTTAAAGGTGCTGTGTGATGAAATCTTTGGGGAGGGGAATTTTGTGGGCGATTTTATTAGAAAAACCAAGAGTACAACCAACGATGCCAAGATTGGCGTGAACTATCAACATGAGTTTTTACTGTGTTATGCCAAAAATAAAATATCTGTAAATCTTAGAGGTGGGCAAAAAGATTTAAGCCATTACACCAACCCTGATAACGATCCTAACGGGGCGTGGGCTGCGGATAATCCTAGCGCTAAAAGTGGTAACCCCAAAACGGGCTACTTTGGCGTTACAAACCCCTACACGGGCAAAGTGGATTATCCTCCAACGGGCATGTTTTGGCGTTTCTCTGAAAAAACTCTACAAAAACATATTGAAAGCGGGCGTATTTGCTTTAAAAAAGAACATGCCCCTCATGAGCGGGGGTTTATCTACAAACGCTATTTAAGCGATCTTAAAAGCACGCAAAAAACCTTTGATAGTTTGGCATTTGTAGACAATGCCTACATGAATCAAGCGGCTACTAAAGAATTGCTAGATTTAGGCATGGCTGAGAACTTTAACTACCCTAAAAGCACGGCGTTTATCCAAAAAATCTTATTACATGCCACTTCCCCTAACTCTTTAATCCTAGACTTTTATGCCGGGAGCGGGACAACAGGGCAGGCGGTAATGGAGCTAAATAGAGAGGATGGGGGCAACCGGCGCTGTATTTTAGTAACGAGCAATGAAAACAACATCGCTAAAGGGGTGATGTATGAGAGGATTTATCGCATCTGTCATGGGGTGGGGACAAAGAATGAGACTTTTGAGTGGACTAAAAAAAATGTGCCTTTTAAAGATCAAGGGTGGGAGGTGTTTAAGATGGATAGACATTCTCTAAAAATAGATGATCAACAAAAAGCAGAGAATTTAGCCAAACAGGCAGAGAAGAGTTTTAAAGTCCTCAGACCCGGGTTTACTTTTGAAAGTGATTTTGATCTTTACCATAGTCTTTCAAGTCTCAAACCCTATAAATAGGATAATTTGATGTACAACTAGAACAATTCCTATCAAGGTGATATAACCCTTATCTCACTTCCTCTTGATTGTGTTTTGTTATAGGGTTTTTAGTCTAACTCTTAATAATAGCGCTTATAGCCGCTAAATGTTTCTAGCACCAACACCACTTAAGCCTAAAATGACTTTTTTAAAAATCTAGTCTTTAGCAAATCTGTTAGATTCAGCTATAATACAGGGCAAATTACAAAAGGGTAGTTCTTGTGAAAAATGTATTTGAAAAGATCGTTGATGGGGAAATTCCTTGTAAAAAAGTGCTAGAAAATGAGGCTTTTTTAGCTTTTGAGGATATTAATCCTAAAGCGCCTATCCATGTGTTAGTCATTCCTAAGGTGGGCGTGAAAGATTTTAATGCCATTACCCCAGAGCTAATAACAGGCATGGGCGCATTTATCCTAGAAGTGGTGGAGGTTTTAGGCATTAAGCAAAGTGGTTATCGCCTCATTACTAATACTGGCACAGATGGAGGGCAAGAAGTCCCCCACTTGCATTTCCACATTTTAGGGGGCACTAAGCTTACATGGCCCAAACTCTTTTAGGTAAGCAAGAGCAGTTTTTAGAAAGTGTATTTGCACCTCTCCTGCAAGATACTTCCAAAGAAGAACAACTAAACCAGATTCGTAAAAGTGTGGTACTCAAAAAGGGCGTGTATTACTTTGACTGGACAGCCTCAGGGTTAGCCAGTACTCTTATTGAAAAACGGGTGGCTAAACTTTTGCCCTTTTATGCTAATGCCCACTCTGGTATGTCCAAACATGCCCACTTAATGGAGTTAGTTTATCTTAGATGTAAAGAAAACATTTTAAAAGCTCTAGGCTTGGGGGAGGATTTTATCATTCTAACAGCTGGGTTTGGAGCTAGCCATGCAATTAAGCGCTTACAAGAAATTCTAGGGATATATTTACCTCCAAAGAGCCGTCAGAGGCTTAACTTAAAAGGAGTCTCTTTGCCTCAAGTTGTCATTGGTCCTTATGAGCACCATTCTAATGAAATAAGCTGGCGTGAAGGGCTTTGCCATGTGTTGCGTCTAGATTTAAATGAACATGGCTTATTTTGCTTAGAACATTTAGAACGGGCTTTAAAAGAGCACCAAGAAGCACCACAAATTATTGTTTCTATAGGGGTGGCCTCCAATGTAACAGGGCTAGTAGTCCCTTATTTAGACATTGCTAGACTTTGTCAAAAATACAAGGCCATTTTAGCTTTTGATTTAGCCGCCTTTATCTCGCATGATAATTTATACACAACAGATTTTAGCGCGTGTTGTATCGCTACACATAAACTTTTAGGAGGGGTGGGGAGTTGTGGGATTTTAGGCATTAAGCGCGATCTAGTAGATACAAGTTTAGCGCCTAGTTTTAGCGGGGGGGGTGTTGTTTGCTATGTGAGTCGCAGTACGCATGAATACATTAAAGAAGTTGCGCTAAGAGAGGAGGTAGGCACTTATGGGCTAATCCAGCTTTTAAGAGCTACATTAGCTTTACAACTGCGCAATGAATTAGGTGCTAATTATATTAGACGACGCGAGAGCATGCTCACCCAAGTTTTCATGCACGCTCTTAAAGAAATCCCCGCACTGAGCATTTATGGGTCTTTGCTTGCTAAACGGGTGGGGAATGTGGCTTTTAATGCTAGCGGAGTATCTTGTTATGATTTAGCGCCCCTTTTAAGTTATACATTTGGGATAGAAACGCGGGCGGGGTGTAGCTGTGCTGGGCCTTATGGCCATGATTTGCTAGGATTGCAGGATAGTAATTATATTTTAAGTAGAGAGAAACAGCCCGGCTGGTTACGGGTGAGTTTACACTACACCCATAGTTTAGAAGACATTGATTATTTAGTAGACAGACTCCAAAAAGCCATTAAGACATTGCGTGGAGGTTGATGTGGATACAACACAAAAAGAAACTTGGGTTACGCTAGATGAATTTTTAGATATTTCTAAACTGCCTAAAGATCGAGTGTTGGCCTTGATTCAAGATCAAAGCATTGTGAGTAAACACGATGAGGAGCAAATTTGGGTGGATTTACAGAGTGCTACGCAAGTGTTAGCCAAAAAGGCAGTGCATAAAAATACTTTAGTGGCCACTAAAGCCGGCTATCCAGCCTTAGTAGAGAACATGCAACAAGTAGATCCGGTATTTGTAGAAAAGACGATTAATACGATTTTAGGACTCCATGATAAGGTGGTGAGTGCTAAAGATGAGGCCATTTCTGCCTATAAAAATGAAAATGTGTTTTTAAAAGATGCGGTGATCTCTATGCAAGAGGTTTATGAGGAGGATAAAAGAACGATTGAAGTTTTACAAGAGGAATTAAGCAAAGTACGCGAGGAGGTGGAATTTATGAAACGCAAGTACCGCCTAATGTGGGGCAAAGTTACAGACATGGGGAATTTAAAATAGTTAGGGGATTTTATTAAGTAGTTGGCCGATTTTGGCGTTTAAATCTGCAATTTCTTGGATTTTATTAAGGTGGATTTTAAAAAGTTCGATAGGCTCAATTTCTTTTTTATGAAAGCTCTCCTTGATTTCTTCGCGTGTATCTAAGCTGAAGCGTTCATTAAGCGTGATCTTATAACGCCTACCCCCGATACTCACCTCAATCATGTCAACGGCGGGTTTTTGGTTATCCATTTTCTAAAACTTTGTGGATTCTGTCATAAATTTCTTGTAACCGGTTATCTTTTGCGGCAATCTCATCATAAAGCGTATCAAGCTGGCGTCCTTTTTCCTCATTTTGCGTGGCAAGTGTCGCGTTTTTGAGTTGCAGTTCCTTATTTTCTTCCTCTAAAAGCGCAAGCCTGATAAGGAGATCTTCAATCTTTTCATGGAGCTTGTCTAAAATCTCTGCCCCCATATCCGCCCTTTTAAACTAGATTAAACCCCTATTATAGCAAACTTCCATTACAAAATATCCTTCTAAATATCTAGCGGATCTACATCAATTTTAAAAATACCTTTAGCATGTTCTTGTAGGTGGTGTAAAACTTGGTGTAGCCCTAAAGTTGAGGACGCGCTTAAAAGAATCTGGTAGCGGTATTTGCCCGCAATTTTAGCCACCCGTGCACAGCCAGACCCTAAAACTTGTACGCCTTGATTTTGATCTAAAAGAGTTTGTAGCATTTTTAAACTTGTCTGCATGTTCTCTTGAGCGATTAAGGCGTCTTTATTTCTAAATTCAATCTGAGCTAAACGCATGAAAGGGGGAAAATGGGGCATGCGTGTTTGTAATTCGTCTTTTAAAAAGTCTTCATAGTCTTGGATATAGCGTTTTAAAAATGCGGCATTAAGCGTTTGAATCACCACTTTTCCATGTTCTTTGCGCGCACTACGGCCAGCAATTTGGTGCATTAAAGACACCCCATCTTCTAAACTGCGATAACTCCCATTGTTAAGCACCTCATCTAAACCTAAAATAATGGCAAGATTTACTTTAGGGTAGTCATGGCCTTTGGCTAACATCTGTGTTCCGATTAAAATATCACATTCATGGCGATTAAACGAGTCTAAAATATTTTGGATCTGTGAAGCCGTGTGGGTGTGATCTTTATCTAAAATCTGAATGCGCGCTTGGGGCAGCTGTGCTTCTAATTCGCTTTTAAGTTGCTGCGTGCCTATTCTTTTTCCGGCCAAAGTAGGTTGCTTGCATGTAGGGCAGACTTTTGGAATTTCTAATTGGTGTTGGCAATAATGACAGCGCATGCATTTTTCTTTAAGGTGCAAGCTCATATTCACGCTACAAAAAGGGCATTGTACGCCATTTCCACAAGAATAACAAAGCAATTTTTTAAAAGAAGCGCGCGTGGGTAGAAAAATCACACTCTGTTCTTTTTTTTCTAAGCTTTTTGTTAGATACTCTAGTAAATTTTGGCTAAGCGTTGTTTTATTTTCCTCAAAAAGAATTTCTTTTGAGGTGTTAAAAAAACGCCCTTTTAAGCGTACAAGTGTTTGGTTTTTCTTGGCTAAATAATAGCTACGCACATGGGGGGTGGCTGAGCCTAAAATCACTTGGATAGGCATTTTACTAGAAAGATAAAGAGCAATATCGCGGGCATTGTAATAGGGGGCTTGGCTAGCTTTATAAGCTTGATCATGCTCTTCATCAACAAGGATAAGCCCTAAATTTGGCATGGGTAAAAATAAAGCACTACGCGTACCCACCACTACTCTTATCTGTCCTAATGCTAATTGCTTTAATAATTCTTGTTTTTGTTTAGTGCTAAGTTTACTATGCCATAACCCTACTTGATTGGCAAAGGTCTTTATCAGCGCTTTTTGGGTTTGAGAAGTGAGTGCGATTTCAGGTACTAATACAATAACACTTTGGTTTTTCTGTAATTTTTCTACGATTAAATGGATATAAATTTGGGTTTTTCCGCTTCCTGTATCTCCAAAGAGTAAAGCGCTTTTATGGGGTTTGAGTGCCTCTAAGGCTTGGTTTTGTACAAAACTTAGGGGGTTTATCCCAAATGGGGTAGAAATAGGATTAAAAGGCGGGTTATTTTTATTAAAGGGAATGAATAAAGAAGCGACTAAACCGGGGGAACAACAATAATACTTGGCTATAAACTCTAAAAGTAGCATTTGGTGGGCATTAAAATAAGTTAATTCTTGAGTAGCCAAAACACAATCAAAAGGGGGTTTTTCACATTCTTGCAGTACAACACCCTTTAGGCGTAATTTACGCAAAGTGATTTGTACTAAATCGCCTTTTGCTAGCGGGGTTTGGCTTTTATAGGTAAGGGGTTTGAGATGGTGTTTGAGTGGCGCAACACTATAAAAACGATTAAGCATTAAATTCCTTAGGTTTTTAGTTATTATACCCCCTGATTTTATCAAAAGGCAAAGACATGGGTTTTATTCTAAATGCCCCTTACAAAGTAAGTTTAGAGCAAGAACAAGCCGTGCAAAAGTTACAAGATGGAATTAATCTAAATGCTAAATACCAAACCTTAGTAGGGGTTACAGGTAGTGGTAAAACTTTTAGCATGGCCTATTTGATTTCTAAATTACAAATGCCAACTTTAGTGATGTCGCATAATAAAACCCTATGCGCCCAGCTTTATAGCGAATTTAAAAGTTTCTTCCCTAAAAACCATGTAGAGTATTTTATCTCTCACTTTGATTATTACCAGCCTGAATCTTATATCCCAAGACGCGATTTATTCATAGAAAAAGACAGCTCCATTAATGAGGATTTGGAGCGTTTGCGTTTGAGTGCGATCACTTCTTTACTAGGCTATGATGATGTAGTGGTGGTTGCTAGTGTTTCGGCTAATTATGGGCTAGGTAATCCGGCAGAATATCTAAGCATGCTTGAAAAAATTAAGGTGGGGCAACAAATTTCTTACACACAATTTTTACTTAAGCTAGTAGAAATGGGCTATGAACGGCAAGATATTTTAGAAAGAGGGTATTTTAGGGTAGTTGGGGAGAGTGTGGATATTTTCCCGGCTTATAATGATTCTAATTTTATCCGCGTGGAATTTTTTGGCGATGAGGTAGATCGCATCACTTACATGGATGCTTTAGAAAACACCCCTATCCAATCCTTAGATTCTTATATCCTTTATGCGGCAAGTGCCTTTATTGTCAGTCCGCAGTGCCTTAAAAAAGCTCTTTCTAGCATTGAGACAGAATTAGCGCAGCGTTTAGAATTTTTCAAACAAGAACAAAAACTTTTAGAGTACGAACGGCTTAAAACACGGACAGAATTTGATTTAGAAATGATGGGTACAACCGGGATTTGTAAGGGCATTGAGAATTATTCCCGCCACTTTACAGGCAAACAAGCCGGAGAAACCCCCTACACCCTTATGGATTACTTTGCACAGAAAAATTGCCCTTATCTTGTGATTGTAGATGAATCCCATGTAAGTTTGCCTCAATTTAAGGGCATGTATGCTGGAGATTTGAGTCGCAAACAAGTACTTGTTGAGCATGGATTTAGACTCCCATCAGCCCTAGATAACCGCCCCCTCAAATACGAGGAATTTATCCAAAAAGCCCCGCATTTTCTTTTTGTCTCAGCTACACCAAATCCTTTAGAACTAGAACTCTCAGGTAGCCAAGTGGCTAGCCAAATTATCCGCCCAACCGGGCTTTTAGATCCGGAATACTCCTTAAGACCTACACAAAATCAAGTTAAAGACCTTTTAAAAACTATCCAAAGCGTAGTGGCTAAAAAAGAGCGGGTATTGGTAACCACTTTAACAAAGCGCATGGCTGAGGAACTCTGTAAACACTATGCAGAATGTGGGCTTAAAGTGCAGTATCTACACAGCGATACAGATGTGATTGCGCGCAACCATAGTATCCGTGCTTTGCGGCTTGGAGAGATTGATGTTTTAATCGGCATTAATCTACTTAGAGAGGGTTTAGATTTACCGGAAGTGTCTTTAGTGGCTATTTTAGATGCAGATAAAGAAGGGTTTTTGCGTAGCAGTACGGCTTTAATCCAAACTATGGGCAGGGTAGCACGGCATGTACATGGCAGAGTGATTTTTTATGCAGATAAAATCACGCCTAGCATGCAAGAGGCTATGGATATTACAGATCAAAGACGGGCTAAACAAATGGCCTTTAACCAAGAACATGGATTAATTCCACGAGGTGTTAATAGACCTTTAGAGGCTGAGCTAAAAGAAATAGAGCTCTCTAAACCTTCTAAAAAGAATTTAAATAAAATGCCTAAGAGTGAAAAAGAACGGCTTATCAAGACTTTACGCGCCCAAATGCAAGAGAGGGCTAGGGTTTTAGACTTTGAAAATGCGGCTAAGCTAAGAGATGAAATTGCAAGGATTAGAGGGCTTTAATGCAGAGTTTTAGCCAGTGCATGCAAGAGTGGTTATATGGTGAGAATGGCTACTATAGGCATGCATTAATTGGCATGCAAGGGGATTTTTATACAGCTGTAAATAGTAGCGCTTTTTTTGGGGGTACGCTAGCGTTTTATTTATTATCCTTATTAGAGAGTGGGCGGCTTTCTTTGCCTTTAAGTGTTGTAGAAATAGGGGCAGGAGAGGGGTTATTATTAAGCGATGTAGTGGGGTTTTTAAAAGATTTAAGTCAAGGCGTGCTAGAGCACATAAGATTTATCAGTATAGAACCTTTAGATAGACTAGCTAATTTACAAAAAGAAAGATTAGCCAAAAGAGGGGTTGATCTTGAATGCGTGGCTTACTTAGAAAATTTAAACCTTTCTCAATCTGTTTTTATTTATTGCAATGAATTATGGGATAGTTTTCCATGCGAAGTTATTGATAACTCTAAGAAATTGTATATTTCTCATTTTAAGCCTGTATGGCAAAATTTAAGCCCTGAGGAAATGTACCAAATAAAAGCATTTTATCCGGCTATAAAATCAGATTGTTTGCCTTTATGGGGAGATTATATTACTAATTTATGCAACCAGTTGCGGGGTAAAAAATGGGTCATGGTTAGTTTTGATTATGGGCAATATGGGAGTTATGGGGGGATTAGTTTAAGAGGCTACAGAAAACACAAAGTTCTTAGTTTTGAGGAAATTTTAGACAATTTGCAAGAATACTACCAAAAAATTGATCTAACCTATGATGTAGACTTTAAACTCTTAGAAACACTCTTTTTAGCTCAAGGAGCACACACCCTTTTTTACAGCACGCAAAGCGCGACTCTTTTAAAAATGGGGTTAGCGTCTCTATTAGAATTATTCCACGCTAACGCGCCCTTTACAACCTACCAAAGAGAAAGCATGAAAGCCCGCGCTCTTATTAACCCTGAAGGGTTTGGCGAGCGCTTTAAAGGGCTTATTGTAGGCAATTAGGTTTTTTTAAATAAAATTAATTCATAAGATGTTTTTTGAATTTGTTTGGTTTGGGATCTACTTGGCGTACTTTGTTGCATGTGTGTTTGTAATTGCTCATTAAGGCTATCTAACTCGTCTAATCGCTCTTTAAGGCGCAAAATAATATCCACCCCTGCTAAATTAACGCCCATATCCCTAGTTAAGCGCAAAATGGTTTTGATCTTATCCATATCCCTTTGGGAGTATAGCCGTACTTTCCCATCTGTGCGTTTGGGTTCAACTAGCCCTTCTTTTTCATACTGGCGCAGAGTCTGGGGATGGACATCTAACATTTTGGCTACCACACTAATTAAGTAAAGAGGTGCATCATAATCAACCATGTTTATTCCTTAGGGTAATTGTTCTTGTAAAACTTGTTTCACATCTGCACTTAAAGTATCTGTATGGGGCAAAATCACATGGGCTTTTAAATACAAATCCCCCATTTCTGCACTCTTTCGATTCTTCACCCCAAGCCCTTTAATGCGGAATTTTTGGGCATTTTTCGTATTGGGTGGGATTTTAAGAGCAATTTCTTTATGTAAAGTGGGGACTTGTATTTTGCCTCCAAAAAGAGCTGTTTTTAAGGGCAAATCAAAATCTTTAATCAGATCATCACCGCTACGGGTATAAGTGCCATCTTCTAGTACATGTACTTTTAAAAGTACATCGCCTCTTAATCCTCCCTGAGTACGCCCCTTACCTTTAGCGCGCAAAACTTCCCCTTCTTTAACTCCAGCAGGGATTTTAATCTCAAAACTATCGTGGTTGAGTTTGATAGATCGTTTAGCACCTAAAACAGCTTCTTGTAGACTAATTTGGATTTCTGCATGAATATCTAAATTTTCAGCAAAATTAAACCCTCCAAAGTCTGCAAAACCTCCATGCCCAAAACCACCTCCTCCAAATCCTCCACGACCAAAGATTTGGGCTAAAATATCATCAAAATTAGCGCCCTTGCCTTGAGAACGCGCAAAATCGCTAAAATTCTGCCCTCCAAACATGTTATCGCCAAATTGATCGTATTGGGCGCGCTTTTGTGGATCGCTTAAAATTTCATAAGCAGCGTTGATCTCTTTAAATTTTTCCTCAGCTTCCTTACCCTTATTGAGATCGGGGTGGTATTTGCGCGCTAGCCTGCGGTAGGATTTTTTGATTTCCTCATTGCTGGCTTGCTCGCTCACCTCTAAGGTCGCGTATAAACTTTTTCCCATGTATATCCTTTAAAAAATATAAAGCTATTATAGCATAAAACTTTAGTCTTATAGTATCAATTTTATTTATTAGATTCTTTTAAAAAGTTTTCATAACCCTTTTGCCTTAAAAGACAAGCCGGGCATGTACCACAGCCATAGCCATAAGGGTGGCGGGTGCTGCGATCCCCGATATAACAGGTATGGGTTTGCTCTAAAATAAAATCTAAAAACCCTAATTTTTGGGCTAAAGCAAATTCTTGGGCTTTGTCTATAAACATGAAAGGGGCTAGTAAAGTAATCCCCTTAGGAGTGCCAAAAGCGCCTAGATTTAAAGAAGTTTGTAAACTTTCTAAAAAATTTTGGCGGCAATCAAAATAGCCGCTGTAATCTTGCTCAGAAATGCCTAAGAGTACAAAAAAAGCCCCTAAATTAAAAGCATAGGCGTGGGCAAGAGTGATGAATAAAGCGTTACGGTCAGGTACAAAGGAGGCGGGTAATTGTGGGTTTTTCATGTGCGGGGCTTGGATTGATTGGGGGCTTTTTTTAAAGAGAGCAGAATTACTTAATTCTTGTAAAAAATCTAAACTAAGAATTTTAAAGGGTAACTTTAACTCTGTGGCAATTTTTGTGGCTTGTTGTAGCTCTATACTATGCTTTTGGGCATAATCAAAACCGAGTAAATAGGTTTTTTCAAAGGCAGATAAACTCCATAAAGCTAGAGTCGTGCTATCCTGTCCTCCACTAAAGCAAAGTACACAACTACTTTTATAGCGCTTGGTTAGTAAACTTTGTAAATCAAAGGATTTCATGGTGGCTCTTTATACTAAAATGAGAGAATTATAGCAAAGGACTTGTCAGTGGGTTGGGATTTAACCTATGCTTTAACTCTCCCTCATGCACTCTTAGAATTATTAGATTTGATTGAACAAGGTGGGTTTGAAGCTGTGGTGGTGGGGGGAAGTGTGCGCGATTTACTGCTTAATAAAAAGCCTAAGGATTATGATTTAGCTACAAATGCTACGCCAGAACAATTATTAACCCTTTTACAACCCAAAATGCAAACTAGCCTTGTGGGTTTAAAATTTGGTACTCTAGGGATTTTATACAGGGGGCAGTTTTTTGAAATAACCACTTATAGATTAGAGTTTGATTATACCAACCACCGCCACCCAAGAGTCAGTTTTGTTAACTCACTTGAATCAGATTTGAGTCGCCGCGATTTAACGATTAACGCGTTAGCCTTTCACCCTAAAAAAGGGCTTTTAGATTTACATGGAGGGCTACAGGATTTAAAAGATCACAAACTTGTTTTTGTGGGTGTGCCTTCCGTGCGTTTAGAAGAAGATGCTTTGCGCATTTTAAGGGCTATGCGTTTTGCCAGTACTCTAGGTTTTAAACTAGATATTAAAAGTGAGAACGCGCTCTTTGATCAAGCAAATTTATTAGACAAAATCAGTAAAGAGCGCATTTGGCATGAATGCTCTAGGTTGTTGGTAGGTTTTAACGTTTCTGATGTCTGTATGCGTTATCACAGCCTTTTAGAGCGCATTTTTGGAAGTTTAGATAGTAAACTTTTAACCAAGCTCTCATGCATACCCCCTAATTTAGTAGCGCGGCTTTTATTGATCTATCAAAATTGCGATCAATCAAGCATGCAAGCTTGCTTAAAAAACTTGAAAGCCCCTAAACAATTCATTCTAACCCTTAACAAATTACACCCATACACTAAAATTAATCCGCAAGACTCTAAAATTTGGGTTAAACAACAATTACAGGTTTTAAGTTTGAGTCAATTTAGAGCATGGCTAGGGTGGCTACAGGCTAGTGATGTACTTTTAAGCCGTGCTTTATACGCGCATTTTAAAGTAATTGGCATGCAAAAAGAAGTTTATTCTTTACATTTTTTAGCCCTTAAAGGTGATCATCTCAAAAATCTAGGGCTAAGAGGTGCAGAAATTGGAGCGTGTTTACAAGCTTGTTTAAAAGAGGTGGTGCAAGAGCGGGTTAAAAATGAGCTAGGGGCGTTGTTAGAATGGGCTCAAAAATGGATCAAAGATTTAAGAGAATATGCGTTAAAATAGAGTTTATGGAAAAATTAGTGTTTAAGGATTTGCTGTTTTTAGCGCCCTTAGCAGGCTATACGGATTTACCCTTTAGAAGTGTGGTTAAGCGCTTTGGGGTAGATGTAACGGTGAGTGAAATGATTAGTAGCCATGCTTTAATACATGCCTTTGATAAAACCAGTAAAATGTTACAAAAATCTCCCGAGGAAAGCCCTTTTAGTGTACAAATTGCTGGGTCTAAAATGGAGGTTGTCAAACAAGCAGTAGAATTACTCAATACCACTACAGGGATTGATATTTTAGATTTTAATTGCGGTTGCCCAGCGCCTAAGGTGGCTAATCACGGCAATGGTAGCGGGCTACTTAAGGATTTAAAACATTTGGTTAAACTTTTAGAATTAATCAAAATAACCACCAATAAGCCCTATACCAGTGTAAAAGTGCGTTTGGGATTTGATGAAAAAATTCCATTAGAGATCGCCCATGCTCTCAATGATGCGCCGGTGGATTTTGTGGTGGTGCACGCGCGTACTCGTTCTGATCGCTATAAAAAAGAGCGCATTGATTATGAAAGCGTGCGCTTAATGCGCCAAATACTCCATAAACCATTGATTGCTAATGGAGAAATTGATAGCCCTAAAAAGGCTAGGGAGGTGTTAGAATATACAGGGGCTAATGGGGTGATGATTGGGCGATCCTCGCTAGTTCAGCCTTGGATTTTTTGGCAAATCAAACATAACACTGAAGAATTACCCGCGATTCTTAAAAAAGATTTAGTCTTAGAGCATTTTGATAAAATGGTGGCTTTTTATGGGGATAGGGGGGTTGTCATGTTTAGAAAAAATCTCCATGCCTATGCCAAAGGGCATGTAGGGGCTGGGGCTTTTAGATCGGCTGTGAATGCGATGGTGTTGCCGGCACAGAGCCGCGCTCAGATTGAGGATTTTTTTAGCACCCATGCACCCCTTAGCCCCCTACCACAAATCATTACTCTAAATCGCCAAAGCCTTTAGATGAACAAAAGCCTTGTATTTTTTGTTATCTCAAGTGTGCTTTGTTGCCAGTTTTTAGGGGCAGTTAAAAACCATGTCTTTACCGGTGTGCGTCTGGGTTATATTAAAAATTCTGCTAGCACCTTGAGTCAACAAGTGAGCATGCAAAATCCTAGCACTATGCCAAATGGTACTTTTGTTTGCCCTAATGAATTATGTAAAGAAAATAAAATTGTAGGTTTTTATAAATCCAATACACTTAGTCCAGCCTTTACTTACACGCTAGGCGATGAAATCTTTTTTGATAAATTGGCCATTAGTGGGATTCGTGTTTATGGGACTATTGAATACGCACAGGCTAATTTAGGGAGTCGTTATAAGATTCAAAATCAAGGGGGGCAAAACTATAACCCACAATCCATTAAAGCCATTAATTCTAACAATAATCAAGTCATTGGGGGGAGTATCCCCAGCGATTATGCCTCCCCTTGTGCTACTCTAAGTACAACTAACCCTCTAGGATTATGCCCTACACCAAACCCGCAAGAGATTTTATTACAACGGCCGGCTAACTTGGTTACTCTAGGGCTTAATGTAGATTTTTTTCTGAATATCCCCCTTGATTACTGGATCAAACGCCTTTATTCTAAAATGTTCTTTTTTAAAATGGGGGTTTTTGTAGGCGGGGGTGTGGAGTATGCGATGCTTTGGAGCGATGATTTTAACAACCAAGCTTTAAGTACTCTGGGTGGATCTTCTCTTAGCAAAGGCCATATACAAAAAACCCGCTTTTTTACCGCTGGCAATGGCTTTTATGTGAATGTGGGCTACCAATTATATTTAGGAAGACATAACCGCTTTAATTTAGGCTGGAAGATTCCCTACTATAAAATTACCGCCCAAAATTGGTATAACTATGGAAATAATAATCCCGGTACCCAACAAACTATCAAGCAAACCCTAAGTATTTCTGCACAAAGCCAATTTTATGTTAGTTATGCCTTTTTATTCTAAATTCTTAGAATCGTATTTATTATTATTGTCATAATAGGGCTTTTTGTATTGACTTTTTATTACAAAGCCAATACAATCAACACTTCTTTTTTAACTTTTTCAACAAGGATAGCCATGCACTCTGGTTTATCTGTTAAGCTAATTGGCGAGTATGTAGACATCGCCATTTTTTCGGCACTAGGTTTAATGAGCTTTATAGCGGTATGGTTTACCATTGAGCGAATCATCTTTTATACTAAACTAGATTTTAGTTTATATGACGATCCAGATCGCCTAGATTTAGATTTAAGTAGAAATCTAACCACTCTTTATATTATCTACTCTAACGCACCCTATGTAGGGCTTTTGGGCACGGTTTTAGGGGTGATGGTTACTTTTTATGATATGAGTACGAGTTCTACAGGTCTAGATGCTAAGGCTATCACTTTAGGGTTATCTCTAGCTTTGAAAGCTACAGCCTTTGGCTTGGTGGTGGCAATTCCAACTTTGGTTGTTTATAACGCGATGTTGCGTAAAACTGATGTGCTATCTGAGCAATTTAAATTAGCGCATAAAAAGAGGGCTTAATGCGTGCCAAATTAAGAAGGGGCGATGGTTTAAATATCGTTCCCTTTATTGATGTGATGTTAGTGCTTTTAGCATTAGTTTTAAGTGTTTCTACCTTCATCGCTCAGGGCAAAATCAAAGTTAATTTACCCAGCGCCTCTAGTGCAGAAAAGGCAGGGAAAGAGGATAAGAAAGTTACAATTGTGGTAGATAAATCCGATGGGATTTTTATAGATGATAAACAAAAGAGTTTAGAGCAGTTACGCGCCTTAATCTCTACTCTAGATCCAAAAACCCTTGTAGATTTGCGTAGCGATAAAGATTCTAAATTTGGTACTTTCATTGAGATCATTGATATTCTCAAAGAACACAACCATGAAAACTTCTCCATCTCTACAGAAAAAAAGTAAGTCTGCAACCTGGATTAGCTTTTTTATTACTTTAATCTTATACGCAGGGGCGCTTTGGGCTTTTTTTTCTAACTCTAATCATATCCAAAAAATAGCTCAGGCAGGTACGCAATCTGTAACCATGAGCCTAGCTAGTATCAACACACATGCCAATCATCTTAGCCATGCTAAGCAAGCCCCACAAGTACAAGAAAAACCTAAAGATAAACCTAAAGAACAACCTAAACCAAAACCCAAACCAAAGCCCAAGCCTAAGCCTAAACCTAAACCAAAGCCTAAGCCACAAGAAAAGCCTAAACCCACGCCTGAGCCCAAACCTGAGCCTAAACCTAAGGTAGAGGAAAAACCTCAGCCTAAGGAGGAAACTAAAGAAGCGCCCCCTCAAAAAGCGCCACCAGCCAAAGAGCCACCTAAAGAGAAGAAGGTAGAGCAATCTAACCAGACAGCAGAAGGGGCTAAGGCAAGCCTAGCGTATAATCAAGGGGTTAGCGATGCCTTTTTAATGCAAATTCAACAGGCTATCTCATCTAAAAACCGCTACCCTCGCATGGCTATGGCAAGGGGCATTGAGGGGGAAGTTTTGGTTGAATTTGTACTCAATGCTAATGGCAGCACTGAGGATATTAAAATCTCTAAAAGCTCAGGTTCAGATATTCTTAACCATGCCGCCTTGCAGGCTGTTAAAGAGGCTTCTAAACTCTTCCCTGCTCCCAAACACACCGTGCGTTTGCGCATTCCCATTGCCTATACAATCAAAGAAGAATAGTCTTTGTTAAGCTATTGGCTAAAAGATAATCTTAAGCTTAAGCTAGCGTAAAATTGAGGTGATGTCTAGCATGTCTTCTAGCATAACCTTAACCTTGCAATCAGCGCAAGCATAAAGAGAGGCGATACGGCGCGCATCGCCTTTAAAACGAGGTTCCATAAATTTAGCAATTTTTAGCACACTTTTAGTTGTACCCATAGGTTTACCACACACACGGCAGGTAAATAAGCTATCTTGAGCCATGACTTGGGGTTTAAAATAGGCCGGGTTTAGAGCAATTCCATCGCGCTCTAAACTCAAACAATCTTTTTCAGGACAAGTAGGTACGCAGTAGCCACAAGTGGTACAAAGAGATGGGTTAAAAAGCAAAGTATACTCGTTTCCATCAATGCTTAAAGCATGGGTATTACACGCCCCCACACAAGAAAGACAAAGGGTACAATTATCTTGGATTTGAATATGCCCATAACGGATAAAGTCTCCACAGCCTACCTGACCATAATCTTTTTCTCCAACTACATACGCTAGCCGTTTAGCAAAGAGATCGCGCTTGGTATGTGTGGGAGTTGTTGGCGGGCTAAAGTGGGTGTACTCTAAAATTCTAGCCTGTTCTAAACATTCTTTAAGTTTAGTGGGATCGGAGGCATATAAAATCGCATCTAATCCATAGAGTTTTTGATAAATGCTATTAAGTAGTGTGATACTCTCTAAAGTCCCTATCCCTAGTTCTGGTGCATACAACACCACCTGTGCACCGCTTTCTTGCAAGAGTGTTAAAAGATAGGTTTGTTCTAAAATATTAGCATTCAAGCATAGAGGCAAAACTTCCTGTTTGAGCGCAACATTAGGCAAGGTTACATTGCGATCTATAACCAAAGGGATATAATCCTGATAAAGTTTAGCCACAGCCTGCATGCATTCTAAACTCAAAGCCCCATATTCCAAACTCCCACTAGGACAAACCGCTATGCATTTACCACAATCAATACAAGACTCGTATTTAAAAACCAAGTGGCGGTTATCATGGCATTCTAAACCCTTTTCTTGGGCAATTTGTGGATCTAGTTTAGTGATAGCCAAAGTTGGACACACCTCGCTACATTTGCCACAACATTCTACGCGTCTTTGATGGTATTGGCAGATATTATTATCATAGGTGAAGTATTCTATAAGAGAACCTTCCTGCGTTTCTAAAGTTTTAGTGTGTTTAAAGTCAAATTGCAGGCCATGAAGTTCATAGAGTAAAGAAAGACTCTTGGCTAATTCTAAAGGATCTTGGGCGCTGTGCTCTATTAAAAAATTAATTTCAGGCGCTACTCTTTGAGCGCCCTTTAAAGGCACATTAGATACCACACATTCTACATCTATAGGAGCATCTAACACTTGAATATGATCATGGAGTACCGCGTGGGGATAATGTGGGTTTTTAACATAGACAAATTCAACCATGTACTAGCCACCCAATAATATTTATTTCTCCACTAAAATTTGCATCTTTTTATTTTTGAGTTCTACATATAACTCTTTAATGCCATGTGAGGAGTAAGTGGGTTTTTTGTGTTTGTAAGCTTCATAATCTTGTAAAAAAGTGATGCGGAAAAGCCGTTTGCCTTCAATATTAGGGTAGGGGGTGATGTTGATATTTGAAAAGCGAATTGTCTTATCCTCATTTTTAGCAAAAATCTTAGTTTTGAATTTTTCAAACTTTTTTAAACCCATGCCATTAAAGTGCTTGAAATTAGGGGAATAAAACTCTAAATAAGAGATCAAATTATTCTTAGCCCAAGCCATGCGCCAAGCATATAAATTACTCAACAACAATGCTAACTCTTGTTTACTTGCATGGGGAAAATCTCCCTCATAAACAACTAATAGGGTCTTTTTATTCCGCACCAACTTATCGTAATTTTGTAAGATTTTATTATCAATGGCAATACAGCCCTTAGTGTAGGAATTATCGCGATCACCTTTTAAAGGCATGCCATGAATCCAAATTCCATGACCTGTATGTTTAAGCACCACATCTAAGGGATTTGGATAGTTAGTTACAAGGGCTAAGGGTCCATAGTAAGCACTTAAACTGGTGATCTTTTTAATAATCTGATAAACACCAATGGGAGTAGCCTTATCCCCTTCACTCACCTTCATCCCGATTTTAGAACCCACCAATGCCTTACTTTCATTAACCTTAGAGATTTTTTCCCCATCCATTTTGTAAAGAATAAGTTTGGGATCGGCTTTATTAATGATAAAAAGATAGTCTAGGCTTTCATAGTATCCATAGGTGGTGTCTTTTGTTTCTAGCACATCCTCCCAAAAATCTTTTTGGCTTAAATAGGACTGCAAAAGTCTTTCAATAGAGCCTATCCCCTTTTCATGGTAGGCTTTAACAAAACCCATTAAAGTGCCTGCTTGAGCCCCTAAAGTTAGAGCAAAAATTAAAAAAGCAGATCGCAAACCCATTCTAACCATTCAAAACCCCTAAGCGTAAAAATCAAAAAGAAAACGCGCTATTCTATCATATAGCCCATTTTTTTTAGCTGATCTTTTTCCTGAGTCCAGTTTTTCTGTACCAGTACCTCTAGCTGTAAAAACACTTTTTTTTCAGAAAAAGCCTCTATTGCTAACCTTGCCTCCCGCCCGATTTTCTTAACCACACTCCCCCCTTTACCAATCACCATTCTTTGTTGGCTCTCTTTTTCTACGATGATTCTAGCATCAATAAAATCCCTAGTCTTTCCCTCCTCTATGCGCATAATCAGCACATCGCTAGCATAAGGGATTTCCTCACTTAAAAAGCGAAAAATCTGTTCGCGAATCATCTCTTTATAAATCTCTTTAGTCTGTATATCGCTAAGGAGCTTGGGATCATAATAAAAAGGAGATTCAGGCAAGAGTTTAGCCACTTCTTCTAAGAGAATTTCTAAATGATAGCCCTTAGCCGCGCTTAAGGGAATAAGTGTACTAAAGTGCGCGCTATAAACTTGGTAGGCTTTAATCTGGGCTAGAATTTTAGCAGGAGTGGCTGTATCTGTTTTATTAAGGGCTAGGATATGGGGTTTGTTGGGGGCTAGATTTAAAAATTCTTGGTATTTTTCTGGACTGTCATGGATACTAGCTAGAAATACAGCCAAATCACAAGACTCTAGGGCATGCCTAATTTGCTTTGTCATAGCTTGGTTAAGTAATTTAGTGGGCTTACAAATTCCGGGGGTGTCTAAAAAAACCATCTGGCATTCTATATCCCCTTGAGTATAGGGTACAATGGCCTTTAAGATTTTGCGGGTGGCATTAGCTTTATGAGAAATTAGGCAAAGACGCTCATAAACTAGCGCATTAATTAAGGTGCTTTTACCGGCATTTGGCCGGCCAATGAGTGCAATAAAGCCGGCTTTACTCATAAAATAAAACGCGCTAGATCCACATCCTCTACCAAATCTTGTAATGTTTGGCTCACATTTTCTTTAGAAACCACCACTTTTTGCCCCGCATAAGCTGTAGCGTTAAAACTAATATCCTCTAGCACTTTTTCTAAAGTGGTGTGCAAACGGCGCGCGCCAATATCCTCTGTTTTTTGATTGGCTAAATATGAGAATTTAGCAAGTTCTCTTAAAGCTTCAGGTTCAAAAGCCAAATCTACATTTTCTACTTCTAAAAGCGCTTGGTATTGCTTAATCAGCGAACTTTTAGGGCGAGTCAAAATCTCATACATAATCTCCTCAGACAAACTTTCTAATTCCACACGCAAAGGAAAGCGCCCTTGTAATTCAGGGATCAAATCGCTAGGTTTACTTAAATGAAAAGCCCCAGCGGCAATAAAAAGAATGTGATCGGTGGCTATGGGCCCATATTTAGTTTGAATGGTGCTCCCCTCCACAATGGGCAAGAGATCGCGTTGTACACCCTCTTTACTAGGGTCTTGAGTACGCCCCTCTTTTGAACCAACTGCAATTTTATCAATCTCATCAATGAAGATAACCCCGCACTGCGCGGCTCTTTGTACTCCCTCTCTTTGTACTTGTTCCATGTCTAAAATGGCTTGAGAAACATCGTGGCGTAAAGCTTCTTTGGCCTCTTTAATGGTCATTTCTTTACTAACCTTTTCACTCCCTTTATTTAAAATTTTAGTTAGACTTTCTTGAACTTTGATAATTTCAGGTGGCATATTAAAATCCCCCTCTACGCCCCTTTTATCTAATTCAATTTGGATTTTTTGATCATCTAAAACATGGCTGCGTACTTTTTGTTTGGTTTTCTCAAAATTTAGCGCATACTCTTGCTGTTTATCCTTACCTACACCGCTAGGAAGGGGGGGCAAAAGCTTTTTAGTGATGCGCTCAATGATTAAATCCTCAATCTTAGCTTGATTTTTTTCCTTCTCCTCGTTTTCTACTAAATGAATACTTGCCACGACCAAATCGCGCACCATAGATTCTACATCGCGCCCTACAAAGCCTACTTCTGTGTATTTACTAGCCTCCACTTTGATAAAGGGTAAACCCATCATCTTAGCCATGCGCCGTGCAATTTCGGTTTTGCCCACACCTGTTGAGCCTATCATCAAAATATTTTTAGGCATGACCTCCTCTTGGAGTTCTTTACTTAATTGCAAACGCCGCCAGCGATTACGCAGAGCAATAGCAATCATCTTTTTTGCATCTTGTTGTCCGATGATATAGTCGTCTAAATAATGGACAATCTCTTGAGGTGTTAAATTTAATTTTGCATGGCCTAGCATTAAAGCTCCAAAATTTTAATGTTTTGGTTGGTATAGATACAAAGATTACCCGCGATTTTAAGCGATTCTTCTACTAAAGTTTTAGGCGGTAGGTGTGCAAATAAATCAAGCGCACGGGCTGCACTTAAAGCATAATTACCCCCACTCCCAATAGCAGCGATCTTGCCATCTTCAGGTTCAACTACATCTCCTGTTCCGCTTAAAATAAAGATAGATTGTTTATTAAGCACGATCATCATTGCCTCTAAACGGCGTAAAAATTTATCCTTGCGCCACTCTTTGCTAAAATCCACCACACTTTTAAACAAATCCCCTTTTTTACCCTCCAAAATGCGCTCAAACATATCAAATAAACTAAAGGCATCGGCTGTACTACCTGCAAACCCGCTTAAAATTTGGCCATGGTGGAGAGTGCGGATTTTGGTAGCATTGCCCTTAAGAATACAATTATTAAAACTAACCTGTCCATCTCCGCCAATAATGGCATAATCCTTCCCCTCAAAATGGGTTTTATAGCCCAAAATCGTAGTGGCATGAAACATTATAAAATCACTCAGCCACGACATCAATTTTTAAAACACCTACAACGCCTAATCCAAGCTTAACATCAATTTCATAAATCCCGGTACTTCTAATAGGCGTTTTAAGATCCAATGTTTTTTTATCAAGGCTGATAGGGTGGTTTGCCTGCAGGGTTTCAATCACCTCCTCTTTAGTGATAGAACCAAAAAGTGCGCCATTAGCCCCTACTTTTTTGCTAATTTTTAGAATAATCCCTTCTAGTGTTTGGGCAAGCTCTTGTTTGGCAGCTAACTCCAAAGCCTCTTGTTGTGCTCGTTTTTGCACATTGGCTTTATATCTACGAATCACCTCTGTAGTGGCTAATTGGGCTAAATTTTTAGCCAGTAAAAAATTGTTTGCGTAGCCATCTTTAACCTCACATACATCTCCAGCTTTGCCTAGATTTTTAACATCTTGTAGCAGTAATACTTTCACATCTATCCTTTTAAAATTAAAATTCCTAATTGTAAAATATTCGGGTTGAAAGTGCCTTTAACGCAAATTAGGATCAAGCGGGAGAAACAAACGCCCATAATTGGGATTAGAGCGCAATAATTTTTCTTTAAAAATGCCGTAATTATCACAACCAGATTGCAGGCCATACTGGCACACATAGGAAAATAAATCAAGGGCGCGTTTGTCATTTTGGGGCACGCCTAAACCCTTTTGGTACAACACACCTAAATTATTGCAACTAGAAAGATTCCCACTCTCACAAGCTAGCTGGAAATACTTAGCAGCATAAAAATTATTAATGGGTACGCCCTCTGCTCCCTTAGCATAAATCCAACCTAAGTTGGCACAACCCTGCATGTCCCCCGCGTTACAAGCCAAGTAATTTAAATCTACATTGTTTAATTTAGCCTTATCAATTCCATAAATATTTTTAACATTACTCATTAAACCTAAATTATAACAACCTAAATCACTCCCATGTTCACAGGCATATTTGTAATAATCTATCGCTTTAAAATAATTCTTAGGCACTCCCACCCCATTAGCATACATCCATGCTAAATTATTACAGGCTAAAGCGCTCCCTCCACGACAACCCACCGCATAAAGCTGGGCAGCCTTTTCTTTATCATCTAAGGTTGCATTTTGTTTATAGTCATAGGTCTGGGCTAAATCTGCACAAGCGCTTGCATCGCCTCCACTACAGCCCATTTCATAATAACGCGTGGCTTTTTCCGTATCGGTTTGGATACCCACCCCATTAGCATACATCGTACCCACCGCAAAACAACCGGCTGGATTACCCTGATCACAGGACCTAGAAAAGAGCTTAAAGGCATCTTTATAATCCCCACTTTTAACCGC
Organism: Helicobacter suis; assembly: GCF_902196135.1. Lineage (GTDB taxonomy): Bacteria > Campylobacterota > Campylobacteria > Campylobacterales > Helicobacteraceae > Helicobacter > Helicobacter suis_A. Next base: position 45,716 of record NZ_CABIKE010000011.1, on the reverse strand, counting down.
AGCAATGCCCGCACTCAAGGCATCTTGTGCCACTGCAGGAGGGGTGAGGCGATCTGTCATGGGAGGGGAGGGGGGAGGAGCTGTTAGAGCGGGGGGTGTATTTGTAGGGGGTCTGGCATTTTGTGGGGCTGTAGGAGGCGCAGCCGGAGGTGTGGCTTGAGTTTGGGCATTAGGCGGTGTGGGCGCGGCATAGATTATATTTAAAAGGAGCAAGCAAAAAAGACAAAAACCCCATTTTTTAAAATCCATTTTATTCCCTAGTGGTGTAAATCCGTGTTGAGCGCAATCAAGCGCGTACTACGCAAAACGACCATTTTACCCGTTTGGCTGTGTTGTCTAAAATGCAAACCATGCAAACCGGATAATTCTCTACCCTTATACAGCCCTGAATCTCTTGTTTCTAGTTGTGGGTTGATCTCTTGCAATTTGGCTAATTCCTCAGAGGCTATATAAAAAATTGTACCGGCTAGCACGCCAATACCTGCATCTACAATACAACCATTTCCTAAACTAATGCCTAGTACACTATTAACCCCCAAAAGACAATCTTTTCCCACACTAATAGGTTTACTATTGCCTCCGCTAAGTACGCCTAAAATCCCCGCGCCCCCGCCAATATCTGTACCCTCCCCTACAATCACAGAGGAGGAGATACGCCCCTCATTCATGCAAGCCCCCTCTACACCGGCATTAAAATTAATATAGCTAGCCCCGGGCATCTGGGTATAGCCCCCTTTGCCAAGATAAGCTCCAAAGCGCGTTTTAGCGCTATCTAGCAGGCGGATATTATCAAACTGAGGGGTAATTTGCATTAAATAGCGCGGGAATTTGTCTACAAAATCTATACAAGGAAATTTATCCTGCATTTTTAAAGAAATTTCATGTTCGCGTAACCATTCTAATTCATAGGCTTTATGGCCACTCCAAGCCACATTAGGCAACAGCGCAAAAATACCCTCTAAATTCAGACTGCGCAAAGGGGCTTTACCTAGAGAAAGGGCATGGAGTTTAAGATAAGCCGTTTGTAGACTTTGGCATGGCGCGTCTTCATAGAGAATAACAAAGTGATAAAAAGAAAGCTGCGGGTTTTGCTCTTGCTTATCTAAGGCTAAAAGCACTTCTGAAAGGGGGGTTTTTTCTTGGGAAATGTAGGGGAGAACTTGCTTTACAAAGGATTTATCAATGCTATAAATGGCCTCGCTTGGGGTTTGGCTTAGGGGTTTTAACCCTTCCAAAGCCTTTAAAATGGAGTGTTCTAAAGGTTGCCACTCCAAACATAAAAAACACGCACTCAAAGGTTTTTGACTCTTTTGTCCATACTGCATTTTTGCAATGCCAAAGGCAAGGGGTTTAATAGAGAGCATGAATCTCCTTTGCATGTTCATCTGCTAGGGCTTGCACTTCAGCAACAAAGGTTTCTAAAAGCTGATCTTCAGGTAGTTTATGAATCACCTTACCTTTTTTAAGAATGAGCCCGCTTTTATGGCCAAAGGCAATCGCAATATCGGCGTGTTGAGCCTCCCCTAGCGCGTTGACCACACAACCCATCACGCTCACATCTAAAGGGATTTTAATGTGTGCTAGGCGTTGTTCTACCTCAGCCATTAAAGCCACTAGATTAGACTCGATGCGCCCACAAGTAGGGCAGGAAATGAAAGTAATACCCTCCTTTTGCCTCCCGCTATAACGCAAAATAGCCTTAGCCACGCGAATCTCCTCCTCTAATTCTCCAGTGATAGAAACCCGCATGGTATCGCCTATGCCTTCTCTAAGCAGTTGGCCTAGAGCCATCGCGCTTTTAATGCTGGAGTGAAACAAACTTCCGGCTTCTGTTAGACCTAAATGAAAGGGGTAAGAAACGAGTGGACGGAGTTTTTGGTAGGCTAAAACGGTGCGCTCTACATCGCTAGCTTTTAAAGAAATCTTAATATTATCAAACCCGACATCTTCTAAAAGCTTGGTGTTATAAAGAGCGGATTGTACCATCCCCTCAGGTGTAGGGCCATATTTGAGCGCAAATTGTTTTTCTAAACTCCCTGCATTTACCCCAATACGGATAGGCAAAGAGCGCGCATTGCAAGCCTTAGCAACAGCCTTGATTTTTTCTAATGAGCCAATGTTTCCGGGGTTAATCCGGATAGCATCCACGCTTTCAGCGGCAATAAGGGCGAATTGATAATGAAAATGAATATCTGCAATCAAGGGTAAAGAGGTGGCTTTTTTCAATTCTTTAAGCGCAAGGGCGTCTTTTTTATAGGGCACAGCCACGCGTACCATATCCGCTCCCGCTAATTTGAGGCGATCAATTTGGCTTTTAGTGGCCTCTATATCATGGGTTTGGCTATAGGTCATGCTCTGCACACTAATAGGCGCATCACCTCCCACAGCCACAGGACCGACAAAGATTTTTTTAGTCAGAAAGCGCGCAACCAAAACTTCCAACCTTAAGATTTAATAGGGCGCTAGTCTAGCTAAAAATACATGAGAGAGAGCTAAAGAATGGGGAGGACTTTTAGAGAAAAAGTGAGGAAATCACAAAGGGTACAGGGGAGTTTGCAGCAAAAGGGTAGGGGGTTAAGACTGATACAAAAAAGCGGGTCTGCGGGTATCTTTTTTAAAAGCAGGGGTAGACTGTATTCAAGTTGCTCTTGTGTGGGGAAAGCTAAAGGGAGAAAGCAATAGGCGCGCTGATTTGTTTGTACTCTTAAAACGGAGGATAAAGAGGTGAGGGCAGATAATCCAAAAAAGCGGGCTAATTCTAAAGCAACCATGTTTTCAAACACGGGTGGGAGAGGGTGGCTGTAACTAAAGGTGTAGGGCAAAGAAAAGTCATAAAAATATAGCTTAGGATAGCCCTTTTCTGTTGGAATAGATAAGAGCATTTGGCTAGCATGCAAGTAGGCAAGGAAGCGATAAAGGGTATCTTTAGAAATTTTAAGTTGCTTTTTAAGCTGGGTGTAGAGGTGATTTGTACTCAAACTTTTAGCTTGGAAAGGCAAAATTGCTTTAAAAAGAGGGGTTTGTGCGCCAAATTCTAAGGCAAAAAGCGCTTGTTTTTTAAGCATTTTCTCATGCGGGCAAAAGGCTAGCATTTCAGGCAAATTACCCTCTTTTAAAAAACGAGCAAGGAGGGCGGAGGGTTCTTTGTTGCAAAAATGGACAAATTCAGAAAAACTTAAAGGAAAAATGGCTTGTTGCTTAAAACCTTCTGGGGTGTGGCTGGTATCTCTTTGGATGAGTAAAGTAGGCAAAGTAAGCAGGGGAAAATCTTTAGGGGGGTGTTTGAGGATGAGTAGATCTGTCCCATAGTCTTGAGCAAAGGAGGGTAGAAATTTAAAAAGCGCATCTAAGGGCAAACGCCAGTCTGTGGCATCTATGAAAATGGGCTTTTTATAGTTTTTAGCAACAAACAGAGCCAAAGCGCTTTTACCCACCTTAGCCCCCCCATAAAGCAAAGTAGAGGGCTTAATATCATAGTCGCGGGGTTTGAGTTGTCTTTGGCTAGCCTGTGTAAAACTAGTTTCTAAAATATTGGCAAGCAGGGGTAGATTTTGCATAAGAGTTATTATAATTTTCCTTTATAAAAGGAAACTTTTATATCTAAAAATTCTATCAAAGAGGCGTTAAATGGGGGTTTGTGTTCTTGACTTCTCTTATTTTTTGAGCTATAATTAAAGTTTTTAATCGCTAAAAGTTTGATAGTTTTTAAGGATCTAAATGGAAAAGATACGACTCAAGTTGAAAGCCTATGATCACCGCGTGTTAGATCGCTCTGTCGTGGCGATTGTGGAGGCGGTGAAACGATCGGGCTCTGAGATTAGAGGGCCTATTCCTCTGCCAACTAAAAACAGGCGCTATACCGTGCTACGCTCCCCTCATATCAACAAAGACTCTAGAGAGCAGTTTGAAATCCGCGTACATAGCCGTTTGATTGATATTATGGCAGCCACTCCAGAGACGGTAGATAGTCTCATGAAACTTGATCTAGCCCCCGAGGTGGAAGTAGAAGTTACTTCTATGGAGGAAAAATAATTCCCAAATGGCCAGTGCGATTTTGTGGAAAGGAGAATGTGAATGGAATATTTAGTACAAAAAATCGGGATGAGTCGCATCGTGGGGGCTAGTAGTGTACCTGTAACTTTGCTTAAAGTTTTAGATAGCAAGGTTTGCGAGATTAAAGAAGGGCAGTTGTTGGTGGCTTATGCCCTGCATAAAAAACACAACAAGGCCATTGCCGGCCAGCAGAAAAAATACCAGCTAAGCCAAGAATTTAACCGTTTTGCTACTTTAAAAGGGCATGCGGAGGCGGTAGGGGATTTGAGTATAGAACCTTTAGAGGGAGTGCAGTCCATCAAAGCCACCTTTTATACTAAAGGGCGGGGCTTTAGTGGGGCGATGAAGCGTTGGAATTTCCAAGGCGGACCAGCAGCCCACGGGAGTCGTTTCCACCGCCGTTTAGGCTCAATTGGGAATAGAGAATGGCCGGGGCGGGTACAAAAGGGTAAAAAAATGGCAGGGCATTATGGCAATGAAAAAGTAACCTGCCATAACCAAGTACTCTCCTTTGATAAAGAAAACAAAATTCTAGTCCTCAAGGGATCGACGGCTGGCTATGCAGGCGCTTATGGCCGTATCAGTATCCAGAAAGGAAAATCATGAAAGCAAGAGTCTTAGATCAGCAAGGGCAGGCAACAGGAACACTCGATCTGCCTGCTAGGTATCAAGAGATCAACGCGCATAATTTATATTTATTTGTCAAGTACTACCGCGCTTTAGCACGCGCCAACACCGCTAAAAGTAAGAATCGCGGTGAAGTCAGTGGCGGGGGGCGCAAACCTTGGAGTCAAAAGGGAGGCGGACGCGCTAGAGCAGGCAGTATCACCTCTCCTGTGTTTGTGGGCGGGGGTGTATCCCATGGGGCTACTAATGAGCGCAACTACTCCCTTAAAATCAATAAAAAGCAGAAAAAATTAGCCCTAGAGTACGCTTTAGCTCAAAAGGCTTTAGCAGATAAATTAGTGGTAATGGAAAATATCCAAATCCCTAGTAAAAAAACTAAGGACGCCCACGCTTTCTTGAAAAATTTAGGTTTTAGAGATGTGTTGTTGATCCAACATGCTTTAGATGAAAACTCAGTTCTAGCTTTTAGAAATTTACCTAATTGCTTTTTAGTAGAATCAAGCGAGGTAAATGGGTACTTAGTTGCAGCCTTTAGCGCTGTTATCATGGAAAGGTCCGCATTTGAGGCTCTTATCTCAGCCAAAGAAGGAGAATGAGCATGGCAGACATCACCGATATAAAAGCAATTCTTTATACAGAAAAGTCCCTGTCTATGCAGGAAAGCGGGAGGATTGTGATTCAAACTTCTCTTGGTGTGAGTAAAAACCAACTCAAGGCAATTTTTAAGGATTACTTTGGTTTTGTGCCTCTTAAAATCAATTCTTTGCGTCAAGGGGGCAAAACCAAGCGGTTTAAGGGTAGGGCAGGACAGCGCAGTAGCTATAAAAAGTTTTATGTAACCCTCCCTAAAGATGCCAATATCGCGGCTTTAAGCGCTTAAGGAGACATTATGGCTATTAAAACTTACAAACCCTACACCCCCAGCCGTCGTTCTATGAGCACGCTAAGCTCTGCAGACATCAGCGCAAAACCTAGTGTAAGAAAACTTTTAATCAAACTCCCCGTACACGCCGGGCGCAACCACCAAGGCCGTATCACTAGCCGCCACAAAGAGGGCGGAGCTAAGCGGCTTTATCGCATCCTTGATTTTAAACGCGATAAATTTGGCATTGAGGGCAAAGTTGCTAGCATTGAATACGATCCTTACCGCAACGCCCGTATTGCTCTTATAATCTATCCTGATGGAGATAAGCGCTACATTTTACAACCCAGCGGTCTAAAAGTAGGCGATACCATCATTGCCGCAGAGGGCGGGTTAGATATTAAGCCGGGCTTTGCGATGAAGCTTAGAAGTATCCCCATTGGTACAATTGTACACAATGTAGAAATGCATCCGGGTGCAGGCGGGCAGTTAGCCAGAAGTGCCGGAATGAGCGCACAAATTATGGGCAAAGAGGGCAAGTACACGACTTTACGCATGCCAAGTGGCGAAATGCGCTACATTCTAAGCGAATGCATGGCCACCATTGGAGTGGTGGGTAATGAGGATTTTATCAACACCACCATTGGCAAAGCAGGGCGCAACCGCTATAAACGAGTCAGACCTCAAACTAGAGGTAGCGCAATGAACCCTGTTGATCACCCACACGGGGGTGGTGAGGGTAAAACTGGATCTAGCGGGCATCCGGTTTCACCTTGGGGATTACCTACTAAGGGTTATAAAACTAGACATAAAAAAGCAAGCGATCGCTTGATCATTTCACGCAAGAAAGGCAAGTAATGGGAAGGTCAATTAAAAAAGGTCCCTTTATTGATAAACATCTCATGGATAAAACCCTCAAACACAAAGCCAAAAAAGACAACAGACCCATTAAAACTTGGTCGCGGCGCAGTACAATTTTGCCTGAGATGATAGGTTTGACTTATAGCGTGCACAATGGGCGGATTTTTATCCCCGTTTATATCACCGAAAACCATGTAGGCTATAAATTAGGAGAATTTGCCCCCACCCGCACTTTTAAAGGGCATAAGGGCACAGTCCAAAAGAAAATAGGCAAATAACGATGGTACACTATACAAAGGAATATCAATGAGCGTGGCACTCCTTAAATACACCAGACTCTCCCCCACAAAGGCGCGCTTGCTAGCTAGGCAGATTCAAGGCATGAACGCTGAAGTTGCAATCGCTAGGTTAGAATTTACCCCAAACAAAGCTGCTAGAATTCTCTCACGCGTGATTAGCGCAGCTGTCTACAATGGCCAACATGACTCTAAAGAAGTAGAAGTTTTGAGTTGCCGCGTGGATACAGGTCCTGTTCTTAAACGGCATATGCCAAGAGCTAGAGGCCGCGCCTCTTCTATTAGAAAACCCACCGCACATATTCGGGTAGAGGTGGGCAAAGAAGGGAGCAAGTAATGGGACAAAAGGTTAATCCTATTGGCTTGAGACTGGGCATTAATCGCAACTGGACTTCCCGCTGGTTTCCTAGTTCTAGTGTGGCAGTGGCTAATATTGAAGAAGATTACCGTATCCGTAAGTTTCTCAAAAAAGAGCTTTACTACGCGGGGGTGAGTGAGATTCTCATTGAAAGGGCGGCTAAGAAGTTGCGTATCACTGTAGTAGCCGCACGCCCCGGGCTTATCATTGGTAAAAAGGGTGTAGACATTGAGAAAGTCAAAACCTCTTTAAAAGATTTGATCCGTAAAGAAGTCGCACTCAATATTAAAGAGGTGAAACGGCCTCAAGCTGATGCCCAACTTGCCGCCGAAAATGTAGCAACTCAACTAGAAAAACGGGTGGCTTTCAGGCGGGCGATGAAAAAGGTCATGCAAACCGCGATGAAAGCAGGCGCAAGAGGGATTAAGGTGCGGGTTTCAGGCCGTTTAGCAGGGGCTGAGATTGCCCGCACAGAATGGTATATGGAAGGGCGCGTACCCTTGCACACGCTGCGGGCTAAAATTGATTATGGCTTTGCGGAAGCTTTTACGGTTTATGGAAACATTGGGGTAAAGGTGTGGCTCTTTAAGGGCGAGGTGTTGCATAAGGGGATTGTATCTGAAAGACGCGAAGAGAGTGAAGAAAAACGCGCTAGAAAAGGGAGAGAATAGCCATGTTAATGCCTAAAAAAACCAAATACCGCAAGCAGATGAAGGGGCGCAACCGGGGCAAGTCTACCCGCGGTGCTAGCCTGGCCTTTGGTGATATTGGGATTAAAGCCATCGAGCATGGGCGTATCGATTCGCGCCAAATAGAGGCAGCGCGGGTGGCGATGACGCGCCACACTAAAAGAACGGGGAAGGTGTGGATTCGCGTATTTCCAGATAAACCCCTAACTGCCAAGCCTTTAGAAACACGGATGGGGAAAGGGAAGGGTTCTGTAGAAAAATGGGTGATGAATATCAAGCCCGGGCGCATCATTTATGAAATGCTAGGGATTGAGCAGGAGGTAGCGCGTGAGGCTTTGGCTTTAGCGCAAAGAAAGTTGCCTTTCAAAACCAAGATTGTAACTAGAGAGAGTGAGAATGAAATTTATTGAGCTAAAAGACAAAAGCCAAGCAGAGCTACAAACCTTGCTGAAGGATAAGAAATTAGAGCTTTTTGAGTTGCGCGTGAAGTTGAAGACTATGCAGTTAACTAATCCTTGTCAAATCCGCGCCTTGCGTAAAGATATTGCCCGCATCGCAACGGCTATCAGTGCTTTAAAGGATAAACATGGAGTCTAAACAAGCGCATAAACGAGTCATTCAGGGTAGAGTACTGCGTAGAATCGATGCCCGTACCGTGGTGATCTTGGTGGAGAGAAAAGTAGTACACCAAAAGTATCATAAAATTGTGAAACGCTTTAAAAAGTACACTATAGATGATGTCCAAAATAGCGCGGAAGTAGGAGATGTGGTGAGTGCAATGGAGTGTAAACCTATTTCTAAGACTAAGACTTTTGCGCTTAAAGAAATTGTGAGCAAGGGAGAGTAGAGATGATACAGAGTTTCACAAGATTAGTGGTGGCGGATAATAGCGGGGGGAAGGAAATCATGTGTATTAAAGTTTTAGGGGGAAGCCATCGCCGGTATGCTAGTGTAGGAGATGTGATTGTGGCCTCTGTGAAAAAGGCTATCCCCAATGGCAAGGTGAAAAAAGGGCAGGTTGTTAAGGCGGTTGTGGTGCGCACTAAAAAAGAGGTGCAAAGACCTAATGGCTCACTGATTCGCTTTGATGATAACGCTGCTGTAATTTTAGATGCCAAACGCGATCCTATTGGTACTCGCATTTTTGGGCCTGTGAGTCGTGAAGTCCGCTACGCTAATTTTATGAAGATCATTTCTTTAGCCCCGGAGGTACTCTAATGCGGATTAAAAAAGAGGATATGGTGAAGGTGATTGCAGGAGATGATAAGGGCAAGGTGGGCAAGGTTTTAGCCGTCTTTCCTAAAAAATCTATGGTTATTGTAGAGGGCTGTAAATTAGTCAAAAAGAGCATTAAACCAACAGATGAAAACCCTAAAGGCGGGCATGTTTTTAAAGAGATGCCCATGCATATTTCCAATGTTAAAAAAGAAGAGGAGTAGGGTATGTATGGTTTGAAAAGCTTCTATGAGAAGGAAGTAAAGACACAGCTAGCAGCCGATTTAAATATTAAAAATCCTATGTTGCTCCCTAAAATTGAAAAAGTTGTACTCAGTGTGGGAGCGGGCAGTTATGCTAAAGACATGAAAATCATGCAAAATATCGCCCAAACCCTCTCACTTATTGCCGGCCAAAAGGCGGTGATCACCACAGCTAAAAAGTCAGTAGCAGGTTTTAAAATCCGTGAAAAAATGGCGGTGGGAGTAAAGGTTACTTTGCGCAATAAAATCATGTATAACTTTCTAGAAAAACTCATTGTGATTGCTTTACCTAGAGTGAAGGACTTTAGAGGGGTTTCTAAAAATGGTTTTGATGGACGGGGGAATTATAGCTTTGGGCTTAATGAACAGTTGATTTTCCCAGAAGTTGTTTATGATGACATCTTAGTAACACACGGGCTTAATATCGCCATCATCACTTCTACAAATAGCGACAAGGAGGCATTTAAGTTGTTAGAACTACTCGGAATGCCATTTGCGAAAGGACGCTAATGGCTAAAAAATCAATCATTGCAAAGGCACACCGCAAACCCAAGTTTAAAGTCAGGGCTTACACCCGTTGTAATATCTGTGGCCGTGCCCACTCAGTTTATAGAGATTTTGGGCTATGCCGTGTGTGTTTGCGCAAAATGGGCAATGAGGGGCTAATCCCCGGCCTTAGAAAAGCCAGTTGGTAAGGGAGTTGTATGGTAAATGATATTGTGGCAGATTCTTTAACCCGTATCCGCAACGCAAGCATGCGGCGATTAGAAGTAACCGAGCTGTATTATGCCAAAATCGTAGAATCCATTTTAGAGATTTTTAAGGCGCGGGGTTTTATCACCAACTACCGCCTCATTGAAAAAGACGGGAAATCTTTTATTTCTGTGGAGCTAAGCTATGATGAAAAGGGTAGACCGGTGATTAATGAGATCAAGCGATTAAGTAAGCCGGGGCGACGGGTGTATAAACAATCTCGCGAACTTAAGCGGTTTAAAAATGGCTATGGCGTGGTGGTAGTGAGCACAAATAAGGGTGTGATCACTAATGAGGAAGCCTACAGACAAAATGTAGGTGGTGAAGTGCTTTGTAGTATCTGGTAGGAGTTGGCATGTCAAGAATTGGTAAAAAAGTCATTGCTATCCCTAGTGGGGTACAGGTGAGTTTAGCAGGATCGTGTTTGCATTTTAAAAACCAAAAGAGCAGTCAGGAATTAGAAACCCATGGGCGGGTTAAAATTCTTTTAGAGGGAAATACATTGCGCTTTGAAGCGGTTGGAGAAAGCGCACAAGATCGCGCCTTTTGGGGAACTTATGGGGCTTTGGCAAATAATATTGTTATGGGCCTAGATAAGGGTTTTAGCAAGGTTTTAGAGGTAAATGGGGTTGGTTATAAAGTGGCTTTAGGGCATAAAGTTTTAGAACTTAATTTAGGTTTTAGCCATCCGATTAAATACCCCATTCCAGAAGGTGTAGAGATTGTTGTGGATAAAAATACCATCACAATTAAGGGGAGTAATAAGCAACAAATTGGCCAAATTGCGGCTAATATCCGGGCTTTGCGCCCCCCTGAACCTTACAAGGGCAAGGGCATTAAATATAAAGACGAAGTGATAGTCCGCAAAGCCGGTAAAACCGCGAAAAAATAGGGGATAGAGATGACAAAAAATGTTTTAGAAAAGAAAAAAGCCCAGAGACTCAAACGCAAAAAGCGCGTCCGTTCTAAAGTGTTTGGTACGCAAGAGCGCCCCCGCGTGAGTATTTTTAAATCTAATAAACATCTGTATGCGCAGGCTATAGATGATGATAAACAGATCACGCTTGCCCATGTGGATGGTAAAAAGCTAGGGCTTGGAAAGAGTGTAGAAGATAGCAAAAGAATCGCGCAAGACTTTGCGATCCAGCTTAAAGAAAAAGGCATTGAAAAGGTGGTTTTTGATCGCAATGGGTATTTATACCACGGCGTAGTAGCGGCCTTTGCAGAAACTTTGCGCGAACAAAACATCGCCCTTTAAGGATTGGCATGGAAATTAATAGAGAAGAATTTCAGGAAGTGGTGGTTAACATTGGGCGGGTTACTAAGGTTGTTAAAGGCGGGCGTCGTTTCCGTTTTAACGCGCTGGTGGTTGTGGGCAATAAAAATGGCCTTGTAGGCTTTGGGCTTGGCAAGGCTAGAGAAGTCCCCGATGCGATTAAAAAAGCGATAGATGATGCCTTTAAAAATATCATAGAGGTGAAGATCAAGGGTACGACAATTGCCCATGATATAGAACAAAAATATAACGCAAGTAAGATTTTGCTTAAACCAGCTAGTGAGGGTACAGGCATTATTGCCGGGGGTTCTACCCGCCCGATGATAGAATTAGCCGGCATTAAAGATATTTTAACCAAGTCTTTAGGGTCTAATAACCCTTATAATGTGGTACGCGCAACTTTTGAAGCGCTTTCTAAAATCAAAGGCTAGGAGATTGCATGGCATTAGAAAATTTACAACCCGCAAGGGGCAGTGTATCTAGCATTAAAAGAGTGGGCAGAGGACAGGGCTCTGGAATGGGCAAAACCTCCACTAGAGGCGGGAAAGGTCAAAGTGCGCGTACAGGTTATAAACACAAACGAGGCTTTGAGGGCGGACAACAGCCTTTACAACGCCGTTTGCCTAAAGTGGGTTTTACAAGCCACACTAAAAACTACAGCTACAGTATCAATGTAGACAAATACCCGCAAATTTTTAAGCTTGAGACTCTTAGTTTAGAGCTCATCCGCAAAATCCACCCCTTTTCTAGCGCGATTAAAAAGCTAAAACTCATTGGGACAAAGGCTAGAGAACTTAGCGCTAGAATCCAAGATGAAAGAATTAGCACTAGCGGACAAAAATAATGACAAAAGCCATAGCCACTAAGATTTTTATCACTCTGGGCTATCTGTTTCTCTACAGAATGTTAGCCTATGTGCCCATTCCGGGAGTGGATCTGGCAGCCATTAAGTCTTTTTTTGATCATAACTCTAGCAACGCTCTAGGCCTATTTAACATGTTTAGCGGAAATGCGGTTTCGCGTTTAAGCATTATCTCACTAGGAATCATGCCCTATATCACCTCCTCTATTATTATGGAGCTTTTGAGTGCGACTTTTCCTAATCTAGCCAAGATGAAAAAAGAGCGCGATGGAATGCAAAAATACATGCAAATTGTGCGCTACGCTACTATAGGCATTACTGTCATTCAAGCTGTTAGTGTTTCCTTTGGGTTGCGCTCTATTGGGCATGGGAGCAATGGGGCGATCATGATTTCTATGCAAACTTTCTTGCTTATCTCCACCTTTTCCATGCTCACAGGTACGATGCTTTTAATGTGGATTGGCGAGCAAATCACCCAAAGGGGTGTGGGTAATGGGATTAGCTTAATCATCTTTGCAGGCATTGTTTCCGGTATTCCAAGTGCCATTGCAGGTACTTTTAATTTAGTCAACACAGGCGTGATCAATGTTTTAGTGTTGCTTGGTATTTTTGCTATCATTTTAGCTACGATTTTTTCCATTATCTATGTAGAGCTTGCCGAACGGCGTATCCCTATTTCTTATGCCCGTAAGGTAGTGATGCAAAATAGAAATAAACGCATCATGAACTACATTCCTATTAAACTTAATTTAAGCGGGGTAATTCCTCCTATTTTTGCCTCCGCCTTGCTGGTTTTTCCCTCTACAATCTTGCAAGCCTCTTCTAATAAAATTTTACAGGCCATCGCAGATTTTCTTAACCCGCATGGCTATATTTACAATGTCTTAATGTTTCTGCTCATTATCTTTTTTGCCTATTTTTATTCCTCCATCGTTTTTAACTCTAAAGATATTGCAGATAATCTTAAACGCAACGGGGGTTTTATCGCCGGTTTAAGACCGGGTGAGGGGACGGCTAATTTTTTAAACACCGTGGCGAGCCGTTTGACTTTATGGGGGTCTTTATATCTGGCTGTTATTTCTACTTTGCCTTGGATTTTAGTTAAGGCTATGGGTGTGCCCTTTTATTTTGGCGGCACAGCTGTACTCATTGTGGTACAAGTGGCGATTGATACCATGAAAAAAATTGAAGCGCAGGTTTATATGAGCAAGTACAAAACCTTGAGCGCTATAGGTTTTTAATGGCCATTGCCATTAGAAATAGCAAGGAAATCGCACTTTTGAAAAGGGCAGGGGAGGTGGTAGGACAAACCCTGCAATTTCTCACACAAAAAATCCACGCGGGCATGTCTCTTTTAGAAATAGATTCTCTAGCTGAGGAGCACATCTATAAAATGGGCGCAACCCCTGCTTTTAAGGGGCTTTATGGCTTTCCTAACACGGCTTGTATTTCTGTAAATGAGGTGATTATCCACGGTATCCCAACGGATTATTGTTTGCAAGAGGGCGATATTGTGGGTTTAGATTTAGGGGCGCAGATACAAGGCTATTTTGGCGATGCAGCCATCACTCTTGCTATAGGTAAGCCTAGCGCTAAAGATGCTAAACTCATTGCCTGTGCTAAAGAGAGTTTATATGAGGCCATTGCAAGTTTGGAGGTGGGGATGCATTTTAAAGAGCTTAGCCAGATTTTAGAGAATGCAATTAGAGGGCGGGGCTTTGTGCCTTTGTTTGATTTTTGCGGGCATGGGATAGGTAAAAAACCCCATGAAGAACCCCAAATTCCTAATTATTTAACCCCCGGGATCAAGGCTAAAGCGGGACCTAAAATTAAAGAGGGAATGGTTTTTTGTTTAGAACCTATGGTGTGCCAAAAAGAGGGCAAGCCTAAGATTTTAGCCGATCGCTGGAGTGTGGTTTCTATAGATGGGCTTAATACTAGCCATTATGAGCATACGATTGCAATAATTAATAAAAAAGCGCAGATTTTAACGGAGGTTTGAGTGGCAAAAGATGATGTAATTGAAGTGGATGGAAAGGTGATTGAAACCTTGCCTAATGCGACTTTTAAGGTAGAACTAGATAATAAGCATGTTGTACTTTGCCGGATTTCTGGCAAGATGCGCATGCATTATATCCGCATCGCCTTAGGCGATAAGGTGCGTTTAGAGCTTACGCCCTATAGTTTAGATAAAGGGCGAATCACTTTCCGTTACAAGTGATTTAAGTGTTTTATAACTAACATTTTTTTATAATTAAAGCTTTTTCACGAGGAGTTATTAAATGAAAGTAAGACCTTCTGTTAAAAAGATGTGTGATAAATGCAAGATCATTAAAAGGCGCGGGGTGATCCGCGTGATTTGTAGCACACCCAAACACAAACAAAGACAAGGATAGGCATGGCAAGGATTGCAGGGGTGGATTTACCCAAGAAAAAACGCATTGAGTACGCATTAACCTACATTTATGGTATAGGTTTGAAGAGTTCAAGGGATATTTTAGCTAAGGTTAATATTTCTCTGGACAAGCGAGTACATGATTTGAGCGAGGATGATATTTCTAGCATTACCAAAGAAATTCAGGCTAATTATGTTGTAGAGGGGGATTTGCGCAAAAAAGTACAAATGGATATTAAAGCCTTAATGGATTTGGGCAATTACCGGGGGATTCGCCACCGCAAGGGTTTACCTGTGCGCGGACAAACCACAAAAAATAACGCCCGTACCCGTAAAGGCAAGAAAAAAACCGTGGGCAGTAAATAAGGGAGCATAAATGGCAAAACGAACGGGTGTCAAAAAAAAGGTTGTCAAAAAAAATATCGCTAGGGGAGTGGTCTATATCGCTGCTTCTTTTAATAACACCAATATCACGGTAACAGATGAAATGGGCAATGTGATTTGCTGGTCTACAGCGGGCGGGCTTGGCTTTAAGGGGTCTAAAAAATCCACACCCTATGCAGCCCAACAAGCCGTAGAAAATGCGATGATGAAGGCCAAAGATCATGGCATTAAAGAAGTGGGTATTAAGGTGCAGGGTCCGGGGAGTGGGCGAGAAACGGCTATTAAGAGTGTAGGGAGCATTGAGGGCATTAAGGTTTTATGGATTAAAGACATCACACCCCTGCCCCACAATGGTTGTCGCCCCCCTAAACGAAGAAGAGTATAAGGAGAGAGAATGGCAAGGTATCGATCTGCGGTTGAAAAATTAGAACGCCGTTTTGGGGTTTCTCTAGCTTTAAAGGGCGAACGCCGTTTGAGTGGCAAAAGCGCGCTAGATAAACGATCCTATGGACCAGGTCAACATGGACAAAGGCGCGGGAAAATTTCTGATTATGGCTTGCAACTGCGTGAAAAGCAGAAAGCTAAGGCGATGTATGGGATTTCTGAAAAACAATTTAGATCCATCTTTAAAGAGGCAAATCGCATGGAGGGTAATACGGGGGAAAATTTAATCTGTCTACTTGAGCGCAGATTAGATAACGTGGTCTATCGCATGGGTTTTGCCAGTACGCGAAGCTTTGCCCGCCAGTTAGTTACACATGGGCATATTCTAGTAGATGGCAAACGCTTAGATATTCCCTCAGCCTTTATTAAGCATGGGCAAAAAATTGAGCTGATTGAAAAAAGTAAGCAAAACCCTCAGATTGCGCGCTCTGTAGAACTTAGCAAGCAAACAGGAATGGTGGCGTGGATTGATGTGGATCAGGATAAAAGGTTTGGGATTTTTACCCGTTATCCTCAAAGGGAGGAAGTGGTGATTCCTATTGAAGAGCGCCTGATTGTAGAGTTATATTCAAAATAGGGGGAGATTATGAAGGTGATTAAAACAGCGCCCCATGTCCCTACTGATATTCGTGTAGAGAAGCTGGGCGATAGGAGTATCCGTGTCTCTGTTTCTGCCTTTGAAAGTGGCTATGCTATCACTCTAGCCCATCCTTTACGCCGTTTGTTACTACAAAGTTCAGTAGGTTTTGCCCCTATTGCGATTAAAATAGAGGGCGTTGCGCATGAATTTGACTCTGTGCGGGGCATGGCCGAAGATGTAGCGCTCTTTATTGCTAATCTTAAAAATATCCGTCTAGTGGCCAAAAATTTAGAAAATGCAGAAGATCAGTTGGTGGTGCATTATTCTTTCAATGGTCCAGCTAAGCTAAGTGGCAAGGATTTAGCAACAGAGCAAGTAGAGGTGGTGGATACAGAAACTTATTTAGCAACCATTAATGAAGATGGGCAACTAGGGTTTTCTTTGATCATACAAAAAGGCATGGGTTATGTGCCCTCTGAGAGTATCCGCGGGTTTATCTCTAGCGATTACATTCCTTTAGATGCCTGCTTTACCCCTATTAAAAAGGCGATCTATCATATTGAAAATATCCTAGTAGATGGCAACCCTAATTTTGAAAAGGTGATCTTTGAAATTGAAAGCGATGGGCAGGTTGATCCCAAACAAGCCTTTCAAGAAGCCATTAAAACCATGCATGCCCAAATGCACATCTTTAGTACAAACTTAAGCGATTCTAAAAATGCCTACCACTTGGAAAATAATCTTGAGATTAAAGAGTTAATTAAAAAAGTTGAGGATTTGGATCTGAGTGCGCGCTGTTTTAATTGCCTAGATAAGGTGGGGATTAAATATATTGGTGAATTAGTACTCATGGATGTTTACGAACTTAAAGGGATTAAAAATTTAGGCAAAAAATCCTATGATGAGATCGCTGAAAAATTAGAGCAACTCAAATACCCCGTAGGTCAAGAACTCCCCGAAGGGTTTAAAGCCTCTTTAAAAGCCCGTATTGATAAATTAAAAAGCGAGGAAAGTTAATGCGCCACCAAAATAGATTTAGAAAATTAGGCCGAAGCTCAGCCCACAGAAAGGCTTTACTTAAAAATTTAGCGATCTCTTTAATTGAACATGGCCAAATTGAAACAGGGATTTATAAAGCTAAAGAGTTGCGATCTTTTATTGAAAAACTTGTCAGTACTGCTCGCAAAGGGGATTTTAACGCCCACCGCTTTGTCTTTGCCTCTCTCCAGCACAAAAAAGCCACCCACAAACTCGTAAGCGAGCTAGCGCCTAAGTACGCTGAACGCAAGGGGGGCTATACCCGTATCCATAGAAGTGCTATCCGTAGAGGCGATGCCTCCACTTTAGCTAAGATTGCCTTTGTATAATGGAATTTTTGGGCTTTCTAGCCACTTTGGGAGTGGCAGGGATTTTATACTTTAAACCCACCTTAGAAAAGCTCGCCTTTAGGATTTTTATCTTTATCTGGCTAGTAGAACTTGTGATGTTTATAGCCCACACCTCTACTATTTTGCCTAACATGAATTTATAATCCGCAATTCTTTTTTTCATGTGCAAGTAACCACGCCTTAATATCCACCCCACCCCCATAACCTCCTAAATCTCCATTTTTGTATACGACGCGGTGGCAGGGAATAAATAAAGGGCAGGGGTTTTTGTAATTAGCCTGACCCACAGCACGGCAGGCTTTTGGTTTGTCTAGAATTTTAGCTATTTCTTGATAACTCATTGTTTGTCCATAGGGAATCTGTTTTAAAGCCTGCCACACTCGCTTTTGAAAAGAAGTACCTTGAAGCACCAGCGGGATATTAAAACGCCTAAGAGAGCCTTCAAAATAACCCTCTAAAGCCTCTATCACAGCACACATCTGCCTATCTGGTTGATCACTTTTTAAACATAACTTTGTAAATTCTAGGCTATAAAGCCCCTCTGTATTGGTACAAAGCCGTAAGTAAGGCACCGGAAAATTTAACGGGGTCTTAAAAAAATAGACACTCATAACCCCATCTTAAAGGGGTTTAAAATGTTATTTGGATCAAAAGCCTGTTTGATACTTCTAAAAAGCCCCATTTCCTCAGGGCTAAAGGCTAGGGGCATAAATTTAGCCTTAGAAAGACCAATGCCATGCTCGCCGCTTAAAGTCCCCTCTAAAGCCACCGCACACTTAAAAATCTCCTCCATTGCCTTTTGCCCCTTTTCTAGTTGCTCCTCTGGGTTTTCTAGCATGATATTAACATGCACATTGCCATCACCAGTATGCCCAAAACAAGGAATGGGCAGGTTATAAGCCTGACTGATACGCCCCACCTCCTCAAGTAAAGCGGGCAAACTCGCACGGGGCACGGTAACATCTTCGTTAAGTTTCTTGCGCCCATAAACGGTGATGCTTTGTGAAGCGTTGCGGCGCGCAAACCACAGATCTTCTTCTTCTGTGGCATTTTGTGCGGTTTTAAAATCCGTACAACCATTGGCTTTAAAATGCTTTTCTATCTCTTGGAGTTGCCAAGCAATTTGCTCGCTCACACTGCCATCTACTTGGGTGATAAGAATCGCGCCTGCTTCTATGGGTAAGCCCTTTTTAAAACGCTCCTCCACAGCTCTAATGCTTAAATTATCTAAAAATTCCATAGCTACAGGTACCACCCCGCTAGCCATTGTTTTATACACCGCTTCCATCGCTTCTTTTATGCTAGAAAAAACCCCCATCGCCGATTGTTTGAGTTTGGGCTTGGCTAGAAGTTTGAGCGTGATCTCACTAATGATTGCTAAACACCCCTCGCTGGCTATTAAAATCCCGGCTACATTAAAACCTGCTACATCTTTAATTGTTTTCTTGCCTGCGCGAATAATTTGCCCATTTGGTAAAACCGCCCGCAAAGCCATCACATAATCCTTTGTAATGCCATATTTAGCTGCACGCATTCCCCCCGCATTCTCGCTCACATTACCCCCTAAGGTGCTTTGATCTTGACTGGCTGGATCGGGTGGATAAAAAAGCCCGTATTTTTCTACCTCGTTTTGAAAATTTTTATTGATCACTCCGGGCTGGACGCGAGCTATCAAATTCTTTTGATCAATTTCTAAAATTTGATCCATGTGCTTTTCTACACTTAGCACTAACCCCCCGCGTACGCTTAAAGACCCCCCAGTAAATCCGCTCCCCGCCCCTCTTGGCACGATAATAATGCGGTGCTGGTTGCAGTAGGCTAGAATCTGGCTAATATCTTGCTCATCTCTTGGAAAGATCACCCCATCGGGTAAATAATGTTCTCTAGTAGCATCGTAGGCATAAGCGCTTAAGTGGGCTTTATCGGTGAAAAAATTATCCACTCCAACAAGATTACTTAAATATTTGGCATGGCTTTCTTCTAACAAGTAAACCTCCTATTCTTGCTCTTCCTTGCGGATTTGCTTAGATTTCTTTTTATCTTTTTTCCTCGCTTCCCTCTCTGCTTTTCTTTTGGCTTTGGCTTCCATGCGCTCTTTAGCTAATTCTTTTTTATAGGCTTTCTTAGCCTCTTTAGCTTCTTTGGCTCTCTCTTTACTACTGGTAGCATCTAAAGACCTTTCCTCCTGTTCTTGCTTCTTAGAAAGATCCGGCATGATGGATTGTTTTTCCTCTTTAATTTCTTCTTTATACTCTTTCTCTAAGGTCTTTTTCTCTTGGCTAGTTTTGGCATCTTTTATATCCTTTTTAAGTTCGCGTTTATCCTCTGTTTTGACATCTTTAACTAGTTTTTTCTCTGATTGTTTGCGCAATAAAGCATCGTAATAGGCAAAATAATGGGTGGCTCTCCCCCCTGCAAAAAGTTTACCAAGAGTGCCTCGATCAATGCCTTCTACGCGTGAAAAGAAAGGGGTATAAGTACGGCCTACCCTTGAGGTATCTAGCGGGCTAGATTCTAAAATAGCAAAACTCTGGCAATCAAGAATACTTAGCCGATTAGTGCTAACAACAAATAACAAGCCCACGCTATAAATATCACAGGCCTTCCGCACAACCCTAACCGTAGGATCAAACCCATTCAAAAAAGTCATGAGCAAATCTGAGCTAATAAAATTGGTGTCTGGATAGCTATCTTTAACTTTTTCATATGTGTGTAGATCTGGAGCGATCAAAAAGGCTTGGTTATTAAATTCACGAAAGATAGCCAAATTCCCCTGTTTAGGCGTCATTCTTGGGGTTGGCAAGTGGGGCTGTTTCATGACATTAAAAGGGCCATATTTACCAAGAGCCACCCCATCTTGGATAGAAAATACCTCCACATTAGCCACGATAACACTATAATCTGTCAGTTTGGCTAAAATATACCCACTCTCCCCCACTTTTAAATCATAAGCCTGAAAACGCACGATTTTTCTTATTTTGTCTACTGAATCAATATTAATTTTTAAGGGTTCACTCCAAGTTTGC
This sequence comes from Helicobacter suis, assembly GCF_902196135.1. Classification (GTDB taxonomy): domain Bacteria; phylum Campylobacterota; class Campylobacteria; order Campylobacterales; family Helicobacteraceae; genus Helicobacter; species Helicobacter suis_A. Next base: position 25,384 of record NZ_CABIKE010000011.1, on the reverse strand, counting down.
GCGTGCAACACCGCATAAAAAATCAAAACCCCCACAAAAAACCCCCTAAGCATGCCCATCCTTAAAATATTGCCCAAACCACAAGAGCGCATATCCTAGCCCAACGCTTTTACAAATCTGTTCATTTGCCATAAATGCCTTGTACTCCTCTAGCGGCAAATACACTAATTCAATCTCCTCAGTGTCAATTCCCCCGCCCCGGTGTTTATAATGTTTCTCTCCAATGCTAGCAAAAAACATTGTCTGTTTACTCCCGCTAATACCAGTAGCCGCATAAAAGACTCCGATTTTTTGTAGTATCTCAGGTTCAATAGCATACCCGCACTCCTCAAACACTTCCTCGCAGGCAATTTGCTCTAAACTTTTATTAGCCTTGTCTACTAATCCTGCACATAATTCGTAAGTATAACCATCTACACTTTGCCCTGCGTATAAACAAGCGTTAACAAAAACAGCCGGCCTAAATTGTTTGACTAAAAGTAGACTTTGTTTGTCTGTGTGGTAGAGTAGAATGGAAACACTATCATGGACGCGCACCATATCCCAACTTTTGGCCACTCCATTTTCCTCGTATAAAATCCGCTTGGGTTTAAAATAAGGGGAGTGGGGGCAATCAACAACTTGGATTTGATCGTAGGCAATCATTTAATAATCAACTTTATTCGTTTCTTGGGCATATTCAAAGGAAATTGCATCTTCTAAGAGAGCTTGATAGGGTTTGATTGCTTGGCTAAAGAGTTGCTTTTTATGGCCGCTAAGCTGGCTTTTAGCCGTGCGGATACGCCCAAGTGGATCGATGGGGCGATCGTTTTTATACACACCAAAGTGTAAATGCGGCCCTGTGCTAAGACCTGTGCTACCTACTTTGCCAATCACCTGCCCTCTTCTTACATAAGCATGTAAGTGTAACCCTTTTGCAAAAGCACTCATATGGGCATAAACTAAGCGTAAATCACTGCCATGCTTGATCTCAACCGTATTACCATACCCACCCTTATAACCCTTAGAAACCACATAGCCATCCGTAGCCGCTCTAATTAAACTCCCTCTTTTAGCCGCATAGTCCACGCCATAGTGGGGGCGGATTTGTTTAAGAATGGGGTGCATGCGCCCTAGTGAAAATCGTGAAGAAATACGGGAGTAGTGCACGGGGGTTTCTAATAAAAACTCAACCACTTCCTTCCCTTCTGTATCGTAATACTTGCCATTGTAAGAAAAAACATAGTGGCTACGCTTATGCGTTTCTAGCATGGCTGCTTTGATACTAGGATAGCCAAAGGGTTGGTTGAGGCGGTATTTACGGGTGTAGACAATAGCGAGTTGATCGCCTTTGATCACGGCGCGTTTAAGATTGATCGTTTTTTTATAAATCCCAATGAATTCTTGAGCTAATTTAGTATCGCCGGTAGCTTTCAAAATGTCCTGATAGGGGGAGTGTTGTAGGCGCATAGAGAGAACTTTTTGTGCGCTATTGACAACAATGGGGATAAAATCTAAGCGGTATTGGCCATGATCGTTAAATAAACGCAACTGTACAGATTCACCCACAGGCACTAAAACTTGTAAAAGCTTGCCTTGATCATCTCTAAGTGTGTAATAGGGGATACCGGCTCTAATTTCTGTTCCCAATTCTTTATCTTGATAAGATAGGTTGTAGTAGATTTTGGCATCTATATGGTTTTTATTTAAAAAACCAAGCAATGTCATGCCCTCTTCCCACACCAAACGCTCCCCTACCGCTGCTATCATAAAACCCGTGCAAAACAACCACGCTAAAACCGCCCTAATCACCACAACACTTCCTTATTTTGAATTTTATTTTAAATCAAGCTAGCGGGTTGTAGTATACAATAACTTTTTTAAAGCTTATGGAGGTTACAATGGAAAAATCTGCAGAGAGGTCTGTGTTGTCTGTGTGGTTAACACCTACCCTTGTTTTTTCGCTGTTTTGTTGTGTTTTAGTGGTGATGGTGGTTTTTGCGTTTAGAGGTTCTGACTGCGCTTTTTCTGCTTCAGAAGGGTTTAAAAAATCATCTACAACCACTAAAGAGTTGCGCAAAGAATTAATAAAACGCATGATGTACATGCAATAGTTTAATATTTTTCAAGTTTAACCGATCTGGAATTGAAATTTTGCAGAAAGGGTTCTCATGGTCAAGTCTGTAGGAAATAGTCCCTCTTTCACTCCCACTCACTTAAAAAGCAATGTTGTGCATGACTCCTCTTCTGCACAGACTTCTAAATCAGAGGCGCATGAAAACAACAAGGCAGAACAGATCAAAAAGGCGATTGAAGAGGGGAATTACAAAGTAGATACGGAAAAAACAGCCCATAAAGTGGCACAAAATTTGCTTGGCTAAGAAAATACCAAGCGCTTAAGAGTTTAAGGCGCTTTGGATAAATCTAGCCAAAGGGTCTTACATGCTTTATCATTATCTCCAGCAATCTTTAGAGGATCTCCAAACTCTTATCAAACTCACCGCCCAAGACTTAGAGGATATTCATAAGGCTAACCACGAGGCCATTTTTGCGCGCAATGCCACTAAAAAAGAACGCATCGTCTCCTTTGAAAATTGCAAAAATCTCTTTGATCAAGAGATGTTAAAACTCATGCAAAAACATCCGGGCAAACCCTTAGCTGAGTTGCTAGATGAAAAAGGGAGCGCACTTTTAAAACAAATGCGACAATGCCTTAATGAACTTAAAGAAATCAATGCAGATTATGCGCGGATTGTCTTTGCCGTTTCAGAGTTTTACTCTACTTTAATGCAACAAATCGTACCGCATGAAAGTGTGGGCTATTACAACCAGCAAACCATCGCGAGTAGTTTTTTACAAGTACAGGCTTAAGGGAGTTTTTTATGGGCGGTATCCTTTCCTCGCTTAACACCTCTTATACTGGTTTACAAGCCCACCAAGTGATGGTAGATGCAACGGGCAATAACATTTCTAACGCTAACGATCCCTTCTATAGCCGCCAAAGAGTGATCGCCACACCTCAAAGTACGCTCATGTATACCAACCGCAACATGAACATGGGCGTTAATGTCCAAAGTATCCAGCGTGTACATGATGATTTTGTTTTTGCTAGATACACCCGCGCTAACCAAGAACACGCCTTTTATAGCACCCAGTTTGATAATTTGCGTGAGGTTTCTTCTTATTTTCCGGATATGGACGAGGTGGGGATTGATAAGGATTTGAAAGAGTATTTTAACGCGTGGAAAGATTTAGCCAAAAATGCTAAAGAACCCGCCCAAAAACAAGCTTTAGTGCAAAAAACCAAAACCCTCACCCAGAATATCCATGATACCCGCGCGCGGGTGGTGGCTTTGCAAAAAAAGGCAAGTGCGGAGCTTACTAGCACGATTAAAGAAGTCAACCGCTTAGGGTCTGAAATTGCTAATATCAACCGCCATTTAAAGGAAATAGAAGATCCAAAAATGCTCAAACAGGCCAATGAGCTTAGAGATAAACGCGATCAATTAGAATTCCAGTTAAAAGAGCTCATCGGGGGGAGTGTTTTTAAAAAACATATCCAAACCAATTCTATGAATGATATTAAAGTAGCAGATTTTGACGATGGGTATGTGCTTAATGTGGCTAATGGGTTTAATATCGTAGATGGGGCTATTTTTCATCCTTTAGTGGTGGAGGAAAATAAAAATCAAAACCAATTAGCTCAGGTGTATTTTAGAGGCGATGATTTTAAGGTGGTTAATATTACCGATCGCATCCAAGAGGGCAAGGTGGGGGCTTTAATGGGGATTTATAACGATGGCTCACATGGCACAACTAAGGGCAAATTACAGGTTTATGTAGATGCGCTAGATACTTTTGCAAAGGGCTTAATTGAATCAACAAATGCTATTTATGCTCAGAGTGCTGCGCACAATATTGAGGGGAAAATTATGGATTTTGAAGGCGATGAGGCCTTGAAGGATACCAACCATAATATTAAAGTGGGCAGTTTTGATCTCATCGCCTATAACACAGATGGGCAAATCATTGCTAAAAAAACTATCCAGATCACCCCTATTACTACCATGAACGATGTGATTGAGCAGATCAATGCAAATACTGATGACAACAACGACAACAACACTACAAATGATTTTGATGACTATTTTGTCGCCCATTATGATAACAAGGCTAAGCAATTTACTATCCAGCCTAAAAACGCTTCTGAAGGGCTTTTTGTCTCTATTAAAGATCATGGGAGCAATATCACCGGGGCTTTAGGTCTTAACCCCTTTTTTGAGGGCAATAACGCTAGAGATATAAAGATCAACGAGGCTTATAGACGCGAACCCACCACTTTAAGACCTTGGCTAGCCCCCATTCAGGGTAACTTTGATGTGGCCAATATGATGCAACAACTCCAGTATGACAAGGTGGATTTTTACCAAAATAAGTTTAATGATAAACCCATGACTATAGAGGAGTACTACCAATTTGTAGTGGGCAAAATCCACACAGAAGCCGAACATGCTAAAAATACACTAGATAGCAAAGAAGCCGTGTTGCATGTGGTTAAAAAAGAGCAAGAGGCCATTTCTGGGGTGAGTAGCGATGAGGAAATGGTTAATCTTATTAAATTTCAGAGTGGCTATGCGGCTAATGCTAAAGTTATTACTGCCATTGATCGCATGATTGAAACCTTGCTTGGAATTAAAGAATAAACAGATTAAAAAGAAATGAATAAACTCCATGATTGGAAAAATTTTACCAATTGCGCGCTAAAGCCCGCAAGCTTAGCTAAAGCGATTAAGAGCGCTATGCTAAAGGTTTTGTGCTATAACCGCGCGCTCAAGCCTTGATGATTCTAATCAATCCCCTAGCTTAACGCGCGGGGAGTATATCAAAAACAGATTTTAGAGTGCCCGTGGGGGGTGGAAGAAACTAAAACATTTATGGGAGAGGCACAGGTAGAGAGTGTGAGGGTAGAGAGATAAGTTTAAGAGGAAGTTGAAGGAAAACAAAGAAAACCAATTTGATCTTAAGAGCTGTGGGCTGGGCAAAAAAGAGTCTCAAAAGTTTAACATTCCGGAAAAGTGCATAATGAGCACCGGTGGACATGTTTAAAATCTCTACTTTTAGCGTACGAGCAACTTTTAGAATGATTGGCTTTGGTTATTTTTTACAAAAAATGCCTCATTTATTTGGCTAAAGCTTGTGAGCTCAAATAGCGCGAGTTGTTTTATTATTTTTCCACTCAACCGCTATCCTTTTAATCAATCCCAAATAAAAGGTAGCCCATTTCCCAAAATTTTACCATCCAAGCTAATACGCCATTCATTGCTAGTACATGGCATGGTTTCTATAGAGGAGTTGTAACGATTGCTAAGATAATGGAAGCGCTGGTTAGTAGAACCCACCCAGTTTCTGCGCGTTTCAATTTTACTACTCTCAAATTCTCTATCTACTAGAACATCTGTAGATTTTAAAAGAGCACTACTGCCTTTAAATTTTTGATCTTGTAGCTCCTCTAGTAAGTATCCTGAAAACACCATAACAGATAACCCCAAATGTTGGCAAAAGCTTGCAATATGGGCTAAAGCACTTGCTTGTAAAAAAGGTTCGCCTCCTAAGAAAGTGATGCCCTCAAGGTCTTTATGTAAGGCATAGATGCGTTGGATTTGTTCTTGAAGTTTCTTTACAGACACTAACCGAGCCGGTTTAATAGGAAGTAAATGTGCATTACAACACCCCTTGCAGCGCTTTAAACACCCCTGCACCCAAAGAGCTATGCGTAAACCCGGACCTTCTGCTTGGGTGGCATCTATCATATTGGCTAAGTTGATCCATTCCATAGCTAGAGCAAGTCAAAATCAAAAGCTTTACCGGCTTGTACCACTTGGATAACGCGCCCCATTAAAGCCTTTTTATCTGTGGCATGGATAAATAAAAACTCTGCTAAAGGATCCATAAGATGTTTAGTCAAAATATTTAAAACTCCCCTCCCTCCATGCCTAATATTTACAAAGCCACACAAAGTATCTAAGGCTTTATCTTGATCTATAAATTTAAATTCCTTAATCCCCCATTTTTCTTTCAAGTATTCTATTAAGGGATTGAGCTTAATGCGGATAATATCTTTGATGATACTAGTGTCTTGGATAAAATTAAAGGGAATGATATTAGCCTCCCCAATGCGTCCTAATAATTCAGGGCGTTTAAGCACCTCAACAAAATGCTTTTGTACCATTCTTCTAAATTCCTCTTGAATATTGCGATTCATATCGCTATTTATATCCATATCCATTTTGGCCGCTATTTCAGTCGCTCCAATATTGGAGGTAAAAACTATAAAAGTATCTACAAATTGCACAGTTTGCCCCTTTCCATCTGTTAGTCTCCCATCTTCTAAGATTTGTAAAAATTTATCCAAGATTCTAGGGTGTGCCTTTTCAATCTCATCAAATAAGAGCAAACAAAAGGGCTTTTTTTGCACAGCATTTGTCAATTGCCCTCCCTCTTCAAAACCCACATACCCCGGAGGTGCACCCAACAAGCGTTGATCGGCATGTTCGTGGTTAAATTCTGACATGTCAAAGCGAATACATGCCTCTTCTTCTCCAAACAAAAATTCTGCTAAAGAGCGCGCTAATTCTGTCTTCCCCACCCCAGTAGGCCCTACTAAAAATAAAACTCCCTTAGGGCTTTTTGCCTTGCTAGAATGTTGCAACCCAGATAAACCTGTATAAGCCCGTTTTAAAATCTTTTCCACTGCATCAATGGCATGATCTTGTCCTTTAAGGCGTTTTTGCAAAGTGGTTTTAACCTCTTGTAAGCGTTTGTGATCTAGCTTTTCCCAAGGGGAGTCTTTTTTCCCAAATTTATACAGAGAAATTAAAGCCCGCACACTCAATATATCCTTTTGCTGGCTACTTAGATAGGCTAAATTTTGAATATCTTTTAAACTCAACCCATCGCTTTGTACGCCAAACTCAACCAAATCAGCGCTATTTGGCTCTAAATCTTGCTGGACTTTAAACACGGTTTTGTTAGCTAAAATGGCTTCTTCTCTTTCTTTAGCACTAGGATAGGGCACGGGGACTTGTGTAATAGTAGCGTTGTTTAGATATAGCGAAGGGGGGAGCACATTTTGCGTGGGTACAATAAATACTAAAAGATGTTGAGACCGCGCTTTTTGTGCGTCTCTAAGAGAAGTACCAATGGTTTGTAAGAGTCTTCTCTCCTGAGCAGTTAATGCATTAGCAGGACCAAAAAGATAATTTGACCAATCTATCACAAAGGCTATTTTCTGATTCTGTTTTTCAGAAGTTAAAGTTTTAGCCACCACTTCAAAAAATTCTTCTTCAGGTACTTTTATTGCAGTGGGGTTAGTTTGTTTTTCTTGTTGATCCCCTATATCATATGCTTCCTCGTTAGGACTGCGCGTGCCTTTAATCTGTCCCATGTCTTTAAATCAATGCCTTGTATGCCTAAAGCTAAGCTATAAAACACCACATGTACAAAACCCTGTGAGGCGGTACTCCATTCGTGTAAATGCAAAAGAGCATCTTCTAAGACCTTATTAAAAGGTATTAACTTACCATGCCTTGAAAATTGTAAGTCTAGAGTGTTCCCACTCATGATCAAGCCAGAATATGCTAACACCTTTGTACCAAATTCCTCTAGCCAATTATTTAGCATCCCTAACCCCTAGTTTGGTTTTGAGTTGGGTTTAAGGGGCGTGCTTCTTTGTCTAAATCATCAGGATTTTCCCAAATAACCCTTTCCTCAGACAAATCCACACCATATACTTGACTAAGCTGAGGCAATACCTTATCCATATCTGCTTTGCATGTTTTGCCTTCATAGTGATCAAAACGATAATTGAGCACGCCATCTAAAGAAATCTTAAAATTAGCTTGGTTACCATTAGGGCGGTTTGCGCGTACGATTACAATGTCTTTTTCTTTATCTAAACTAGGTTCTTGCACCACAAACCCCGCCTGTTTTAAAGAGGCATAAACTGCTTTTACCATTTCTTTACGCACAGCCTCATCCTCTGCACGCTTAGCTTGAGCTTGTTCTATAGCTTGTACCTCTTTTTGCAGATCTGCTAGATTCAGAAGTTTTGCATGCTCGGGTAGTTGTGGGTAGCGTTTTAATAAATCTTGTTTGTATGTTTGTTCTAATTCTTGCTGTTCTTTAGCCTGTTGCTCTTGTATGCTAGCAACAAACTTAGCCTCTAGGGCTAAAACTTGGGATTTAAGATCTTGTAGCGTGTAATCTTGTAGATTTTCAAAAATATTTGCATGCAAGTCAGAGAGTTCCTCTAAGGCTAGATTGCGAGCAGATTTATTTTGCCAAGATTGTAACGCCTCCTGCCATGCCACACCCAAAGCCTGCAAATGTGCCAGCCTTTGCCCCTCTTTTTCTATTTCCTCTTGGCGTTTTTTTTCAACTTGGCGCTTTTTGCATAGTTGAGGTAGTTTATTAACCTGATTAGTTAATTGTACGCTTAATCGTTCAGCTAAAAGAGGATCATTTTTAGACATATCCTCAATCTGGCTCATTTGTTTTTGGATATATTCAAATTCTGCTGTGGCATATTTTTCTAAACCCTGACTTTTAAGAGAATCAAGTGTGTCTTTAAAATTCTTTAAATGAGTAGAAATAACCTCTTTTGCCTCTTTCTCACGGCGTTTCCTTTCAAACTCTTCAACTTGGCGCCTTCTACATAGTTGAGGTAATTCATTGACCTGATAGGCTAATTGCTTGCTTAACTGTTCAGCCCCAAAAAGATCGTATCCAGACTCAGCCTCAATCTGGCTCATTTGTTTTTGGATATATTCAAATTCTGCTGTGGCATATTTTTCTAAGTCTTGATTTTTAAGAAGATTAAGGGTGTTTTGAAAACTCCTTAAGTTAGTAGAAATAGCCTCCCTTGCCCTCCTTTCATTTTCTCTTCTTTGTTGCTCTCTTAGTTGCTCTCTTATTTCCCTTTCTATTTCTATCCGTAATCGGTATTCAGCTTCAGTTTCGTGGCTCATTCTTTTCCTTTCTTTTTGTTTTTATGTTTGTTACTCTTGTGTGTGGAGTTTTCAATCGCCTCCACTTTTAAACCAAAACGGTGTGCATCAGAGGTTAAACTTTTATTATTGCTATAAATCACAACATCATTTAGGCAATAATGATACGCGCAGGCTAGTATTTGATCTAGCTTGCTATAGTCTTTATTACCAAACATGTGTTGTAATAGGAATGATCTAGGAGAGACTTCTTGTAAAGAGAGTACACCTTGTGGCAATTCTAATTCTTGCATGCTAGCTTTTAGTAATACCCTCCCCTGTATCCTATCTTTAATTTCTTTGACTCGCACCTGTTTTAAAAGATCGAGATCCAACAGAGCGTATTTTTCCTGGGTAGGCTCTTTAAAATTTTGATCAATCTTGTTTTTATAATCTTGTAATTGCTGGAGTAAGTCTTGGAAATTTGGATGGAAACAGCTTTGTAAAAGTTCTTTAAACTCCTTAATACCTCGCTCTATCTTTTGGAGTGTCTCTAAAGAGACTTTACTCTCTTTTAAAAGGCGTTGGAGTGCGCAGTAGTTTTTAATACCCGGAACCTGTATATTTGCAAATACTTGGCTAGGGTCTTCTTGCATCGATCGTTTAATGAGTTTTTCTACAAAATGCTTAGAAAGTTTTGCTAAAGGAATATCCCCACCAACTAATTTTCTAGTAATCTTTAAGTCTTCAGAGTTATCAAGTAAGGGCAAATATTCTAGCCATGCCTTTGTCCCCATATCTTGTTTCCAAGTTTGCTTGATTTTTTCGCATAACTCCACACACTCTTGCAAATTAATTTCAGGCCTAGTGCTAAAAAGCGCCTCTACCCATTCCTCTTTTTCAATAAAATGTGCCGCAAATACATAGACATCAAGATTATAAACACATAACAGACCCTGCCAAAAGTTCTGCCAATCCCATGCTCTAGCCATGATGATATAACGAGGGGTGTAATAGCGGCTATTGTTGTAGTAATAGGGCATGTTTGCATATAAAATCTGCTCGGTTTTTTCTCTATCTTTGATTGCATACACACAAAGACTACCCTCAGAATCTTTAGAGTTAGTGGCTGGGAGTTTTAGATGTTGGCCTTGTAAAGAAGGAGTTTGTATAGAGGCATCATAATGGATTGTGGGGATATTTTTTGGTACTGGATATGGAGATTCTTCCCAGGGAAGAGCTGAATTAGCATGGTGTAGAGATTCTCCCCAGATAAGAGCTAATTTGGCATATGATGGGACTTGGAGGGCTATTTGGCCTGTTCTTACCTCTGACCATTTTAAATCCAGATTCTTAGCATTTTCATCTCTAGGAGGTAAGAAAGGACGCACAAGTTCTTGATACACCACCTCCTTATCTAACCGTTCTACCCACTTATCAAAATCTTTAGAATCTGTGTGGATAGAAAGATTATTATTATCATCTATCTCTAATTCTAGTGTTAAAGGGCAAAATCGCTGAGATGTTGCCTCATAGTGTTTATAATCTGTAATCTCTGTGTTATTAGGATCATACCACTCAAGGCTATTGGAGTTTCTATTTAAAAACTCTAATAAATGCTCAAAATCTAAATCAAATCTACACACATCCTCAAGCACCACAGAGTGGTACCCAACTTCCTTTAGTTTTACAACACGATCTTCAATCTTTTCTTCTTCAATCTCCTTCCATGCATCCTCTTTTCGTGAACACATCTTATTTTCACTAGCGTAGTCTATAAAGAATTCTAACTTCTCATCCTTTCCCCTACTTAGTGCTTTCTTTTCCTTAAAAAACTTCTGTCCTGCCTTAATCTTTTCTTCTTCAATCTCCTTCCATGCATCCTCTTTTCGTGAACACATCTTATTTTCACTAGCGTAGTCTATAAAGAATTCTAACTTCTCATCCTTTCCCCTACTTAGTGCTTTCTTTTCCTTAAAAAACTTCTGTCCTGCCTTAATCTTTTCTTCTTCAATCTCCTTCCATGCATCCTCTTTTCGTGAACACATCTTATTTTCACTAGCGTAGTCTATAAAGAATTCTAACTTCTCATCCTTTCCCCTACTTAGTGCTTTCTTTTCCTTAAAAAACTTCTGTCCTGCCTTACTTAAACGCATAGCACCCGAATGTTCTTCTATAAACCCAAGACTTTTTAAATGCTCAAGCGCTTTTTTAAAGAGTTTTATTTCTACCTTAAGAACCTCTGCTAACTCCTCTGGCGTGCATGGAATTTGCTCAGACACCAACTCTAAGATCAGATTTTCAAAGGCGGTAACTGGCCGTTCTGTTGTATAGCTTAAATTCAAATTATAAACACCAATGGGATAGGCAATTTTTTCTTTAAGAATAGTGCTACTCATTTAGAATCCTTTAAGGCAATCTCTAGAGATTTTTGGTATTCCTCCATAGAGCATGTGCTAGATTCTGGGAATCCAAATTCTAAATCTTGTATGGTTTCTCTATAGACTTTAACTTTTTCTCTACTAGAGAGATACACTTCTTGTTCTTTAAAAACTTCCATGCTGCCAAATACCATGAGTAGATTTTGCGCCCTAGACCACGCCACATTGACAAATTCATATCTAGCAGTGTTGGCATGTTGACTCTTTTTAGTCCTAGTAGCCACCATACTCACTAAGATCATGGGTTTTTCCTTCCCTTGATAGCGAATCACTGTATTCACATCTACATTTAAAGCCTTAAAATTTTCAAAGCTCCCCATTTCCTTTCTGATTTCTTCTTTAATGCGCCTAACCTGTGCTTGGTAAAAACTCACCACCCCAACTTGTACTTTTTCTTCTCTTTGTCCTAGTTGTAAATCCATAGTTTTAAGGGTTTTGGCAATCAAACTAGCTTCTTGTTGGTTGTAATTATCCTTTGTTTGGATTTCTGTAGTGGTGTCTATCCACAGACAATGAGTTTCTGGTGTTAGAAACTTCCCTAATTGCAAACCATGGGATCTATCTTTATCAGGATTAGCACAAATTAAAGGCTCTTTATAAAAACGATTCACCATTCTCATAATTCTTGGATGCATGCGGTACTGCTCTGTTAACTGTTCCTTGATCATCTCAGGCGCTTGTTCAAATAATTCTTTTAATAAAGTAGCGCTCACCATTTTTCTAAATCTAAAAGATTGATCTTGATTGAGCATGCTCTCCTCGCCCATTTCTTGTAATTCTTTAATCAATTCCTCTTCATAAGTGTATATCCTCTCCAAAGGTAGGCGGGAGCTGGCGGTAATCTCCAATCAAAATTGCTTTTCTAGCCCGCATTAAAGGCATTAATAATTCTAAAGGGGTGGATTTAGACACCTCATCAATGATCACCACATCAAAATAGCCCCAATGTTTATCAAGTTGTTTGCTGCCACTATTAGATGTGATAGCCACGACATTACAACGAGGTTTAAAAGTGTCTTCTATTTCCTTATAATCACTTGCAACAGAACTTTCACCTACTACCTGCACCCATTTTTCAAAAATTCTTTGGTGTTTTCCAAACTTTTCTCTATGTTCTCTTAGTTTATCTTTAATCTCTTGCTGGACTTTTATAGCTTGTTTTGTGCCTCATCTAAATTAAGCTCAGAGTTTTCAAGATTTAAGAGTTCTTGGAGTTTTTGTAAGCATTCTGTGGCTTGTTTTTCCTTTTGTTCTCTAAATTTTTGCTGGACTTGTTGTTGCTCTTGTAAAACTTGGATTTCTTGTTGGAGTGAGTCATTGTATAGCGGTTCTGCTGGAATGTGCCTAGTCTGTATTTCCCGCACCACAGCTTTTATACAGTCTTGAATCTTAGAATTACTCTCTGAAAGATGTTTTAGCCTTTGTTGTAGCAAATTTGCCAAGTTTCTAGCTTGTAAGATACTTTCAATAGGCGCACACACATTTTCATGGTCTTTAAATATTGCGTAACATTCGTGGTTTAAAGCAGTGTGTTTATTTTTAAGTTCTGCTCTTTGATTGCGCAATTCCCTCCACCTTTGATTTAAATCTTCCCCGGCCTCCATTGCCTGCTCTATTTGTTTAAGTTCTTGTTCGATCTGATCTATCTGGACTTTAGCCTGTGTATCTTGTAAATTTTCTGCTTGCAACTGCGACAAAAACAACATATCTTGTTGAATCTGATCTTGGAATTTTAGAAGTTGTTGGTGGTTCTGATATAGAAATTTTAATACATAGATTTTATTTTCATGACTAGAGCGATCAAAGTCAAAAGAATCAAAAGGCCGCTTCAAAGCACACCTTTCATGTAAAACCAATAAATGCTTTACAAGATTTTCTACACTAGAAGGCAATCTTTCCATATCCATAACATCTAAGCGTCTCACATACAAAAACTCTTGCAAAGACTGCCATGCTTTTATTAATTCTAGCTCTTTTCTGTAGGCCTCTAGGGCCACTTCATAGGCCTGTAACTCTTGATCTCTTATGGCTTTTTTCTCTGATATTTCTGTATTAAGGGTGTTAAGCTTAGTAGCTGTAGATTCTAAATGCTCTTGGATATAACCCACGCCTTTTAGCCACTCCTCTAAAATATCTACCTGCTTTTGCATTTCTTGAGGGGAGTTTAGAATTTCTTGGGCATAGTCTTTTGAAGCACTATAATAGCGCCTAAGGGAATCTTCTTCAGCATAGGGGCTATCCTTGATTCGTTTCTTGTCTTTATTTAAACGAATCACCTTAAGGCTTAGATGATTAGGAAGGCGCTCTAGCGCATTATCAATTGCCTCATGGGATTGGCTAGATAAAAGCACACTCTGGCCTCTTTGTACAAATTGCAAAATAGCTTCTGCAATCACTGTGGTTTTCCCTGTGCCCGGGGGCCCCTGAACTAGTGCAATATCTCTAGCACCTAGCATCTTTTGTACCGCTAATCTTTGCTTTTCATTCAAATCTGTATTAAACCAAGTGTCTATAGACTTTAAAGTTCGAGGCTGGCGTGCGCGGCTAATATCAAATAAGAAATCTGCTAAATAGGGGTTAGCACAATTTTTATTGCTTACAATGTCTTGATATGCCCTCTTTTGTCGCTTTATTTGGGCTAATTCGCCTAACACCGACATTCCCCAAAACCCAACCCCAGGTACTTCTGATTTTTGTTCTTCTTCTAGCTTTATTTGGATTTCAAGAAATTTATAATCAGCAACTTCAACTTGCCGTGCTTGCTGTGATAGAACAGCATCTTCAACTTGCTGCTTCTTGTGTTTTTTCTGCGATAGAAAAGATAGATAGCCCCGCAACCACTTAGCATATTTTTTAACTAGGTTTTGGTTTCTAACCTCGTGATAACCTAAAAATCTATAGCTTTCTGGCTTTTTATCTTTGTTATTTTTATCTTTGTTATTTTTATCTTTGTTATTTTTAAAATCGGGGTTAGGCTTAAAATCTACAGGGTGTAAAGACGCGTCCCGTGGCACAATCTCACAGTCTGCCCCTCTAAAACTAAGATACGATCGGATATACTCTAATTGCTTTCTGTATGAATCAGCTTTAATTACCAGTACGCATTTTTGGCTCTGTTTCTCTGTTTCTCTGTTTCTCTGTTTCTCTGTTTCTCTGTTTCTCTGTTTCTCTGTTTCTCGTAAAAATCCTCGTTAAATACTAAAAATTTCTGCCTTGTGTGAAACTCAATGTATTCTTCCTCAAACTTTAAATAGTCCATCCATTCCGCTAATCTCTCAGATGTTTCTATCCCAAATTTTGGTAGTTGTTGTATCCATGCTGAATTAACAAGATTATTAACAGCACGCTGACCCCTCCCACTCTCAATTTTAATACATGCCACCTCTAATTCTTGTTCATACGCATTAGCATCACTAGATGTCAGACTCACTTCATTAGAATAAAAAATAGGAGAGGACGCACCATAGGGCAAAAACCCCCGTACTAACAAAGACATTCCCTTAGGTAGAACCTTAGAAAAAGTGGGGTGATTAGGGATACGCACCCCCAGAGTGATATTTTTCTCCTTATCCTCAATGTCTTGAGCCAGCTTATCCTCTAGGGACAAATTAGAGAAAAAACACTGGAGCGCAATATTTGCGCGATTTAAGAAAAACGCCTGTAAAAAATACTCCACAACCTCTTGGCTATTCTCTTGGCTAAGAATTGGTGCAATTACATTATGATTTTTATAGGGGCTTAAAGTATCCTGCAAGGTTTTTTCAAACCGCTTCATTCGTTCCGTTGCATCTTTACCTATTGTATCAATTTGGTAATAAAAGTTCTTTATTTCCGATGCCACAAACACACCTTATCAGAAACACAATCATTGTAGTATATTCAAAGCATGTTTTGTTAAACAAAAATAGACAATTAAAAGTCTTAAGGGTTATATTAGTTTTACTTTAGACCACAATGCCCTAGTAAGCTAGCAGTCTAAACATGCGCTCAATGTAAATTAAACAGTTCAAAGAGTTATCTCTTTTGCATAAACACCTTAAGCCTTTCTAATCCCTGTTTAATCTGTTCTAAAGAGCAAGCATAAGACATACGCACAAACCCTTCCATGCCAAAGGCACTACCCGGTACAAATGCTACCCCCTGTTCCTCTAACAGTTGTTGGCAAAATTGCGTTGAATCCCCCGGAATTTTAATCCACAGATAAAAAGCCCCCTGTGGTTTGATCATAGTTAAACCCGGGATTTGGCGTAGAGTTTCAAAAGCCACATCGCGCCTTTCTTTAAAAGCTAGGCGCATGGTTTCTATATCTACCTGTGCACACCCATGCAGAGCAGCTAGAGCAGCCCTTTGGGTAATGGAGTTAATGTTAGAAGTGCTATGGCTTTGCAGGGCTACCATATGTTTAAGTAAAGTTTTATCTTTTGTGCCTAAATACCCCACACGCCAACCTGTCATGCTAAAGGCTTTGCTTAATCCATTGATACTAATGGTGCGATCAAGCATGTTAGGCAAAGCCCCAAAAGAATAAAACGCCCCCTCATAAACGAGTTTTTCATAAATTTCATCGCTTAGTACCCAAACATTAGTTTTTTCTAAGACGCTAGCCAAAGCCTGCAATTCCTCTTTGCTATAAATCATACCCGTAGGATTAGATGGGCTAGAGAGAATGAGCATTTTAGTTTTAGGTGTGAGGGCGGTTTTGAGTTGCTCAGGGGTGATCTTAAAATTACTTTCTAAGCTAGTGGGTAAAAATACACTTTTGCCCCCGCTATAATTCACAATTTCAGGATAACTCACCCAGTAAGGCGCAGGGATGATCACCTCATCACCGGGGTTTAAAAGGGCTTGAATCGCATTAAACAAACATTGTTTAGCTCCATTGCTTACCATCACCTCATCGGGTGCATAATCTAGGCTATTTTCTTGTTTAAATTTATCTGAAATTGCTTTGAGCAACTCTGGAATGCCCTTTACAGCAGTGTATTTACTAAAACCCTGTTCAATAGCCTTAATCGCGGCCTCTTTGATAGAGCTAGGCGTATCAAAGTCAGGCTCTCCAGCGCTAAAACTCAAAACATCTTTACCCTGTGCCTTGAGTTCTTGGGCGAGGGTGCTAATGGCAATGGTCTTAGAGGGGGCAAGGTTTTCTACTTTAGAGGCATACATTGGCTACTCCTTTTGGCTTTCTAAATATTTGGTATGGATTTGGTTGCGTCTAAAATCAGGATTTTCTAACATAGCAAGGTGAAAATCGCGCGTGGTTTTAATCCCCTCTACAAGAAATTCTTTAAGCGCGCGCTTCATTTTAATAATGGCTTGATCTCTACTAGGTGCATGCACGATAAGCTTACCAATCATAGAATCATAAAAAGGCGGTACGACATAGCCGGCATAGGCATGGGTATCAAAACGCACCCCCATGCCTCCGGGAGAAATCCATGCATTGATTTTACCCGCACTAGGTGTAAAGGTCTTAGGATCTTCAGCTGTAATGCGGCACTCAATAGCATGCCCAGTACACTTAATGCTTTCTTGAGAGGGGAGTTTTTCGCCCTGTGCAATCTTTATCATCCACTCTACTAAATCTAAACCACTCACCATTTCACTTACCGTATGTTCCACCTGCAAACGGGTATTCATCTCCATAAAATAAAAATCTACCCCATTGGCATCTAATAAAAACTCAAAAGTCCCCGCTCCCACATAGCCAATATGCTTAGCTGCTTTAATGGCAGTGGCGAGTAATTTTTCTCTCACCCCCTCTTTAAGCGCCAAAGCAGGGGTTTCCTCAATGAGTTTTTGTTGCCGCCGTTGGGTTGAACAATCCCGCTCACCAACATGAATCACATTGCCATGTTTGTCGGCTAAAATTTGTACCTCAATGTGTTTAGGATTTTGGATAAATTTTTCAATATACACACTCCCATCTCCAAAGGCACTTAAAGCCTCTGTTTCAGCGGCTAGATAAAGATTTTTAAGTAAGGCTGGATCACTCACCACACGCATTCCCCTACCCCCGCCCCCATTGGCTGCCTTGATAATGATAGGAAAGCCAATACGCTGCGCCACCTCTAAGGCCTGATCATAACTTTTTAAAATGCCCTCAGAGCCCTCAACCACCGGCACCCCCACCTCTTGCATGCAAGTTTTAGCTTTAGATTTATCCCCCATTAAGGCCATTACCTGCGCACTTGGGCCGATAAACTCCAAGCCATGGTGTGAACAAATTTCTACAAAATTTTGGTTTTCACTTAAAAACCCATAGCCCGGAAAAATCGCGTCTGCTTCAAAGAGTTCAGCAGCGCTAATAATGGCTGGGATATTTAAATAACTTTGTGCTGATTTTGGCCCCCCGATACAAACCTTAGCATCGGCAACATTAAGATAATGGGCGTCTTTATCTGCACTAGAATAAATCGCGATGGATTGTTTGCCCATTTGTGCGATGGTCTGGATAGCTCTTAGCGCGATTTCTCCTCTGTTTGCTATGAGGATGCGTTCTATATTTTTCATCTTAAAGTTTTTCAATTTTAACAAGCTGGGTGCCATATTCTACGGCTGTCGCATCTTCTACCTCAATAGAGAGGATTTTACAATCACATTCTGCTTCAATTTCATTCATGATCTTCATTGCCTCCACAATACCAATAATTTGCCCTTTTTTAATGCTATCGCCTACTTGTACATAAGGACTAGCCGTAGGGGAGGGGCGGTGATAAAAAGTACCTACCATAGGTGAGAGAATGTAATCTTCTTTGGTATTTTCTTTAGCACTACTGCTCACACTTGCTGCCCCTGCTACACTATTTAAAGAACAGGCGCTAGCGGTGGGGGTTTGGATGGGTAAATGATCAGAAACAACCGCCCCTTTTTTAGTAGAAACTTTATTTAACACGAGTTCTACATTCTCCATTTTGAGTTTAAAATAGCTGATATTACTTTGATCAAAAGCAACCATTAGACCTTGTATGTCGGTTGGATTCATAGCGATCCTTAGAAATTAGAGTTTGGAATTTGGATTATGATAACATGTTTAATTGTTCCTTTGTGCCAATATTAATTTTAAATTAGTAGAATGCCACACTATCTTATCCACAAGGAGATCTTAAAATGGCAACTAGAAAAGAGCATGATTTTATCGGCGAGATGGAAATTGAAGACGATCTGTACTATGGAATCCAGACGATGCGCGCGGTGGAGAATTTTAACATCACCCATGATAGGCTGTTTAACTACCCTGTTTTTATCCGTTCTTATGCTCAAGTAAAAAAAGCTGCGGCTTTGGCTAACGCTGAACTCGGACTTGTAGATATTAAAATTTCTGATGCCATTTGTAAGGCCTGTGATCGCATCATTCAAGGAGAGCACCACGATCAATTTGTAGTGGATATGATTCAAGGCGGAGCGGGCACAAGTACAAATATGAATGTGAATGAAGTGGTTACTAATTTGGCTTTAGAGATTTTAGGGCATAAAAAGGGCGAATACCAATACTGCCACCCAAATGATCATGTTAATCGCTCCCAATCTACAAACGACACCTACCCCTCAGCCCTTAAAATTGCAATCTATGAACGGCTTGATAAGCTCGTTCAAACTCTTAAAGTCCTCAAAGATGCCTTTGATAAAAAAAGCAAAGAATTTGCCCATATTTTGAAAATGGGGCGCACACAACTTCAAGATGCCGTGCCCATGACTTTGGGTCAAGAATTTGAAACCTTTGTTTCTATGGTAGAAAAGGATATACAGCACCTTTTAGATGCGCGCAATTGGACACGGGTACTTAATCTTGGAGGAACGGCTATTGGCACAGGCATTAACTCCCACCCAGACTATAAACGCATCGTAGAGAAAAAAATCCAAGAAGTTACAGGTAGACCCTTTACTATTGCCCACGATTTGATTGAAGCTAGCCAAAGTACGGGGGCTTATGTACAAGTGAGCGGGGCGCTTAAACGGGTTTCTGTCAAACTCTCTAAAATTTGTAACGATCTTAGGCTTTTAAGTTCAGGTCCTCGTGCTGGGCTTAATGAAATTAATTTACCTAGAATGCAACCTGGTAGCTCTATTATGCCCGGTAAAGTTAACCCCGTTATCCCAGAAGTGGTGAATCAAGTTTGCTTTTCAGTCATTGGCAATGATCTTTCTATTACAATGGCAGCTGAAGGCGGACAACTCCAACTAAATGTCTTTGAACCTATCATCGCCTATAAACTCTTCCATTCGTTTTTAATGCTCGATCGCGCGATTCACACTTTGGTAGATAAATGTATTTTAGGCATTAGCGCTAATGAAAAAGTCTGCCATGATTATGTGTTTAATAGCATTGGTATTGTTACCGCCCTTAATCCCCATATTGGGTATGAAAAGTCTGCCTCCATTGCTAAAGAAGCCCTTGAAACCGGCAAAGCTGTACATGAAATTGTCTTAGAGCGCAAACTTTTAACACAAGAACAACTTGATGAGATCTTCCAACCAGCTAACATGGTAAGCCCCCATGTCTTTAAAAAGCATAAGGATTAATTATTTTAGGGGAATTATAGCTCTAGCTATTCTTAGCTCTTTTGGCTCTGCTAAAGTGCGCCCCCGCCTGCTTTCTCCTCTGCCACCTGCTAGGCAGGTTGTGGTGGCTTTAAAGCCATGTAGTGAAGATTGTCTAAAAGAACTTTATGCTAAGGGACAGGTTTTTTCTTTTCTAGCGCGCTATTCTACAGAGATTAAAGATCACCAATTACAGGATAATTATGCCATTATCAACGACTGGCTCAATCCCAAACTAGCCACTAGCCAACCCCAACAAGAAAACGCACAAAATCAAGAGCAATCTTATAAAGTTGCTCTTTTAGTGCCTAAAAAAGTCATCGGGAGTTATTCTGATCTTTCTACGAATGCCATTTTGGCTTATTTAGCCCTTAAAAACCATGATTTTACCTTTAAGGTTTTTGATAGCCAACAAGAAGATCCAGATAATCTCAAACAAACTTATCAAAGCATCGTGCAAGAGGGCTTTCCTTTCGTGATCGCTCTTTTAACCCAAGAAGGGGTACAAAACCTAGTGGCTAAAACGCCTCTAACTTTACCTACAATCATTCCCACCGTCAACAAACACCAATTAGAAAAGCGCATGGATTTACCCTCCATGCTTATCTTTGGCGGGATTAATTTCCCCTCTCAAGTAGATATGCTTTTAGAATTAAGCCAGCACAAACCCCTAGTGGTTTATGACGATGATAGCTTTAGGGGGGCGATGCTTAGTAAGAGTTTAAAAGATTTAGGGGCTAATGTTTTGTATGAAGATACAATCACTTTTAAAAAAGCCAGCACCTTTGGGCGTGAATTAGTACACCAGCGTAAATATTTCAAAGATGCCGTTGTGTTTTTTAATACCTCCATTGTCAAAACAGGGCTTTTACTCTCCCAAATTGGCATGTTAGCTAGTAGAGATCGGCCTTTAATGTATCTCTCCTCTCAGATTAATTTTAATCTCTCCATGTTCATGCTCACCCAGCCCAAAGATCGCAAACATCTTTATATTACAAGTGCTATTAGTAAAACAAGCCCTTATTTGAGCCAAACAGCTACCCTTTTGAATGCTGATTTAGAATATGACTGGGTGAGTTATGCTAGTGTTGATTCTTTAGAACACATGTTGTTGCGTTTAAATCCTAATTTAGAGCGTTATTTTAAAGAACCTATGGAGAATCAACAAATTATTTATACAAATACAATCTATACGCCTAAATACTTGGGTTTTAGCCCTTTAATCCCTCCAACTCATTAAGAAGGTCCATGCAAGTACACTTAAAACACGCCACTCCGCTAAGTTGTTGTTATGAAGCTATCCGTACCTGTTATCAAAGTTTTGCCTACAGCGATGGGGGTGGGCGCAAGGATTTAGAGCTTATCGATCGCGTAGCTAATAAATACCGCCACAATTCCACCCTTGAACATCTCTTTTATAATTTTGATATACAAGGCATTAGCCGCGCCTGTTTACAAGAACTTGCCCGCCACCGCATGGCTAGTTTCTCGGTTAAATCTAGCCGCTACACTCTTAAAGAACTCAAAGACGAGGCTAGTTTTTTACCTCCAGAGCAAAATTTAAAACGGGCCCAAAAATTCCTAGTTTTTACAGGGGTAGAGGCGGTGGATTTAGCTAGTATCCATGCTTTAGAAAATTTGCGCCTCTTACTTACTCAGCATATTAAAAACGATCATGCTAAATTTGCCATGCCAGAGAGTTATAAAACCAGCCTAGCCTTTAGTATCAATGCAAGGAGTTTACAAAATTTCTTGAGTTTACGCACCGATTCTAAAGCCCTTTGGGAAATCCGCAAACTTGCTTTTAAACTCTATGAAGCCCTGCCTGAAGATCACCGCTATCTCTTCACCCATTGCCTAAATACATGAAAACCCTGCACTTAGTAGATACCTTTGGGTTGCTCTTTAAGTTTTACTATCCCTTGGCTGATTTGCAAACCTCAAAAGGTATCAACACAGCGTGGTTAAGCGCCTTTGCTAAAATCATCCACCAACTTTATAGCTTTAAGGCAGATAGACTCATCTTTGCTTTAGAAAGTAAGAGTAATCATAGAAAAAGCCTTGATCCTGCTTATAAGGCTAATCGCATCGCCCCGCCTCATCTGCATGCCCAACTGCCTATTATCTTAGAGTGGATAGAACAAATGGGTTTGTGTGCGCTGAGTGTGGAGGGGTATGAAAGCGATGATGTGATTGCTAGCCTTTGTTATGCCTTTAAAGATCATTTTGTGCGGATTATAAGTTTTGATAAGGATTTTTACCAACTAGTAGATTCTCAAGTGGTGCTTTGTGATTTAAGTAGCCGTAAGGAAAGCGGCGTTACAGAATGCATGCAAAAATATGGCATTGAACCCTACCAGTTTAGAGATTATCAGGGTTTGGTGGGCGATAGTAGCGATGGGTATAAGGGCGTAGAGGGCATAGGCCCTAAAAATGCTAGTAAACTTTTAGCCAAGTATGCTAACCTTGAAGCCCTCTATGCCAATTTAGATAGCCTTAAACTTTCGCCTAAACTAATAGAGGCACTCAGAAGAGATTACAACCAAGCCTTTTTAAGCCGTGAGTTGGCCACTCTTAAAACCTCGCTTTTTATGAATCAAGATTTAAGCACAAAGGGGCTTTTTCCTGAAAACCATCCGCTTTTAAAGATAGAAGCAGAGTTAAAGCGCTATGAAATGTTTGGCTTACTCAAACAAATAACCCCCAAAGTCAAACCTTTAACCCCACAAAAAATAGATCTCTGCCCCCCACAAGAAGCCTTAGAAAAAATTAGCAGCGCTCAGGGGAGTGTGATTCAGATTTTAGAGCTTAAAGAGGGGCTGGGGTTAGCTGTACTCTTATTCAATGCCTTAGATCAAGAGGGGGAATTTTTTTGCATTGTTTTAAACCAAGAGAGTAAAGAATGTCTGCACCTATTAAGCCAGCATAAACTCATCGCCTATAATCTTAAAGAGGTCTGGAGCTTGCTTAAAAGTTATGATATTCCCTTTCCAAGTTGCTATGAAGATATTGGGATTTTAGCTTGGCTAGAAAATTGCTATTTAGAACCTTCTTTGCACGCCTTAGGGCAGTATTTAGGAGAGCAGGGTTATGATTTAGCCGGTTTAGAGGAGTCAGAGGCGCTTTTTAAAGCCTCTATCAATGCGCGTTTAATCTTAAAAGCCTACAAATACTATAAAAAAAATTTAAGTCAAGAATTGTATCAAGTTGCTTACAAGCTTGAATACCCACTTTTAGAATTGCTCTATACAATGCAGGGGCATGGATTTTTGCTAGATATTGCCTATTTTAAGGCTTTGCAACAAGAATTTAAAGAGAATTTAGAAAATTTAAAACAAAGCATGCAAAACATGCTTTCTATGCCAATTAATGTCAATTCCTCTAGGCAGTGGGCACAAGTGCTTTATGAACATTTAGGGCTTGAAAGCAAGGGGATTAAAAAAGGCAAAATAGGGCTTTCTACCAACGAGGCAAGTTTAAAAGCTTTGCAGGCAATTTATGCGCAATCAGAAGTGCGGGGGGTTTGTGTAGGTGTATTACTCACTAAACTTTTACACTACCGCGAAATATTCAAACTCCAATCCACCTATGTAGAACCCCTTTTAAAACGCCATATTCAGGGAAAAATCCACACCATTTTTTACCAAAATAAAACCGCCTCCTCAAGACTGAGTTCTGCTAACCCTAATTTGCAAAATATCCCTATGCGCCATGATTTAGGCAGAAAAATAGCCCGGGGTTTTATTGCCTCTGCTGGCTGTGTTTTAATTGGGGTAGATTATTCCCAGATTGAATTAAGGCTTTTAGCACATTTTAGTGAGGATCAAGCCCTCTTAAAAGCCTTTGAGCAAAAAGAAGATATCCATCTTAACACCGCTACCGCGCTTTTTGGCAATCAGGCTCAGGCTAAGCGCCCTATTGCAAAGGCAATTAATTTTGGCTTAATTTATGGCATGGGGGCTAGAAAATTAGCCCAAACCCTGCAAATTAGCCAAGAGGAGGCTAGGGCTTACATGGAGTGTTATTTTAATAAGTTCCCCACGATTAAAAATTTTTTAGAGGAGCTGAAAGCGCGTATTTTACAAGAAGGGCAGGTTACTACGCTTTTAGGGCATGTGCGCCGTTTCTCTTTTAAGCAAGCTAGCCCTAAACTACATGCTGATTATCTACGCGAGGGAGTTAATACCCTTTTTCAGGGAAGTGCTAGCGATTTAGTTAAATTAGCCATGTTAGCAATTTATCAAAAATATGAAAGTCGCACAGATATTAAAATGCTAGTACAGGTGCATGACGAGCTGATTTTAGAGGTAAGGGAGATGGAGGCTAGAGAGTTGCAACAAGAAATTAAAACCCTTATGGAGAATATCTACCCCTTACGCGTACCATTAGAATGCCATGCTAGCATAGCTAGTAACTGGGCAGATTTAAAGGTTTAGGTGGTAATGGAATTACAACTCCCAGAGAACTTTGGTTTGCTAGCAATAAAAGGGCTAGTACAGGGCCTACAAAAAGTTTGCCAAGAGTCTAAAATTCAGATTGTAGGTGGAATACTATTGTTTCTAAAAGTTTGAATTTAGCAGTAATACTTTTAGCTAGCAGTGCAAACCTTTCTTGTGGCAAAAAAGGCAGATGGTGGAGTTAACTAGATATACCAAAGGGCTAATAAACAGAGCTCCTGCCAAATTAGCCTAGCGGACATGACGACTCTATTAGCTGATCTCACAAAAAACCAGTTAGTAACCAGCATGGTGGAAACAGTAATACAACAAAAATTGCATGCCCTTAGTCTATACACTTTATAGAATTTTATAAGATTTTATGCGATTTTGTAGGTTTGTAAGAGCGGTTTAGGTGTGGCGATCTCTACTACATTCTATAACACCGCCCGCTTTAGCACTCTTGCCCACTTAAACTCTTATATAGAGCTCTATGTGTTGCTAGTGCGCCACTCTAGGGACTTTTGGGTGTGGTGGGCTCTGTTATCTTTGTAATACCGCCTATTTAGCGCACTTGTTACCGCCGCTAGCGTTATTTTCTTGAGATTTTTCTAGCACGCCACACGCTTACTACTTTTTAACTTTAGCCTATCATACTCAAGTTATCTAAGCTTAAGACTATAATACTTAAACCCCTATTTAAGCCCCATTTAAGTAGCCCTTTTCCTTTCTTGGCCTTAACTTTGACTTGCGCGGGAGCGGTGGTTTTAGTAGTAGCTTTGCGTACAAGAGCTCTTGATCATCTTATGAAAGTGCCTATTTTAGGGGCTTTCTAGTAGTGTTTTTCACCGCTAGAGCTCTTGCATACCTTTAAAACCGCGTTGTTATGGGCATTTGTTGGGCGGTGTGGAGCTCTACTAATTGCTAACACCGCCTTTTTGTGTGTGCCACTTGTAGATTTTATCCATAGCTATGGGTTTTTAACTTTAGCCTATCATACTCA
>NZ_CABIKE010000010.1 GCF_902196135.1 Helicobacter suis | reverse complement strand
ACTCCCCAGCGTGTTTACCTTTGAAGTAAACAAAAGAAGATTTGGTTAAACGGGTATAAAATTGTGGCTCAGCCTCAAAAGTAACGCCCCGTAATTCTTTAGGCATGTGTTTTTCTATGTAGGCTTTTAATTCCTCTTCTGTCATGTCCCTACCTTTTATACTTGTTCTTGGGGGAGTGTATAAAAGAAGGGGTCAAACCTGTAATAGAAGATAAGCAAGTGAACTATAAAATTGAAGATGGGATTTTTAAGCGAATTTGCGAAGCGTCGCAAGAAGATGCGTCGCAAAAAAAGGATTTTCTTAAGACAGATGAAAAGATCACACAAGAGATTGGAGTAGAAGATCTGTTAGAGGAATATGCACAATACATTAAAGAGCAACTGAAGATTAAAAAGCAGCTGAGCGAGGAAAAAACTCTAGAGCTGCTAGAGCTGGAAAAAACTCTAGAGCTGAAATATGAAGGTTCAAGAACAGAAATGAAAATTAGAGAGGTGGACCTGAAAAACGGTCTTTCTATTCATATTGGAAAAGACGGATCAACTTCAGGTCAGAAACTGGCAAAAGATGTTTTTGTGCGGGACTATTTGGATTTTAAGGATGGCAAAATCAAGAGCTATAAAGACATCAAACCTACGCGTCCCTCGCAAAAAGAAGACCATGGAAATTCGCGTTACTATTATGCTATGTTTAAAAAACTTAAGGAGTTTGAAGAAAACCAATACAACTCTACCCCACCAAGTCCCAAAGTGGAAGAAAGTAAACACCACTCTAATACCAAACTAAATCCCAAACCCCTCGCTAAAAAGCCCTACATTCTTATCATTGATGAAATCAATCGGGGGAATATCACTAAGATTTTTGGCGAACTCATTACCTTAATAGAACCTAGCAAGCGCATAGGCAATGAAGAAAGTTTAGAGGTTACTTTGCCCTATAGTCAAGAGTCTTTTGGTGTCCCTAATAATCTTTACATCATCGCTACAATGAACACCGCTGATTCAAGTATTGCCCTGCTAGACATTGCTTTGCGCCGTAGATTTAGTTTTGTAGAAATGATGCCCAAACCAACCCTTCTTAGCACAAATTGCGGCGGGGTGGATTTGCAAGAACTTTTAAAAGCAATCAATGAGCGCATAGAGTTTTTACTTGATCGAGATCACAGCATCGGGCATGCCTACTTTTTAGATTTAGAAACTTTGCAGGATTTACAAGATTGCTTTAAAAATAAAATTATCCCGCTTTTGCAAGAATACTTTTATGATGATCACGCCAAGATTGACGCGGTGCTTAATAAAAATGGCATGCTGGAAGCTAAGGATTTTAAGGGCACATCACAAGACCCTTTAAACGATTTTGTCGATTCTGATAAGAAAATCTACACCCTTACGGAAGCTAGTGAGTGGAAAGCTGAATATTTTATAAAAATTTATGGCAAAAAAGAAGAGGCATAAACGCCACCTGTTTCAGGTGAGTCTGTAAATCAAGCTGATAGATAGCCATGAAAACCATACCCACGCTTTATATAGGTGAATACCAAAGTTTTGGCAAACAAGACTTAAAAAAATGTCTAGCCACAGAACAACACAGAGCAGACAAAATATGGGAGGCTTTAAAACACTTTGCAAGCCAAGAACGCAACCAAGCTTTTTTGCGTTTTAAGAATCAAAATACCCTTACCACTCAAAATTATGTAGGTGTGATCCAACTTAAAAATTTTTGTATTGAGATTTTACCCAAGATATACGAGGCTAATCTATCAGGGCATAGCAAAGATTGCCCCCAAAAACTATATCCGCTAGATCGCCTTGAATTTATCAAAAAAGTCAGCCAGTTTATGAATCAAGAGGGATTTGAATTTGTTAGCCCCGCCTGTTCTCTTTGTTATGCAAGACAAATTTTGCTTAACTGTCTAAGCACGCTTAAAAATACTCCCTTTAAAAAAAGCTCCTTAGCCCATTTGACTAACGCGTCTCTGCCACTCTTAGAAATTTTTGCGCGCATGTTTTTAGAGGAGTGCCAACAACTTATTAAGCGGGGGCTGAAACGGGATTATTTAGCAATCTCTGAAAACCGCCACTTTTTGAAAGGCAAACTAGAATTTGCCAGCCATCTTAAAACTAATTTAATCCACAAGGAGCGCTTTTACACCACTAGCGATGCATATAGTTTAGATGTGCCCCCTAATCGTCTCATCAAATCCACACTTAAAATCCTCAAGTCCTTAGTGTTAAGCCCTAAGAGCCAAGAAAAATTAAATTCTGTGTGGTTTGTTTTAGATGAGGTGTGTGTAAGCCAAAATATAGAAAGCGATTTTGCAAAAAGTAAGCTCGCCACGCGTTTTAAAGAATATGAAAATCTTTTAGCATGGTGTGATCTTTTCTTGCGCCAAAAATCTTTAACCCCCTATAGTGGGACTGATTACGCCTATGCTTTTTTGTTCCCGATGGAAAAACTCTTTGAATCCTTTGTAGGATTTTGGTTACAAAAAAGTTTAGGAGATCTCTATACAGTGAGTTTGCAAGAACAAAAACACGATTTTATAAAAGACCGCCGTCTGCGCCCTGATATTATCTTAAGAAGTAAAAAAACGCCACAAAATAGATGTTGTATTTTAGATACCAAATGGAAAAAAGTTCAAGGGCTAGATGATGTATCTCAAGATGATCTGTATCAAATATGGGCTTATGCGAGTACATATGCCACCCTAGAGCAAACACGTATAAGCACTTGCTTAGTCTATCCATTACAAGACGGTATGCAAAGCACAGAAACTTTCCATGCGCGTCCATTTACAGATAAACCCGTTAAGCTTAAGATCGCATACTTTCCCCTAGATAACCACGATCATCTAAAATAACAAGAGAGGCTTAAGACCCTTTAAAAAATTTACCTGAGCCATTGAGTGGGAGTTAAAATTTACAAAAAGAATTTTGCGTAAAATCAAATCTAATTTTGGTTAAAATATATGAAAAGCCCAGATTTGTTGGTAAAATTAGCGGTGTTAAAGGCATACAATGAGAAAACGGATACTTTTAAGTTTATGTTTTTTAAGCTGTTTTTTAAGCACGCTGCAGGCCACGCAATATTTTTTTAGAGACTTTCATGCAAAGAATTTGGAATATGCGATCCATCTGAAAAGAAAACTGAAAAAAGAAATCCAAGCTTGCGCACAACTTAATACCTTGCCACATTACACACCAACTGGCGAAAGAAAAGCCGATTCTTGTAGCGCTGCATTTAAAAGATCGGCTACCATATCTTACGATCTGGCCTTAGGTTTTCTAACAAGCCAGAAATTAGAATACGCACAAAGAGCTAAAGAAATTTTAGAGAAGTGGGCACAAACACTTAAAGGGGTTGATTCAAAGGAAGCAGAAAATCTAATCAATTTTTACATGCCCTATATGAACATGGCTTATTCTTTAATCCGATCCAAATTTGCCAGCCCCTTATTTGAACGATTTTCTAGCAACATGTTCACTTACGCACGCCTTAATAAAGATAATAATATCGGAGCTTGGGCTATACTTTTGGGGGTGAGTACAGCGCTTGTAACCCACGATCATGATCTACTCTTAAGAATGGCTGATAAATGGCAAAAGTGGATTTTAAACGCCATTGATAGAAAGGGTGTTATGGCAAAAGAGATTGTGCGCACTAACACGGCTAATTATAACAGCGGGCCTAATAAGGGCATTAAAGGAATTGCCTATACACATTTTGCGCTTGAACCAATCAGTGTGGCTGGACAACTGCTTTGTGAAAATGGTTTTGATCTATGGCATAGCCGCGCGGCTCAAAGACTCTTTATTGCCTATAATAAAACCGCAGAATGGGTACTCAATCCTACGACCTTTCCTTATTACCAACCAAACTTAATTGGTATCAACCATGATGCTTATTTTTTGCTATTAAACCAATACTTTACAAGTTTAGCAGGGCAACAAGCAATCAAACAGGATCATTTTAAAGGCGATAAGTTTAGGTTGGAGTTTAATGATGATTTAAGGATTAGGGAGTAGGCATTTTGCATTGCCCTCAAAGGTAAAGCGCTAATTTCTTTGATAAATTCTATATTTTTTCTAAAAGTGCTCTTTTTTTGTTGGATAGAAATTATGAAGCACTATGACAAGCGCTTAAAAAATGATGATACGGTAGATAGCACTAATTGTTTGGTACACTACTCCAAAATCTGATAAAGATCACCCGGCAGCGTTTCCTAAAGAGCTTGTATAAAGGGTGCTTAAATATTATTCTTTTGAGGGAGATGTTGTGTGCGATCCCTTTGCAGGGAGTGGTACGCTAAAGAGTAGCCCAAAGAATGAAGCGCATCCCGCTTTTATGTGAACAGCATGACGAGTTTATTAAGAAATTAAAAAGAGAGGGATTGTTTGAACTTAGATGAGGTGATGGTGGGCGATTTAGATAGGCTTTTAAGAGGAGAGGATTATAGAGATGAAATTGTAAATGCGATCAATGTGGAGTTTTTAGACTTTGCCTTGTTTTTCTTTAGGCAAATTTTAGAGGCTAAAATGCAAGATGAGGCGCTCCATTTAGCCTGGTATAAAAAGCATTTTATTTGTAATCCAGATATAGCGCCCAAAGAAGCGGCTATTTATGCCGGGATTAATGAAAAGACCATCCGCAACATTTATGGGCGTGGGACAAAAGAGGTGATCTTAGATGTGGCACAAAATAACATGGATTATCTTGAAAATTTGCTACATGACCTAGGAGAGAGTGAGAATATAGGAATCCATCTTAAAATAACCCATAAAAGCATTAGTGTAGAGCTTGATTTAAATGAGTCGTTGGTGGTGATTAATGCCTTAGCCACTAAGAAAATCGCTTTGCGGGGTGGGGCGTGGAGTAGTGTGGGTAAGAAGGTGGAAAAGCCTTTGCTCCTAACATTGTGTCAAAAATGCGGTGTTTTTGAGGGGTTTTACAGCGCTAAGACTTTCTGTAAAGATAAAAGTCGGGAGTATAGAGTGGAGGTTAAATTGATGGGTAAGGGCAACCCGGAGTCTGCAGATGCAGTGATGGCCAGAGAATCGCATATTTTCATAGCCGATACACTGAGCGATCAAAATAAAAGACAACTTAAAGATTGGGGCGTGGCATTTTTAGAGCTCAAGGGCAATAAGCACTGTATTGATGATTTTAGAAACATATTAAAAAGATTACATATTCCATATAGAACCTAGAGTTATTATTTGCCGATGGTATGCGGGCTAAAAAATATTTTTAAATTCCCCTGCAAAGTAATCACATTCTTACCGGAATGTAACTTTTTTCTTCTCAGCCTCCACTAAGTCCCATCACTGGGGAGGACATAGATGCGTTATAGGCACAAGATTGTTAGGCCTAATTTAAATGTCAAAGATTTAAAACAGCTGTGGAATGCCAATGTGGCTTATTCCAGAGAGACTAAAAATCACTATTTTAGATGGCAAGAAGACATCGATTACAGGATTTTTAATGCCAACACTCTATGTGAGTCCGCAATATCTTTTTTTGGCTCATCAGGTTGTAGGCAGTTATATCTGATGCTTTGCAAGCTAGCTATGTGTGTTTCAAATAACAAAATCGCCCTAGATAGACACTATGCACACTATGCACTCCAAATTGTCCCTAGAACTTTGCGGATGCAATTAGACATCTTAGAAGAAGTGGGCTTGATTTCTTTGATCAAAGGCAAGCACCGCTATGCCTACATCTACTTGAAAGATTACCGCAAGTTATCAAACTATCAACCTGTGGGCTTGAACAAGAAAGCCAATATCCCCACACCTTTTTTCTTGGCTATCCTAGCTTATAGTAAAAAGATTGTCCAAGCTTTAAAAGAAGTGGCTTTTAAAATAAAAGGTAGACACGGACTTTTTAAACTCAAGTCCCCCAAAGATAGGGGGCGTATGCGCCGTTTCAATGATGTCATCTTAGAGTTTAGCCCTTTAGATGATCCTAACACCACCATCTTCATAACCTACGAGCAACTCACAGGTAAGCAAATCCCTAGTATGAAGTGCTTTTATCAGGTTGCCATTGTGAAGAAAAACTTGAAAGAAGGACTAAAGAATTTGTGGTTCGAGGATGGATTGGCAGCATGATGAAACTTCAAAGCAAACACCTTTGCACTGGCATCACCCTCACTCCCTCTCCCTTGCGTTATCCGGGTGGGAAAGGGGTTTTAAGCCCGTTTGTCAAGGGCTTTTTAGTTGAACAGCGCTTATTAGGCTCTGTCTTTGTAGAGTGCTTTTGTGGCGGTGCAGGTTTGGGCTTGTCCTTGTTGCTAGATAATGTGGTGGATCATCTGTATTTGAATGATTTAGACATAAACATCTATGCTATCTGGCATTCTATCCTCTATGAGACACAAGCCTTCATAGAGAAAATCCAAACCATAGAAGTCCATTTGGAACAATGGCACAAACAAAAAGAAGTTTTGAACAATCCGCCCTCTTTGCTAGATTTAGGTTTTGCGGCGTTTTTTCTCAATAGGTGTAATGTCTCTGGATTCATCCATAAGCCCCCCATAGGGGGATATAAACAAGAGGGCAAATATTTAATTTCTCATTGTTTCAACCGCGTCTTGCTCACCCAAAAGATTAAGAGCATTGCTGCTAGGCTGAATCGCATCACCATCAGCAACAAGGACGCGCTAGACTTTATATCTAGCCTAGACTTGCCTAAAGCTGTGTTGCTTTATTGCGACCCGCCCTATTACACAGCAGGCAAACAGACTTACAAGAAGTTTTTTACACAGCAACAACACACAGATTTAGCCACACGCTTAAGGGGCTTGAATGCCCCGTGGTTGTGCAGCTATGATAACCACCCACACATTCAAGAACTCTACAAAGATTGTTACTCTTTGGAGCTCTGCTGGCGTTACAACGCTAGCAAGAGCAAGGTGGGACAGGAGATGCTCTACTCTAACTATGAATTGGTTAAGGAGCGTAGTTTATGGGATTGAAAGGGAATAATCTGAGGCTGTTGATTTGTATATTGCTTTGTGTGGGAATGTTGCAAGCAGGGGGCTTAGAGAATCTGCAAAATGCCATCCAATCTTGGTTAAGTAGCGGCAGTGCCAAACTGATTTTAACCATCATCTTCATAGGCATTGGCATCTTTGTGTGGAAAAACTTAGATCGGTGGAAAGAGATTTTACTAACAGTTCTAGGTGTGGTGTTGGGTTGCCTAATCTTTTTTGGTGCACCTAAATTATCCACTTGGTTAATGCAGATTTTTCAGTGAAGGAAGAATAGATGCAAGTTGTGCAGGTGAGCGTGCCTAATTTAAGAGAAATCTCTAGCAAAGAAAAATTTCTCTGGCTCAATGCCAAGAGTTTTTTAATTTGCTTGCTCGTGCCCTTTGTGTTACTGCCCACCATTGGAGTCTTGTATGCCTTGCTGCTCTATGGTGTGCTTTTATTGGTGTTTAGCATTTTAGAATTTTTTGATGAGGACATCAGCGACATTTTGATCGCCCGCTCTAAGATTAAGACCAAGAGCACCAAGTTTTATGCGTAAAGCTAAAGGAAAACACGATGCAAGTCAGTCTTAAGATCACTAGTAAAACCTACAAAGAGTGCCAAAAGCAGGCTGAAAAGTATGGGGTGGATGTAGAAACTTTCCTAGCTAGCATCTTAGAGCGATCTTTCCAGCCCGTTCCTAAAGTT
Source organism: Helicobacter suis (assembly GCF_902196135.1). Lineage (GTDB taxonomy): Bacteria > Campylobacterota > Campylobacteria > Campylobacterales > Helicobacteraceae > Helicobacter > Helicobacter suis_A. The sequence continues at coordinate 65,964 of NZ_CABIKE010000010.1, read as the reverse complement.
ACAGGAAAGAAGCTCCAAGAGCTCCAAGCGGTGATGGATAGAATATTCAATACTTTTATTCAGATTGGGAGTTCTTTAGCGCAACAGGGGCGTTTTTTAGAGGCGCACTTGATATTTGAAGAGTTAGAAAAAGAGCTTTCCAAGCACCTAGAAATGGTTTAGGACTCCTAATTTATGCTAAGTGATTTGTTCACCTTTTGCAAACACAAGAGCATTGACTATCTAGCAGGTTTGATGCCTAAAACCTACTCTATGGTTGAGGAAAATAATATTCTGGGTATCTATGATCACCAATTTTTGCTCACCAAACAAGAAAATTTAGTAGGGTTGTTGGAATTGCAGGGTCTGAGCTATCTCAATTTGATGCAACAGGATTTAGAGCATTATTTTAATGCCCGCCAGAGTGCATTAGATAGCATCCCTAGTGGGGTGTGTCTTAGGATTGTGGCTAGAAGACGCAAGGAGCGTGTCAAACAAAATCCTCATTTAGATAACCCTTATGCGCAAGCCATTATTGCAGCCTTTGAGAGCAAAGAGATTTTTGATCACCGCTACTATCTGATCTTTGAGAGCACCACCAGCACCCTTAAGAGCTTTTTTGAAAAGAAAAAGCTAGAGATGACCACCTCTATAGGGGAAGGAGATACTAAAACCCCCATCACTTTTGCTAACAAGCACTCTATGCTCAAACAAGTGATTCAAAGAGTGGCCAATGCGCTCAAAGACTTCAACCCTAGAGAGCTTAGCAGCCAAGAAACCCTTAGATTCTATGCCGCATACATCAATGGTGTTGAGATGCCACTCAAGCCTAAAATGGGGGTTTTAAGCGATAGTTATATCGCCAGTGATATAGAGTTTTTTAAAGATTACTACACGCTCACCTTTAAGGGCAAGACCACCTACCAACGCTTTGTAGGGGTGAAAAACTATGAAAACCAAACCATCACTTCTGTAGCTCTCTCTTGCTTGTTACATTATGCATGTGAGCTAGACATTATCTTTTCTATAGAGCCTTTGGGCACTTTTGAGAGTTTGCATTTCTTAAAAGTGCGCAAGAAATTTAGTTTTGTTAATTTTGTCAAAGAGGAGTTAGATAGATACATTGATCTGGTGCAAGCCTCTAGGCTCTCTATGCAAAAAATTGCCTTGAATGTGCTCATCAAAGCAGAAAGTAAAGAGAGTTTAGACAGGCACACGCAAGCAGTTTTAAGTTTGCTTAACAATGAAGGCTTGGTGAGCAAAGAGGAGACTATTGGGATGATACCCTCTTACTTTTCTTTCTTTCCGGGTCGGATGGACTTAAACTATAGAGCTAGATACCAGACTTCTAGCGTGATGGCGGCCTTGATCTTATTTGAAAAGAATAACAGGGGCTTTAAAGCCAACTCTTGGGGAGATATGCCCTTGAGTGTGTTTAAGAATTTGGATCACTCCCCTTATTTGTTCAATTTTCATAACCAAGAAGTCCAACATAAGGGCGTGTTAGCCCACAATATTGCTAGAGTCAATGGACACACGATGATTATCGGAGCAACAGGAGCAGGCAAGACCACCTTGATGAGCTATTTGATGATGAGCGCACTAAAATACCCCAATTTAGACATTCTAGCCTTAGATAGACTCAATGGCTTGTATTCCTTCACTAAATACTTTGGAGGGGTGTATAACAATGATGAAGAGTTTTACATTAACCCTTTGACTTTAGAGGATTCTAAAGAAAATGTAGAATTTTTGTGGAGCTTTTATACTTACATGCTAGGCATTGAATCTACCAACAAAAGAGATAAAGAGCTCACAGAAGATCAAAATGCCGTGCGCAATGCCATTAGGAGTATGTATGATGAACACAGGCAAGCTAAGAAACAAGGCCTTTATAAGCCCTATACTCTAGAAGAATTTGTGAACACCTTCATTAAAACACAATCAGGGCAGATTCAAGAAGCCCTGCTGCATTATTGCAAGAACCCCATTTTCAATGCTCGAGAGGATTGTTTGGAGTTCAAGACGCGTATTACCACCATCAATATGGACGCTGTGATTAATAACCAAAAAGACGCAGGGCTACTTGCTTATTACATTTTCTATAAGCTCATCCATAGAGCCTTGCACACCAATCGGGGCTTTTTTTGCTTCATTGATGAGTTTAAATCCTATGCGCAAAATGCGCTGATGAATGACAAGATTAATCTCATCATCACCCAAGCGCGCAAGGTCAATGGGGTGGTTGCTTTAGCTTTGCAAGACATCCACCAGTTAGATGAAGTGAAAAATGCCGACAGCTTTATTAAGAATATGGGCACGCTTATCTTCTATCCCCAAAAGAACATCAATACAGACAAGCTCAAAGACAAGTTTGGCATCAAACTTAGCGATTTAGAACGCCATTTCCTAGAAAACACCAATGTTGCTAGCCACCAGATTTTAATTAAAAATATGAATGATAGCACTTCTAATGTGGTGGATGTGAGTTTGGCTGCTCTGGGTAAGTATTTGCCTATCTTTAGTTCTAATGCCAGCACTATGGCACACATCAAGCATTTAATCAAGCAATACCCAACTAGCTGGAGAGAAGTGTTTGTGCATGGCTAAAAAGATAAAAAAATACCTTGAAATTGCTCTAGTGAACCTAGCCCTCACACTACTATTCTTGGGCATTCTTGCTTTGCTGTGTGGCTGTTCAGACAAGTTTATAGAGATGAAAAAATCGCCGTGTGCTGTTATCTTAGGATTTTGGGAGTCTTTATGCCTGAGCTCACTAAGCAACGCCTAGAGCTTGAGAAAATGGTAGAACGCTTTAGTGGTGGTGTGTTTGAACAAGAAGATTATGTTCATTTTGCTAAACTCAGTGTAGCCTTGCTCGTGAAACTTTTAGATAAGCAAGAGCAAGTCCTAGAACACACCCATGCAACACCAACACAAGAACTAGAAACACCCAAACAGCTCATTAAGCCAGAACAAAAGCCTAATGCGGATAACCTAGAGCGACAGGATGAGGATGTTTTGCTCACCCAAGCAGACACGACTACTCAAGTAGATACGCTTATAGCACAACACATCAGCAGACAAAAAGCAGAACAGGAATTAGATTTTGAGCAATTAGAGCAAAAAATCAAATCCCATGTGTTGCCCCAAATGCAGGCTACTCTCAATGCGCATTTGCAGCAAATCCAAACAGAGATTGAAAACAAGATAGAGAAATTTACGCTTAATCAGCTAGACCTTGGGAGTGTGTTTAGACTAGAGAGAAAGATGACACAAGTAGCCTTTAGGCTTGCCTTACTAGGGGGCTTTGTTGTGATTGCTTTGAGTTTAGCCATTGTGTTTATGATGCCCTTAGTTAGGGTTGAGCCCCTGCTGATTGACTTTGCCAATGCAGACAAGCATTTTGCCATCATCCAGCGTGCAGATGCCAAGATAGAGCAAAATGAAGCCTTGATGCGCGCTTTGGTGGGTAGCTATATTCTTAATAGAGAGACCATTAACCACATAGACGATCAGGAGCGCTATGAAAGTGTGCGCTTGCAGAGCACAAGCGCAGTGTTTAAAACCTTTGAAGGCTTAGTAGCTGGAGAGCACAGCATCTATACTAACGAAAATATTGATAGAGAAGTCAAGATCATTAATATCTCTATTTACAAAAAAGGCAAGGCGCAAAATATTGCCGTGTCTGATGTGGTGGTAAAACTCTTCAATCAGGGCTATTTAAGTTATGAGAAGCGCTACCGTATCACCCTGAGCTTTACTTTCTTAGAAAAATTAAAATTTGATTATAACTCCATGCCCAAAAATCCTACAGGATTTGAAGTTCTTAAATACTCCATTACAGAAATAGCGACAATCAAGGCGCTAGATACAACCCATAAAATCCATAAGCTCCCTAGGAGCAAGATTATTTACCAAGGTGAAGGGAATAAAGGAGAGGGGCAATGAGGGCAGTAAATAGAACACATACGCCCCTTGTATCTCTATACGCTCTATCTCTATGTGCTAACGCAATCTTATTAAGCACTTTACACGCAGAAGCCCAGAATGCCGATGGGTATATGCCTCCTGTATTTGATCATCCTGTAGATCATCAAGCCCCAGCACACCCAAACCCCTATCCAGCCCCTACAAGCCAGCCAACACCTCCGACAAACCCATACACCGCTCCAAATGCACCACCCCCCAGTGCACCCACACCCTTTAGTTCCAAGCCAACGCCTGTCAAGCCACAAGAAGAGAAGCCTAAAGTTTCTGCTTTTAAAGACAATTCCAAATCCCAAACTATCCTAGAAAACAAAGGCTTAGTTGGAAAGAATAGCGACAGCAGTGATGTTAACGATAGCTTTGAGGAGAGCGATTCACCTACTCCTATGCAAAACTTGCATGCCATCCAATCTAACTTTTTTGGCAAAAGACACTCTAAGAGAGACAACACCACTTTCATTGATTATCACATTGGCGAAACCTACAATGTCCGTTTGCGCTATGCCATGACCACCACTTTCATTTTCAATGACAATATCTCTCAAGTCATTTTAGGCGATGAGATTGGCTTTTCTACTAAAATGCTAGGCACAGATAAAGAACACTTGATTGGCAACATCTTGCTAATCAAACCCCTACAAATTGGCGTAGATAGTAATTTAACCATTGTGGGCAAGAGTGGGAAGGTCTATAGTTTCTATATCTTTTCTACAAACTACACCAGCCACAAGACCCCTGCACTCATTGTCTATGTCTCTTCTAAGGATTTTTTCAAGCCTTTAAGAGAGCCAGCAGAGGAAAAAGTGTTAGAGCCCACCACCACAAAGGACATAACACCCCAAAAGCCAACAGCGCGCAAGAAGATAGCCAAGCGCAAGAAAAAACTTAAAAAGACAGAAGCACACAAAAGCACACCAAGCCACTTGCCAAGCAAAGAACCACCCAAAGCACTATCCCCTGAACAGATTAACCGCCGCTATGCTAGCGATGCTTTTTCTGTAATCACCAACAACACCAAAGATTCTAGAAAATCCCCAAATACAGAGGATGACTTTAAAAAACTAGACTATGCCGCACAAGTGAGTGATGATGGCAAATATCTTAGAATTGGCGATGCGATCAACCACATCTACATTGAAAAGTCCAAGATAGAACGGGGTTATGTGATTATGCCCTTTAAAAAGCGCAAATGGTATTGTTTCTGGATTTGCAAAAAACCTAGCAAGAAAACCCACGCTTTCAAGCCCCTAGATATTTTCAACGATCAGCAATTCACCTATTTTAAGTTTAACAGAGCTAACGCCTATTCTAAATTTCCCGTGCTCTACAAGGTGGTTGATGGCTATGACAATCCAGTTAATAGCCGTGTGGTAGGTGATTATATCATTGCTGAGGATGTGAGTGATGTGTGGGATTTGAAAATGGGCAAGGACTATATTTGTGTCAAAAAACTCCACTCAAAGAGTAGAAATGGATGCTAACACCAAGAAATGGCTCAAAAGAGGAGGGATTGTGCTGGGGGGAGTTTTAGGCTTGTTTGTGCTAGCCATAGTAGTGGATAAGAGCACAGGAAAGTCTAAAGAAGAAATCCTTGAACTAGAGGAGAGCACCTATCCTTTGAGTGATTATTTTTTCATCAAAGAAAAAGACAAGCACCAGAATTTGCAAGACACAGGAGTAGAAACACACCAGAATAACACCAAGAAAGACTACGATGCTATCAACAAGGAGCTAGAAGCGCAAAACAAAGCCCTAGAGAAAGCCTTAGAGAGCGCCAAGCAAGAAGCTAAGAAACTCCCACAAGTGGTGGTGCTTAAAAACACAGAGACACCCAAGTCTATTGGGAGTGTGGCAACACCCCAGCCTGTTGCTCCTATTGTGCCCCCACGCACCAGAAGACTCACCAAAGAGCAATTAGAGCTCTTAAACTCTAGGATGAGCCCCTTTGAACCTCTTCCAGATGCGCCCAAAGCAGAGATTGACTATGGAGTAGATAGCTTTGAAAATCTCAAAGCCCAAGATAAAGGCACAAATGAGAATAAGCTCTTAAGAACCATCACCGCTGATAAGATGATTCCTGCCTTTCTCATCACGCCCATCTCTAGCCAAATTGCGGGCAAGGTTACTGCACAGGTAGAAACAGACATCTTTGCCAACATGGGCAGGGCTGTGCTCATCCCCAAAGGTTCTAAGGTTATTGGCTATTACAATAACAATAACAAAATAGGCGAATACCGCCTCAACATTGCATGGACGCGCATCATCACGCCTCAAGGCATCAACATTATGCTTACCAATGCTAGAGGGGCAGATGTGAAGGGCTACAACGGACTTATTGGCAAGGTCATTGCACGCAATTTCTCTAAATATGGCATGCCCTTGCTCACCTCCACTCTCTCTAATGGCTTGCTCATCGCGCTCACCTCTGCTCTGGCTAATAGACAAAATAAGGCTGGTGTGGGCAATCCCTTTTTTGGGGACTATCTCTTGATGCAACTGACCCGCAACACAGGAATGAGTCTCAATCAGATCGTGGGGCAAATCCTAGCAGACAAAGCCCGTATCAATCCTATTATCATCATTAGAGAAGGGAGTCGGGTGTTCATCTCGCCTAATTTAGACATCTTTATTCCTAAGCCTAGGCATGGGGAAGTCCTCGCACAATTTTTTAAAGAAAAAAAGCCCATCAAGCAAGAGGAGGATAATGAAAATGAATTTTAGCCTAACAAAATGGTGTTTCTTAGCTTTGTTGTTGCCTATTTATGCCCACGCTTTGGTGATCCAGATAGATCATGGCATTGATTTTTCTAAGAGAAAGGGGGATTTGAGTGGTTATGTGGTGTTCAAAAAGCGCGTGCACAAAGAGCTCCTAGCACTGGGCAAATACCAAGTCTCTAGGAATAAAAAAAGCGTGCTTTTCACCATCACACACATCAAAAAAGCAGAAAATTATAGGACCTTGAGTGCCCAGCCCAGCGCCATTAAGGAGACTAGGGGCAAGAGAGGATTAAAGAAAGGCACAAGAATTGTCTTGGGTGGAGAAAATAATGCCGAAATAGCCACTCTTTTAAATGTGAATCAAGAGGCCTATAGGGCCAGTAAGGGCGGGAGAGGGTTTAGCACTGCAAATAGCACTACAGGAAGTTCAGTGGGCTCTGCTGCTAATACAGGCAATAGCTCTATAGCAAAAGGCACACAGGATAGCATGGTGGGCACACAAGGCATAGGCAACAACCCCTTTCCAGCCATTGGGGGAGGCAATACCAGCTCTACGAGCTCTGTCTCTAATGGTTATCCTTTGGGCAGTGGATTAGGATTAGGTGGGCGCTCCATTATGCCCTTGCCATTTGCTGAAGGGATTAATGGGGGCGGTGGGAGTAATGGGAGTAATGCTAGCAAGGGTGATGTTGCTAGTAACAACACAGCTAGTGGGGCGGCTAATGCCAGCCCATACACCACGCTGTTTTGTAGCGCGCCTATTAGGCATGGTAACCAGATGGACATTAACATCGTAGATCGCGATGGCAAATGCGTATCCATGCAAGCTTATAGAGATGACAATACCTGCACCTACCGCTATGATTTTGAAAAAGGCAAGGCTATCAAGCAAACACAATTTTACTTTATCAGTAGAGAAAACAAAAGCTTTAATATCGGAGGGTGTGTGGATTTGCAAGGTCCTGAGTATGCATTTACTCTCTACCAAGATGATAGCAAGTGCAAACTACAAACCACCAAAGATAAAGCCTATGGGAGTGGACAGGCGAGCTTTTTTCAGACCCAAATCCTATTTAGAGGAGCAGATGGCTTAATCCATATGGCTAAAGATTGTAGCGATTTTGCCAATGTGCAAGAGGAGCTCATTAGATATGATAATGACAGCGCGGCTAAGAAAGTCAGGCGCATTGTGGATCAATACTATATTGATCCGGTGAGCAAGAAAAAGATTTTCATCTCGCATGGCATTGTGAGCCCTATTGAGTTGGATTATCAAGAATATGCGTGTGGCAAATGGGAATTTGATGATGCCAATCTGCAAGCCACTAGACCAACACAGATTAGAGCCTTTGATACAATGGCTAATGCTTACTATGATGTTACAGGGTGTGATTACAGCGCAGCACTAGACAAAACCCCAAAGATTGTGCAGCCCTACACGCAAATCAACACCACTAGCTCTATAAAAAATGAAGAAGTAGATGACTTGGATACCTCTAAGGGCAGCTCCCTAGACTTGCCAGAATACAGGACTTTTGAAATCAAAGAGAGGGTTTTAGGCAGTGGCAATAGGACTTCGTATTCTCATTGTGATGATGGGTGGAATAGCTGGACAAAATCAAAAGACTACACAGCTTATTACAATGGCGATTTAAGAACCATAGCTAAATGGAGCACAGAGTACAAAACCATCAACACGGGTACAACACAGGTTTACATCCGCCCTAGAAATGATGGAGATGGTGAGGCACAATACAACACCTATAAGTTTTACTATGTCTCTAAGGCTAAAAAGGAGCTCAAGCGCACACCTCTGTCAATAGATATTAACGCGCGCAACCTAGATGACACTTACCGCCACAATGTAGAGTTGGTGATTCTGTCTAAAAAGCTCAATTTGAATACAGGAGTCTTAGGACTTATCAACACACCTGAATTTAACACTTGGAAGCAACAAAACTACCATCCGGGCAATGGCAATTTGTGCCTGAATTATTCTACACGCAGTGGAGAATCTTGGAAGCCTAGTAGCAAGGCTAAGTATTGCACTTGGGGAGAGACTCCCGATGCCAACTATAGTTGTGCCCAGCACAATGACTTTGTGTTACCTTAATTTAGCCAAAGGAAGTTTTATGTGCAAGCCATCATTGTTCATTTTAGGATTCTTAGGGATGTTGTACGCTACAGAGGATACAGAGGGCTTTTTAGCTCACATGCCTAATGCTACAAAACCCACAGAAAATGCCCCAGAACCTCCAAAGAGAGTAGAAACACAACAAGCGCTAGTAAAAACGCAGAAAAAACAGATACCAACCCTTCAAGAGAGACCCTTATTAGACGCACAAACCTTGCAAAAGCAAGTGATCCAGCAAGAAAAACAAAAGATTAAAGCACAGCGCCAAGCAAGAGCGGTACTCGTCAAAAATGGTTGGTTCTTGGGCACTGAGATAACTATCAGTGGAACAGATTTAAGAGAAGATTTGAGCAGGTTGAATGGAGCAACAGATACTTTAGTATTTTATCAGGGCAGAGCGCAGAGGGCGAATTTTAACATGGGAGTAGTGGGGGGTTATCAGCACTACTTTGGCAACACCCAAAAGCACGGGATTAAGATGAGTGCACACTTGTATGGAGGCACGCCTAGTGTTGTGAATACACCTATGATAGATGCCAAAACAAGCCTGATTACCACTTACACGCCTCTAAGCTTTGGTTTAGATGTGAAGTATGTCTATGATTTTTTCAACCACATCGGCAAACACCGCCACACTTTGGGCTTGTCTGTGGGGGCTGGGTGGCGGATGTATGAATACTTTGCCAGCATTGAAGCTTTTCACACACGCATAGGAGTTCTCACGCCTACCAGCCCTAAAAATATTTTCAATCAAGGCTTCTACCCTACCATTGGTTTGCACTACTACTTAAACCACCACCAGTTTGGCATCAACTATCGCTTTGGAGGAGCGATCCATTACACCTCCAGCGTAGAGAGCACTATTCAAGAAAAAAGCGGTCGTTTTAAAGCAGAGGTGCTATTTGATAGTTTTAAAACAAAGCTTAGCAATAGCAGTTATATCAGCTTGAATTATGCATATCTGTTTTAGGAAAAGATGCAATGCAAAAGCAAGAGATGAACCCCATTCAAAGGATCGAAATGGATAACAACCCTAGCACAGCAAACCAAGCCATAGATGCACAAGCGCTTTTAAAGCGCATGGATGCCTTGAGCTTTATAGATCAAAGAGAAAAGAAATTGCGCCAACAGATAGAAAAATTGAATGCCAAAATCCAGAGCACCACTTTAGCTTATGAAAGAGAACACCACAAGCAACTACTCAAGGCTAAGGAATTGTGCGATGAGCTAGAAAGCTTGCAGAAAAAAAGGACTTAGATGTTAGATTTAAGCCCGCTTGCTAAATACAGAAACCTGAAAGCCTGCATTGAGAGCTTTCTGCCCTACTTAGAAAGTGGCATTACAGAGCTCATCTGCAATACAGAAAAAGAGCTGTGGCTTTATAGACTAGATGGCATGCGTGAAAAAATCAAGGATGAGAGTTTCACTAAGGACTTTCTGATTAGATTTGCAGAACAACTAGCTAGCTACAGAGATTTATTTTTTAACCACTCCTATCCCACACTTAACACCTCTATTCCTTTCACGCGTTATCGCGTGAGTGTGAACCACTTTAGCATCGCTGCAGATGATCAGCCCTCTTTAAATATCCGTGTGCCCAGTGAGAGAAAGTTTGAGTTAGAAGAGTTTGCGCTCAGAGATGACAAGTTCAGCTACGATGATTTGAAACACATCGCCTTAGAAGGGCATAACATGCTCATTAGTGGGGGCACAGGCTCAGGTAAGACAAGCTTTTTAAATGCCCTGATAGGCTATATCCCTAGAGAAACCAGAGTTTTAAGCATAGAGGATAGCCAAGAATTAGACTTGAGGGCTTTTGAAAACCATAAGTCTTTGTTAGTGGGCAAGAATGAGGGGGCAAACTTCACTTATGAAAACGCCCTGAATATGGCAATGCGCATGAGTCCGGATAGATTAATGGTGGGCGAGATTGATACGCGTAATGCTTTGTTATTTTTAAGATTTGGCAATACCGGACATAAGGGCATGGTCTCTACCTTGCATGCTAATAGTGTATACCAAGTCATAGAAGCTATCGCGCTTAATTTGCGGATGAATCGCGTGGATATGGAGTTGCAGGTGGTGCGGGACTTTTTTAAAAGTGCCATTGATGTCGTGGTGCAGATTCACTACGATAGGACCACTAACACAAGATACATCCAAGAAGTGGTGTGGACAAGCGATTTAGACAATCTCAAGGATATTTGATGAAAAAGAGCAAAAGAATCACCGGACTTAGAATCCAGTGCTATGTAGGAGAAAAGGCCAAAACCATTCTGCAAGAACAGATGCTCAAGCACCAAAATATAAGCCTAACAGCTCTCATAGAAAGATTAATTTTAAATTCTAATCCTAGGTCTTATCGCACACCTCCAAAACCCATTAGAACCTACTTTGAAAGTATTTTCAAAATTATTGAACTTAACCAGCACTTGTATGTGCAGATGAATGCCAATGCTTCTAATTTGAATCAAATGATGCACCACGCCAACATGGCTATGAAAAAGAACCAGCTACTAGAACCTGCTTTTTGGGAGCAGGCTTTCATTTTAATAGAAAAGATAGATGAGAACATTTGGCATCTAAGAAAGTTGCTATTAGAACTCTTATATCAAGTCTATACAGACATTGAAGAGAAAGAAAAAGCCAGTGCTCTAAAAAGAGCCCTTGCTCTTTTAAAACCACAGGCAAGCAGATAACTATGAAACAACAATTCATTGCTTGGATGAGCTTGTTATTAAGCGTGTTAGGCATACCGGTATTTTTCATACTGGCTAATTGGTATGCCTTTGAGGGTTTGCATAGTTTTAGCGATGCCTATGTCTTTTCACATTCCATTATCTTGGGTTTGCAACAAGGAGCAAGTGTGTTAGATTTGAAATTTGAAGTCTATATCAGTGCACTTTTGGCTCTCACGCCCTTAATCGCCACTCTCTATTTGCTCATGCCCAAGACCTCCAAAAAGACCCATGGCTATGCCAAATGGGCAGGGGTGAAAGACATTGAATGCTTTAAGATCTACTCTAAAGAGGGCTTTTTTAAAACTATCCATCCTTTAGGTGTGTGCTTTAATAAGGGCTTTGTCTTGGGCAAGTTTGGTTTTCCTTTTGCTAAAAGTGTGTGTTATGACAAGCCCTTAGGGGCAATGATTGTTGCACCCCCCGGAGCGGGCAAGACAGCCGCCATTGCCATCCCTAACTTATTGAGTTTGCCCACCTCTTGCATTGTTACAGACATCAAGGGCGAGCTTTGCTCTGTGAGTGCAGGTTATAGACAACAGGCTTTAGGCAATGAGATTTTCATCTTTAATCCATTTGGAGAGGACAACACTTGCTTTTTTAATCCCTTCGACAAGCGCTTAATAGAACCGATGAACTTTGATGCTAAGCTTAGATTAGTGCAAGAAGTGGCTAATAATATCTTTATCCAAGAGGACAAACAAGAGGATCACTGGGTGGCTAAGGCTAGGGAATTGTTCTCTTTCTATGCGCTCTATGATGTTTGCACTAAGAACCAATCAAACTTCTATGACATTGCCATGGGTCCTAATCAAGATTTTGTGGCTTTAATCCATCCTCAAAGCAAGTATTACAAGATGCTTTACCAGCACGATCAGAATGGTAATTTGGTGCAAAATCCCAATGCCAATCCCGCCCAGCTCTTTTATCTGCAAGTGAGCGATCAAAAATACATAGATGTAAACGATCCTAGAAACTACGATCCTAATGAACCTGAACCTGAGCACCGCGCAGAGGGGGTGCTAGATGAGATTATTAGAAATGATGCGCGGGGCTGGGCAAATGCAGCTGAAGAGGAATTTGCGAGCATCAAATCTACCTTTAATCGCTTTGTGAGCGTGTTTAAAAGCCCACAAGTCAAAGAAGCCACTTCTAAGATGAGCTTTGAATATGCAGATTTTAGAAAGAAAAACATCACGCTTTACATCAAAATTGCCCAAACAGATATCACCACTCTAGCTCCTCTTATTAGAACGCTCTTAGAGAGCATCGCTAAAAACTTATTGCTTGAGGAGAGCAAAAAGCCCAGTGAGCGTATTTACTTTATCTTGGATGAATTTGTGCGCTTTGGCAAGCTCCCCTTTTTGCTAGAGATGCCGGCTCTGTGTAGGAGCTACAATGTCGTCCCCTTATTCATCACACAGGACTATGCGATGATTAGGAAGTATTACAGCGATGACGAGCTCAAGGTGTTAAAGGGGGTGGTGCATTATAACATTGTCTTTAAGATGAATAGTGCCGAGGATGCTGAGATTATCTCTAAAGAAGTGGGGCAATTTACCCGCTTGAGCAAAAACACCTCTACAGAGAGAGGACAACTTGTTTTTGGAGGCACAAGCTCTTATTCTTTAGAGGGCAAAGAATTGCTCACCCCTCAAGATATTTTAAATATCCCGGATGATGAAGTGATTATCGTGGTTACGGGCAAAAAGGCGACCCCCTTAAAGCTCAAGGCTAATTTCTATTTCAAGGATAAAGAATTATTAGGACGGGTTGGCTGGAAACTTCAAACTACAAATCCAAACTTAGGGGATTAAAGATGTGGAAAGACATGTCCTTTACAGAACGCAAGAGCGCATTCACACACTTCAAGGCTCAAGAATTACAAAAACATTTAACAAACAAAAATATCCGCCTAGATCAGGCTAAGAGCCTAGAGAAAGCCTATAACCCTAGCACGGGCAATTACTATACAGACTTGCACGCTTTAGCCCTAGATGCTAAGATGTTAGAGTGTGGGTATAGCAAAAACCAGTGGATTTCTTTAAATAGAGCAAGGCTATTAGGTGCAGACCCCAAAGAGCTTGCCTATATCAAGGCAAATACTAGAAACAAACAAAACCCACAAGGGAGTATAGAAAAGGTTAGTATTTCATATCTACAGAGAAAAGATAAAGAGGGCAATGTCCTAGCAGAGCCTATTTTCAACACCACAGACCTTTATAATGTGGAAGTATTTTCCACCTTAGATACCAGCCGCTTTAAAGAACCTAATCCTCAGAGTTTATACAGACAAGAGCACAGCGCGCAGGTGCGCCTTTCTGATTTACAAAATGAGTTAAAACCGGAACACTACACACAGCTACAAGAGTATCTGCAGGCTAGAGCCCCTGCAATAGAGCAACCAAGCACAGAGCGTGTTTCTGAAGTGCAAGCCCTGCAAACTGAAGTGCAAACCTTAAGGGCTGAAGTGCAGAGATTACAAGCAGAGCGTGAGGCTGATGTGAAGGAGCACACCAAAGAGTTAGAGATGCTCAAGGCTCAAAACACAGCGATTTTAGAGCAATTAAAGCAGTTAGTGGCGCAATTTGCCCCTCCCACACAACAAGAACGCACCGCAACCATCCAAACCATACAAGAAAACACCACAGCAGAAAATACAATACAAGAAAATACCACAGCAGACAACACCATACAAGAAAATACAATATCAGACAATAACAGACAAGAAAATACCATACAAGAAAACACTACACCAGACAATACAATAGATGACAGCAATGCACCAGACAATGCCACAACAGAGAACATAGCACCAGACAACACTGCAACCAACACAGAAGATACCACGCCCCCACTCCCTAATCAAGGGCTCAATACCATAGAGCAAGAGGAGCGTAGCGCACAGGAATTAGAGACAGAGAATGCCATACCTAAAAGCCTAGCACAAGAGAATATAGCAGTAGAGAACAGCGCACTAGAGAATAACGCAACTACAGGCAACGCAGAGCAAGAGAACATGTTATTACAAAAGAGCGCAGATCAGCAGGATTTTTGGCCATGGCAAGAGCTCTTAGAAGAGATAGTAGCAGAAAGCCATTTTTCTTATGATAAGGAAAAGATAGTAACTTTGTATGGGGATTACTTGTCAGCTGATTTTGCCTTAATGCATGGTTCTGATTTTTTCAAAGCAGATAAGGGAAAACAAAAAGAAGTCCTGATAAACAGCCTCAATGAGTTCTATTTTAACAACCCTTACTATCTGCCAGTCTATACAATCCCTGAAAAATTAGAGGCTATTTGTGTGTCTTTAGAGCAAGGGAAATCCTATCTTGAAGATGTGCGCTTAAGAGGGCAACTCTTAGAGGTGTATAAGCGCCATTACTATGAAGTTGATTATGTAGGAAAAGAGGCTATCAGTCCTATCACACACCCTGAGTTTTACACACCTATGGCCAGAGTAGGGAATATTTTAGCTCAAATTTTTGATGAAAATAGAGAGCAAATTTTTATCCCTGATAGCGCTATTAGAGGGGCTTTGCCTCTTGATGAACTAAATGAGCATCTAATAAGAGGTTTGAGGATAGCTAGCATGCTTTATGAGCGTGATGCTTATGGCAAGTATCGTCCTTTCACGCCCCAGCCCTTTGCTTTTGATGTTGATTTGCAAGCAGCTATCAAGGCAGATTCTAACCCTATAGAAGTTCTAGCACAAGAACTCTATCTTTCCTTAGAGAATTTAGCACAAGACTATAGCTCACCTTTAGGATATTACAGCAACCGAATATATAGCCATGTTATGAGAGATTACTTAGAACATACTTATAAACAGGTAGAATTGGCAAAGTCTTTAGAGTCCAAAACCCAAAACCACCCAAATCCAGCACCTAATGAGTCTGTTATCAGCTCAGAGCCTGTAGAATCTACACCACTAGGAGAAGACAATGAAAGAAGCGAGTACAGAGGAGTTTATGCAAGGGGTGCAGAAGGCCATAATAATGAACAAGGAACACAAGCAGTGGTGGGAGAAACTAGCCCAAGAGTTGAGTCCACAACAGAGGGGTTACTTTCTCAGTCTAGGAGAGGAGGGAATGAGAGAGAGCGCAGGACATTACCAAGATCAACTGAAATTGAGTATCCAAATAGGCTTAGAGAGGGTCTTGGAGCATCAAGAGGAGAAGAGAAGAAAGAAAGAGATAGAGCGCGCAGATCTTCTGCTGTATCAGGAGGCAATCCAGAAGGGGATTTATCCACTAGAACGCATGCACATCCATCCATTGCATCTAAGGACATTAAAAGAGAAAATGCAGAAAGTGAATATAGAACGCTGGGAACAACTGATGTGGCTATACAACCACGAGAAGATGGAGGGTTACGAGTTTTTGCTGCTGGATCGCTGGAGAGCGTGGTTTCCCAACATGATCTATCATCTGCACATGGACATTCTATTTTCAATCATGATCGAGCAAACAAGGATGGAGCTAGCGATTCTAGATCGAACACAGGCACAGATTCAGCGCGCAATGGGGATAACAGATATGGAGATACTCCAAGAAGCACAGATTCATCCCTATCATTATTTGATCCTAGAACCCCCCAGCAAGGGGAGAAATTACAAGGAGTGTTTAAAGAAGGACAAAGAGTTAATGAAACACTCCAACCTGAGCCTAGAGGAGCTAATTGGCTAGATCAAGAGGCTATCTTTAAAACAAATAGCCTTGAACCTTTATTAGACAAACTAGCAGAGGATACCACTCATACCCAAGAAATAGACAATTCTAAGACTGATTTTAGAACTCAAGAGGAATACACCCCTACTACACCTAAAAAGCGCTGTAGAGCCAATATAGCAGCTATCAAGCTTTTAAAACAACTGGAAATAGAACAAAGAGAGGCTACCCTAGAAGAGCAAAAAATCTTAAGCGCTTATAGTGGTTGGGGCTCTATGAGTAACTTCTTTGATTCTAGTCAAGAAAGCCAAGAGTTTTTAGAGCTCTTAACACTTCTAAATCCCGCACAATACTACCAAGCCCGCGCATCAACGCTAGATGCCTATTACACCCCTAAAGTGATTGTAAATGCCATCTATGAGGGGTTGGAGCATTTTGGGTTTAACAAGGATGGCCATACCAAAGAAATCTTTGAGCCTAGTATAGGGATTGGGAATTTTCTAAACTATGCCCCACTACATGCTAATTACCACTTTAGTGCCACAGAAGTAGATGATGTGAGTGTAAGAATTGCATGCAAGCTCCATCCTAACCAAAACATCAAGCACATGGGATTTGAAAAATTTGATTTTACCCATGATTTTGATGCCTTTATTGGCAATCCTCCCTATGGTGATCATGTGATCTTTGATCAAGATACACCTAGCGGGGCTAGTGTGCACAACTACTTTGTAGGTAAAGCTCTCAAGCACTTAAAAGAAGATGGCATTCTAGCCTTTGTCATTTCTAGTTCCTTCTTAGATGCAAAAGATATCACTATGCGTGAGCACATCGCCAAACAAGCTAGCTTTTTAGGCGCAATTAGATTGCCTAATAATGTGTTTAAAGGCACAGGCACTGAAGTTACTACAGACTTAGTGTTTTTTAAAAAGGGACAAGATATAAAGCTCCACCAAGAATTTTTAGAGAGTGTGCCTTTTTATGACGCAACAGGCTTTGAAACAAAACCCTTTGCTGATAGAAAAAATATTATAGATGTGGTGGCTAAGGCCTTAAAGTTTGAGCCTAGCCTTAGCATGAGTGATCAGCCTTATGGTTATACACCTGAACAGATGCAAGCTATTGATAACTTTTTAGTAGAACATAAAAATTTGCAAAGCTTTAGGATCAATGCCTATTTTAAAAACCACCCTGAACATGTGCTGGGCAATTTAGAGTTACAAGTCTTACAACGCCCTCAGCTTACTAACACCCCCAAATCTTCCTTAAATTTAAAAGAGGCTATCTCTTCTATCATAAAAACTTTTCCCCAAGATATCTACCAGTATAGAAAAACAGAATACCCTCAAGAGCTCTTGATTTTGAATCGTTCACACCATAAATTTACCCAATATGCCCAAAGCTATCAAAGTATAGAGGCAGGTAATTTTATAGAGTTTGAAGGAGAGATTTATAAACTCAGATCAAAAGAAATAGATTATGAATCAAACACCACAAATATTATTTTAGAGCACGCGCCTAAAATTAAAACAAACATGCAAAAAAAGCGTATCCAAGCCTTTATCCCTCTAAGAGACGCGCTTAATGATTTGCTCAAAGCAGAGCTCAACCCTTTAAGCACAGATGTAGAGTTAGAGACAAAACGCACCAAGCTTAATGGTCTTTATGAGGGCTTTGTTAAGGTCTTTGGCTATTTGAATGAAAATAAAAACCGCAAAGATATTAAGGAGGACCTGCATGGTTTTAAGGTCTTGGGCTTAGAAAGAGAGTTTGATAAGGGCATTAATAAAGCTCAGGCTCAAATACAAGGTTTGGCTGTTAAAAAGCCTAGTGCTAAAAAGGCCGATATTTTTAACAAGCGCACCCTAAGCCCTAAAAAAGAATTTGTGATTAGTAATGCTAAAGAAGCTTTAATAGCTAGCGTGAGTGAGACAGGGGGGTTAGATTTAGCCTTCATGGCTAAATATTTCACAACTCAAGACATAGAAACAACCCTCTCAGAGCTCTTAGAGCAAAAACTCATTTTTAAAAACCACACAGAGAGTCCTAGCTATGTCTTGGCTAGTGATTATTTAAGTGGCAATGTCAAACAAAAACTACAAGAAGTGCAGCAAGCTATACAAGCAGGCAGAGAGGACTTAGTAGAAAATTTAAAAGCCCTAGAGGCAGTTATTCCAGCAGACATTAAGGCTATAGATATAGCCCTGCATCTAGGCACGCCTTGGATTCCACCTAAATATTACGAACAATTTCTTTTAGAGCAAGTCAGAGAGAATTACAAACAATCAGGTAAAGAGGGGGTTTTTTATCAAGAGTATGTAGAAAAGTGCCTTTGTACGGCTAAAAATTCTAGGGGCTTTCATGTGAATAACACAGAAGAATTAGACTTCTTAGGCATTAGAGATAAAAATAATGCTAATAGAATGAAAATGAGTGGGGCGCATTTATTAGAGTGCGTGCTAAACAATAGCCCTCTTGAGATTAAATACCCTGATTCTGATAAAACAGATGCAAATGGCAAGCCTGTCATGGTGATAGATGAGGAACAAACCACCCTAGCTCAAGAAAAAGCCATGCAAGTACAAGAGGCTTTCAAGGAGTGGATTTATAGTGATTATGAGCGGCGCACACATTTAGAGCAAATCTATAATGAGACCTTTAATACCGATGTGCTCAAGAACTATGAGGGATCGCATGTGCACTTGGAGGGTTTTAATTTAAACATTGATCTTAGATCACACCAAAAGAATGCTATCTTTAGAGCCATCCAAGAAAGGGTAGTTTGCTTAGATCACCAAGTGGGCGCAGGCAAGACCTTAGTAGCTATTGCAAGCTGCATGGAACAAAAGCGTATGGGGTTAATCAATAAAAGTCTAATTGCTGTGCCTAATCATCTCACAAAACAATGGGCACAAGAATTTTATAGAGCCTATCCTAATGCTAATCTCTTAGTGGTAGAAGGTGAGGATTTTAATCCTAAAAACCGCGAGCAACTCTATAACCAAATTGCCAATAATAATTATGATGCCGTGATCATTGCTCATAGCCAGTTAGAGTTCTTAGCCAATCCTGAGCAGGTCATTATGGATATGTGGGCTGAGGAGGAGGATGAGTTGCGTAGTGATAATAAAGCACTCAGAAATCTAGTGCAGAAAGGTTTATTGGATAAATCAGCCGTGATGAGTGTGCGCGCTGAGGAACAGGCTATCAAGCGCATAGGGGCTAGGTATTCTAAGTTGTTAGCACAAAATAAATCTAGAATAGATATTAGCCAGATGGGCATTGACAATTTGATTGTAGATGAAGCCCATTTGTTTAAGAATTTGGGCTTTAGCACTAATATGCAAGGCGTGGCAGGACTAGGCAACAAACAGGGCTCTAAACGCGCCACCGATCTCTTTGTCAAGACCCAATACCTACACAGCAAGGGGGCTAAGATTATGTTTTTGACCGGCACACCCATTGCTAATAGCATTGCTGAGCTTTATCATTTACAAAGGTATTTACAGCCAGAAGAACTTAAAACTAAAGGCGTTGATAACTTTGATGACTGGGCACAGACCTTTGGGCAAATCCAAGCAGATTTAGAACTAGATAGCAGCGCACAGAACTATAAGGTGGTGAGCCGTTTTTCTAAATTTAACAATGTGCAAGAGTTGAGCACGCTCTATAGGAGTTTTGCTGATGTCATTAGCAATATAGACATCCAAAAGCTTAACCCCCACTTTATACCACCCATAGAGGGGGGCAAGCCTATTAATATTGTTGTGCCAAGAAGTGAGGATGTGGCGCGCTTTATTGGGGTGCAAGATGAGAATGGAAAATTTAATGAAGGCAGCATTGTAGATCGCATGGAGAAGTGCAAGGGCAAAAGAGCAGAAAAGGGAGAGGATAATGTTTTAGCGTGTACCACAGATGCTAGAAAAGCCGCACTAGATTATCGTTTGATTGATCCAAATGCAAAGGTGCAAGATGCATACTCTAAGAGTGCAGCTATGGCTGAACAAATCTATGAGCAATACAAAGAGAGTAGCAAAGATAAGGGCACGCAATTAGTTTTTATTGGTCTTTCCACTCCTAAGGTGCATAGCCAAAGGGTGTTATTAGAGGGCAGTGCCCAAGAGAATGGGCAAAAAGATATGCAAAATAGCCAAGAGAATATTCAAGAGAATATTCAAGATAGTGTGCAAGAACTTTTAGAGAGTTTGACAGAATATAATGAGCAGGGACAAATCACACTTCCTAGCCAGCAGGAATTAGAGAGTGCATTAGAGGAACAAAAATCTAAAGCCCTAGATTTGGATACAGAAGTAGCTAGAAATGCGCGCTTTGATGTGTATAGCGATGTGTTAAGAAAGCTAGTTAATCTTGGCATTCCCCAATCTGAAATTGCCTTTATCCATGATGCCAAGAGTGAGCTACAAAAACAAGAACTCTTTAAAAAAGTTAATGCTGGAGAAGTGCGGGTGTTGCTGGGTAGTCCTGCTAAGATGGGGGTGGGCACAAATGTGCAAGAGCGCCTAGTAGCAGGGCATTTTTTAGATTGTCCTTGGAGGCCTGATGAGCTCTTACAAATGGAAGGGCGCTTGATTAGACAAGGTAATGTGCTCTTTGAAAGAGAGCCTGAACACTTTACTATCAAACTCTTTAGATACGCCACAGAGCAAACCTATGATAGTAGGATGTGGCAAATCATAGAGAGCAAGAGCAAAAGTTTAGAGCAATTTAGAAATGCCCATAAATTAGGCATTAGAGAGTTAGAAGACATCAGTATGGGCAGTGCAGATGCTGGGCAGATGAAGGCTTTAGCAACAGGTAATCCCTTGATTGTGCAAGAGGTAAAACTTAGACAAACACTAAAGAGAGAGGAAAATCTCTATAAGGCTTTTTTAAAAGAACAGCACTTCAAACAAGAGAGTTTATCAAGGCATAAAAGCATATTGCAGCACACACAGGAACAACTAGATATTCTAAACACTCTTTTAGAACTTAGAGAGTCTAGAAAAGAGTCTGTAAAGATTGAGCTTTATGAGGAGGCAAGCCAGAAACAAGTCTTTCATCTCTTAAAATCTGATGAGTCAAGCAAACAGAATCTAGAGCGTATAGAAACCCTTTTTAAATCTCTGGTGCAAAATGCCCTAGAGAATGAAGGCACAGAGATAGATGTGATGGGCTATAGAGGCTTGCGCTTTAAGGTCATGTGCTATTTAAACAAGCTAGCGTTTTATATCTGCCATCCTGATAATCCTCATTGCTATATCCAGCCAGATAATCTAAGCTACAGCAAAGACAAACAAAGTCTACTAGATACAGGGAGTTTCAAAGACATAGAGTTTAAAAGTTTCTTGCGCAAGTGTAACCATAGCTTAGAGAGATTAGAAAAAGAAGTTCAAAGAGAGCAAGAACACTTGAAAACAGCACAACAAGAGATTAAAAGCTTAGAGACATTGCTAGAAAAGACAGGAGAATACCCTAAATTAATCTATCTACAAGCCCTCAAAGAGGATCATCAAGAGCTCTTAAAAGAAATTGCTAAATGCAGTGCAGATAGGAATTATAAAAGTGGGTTTGTAGCTAGGGCTGAGAAGTTTGATAGAAAAACAATGCAACAGGATACACAAGAAATTACAGCAACATACAATGCCATACAAGACAACACCACACAAGAACATACAACAACAGAAAACACAACAACAGACAATATTACACCACACGACACCCAAGAGAAGCCAGAAAGTAAAGAGAGCACTCTAACAAGTGGAGAGACTAATATAAACTCCCAAGAGCATCTAACACAAGAACCCGCCACACAAAGAGATGTCTATTTAGAAGAAATCAAAGCTATGAATGCCTTTTTGATAGAGGAGGAGGCGCGTTTGAGAGCTGAATTAGCAATAGAAGAGCCACTTTATGAGTCGTGGATGCAAAAGGCATTAGAACACCAACAGGCATATTGGGAGCTTTGGCGTCAATGTAGTTCTATAGAATTTCGCATAAAAAGAGCAGAAGAAGGCCAAGAGGAAATCCTGCCACAAGAGTTAAAACACTTGGAGCAAGAGTGCACACGGCTTAATTTAGAACAAAAGCAACAGGAAAAAGCCCTAAAAGAACATGTGAGATTTGCAGAGGTATCCCATGACGAAGAAAAACTCAAAAATGCCTATCCACGAATCTGTTATTTAAAATCTTTGAGACTTGATCATGAAGCTATCCTCACAGAAATAGAGCGCACTAAAGAAGACCCAACCTACATTAGCACCTTTAGACCAAAATACTCTGATAATGCGAGCTGGCATGCCGTTACTACCCCTTCTGATGCAGAGCAAAATAGAATAACACAAATCTTAGAGCAGGCAAAACAACGCCAAGAAAACTACAAGCAGGAACGAGACAATCTCTTACTAGGCTATGAACAAAATTCCCTCAACCAAGCTAAAACAGAGAAATTAGCCAAGTTGATGTTTGAGATTGCAGAGCCTAAACTTTTTGCAACCTACAATGCTCCTGAAGTAGGCGGAGGCATGATGAAAGAACTTCTTAAGGATTTCAAACGCTGTATTGAAGAAGGGAAGGAGGCTTTAGTTTGTCTTAATGAGAGCAGGCAGTGTGAAGGCTTAGAGCAACAAG
This sequence comes from Helicobacter suis, assembly GCF_902196135.1. Classification (GTDB taxonomy): domain Bacteria; phylum Campylobacterota; class Campylobacteria; order Campylobacterales; family Helicobacteraceae; genus Helicobacter; species Helicobacter suis_A. The sequence goes on along the minus strand of NZ_CABIKE010000010.1, from coordinate 43,108 downwards.
AACACAAGAAAAAATCAAAAGGCAGAAGATGAGCCAATACCCTAGAGACCTTCAAGGAAAAGGATAACCATGCAAAAGCCAGACATCATCATCATTGAATCCCCCAATAAAATCAAAAAGATTGCCAGCATCACAGGAGCTAAAGTCCTAGCCACCATAGGGCATTTTATGGAGCTTGAGGGCATTGAGGGAGAAAACTTTACGCCTAAGTTTGCCTACAAAGCAGATAAGAAACAACAGATTTATGCGATGATTGAGCAATGCAAAAACAAGAAAGTTTGTATTGCCACAGACCCAGATAGAGAGGGTTATGCCATTGGCTACATGTTCTATGAGAAGATCAAAAATGTGGCCAAAGAGGTGTTTAGAGCCCAGTTTCACGAGATTACAGAGAGTGGGATTAATAAGGGCTTACAAAGTGCCTTATTGTTTAAAAACACAAACTTCAATTATTATGAGAGCTTTTTAGCTAGGAGTGTGAGCGATTATTATATTGGTTTCACACTCTCTCCCTATTTAGGGGATTGTTTGCAACAAAGAAAGGGCAATAGTGCAGGCAGGGTGCAAACCCCTTGTTTGAAACTCATTGTAGATAGAGACAAAGAGATAGAGGCTTTTAAAGCCCTGCCAGAGAGCCAGAGGGTGAGCTACCAAATGCAGGCTAAAATCTATGATGCGCACAATAAAGAGGTCATCTTGAGGCATTGTGATAGTGAGGGTAAGGAAATCAAGTTTGAAAGCCAAGAGCAAGCCTTAGCAGTGCTTGCACCTCTTAAAGAGTGCAAAGTGGCTTTAGTGTTAGATGTCCAGCATTCTACAACCTCAAGCCCACCCTCCAAGCCCTTCATCACCTCTAGCCTTTTAAAGGCAGGCAGTAGCCAGTTAGGTTTGAGCACCCAACAAGTCCAAGAGTGCGCTCAAAAGCTCTTTGAAGCAGGCTTAATCACCTACATTAGAACCGATGCAGAGACACTTAGCCAAGAGTTTTTAGAGAAAGCAGAAAGCTTTTATAAGTCTATTTATCCAAATTTTTATGAGCGCAGGAGTTACAAGGCAAAAAATAGCCAAGCAGAGGCACATGAAGCCATTAGAATTACCCATTGCCACAAATTTGAAGACACAGAGAATGTTTTAGCCCAAGCAGGCATCACATCTAGCCAAGAGCAAGCCCTCTACACTTTGATTTTCCAAAGGACACTAGAGAGTCAGGGCAAAGTAGCTATCTATACCAAGCAAGACTTGCTTTTCAAAGTCAAAGATGGCTTTTTTAAGTGCAGTGTGCGCTCTTTGCAAGAGGCGGGGTATTTAGCCATGTTTAAACGCACAGAGCAAACAAAAGGTGCAGAGCAAGCAGAGAATGAGCAGAATGCGCATTTGGACTTAAAAGTAGAGAGCGTAGTTAGTCTTATAGCTTTAGAGATGGCTAAAATCCATAAACATGCTAAGAGTGCCTACGCAGAAGCAAGCTTCATAGAAGTCTTAGAAAAAAATGGCATAGGTAGACCCAGCACCTATGCAAGTTACTTGCCCAAGCTCCTCAGTAGAGAATACATCTACATCACACCAGATAAAAAACGCGTTGTGAATGCTACCCATAAGGGGCAAAAGGTTATTAGTATTTTTGAAAAGAGCCCTTATAGTTGGATTGTAGATACCCAATTTACTGCCTTGATAGAAGAGCTTTTAGACAAGATTGCTAGAGAGGAGTGTAGCTATGTGGAGTATATGCAAATGATTGCTAAGAAATGCCCTAAGATGCCAAACAAAACCCCAAGAGAGCCCTATCCACCTAGAGCTCCTAAAGAAAGCCAGATTAAATATGTGCAGGATATTTTAAGGGATTTGGATATGGAGTTACCCAGTGAGTTTGCTGGCTATGCTCAAGATGATAGAGTGGCTAAGGCCTTCTTAGACAAATTCATCCCTAAACACAAAGAGATCAGAGAAAAGGCTAAACAAGAAGGGGGTTATCTAGGCAATGGTGCTCCTGCAAATAAACCCGCTACTACAAAGCAAATTGCCTTTGCTGAAAGCTTGTCTAAAAAATACAATGTGAAGTTGCCTAAAGATTACAAGAGTAATATGCAGGTGTGTAGTAGTTTTATTGAGGAGTGGAGGGGGAAATAAAGAGAAAGGGTATAATGGGGGAAAAGTGAATATGAAGGAGATCGTATGTTGCATATTCCACCCACATCTAAAGAGGTGTATGTAAGTGGTATTGTGGCTTTGAATATCTATTGCCCTGAATTAACAGGTGATTGGCACAGCTCAAGTTCGCTCAGAGAGAATGCCTTCCCTATGGATATTTATATCTATGGCAAAAACCAAAAATATAACACTAATCATCTACTAGATGATTTAGGTGTAATTGATGGCACTAAACGCTTGAATGATATGGGTTACTACCCTGAAAATGCACCTATCTATATTGCTGATCACCCTAGGGCGTGTGTGGATTATCTTTATACTTCTGTCCTGCAATCAGGAATATTGGGGGAGATTATGTTGGATGAGTGGTTTCCCACCATTGAAGACAAACAAAGAGTGTATACTCTATTAGAAGCCATGCAACCTGAACTAAATCCTAAAGAAAAAGAGATATTAAAGGCATGGATGGCAAGAAACCCCATAGCGGAATAGAATTAACACCAGAGGAAACCCATCATAAAAAGTTGATGGTGAGCATTTTAAGGAAGCTTGCTGACACGCCAATGATTTTGAAGGGCGGGACAGCCCTATATTTGGGCTATGGCTTGAATCGCTTTTCTGAAGACTTAGATTTTGATTGCCATAAAAAGATAAATCTGGTAGGCAGGCTTAAGTCTGCCATTCCTGATGGAATCATTCTAAATGAAATCTACACTAAAAAGGACACAGACACCGCAGGGCGTTATGTGGTGAGTTACCACACTCAAGATGCTCAAGAAACTAGACAGCTGGTAGTGGAGGTTTCTTACAGGAATGCTCCACCTGAGAGCGAAGTTAATCTTATTGATGGGATGCGAATCGCATCTATCAAATGTCTGATTGATAACAAGTTGCGCGCCACCTTTGATGGAAAAAACACAAGGGTTAAGGCTAGAGACCTATTTGATTTGCATTTTCTAGCTAAAAACTATGCTGAACATTTCACGCCTGATTTTGCTAGGCGTTTGATGGAGTTTAGCAAAAACCCAGATGAATTAGTCAGCCTATACGAGAATAATGCAAAAAACGACTCCATTTTAAACAAGATTATGGATACAGAAATAATTGTTTTAGAGCTTAATGCAATGGCAATAGATTTGCATAATAAACATTCCCAGTCCATTGCTACACCACAGCATCCAGAACCCCCCACACCCTCTAAACGCAGGCACAGGTGATCAGCATTGTAAAATATATTTTACAATAAATAATATATTATTTAAGTTTAAGTTTAAGTTTAAATGTTTAAAAGTCTTAAATGTTATAAAATATTTTAAATATTTTAAAATATTGAAAAATATTAATATATTTTATAATGGATTTTATGTACAACAGACACAACAAAAGGCTATAAATGGACTACCAACAACTTCTTACCAACGCAGAATATTTACTCGATCTTACCATTAGAATGGCACACCACAGCACAGCCATTGAAGGTAATTCTCTCACACAGAATGAAACAGCAAGTATTTTAGTGGAGGGTTTTATCCCTAGGGCAATGAATGAGAGAGAATACTATGAGGTTAAAAACTACCAGCAACTTATGCCTTTTTTGCTCACAAATTTAGAGAGTAAAACACATATAGACAATGAGTTTATCAAAAAAATCCATGCTATTCTCATGCAACATCTCATTGACAACCACGGAAAGTTTAAGACCATTCAAAATGTCGTATTAGGTGCAGACTTTGAAACAGAAAAACCTTATAGAGTCCCCACAACACTCAAAGACTGGTGTGATAATCTTGCTTACCAACTAGATCGTGCACAGAGCGATGATCAGAAGCTAGCTATTATCATGGATGCCCATATTAAATTTGAGCGCATCCACCCCTTTAGTGATGGGAATGGGCGCACGGGGCGTTCTTTGATCTTTTATAGTGTGCTAGAACACAATCTTATGCCCTTTGTAATCACTAAAGAAGTAAAAGATACCTACATGCAGGCTATGCGCACGGAGAATACAGAGCAGTTAACCCAACTGGCTAAAGAAGCACAGATAATAGAAAAAAAGAGGATAGAAAGTTTTTTAGAACAAAACAAACACCGCATAGAAGTACCAAACGCCACTTCTTCTAGCCAATCAGATTGGCTAGAGCCTAGAAAACGCAAAGGACGAGGACGCTAGAAATCTACACTCTCAATAGATTTTAATATATTTTAAAATATCTCATACATTCTTAAATTTTTTAAACATTTAAATATTTTTAAGATTTTAAATCATTTTTATATTGTATAATACATTCGTATTAGTTGTATCCATTCTATACAAAGGAGCTAAAGCACATGATCATCTCTGTGATCAACAAAAAAGGAGGTGTAGGCAAGAGCGCTTTTAGCTTCTCTATTGCTAAGGATTTGGGATTGTTTTTACAAAGTAATGACAATTCTCTTATTGAGCAGCTTTATCCGGGCAAAGCTAAGATCAGTGCTTATCCTAAGTTGATTGCTAATTGTGTCTATGACTTTGGGGGGTTTGTGCAAAAGGGTGTGTTGGAGATTCTTAAAGCCAGTGATGTGCTACTTATGCCCTGCACCCCGCTTTATAATTCTATCTTGCGCACTTTAGAGAGTCTGCAGGAGTTGCACCCCATCAATCCTAACATCTTTGTCCTCATCACAAATTGGACTAGCTTGTCAGAAAGGCAACAATGCGCCCAAAAGATTCAAGAAAAATATAAACATCTCTCTTTCTTTTACTTCAAGCACTCTAAAATCTTAGAAAATAGCATGCAACAGGGCTTGAGCTTTACAGAACTTGCTAGCCTTAGTCCTTTGGCTAAAAATGCTTACAAGCACTTCATAGAGGAATACACCCGCCTTTTAAACACTCTATCTTAATAAGGAAAATCACACATGGATAGCATAGATGCAGCTTTAAACCATCCCATCACACAAGAAGACACTTTTCAAAACAAGGAGCAATCAGAGAGAAAAAAGCCTGGACGCAAGAAAATCCCTACTGAAGAACTAAAAAAGAACTACACCGTGCAGTTATACTTTTCAAAAGAGGAATATGAAAAACTAGGAAAACTAGCCTATGAGGAGGCAGAGAGTGTAAGCTCTTATATCAAGCGCCAAATTGTAAAGATGTTACGCTAGTTAGGATGCGCTTGTTCTTGTAACACGCATACTAGCATAGTTGCAAAGCTTGGTTTATGTGAACAAGCATTTAATTTTATTTAATATTTTAAACATTTTAAAATCTCTGCGTTTAAGGTTTGCCTTTCACTCTTAGGGCGTGCAAATGCCCTATAGTGCGCATGTGCAAGAAAAAGATATTTTTTTCAATCCATTTACTTTTGTGCTAAAAGCTTGTAAAAGCCCTACTACACGCACTTTTAAACCCCTCTCTTAGTATCTTAATATTAGCTTAAAAACTAGAAGCATCTCTTGAGAAAAACAGATAAACTTCCCTATTTTAGGCACTTTAGTAAGGATACACGCTTTAAATTTTAAGCTTAATTTTGATCTGACACTGGCTAGCTTGTGCCTTTCATCTAAAAATGCCATACTCAAGGTTATATTTAGCATCAAAGGATAGCCACATGCAAAAACCAGAGACAGAAGCACAAACAGAACCCCTAGCACTCACAGAGGGCAGTTACCCACTAAGAAAAGAGGAGGTTTTAGAGTGGGCACAATATGGTGTGCCTTTGCAAGAGGAGCTAGAGCCTACACACCAAACACCAAGCGCTCCTACACTGCCTGATGAGCCTTGGCTAGATAGCATGGACACAGAGGATGAAGGGCAAGAGTTTTAAAGCAATGCCAAATCACAAATACTAAAAATAAGGGAGAGAAAAAATGAGCAAATCTTGGGAAGCAATGAGTGTAGCCGAACAAAAGGCGATGTTTAGAGATTTTCTAGCTAATGAGATTAATTTGGCTCTTGAGCAAGGCTTAACCTTCAAGCCCAATAACAGAGCCTATAACACCTATTCAGGTAGTGCTTATAGTGGCTTGAACGCCTTGATTTTAGATGCTAAACAGCAAGAGGGCAATTATACTAGCAATGCGTGGATTAGTCTTGAGGAAGCCCAACACTTAGGAGCAGATGCTAGAGAGTTAGAGTTTATCCACAACAACACAGAGTCTAGCCAAAACCCTCAAGGCTCAATCAAAAAGGCGAGCATTAGCTATATTAAGACCCATGAAATACAAAGTGTCCCTAAGAAAGATGCTTTTGACAACCCCATTCCCTTACTAGATGCCAATGGCAACCAACTCCATGACAGATATGGCACATACTTGTTTGAGATGGAAAAAGTGCGCGTAGAAATCCCCCCTAGATTAGAGATCAAGCACCTCTACAATATAGAATGCTTTAAGAGCCTTGATCAAACACGCCTAAAACCCTTAGATTCTAAGAGCCTCAAACCCATGTATGTTGGACAATACTTTTCTGTAGAAAACAAGAATCTAGTCATCCACGATCTCTCTGCTAAACTCACAACACCACAATACCAAAGAGTGTTAGACTATGCAAGCCAGTATAACCAACACAACCAGCAATACGCCAGAAATGCGCAACAGCCCTCACAAAGGCATACAGGGGCAAACACACCTAAGCCAAGCCAGTCCACTCAAAGCAATGTGCCACGCTATGCAAATCAGTCTAACCAACCATACCATCAAGCCCCCTCAAACAACAACCAGACAAACCCATACAATCCAGAAATGGCGATGCCACAAGCACCAACCGCTATGGAAAACCAACAGGCTGTGCAGATGGGGCAAATGATGGCACAGATGATGCAGATGTTGCAAGAGCAACAGAAAGTGATGCAAATGTTACAAGAACAAGACAAAACCATCCAGAAGATGGCTCAAGACATTACATGGCTCAAGCAGCAACAGCACACCCAAAACAATGCCCTAGAGGCAGTGCACTTTGCAACACCCTCTAAGGGGAGGGGTCGTTGATGGATAACTTCCTCAATGGCTTTTTGAAAGCGTGGCGCTCTTGGCGCAGTGATGGGAGGGAGGCTTTTATGCGTGCTTTCTTGCAGGAAGTGCAACAAGCTAAACCCCGTGATTCAGAACATTTTTTTACACTCTTAAAACAAGAAATGCAGGCTGTGAGTACTGCTAGAAGTGTAGCAGATCAACAAGACATCTTGGCAGTTAGTGATTATATAGACACTCTCAAAGAAGAGATGCAACACACTTTAGACAATACTTTAGAGCAAGCCCAGATAAAGCCAGAGTTATCAGAGCGTAGTAAGAGCGCTACTAGGCAGATAGAGCAACAAGAGGCCCAACAATTGACGCCGTTGTTCCAAGGGCTCCAAGAGCAACAACAAATAATCCACAAGATAGCTCAAGAGATTGCACAGCTCAAAATCCCACAACTCCAAGAGAGCTTAGAAGAACAAGAGCTCCTACAAAGCATTTCAATTTTTAAAGATGAAATCCAAGAGATAGTAACAGAACAACCAAACAGATTAGAGCAAGAGTTAGACACTGCTAAAGCCAAAAACCCAACAGAGCAAAACCAAGAGAGCCAGTCAGAGCTATTCAACAATTCAGAACAAGGCCTAGAGATAACGAATAAAACATCAGAGACCCCAGAGCCCAAACAGACTCCACCACAAGCCACAGACATAGAAAACAAATATGCCAAACTACACAGCTACTTCAAGCAAGTAGAGTTGGATGTGCAGCAAAAGCGCATCAAGACCAAGTCCGATTTTAAAGAGAGCTTTTTAAACTATGCCAAATCCCACATGACAGAGGCAGAGCTCAAAGTCCTATTGGTGCTCTCTCAAAAGCAACCCAGCAAGCTCACCCAAGAACACCGCAATCTCATTAATGACGCTTTAGAGCAGGCTCATGGCAATAAGCACATGCAAGATAGAGGCTTGCAACTGAGTGTTAAAGCCGTGTTAGGATACCCCTTGGAGGCAGAACACTACACCACCATCCAAAGCTATGTGCAACAATGCCAAGCAAGCTTAGAGCCTATGGATGGTAAAGTTGCTGGTGCGATGCATCAATATTTAGCAAAAATGCAAAGGAGCAGAGAAACTAGCCAGCAAGAAGCCGTTCAAATAAGAGAAACCACCCCAGAGCAAAGCCTAGATAGCACACCGCTAAGCATAGACAGATACCCAAACCAAGTTCAAACCAACAACCAAGCACAAACAACCCCTACTCTAAACAGCACAGCCCAGCAGGAGGTAGAACAAAAGCCCAGTGTTCATCTAGGGTCTGCTACAACAAATAGTTACACCACTTCAGATGAACTAGACCAACAAGCACAGACCAATACTCAAGCCCAACCAGTGGCAAACAACACACCTACACGCATACCTGAGCCGTGGATAGAATCCCAAAACTCTAGCAAGCCTTGGTTAGAGACGCAGACACAAGATGCACAAGTATCCAATGCGCAAACAGCCCAGCAAGAAGTTCCAAAACCTTGGCTAGATGCTCCAGCAAAACCTAGAGGCAGAAGACGTTAATGGCTTATATCAAAGATGCGATTTATCTGCCCTTAGATAGCATTTTGCAAGATTTTGGTTATGTGCTAGATAAAGGAAAAAGCAGCCTAAACAACCCTGTGCTCAAGCACCCTAATGAAAAAGGCAAGCTTGTCATCAAAAACAGCGCCGGGAGTTACTACTACTTCAACACGGAGGATAAAAGTGATAAGGGCAATATCATTAACTTTTGCCAAAAACGCGGGTTAAGATTAGAGGATTTGATTAAGAGAGAGGCACACTACAGACCCAAGACCCCTACAATCGCTCAAACTAGCCAACAAGAACACAAAAGCGTTAAAGAAGTCTTTCAATCTCTACCCCTCTATGATTTAGACAAGAGCCCACTACTTTTACAAAGAGGTATTCAAGACGCACTCTTTAAAAGCTACCAGCACTCTTTGAGGGCTGATAAATATAATAATCTCTGTGTGCCTAATTATCTTTGTGAAAATCAAAGACTTGTATTGAGCGCTATTAGCAAACGCTTGAATCAGCCACTCAACACCCATATAGATGGCTCACCCAGAGAAAAGCCCTTAAAAGAGCTTTGTGAGGGCTCTAAGGGCGTGCAAATGCTTGTGCCTAGTGAAGGCTTGAGAGCTGTGAAGTCTATTGTGATGACAGAGAGTATCTTGGATAGTATGGCTTATTTGCAGATGAAAGGTTTGAGCCCTGATACAACTCTATTACTAGGCAGTGCAGGGCAATTTGCCTTAGAGAAGATAGAGGCTTTTTTCAAACAGCTTTTCAAAGACATAGAACAAGACAAGAATCAAGCCTATCAGCAGTATGTGCAAGATGTGCAAGCCTATAAGCAGTGGAAGCGTTATGAAAAAGAGCAAGCCCAAAAGCCTAAAGACACGCAACCTAGCATAAGCAAGACTTTAAAGATTACTTTTTCAAGACCCAAATACGCAGACAAGCACAATCCTAAAGATATACCCGTGCAAGGTTGGCAAGAACAGAGTGTGAATACTCTAGCAGAGTTAGCACAAGCTATAAAATCTTTCCCTTATTCTAGTGCAGTGTTTGAGAAGGGTTATCGCAACGCTACTAATGCTAAGAGTTTTACCAATCTGTTAATCTATGATATTGATAATGACAAGTATAATCCCCAACTCCCTCTCAAACAAGCGCAAGATTTACTAGAAAAACAGGGCATTGAAAGCTTGGTGATGCCCTCTAAGAGCCATCAGATAGAAAAGAACGGACACATCGCTGATAGGTATCGTATCCTCATCCCCACAGCGCAGTCTTTAGGCTGTTTAGATACAGAAAGCTTTGTGGGATTAAATAGCTTGGTGGCTAAGACTTTGGGCTTATATGCCTATGTAGACAAGAAAGTCTTAGTGGATAGGGGAAGGGCGTATTATAAGAGCCCTGAGAGTGCCGAGTCTGTGTTTGTGAAAGGCAAGATATTAGACATAGAGCCCTTCAAACAGCAAGTCTCTCAAAATCTCTTTGAGAAGAAAGTTCCTAGACAAGTATTCACCCCTCCTAGTGTAGTTAATCCCCCTGATTTATCTGTCAATATCATTTTAGCTTGTGATAATGATGAGCAGGGGCAACGCTACACACAGGTGTTAGAGGAGATACTATTCAATCTTACCAATCAATTACCAGAAATCTACACCCCCTTTGCCAAAGATTGCAACGATGATCTCAGACTAAGCCAGATTATAGGGGAAACAAGTGCAAACGCCAGTAGTGTGTATGGGTATGTTTCTAGGGGACTTGAGCAGTTAGAAAGCCCCTATGTCTATACCAAGAGCAAGAGAGAGATTTTAGAGAAATTAGAAAATATTGCCACAATCAAAGATTTTAATACCAGCACTACAAACAGATTAGAAAAGGCGCGCACACAGGTAGAATCAAAATTCAAAAAGAGATGGCATGGAAAATAGCATAGATAAGAATTTAAGCATATACGACACCATTTTATCTTTCTTTGTCTCACCCTCACAAAAGCTAACGGGTGATTTAGCAAAATCTATGACAGACTTTTTCCATGTCCAACTGAGTTTGAACATTATCATCTCCTTTTTGTTTATGTGGTGGGCATATCGGCGGCTTAAAGAGGGCGATATTTTCCAACTGAAAACCTTGATGGGTGTATTAGTTTTTTTTGTGTTCATGGGAGTGTTGAACTGGGCGATAGAACAGCCTATAGAATTTATGACAAAGACAAGAGAGATCATTACTGCACCTGCCAATGCCTTGAGCAATGTGGTTAGTGTTGCTATCAACAAAAACATCGTAGCTTTAAAAAATTATACTCCCTCCGCATCCCTAGATAAATCTTTAGGAACATTGGTGGATAGCACCTATTACACTATTACACACCTCTATGATTCTGTATTTCATGATTTAGGTTTCAAGCTATTTTTTCAAGTTTTTCCACAACTAATCGTGTTTTTGTTATTGGTTGTGGCACAAATCTTGTTTTTAGGACTGGTGCTTATTATTGTGTTATTAGTTTCCGTGGAAATGGCTATTTGGCTAGCTTTGGGCATTGTGGTCTTGCCCCTAGCATTATTCCCCCAAACTAAAGGAATGTTGTTTAGCTATTTGAAAAAATTAGTGTCTTTGACCTTCTACCAGCCTTGTATGACTTTAGTGGCATTTTTCAATTTGCAGGTTTTAAACTTCATCACGATAAGAATTCCTACAAGAAATGAGCTAGAGGCTGGAGCATTTAATGGGGCTAATCAATTACTCCAACAGCAAAACAAGGATATGGGAGAATTTTTAGACATCATAGGCTACTTCATTATCATTATTTTGGCTTCTATGATTTGTTTCTATCTTGTCAAACGCATCCCAGACTTTATCAACAATATTTTTGGTACAAGCGGAGGTGTGGGGGCTATCACTGAAATGATGCAAAAGATAAGCATGACAGCTGGAGGTGTGATTGTGGGGGGTTCTATGGTGATGGCAGCTAATAAAATGAGCCAAGCTTACCAGAGTGCTGGAGGGGGAGTAGCAGGCTTAAGAGCAGGTCTAGGGGCTCTAGCTACAATGGGAGCAACAGGGGGCTTGAGTGCTCTAACAGACAAAGAGGCGCTAAGTTCTGGGGTTAAGTTTGGTGTGCAGAGTATCAAAAGTGCTTTCAATGTGGGACAAAGTAGCCATCCTGAATCTGTAAGTCATAGTGTGAGTGCTGGCAATGCTAAGGGTGGTGAAAACACGACTGAAAGAAATATTTCACAATGAGCAACTAGTAAGAGTAGGGACAATTACCTCCTACCACGCCTATGCTTAGAGTTCATTTGGTTTTCTGAGGATATTTCTTGAGTTTTTCTAATCAACTCTAAACTTTGTTGTTGGCAAAGTTGTAGAAAATGCGCAAACTCTTTTGAATTGTCTTGCACTTGGCATTTTTCTAAAAGGTTTAAATATTCTGTCCTTTGCTCCTTGAGGATAAGTGGAGGGATGAGATCGTTTTGGATAGTTTGGTATGCCATGATAAGTCGCCCTGTTCTTCCATTGCCATCGCTAAAGGGGTGGATTTGTTCAAAGCGTGCATGGAAGAGAGCGATCTGTTCTAGGTTTAGATTATTGCTAGGGTATTTGAAAAGCAGATTCTCTAATTCTTGAGAAATGAGATGGGGTAGAGTGATCTTCACACTAGAGCCGACAATTCTAGCTTCATTGCTTCTAAAAGCCCCAATGGGCTTAGGAATGAGATGGGGCATGGTCTTTAGGGCGTCTTCAAAGACAAGGTAGTGGATGTTCGTTGTTTATACTAGGGTTTCTGGTGCTTCTCAAAAAGGGGATTTAGAAAACCAAATAAAAGCTTTAGAAGTTTTTTGCCGTTCTAAAGGTTTTTCTGTTTCTGAATGGCATTCTGATATAGGGAGTGGGCTAAACTATAGACGAAAAAATTTTATTCTCATTTTAGACCAAATAGAACTAGGACAGATTTCTAAAGTTATTATTGCGCATAAAGATAGACTGGTGCGTTTTGGCTTTGAATTCTTTGAATCTTTTGCTAGAAAGCATGGTTGCGAGATTATCGTGATGAACCAAGTTTCTTTATCCCCTCATGAGGAAATGACTCAAGATCTGTTATCTATTATCCATTGCTTTTCTTCTAGACTCTATGGTCTGAGGAAATATAAAAAAGTAATTAAGACTGCTGTTTTAGAGTCTGAATAATGCTAGCTACTAGAGTTCTATACGCCAAATTTCTCAATAAAGGGAAGCTAGAACAGCTTAAATTACAAGCTAAAAGACTAGGAGTTGTGCGCTCTATGATCTGGCAAGAATACGGCGCACTCAAAGGTCTAGGGATAACAGATAGAGCTATTAGGGACTTATGGATCTCTCAAAAACGGGATTTCAAAGTTCTAGCCACTCCTTGGAAAGAAACTCTGCGGGATTGCTTTAACACCATTAACCTCTATAAAGAAGCTGCTAAAAAAAGTATCCATAGAGCTATATTTAACCACTACAAAACAGATAAGGAAAGAAAAGAAGCTTTTATCAAACTTAAAAAAGACACTTGGCTTTCTGATTCTTTTCTCCATCGGTGTATGCGAAAAGCTTTCAAACACGGAAAAAATAAAGTCTATAACCAAATCATTGTGCGGAGCGATGATTATTCTGTTTTTGAATTAAATTCTCAAAGCTGGTTGTCTATCCCTTCTTTGATAAAAGGCAAGCGGATTAAAATCCCTCTTAATACGACTAGGCAATTTGCTCCTAGTGGAACTTTACGACTTATTATTAGAAATGACATCTTAGAAATTCACCACTCTTATGAAAAAGAATCTAAAGCGGATTGTGGCGATAAAACTTTAGGTCTTGATAAGGGATATTCTGAAGTTTTTGTAGACAGCGAGGGCTGTTTTTATGGAAAAGGTCTAGGCAAATTCCTCACTCAAGAAAGCGATTTTCTAAAAACTAAAAACCAGAGACGGCAAAAGTTATTATCCCTTGCTAGAAAATACCAGAAACTAGGTAAAAAGTCTAAAGCTAGCTCTATTCTAAAAAATAATCTGGGTAGAAAGAAACTTAATAAGCATTATTCTAGACAGAAATCTAAACTAAAAACGATGATTTGGACGGCTTGTCATCAAGTTGTAGATAAAGCTAAATCTATTGTCTGTGAGGATTTGACTTCTAGTTTTTCTAAAAAATCTACTTCTAAAAACACTAATAGGAGGCTAAATTCTTGGGTTAAGGGAACTATTGCTAGTGCTTTAGAATTTGTTTCTAAGTGTAGAGGTTCTACACTGCATCTTATCAATCCTGCCTACACTTCGCAATGTGATAGCTTTTGTCATAACCTGCTTTTAGGTTATAGGCAAGGCAATTGCTTTTATCGTGAAAACGGGGAAGTGGTGCAGGCTGATTATAATGCTGCTAGAAACATCTTAGCTAGATATTTTGATAAAGAAATCTCTAGGTTCACACCTCATAGAGAAGTCAAAGTTATTTTGCTAAGACGGACTGATAGCTACCGCTTGGCTACTGTGCGCAAGACTTCAGTTGCAAAGTCATCTCAATGATTTATTAACGAAGAGCGAAATGCCCAAAAGCATATTATGTATATTCGTGTATGTTTTTGGGAACAGGGGTATTATACAACAAGGTTACGACGCTTCTCATAACTAAGTGTGGAAAATATGCTACAATCAAGACTTGTAATAAAAACAAAAGGAAATCTTGGTATGCGATGGGTTTTTTCATGTGTTTTAGGCTCTGTGGCTCTGGCTTCTTGTCTTATCTCTCCTCTAATGGCATTTAAGAGTGCTGAATACTATGCTACCCACGATGAGGAGCGTGAAAGTGTACTGAAAAAATGTGATGAACTAGCTATGGATGCCTTACAACAAGGAAAAAACTTAAGCAAGGAGCAAGAGAGTATGTGCAAGAGTGCTGAGCATGGTAGGGCATTATACAAAGATCGCTTGGCTAATCAAAAAAGTAACAAACGAAACGAAAAGATAGCTATGACCCTGTCTCAATGCTATTTAAAAATGGCGGATGGATTAGCAAAAGGGCAGGATTACATCAAAGGTGATAAAACTTGTAGGGCGTATGTTAGAATGAGCGTATATAGAATGCACCCTCCTTCATTTCTTATCACCCGCGATCTAGAGCCCGTGTTATTCATTGCTCCAAAGACTGATGGAGAACCCAACTGGGATGGACCTCCCAAAGGAGATAAAACAAAACTCATCAGGTGTTATAGGGTGTTTGCCCGAAATCTTGCCAAAAATCACAGCTATGCCCCACTGGATAAGACAACAGCAAAAGAATGCAAGACACAGATGGATGCTGGTCTAGCACCTAGTCTCCCTGACTAGCACCCAGTCTCTGCTAGAAGCTAGAATTTCCCCATTGCCACACAATACGCCCTTGGGCATCTCTGTTGACTTTTTCTAACACGGGGCATTGCACGCTCTGACATATAGAGCTCCTGCTCTTGGCATTTTCCATCTTGCTTGTGTTGAGGCTATCGCTAACATGCGTGGTGCGATCTTGTTGGGTGAGAAAAGCCATGAGGTTTGATTGCATCGCCATTGTCTTATTCAAAAACAAAAGCTGGTTAGTGATCTCTCTTAAATACTGGAGAGTGAGAGTTCTGATTTTTTGGTTATAGTCTGCAAGAACTTGAGATTGGGCATCCTTGTCTTGAGCACCAACTAAGGCTTCTTGAAACTCCTTAGTGGCTTGATCTAAATCGTTAGAAAGCTTGTCTTTAGTGAGCAAGATAGGCTCGCAGGTGTGGGTTTCTGGATTTTCCTTGCAATACTGGATTTTTTGTCTATTGTCATTGGCATTTTTATCGGTTACGCCTAACTCTGCTCTGAGTGTATCTAATCTTGCCATTAAAGGTTGGATTTTTAATTGGAGGGCGTTTTCCTCTTTGATTTTTTGCTGGATGCGTGCGAGGGTTTTTTGAAACCTAGCCTTTCTCACTGCTTGCCAGTCCCCGCGCATGATCGCTTGGCTTTCATCAATGCTATAGTTTTGCTCATTAACTTCAGCTTCATATCTGTTTAATTGCTCACATAGGATTGCCCCCAAAGCTGCCCCGCTCAATTCCCCCTCCAAGCCTTGCAAATTAGAATAAGTGCTTTCACTTAATTGTTTGATAAGAGCTTGTGCATCTTTGATCAGGGCTGTTTGTTTCCCAGCTTGAGAGATAGCTGCGCTCAGATTATGAAAGTCTAGGACTTTGTTATGGGTGAGCTTACTCACATCTAGCCATGGACATTTTCTCTCTAAATACTTGTCTCTTAATTTATCTCTAATATCAAAATTTTGCACCGCCTGTTTCAGGTCTTCATAGTTAGCTTGGATGCTGGCTATCTGGTTTTTGAATTGATCGAGCAATCTCATAGGGTTAGCAATGGTAATAGCACTCCCACTAATTAAAGCATTTGCCCTATTCATCAGGTTATTAACCCTGTTTAACTGGGCAATTTGCTCTTGAGCTTTAGAAATCATTTCCTCATATTTTCTAAGCCCATCTACCATTTTGCCTATCATGGTGGTTTGTTGGCTGTTAGAAGTGGCTAGGTGAGCGTTAGCCTCTGCATCATAGGTGAGCATACCAGCAGCTAAGGCATTAGAGACAAGAGTGCTAGAGAGAATAAGGGAAAGGAAAGGTTTGTAAGCCATTCTGAGCATCTTAACTCTCCTTTCTTTTTATTATACACCCCCATCTTAAGATTTTAAAAGCGTGTCAAACACGCAGGCAACCTTTTTGTTGTGCTCTTGGGTGGTGTGGATGTAGATTTTAGTAGAAAGTAGGGAGTTATGCCCTAGAGCTCTGCTAGTGAGGACTAAATCCTGTGTCTCTTGGTAGATCAGCGTAGCAAAGCTATGCCTAAAGAGGTGCAAGCCTGTGCCATAGCGTTCAGGGTGTTTGATATTAGAATATCTGAAAATCTTAGCGATGAAGTTTTGAAGTTGGCAAGTCCTTTGGGATGATGTGGCTTTCTTGAAAAGAAACGCCCCATTGAAGTGTTGGAGTCTTTTGGCATCATCCATCCAAGCGTGCAAAGCTTGTTCTAAGATGGACTTTCTAATGTAGGCTTTTCTCTCTTGCTTGTTCTTGCCCAGCACAAGAATAGAATAGTTCTGCTCTTCAGGCTTGATATTTTTGAGCTCAAGATTGAAGACTTCAGATTTTCTGAGACCTCCTAGTATCACAAGCAACAAGATACACTTGTTGCGTTTCTCATAGCTAGAGTGGGGTTGATACTCTAAGAGGGTTTGGATGAAGGCTTTTAAATCTTGGGCATTTAGGTGTTTGGGTAGAGCTTGTGTTGTTTGTGCAAAGGCGAGGTTTTTTAGAGGAAAGTCAAAGTTGTATCCGCGTTTTCTGTCCAAATAGTCAAAGAATTGGCGTAGATACATCACATACTTAGCCATAGAGCTAGGTTTTCTAGTCTGAGCTAGCTCAAAGAGAAAGCTAATCACTTGCTCCTCTGTGAGGCTTCTCAAGTTCTTTAGCTTGATATGGGCTTTAAAATGTGTGAAAAACAAGAACAAGATGCGCACCATCAAAATGTGGTTGATGCCTTGATTGTAGAGTTTATGGCACAGACTCTCTAATGCGCTGATATGTTGGCATTTTAAAATCTCCTCTTGGTAGCAGAGCACCTTAGCCACATCCTCTAAAGCTTGCACCGGTGTAAAGTTTTTGATTTTGTGGTGTAAGAATGCCTTGATATTTTCAAAGAGTTCTCTTTGTGTCCTACTCAAGCGCAAAGCTGGATTGGTTGTTATTTTTGCCATTTTCATCTCCCTTATTGAGTTGTTAAAAGAATGCAACTTTAAGAGAGGAAGAGCTCTCTGCAACTTTAAGAGAAAATGAGAATGCCTAAAAACACCTCCCTTGAGTGCGGGATTACTAATAGAAAACGGAAAAATTTTTCCGCCCAAATATAATATTAATAAGGGAAAGAAGCTTTAGCTTCTTTCCCACCTATTGCTTGTTTTTCACATGGCATGCAAGCAAAAGATTTTTTCAAAGAGCTATTGCCAATCAAAAATCTCTCTTAATCTCTCTAAATAAAGACTATGGAATTGCAAGAAATGTTATGAGTGTGGCACGATATGTGCCAAGGGGTGCATTGGCAAGTTAATTAGCAAACTTTAAGCTCTACAAGGCTTTTTAAACGCTTTTGAAAAAGGTGGCTAGTATATCTCTATGGTTTTGCTTGTGTGTGGCTCTAGGGAGAGCTTAGAGCGTTTAAATGATGCCCTGCTTGTATTGCTCTAAATAAGAACAACTAGGGTTTTACTGCCCCCTGCCTTTTTTCTTGGTAAGGGTCTCATGGTGTTGTGGGGTTTGTGGTGTTGGCTGTGCTTTTGGGTCTTGCTGTGTTGATCCAAGCTCTGCGGGCTTTTGGGCTTGCTGCTGCTTGAGCCATGTAATGTCTTGAGCCATCTTCTGGATAGTTTTGTCTTGTTCTTGTAACATTTGCATCACTTTCTGTTGCTCTTGCAACATCTGCATCATCTGTGCCATCATTTGCCCCATCTGCACAGCCTGTTGGTTTTCTGGAGGGGTTGGTGTGGTAGTTATCTCTTGATCTGACTGGCTGGGTTTAGCACTCTGTTTAGGTGTGCTGTTGGTCGGTGTTTGTCCCTGTGGATGTTGTTGTAGATTTTGCTGAGAAGTGCTATTGATTTTGAAAGTCTCTAGTTTTTTTGATTCTGTCTTGAGCTTTTGTAAGAGCTGTTGGGCATCTTGCAAGATGAGGGGCAAGTGTTGTGCGTGGGTATTCACAAAGCGGTTCGCACTTAAAATCTCTCTAGCAGTGTAAAATAGATTCTTGCTGGTGCGCTCTAGAGAGCGGTTGAGCTGGACATGGTTTGGATGGAGCAAGAGATTTTCTTGTTCTTGTTGGGTTGTGGCTTGTTTGAGCTGTTGTGCCCACTCATTCCAAACACGATCCAAGTCCTCTTTTTCTTGTTGGAGAGCATTGAAGCGTTGCACCAAGAAAGCTAGTCTTTCATTGGCAATATTGAGCAGGGTTTGCTGGTTGCTCTGGATAGTGAAGAGTTGTCTCTCTTGCAGATTAGGATTAACTTCTTTGAGCTGGGGCACAAGGTGTGCTAAAGTTTTGAGTTTGTAGAAGTGGTGTTTGAGATTTTTGAGGGTGGGTTGTTGGTGGTTTAGAGCTTGAGCGATGTGGTCTAAGAAGTTAGGATTGATGAAGTTTCTCTCTTGTGTAATGCGCTGCATTTCTATTTCACTTTTGAGTTGGGAGATAAACACAAGGGTGTTTTTATCTAAGTAGCGTTTGTCTAGGCGTTGGTATTGCTCATAGATGGCTTGTTTCTTTTGCAAGAGAGTGAAGCCTCTGGTTTGTTTTTCAAAAAGCGTATTAGTGTAGTCTAGCCAAGCCTGCAAGCTCTCTTGAGTGTGGGTGGTGTGGTGTTGGTGTTGTTCTAAAGCTTGGGTGAAGTGGGCTTTTAAATCTTGGAGTGTGGGGACATCTAGGGCATCTAAAGGCTCAAAGTGTTCTTTGTTAGCCTCATTGTAGCCTTTGGAGAGAGTGGCGCGCCGTTTTAGTTCTGCTGGACTGGGGGGAAACCAACCCGGTTTTTCCCAAGTGCGTTTGGCTAAGATTTGTCTGACACGCAAGAGCTTATCCTCATAAAACTTAGTGCGCTGCTCTAGGTGCTTGATGCGTTTATGAATGGCTGACGAGCCAATGCTGAGGAGTTCTTGATTGTAGTGATTGAGGTGCTCTTCTTTGCTAGCCAAGTCTTTTTCTGCTTGTTTTTCCTCGTCTCTAATGGCGCGCAAGCGCTCTTTTAGATTGTCTAGGACTTTTAGGCTAGGTTGATTGACATAGAGATGCTCAGGGGTCTGTAACCACGCATTGATACGATAACTAAATTCTTCTCTTAAGTCGTGGAAAAACTCTTTACAATCTGTGCGTGTAGCAAAGCGTAATCTCTTTCTAGTGATTTGGTTAGTCTTGTTGATAAAGACATGAACATGGGCGTGTTGTTGGTGAGAGTGAGGCACTAAGGCAAACTTGTAATCAGGCATACAAGTTCTAAGCGTTTCAAAGGTGGCGTGGAGCAATCCATGCATCACAAGCTCATCGGGTTTTTCTTTGAGAGAAAAGATTAGATGCATCGCCTCATTGCAGTCTTTGAGCCTATCAAAGTCTGGTGTCCACTCCTCTAAAATATCCTCCAATCTGCTTTGATCAAACCACTGGGTGTAGGCTAGTTTGCTGTCTGTGTTTTTGAGCGCATATACTAAGGCATTTTTTAAATGCGTGCACTTCATCTGTCCGATGTTTTTGATGACAACGGGGGTCTTGCCCTCATAATATTTAAATGCAGAAGGCGCACCCTTTTGCACAAAATCATTGAAACGGATTAAGAGCTTGGCATCATAAGTATCCGTATTGGGCCTAGCCCTCTTGGGTCTAACTATCTCATCTATCCAGTCTAAATTAGGCTTGTAATCTAGGGGTGTGTCCTTGATCTTGCTATCCAAAACTTCCCTTTATTTTCCCTGCTCTTTTGGCTCAATTTTAGCTTAAATTTTTTCAAAATTTTTAAGCGTGCAGGATAACACAAAGTGGTAGATCACTTTGTGGTTTTAAGCCCTGCACAGCGGGGTTTTCACGCGTTTTTAGCCCCTCTAGGTGTTTTTGGAGTGTTTTTGAGGTGTTGTGCGCAAAAGCTTTTGGTGTTTAGCGTGTGGGATTGTTGTAAAAATTTTTTAGAGATTTGTTGTGAAAATCTTTAGAGCTTCATTGTGAAAATTTTAGAGCTCTGTTGTGAAATTTTCAGGATAAAGAGCTTGAAAACTTAGCGTGAAAAGAAGTGAAATTTTGCAAAATTTTAGAGTGCTTGCCTCAAAGTTTTTTAGAGCTCTGTTGTCAAAAAAGCGCTGCGAAATTCTCCCTCCAAAGACGCAAAAAGTCCTCCAAGTGAATCCAAAAGAACTAGCCGTTAACCCATACAAGAACTCCCATTGTTTAGCTTCTAGGAACTAGGGTTAAACCAAGAACTAATAAAAAAGATTTTAGAACTTGCCAGAAAATCTAAAAGAACTGAGTGGGCATCTATGGAACTAGCTTGGAGTTGATAGGGAACTAGGTGGCAGTATAGTAGGAACTTACGAGAAAATTATACCAGAACTGCTCTTTAGATCATTTGGAACTATCGTAACAATCACTAGAACTAATAAGAATTGCCGTTACAGATAGCTTGACAAAATTTTGGATTTTTTGTGTTATACTGGTGTCAAGTTTTATTCTGAGGCTTAGAGGTGGCTGAAAAGTTGCATTCTTTGGAGTAAAGGTAAATATAGCAACAATCCGCGTTCAAATCCGCATTATTCATGTAATACATACCACTACGGCTACATTGAGGCCAAAATCCACCCCACAAAAAAAGCAACACCCCACACAAAAGCCCTTAGAAGTACTCAAACACCTTTTAGCGGTAGTGCCAAAAGATGAAGGACAAGAGCCTCCGGTAGTGTTAGATTGTTTTTGTGGGAGTGGATCAACTGGGGTGGCATGTGCTGAACTTGGGCTAGATTTTATCGGGGTGGAGCTCTCCAAAGAATACGCCGCCTTAGCTAGCATGAATTTAGAAGCCGCGCTACTAAGCGCGCAAGAAAACAAAGAGAAAGATAGCAAAGAGGAAGAAACAATACATGTCTATTTCTAAAGCTTTGCAGAAACTAGATGATCGTATTAGTGGGCTTAATACCATGCGGGGGCGGCTTATTAAGTTTGTTAATCCACAAACAACACAAACGCCAGCCCCTGAAGTTAGCGGAGTGGCTAACACTAGCGCGCAAGTGGATAGCCAAACTAAAGCGCCTACACAAAGCACCGCGCCTGAAACAACCCAAAACGCGCCCACTCAAAGCGGCTTAAGCGATTCAGAAAGACAAGAGCGGCTAAATCTTATCAATAGGTTGATTGTTACTAGAAATATTACCAATGATGATTTAGCCCCTTTAGGTTTGCATTTTGAAAACATAGAGCCTTTTAATGGAATCGTTTGGGACAGCCAACAAGAAAACATGGCCTTTACCACAGCCTTTAAAGATTATATGCGCGGCATGGATAGTGTTAGCGCTTTAGCCGTTATGTATGATGCCATGAAATTTAGTACAATTTAGAAAGATTGATACTAAGTATATATTTGGCGAAGATGGCGGCATGGCCTCCGTGTTTTATAGTTTTGTGTTAGGTTTAGGCCAAATCTATACCCAAGAAACAAACGCAAATGATGATGTTAGAAATGTGTTGTATTTTCTGATCTCTCAAGCTACAAACTACCAATTAATGGCCGCGCTAGCTCCTTCAGATAATGCAGGATTAACTATGGAAGCGCAAAAAAATGGTGAAACAATTGCAAGATGAATTCAATAGCTTTTATGCGGATTTTTCCGATGATTTATATACGCTAAGCTATGCGTTTTTATTTGCATGTAGGCCACTAGTTATACAACTCCAAGAGCCTTTAACGATAGAAAACGCGATCATTTTAAGGCGCAACATGCGTCCGGATTATTTGAGTGTTGTGCCAAAAATCCCGGCCGGCACTAATCCGCGGCACTAATCCGCTTTTGCTTATGCGTTTTTATGCGGCTTATGCTGTGGGCTGTTTTACACTAGATTATCTAAGAAAACATCTTCCGCCGCTTGAAAACTTGCCAAATAGCGTTACTACCCCAATGGGAGTGGCCAATATCACGCAAGAGGTTAAAAGCGCACTACTTGGCCAATCACACTCTCTTAGCGTGATCACTTCATGGAGATAAAAACTCACATAAACATTCCCTAACTTAGAGATAAATTTTTCTGTATCCACTTTTTCGCGGGCTATTTGGCAATATTGCCAATCCTTTTCAAAGCCTATAAAGTTTCTTTGTAATCTCTTAGCAGCAATGGCTGTAGTGCCTGTACCCAAAAAAGGATCTAAGATCACCTCACCCTCTTCCATGCTCATCAATATAAGCCGTTCTAGCAAATGCGGGGGTAATTGGCAGGGGTGTTTATCTCTCTTTTTAGCATGGCGGATTCTATGAATATCGCTCCACACATCTGAACAAAGCGGTCCAAAGGGGTGTAGCATTTGCTTTTTGCCTCCATAGTCTTTTAAGAGTGTGCCTTTCCTATCTCTTCTATGTGGGTAGCGGATTTCCTTAAAACGCCCCTTTAGCTCTCCTTTAGAATAGAATAAAATACCATAATGAGCGGGTTGTAAAGTCTTACCCATAGGCGCACTCATCGCATCCCAGCTAATCCAGTGCCTAAAAATAGCCCGCGTATTAAGAAAAGAGGCGTAAAAGGTTAGCCATTTGGGGATATTATGCAAAAAAAGACAGCCACCCTTTTTAAGCACTCTTAAGCATTCACCAATCCATTCTTGACACCACTGTAAATACTCTGAACATTCCAATTTATCCTTATGGGAATTATATTTTTTCTTGAGATTAAAAGGGGGGTCGGCAAAGATACAATCAATGCTGTTATTAGGAATTTCTTTAAATAATTCTAAACAATCCCCATGTAAAATTTGATTTAAAGGCAAATGAGTTATTTAATATTCTCTTGTACAAATACTTTAAAGCGTTCTAGCTCATCTACTCTAAAAGTAAAAACTTCTTGGTAAGCCTCTACCATGCGTTTTAAATCTTGCTTTCTAACATACCATCCAATACCATCTGTAAAACCTACAAACTTAGCCTTAGGATAATATTTTTTAATAAGATGTGAGATTGCTAGTTCTGTTTTTGCTTTATCACCTTGCCCGCTACTTGTGGTGCTTAAAAATGAGGATTCAATAATAATTTGTGGGTTTTCTTTATTAGGGATAATAAAATCCATAGTACGCTTTTTAAGTCCTTCGTGCGCGCTTAAAAGAGGCAAATCCCCACTTTCAAAAGAGATTTCACAGGCTTTTAAAATTTCTTTAATCGCTACTTCAGGGTTATTAGCCATAGAGCCACTATAAGAGCCTTTTTGTCTGTAGCGGATTAAAGTATCTAGCATAGCGTGGGGTTCAAAATTTATTTTTAATAAATTGAGTTTATTTAATTCAAATAAGGGTAGGGTTTTGGCTAGAAAGGGGTTAGAAGAGCCTTTGAAAAATAAATTAATAAGCCCACGAGCAAAACCCTTATTATCTCTAATAAGATTTTTTATCTTGATATTACCCCACTCTTTAATCTCTCCCTCATTTTCTGTATATTCCCATTCCTCTAGCAACAAAAGTTTAGATAATTCTCTATCCTTTACAATCCTTGCTATTGTGAGAATGCGTTTGAGATTTTCATGGGCTAGGGCGTTGAGTACTAACAGGGCTTCTAAGCCAAGTTCATGGCTTTGGATAAATTCTACAAAAATTTCTTCCTTGCAACTCTTGCATTTGAAAAATAAAACGAGTTTCTCTCTATCACAATTTGGTATTTGTCCATGTTCTTTATTTTTTAACACGCAACGCTTGTAAAACCAACACCCCCACCAAACAACCTCCCAGTCCTAAAAAATAGGGTTTAGGCATGAAAACATGAATGTGTAAGAGATAGAAAAGAATAAAGAGAAATAGCGCATATGCTCCCAGTTTTAAAAACCCAAAGGAGGTCTTTAACCCCAAAATAAAGGCTGAAAACTTGGGAGGGATTTCAGCTCTATTTTTTAACCTAGTTTCAAGTTGTCTATAGCCGGCTAGTAAAACGCCTAAAAAACCTAAAAAACTAGCCTCAAAATTAATAGCTCCACTCATTCCCCATTTTAGGGCTATTAAAGTTGTCAGTAAGGCATTATAAAGCAAAAGTAGCAGAGTACATTTTAAGCAACACATTAGACTTTATGGTGTTGGTATTTTGGATCAGAGGCTAAACTATCTAGCTCTGCTTTGGCTTGTTTGTAGGCTTTATACACATTTAAAATAGCCCCGCCCACTCCCCAAAAAACCCCTAACCAAAAGAGCCAAGAGATTTTGGTGAGCCTAACAAGACCATAGCCAATACCAACCCCTAGCAAAAGCGCAACCACAATAGAAATACCTAAACTTAAAGCATTTGCCCCCTCTACAACGGGCTTAAATTTAGGATCAGACTTTATGGGCGATTTCATAAAAACTCTCCTGAGCTCTGCTTAAACATGCCTCCAAAATAGAAGAATCCATAGGTGTACAAATAAAGCTAGTTTCAAAGGCTGAGGCGGGTAAATACACCCCTTTTTGTAACATCTTTTGATGGAATGTAGCGTATAGGGCGGTATTTGATTGCTGGGCGTCTTCAAAGTTTTGTACCTCTTTATCCGTGAAGAAAAACCCAAACATGCTCCCTCTTACGCAAGTCTGTAACGCTAAATCACAAGAGGCCGCCGCTGTTTTCAACCCTTGAGTAAATTGTGTGGCCAGTGTTTCTAAGCGAGAATAGAGTTTAAGATCATGCTGGATTTTTTCTAAGGCCATAATACCGGCTGCTACGGCTACTGGATTACCACTAAGCGTACCCGCCTGATAAACCCCCCCGATAGGAGCTAGCATATCCATGATCTCTGCGCGCCCTCCAAAGCAAGCTAGAGGCAAGCCCCCCCCAATAACCTTACCAAAGGTTACTAAATCAGGCACGAGGTGGTGATAACTTTGTGATCCGCTAGCAGATGCCCTAAAACCACTCATCACCTCATCAAAGATTAGTACCGCTTCCTTAGTTTGGCAAAGATGCTGTAATTCTTGTAAAAACTCTAATTTAGCCGGCACTAACCCCATATTACCCGCAATGGGTTCAATGATGACACAGCCAATATCTCCTTCTTCAAAACAAGCTTTAAGAGAGGCTATATCGTTATAACGGGCTACTAAAGTGTGTTTACTAAAATCCTCTGGTACTCCCAAAGATGATGGATGGCCAAAAGTAGCACAGCCACTGCCTGCGCTCACTAATAAACTATCACTATGACCGTGATAACACCCATCAAATTTAAGAATATCATCTTTACCGCTAAAGGCCCTAGCTAGGCGGATTGCACTCATTGTAGCTTCTGTGCCACTACTGACCAAGCGCACCTTTTCCACACCCTCATAACTCAACACGATTTTTTTAGCTAAAGTGGTTTCTAACTCAGTAGGCGCACCAAAGCTTAAACCTCTTTGTAAAGTGGTGATTACCTGTGCCTCAATATCAGAATCAGCATGCCCAAAGAGTAAAGGACCCCAACTTTGAACAAAATCTACATAAGTGTTTCCATCTACATCAAAGAGGGTATAGCCTTTGCCCTTAAAAATAAAGGGGGGAGTTCCCCCTACACTTTTAAAAGCCCGCACGGGCGAATTAACCCCCCCCACAATCACCTGTTTAGCTTCATTAAAATCGTTGATACTGTGTAAGAGCGGGTGTTCCAACTCTTTTTTTGCCATGTAATTACTCTTTAAGAGCGGCTTTGAAAGTGATCTCTACTTGAGACCATGTGAGTTTTTCATGCTGGGCATGGCACTGCGCGGCTAATTTAGCAAACTCATTTTGTAACCCAAATTCTAAAATATCTAGTACGCCAGTAGCTACAAGTTCTTTATTTGTAATGTGATAACTCATGGGTACTTTTACACTTTTACCATTCATGCGCACGCTAGCTAAAATACTGCCCTGTCCATCGCCTGCTACCACATTTCTAAAAATGACTTTGAGAGTTTTATCTTTGAATAGATCAAAAAACGCCTCTTTAACATTTTTAGTTTTAACTGGATCGTTTAAATTGACATGGGAAACATCAATAGTAGCGCTTGCCTTATCTAGCATGTGTGCGATGCTAGAAGTGTCCTTACCAAAGCGATAGGCCACATGATCAAAACTCCCATTTACCCCTACCTTTTTGGCGGTCTTAAAAGCTGTAAAGCCCATGCTAACCTTAGTGGTATCAATGCTAGTTGCATGGACTAGCCCACATGCTAATAAGACGCCTAATGCCATTTTTTTCACAATAACTCCTTGTAATCTAATCGCGTTATCATAACATGAAAACAAGTTTTTTGTATGCTAGCTGGTTTTTTATAACACCTAGATAGGAGTTTAAGCAAATGTGTAATATCAGGTTTAAATGCGTTTAGATCAATATCTGGTTGAAAAAGGGCTGGTTAAGAGCCGGACATGGGCTAAGCAACTGATTTTAGAGGGGAAGGTTTGCACTAATGGCTATATTCTTAGTAAGCCTAGTTTAGAGGTTAAGGGAGCGCTATTAGAAAGTTTAGAGCAAAATCTAACCCTTATACCTAAGCGTTTTGTTAGCCGTGCAGGCCAAAAGCTTTGGCATTATCTGGAAAAATACCCCATTGATTGTTATCATAAAATTGTTTTAGATGTGGGTTCTAGTACAGGTGGGTTTGCACAAGTGCTTTTAGAAAAAGGGGCGATGCGGGTTATATGTGTAGATGTGGGCAAAGATCAGTTAGATCCAAGCCTTAAAACCCACCCACAAATTGAATTACATGAAAGGTGTGATATCCGCTATTTTAAAACTAGTACAATCCATGATTTATTAACCTGTGATGTGAGCTTTATTTCTTTGCATTTGCTTTTAAAAACTCTCTTACCCTTAAGTCAGCGCTATCTCTTGCTTTTTAAACCCCAATTTGAAGTGGGTCGTTTTGTTAAGCGCAATAAAAGAGGGGTGGTTATGGATTTAAACGCTACAAGGCAGTGTTTAGAAAACTTTATAAGAAAAGCGCAAGGCTATGGTTTAAAAGTGGTGCGGATAGAAGAATCAAGCCTCAAGGGTAAAGAGGGCAATGTGGAGTTTTTTATTGATCTACAAAGGTAGAGATTACTCTTTTAAGCCACTTCAGGTTAGAATAAAATAAAAATTCTAAGGATTTTTATGGATTTGCCTCCCTTTGATCTAGCCTTAGAAAAGCATTATTACAGCATTTGCCAAGACAGAGGCTATTTTGAAGTAGATAAAGATACAAATAAACCCCCCTTTGCCCTCATGATGCCCCCGCCTAATATCACCGGTCGCTTGCATATGGGGCATGCCCTCACTTTTAGTTTGCAAGATATTTTAGCGCGCTTTAAACGCATGGACGGTTATCGCGTACTCTACCAACCCGGTTTAGATCATGCCGGCATTGCCACGCAAAATATCGTAGAAAAGCAACTATTAGAACAGGGGATTAAAAAAGAGGATATTGGCCGTGAGGCTTTTATCCAAAAGGTTTTAGAATGGAAAGAGGCTTGCGGAGGGCAGATTGTAGAGCAAATGCAACAACTAGGTATTTCTTGTGCTTGGAGTCGGTTGCGCTTTACGATGGATATAGGGTTAGAAAGGGCGGTTAAACAAGCGTTTGAAACATGGTTTGATCAGGGTCTGATTGTGCAAGGGACTTACATGGTCAACTGGTGTTGTAAAGACGGGGCTTTAGCAGATATTGAGGTGGAATATACAGAAGAACAGGGTAAGCTTTATCATTTACGCTACTTTTTAGAGCAAGGCGGATTAGTCATAGTAGCCACTACGCGCCCTGAAACCTTATTTGGCGATGTAGCGCTGATGGTACACCCCGAAGATACACGCTATAAACACCTCATCGGTCAAAAGGCTATTTTGCCTTTAAATGGGCGGGTTATCCCTATTATTGCTGATTCTTATGTAGATCCTAGTTTTGGGAGTGGCTGTGTTAAAGTAACGCCCGCGCATGATTTTAACGATTATGAGGTGGGCAAGCGCCACCAGCTAGACCCTTTAGTGATCTTTGATGAAAAAGGTATTTTAAATAGCCATGCAGGTACATTTACTAATCACGATCGCCTAGAGGCTAGAGATTTAATTGTGCAAGCCTTGCAAAAAGGGGGCTTTGTAGAAAAAATTGAAGATCACACCCACCAAGTGGGCAAGTGTTATCGCTGTAATAATTCTATTGAGCCTTATATTTCTAAGCAGTGGTTTGTTAAAAAAGAGGTGGCACAAGATTCTATTAGAAAAATCAAGCAAGGCTTAGCGCACTTCTTTCCCTCCCATTGGCGCAATAATTACAACGCGTGGATGGAGCAACTACGCGATTGGTGCATTAGCCGCCAACTCTGGTGGGGGCATCGTATTCCTATTTTTACCTGTGCTAACCACCACCAATTTGTCAGTTTAGATACGCCTAAAACTTGCCCTAAATGTGCTAATACCCATTTAGAACAAGACCCTGATGTGCTAGATACTTGGTTTAGCTCAGGGCTTTGGCCCTTTAGCACTTTAGGCTGGGCTCAAGAAAATCTAGGTTTAGAGGGGGTTTTATTTGATCTGCATGATTTAAAAGATTTTTACCCCAATAGCGTTTTAATCACCGGTTTTGATATTTTATTTTTCTGGGTAGCGCGCATGCTTTTAGCTGGGGAAAGTTTCTTGGGCGAGTTGCCCTTTAAGCATATCTACTTACACGCCCTCGTGCGCGATGAAAAGGGCGAGAAAATGAGCAAATCTAAGGGTAATGTTATTGATCCTTTAGAGATCATTAATACAGAGGGGAGTGATAGTTTACGCTTTGCTTTGGCTATGCTTTGTGTGCAGGGGCGAGATTTGCGCCTAAATAAAGAAGTGATCACCCAAGCGCGCCACTTCACCCATAAACTCTACCACGCAAGTTTATTTTTATCTAAAAGTTTGATAGAGGCGGGGGGGAATTTGCAAACAGATTTAATAGAGTGTCATAGCACACTAGGGCGGTATGCCAAATCGCGCTTAAATGCCACCACTAAAGAAGTGCGCCTTGCGCTTGAACTGTATCGTTTTAATGATGCGGCTACGATTCTATATCGTTTTTTCTGGGGGGAATTTTGCGATTGGGTGGTAGAATTTTCTAAGGCTAGCAAAAACACCCAAGAAGCCCCCCAAGTTTTTAGCGAGCTCATTTCTGTGTTTAAAGAAGCTTTATTGCTACTCCACCCTTTCATGCCCTTTATTAGCGAATATCTCTACCACCATTTAAGCGCAACTTCTTTAGAAAAAGACCCCTCCATTATGATAAGCCACTATCCTAAAGGAGGGGATTTAGATCACACACTAGAAATGCGTTTTGATGCGATTAAAGAGGCTATTACAGCCATTAGGCGGCTAAAAATTCTTTTAAATGCCCCAATTCAAAAGGTGTATCTAGAAAGTAAAGTGGGTTTACAAACAGAGGATTTACACTTTATTAGCAAACTTAGTAAAGTCTCACATTTAGAGTTAGTGGATAGTAAACCTGTTAAGAGCTTGAGTGATACAGGCGAATTAGGGCGTGTACATGTGAGTTTAGAGGGGGTTGATCTGAGTGCACTCATTGCGCGTTTGCAAAACCAATTAGAAAAACTGCACAAAGAAAAAAGCAAGCTTAATTTAGATAACCCTAATTTTTTAGCTAAAGCCCCCAAAGCTCTCTTAGAGACACTACAAACACGCCTGCAAGAAATCCAAGAGAGACAAACCCAAATTGAAAAAGAACTTAAAATATTACAAGGATAATTAAATGTTTGATACGCTAACCCAATCTTTCAAAAATGCCCTCGCTAAAATCCGTTTCCAAGACGATACAAAAGCTCTAGAAAAAGCTTTAGAGGAGCTAAAAAAAGCCCTTTTGCGCAATGATGTCCACCATAAAGTGGTTAAAGAACTGGTTAAAAATATTGAGGCTAAAACTAAAGCTAAGGGCATTGGCAAGCAACAATTTTTTGATGCCTTGCAAGAGAGTTTATTAGAAATTTTAAGTGTACCGGGTTGTTCTAGCGGATTTGTTTATGCTCCCACTCCCCCGACTATTGTTTTGATGTGTGGGCTACAAGGAGGAGGAAAGACTACAACTTGTGCTAAGCTAGCACACTATCTTAAAACCCGCCACAAAAAGGTTTTATTAGTGGCTTGTGATTTAGAACGCTTGGCTGCTGTGGAACAATTGCAGGTTTTAGGTACACAAATTGGAGTAGAGGTTTTTTACCAAGAAGGCTCAATTTTAGAAATTGCTAAGGGAGCGCTAGAGCGTGCTAAAGAAGGCCAATTTGATGTGGTGATTGTAGATAGTGCGGGGCGTTTGGCCATTGATCAAGCTTTAATGCAAGAACTTAAGGCTTTAAAAACTTTAATCCAACCTTCAGAAACCTTTTATGTAGCCGATGCGCTCAGTGGGCAAGATGGGGTGCGCTCAGCTGCAACTTTCCACACAGAAATAGGTTTAAGTGGGGTGGTTTTAAGTAAGTTTGATAGCGATAGCAAGGGCGGCGTTGCGCTAGGCATTGCCCACCAGTTACAAATCCCCTTGCGCTTTATCGGGCATGGGGAGAAGATCCCGGATTTAGATATATTCATGCCAGATCGCATCGCTAATCGTTTAATGGGAGCGGGGGATATTGCAAGTTTAGCTGAAAAAACGGCGAGTGTGATTGATAGCAAAGATGCTAAAACGCTGTCTAAAAAACTCAAAAAAGGGCAATTTAACTTTAATGATTTTTTAGAACAAATTGAAAAGATTAAAAAATTAGGTTCTCTGAGTTCTTTAATTTCCATGATCCCCGGGCTAAATAATGTGGCTAGTGCGCTTAAGGGAACGGATTTAGAAAACTCAGTAGAAATTAAGAAAATCAAAGCGATGGTTTCTTCTATGACTCCTAAGGAAAGAAACGATCCAAGTATTTTAAATGGAAGCCGTAAAAAACGCATCGCCTTAGGTTGCGGATTAGAAGTAGCTGAGATTAACCGCATTTTAAAGCGTTTTGATCAAGTGAAAGATTTAGCTAAAAAAATGAGTTCTAAGGGTGGGGTGGCGCATTTATTACAAACACTCCAACAAAGTAGCATACCTAAAAAGTGAAAATTACCCCTAGCTATAAACCCGCAAGGCTAAATAAATTGAAACACTCACTAAAGGTTTTGTACTATCACCGCCAAAGTGAGGGCTATACTCTAAAAAGAAAGCTGTTAGTCCTAGCTATAGTGTGGCGATTAATCAATTTTTTAGCCTCACAACTAAGCAAAGATTAGATATAATCTTAAAAATTTTTTAGGAGAATTTTCATGAAAAAAGGCATCCATCCTGCATACATTCCATGTAAGGTTACTTGTGTAACTAGTGGCAAAGAAATTGAAGTACTGAGCACTAAAAGCGAATTAAGGATTGATATTTCTAGCTTTTGCCACCCTTTTTACACAGGTAGCGATAAAATTGCCGATACCACCGGACGCGTGGAAAAATTCAGACAAAAATACAAAATGCAATAATTTTGCTCACTTTGCTACCCACTCCTATTGGCAACCTTAAAGATATGACTATGCGCGCGCTAGAGGCTTTGGCTAATTGTGATGTTTGTTTGTGTGAAGATGTGCGTATCACTAAACGGCTAGTGTTTTTACTCAAACAACAAGATTGGGCAGCCCCGTTAAAAAGTACGCAACCTCAACGCTTTTTACCCTTTCATTCTCATAACCAAGAGGCGTTTTTAAACCAAGTAGAGCCCTCTTTTTTCACTAGCCAACATGTGGTATTTGCTAGCGATGCGGGGTGTCCTTGTGTGAGCGATCCGGGGGCTAAATTAGTGGCATTTGCCCAAGAACATGGGATTGCCTATGATGTTTTACCCGGGGCAAGCGCGTGTATTAATGCTTATAGCGCCAGTGGTTTTCAATCCCCTTCTTTTTATTTTGTAGGCTTTTTGCCCCCTAAGAGTTTGAATCGGCGCGCTGTACTTACTAAATTACGCGGTGTTGCTCCCCTTTTAGTTTTTTATGAAAGCCCTAAGCGTCTGTTAGACATGCTAGCCGATCTCAAAGAGATTTTCTCAGATGCGAAAGTATTTGTCATTAAAGAAATGACTAAATTACACCAACAATACTATAAAGGAGAGATCTCTGTTGTCTATGACAAACTTAGAGGTGCGAGTGCTAAGGCTTTGCAAGGAGAATGGGTATTGGTGGTAGAAAGCCAAACTAATCAAGAACCTAGTTTATCGGCTATAGAAATTGAGCGCATGGATTTACCCCCTAAGATTAAGGTTAAATTATTGGCTAAATTAGCACAGATAAGCCCTAAAGAATTGTATACGCGCGCTTATAAAAACCCATGATTGTCTTTGGTAAACAAGTCGTGTTGCACATGCTCACGCATTATCCAGATAGGGTTTCTGTATTATATCTGGCTAAAGAGGTGGATAAAAAAACCTTTAGCTTATTTAGAGCACATAAAGGGAAGTATCAAAGCCAAATTATTAATCTGGACTTTAAAAAAGCCCAAGCAATGGCTAAAGGGGCTAATCATCAAGGTTTTTTAGCAGAAGTTTTGCCTCCACAAAAAAGCACCTTAAGAGATATTAAAACCCTTGATAAAATTTTAGTGCTTTGCGGGTTAAGCGATGTGGGCAATGTGGGGGCTTTATTTAGAAGTGTAGTTGCTTTGGGTTTTGAGGGGGTGATTTTAGATTTGCACATGCCCTATGAGGGGTTAGTGCGCTCTAGTTTGGGGGCGTTGTATGATGTACCCTTTTGTGTGTGCCAAAATATTTTAGATGTTATTTGTGAACTCAAAGAGGTGGGGGTATTTTGCTATGGAGCGCATATTAGGGGGCAAGATGTGAAAAATGTAGTGTTTACACACCCATTAGCTTTATTTTTAGGCAGTGAGGGAATGGGTTTACATTCTAGGATTTTAAATAAAATGGATCAGCTTTTACATATCAAAATGCAGGGTAAAATGGATTCTTTAAATGTGAGTGTAGCGGGGGCAATTTTAATGGATAGGGTAAGAGGATGAATGAACAAGAAAAAATAGAAGCGCTAGATCAGGCGCTAGCCATGTTAAAAGAAAAAGGGATTGCTCAGATTGTACAAACCACTAAGATTGCTAACCCACGAATCAAGGCAATTTTAGAAAAAGATTTTAATTCTTTGCAAAGAGTGCATGCTGTAGGGTTTTTACAGATTTTAGAAAAAGAGTACCGGATTGATCTAAGCCAGTGGTTGGTGGAGTACGATAAAAAAAATTCTTTTGCCGGCCCTAAAGAAAGCCCTAAAGAAGTAAATCCCGCTCCAGCGCCACAAGAGCAAAAAGTGCCAAAAGAGTCCAAGCAGGAGCAAGAAAAACCCCTGCCTTTTTTAGACGCCAAGCGCGTGGGGGATTTACCCCCCCCTAAAATCTCCTATGAACAAAAAACCTCTAAATGGGTTTTTATCGCCCCTATCATCGTGCTAGCTCTGGCTCTTGGTTTGTATTTGCACTATAACACCCATACTATCCAAGAGAGCGCAGAAAATATCCCCCCAACAAAAACCCTAGATTCCCCCCCTCCCCCTCAGCCTCAAACCTCTCCTAGTACGCAATCCTCCCCCACTCCACAAGAACAAAGCACGCAAACCAAAACCTCAGAGCAAAACCAAGCACAGCTAAAAACCGCTCAAGAATCTTTAGATTCAAAGCCTTCCCACTCTGATTTAAAAAGTGTAGCTACGCCACCATCGCCCCCTTCTAAAGAGGAGCAACCCCCCACAGAAGAGGCAGAAAAATACCCCACTATTGAGATCACCCCTAAAGAAGATGTGTGGATGGAAAGCATTGATTTACACACTAGGGATAGAAAGCAAACAATCCTTAAAGAACCTTTTAGCTTAAACACACAGGGGCATAAGTGGCTCTTAGCCTTTGGGCATGGGAATTTATCCATTAAAGCTAATGGCAAACTCTTAGACTTTAGTCGCGAGCGTCCCTTGCGTTTTCTTTATACCCCAAAAGGAGGGTTACGACGCCTTAGCCTAGCCCACTACCAAGAGCGTAGCCGGTGAGGTTGGTTTTACTCATCATCGCGTTTTATTTCTCCTTAAGCGCTGATGCCCTAGATACCAAAATTAAAAGTCTCATGGATCACACCTTTTATCAAACCAATAAAAATTTTATCCAGCGAGTCTTTAGCCATAAAGAGGCCTTTTATGAACAAGGGACTTTACAGATTCAAAAAGTGATCAATGCTCTTAAAGAAAATGGCCTATTACCCCTTAAGTTTAAAAAACCCGGCTCTTTACGCGTGCGTTTTGAGGCAAAAACCCCCCCACTTCTTTTACTTAAAACGATTCGAAGCGTACTTTCCTCTATGGGATATGCTTATTTCCCCATTTTAGAGGTTACGCATAATCAAGATGATAGTAGCGCCACCTTTGCCCTCACTACAGAATATGCCCTTGATCCTACCCTTCTTGCTAAACTCTTTGCCAAACAAGGCTTTACACTCCTAGATTTAAAGCGCAATAGCCTTAAAGACTGGAATTATACCTTCCAAGTTAATACCCCAAAATTAGCCCATGCCACCCCCATTATCCCGGTTAATGATGGAATAGAGTTAAAAGAAATTAGCGGGGTGTATTGGCTGGACATGACTGATAGTGGTAAATTAATTATAGCGGCTAATGATAAGGAGTGGCAACCCCAAGTTAGTTTTTTTGACGCCATGTTGCACATGCTAAACTACACAGCCACAGATACCCCTACAGAAAAAATTAGCCTAGATATTACAGATAAGGTACGCTTCGTGCGGGTCAGTGATGTGAATAACCCTCTTGTTTTAAAGGGAGGGATTAAAGTTTGGCTAGAACCTCTCAAGCGCTGATGCAATATTTTCTACTAGGCACTTGTGGGCATGTTGATCATGGCAAAAGCGCTTTGATTAAAGCATTAACAGGCTTTGATGGAGACACTAGTGTACATGAACGCATGCGCGGCATCACCATTGATTTAAGTTTTACAAGTTTAAAAACCTCTAAACGAACTTTAGGTTTTATTGATGTACCCGGACATAAAAATTTAGTCTCTACGATGATTGGGGGGAGTTTTGGATTAGATGCAACCTTGCTTGTCATAGATGCCTTTGAGGGGTTAAAAGAACAAAGTTTTGAACATGCTTTAGTGCTTGCATTATTACAAATCCCCTGTCTGATTATTTTAAGCAAAGCCGATAAATGCCCGGATATTAAGGCTCAAGAACAAGCCATAATAGAAGCGCTTAAACCTTATTCTCTTTGTATTTTAGATGTGTTAGCCTGTAGTGTTTATAACCCTGAGAGTATCCAAACGCTTAAAGACTTTTTACTCCAATATCCCTTTAGCAAACGCCAGAATAACCAAGATTTAAACCATCTTTTTAGGCTTTATATTGATCGTGTTTTTATGGTGCAGGGGCGAGGGGTGGCTGTAAGCGGCACGGTGCTTGGAGGCTGTATTAAACAAGGGGATAAAATCACGATCGCGCCTTTATCTAAAGAAGTCAGCGTTAAAACCTTGCACCAACATGGAGAGGAAGTTAAACAAGCTCACATCCATGAACGGGTGGCATTGCATTTACAAAATGTAAAGGCCACAGAATTACAAGAAGGCATGCTTTTAACCCTTAAGGGTTATTTGCGTGGATTTGATAGCATTGATGTAGAATTGCGCACCTACAATAACCCCGCACTCAAGCATAACCAACACATCACCCTACAAATTGGGACACTCAAACTACAAGCTAGGGTATTGATTTTACAATACCCTTATGCTACCTTAATCTGTAGCCAAAAAATCTTTGCATGTTATTTAGATTTAATCATGATTAGCATTAACCAGCGTGTTTGGGGAGCAGCCTTAGTACTTAACCCCATTACTGATTTACTCAAAAAACCTATCAAATTAGCTTTACTTAAAGCGCTATCTTGTAAAGATTTAGCCCAAAGTTTTAATATTTTAACTAAAGCCCATAAAAAAGGCTTTGGGTTACTCTCCTCTATGCAACGCTTTGGTTGTACAACGCATAAAGCCTTAGAAATAGCTAGTACACTTCCGGATATTTTAGTAGATTCACAAGAATGTGTACTCTATGCCCCTAGCACTCTTAAAAATGTAATCCACACTCTTTTAAACATTTATAAAAACAACCCCCAAGCGCTTTTAAGCGCTAAGAGCCTCAATTCTAAACACAACTACATTAGCCCTTATTTGGCCACTCTAGCGTTTAAAGTTTTAGAACAAAGAGGGCAATTACAAGAAAAAAAAGGGCTGTGGTTTTTAAAGGGTCTGATTTTAGAAAAATTACAAGATAAACTCCAAGATAAGCTTTATCAACTCATTGCGCAGGCTAAATTTAGCCCCCAAGCTCCCTATAATCTCTACGATTTCTTAGATGTGGATCGAAGAGTTGGGGATCTAGCTTTAAAAACTCTATGCCAACAACGCAAGGTGATACGGTTATGCCATAATGTGTTTGTGCAAAAAGAAGCTTTAGAGGAGATGGTGTGTTTAATGAGAGATTTATTAAACACGCATAGGAGTTTAAATATCCATTTACTTAAAGAGAATCTATCTCTCTCACGCAAATACTGCATCGCCTATTTAGAATATTTTGATCATTTAGGTTATACGCATAATCAAAATGGCCAACGCACCCTTAAATCTTAATCCAATTAAGGCATGTAGTGAATTACATTGGCTCTAAACGCAGGCTATCTAGTTTTTTATTGAGTAGTATTCAGGATACTTTAAAATCCCATGGGGTTTACCTTGCAGACTGCGTTTTTACCGACCTTTTTTCCGGAACAGCAGCAGTAGGGAGGCTATTTAAAAACCATGTAAAACAAGTACTGAGTAATGATCAAGAATTTTATAGCTTTGTACTAGCCAAGCATTATATTGAAAACACACAACCCTTAAAGCGGGCTATCAAACTTATCAATACCCTTAATCATCTCCGGCCTATCAAGGGTAAAATTTATAAACACTACGCTTTAGGGGGCGGTGAGAAGCGGCAGTATTTTAGCGATCTAAATGCCATGAAAATTGATAGCATGCGTACCCAGATTGCGCACTGGCAAGAAAAACAAGCCATCACCCAAGCCGAATTTTACTTTTTACTCACCTCGCTTTTAGAATGTGCGGATAAAGTGGCTAACACGGCCTCTATTTATGGCGCCTTTTTAAAACACCTTAAAAAAAGTGCACAACAAGATTTGTTTTTATACCCGGCTGCTTTAGAATTAAGCACAAATTCTCACTATGCCTACCAAACTGATGCTAGTAAGCTTATTAGACAAATTAAAACCGATGTTTTATATTTAGACCCCCCCTATAACCAACGCGAATATGGGGCTAATTACCATGTGCTAAACAGCATTGCTATTTATGATGATTTTATCCCGCAAGGTAAAACCGGTCTTAGGGTTTATCAAAAATCTGCGTGGTGCAACAAACACGCCGCATACAAGGCCTTAGAATATGTGATTGAACACACCAACGCACGCTTTATCTTTTTAAGTTATAACAATGAGGGGTTATTAAATTTAGAGGAAATTAAAACTCTCTTTAGTAAACATGGTAACTACAGCCTTAAAAGCCAAGTGTATAACCGCTTTAAAGCCAGTTCTAGCCCTAAAAAAGAGAACACAATAGAGTACTTGCATGGATTAGAAAAACTAACAAAGGCAAACTAGCAAAAGGTGAGTAAGGCTAATTGATGATTACTACAGAAAATTTAAAAGAGGTACTTCTAGCTTTAGGGTTTAAAGGGGATAGTGTGCTTACAAAATCCTATGAAGTGGGGGCTAGGATTGAGGCGGATTTTACAAAGAAAAGCATCACATATACACCCCTTGATCCAGACTTCAAAGAGGGGGAATATCCAAGTTTGGATAAGCCTAGCAAGGGTTTTATTATCCATAGAAACACCACCACTAATTTTAAATCTAATGAAAACTTTGTGTGTTTAGTGGCTGTAGATAAACTTTTAGAAAAAGGCTATAAGCCAGAGCATATTATCTTAGAACCTAGCTTTAAAGTGGGGCATAACCAACAGGTTTATGGCGATATTTTAGTGCTTGATCAGGAATTTAAAAACTTAGTTTTAATTGAGAATAAAACCTATGGGAGCGAGTTTAGTAAGGAGTGGAATAACATGCTTAAAAATGGCGGCCAACTCTTTAGTTACTATGCGGTGAATAAAACCCCCTATCTGTGTTTACTAGCCTTTGAAAATGAAAACAAGTATGAAATGCACTTAATTTCTATGCAGGATAATTTAGATCACTTAGAGCGCATCAACGCTACACTTAAAAAGGAGGATAAAAAGCGCGGTTTTAATGATCCGGCTAATACCAATGCTACAAGTTATTTTGAAGTGTGGAAGGAAACCTATTCTACAGCCTCCACCACTAAAGGCCTTTTTGAAACAGATATAGAGGCCTATAAAATTGGCAAGGAAAAATACAAAATAAGCGATTTATCTGTTGTTTCTAAAGATCAAATTGCAAGCATTTACCACGAATTTGCCACAATCTTACGCCACTACTCCATTGGCAATTATGAGAATAGTTTTTATATTCTAGTGGATTTGTTTTTATGTAAAGTAATAGATGAGATCAAAAACCCAGAGGATTTGCAATTTACCTACAAGGGTGTAATTGCAGATAATCCTTTTGCTTATTGTGATCGGCTATTAAATCTCTATGAAATGGGCGTTAAAGAGTTATTTAACAAAAAAGTAGTGAATGTGCAAAAAAGCGCAATTAGCAGGTTATTTACAAAAGCTAAGCGCTATGAGGGCAAGTTTAAAAAAGAGCTAGATAACATCTTTGATCAACAAAAATACTTCAATATCAAAAAGTTTAATTTCATTGAAGTAGAAAACGCTGAGGAGTTTTACTTAAACTTCCAAGTGTTAGTGCAAGTATCTGGACTCATTCAAGATTTATACTTGAGTAAAAGCGAATCTAACCAATTTTTAGGCGATCTCTTTGAAGGGTTTTTAAACCGCTCAGTACACCAAACAGAAGGGCGCTTTTTCACTCCCATGCCTCTTACTAATTTCATGATTGCTTCCTTGCCCAAACTCAGTTCACATCTTAAAGTGCTTGATTTTGCTTGTGGAGCGGGGCATTTTTTAACAGAGATGGGAGCTTATCACTCTAGCGCAGAGGTTTATGGCATTGAAAAGAATAAAGACCTCTCTAAAGTGGCTAAATTAGCCTGTATTTTGCATAACCCTAAGAGCAATAGCCATATTATTTTTCAAGACGCCCTAGATTCTATCCAGCCTCAATATAAGAAAAGCTACGAACAGGGTAGTTTTGATTTGCTTTTGAGTAACCCGCCATACTCTGTTAAAGGGTTTTTAAGCACCCTTGAGGAAAGCGTGCTTAATTCCTTTAGCTTAATTAAAAGTATAGAGAAAAAGAGTTATGAGAGTAATAACGCCATAGAATGCTTTTTTATAGAGCGCGCTGATTACTTTTTAAAAGAAGGGGGGATTTTTGCCTTAATTTTACCGGTGAGTATTTTACAAAAGAGCGGGATTTATGAAAAAACCCGCGTGTTTTTATTAGAGCACTTTAAAATTTTATGTATTGTAGAACTCAATGCGCGCACCTTTGGGAGTACAGGCACGCAGACCATTATGTTATGGGCACAAAAAGTAACACAATACGGGACTGATTTAGTAGAGAAACTCAAAAAGGAGAATTTCTCTAAACAGGCTTTAGATGGGGATTTTAAAGAGAGAGATTTTTTAGAGCAGTACTGCGCTTTTATGAAATATAATACAGAGGAATACCGCGCCTTTCTTGCTAGTCTTTGTCTCTCTGAAACACTCAAACAAGCCCCTGTCTTTAAAGAGTATTTTAGCGATTTTGAAAGCAAAGATCCAAAAGTCTTTAAGAAAAGAAAGCCTACAGAAAAGGATAAGCAAGAGTGGTTTAGGAATTCTCCTTTGTATGAGGCAGGCTACTTAGCATTTCTTGCAAAGCAACCGGATTATAGAAAGCAACAAAAGCAGAGCCAAGAACTTACACAGAACGATGAAAAATGGTTTGAAAAGAGTGAAGAGTATAAAAGCAGATTTAAAAGCTTTGAGCAAAGTCAAGATTATAAAAATGCCGCGCAAAAATGGCACACACAAATTTTTTTAGAGGAGATCAAAAAACTAGAATTAGAGAAGATGTACTTTTTTGCATTGATTAAAGATGAGGAAGTTTTGATCTTAAAAAGTCCGCAGAGTGATAAAAAGCAGATCACCCAATTTTTAGGTTATGAGTGGAGCGCGCGTAAGGGCGATGAGGGGATTAAATATAAAATTAAGCAGGATAATAGCCCCTCTGATAAAAAGAATCAAGAGGAGTTAGATCAAGATCAACAGGCGATAAAAAACATGCAATCTATTAAAAACATTGATACGCCTCTGTATAACCCTACTAACCCAGAGGATGAAACTAAGCTAGCCTTTGTACTAGCGCAGTTTATGCAAGATTGCATGGAAAATAAGCCCTTTAAACTACAAGATGACACCGCTAAATTAGAGGAAAACACCTGTGGTTATACACTCTTTAAAGCCTGTTTTAGAGAAATGCTAGATTTTAGTAAAGCTAGCTTTAATAAGGTGATTAGTTTAAATCCTAAGGAAACATGCCAAGAAATAATTTCTTTATACTCTATTGTTAGATTAGACACTTGTGGCGAGTTTTTAATGGGAGGCACACCTTCAAGAAAAAATCCGCAGTATTGGAATGGAAATATCAAGTGGCTTACTATAGGCGATTATATAGAATACCAAAGCATCACCGAAACAAAGGAAAGGATTACAGAAACGGGACTACAAGCATCTAGTGCCAAGATTATCAAGAAAGGCGCTGTGGTGGTATCTATCTATGCAACCATTGGTAGGGTAGGGATTTTAGGAGCAGACATGGCCACTAACCAAGCTATAGTTGCTATTATCCCGAACAAAGATTTTATAGGTGAGTATTTGATGTATGCTGTTGGCTACTATAAGTTCCAACTTTTTGATAAAGTAATCACAACTTCACAAAAAAATATTAATCTAAGTATTTTACAAGACATGCGTATTCCAAAACCCCCCTTAGAAATCCAGCACCAGATCGTGGCAGAATGTAGCGCCATTGAGGAGCGCTATAAAGCGGTACGCATGAGTATAGAAGAGTATAAAAAATTGATTCAAGCTATTTTAATTGGGGGGGGGGGGGGGGGGGGGGGGGGGGGGGGGAATAACTTTGCCTCTAGTGGCTTAGAAAACACC
Organism: Helicobacter suis; assembly: GCF_902196135.1. GTDB lineage: Bacteria > Campylobacterota > Campylobacteria > Campylobacterales > Helicobacteraceae > Helicobacter > Helicobacter suis_A. The sequence goes on along the minus strand of NZ_CABIKE010000010.1, from coordinate 1,414 downwards.
CTCTTAGAGATTTTAAAAACCCTAGAAAATCTGCAACTTCAGCTTTTAAAAAATGCAAGTAAGCCACCTAACTTAAAAGAATTGCAAAACCAATTAGAAGCTTTGCCTGTGCCACCAGTGGAGGGGTGGGAGCTTAAGAAGTTGGGGGAGGTAGCAGACATTCAAAGCGGAGGTACTCCAGATAGAAAGATTATGGCGTATTGGAATGGAAATGTAAATTGGCTCAGGTCTGAAGCGTGCCAAAATTGTTACATCTATGAAGATCAAATTAAAGAAAGAATCACAGAATTAGGACTAAACAAATCCTCAGCAAAAATATTTAAAAAAGGGTCTGTGCTAATTGCATTGGTCGGAGCAACGATTGGTAAAGTTGGTTATCTCACTTTTGAAAGCACAACAAACCAAAATATAGCAGGATTATATCCCTTAAATAAAAATACTCTTAATGACAAATTTTTATACTTTGCAGCATTGGGGCTTGATTCTGAGTTTAAACAATTGGGCGACTTTGTGATGGCTAACTTAAGTTTTATCAGAAATCTTACAATCCCCCTCCCCCCTCTTTTAGCCCAAAAACAGATCGTAACAGTGGTAGAAACAATAGAAAGCCAGATAAACACCCTAGAGAGCGAGATCGCAAGCCTAGAAACACAAAAAGAGGAGGTTCTAAGAAGGCATTTAACAGGGAAATTATAAGGTAAAGGCTATTCAAGATCAATAAGAGAGACTTAAGACCTTTTAAAGATTGTCCTTATCAAGGCCGGCCTAGTCTTGCATTCTCCCATGCAAGCTATAAAAAATTTACATATCTATCTTGATAATGGTTGGGAGTTGTTCAAGTTAAAAGAAATTGCTAACATAGAGATTAAAAAGAGAAGTTCTTACCTAAGCAAAGACAAAGAGGGTTCTATCAAGGTTATAGCGGGCGGAATTAAGCATGTTTATTTTCACAATCAAGTTAACCGCCTAAAAATACCATTACAATTGGCGCTTCGTGGAAAACATGTAGGTTTTGTTAATTTTTGGACGGGAGCAATTTTTTGCCTTTGACTGCACAACGTGCATGCAAATTTTAGGATACTTTGTAAATATTCTACTACACATTAATAAAGTATGCAAAAAGATATTTATACCCTTGCAATAGGTACAGTTCCCAAAAGCCCAAGAACAGATCGTAACATGTGAAAATAGTTTTCACAACTTTTTAGTATTCATCTTTACGAACTTTAGGGCGGTGGTGGATATGCGCTTAATTTTTTTGATCGCTTTGTTCTCTTGTGTGGTGGGTGTGAAACAGTGGCTATCTACCCTCTAGCTTGTAAAAAAGAGCTAGCCATGCGTTTTAATTTATTAATAGCCTTTTTGTGAAAAGGGAGAGGCGGCGGAGGAGGCGGCGGAGGAGTGGGGGGGGGGG
>NZ_CABIKE010000009.1 GCF_902196135.1 Helicobacter suis | reverse complement strand
GCTAAGAATCTTAAATGAGGAGGCCGACATTGTCTGTACCAACCCACCCTTTTCGCGTGCCATAGAATATTGGCAGATTCTTATTAAAAGTAAAAAGAAGTTTATCGTTTTATCCAATATTACAATTCCTATCAGCCCGGGCTTTATTACTTATTTTGCCAAAAAAAAGGCATGGGCGGGGTATCATAGTGTTGATTGGTTTCTTACCCCCAAACGCCAGTTAGTGCGCGCAGCAGGGCATTTTTTTACCAACTTTGCTATTAAAAATAGATCCAATATTGCTAGGCTAAAGTTTGTACCTCTTGAGGAAATCCCTGATGTGTATAAAAGATTTGATGATAGCGGTATCTTACTCGTGGATAATAATTATATCCCCAATGACTACGATTTGCCTTTTGCAGTGTCGGCACGACAAATCTTAAATGGCGTGTTAGAGTGTGGGTTTAAAACGGTGCAACTAACGCAGTATATGCCCTATATTGGAGGCAAGTCAAAGTTTAAACGCATGCTAATCCAAAGATTGAGGTCATGAAATTTTTCCTAAAAGACTCTTTGAACTCTAGCGCGGTTGGTCTGTGAGCGCAAATAATAAACAACATCTATTACGGCAATAGGCACAAGAGGGACAAAGAAGTAGCACAAATGTGGGGGAAAGAATTTAAAAACTCCATTGATCTATAAAAATCTTGTCTTTGTTGGATACAGACTATCCATAAACCACATGTTTTATTAACACCTGTTATAATCTATAATCAGCCTTTCCTATTCTGTCAACAAAGGATTCCTATGAGTTATGGGCTGGATATGCAAACTATCCAAATGAACATTTTGGACTATTTGTCTAAAAATAAGTTTGTAATTCCTGAATACCAAAGACCCTATACTTGGACAGATAAAGAGTGTGTGCAATTATGGGAGGATATTACGGAGTTTTTTAAGGAAAATAGAAACGAAAATACTGAGCAAAACCCCTATTTTTTAGGTTCGGTTGTCATTTGGGATATTGATAGCAAAACAGGTCAACCCAACTCCCAAAAGCCCCATTTAATCAGTTATGCCATTAGTGATGAAAAACACCAAATTTTGCAGAACATCTTAGAAAATGGGTTAGAACAAGATGAGGCAGAGGACAGTTCAAATTATGAGAAAAATTACCGCTATTTTTGCAAGCAATTAGATAAATTTGCCGAAGGTAGACCAGCTGATTTTCAAGACCTATGTGTGTGCATATTGGAGTCTTGTATTGTGCTATCGGTTGAGTGTGGAGGGCAAGATGAGAAAAGACGATTAGAATATGCCTTGCGGGTCTTTAACACGCTCAATAATCGCGGAACTCCCTTAAACGATGCGGATATTTTTAAAAGCGTGATTTATTCTAACAAGAGCCCGCAAGAGCGGCAGGCTTTTATGGAGCAGTGGAAAGATTTAGAACAATTAGAATCTAACACCCAAAAAGCAGAAGGATTAACTTTTCTCTTTCGGCTTTGCATGCATGTTTTGCGTGCGCGCGATAAAAATAAAAGTCGTGAGATTGGTTTACGCCCTTTCTTTCTTGAAAAGAAGCGCGACCTACTTAAAGATGGCTCGATCATGCAAGATATTGAGAAAATGAGAAAATATTTGTATGGGAATAAAGAATCGCATAACTATAGCCTCAAATCCAAGCAGTTTATCCATGTGTTAGAAGTGTTGGATAATGAATATTGGCGCTATTTGGACGGAGTCTATTATGCATATTGCTTAGAAAAAAACAAGGATTATTTTGAAGGACACGGAGAATTTTTAATGCGTGTGTGTGCACATTTTTTAATCCACACAATTAGCAAAAATACCTCCCAGATTAAAGATCTAACCTACAACGCTTACACCTCTCTTTATCAAAACGGGTCTGTAAATTTTTCCCAAAACAGCCGTAACATTTTAGAGGGCGTAATTCCTGCTAAGGGTAAAAAAAAGGAGCAGACTTTCCGTGCCTATTTTGAAGACGCACAAAAAAGCCCAAAACTCGCAAAAACCCTCTTGACTCTTCATATGTATTTAAAATACCCCGATCAAGAAACAGAGGTTTGCAACAAGCCTGAAATTGAGCATATTTTTTCTAAAAAATGGCAACCAAACTATCCTAAGCTTCCTGATAAAGAGACACATATCTTAGTCGAATCCATTGGCAATAAAATCTTTTTAGAAAAAAAGCTTAATATCAAAGCTAGCAATGGGTATTTTGATGCTAAAAAGAATCAATACGCAAAATCTAAATTCTTAGAAGCCAAAGATTTAGTCAAACTCTCCAAAAGCAATTGGAGCTTAGAGGATATTAAGGCGCGTACGGAGGAAATCTATAAGCGCTTGTATGCGTTTTTCAAAGAGTACGCTGTTTGAGTATTAAACTCTCTAATCGCTTGATTACATTAATAAAATTAAGACCGTGTTTTGTGCACATTTTGCCATTGATTTTATCCGTGTTTATAAAGTCTTTGTGTTTTGGTAGTAAAAGTTTATAACAAGACTCAGTTGTTCTTTGAAAAAGAATAACCCACAAGTGCGCTACTGTGACATGCACACCGGTTAAAGACGGATTGAAAAGACTTTTAAAACGCAGATTTTTGCAAACCTTCCCACTTTTTTACACTGTTTCCAATTAAAAAGCCCCAATTTTGGTAAGAAAAATACCAATAATAAACTTCAGATTTGGTGGAGGATAGCGGGTTCGAACCGCTGGCCTCCTGCGTGCAAAGCAGGCGCTCTCCCAACTGAGCTAATCCCCCAAATTAAAAAGTGGTGGGCTTAAGAGGACTTGAACCTCTGACCTCACCCTTATCAGGGGTGCGCTCTAACCACCTGAGCTATAAGCCCGTATAAGACCAATAAAAACTAAGATTTTACTTTGTTATTTCTAAAAGTTTGCTTTTTAAATTTAGATCAAGTAACATAACTCTAACGGTTTTTGCTTAAAAAGCACACTTAAAGGCAAGTTAGTGAGAAAATTTATTTTATTTCTATTACTAGGCTGTATCCACGCACAACAAGGATTTTTTAAAGATTTTAAAGCGACAAATTTAGCCCAAAAACTCAATCTAGCCTCAAAACTTACAGAAAATCCACGCCCTTGTGCGCATTTAAAAGTCCAGTCTCACTACACGGCAACCGGAGTTAGAGAGCCTGATAAGTGTGCTAAAGAATTTAAAAAATCTGCCACGCTTTCTTATGATTTAGCGCTTGGCTTTTTAGTAACTCAAAATAAGCAATATGGTTTAAAAGCTAGGGAGTTTTTGCAAAGCTGGGCTCAAGAACTTAAAAGTGCAGACACATTACAAGCTCAAGACAACATTAACTTTTACATGCCCTATATGAACATGGCTTATTTGTATATCAAAAAAGAATTGCCTAGTCCCCAATATGAAGAGTTTGTAAGAGAGATGTTACATTATTCACAATCTAATTTGAACACTAACCATGGCGCATGGGGAATCTTATTTGATGTGAGTTCTGCACTTACATTAGGCGATCATGTACTTTTACAAAGAAGTGCACGCAGGTGGCAGGAGTGGGTATTAACAGCTATAGATCATAATGGAGTGATTGAAAATGCCATCACTAGAAGCGATACAAACAACTACCATGGCGGACCCACAAAGGGTATTAAAGGCATTGCCTATAGTAATTTTGCTCTGCTCCCTATTAGTATTGCGGCTGAATTACTCTTTGAAAATGGGATTAATTTATGGCAAAGCCAAGCAGGTCATAGATTAGCCACTGCCTATAATAAAATAGCAACATGGATACTAAACCCCCAAACTTTTCCCTATTTCCAACCTAATTTAGTAGGCGTTCATAACAATGCTTATTTCATTATTTTAGCCAGACATTACAATAGCCCTAGCGCTAACATACTTTTAAAGCAAGGGGATTTGCACGCCGATGGTTTTAGACTCAAACTTAGAACGGTGAAATAAAAGTTTAAGATAGCGCTTGGCCTAAAGGTTTAAGCTACCGGTTAGTGGATAAATTGTTTTAAGGGATTTTTAATGGTTAAATGGCTGGTTGTAGCGCTACAAAATTACTTCCCCTCTCCTTTTATTTTTGCTATTCTTTTAACCGCTATTGCGCTTTTAGGGGCTTTTTTGAGTACGGGACTTAGTCTTGCATTGTTGCTAGATAAATGGGGAGAGAGTTTGTTTTTGCTCCTTAAATTTTCTATGCAAATGCTTTTATTACTGGCAACCGGTATTGCTCTAGCAAAATCCCCTTGGATTAAAAAAGGCCTTAATTTTCTCATCTCTGGTATCAAAACCCCTAAAATGGCCATTTGGAGCATTACTTTTATTTCTCTTGTATGCTGTTATTTGAGTTGGGGATTTGGGCTAATTGTGGGGGCGATTTTGTCTAAGGCTTTAGCCCGTCAGGTTAGAGGTGTGGATTATCCTCTATTGGTGGCTAGCGCCTACTCGGGTTTTTTAATCTGGCATGGAGGGCTATCAGGGAGCATTCCTCTTAAACTAGCCACCAATGATGGGGATTTAGAAAAATTAAGCGCTGGGATTATCCATACCCCTATCCCTCTTAGCCATACCCTCTTTGCGCCTTTCAATCTAACAATAGTGTTTCTCTTACTTTTAGGATTGCCTTTAATTAATATGTTTATGCACCCTAAAAACCCCACCACTCTTGATCCAAACCTTCTTAAAGAGCAAACCCCCTCCTTGCCCCCGCCAACTTCTTTTGCAGATTGCCTAGATGATAGCCCTCTTTTGGGTTTATTTTTAGGCCTTTTAGGATGTGTCTATCTTATCATTACCTTTATCAACAAGGGTTTTTCTCTTAATCTTAATACCCTAATCTTGCTCTTTTTATTTCTAGGATTATTAGCCCACGCAAGCCCACAGCGCTATTTTAAAACTATGGAGCAAGACCTCAAGGCCACAACCGGTATTGTTTTGCTTTTTCCTCTTTATGCAGGTATCATCGGAATCATGGGCGTGAAAAATGTTGCAGGTGTGAGTTTTGCTAGCACTTTGGCTAATTCTTTAGCCCACTTTGCCTCTAAAGAGAACTTTGCCATCTTAAGTTATTTGAGTGCAGGATTACTCAATATTTTTATCCCAAGCGGGGGCGGGCAATTTGCTGTACAAGGCCCTATTTTAATCCCTAGTGGGGTGGCTTTGGGGGTGGATCCGGCTATTACTAGCATGGCCATTGCTTGGGGAGATGCGTGGACAAATATGATCCAACCTTTCTTTGCTCTACCTCTTTTAGGATTGGCTGGTTTAGATGCCCGTAGCATCATCGGGTATTTATTGGTAGGGTTTGTATATGCAGGGCTTGTTAGCATGGGTAGTTTGTACTTTCTAACATAGCTTGACTTAAGTTTTTTTGTGCAAGAATTACTTTTTTTGGAGGATTTTATGCGACCGCTAAGTTATTTGTGTTACCACCCTGTTATCTAATGGATCAAGACATTCATTTTTTCGTGCCTAGTAGCCGTCTGCGCTATCTAGCTTTAAGTGTGGGGCTTTTAGGGGTTGCTTTTGTGATAGGCATTATAGGGATGTATTTAATGCCAGAGAGTGTTACCCACTGGACTAAAGAAAAATTTGGCTTTTTAAGTTGGCTTGAAAATGTCAGTCTAGGACCGCATTTTGATGATGATCTTTTTATCTTTAACTGGGTTATGCACCCTTATTTTGGGGGCATTTATTACATGCAAGCGCGCACGGCCGGCTATCGCTTCCCAACCGGAGTTTTCTTTACTTTTTTAGTCTCTACCTTTTTTTGGGAATTTGGCCTAGAGGCTTTTGTAGAAATCCCTAGTATCCAAGACCTCATCTGTACGCCAACACTAGGTCCTTTAGTTGGAGAAATTTTCTACCACACCAGCAAGCGCCTACAAAATCAGGAAAGAAAATATTTAATCACTAAATTTTTAACGGGGCTAGCCTTATTTGCAATGGATTTTATCGGGTTTGTGATTCGTAATTTTGGTTTAGCAAAGGCCTGTGGCATCTATAATAAGAACGCCCCTGCTGTTTACCATAATACCACCGCAGAATGCTAGAATAAGTCCCTATTTTTATATAAGCGAGGTGTCTATGCATCTTCAAGTTTCTAGCCAAGCTAAGCTTCCAACACCTTTTGGGAAGTTTTGTATCCAATCTTTTAGAGAAAATAAAAATGGATCTGTTGTTGATCATTTAGTGCTCTTCACGCCTACCCTTTCTGAAATGCCTCTTGTACGCGTGCATTCAGAATGTTTAACAGGGGATGTGTTTTCTTCACAAAAGTGTGATTGCGGGGGCGAACTTAAAATGGCTATGGAGCGCATCGCAAGCAGTGGCAAACAAGGGGGCATGGTTATTTATCTGCGCCAAGAGGGACGAGGCATTGGTCTATTTAATAAAATCAATGCTTATGCTTTGCAAGATCAAGGCTATGACACCATAGAGGCTAATCAGGCCATTGGTTTTAAAGATGATGAGCGCGACTATGGCATTGTACAAGATATTTTGCGCTATTACAATATCCATAAGATCCAGCTACTCACCAATAACCCCAAAAAAGTAGAGGCCATCGGGGCTTTTGTGCAAGTAGAAAGATGCAGTATTTTAGTAGAAAGCAATTGCTACAACCACCAGTATTTGCAGACCAAGAAAAATAAAATGGGGCATTTGCTATGAGGTGTGTATGCTAAGTTTTGCCGAAGCACTTGAGGCAATCCAAACAGCTTTTTTAAGCCCGCTTGGTCTTGAAAAGGTCTTTTTTTCAGAGGCTTTAGGGCGGGTACTAGCTACAGATATTTATGCTCCCACAAACAACCCTAATCACCCTACATCTAGCATGGATGGCTATGCTTTCAGGCAAGCAGATTTCTCCACCCTGCAAGAGGAAGGCTTGATTGTTCAAGCCATCAACCCGGCTAATTTAGAGCCCCCTTTAACGCTACAACCCAAACATACGATTAAAACCTTCACAGGGGCTAAGATGCCCTTTAACAGCGATTCTTTAGTGATTGTAGAGGAGGTGGAAGTTAGAGGCGATAGAATTTTTCTAAAAGAACAAAGCGGGTTTTATAATTGGATCAGACCTGTAGGTTTTCACCAGCAAAAAGGAGAACTTCTGCTTAAAAAGGGCTCTGTGATTAATCCTTATGCCTTAGGCTTACTTGCAGACATCAACCAAGTTTTTATAGAAGCGTATAAAAGGCCTAGAGTGGGGATTTTAAGCGGAGGGGAGGAAATTATAGAGGTGGGGGCATCTGGTGAGGGGGTACGCAGTGTGAATAACCACATGATTAAGGCTATGGTAGAGAAAATGGGAGGGGAGGGGGTGCTTTATGCGCTATTACCGGATAATCAAGAGAGCATAGAACAGGCCATTTACAACGCCTTTAGAGATTGCGACATGGTTATAACTACTGGAGGGATGAGTAAGGGCGATTTGGATCACACCCAGCATGCCATAGCCAATATCAGCGAAATAGCTTTCAAATACGCAAGAATCAAACCGGGTAAACCTGTGGCTTATGGCATTTATGCTAAAGACGGCACGCATAAGCCCCTTTTAGCGTTGCCGGGTAATCCTTCCTCAGCGGCGCTAACTTTCTACCTCTTTGGGCATGCAATCTGGGCGCATTTCTTTGAAAAGCCCTACACTCCCCCCTTTGTACAGGCTATCTTAGAACAAGATTTAGAGAAAAAAGAGGCACGCATGGAATTTAAAACCTGCCATGTGTATTTAAAAGAGGGGGTTTATTACGCTAGCATACCCAAGCGCTCCCATTTGCATGAAAGTGAAAGCGCGCTTTTGGTTTTAGAGGAGGGGGGTCGCTTGTATAAACAAGGCGAGGCTGTACCCCTTTTATTGCACCATATCTTTTGAAGGAGTTAACATGGTTTATGTGAAATTTTTAGGCCCAATTAAAGAGGAAACTTTTGAAGTAGAAGCAAGTAATTTAGAAGGTTTAAGACAGATCTTACACGAAAAACAAAACTTGCACTCTTGGCTTTCTGTGAGCGCGGTTGCTATCAATGGAGAATTGATAGAAGATATCCACACTCCGTTGAGAGCTGGCGATGAAGTGGTGTTTCTCCCACCTGTTTGTGGGGGTTAAATGTTAGAAATTATAGCCGGAGCTCTAAATACAGAGGCGCTTTATAAGAGTTGGCAATCTTTATGCCAAAAGCAAAATTGCGGGGCGCTATGTGTCTTTACGGGGGTAGTGCGCGCTGAAGGGGAAAATTTTAAAAGGTTTAAGACAGATCTTACACGAAAAACAAAACTTGCACTCTTGGCTTTCTGTGAGCGCGGTTGCTATCAATGGAGAATTGATAGAAGATATCCACACTCCGTTGAGAGCTGGCGATGAAGTGGTGTTTCTCCCACCTGTTTGTGGGGGCTAAATGTTAGAAATTATAGCCGGAGCTCTAAATACAGAGGCGCTTTATAAGAGTTGGCAATCTTTATGCCAAAAGCAAAATTGCGGGGCGCTATGTGTCTTTACGGGGGTAGTGCGCGCTGAAGGGGAAAATTTTAAAGGGTTAAGCTTTGATATTTACCCGCCCCTACTAGCTAACTGGTTTAGTCAATGGGAGCAAAAGGCTAATCCTTTAGGCGTGCAGCTGTGCATGGCTCACTCTAGCGGCGATGTACTCATAGGGCAAAGTTCTTACATGGCCGGTTTAATAGCAGCACATCGCAAAAATGCCCTAGAACTTTATGCGGATTTTATAGAGGATTTTAAGCACAACGCCCCCATTTGGAAATACGATCTCATAGGCGAGGAACGGGTTTATGCTAGCCAAAGAAGCCACCCGCTTAGAGGCAGTGGGCTTTTGGCATGACTAATATAAAAATCGGGGTGGTGGTGGCTAGTGATAGGGCTTCTGCTGGATTGTATGCAGATGAGAGTGGAAAGGCCATTGAGCAAGTTTTAAGCGAATATCTTTTAAATCCGCTAGAGTTTGTCTACCGCCTTTTACCAGATGAGCAAGATTTATTAGAGCAAACTTTAATAGAGCTTGGCGACAAGGCAGGCTGTGCACTCATTGTTACAACGGGGGGCACGGGTCCGGCTCTGCGCGATGTAACCCCTGAGGCCACAGAGGCCATTTGCTCTAAAATGTTGCCCGGATTTGGAGAGCTTATGCGCGCTACGAGTTTAAAATATGTCCCTACGGCTATTTTATCCAGACAAAGCGCGGGGATTAGAGGTTCTAGCCTCATTCTTAACTTACCCGGAAAACCCAAAAGCATCCGCGAATGTTTGGAGGCGGTTTTTCCGGCTATTCCTTATTGTATTGATTTAATCGGTGGCCCCTTTTTGGAGGCTAATACACAAAATATCCAAGTTTTTCGCCCTAAAAGATAATGCCACTAAGCCATTTAGACGCACACAACCACCCAACTATGGTAGATGTAGGGGGCAAGCAAATTACAGAGCGCAAAGCCATAGCTAGCGGCAAAATTAGCATGCAGCCACAGGCTTATAGAGCCATTGTGCAAAAAAACATCGCTAAAGGTCCTGTTTTACAAACCGCTATCATTGCAGCGATTATGGGGGCTAAACAAACGAGTCATCTTATCCCTCTTTGCCACCCACTTAATCTTAGCAATGTAGAGGTTAGGGTTATAGAATGTGAAAATGAATGCGCTTTTGTGTTAGAGGTTGAGGTTAAATACAGAGGGCAGACGGGGGTTGAGATGGAGGCTTTAGTGGGGGTTTCTATCGGGCTTTTAACTATTTATGACATGGCTAAGGCACTAGATAAAAGCATGGTAATAGATTCTATCAAGCTTTTAAGTAAAGAAGGAGGCAAGAGCGGATCGTATCTGCGATCTTAAAAGCTTTCTAATCCAAGATCAAGTATACTAGGAGTTTTCAGAGGTGTATTTAAATAATAAGGAGAATCGTGCAACTTAAAACATGGCTAATAGGAATGGCTATTATCACTCTTTTTGCAGGCTGTGGGCCAAATATTATCACAACTAATAATGTTCCTTTGCGGCTGGCTTATCAGTCTAAATCTCCTCAGGCTAGAGCCACTAATCAAGAGATCATTTTACTCAAACCCACATTGCGCTATAGCGATAACATTGCTAAAGAGTATGCAAACCAGTTTAAAAAACAAATCATGCTCAAAATCCAAGCGATACTCAATAATCGGGGTTATAAAACTTCTATTTTAGATGTGAGCGATAAAGATGATCTCTCCTTTGCCCAGAAAAAAGAAAGCTATTTAGGGTTGGAGTTAAGTGGGGAAGTTGTTTTGCGCCCTGATCCTAAAACCACTGAACAGAAAAAATCTAGTCCGGGTTTGATTTTTTCTACTGGTATGGATGTTACAAAGGGCGTTCTCCTCTCTATGGGCTATATTAAAGTTGTCTTTATTGAACCAAGTAGCGGGGAGGCTATTGATTCGTTTATGATAGATTTGAGCGAATTAGACATCAAACAGCCCTTTATCCGCTCTAGCAGATCCGAGCACACAGGAGGGCTTTTAGGCTCTTTATATAAGGGTAAAGACGACTCTAATGATGCGGTAAAAACATCTCTTAATAAGATTTTTGCAGAGGTGATGGAAAGAATTGATACCAAAGTAACCCGGGATAAAATCCGTTCCTATGCTAGAGATATTGCGGACTTAAAGGCACAACACAAGTATTAGTTCGTGTTTTCTCCTTTTTCTTCTAAACTTTCTTTAGGTCAGAGGTTTTTACGCCTCTTACTAAACTCTTTCTTTTTTAGTCTCTTTTTAAGTCTGCTCTTTGTGCTCATGCGGTTTGGGTTTTTTCTCTACACAGGAATTTATAAAGACGCTTTGGTAGGTAAAATCCCCTGGGATCAAGTAGGTCAGGTCTTTTTAGATGGTTTAAAATACGATAACCGCGTGGTGGCTGCCTTTTCTTTGATCTTTTTGCTCTTACAACTTTTGCGATCTAAATCCACCCCAAATCTCTACGCCCTTTTTACTATCTCACTCTCTTTGTTTTTACAGGTGGCTAACATCACCTTTTATGGCATTTATGGAGATACCTTTGATGCTAATTTATTAGATGCCTTTAACCAAACCTTTCAAGTTCTTTGGAGCATGGCTATTAGCGGGGAGTACAGCATAGGGAGTAAAATTCTTATCTGGCTTTTGTGTAGCGCTCTTTGTTACTCTCTTTATTTAAAAACCATGAGAGGGGCTCATATTTGTTTTCAAATCTTGCAGGATTTGCCCCTCAAACCCACTTTAGCCTCTGTTTTTTTGGGCTTTTCTCTTTGGATTCTTTATGGCATTAATTCTCGTTTAGCCCTTACCGGTGTCTCGCTTGATCTGCATATCCAACCCGTAGAAAACCCTTTTTTGCGCAAGATCACCCCGGGGGCTTTTCGTAACCTCTATTTAGTTTTTCGCGACTATAGAAAGAGCCGGTCTATTCGCTTTTCTGACTTCACCTCTAAAACTCTTTTACAAGCCAGCATTGATTACTTCCATTTGCCCAAAGACACAAAACTTCCCCTAGATTTGCGCCAACTTCTCAAACACACCAGCCAAAACCCCCTAAAGCCCAGTATCACCCATGTTTTTTATATCGTTTCTGAATCGCTCTCTAGCTGGCATTTTGATCCGCAGTTTGATACCATTGGTCTAGTAAGCAATCTAAAGAGTCTCCGAGATGATAAACATGGCTTTATTCTCCCGCTCTTCTTAGAAAATGGCAGACGCACGGTAAAAAGCTTAGATGTGCAAATCACCGGGCTTTTTAACATCAATGATACAAATTTTGTCAGAATGGGTGTAAAAATCCCTCCCTTGCCTACTGCTATTGGTAACCAGATGAAAGCGCTAGGTTTTTACAATGTGTTTTACTATGGAGGCAGTGGGATTTGGAATCGCCTAGATAGTTTTACTAAAACACAGGGTTTTGACAAGCTCATTTTTAACACCCCCTTACTTGAATACGCTAAAGACGATCCTAATAAGGGTAAGCCCTACGATTCTAAAGCCTACCCTGAGCCAATTGAAAGCAACTGGGGCGTACATGACAATATTCTTTTTGATTATATTTTAGAGAAAACCCCGGTTAATCAAAAAACTTTTAGTATGGTGATGACTTTAAGTAACCACCCTACGCGCAATGTCAACCTTAAAGCTTTTATGGTGCCTGTATTTCAAATTGAAGATTTTGTTAAAAAATTTCCTAAACAGGTTAATATGCCCGATGCTAATTTTTTAGGCCATATCTATTGGTATGATCAAATCCTCGTCAATTTCATTAAAAAAGCCAGCGCTAAATTCCCCAACTCACTTTTTATCATCACCGGCGATCACTTTGATCGTAGTTTTGAATACGCTAAGGATAATATTTACTGGACAAAAAGCGTACCTCTTATCCTTTATGCCCCCAGCCTCACACCAAAAGAGATCGCTTGCATTGGCTCGCACATAGACATCGCACCCACTATTATGGAACTCATCGCACCTAAAGGCCACCCCTATGTGAGTTTTGGTAAACCTCTTTTTAGCAATAATCCTACCTCTTCTCTTGATTGTAACTCTGATTCTAATTTTGCTTTAGGTTTTGAGGCCATTGCTAGCCCATCACAAACCCCGGGGCTTAACTTTATTTATCAAGAGGGTAGACCTTTGTTTTATCTTGCAGGTGAAAAGCGCCTTAAAAAATCGCCCCTGCCAGCAGATTTAAGACGGGCTAAAAATCTCATGGAAAAAGATAAAATCGCCAACGGCCTAAGCTGGTACTTTTTATTCAAAGGCCCTATTTTGCAAGATTTTAAAGATAATTAGTCAAACTCATTTGGTTAATCTTGCTAGCAGAGGCCAAAGAGGCATTGTAGTTATTGCGTAACTGGGCAAATTTATTATAAGTCTGTGCCACATCTGTACCCACTGTATCCGCACGAATCGAGTCTATTTGGGTTTTGAGTACTTCATTGCGGCGCATTACATTAGAAAAACTACGGCTATGAGCCCCATTAGATGCGATGACTTTTTCAATGTGATCGCCAAGATGATCGACTAAAGCGATTCCATTTTGTATGCCAGTATTGCGTATCTCTTTGCCATAACCCGGCAAAGCATCGGGGCGATCAATACCTTCACGCACGGCTTCAATCACGCTATCTAATTGTTTGAAAAAATGGATATGGGGAGTGTCTATAATAAGGGCGTTATTAGCATTAAGGCGGATACTTGGGGTGTCTTTTTTAAGGCTTTCAGGGCTAAAGTCATTAGCCTTTGAATCAAAAAACATAAATTGCATCGGAGTAGTGGCGTGGATTTTATCACGGATATTAATTTGTCCTCTATCATTAAACCTAACATCTACCCTTTCATCGGCTTGTTTTAAAAGAGAAAGAAAGGCCTGTTTGCTTTCCTGTGAGGGAGTGTTGTTTTGTGCTTGTGTGTATTCTTGCGGATTCCCATTGCTATAATTAAGAGCTAGACTGATAGCATCCATTAACTGGCGGTAGGTAAAATCATTGGGCTTAGTCAAGGTGGGGGTTTTTTGGGTACGATCATAAAGCGCAATTTTATAAGCTGGCCCCCCTTCTTTATTGGGCAATTCTAAAAATGCCCCTTGTGGGCTTAAGTGTAATTTAGCCGTAAGAGGAATGCCATTATTATCTTGCATCTGCATCACATAAGTTTGATCTAAAATATTAGCGCCCATTACAGAGGCAAGGGTAGTAGAACCTGTGGCATAATCCATACTCTTTGGCATAATCTGGGAAACATTGCTGTATAAAAGCGCGCCTTGTTTGGCAAAATAGGTTTTTTGATAAGCGCTAGCATAATCTGTGGGTAGGGCTTGTGTGGGCAAACCTTTATCATCTAAACTTGTGATCTTAACACTCAATCCTCTAGGCCCATCAAAGGGAGGGGTTTTGCTATCATGGCTTTTATTGTGTACATTGTGATCAATGAGGCGCAAATGCCCATCGCTAGAAATTTCTACATCTAATTTTCCGCCAAAATGAGATTTAATCCCATCCATTAAATCCTGTACACTTGATCCTTTAACCGGCAAAAAGAAAGGTTCTAGCGGGGTGTTATCCACACTACCATCTTCTTGATTAGGCCGTGTCCCTTCTATTTTTAAAACCACAGCAGAAGGATCTAAGATCGCACTTAAGGGGGTGTTGCGGGTAGCAGGGATATTATCTTGCGTGATAAGAGCGCTTTTAAAATCTAGCATGCGGTGATCGTAGAGATTAGGTACGCCTTGAATCTCAGAAAGCCCTCTATCCGTAACAAAGGCGCTTTTGACATATTTACTAACACGGGCATTACTTTTACGCAAATCATCTAAGTTATCTACATTTTCCTCACTAGAGAGCATGTGAAAATCTAGGGTGGCATTTCCCGGGGTGAGATCGCGAATTTGTATTTCTCCCCAAGCGTTTAAAGAGACATCTACCACTTGATTAGTAGAGGTATTGCCATAAGCCCGCCCGATTTGATCAAGCAAATCTTGAACTTTAGTAGCGCTATCTTTATTAGAATAAGCCTTATCCAAAGAAAACTTAGCCTTAAAAGCGCTGCCATCGGGGCGAACCCCCTGCAAATAAAAATACTCAGGTTTGTCATTGCTTGGGTTGTTATCATTATCGCCAATTAGATCGCGCAATGTATCCTGAGCGGTGATATAGACTTCTTGGGGGTTTTGGGTTTTATTAAAAGAATCCATTATATCGGGGTGTAATTTGCTTTGGTTAAATTTTTTGATATTAGCGATGATGCTTGTTTGTTTGTCTGCATCTTTACCTAAAAAAAGATTAGTCCCGCTGATATTGTAAGGGACAAGATTATGCGAACCAACTAAAGCGTTGAGGTTTTCATCATTGCCATAATAATTGCCCGTTGCATCAAAGGGAGGGCGATCGACCTTACTACCTCCAAAGAGATATTCCCCCCCAATAGAAGTATTAGCCACATTGATCATATGGTTTTTTAGTTTTTCTAAATCTAGGGCAATGGCTTGTCTGGAGGTGGTGGAGTGTACATCGCTAGCTGCTTGGATAAGCTTAACTTTAAATTGTTCCATTGTACTAGAAAGCTCACCTAAGGCTTTATCGGTATTAAGTGTAGCGGTGTAGGCGCTTTTGGCAACATCATGGGCTTGATCAAGGGTATTGGTTTCAAAGCCGTATTTAAGGTTTTGGTTATTCACTTGGCTATTTTGATAACCATACTCAGATTTAAGCCCTGAGGCGATTTTATTATTCGCCGTGTTGAGTTTATTTTGGAGTGCGTTTTGGTAATAATTAATCTGGTTATAGCGGTTACTATCAGTAATGCGCATCAAACCCCCTTAAAAAATCTACTAGGATACATGCAAGATGTATACCATTACTAAAGGTTAACTTTTAGGTTTACTATGTTAAAATGCTCTTTTTTATCTCAAATTTTAGGTGGGTTTATGGTTTATGCAGTTTTTAAGAATGGAGGCAAGCAATATAAAGTACAAGAGGGCGATATTGTGTTGCTGGATAAAATGGGCTTAGAGTCTAAGGCAGAGGTTAAGCTAGAGGAAGTTTTAGCCGTGTGTAAAGAGGGGGGTATGGTTTATGGCGCGCCTTTTGTACAAGGGGCACACATTGAGGCAGAGGTGATTAATGAAGGGCGGGGTAAAAAGGTGGTGATCTTTAAAAAGCGCCGCCGCAAGGATAGTAAAACCAAACGCGGTTTTCGTAGAGACTTTACCCGTCTTAAAATCACTAAAATTTTTGCATAAAGGACAAAGATGGCACACAAGAAAGGTCAGGGCAGTACCCAGAATAACCGCGACTCTGCAGGCCGCCGTTTAGGGGTTAAAAAATTTGGATCAGAATTTGTACGCGCCGGTAATATTTTAGTGCGCCAAAGAGGCACTAAAGTACACCCCGGTAAAAATGTGGGCATGGGCAAAGATCACACCCTTTTTGCTTTAATTGATGGTGTTGTGTACTTCCAATACAAAGATAAATACCGCAAAAAAGTTTCTGTACTTCCTGAAGTTAAAGAGGTTTTCGCGCCTTGAAAACACGCCTTCTTCCCTGTTTGTTTCTAGCTGTATCGTTTCTTTTTGGGGTAGAAGGCGGGACTTTAATTTATGCTAGGGGGGCAGATAGCTCTGGGATGGATCCGGCTTTAGTTGTAGATGGCGAAAGTTATGCTGCTACTGCTAATATTTATGAAACTCTGGTGCGTTTTAAATATGGTAGCACGGAGATCGAACCTTCTTTGGCTAGTAGCTGGGAAATTTCTAAAGACGGGCTTGTTTATACTTTTCATCTGCGCAAAGGGGTTTATTTCCACACCACTAAATACTGGAATCAAAAAGTAGAATTAAGCGCTAAAGATGTGATCTTTTCCTTTGAGCGCCAAATGGGTACTATCCCCTATTACAAAGGGGGTAAGTCTTATGGCTACTGGGCGAGTATGGGCATGTCTTCTATCATTGATAAAATAGAAGCCCTTGATAAATACACAGTCCGTTTTACTCTCAAACACCCCGAAGCGCCTTTTTTAGCAGATTTGGGCATGGATTTTTTAAGCGTTCTTAGCGCTGATTATGCCGCCCATTTAAAAAGCCTGCACAAAGAGGACGCCCTCACCCGTAAGCCCATAGGCACGGGACCTTTTAAGTTTTCTACTTGGTTTAGAGATGATAAAATTGTTTTACTCAAAAATAAAGAATATTGGGGCACACCCGCACATTTAGATCGCGTGGTGTTGCGCGTGATTGCTAATCCTTCCGTGCGCGCCTTAGCCTTGCAAAGAGGCGAAGTGTCTTTAATCAACATGCCTCATCGTAATGAAATCCCTCGCTTAGAACGCCTGCCAAATATCTCTGTAGATAAAAAGCCCGCTCTCTTTGTAACTTGGATGAGTTTAAACATGCAAAAAAAGCCCTTTGATAACCGTCTGGTGCGTCTAGCTATTAACCATGCGATTAATACCAAAGACTATATCAAAATCGTGTATGAAAATTATGCTAAAGTGGCGATTAATCCTATCCCACCTGAAATGTGGAGTTATAACACAAAGATCAAGCCCTATAGCTACGATCTGAGAAAAGCTAAGGAATTGCTCACAAAAGCAGGTTATGCCAACGGATTTAGCACGACACTTTTTACAGCCTCTAAATACAATAAAAAAGCCGCTGAATTCGTACAATCCCAGCTAGCCAAAATTGGTATTCAAGTTAAGATTGAATTTTTTGAGTGGGGGACTTATTTAAAAAAGATAGCAATGGGAGAACATTCAATGGCCTTTAGTGGCTGGATGGCAGACACTCCTGATCCGGATAATTTCCTTTATATTTTATGGAGCAAAGAGGCAGCCTCTGAGATTCCCACCCGCAACAGCTGTTTTTATAGGAGTGAAACTTATTCTAAATTAGTTACTCAGGCTAAATATCTCTCCGATCAAGCCAAACGCGCGGTTTTATATGAAAAAGCCCAAGAGATTTTCCACAACGATGCCCCTTGGGTACCCCTTGCCTACCCTTATAATGTGGTGGCAAGGCTTTCTAATGTTTTAGGCTACCATGTAGAAGGGGTGCAAAACAACCGCTTTGCTTATGTGTATTTTGGGAAATAAACATGCTGGCTTTTTTACTCAAACGGATTTTATGGACTATCCCCACTTTACTAGGGGTCTCCATCTTGGTTTTTTCTATGGTGCATTTAGTACCCGGTGATCCGGCCTTAATGATTTTAGGCGAACATGCCAACAAAGAGGCGCTAGAGGCCTTGCGTGAGCAAATGGGGCTTAATAAACCGCTTTTAGAGCAGTATTTTAGCTACATGGGGCATATCTTACATGGGGATTTGGGTACTTCTTTAGTTTCTGGTGAAAGCGTACTAGAAGCTTTTTTACAGCGCTTCCCCGCTACTTTAGAACTTTCTCTAAGCGCTTTGTTGCTTTCTATTATCGTAGGGATCACTGTAGGTATGATTGCAGCCACTAAGCGCTATAGTCTCTTTGATCATGTAAGCATGGGTGCAGCCTTAGCCGGGGTGTCTATGCCTGTTTTTTGGTTAGGTTTAATGCTCATTTATGTCTTTAGCGTGAAATTAGGCTGGTTTCCTGTTTTTGGAAGACTCAATGATGCTTACGATTTAGAAGGCCCCACTGGGTTTTATCTGATTGATAGCTTACTGGCGCTTAATTTCCCCGCCTTTTTAGACACCCTGCGCCACCTAGTATTACCAAGCATCGCCCTAGCCACTATCCCCACTGCCATTATTGCCCGCATGACACGATCAAGCATGCTAGAGGTTTTACAAGAGGATTATATCCGCACCGCACAGGCCAAAGGTTGCTCAGCCCTGAGAGTAGTGTTTGTCCATGCCTTAAGAAATGCTCTTATTCCAGTTACTACTATTATTGGCTTAATGTTAGCTGGCCTTTTAGCCGGGAGTATCTTAACTGAAACCACTTTTTCATGGCCGGGAGTAGGGCGCTGGATGGTTAATGCTCTTAACCAACGCGATTTTCCCATTATCCAATCCTCAAGCCTCATTGTGGCGGTGATCTTTATTGGGACAAATCTGATCGTAGATATTCTTTACGGGTTTATCAATCCTAAAATCCGGCTAGCTTAATGGAACGCTTTTATCTCTTTTGGGAAAATTTTAGGCAAAATAAGGCAGCTCTTTTTGGGCTTGTTTTGTTGGTGATACTTGTATTTTGTGCGATCTTTGCGCCCGCTTTAGCCCCCTACGATCCAAGTTTACAAAACCCCCAAGCGCGGCTTTTAGAACCTTTTTTTACACAGAATGGGAGTAAAGCACACTATCTAGGCACAGATGATCTAGGCCGTGATATTCTCTCTCGACTCATCTTTGGGGCGCGTATTTCGCTGATTATCGGGGTAGTCTCTGTAGGGATTGCCCTTATCTTTGGGGTGATCTTTGGGCTTGTGGCGGGCTATGTAGGCGGATTAACAGACATGATTATCATGCGCTTTATGGATTTAATGCTCTCCTTGCCCTCTATTTTACTCATCATCATCGTAGTGGCAATTTTGGGCCCCTCTCTGACAAATGCCATGTTAGCCATTGGCATTGTGGGTATTCCAAGTTTTGCCCGCATTGTGCGGGGTAGTGTACTCCTTGAAAAAGAAAAAGAGTACACCCTAGCCTCTGTGCTTAATGGGGCTTCTCATCTGCGCCTTATGTTTGTCGTGATTTTGCCAAACTGCACCGCGCCGCTCATCGTACAAGCCACTATGGGCTTTGCGGGGGCAATTTTAGAAGCAGCAGGTTTAAGTTTTTTAGGTTTAGGGGCACAGCCACCTACCCCAGAATGGGGCGCGATGCTTATGGATGCCTTGCAATACATCACCACATCCCCCTGGGTTTTGCTTTTCCCGGGCTGTGCGATCTTTTTTACGGTAATGGGCTTTAATTTATTAGGAGATGGGATCATGGATGCTTTAGACCCCAAAAAATCTACATGAATGCGCTTTTAGAAGTAGAAAATCTTAAAACTTACTTTTCTAGCCGCACTGGTTTGATTAAAGCTGTGGACGGGGTGAGTTTTAGCATTCAAGTAGGACAAACTGTGTGCCTTGTAGGAGAAAGTGGGAGTGGAAAAAGCATGAGTGCGTGGTCTATTATGGGACTTATTAGGCCACCGGGCAGAATTATGGGTGGTAAAATTCTTTTTAAAGGGCAAAATCTACTGGCCTATTCAGATAAAGAAATGCAAAAACTGCGGGGCAGAGAAATAGGCATGGTGTTTCAAGAACCTATGACAAGCCTTAATCCTAGCTATACAGTTGGTTTTCAAATCAGCGAGGTGTTTAAAATCCACCAAAGCAAACTCAGCAACGCACAGATCAAACAAAAGAGTCTAGAACTTTTAAATAGCGTTGGATTAGATGCGAGCAAATATAACGCCTATCCTTTTAAACTTAGCGGAGGCCAGCGCCAACGGGTGGTGATTGCTATGGCTATGGCTTGTAAACCCTCTTTGTTAATTGCCGATGAACCCACTACCGCGCTAGATGTTACAATTCAAGCACAAATTTTAGAGTTGATGCAAACTTTACAAAGACAACAGCACA
This sequence comes from Helicobacter suis, assembly GCF_902196135.1. Classification (GTDB taxonomy): domain Bacteria; phylum Campylobacterota; class Campylobacteria; order Campylobacterales; family Helicobacteraceae; genus Helicobacter; species Helicobacter suis_A. Next base: position 54,558 of record NZ_CABIKE010000009.1, on the reverse strand, counting down.
TGGCCATGCTCTTTATCACCCATGATTTAGGCGTCGTCGCGCAGTTAGCTGATATAGTCGTGGTACTATATAAGGGCGAGGTGGTAGAAAAAGCGCGCGCCTCTGATCTCTTTAACAACCCCAAACACCCCTACACACAGGCGCTATTAGAGGCTATCCCAAAGCCGGGCAAACGCAAGATACGCCTTAAAAGTGTAGATGAAAACACGAATTATTTAGATTTTGCTAGGGAAATCCGTTGCTAGAGGTTAAAAATCTTTATAAATCTTATGGTGAACTTGCCGTGCTTAAGGGGGTGAGTTTTACTATCCAGCCTAAAGAGATTTTAAGCTTAGTAGGGGAGAGTGGCTGTGGCAAAAGCACGGTGGCTAAAATTTTAGTGGGCATAGAAAAGCCTAGCAAGGGAGAGGTACTCTTTGAAAAGAAGGGCATGCAACAATTTAGTGCTAAAGATTGGAGAGCCTATCGCCAAAGTGTGCAAATGATCTTTCAAGACCCCTATTCAAGCCTTAATCCGCGCTGGAAAGTTGAGGATATTATCGCTGAACCTTTGTTATTAAACACCAAGCTAAATAAAACAGAACGGCAAAAGCAGGTTTTAGAGATGATGCATCAAACCGGGCTTAAACCTGAGTGGGCTAAGCGTTATCCACACCAGTTTTCAGGCGGACAAAGACAGCGTATAGGCATTGCTAGAGCTCTCATGCTCAAACCGCGCATTTTAATTTGTGATGAACCTGTTTCGGCCTTAGATGTCTCCATTCAAGCACAAATTCTTAATTTGCTTTTAGATTTGCAGGCGCATTTGGGGTTGAGCTATCTTTTTATTAGCCATGATTTAGGGGTGGTGGAGCATATTAGCGATCGGATTTTGGTCATGGAAAAGGGGCTCATTGTTGAGGAGGGAAGCGTAGAAATGGTAATAGAAACACCAAAGCACCCCTACACACAAAAACTGTTAAGCGCTATCCCCCACCTAGAAAAAACCCAATACTTCCAAGAGGGCTAAATGTTTGTAGATTGGGTAGAAATTAGTATCTCCTCAGGTAAAGGCGGGGCGGGTTGTGTGAGCTTTAGGCGGGAAAAATTTGTCATGCAAGGAGGACCAGATGGAGGCGATGGAGGCGATGGAGGCGATGTAATCTTTAGTGTGGATGCAAATAGCGATACTCTTAGCGCCTTTAGAGGCAAAAAGCACTACAAGGCACAAAATGGCGCTCCCGGTGGGCCTAAAAATTGTAGTGGCAAAAGAGGAGAGGATTTGGTTTTGTATGTGCCTCCCGGGACGCAGATTTTTGAGGGGGAAAAACTTCTTTGTGATTTAATAGAGCCGGGGAATGTCGTTTTACTCAAAGGGGGCAAGGGCGGGCTTGGCAATATGCGCTTTAAAAACGCGATCAAACAACGGCCTACTTACGCCCAAAAAGGCTTAGCCGGAAAGACGCTTTCTTTACGCCTAGAACTTAAACTTATCGCCCATGTGGGTTTGGTGGGCTTTCCAAATGCGGGGAAATCTACTTTAATTAGCATAATCTCTAATGCTAAACCCAAAATCGCGCCTTATGCCTTCACAACTTTAATTCCCCATTTAGGAGTGGTGCGCGTGGGGGATTTTAAAGAGTTTGTTATGGCAGATATTCCCGGAATTATAGAGGGAGCCAGCGAGGGCAAGGGTTTAGGCCTAGATTTTTTGCGCCATTTAGAACGGACGCGTTTTTTGCTCTTTGTACTAGATAGTACTTTTAATGTGCAAGAGCAATATGAAAAGTTGCGCCAAGAGCTTGCTAAGTTTTCTAAAGAACTTGCCCAAAAAGAATTTGCGGTTGTGATCAATAAAATAGATGTGATGCCTGCAATGCCTCTTGAGATTTTAAAGGCGCGTTTTATTCTGCCAATTTCTGCTGTTACGGGAGAAGGCATTAAAACTCTTCTCCGATCTTTAGGAGAAATTTTAAAACACTTGTAAGGAAAATTCTAAACTTTTTGGTGAGTGGGATAAATTCCACTACTATTGTAATGAGTACTATGTTACTAGTTAAATGTAATAGAAGACCTTGTGAGGAATACTAATGATTTTGGACAAAATAGAATTATTAAATTTAAAAGATGCGAGTTTGTGGGCCAGTAGATATTTGGGCAAGAAGGTAACGATTAATAATATTAACTACCTTTTAAACTATGGACGCATCGTCAATCATGGTCAAAGCAAGAATCAAAAATTAATCTCTTTGCTTGAGCTTAAAAACTACTATGATACAAAAATAGAATTAGATAATCCCCTCTCTTTTGCCAATTTTAAAGAGTCAGAAACAACAAAACACATCCATCGCCTCCACCCTTACAGGGGTAAATTTATTCCCCAACTTGTAGAGCATTTCTTAAAAGAGCCCTTTTTTAAAAAGGGTGATATTGTTTTGGATTTATTTTGTGGATCTGGTACAACTCTAGCTGTAGCTAATGAACTAGGCATGCACGCATTAGGCATAGAGCTATCAAATTTTAATGTGATACTTTCAAATGCAAAGATTAAAAATTATGATCTTACTGCTCTAGAAAATGAGACAAATAAGATAATAAATTATTTAGAAAGTAGAAAAATCCACCCACTTGAAACTATATTAAATCAAAAATTAAGTGAGTTTAATAAGGCTAATTTTCCGCACGATTTTAAAAGAAAGGTTTTTTTAAAAGAGATTAATGAACTAGATTTTGGGCTTAAAAAAGAGGCTGAGTTTTTAGCTATTTATAACGAAGCTGTAAAAGGTTTTGATTTAAATACAAAACAAACTGGTAGCTTTTTAGACAAATGGTACTTGCCATGCATAAAAGAGGAGCTCTTTTTTATAAAAGATTTAATATCCCCACTAGATGATATTTTTAAAATAATTTTGAGCCGCACAGCTAGGAGCGTGCGCGCGACTACTCATAGCGATTTAGCCACACTAAAGTATGCTATTATCCGGCCTTATTATTGTAAAAAGCATAGGCGCATTTGTAAACCTCTTTTTAGTGTTAAAAAACATTTTAAAAGATATGCGCTAGATACGCTTAAAAGATTAAAAGAATTTAAAAAACTTAAAACATCTACTTTACAAACCTGTATCAACGCAGATTCTACAAATTGCGATGTATTAAAAGAGCTACAAGATACAAGCTTCAAACATTTAATCCAAACACAGAAAATAGCAGGTATTTTTACATCTCCACCCTATGTTGGATTAATTGATTATCACGAGCAACACGCTTATGCTTACGATCTTTTTAATCTAGCAAGATTTGACGGTTTAGAAATAGGAAGTCTTAGAGATGGGCAGGGCAAGAGTGCGCAAAGAAACTATGTAGAAAACATCGCTAAAGCGCTAAGAAATGTAAAGCCACTTTTAGTAAAAGATTACAACATATTCATAGTGGCAAATGATAAATTTGATCTCTATCCAAGTATTGCAGATCTAGCAGATATGAGAATAGCTAAGTGCTTTGATAGACCCGTGCTTAATCGTGCTCAAAAAGACAATAAAAGCTACAACGAAAGCATATTTTTATTAAAAGAGAAATCATGCAAGATGTAAAAGATTTATTGATAAAGGCCTTAAAATCAAAACTTAAATCTTATAATCCTGAGACTTCTTACATGCCTTTTCACACACGCCTTTTAGGAAGTGATAGAATGGCGCTTTTTAGTTTTATTCAAAGTTTAAATACAAATTTTGGTACGAGTATTTTTGAATTAGTAGCCAAAGAGCTAGCAAAGAATAATTTTGAAGTTGTGCAAAAACAGCGTGATATGGGCAATAAAATATATAAAAATTGCCAAATAACAATACAGCAGATCATAGATAATCTAGAAAGTGCCAATGCAAGACCAGATAAAATAAATGAATTAAAAGCCATTTCAAACTCCCAAAGTGGGGATTTATCCACTATAAAACCCACAAAAGTAGATTTGTTTTTAAAAAGAGATAAGGAAATATTTTTAATAGATCTAAAAACAGCAAAGCCAAACAAGGGTAGTTTTAAAGAATTTAAGCGCACACTACTCACATGGTCTGCTCTTGCAATGTTAGATTTTAAAAATCATGGAATAAATAGTTTGATAGCTATTCCATATAACCCCTATGAGCCAAAACCTTATGCTAGGTGGACAATTGCAGGTATGTTAGACTTAAAACATGAGTTAAAGGTAGCAAAAGAATTTTGGGATTTTTTAGGGGGTGATGGGAGTTATGAGCTACTTTTAAATGCTTTTGAGCAAGCAGGTATTAGCTTACGCGCAGAAATAGATGCATACTTTGCTAAATTCATGTATTAACCAGCACAAAATTAGCTTCTTAAGTATACATCCACAAAACGATAAAGTTTTGATTAAGACTTAATTGGGTTGGTTATGCTAGTATTAGGTAAGAGGTTTTAGAGTACGCCCTTTGTAAATGTGTCCTAGCAATCACCCGCTTTTTTAAAAGATAACATTAGTAAGAAAATTCTAAATAAGGAGGATACATGAGAATCATCCGTCTTTTATATCCTGATTTTGCAGGCGGAGGGCTTGAGACTTATTATTTGGGAGCGCATCTACTTGCAAAACTTTTGCCAGAAAATACCACTCAAAAGGTCTATGTAGTAGACATCGATCCGCCCTCCAAAGAGGCTTATAAAATTACAGAAGGGGTGTATGCAAAAGAGGCAGTTGTGGCGGGTATTAAGCGAGCCGGAGAAATCTTAAGAGAGGTTCAGCCAGATAAAGTCATCACTTTAGGCGGGAATTGTCTTGTATCTCAAGCGCCCTTTGATTATTTGCATGGAAAATATAAAAATCTAGGTATTATCTGGATTGATGCGCACCCGGATGTCTCTACTGCCAATGGCAATTACCCCTACGCGCACGCCTTTGTGCTAGGTTCTTTGCTAGGAGAGAAGGATACTAAGCTTAGCCATTTAAGGCAATATCCAAAGTTTTTAGCCCATGAAATCCTCTATGTGGGCTTGCAAAGCTTGCTTCCTGATCAGGAATCTTTTTTGAGGCAAAGGGGGGTCAACTTTAAAATCCAAGATAAAGAATTTCTCTCTGATCAAGAAATTTCAAATTTTTGTACCCAATTTGAATATATTGTGATTCACTTGGATGTAGATGTGCTGGATGCTAGTTTGTTTTTCTCTACTTATTTTGCTAATAAAGAGTTGGTAGGAGACGGCAGCTTAGGGGGTAGAATGTCAATGAATCAACTGCGCCAGATTTTAAGGGTGATTTTTAAAGAGGCGGATGTAGTTGGTCTCACCCTTGCTGAATATCTCCCCTTTGATGCGCACAAACTACAGGATATGCTAGCAGAAATAGACCTTTTAAGAGAGCAGAGTGTGTAGCTTTATTGTAGCTCCACCTGTAAATAATGAAGTTCTTTGCGTCTATCTTAGCGCTATTTCTGACGCTAGATCCCAGATCGTACTCTCCATTATTTTGAAAATCTGGAAAAACTAGCAAAGGTTAAGATTATGTTTTTTAACGCCACATCTCTATTTCCTATCTAACTCTCTATTCTGTTTTATTCAGATCCTTTATGTTAGTATTAGACAAGAGATTTTTAGAGGCTATTTATAAATTTTAACAATGACAATGCTCAACTCATTTAAAGGACATACATGGTTTATAACATCAGTAAGAAAATTCTAAATGTTGTAGGTAGGACTAATGCCACCTATAATTTAATTAGTGAGGGTGATCGCATCCTTATAGGCTTAAGTGGGGGTAAGGATTCTATTTTACTCTCTTGTTTGCTTGCGCGCATGCAAGCACACGCCCCCTTTAATTTTACATTTCAAGCTGCCACCGTGCACTATGGTCTAAAAGAAGACTTGGCATGGCTAAGTGATTTATGCACAGAGCAAAATATCCCCCATACCATTCTTTATACCAATATCGCCCAGACAATCCGTGAAAAGCGCCGTGAACAGAGTTCTTATTGTAGTTTTTGTTCGCGTATGCGTCGTGGGGTGCTTTATAATTATGCGCTAGAACATGGCTATAACAAACTCGCCCTAGCACACCACCTTGATGATGCGGTAGAGAGTTTTTTCATGAACTTTACCTATAATGGGAGTTTGCGCAGCATGCCCCCTATCTATAGAGCAGAAAATGGACTCTTTGTGATCCGCCCTCTTATTCATATCCGTGAACGCCAAAGTATTGATTTTGTCAAATCCCAAAATATCCCCACCGCCCCTGATTGTAATTGCCCGGCCAAACAACCCGATTCAGACAAACCCCCCATTGCTAGATCAGCCACTAAATATTTTTTACAAGAAATGGAGCGCAATAACCCCACCCTTTTTACTTCTCTTAAAAATGCCTTTTGTAATGTGCATGCCAATAGTTTTAGTGATGGTGTGTTTTTAGATTCACAGGGGGCTTAATGGATTTATTAGTGTTTTTAATCTTAATGGCTCTTGCGTTATGGATTGATTTTAAAGCCCATAGCCAAGATCAAGTGATCACGCTTAAAAGCGCAACTTTATGGTCGCTTTTTTGGATCGCCACCGCACTTTTATTTGCACTCTATCTTTATATGCATGATGGCCCTACTAACATGTCTTTATTTCTCACCGGGTATGTGCTAGAAAAAGCCCTTTCTGTAGATAATCTTTTTGTGATGATGGCTGTTTTTGCTTGGTTTAAAATCCCAGATATTTACCGCCACCGCGTGCTGTATTATGGCATTATCGGCGCGATTGTTTTTAGACTGATCTTTGTTTTGATAGGAACTGGGTTATTACATCTTTCAGTCTATGTAGAAATTCTCTTTGGCCTTTTGGTGGGTTATAGCTGTGTGGTGATGATCAAAAACCAAGATAAGGAGGAAGAAGAAGCACAGGAGGATTACTCCAAACATTTAGCCTACCGCCTCGTTTATAAATTCTTCCCTGTTTATCCAAAACTAGTTGGCCATGATTTTTTCCTTAGTAAAGAGCGTTTAGAAACTTTAGAAAGTTCGTTAGAGGGTACAGAAAAAGAAGCTTTGCACCACCAAAGCGCTTTTAGCAAGGCTAAGATTATCGCCACCCCGCTTTTTTTGTGCTTAGCTGTAATGGAATTAAGCGATGTGATGTTTGCCTTTGATAGCGTACCGGCCGTGATTGCGGTGAGTAAAGAGCCCTTGATTATCTATAGCGCGATGATGTTTGCGATTTTGGGTTTGCGTAGCCTTTATTTTGTGCTAGAGGTTTTAAAACGCTACCTAGTTTATTTAGAAAAAAGTGTGATTGTGGTACTTGCCTTTATTAGTTTAAAACTTATTTTAGATGCCACTTCTCATTTATTTGGTTTTGGTCTAAGTATTAGCCCCACTACTAGCCTTTATATTGTATTAGCAATTTTAGGTACGGGGGTGTTATTAAGTGTATTTAAAAACCCTTCAGCTAACTAGTGTTTTTTTTAGTCTCTATAAGAGTAAAATTTGCTAAAATGGCGCTTTTTAAGAAAGGAGTTTAGCATGCGTAAATGGTATCAAGCAGGATTATATATACTCTTGGGTGCTTTACCCTTAGGGGCGGCTAAAAATGGTTGGTATGCAGAAGCCGGGTTACAATACGCCCATGGGGCTGGATCTTATGCAGATAGAACTTTTAATTTTACAAGCCAACAACCTTTTTCGGCAAATATGGGCGGTGTGGATTTTGTGGGGGGTTATAAACAATTCTTTGGTAAAGCTAAGCGGTGGGGTTTGCGTTACTATGGCCTTATTAGTTTAGAAGGGGGTTCTTTTTCACAAGAAACAGGCAGGAAGTATCCCACGCAAGGTTCTTTAGGCAATTTCTTTTATGGTGTGGGAATTGATGGGCTTTGGGATTTTTACCGCAATAAGGGATATGATATTGGAGCCTTTGTAGGTATGGCAGTGGGAGGGAGTAGCTGGACTTTGGGAGCGGGGAAAGCTAATGATGTGTGTACTACAATGGTGGCCAATACTAATTGTGTGAGCACTAGTAACTATTACCTCAAACAATCCATTGGCGCTAATAATATCAACTATTCGCCCACATTTGTACAATGGATGTTTAACTTTGGGATTCGGGCTAATCTTGGAGCACACAACGGCCTAGAAGTGGGCTTTAGAGTCCCCGTGATCAACACCCCTTATTATACACAGACTAGCACCGGCCAAACCATCACCTATTCTTTTAGGCGGGTGATTGCCTTTTATGCTAACTATGTTTATAATTTTTAAAATTTTCAATGGTAGCTGAGGCGTGGCAAGATGCCCGCAATTTCCATGCTTGTTTAATGGCTTTAGGTCCCATAGTCTTTGGGATCAATTTAGTTTTTTTAGGGCTAGTTAAAAATTACGCCACCCTTAATAAATGCCTGTATTTCATGATGCCCATGGTTTTTGCGTGGGTGGCTATGGCCTTTTTTAGCGGTATTTTTCTACTTGCCATGCAAAGTTTTGCACTTTCAGGTAAGGTTGCTCTTATGGGGCTTGTGGTGGGGATTGTCATGTTAGGTGAGATCATGCGGGTCTACAAACTCAAACTAGCCCGCACAAAAGAATCGCTAATGCTAGCCTACATTAAATGGTCTAAAGGCTTGTATGGGCTAGATTTATTGCTTTGTCTACTTGTTTATATCCTCTAATGCAATTTATTTACCATAAAGAGGCCGGTAGCCAAGAGTTATTTTTAACAGCACAGAGTTACAGGCATGTTTATTTAAGCCGCCGCATGCATGCCCAAGAAATTCTTGTTTTTAGAAACCTAGCCGATCACATTCTTTATTTTTACAAGCCCTTAGAGGTTAAAAAACACCATGCACGCTTATCCTTAATAGATCAAAAGTTGCGCCCTATTTGCCCTAAACGCTATTCTCATTTGATCTGGGCGATTATCGCGTCTAAAAATATTGAAAAAGTTTTACCCTATCTTAACCAAATGGGAGTGGGGAAGATTAGTTTTTTCTACGCCCATTTTAGCCAAAAGAATGAAAAAATTGACGCCCCCAAGTTGGAGCGTTTTAGAAGAATTCTCATTGCATCTTGTGAACAATGTGGCCGTAGTGCATGTATGGAGTTAGAGGTTTTAGAAAATACAAAAATGGCCTTAGAGTGCTACCCTACTGCCTGTATTTTTGATTTGCATGATCAAACTCAAGGGCTAGTTAGCCTAGAAAATGGAATTTTTATAGGCCCTGAGGGGGGATTTTCTAACCAAGAGCGCCAATTCTTTAAGGACAGAAAAATTTATAGCCCCTCTCCTATTATCCTTACAAGTGAGGGAGCAGCGCTATTTTTAGCCGCACATAGTTAATCTGCTGGCAAAATATTAATAAATTTCTGATACCCTACTTCTATCTTTAATAAAAGTTTTGGTTAATCAATTTATGCTTTAATAGGATTGAAATTGCTAAGGAGCTAGCGGTGGGAGTGAGTGGTTTTGAACATCCGTATTTTGGGGCGTTTTTCTTACTGGTCTTTAGTTTTTTAGTCTTTAATTGGACTTTGCGTATACAGCGCTTTTTAAGCCGCCTACTTGCCAAAAAAAGAAATGAAAAACTCAAACTTTCTGCCTATGAATGTGGCCCCATTGCTTTAAAGCAACAAAACCGCATCAGCCACCAGTTTTATGTCATGGCGATGCTTTTTATCCTCTTTGATGTAGAAATTGTATTCATGTTCCCTTGGGCGCTGTGTTTTAAAGATTTAGGGTTATTTGGCTTTCTAGAGATGTTGAGCTTTCTTGGTTTGTTAGTCATTGGTTTTATTTACGCACTAAAAAGAGGAGCACTAGAATGGCAGAGCATGCAGTAAGTTATTTAAAAAATGGCGGGCTTCCTATCGCTTTAAGCACTTTAGACAGGCTTTTAAATTGGGGGCGCAGTAATTCGCTTTGGCCTCTTACTTATGGGCTGGCTTGTTGTGCGATTGAAATGATGGCTACAGGTGGCTCGCGCTTTGATTTTGATCGCTTTGGCACGATTTTTAGAGCCTCCCCCCGCCAATCAGATGTGATGATCATCGCCGGCACTCTTACCAAAAAACACGCTGAATTTACCCGTCGCCTTTATGATCAAATGCCTGAACCTAAATGGGTGATTTCTATGGGTTCTTGTGCAAATACAGGCGGCATGTTTAACACTTATGCCACCGTGCAGGGAGTAGATCGCGTGATCCCTGTAGATATTTATTTGCCCGGCTGTGCACCCCGCCCTGAAACTTTGCAGTATGCCTTAATGGTTTTACAAGATAAAATCCGCCGCCAAAAGGCATTGCCAGAAGAAGCGCCTAAACGACTCGTTTAAAGGATTACAAATGGTTAGAAGACAACGCCCCAATGCCAATGTCCAAAAACATGTCCACTACTCCGATCGCTTCCATGTTATTGCAAACACGCCTAGAACTTCTCTTATCGGTACAGCTTACGAGGTGATTTACAACCACCTTAGCTATTATCATAAAATCCTAGAGAATTTTATAGAAACTAACACGGCTGTGTTTGTGGTAGAGGTGGCAGAGGTAGCAGAAATTGCCAAGAGGCTAAAAAATCTAGGTTATGAAACTTTGAGCGAAATGAGCGCGATAGATTTTTTAGAACAAAGAGGCGAGTTTGAACTCTTTTATCAATTTGTCTCTTATCTACCTAACTTTGCGCAAAAAAGGCGCTTGCGTTTAAAGGCCACTCTTAAACAAGGTACTAAAGCCCCCACCCTGAGTCATCTTTTTAGATCGGCTCTGTGGAGTGAAAGAGAGGCTTATGATATGTTTGGGATTGTCTTTGAAGGCCACCCGCATTTAATCCGGATTTTAATGCCAGAAGACTGGGTTGGCCATCCGCTTTTAAAATCCTATCCACTAAAGGGCGATGAACATGCCGCGTGGTATGAGGTGGATAAGATTTTTGGCAAAGAATACCGCGAAATTATTGGGCCTGAGCAAAGAGATAGCGCACGGGTAGATGAGAAAGATACCTTCAATTTTTCTAAAATTGGGCATGAACAATCCAAAGGCCTCCCGCTTGAAGATCACCCCCAAAAACACGCTTTCCAAAAGTCTTTATTTGTCAAAGACCTACACACAAAAGACCCCTCAGAACTCAAAGAGCGTCCCTAATGGCACAGATCTTTAATAAACTTAAACCCCAGTTTGAAAATGTCCTCTTTGAGAGAGATGATAACCAAATGGTGATTAACTTTGGGCCTCAGCACCCCTCCTCACACGGGCAATTGCGCCTAATTTTAGAACTTGATGGAGAAAAAATTATCAAGGCTACGCCTGAGATTGGCTACTTACATAGAGGCTGTGAAAAGCTAGGCGAAAACATGACTTATAATGAGTACATGCCAACCACCGACAGATTAGATTACACCTCCTCTACCAGCAATAACTACGCCTATGCTCACGCTGTGGAGACTTTACTAGGGGTGCAAATCCCCAGACGCGCACAGGTGATTCGCACCATTTTACTAGAATTAAACCGCGTGATTTCACATATCTTTTTCTTAAGCGTGCACGCTCTAGATGTGGGGGCGATGTCGGTTTTTCTTTACTGCTTTAAAACCCGCGAGTATGGGTTAGATTTAATGGAGGATTATTGTGGGGCAAGACTGACTCATAATGCTATCCGTATCGGGGGCGTGCCTTTAGATTTAGCGCCTAGCTGGCTAGAAAGCTTAAAGGCCTTTATAAAAGAGGTGCGCGCAACACATAAACTAATAGGGGGGCTACTTGATAGTAACCGCATTTGGAGAGCCCGTTTAGAAAATGTAGGCACGATCACACAAGAACAAGCTAAATCTTGGGGCGCTAGTGGAATCATGCTTAGAGGTACAGGTATTGCCTATGATGTGCGCAAAGAAGAGCCTTATGAGCTTTATCCAGAATTAGACTTTGATATTCCGGTGGGCAATAATGGAGATTCTTATGATCGCTACCAACTTTATATGCTAGAGATCGAACAATCCTTGCGTATTTTAGAACAACTCATTCCCATGCACGCCCCCACAGATAAGGCCATCATGGCACACAACCCACATTATTTTTCCGCCCCTAAAGAGGACATCATGACGCAAAATTACGCTTTAATGCAACATTTTGTGCTTGTAACTCAAGGCATGCGCCCCCCCAAAGGCGAGGTATACGCCCCCACTGAATCGCCTAAGGGAGAATTAGGCTTTTTTATCCACTCAGAGGGCGATCCCTACCCTTACCGCCTTAAAATCCGCGCCCCTAGTTTTTATCACATTGGTTCTTTGCAAGATATTTTAATAGGGCAGTATCTAGCTGACGCAGTAACCGTAATTGGCTCAAGTAACGCAGTTTTTGGCGAGGTGGATCGATGAAGCGCTTTGATCTACGCCCCTTAAGAGATCAACCCAATGAGGCGGTTTTAAACCACATGGGGGGTATTTTAGATCGTAGTGTACAAGCTGGTGAGGTGGTGATTTTTATGCTAGAGGTGGTGGATTTTAACATCGTAGAACAAAGCGCGGAGTATGTCAAACAAAGGGGGGATACTTTGATGAATTCTTTGCGTTTTAACCGCGTAGATTGGACTTTAGTAGTCAAAAAGAGGTAGGCATGCCACATATCAATATAGACGGATTAAAGGTAGAATACAAAGAGGGACAAACCATTTTAGAGGCGGCTAGAAGTGCGGGGGTGTATATCCCGGCTATTTGTTATTTAAGCGGGTGCTCGCCTACGGTGGCTTGTAAGATGTGCATGGTAGAGGTGGAGGGCAAACGGGTTTATAGCTGTAATACTAAACCCAAGCCTAATACTAATATACTCACCAATACCCCCGCCCTTAAAACCGAGCGCCAGATGATCATGCAAACCTATGATGTCAACCACCCTTTAGAGTGTGGGGTGTGTGATAAAAGCGGGGAGTGTGAATTACAAGACATGACCATGCGCATGCAAGTAGACACCCAGCCCTTTGCCGTGCGCGATGATGCTAAGCCCTTTGCCTTCTGGGCACAGGCTTCTTACGATCCTAATTTGTGCATCATGTGCGAGCGTTGTGTAACCACTTGTAGCGATAATATCGGTGATAACAACCTCAAGGCCACTAAAGCCAATTTACACGCTCCCGACAAATTTAAAGAAAGCATGCCCAAAGACCCTTTTAGCGTGTGGAGTCGCAAACAAAAGGGCATGATTAGTTTTGTAGGCGAAGTACCTTGCTTTGATTGTGGGGAGTGTATCGCGGTTTGTCCTGTGGGTGCGATCGTTTATAAAGATTTTAGCTATAGCGCGAATGCTTGGGAACTCACCCATATTGATTCAACTTGCATGCACTGTGCAGCAGGTTGTTTGCTAGATTATCATGTACGCCACTTTGATACGCTAGGCGAGGAAAAGAAAATTTTTAGAGTGGGTAATGATTTTTACCATAACCCTATTTGTGGGGCGGGGCGTTTTGCCTTTGATATACATGCCTCCAAAGAGGGGAGTAGCAATATTGATCAAGCCGTGCAAAAACTTAAAGAGGCCAAAGCGGTTTATGTGGGCGGAGATGTGAATAATGAAGAGGCCTATTTATTAGAATATTTGCGTAAACATTGTGGTTTTAGTTTGCATAATGAGGAACTCTATACTTTTCAGAAATTTTTAAAAGAGTTTAAACCTACAAATTTCCCTGATATTTCAGAGATTAAAAGCGCGGGTTGTGTGGTGAGTGTGGGTTCAAAAATCCGCAATGAAAACCCGTTAATCAAATACGCCCTTGCCAATATGCTTAAAGTTAACAAAGGTACAACGCTTATTTATGGCCACCCTCTCACAGACAAAGCGATTAATAAAATGAGTCGTAGTGTTATTTCTGTGAACTATCCTTGCCATGCTGAGGAAATCTTTTTGGGGGCGATTTTGCTAGCTTTAGGTGTGAAAAGCCCAAGTTTAGAGAGTTTACTAGCAAGCCAAAAACCAGTAGAAACACCTAAAGAAAATATAGAGACTCAAGAGGCAGAAACTCCAGAAAAGGCTAAGGAGCAACCTAAACCGGTTTATCAAATGTTAGAGGATATTAAACTAGATAGCGCTACTTATGAGAAAATCACCACCACTTTAGAAAAAGCGCCCAGTGTTGTACTGCTTATAGGGCAAGAAATTTACACGCACAAACGAGCAAGCAATATCGCTAGAATGCTTAAAGAGGCTAGCCAACACCCCAAAGTTAAGATCGTTTTGATCCCGCCTACGGCTAATGCGCTAGGCATTGTTTCTATTTGCCAACTAGAAAAAGATAGAGGGGAGCACCCAAGCGTAGGTGTGCGCACACGGGGGGATTTTGTGCTAGATTCAAATTGTGTCTGCGATCAAGAAAGTTTGCAGAGTGTGGATTTTATCTTGCCAAGTCCTAATCAAATAGAGGCCAGTACAACTAACTTTGAGGGGCGCGTTTTACCTATCAGACCTGCCTTAGCCTACACAGGGTTAGATTTAGCCGATATTGCCCAACATTTTGGACTCTATGGGGAAAGTTTAGTAGAGTATACCCCTCTTTTACCCCAAGAAAAGGGCTATCAACCCCTTGCCTATGATGATTTTAAAAACTTCTATGCCAATGATAAAAGCAACCACAGAGGTTATAAACTTAAGCCTCAAGAAACACAAGAGAGTACGCCAAGTGAACCCATTGCTAAATTAGAGAGCATGCCTTTTAATAGCTATTTAAAATTTGCCGAAACCCAGTTTAACACCCATACCCTCACTAGCCAAAATCTCCAACTTAAAGAAGGCATTTACACCTCGCCTAAATATTTAGAAAGCTTAGGTTTACAAGAGGGGAGTTTAATTTGTTTGCACAAAGAGGGGCGCAAGCTTAAAGGTGCGCTTTATATAGATTATGGGCTTGATCAAGATGTGTTTATGGTAAGCCCTAGCCTAGATATTGAGGGCGTGTTTAATGGCGCCTTATTTGCACAACTAGAGTGGGAGCTAGCATGAGCGCTGAAATCCTAGAAACTTTGGTAAAAATTTTAGTCGTAGTACTGGTTTTTTCCGGTTTAGGGGCTTTTGGGACCTATTTAGAGCGTAAGGTCTTAGCCTATTTTCAGCGAAGACTAGGCCCTACTTATGTAGGCCCTTTTGGGCTTTTGCAGGTTATTGCTGATGCGATCAAACTCTTTACCAAAGAGGACATTATCCCCCAGCATGCAAACCGCCTTATCTTTGCCATAGCCCCTGTAATTGCAATGGTAAGTGCCTTTGTGAGCATGGCGCCCATTCCTTTTTTTGGTGATTTTACCCTCTTTGGGCATACCATTAAGCCTATCATCTCAGACATCAATGTAGGCTTGCTTTTCTTTTTAGCCGTAGGCTCAGCCGGCATTTATGCGCCCCTTTTAGCCGGGCTAGCCTCCAATAGTAAATACGCCCTACTAGGCTCTGCGCGCGCGGCTATCCAACTTTTAAGTTTTGAGGTAGTGAGTACACTCACTATTTTAGCCCCTATCATGGTCGTAGGCTCTCTTTCTTTAGTAGAGATCAACCACTACCAAGAGGGCGGCATGATTCACTGGTTAGTTTTCAAACAACCTTTAGCCTTTTTCTTATTCTTAATTGCGAGTTATGCGGAATTAAACCGCACTCCCTTTGACTTACTCGAACATGAAGCCGAAATTGTAGCCGGATTTTGTACAGAATATAGCGGCCTTAGGTGGGGAATGTTTTTCTTAGCTGAGTACGCCCATCTCTTTGCCTTTTGCTTTGTGATCTCTTTAATATTCTTTGGAGGTTATAGCGCTTGGGGTTTTATTCCCGGAGGCATTGCTATTTTGATTAAAGTGTGCTTTTTTGTCTTTTTATCCATGTGGGCACGCGCGACTTTCCCCCATGTCCGCCCCGATCAGCTCATGAGAATGTGTTGGAAAATCATGTTGCCTTTATCTTTGATTAATATTCTTATCACAGCGCTTGTTATCTTAATCTAGGAGAAATGCATATGGGAAAACAAACCTATAAATGGCTTGCTAAAGAACCCCAAGAAAATAGCCCTAGCGCTAAACTCATCGGCACGCTTAAATCTAGTTTTGGTTTGGATTTATTTAAAGGTTTGGGGTTAACCATTAAGGAATTTTTTAGTAAAGATGTTACCATTCACTACCCAATGGAAGTACTCCCCTTAAGCCCGCGTTACCGCGCCGTACACCACTTACAAAGACTTCTAGATTCTGG
Source organism: Helicobacter suis (assembly GCF_902196135.1). GTDB lineage: Bacteria > Campylobacterota > Campylobacteria > Campylobacterales > Helicobacteraceae > Helicobacter > Helicobacter suis_A. Next base: position 38,398 of record NZ_CABIKE010000009.1, on the reverse strand, counting down.
CAATGAACGGTGTATCGGGTGTGGGTTATGCGAAAAGATTTGTACGAGTAATTGTATTAGAATCATCACCCATAAAGCCCCTGATGAGCGCAAATACATAGACAGCTACACAATCAATTTAGGCCGTTGCATTTACTGCGGGTTGTGTGCGGAGGTTTGCCCAGAACTTGCCATTGTAATGGGGCAGCGCTTTGAAAATAGCAGTGTACAGCGATCGCAGTTTGGGGGTAAAGCAGAGTTTTTAACAGATATAGAGAGTGCTAAAGATCACAGCCATAAAGAATTTGCCGGTTTTGGATCGCCTAGTGAACATGCCAGCCAAAGAATGCAACAAACCCCGCTAGACTACGCGACAGAGGAAAAAACAGAGGAAAAAAGCGCAGAAAAAGCAGAAATCCCTAAGGATGCCCATGTTTGAGGTTATCGCCTTTTATTTCTTTGCAATCCTGACTTTAAGCATGGCTTTGATCGTGGTGAGTACAAGTAATATCTTATATGCCATGAGTGCGCTAGCTGCTAGCATGGTTTTTATTTCAGGCTTTTTCTTTTTGCTAGGTGCGGAGTTTTTGGGCGTGGTTCAAATCTTAGTGTATGTGGGGGCGGTGATTGTGATGTATGCCTTTGGCATGATGTTTTTTAACGCCTCTGAGGAGGTGATTGAGAGAGCGCATAAACCTTGGCTAGTTTATATACTAGGCGGGGTTTTTGCGTTGCTCTTAGTGGTTATACTAGGCGCGCCTACGCTTAATAATTACGCACACCATCTTAGTGCTGAGAATTTAGAAATTATTACACCCAATCTAAGCACCACCAATGTCCATTCAATGGGTTATTTTGTGTTCACTAAATACCGCATCGCTTTTGAAGCGGGGGGAGTGATGCTTTTGAGCGCACTCATAGGCGGAATCACTACAGCGCTTAGAAAAAGTTATCTTAGCCAAAAGGAAAATGCGTGATCACTCTGGGGCATTATTTAGTTTTTGCAGGGTTACTTTTTTGTGTGGGACTAGTAGGCATGCTCAGACGAAAGAATATTTTAATGCTCTTTTTTTCTACAGAGATTATGCTCAATGCAATTAATGTCGCCTTTGTCGCAATTTCTCATACACTTAAAAACATAGATGGGCAAGTTTTTGCGCTCTTTATGATTGCTTTGGCTGCTTCTGAGGTGGCTGTGGGGCTAGGTTTGGTGATTTTATGGTATAAAAAGCATAAAACCCTAGACATTGACTCACTTAATCGCATGAAAGGCTAGAAAATGCAAGATTTGCTTGTTGTGTTATTTGCGCCTTTAATCGGAGCGCTTTATGCGGGTTTTTGGGGTGGGTATGCAAAAAAAATACATGTCGGGGTGATTAACTCAACTTTATTAGGTTTTTCTTGTGCGGGGGCTATATGCCTGCTGATAAAGGCTTTGCATGGGCAACTTGTACAAGTAGAGTTATTAGATTGGATTAATCTAGGTGGTTTGCATGTTAATTTTTCCTTTGCACTTGATCCTATTAGTGCCATTATGATTGTGGTGGTAACACTTGTTTCTTTTTTAGTCCATGTTTATTCCATTGGCTACATGCAAGAGGATAAAGGGTTTAATCGCTATTTTAGTTATCTCTCCGGCTTTGTATTTTCTATGCTAGTGCTAGTGCTTAGCGATAACTTTTTAGGTCTCTTTGTGGGCTGGGAGGGTGTGGGGCTATGTTCTTATTTACTCATTGGTTTTTGGTATCAAAAGAAAAGCGCGAATAATGCCTCCATTGAAGCCTTTGTGATGAATCGCATCGCTGATTTAGGCATGCTTATGGGGATTTTGCTGATCTACTGGACTTTTGGCTCACTACAATACTCTGTTGTTTTTTCTAATCTTACACATACCGATTCTAATTTACTCTTTTGGATTGGGGTTTTACTCTTTATCGGGGCGGTGGGCAAAAGCGCGCAATTTCCTTTGCACACTTGGCTAGCTAATGCTATGGAAGGGCCTACTCCGGTTTCTGCGCTTATCCACGCGGCTACTATGGTAACAGCTGGGGTTTATTTAGTTGTACGCGCCCATCCACTCTACCATGCAATCTCGCAAGTGAGTTATGCCATTGCCTGTTTAGGCGCGTTTGTAGCGCTTTTTGGGGCAAGCATGGCATTAGTTAATCAAGATTTAAAGCGCATTGTTGCCTACTCTACTCTCTCCCAATTAGGTTACATGTTTGTAGGGGCAGGGCTTGGGGCTTACTGGGTAGCGCTGTTTCACCTCTTTACCCATGCCTTTTTTAAAGCGCTTTTATTCTTGGGTGCGGGTAATGTGATGCATGCCATGCATGATGAACTTAATATCACTAAAATGGGTAAATTATACCAGCCCCTAAAAATGACAGCTATTTTAATGGGGCTAGCCTCGCTAGCTTTGTGCGGGATTTATCCCTTTGCTGGCTTTTTTTCTAAAGATAAAATTTTAGAAGTAGCCTTTGCCACTGGCCACCATGGGCTATTCTTGGCTTTATTAATCGGGGCGTTTTTTACCGCCTTTTATAGTTTTAGACTTTTAATGCTTGTCTTTTTTGCCCCTCAAAAACATCACCTAGATCACCCCCATGAAGCGCCTAGTTTCATGTTATTAGCCATGTTGCCCTTAGGGATTTTAGCTATCATAGCCGGTCTTTTTGAGCATTCTTTTTTAGATTTTGTCTCTAAAGCTATTTCTGTGCCCTCTTTTGCAGAATACCCCGTACCAAAAGGTTTATTATTAATCCTCACAACTTTAGGCGTACTAGCCTCTATTGCCTATGCTATTAAAAAATACCAACACGGCATTAGCGCTAAGGAAGGCGGGTTTTTCTATCGTTTGCTCTTTAATCAGTATTACATCCCTAAGCTCTATGCTAAAATCAGCCAGATTTTCCTCCAGTTTGCCTATATTTTATGGCGTAAAGTAGAGATACGCGTTTTAGATCCGCTTGTAGATATTTTAGCTAAAATCCCTGTTTTGCTGGGTATTTCTTTGCGCCCTATGCAGAGTGGAAATTTAAGTAGCGCCCTAAGATGGATGGCCTTTGGGGTGCTAGCTATTACCCTCTTAGTCATGCTAAGTTACTGGAGTTAATATGGATGCCCTATTGCCACATCACTTTTTAAGTGTTTTGATATTCTTTCCTATCCTAGCGTCTTTGCCCCTCTTTGGTTTGCAAGACAGAGAGGCTAAGATTTATGGCGTCGTGATCGCCTTTTTAGAATTGCTCTTAGTTCTAGGATTGTGGGTTGTATTTGATAAACACACGGGCATGATGCAGTTTGAAGAATCTATAGAGTTACTCAAACAAATGGGCATTAACTACCATGTAGGTGTAGATGGGATTTCACTCTTTTTAATCTTGCTCACCGCCTTTGTGATCTTTTTACTATCCTTGTATGTTACAGAACATGCTAAAGACATGCTCATCTGCTTTCTTCTCTTAGAGGGGATTTTAATGGGTGTGTTCAGTGCGCTTAACCTCATCTTTTTTTATGTATTTTGGGAAGCCTCGCTTTTGCCAGCACTTTATTTAATCGGGCGTTTTGGGGTTAAGGATAAAATCTATTCTGCGCTTAAATTCTTTCTTTATACCTTTTTTGCCTCTTTGATCATGCTTTTAGGGATTATCTATTATGCCTATACTTGCTTTGCTTCTTTAGGTGCTCCCTACTGGGATTTTGATCTAAACACTTTCTCACAAGTGATACCAGCCCAAGAGCTACCCGGTAATGCGTATTTGTGGGTCTTTGGGGCGCTTTTCTTAGGCATTGCGGTTAAAATCCCTATTTTTCCTTTCCATAGTTGGTTACCCTATGCCTATGGTAACGCCCCTGTTGCCGGATCAGCTCTGCTTTCTGCTTTACTTCTTAAAATGGGCACTTATGCAATGGTGCGCTTTTTACTCCCCTTATTCCCCAATGCCGTACTCTATCTTTTATTGCCTCTGAGTACTTTATCTTTATTCATGGTGATTTATGCGGGGATTTTAGCCTGTGCTCAAAGAGAGATGAAACGGCTGGTTGCTTATAGTTCCATGTCGCACATGGGCGTAGCGCTTTTAGGGTTGTATGCGCTTAATGCAGAGGGTGTTGGCGGGGCTATTTTTACGATGTTTTCACACGGCTTAGTCAGTGCCGGGCTTTTCATGCTCATTGGTATGCTTTATGATCGCAGCCGCTCTACTAAAATAGTGGCCTTTAAAGGATTAGCCCAAACCATGCCCACATATGCCACCTTCTTTATGATCATTCTTTTAGCCAATGTGGGTATGCCCTTAACTAGCGGCTTTGTAGGCGAATTTTTAAGCTTACTAGGCTTTTTTAAAATCTCCCCTCTTTTTGCACTTTTAGCCGGAACCACCATTATTTTATCTGCTATTTATATGCTAGTGCTGTATAAAAAAGTCTTTTATGGTTTGCCAAATAGGTGTGTACAGGCGTTTAAAGATGTATGTTGGCGTGAGAAAAGCATCATGGCATGCTTAGTGGCTGTTATCTTATTTTTAGGCATTTATCCTAAACCTCTTTTATCCCCGATTGAGCGAAGCGTGCAAGTGTTATTACAAACCCTACAAGGGCGATTAATTTCCTAAGGACGATAATGAATTCTATCCTCTCTTCTTTATCCCCTGAGTTAGATATACAAGCCCTCTTACCCATGCTCATTAGTGTAGGCGGGGGTATTTGTCTTTTGTTGATCAATGCCTTTATGCGTTTTTCACGCGGATTAAATGTATCTTTAGCCTCTGTATTTTTAGCCTTTAATCTGGTGGTTATCTACACTTACAACCCCCCTATAGAGAATATAGGGACTATCCTTAATGATAATTTTGCCCTCAATGGGCAGTTATTGTTAGTCTTAGCTAGTTTTTTACTTTTGCTATTAGTACAAAGCCAAGAGCGCTTTACTGAGTTTCAAACCCCCGAGTTTTATTCTCTTTATCTGTTTATGACCGCTGGTTTTGAACTTATGGTTTCTGCTGATCACTTATTACTCATTCTCTTAGGCCTAGAAACCGCCTCTTTATCTATGTGTGTGTTAATGGCTCTAAATTATAAAAATACCGGCATTGAAGCGGCGATTAAATATTTTAGTATGGGGGTTTTGGCTAGCGTATTTTTTACAATGGGCACAGCTTTACTTTATTTTCTTACCGGGTGCTTAGATTTAGCAGGAATTAGCGATGGTCTTAGAAGCACACTTTTTGATAAAGCCATGCCATTAACCCTACCTATTTTTCTCTTAGCGCTTGCGTGCATGCTTGGAGCGATTGGCTTTAAAGTCTCCCTTGTGCCTTTTCATACTTGGATGCCTGATATTTATGAGGGCAATAATCCGGTTTTTGCTGGTTTTATCTCTATTGTGCCTAAAATAGCCGGGTTTGTGGTGATCTTACGGGTACTTTATGTCTTTGCCCACACTTCAATCTTTGATACTTTTGCACCCACTTCAATTATTAACATTGAACACCTCTATACATTCCTCATTGCCCTTACAATCACAATCCCAAATGCGATGGCACTTTTACAAAAAGATGTCAAACGCATGATGGCTTATAGTTCTATTTCTCATACCGGTTTTGCGCTTGCCTGCGTTTTATTTGGATCAACTGCTCTTTTTAGCTACTGGCTTTTATTTTTATTCACCAACATCGGGGCATTTGCCGTACTTTGGATGGTTAGTAATCAAGATGATGCAAAAGCACGCACTTATAACTACCCTTATGAACGCTTTAATGGCTTGATTCAAACTAAGCCCTTTTTAGCGCTATTAAGCGCGATCTTTTTATGTTCTTTGGCTGGTATTCCTCCCTTTTCTATGTTTTGGGGTAAAGTACTCATCTTGCAACAAGTTATTAGCGAACACCAAATCTTTTTGCCTGTTGTGATGATTTTAAATAGCGCAGTGGGTGCGGTTTATTATTTACGCCTTATAGTGGCGATGTTTTTTAAAGAACCGGTCAAATCTAGCGCGATTCTTTCAAGTAATGCCAATACAACCCTTTACACCCTCACCACGACTATGGCTTTTTTATGTGTCTTTTCTATCTTTGTTTTACAAGTGTATCTGGGTTCTAATAGAGTCTAGTCTATGCCACGCATTTTAGGGCTTTTAATGCTGGCATGTGCGCTATTGCCCGCGCTTAGTCTTACAATCACCAATGGTAAAGAAAAAGGGGAGGGTTTTGCAACCCTCACTCTAACCCATGATAAACCCTTCAAATGCGCAGCAGTCAAATATCCCTTACAAGAAATTATCTGCACGATTGCCTCAATCCCTTCAATGGGTTTTATGCCTTTCCAAACAGAGTTTTTTAAAGTCTTTTATGAGATGCAAAATTTTATCTTTTATTTGCATATCCAGCCCCAGTATAAACAAAAACTCTTTGCACTCCCCTATGATTATAAACAAAGTATCCCTATCCAAAAACTTTCTGTAAAATCCTCTAAAACATGGCAAATTGTGGGTTTTAAGCATACAATTCCTTTTTTGACTAAAAAAGACCCTACAGTGATGCCCTCTGAGGGTTTGAATTTTCCTATTTTAATTGATAAGGCCCAAACGCCCTTAATTCCAGAATTAGATGTGGATAACCAACCCATCGCCCATACCAAAGATCAAGGTTTTGCAGAATACCTCAATGTCAAACGCTTAATTGATAATGGTTATTATATGGAGGCCTTAGAATCCATTGTTAATATTTTAAAACTCTATCCGGATACGCTTTTTAGAAAAGATCTTTATTTTTATGAAATCACAGCGCTAAGCCATCTTAAGAAAAAACAAGATTTAGTGGTTCAAGTAGCCACCCAGTGGATCAGACTCTACCCATCAGATCCCCAAGTTCCCTCTGTTTTGTATGCTTTAGGCGATGCTTATAGCCAGATTAATTACATGCCCCAAGCAGCCACCACTTTTAAGCGCATTATGGAGGAATACCCTAAGAGTCGCTATTCTCCTCTCTCACAAATGCGTTTAGCCCAACAAGCTGCTAATGAGGGTAATCGTAGCGCGGCTTTAATGGGGTTTCAAAAAGCCTATCAAGAGGCTAAGGATATTGATAGCGCGAGCGAAATTGCTTTTAATTGGAGTCTTTTTGATTTAAACGGGAGTGGTAAAAATGCCGCTTTGATTTTGGCTAAAATCATTTATGGTAACCCTGAATATTTCATGAAACACCCGACTAAATCTTATGATCTACTCACCATGCTTAAAAACCGCGCTATTTTCAAACCCGCTATTAAAATCGCTACCCTTCTCTCCCACCAAAGCAATGATTTTAATGTCCAAGAAAAAGCCACCTTTGAATTAGGCTTACTCTATGAGAAAAACAACCAACCCAATGAAGCCCACCTAGCTAACTCAGAATACATAGATAATTACAATAACGCCATCCACATCACTTTAGTCAAGGCCCGCGATAAAAATGTGTTGTTTTTAATGCATGGCAATTATGAGGAAAAATTAGCCCGTTATAACCAAATTCTTAAAGATTACCCGGCAAGTTCTGATGAATACCAAAAGGCTTTGGAGTATAAGGCAGCTTTGCTTTTAGAACACCGGTATTATAGTCAGGTTTTAGAACTCAAACTCAAACAAAGCTCCCCCTATGTACAAGGTGCTCTAATTGAATTAGGCAAAGGAGCGCTTAAAGATGCGGATTGTAAAAGCTTTAATTCTTTCTTAGTGCGCGTTACTGGCTTTGATCCCCATGTTTTTAATGCTGATGAACAAATACAGGCCTTTGATTGTCTTTATCAAGAAGCGCTTTATCAAAAGGCTGCTATCTTTTCTCAAAGTGCTCTTAAAGATAAATCTACAGATAAACTAGCATGGCTATACAGACAAGGGCGCAATCTCTACGCACTTAATGATTATCAAAATTCTTTATTAGCCGCTAAAGACGCGCTTTCTTTGGCTATACTCACTCAAAATCGCCGGTACTATGATATTGCCTTTACAGTGTTTTTAGATTACATGCAAACCAATAACCCACAAGAGGCGTTTAAAATTTATGCCAATTTAGCAAAATGGTTTAAAGAAGATGCGCGCATGATTGAGGTGTATGCTTTACTCTTGCAAAATGAAGCCAAGAGTACAAATAACCCCACAACCCTAGAACTCTACGCTAAAAATCTTATCGCCTTGCAAGATAAATATCAAAACAACACCTATACCCCCTATGCCCAAAACCAACTCATCAGCGCTTTAATACGGCAGAGTAAACTCAAAGAGGCTTTGCAACAAAGCAATTTTTTATTACGCAAACCTTTAGAGCCTAAGGATAGACAACATGTACTTTATAGCAAAGGCACGATTTTAAAACAGAGTAACCAATTAGTACAAGCACAAAACACTTTTAAAGCCTGTGTAGCTATCTCTACTAATTCACCTTGGAAAGACCTCTGTTCTCAAGCACTTAATCTATTAAAACCCTAAGGATTTTTATGCAACTTGATTCTAGTATTTTTAGAGAATACGACATTCGCGGTATTTTTGATTACAACCTTACGCAAGAAGTGGTACGCCAATTAGGTTTACATTTAGGCGCTTTAATGGCTAAAGAGAGCGACTCTGTGGCTGTGGGTTATGATGCACGCACCCACTCGCCTATTCTTTTTGAGTGGCTTAAAAGCGGGTTAGAAAATTTTATAAAAGTCTATGATCTAGGGCTTATCCCTACCCCAATTGCTTACTTTGCTACCTTTTATCCTATTCAAAATACATGCCTTAAAAATTCTATCATGATCACCGGCTCACACAACCCACCTAATTACAATGGCTTTAAAATTACGATCAATCAAAAACCCTTTTATGGACAGCAGATTCAAGAACTCCAAGGGCAGATGCGTAACAATCCGCTGGCATTCAAGCCACATTCAAGTAAAGCGCATACATTACCCGCTAAAGAGACCTATCAAACCTATTTAATTGATGCCTTTGTCTCTTTAAAAAACTTTCCTTATAAAATTGCGCTAGATTTTGGCAATGGTGTAGGGGCTTTGGGGCTTATACCTGTGTTACAAGCCCTTAATATTTGCTTTGATAGTTTGTATGCTAAACCTGATGGGACTTTTCCTAACCACCACCCCGATCCAAGCGAGGCTAAAAATTTAGAGGATTTAAAAGAGCATATGCGGGCACAAAATATCTCTATAGGATTTGGCTTTGATGGAGATGGCGATCGCATTGCTTTACTCACCCCTAATCACATTTATATGGGCGATGAACTAGCTATTTTATTTGCCCAAAATTTAGCTAAAGAGGGGATTAAGCCTATTGTAATTGGCGAGGTGAAATGTTCGCAGGTGATGTATGATACGATCAATGCGCTAGGGCAAGCTATTATGTATAAAACCGGGCATAGCAATTTAAAAATTAAGTTAAAAGAGACAAACGCCCATTTTGCGGCCGAAATTAGCGGGCATTTATTCTTTAACGATCGCTATTTTGGCTATGATGATGCGCTTTATGCTTGTTTGCGCCTTTTAGAATTGTTTGTGCACACCACGCCTACAGAGTTAGAAGAGATCATTAACGCCCTACCTTATTCTTATAAAACCCCTGAAGAAAAAATTAGTGTCCAAGAAGAGGAAAAATTTAATATCATTGAAAAACTCAAGAGCGCACTAAAGGGAAAATTAGATCCAAATTTTCCACCCATTGTTGAGATGATAGAAATTGATGGCATACGAGTGGTCTTTGAACATGGCTTTGCTCTTGTGCGGGCAAGTAATACCACACCCACGCTAGTAACCCGTTTTGAGGGCAAAGATAAAGAATGCGCGCAAAACTACAAGATGGCTGTGCTAAACCTACTAGAAAAACAAAAAAGATAAGGGATTAAAGCCCCCCCAGCAAGGGGGGAATAGCATAACTAGTCTTGGTTGTTGCTGTTATTGCTATTGTTATTGTTGTTGCTGTTATTGCGGTTGCTGTTGTTGCTGTTATTGCTGTTGTTCCTGTTATTGTTGCTGTTGTTGCTGTTGCTGCTCATAACAATCTCCTTTCATTAAGATTTGAAAACCCCTAGAGCTAAAGCCCTAGGAAGTTTTCGTGGGGCTAGTTTAGCGTAAGTTCTGTTTACTTTAGTAAACATAGAGATAAATCAGAATAAAGCCTCAAAAAATAAACTTTTAAACCCTTATTTTAGCCCAGCAGGTGCACTAAATCATCCCGTATTAAAAATAATAGAGTTAGCAGAAAATAAGAATAAAGGCTATTGACTCAATTTGCACTAAAGAGTTTAATTATCTTTTTTAGCGTTTATCACCTTGCACATGCTAAATTACACAGCCACAGACACCCCTACAGAAAAAATTAGCCTAGATATTACAGATAAGGTACGCTTCGTGCGGGTAAGTGATGTGAATAACCCTCTTGTTTTAAAGGGAGGGATTAAAGTTTGGCTAGAACCTCTCAAGCGCTGATGCAATATTTTCTACTAGGCACTTGTGGGCATGTTGATCATGGCAAAAGCGCTTTAATTAAAGCATTAACAGGCTTTGATGGAGACACTAGTGTACATGAGCGCATGCGCGGCATCACCATTGATTTAAGTTTTACAAGTTTAAAAACCTCTAAACGAACTTTAGGTTTTATTGATGTGCCCGGACATAAAAATTTAGTTTCTACGATGATTGGGGGGAGTTTTGGATTAGATGCAACCTTGCTTGTAAGTTACAAATTTAGTAATCTTCGGCGTTAGTGTGATAGAATCCATGAACTCGTTAACTTCCTTAGAAAGCCTGATCAACTCTTTAAACCGCTTTTTCTTTTCCTCAATGGCTTTTAAAACACCGCCAAGTTTTCTTTAGCCTGATTATTCCCGGCGTAATTTTCTAATTAGCCTTAAAAAAGTTTTGTAGGTATTTGGCTTAAAGGCGATTTTTTGATCCACTACGGGTAAATTAGTGAGACTATATCATTGTATTAAGAAAGTTTACTTCTCTTTCCAAGCTCTAAAACCTGTTCTAATTGTGGGCATTTAAAAACAGACTTGACTTTAGCAGATTTTGTCAAAGCAAATCCCCAACTCTTAGAAACGATCAATAAAAAGTGCCTTGAGCGGATATTTAAATACAATTTAACTTATGCCAACACTAGGGGCAAATTAATGCGCTATGAAAGTGCGCCGCCCATTCTTAGCAGTAGCAATGGTGATGGCTGGTATTATGTTTTCATAGCCGCAAAGATAACGCGGCGCGGCATTTAGCCTTAATAAAAATATCGTCTTTCACAATGATAACAGAAAAACAATAGCCTATGCCCGTGTTTCTAGTTCGGATCAAAAAGATGACTTAATAAGGCAGGTGCAAGTTTTAGAACTTTATTGTTCTAAGCTAGGCTTTGACTACGAGGTGATTACTGATTTAGGTTCTGGAATGAATTACTATAAAAAAGGTTTAACTAAACTTTTAAATCTGATCTTGAGAGGTCAAGTTAAACGCTTAGTGCTTACCCATAAGGATAGATTGTTGCGCTTTGGAGCTGAGTTGGTGTTTAGCATTTGTGAGGCTAAAGAAGTGGAAGTTATTCTGATTAATAAAGGCGATGAAAATGTGCGTTTTGAGGAGGAATTAGTTAAAGATGTCTTAGAGATTATTACGGTCTTCTCAGCGCGTCTATATGGCTCTAGATCAAAGAAAAACAAGAAACTATTAGAACAAATGCAGGCGGTTGTAGATGAAAATGTTTCAGATAACCCATAAAGTCCAACTAAGCCCTAATAACAAGGCTAAAACTTATTTTAAAAAAGCTTTCGGGTGTGCTAGACTAGCTTACAATTGGGGGCTTGCTAGGTGGAAAGAAAACTATCAGAATGGGATTAAGTCTAACCATCTTGCTCTTAAAAAAGAGTTTAATGCTATCAAAAAAGAGCAGTTTCCTTTTGTCTATGAGGTTAGCAAATACGATCCAACACATACAAGGGATAAGCCCTATCGCTTAAATATTTAAAAGCTATGTCTTTCCTCAAGTAGACTTTTCTTTAAGTGGGATTTAAACTCTGCTAAAATCTTGATAAATTTATCAACTAGAAGCTACAGAGTTTAGATTTTGCTTTTAGCAGTGGCTCCAGATGTAGGATTCGAACCTACGACCAAGCGGTTAACAGCCGCCTACTCTACCGCTGAGCTAATCTGGAACAAAAACTTAACTATAGCATTTTTAAAAAATCTTGTCAAGTCTAGGAATTAGATCGCAAAAAGCATTCCCAACGCCATTCTATGTATTTTTTTAACCATAGACTCAACTTACCACAAAGATCAACACCACCAATACTACCAATGGCATAGCCCATACCAATAGAGCAAATACTCCCTTTGGGTTTAAAAATAAAGGGTTGTTTAGGCCGTTGTTTGGCGATGATATGGATAAATTGTTTCCCTAAGTACACCCCCATTTGACTAGCTAGTTGCGCGGTTGGAGCATAGGGCCTATTGGTTTTATCTTTAAAGAGGGCACAATCGCCCAGTACAAAAATCCCTCGATTCTCTAACCCTAAAGGTTGTAAAAAGCTATTTACTTCTACCCTACTGCGCACACTTTTAAAAAGAGAAGAATTTTCTATCACTGGATTTCCCCGCACCCCACAAGTCCAAATAATAAAATCTGCTTTAATTTCTTTTTTTATATGGTTTTGCTCCACAACCACGCAATCATGCTGGCATTCTAAAATCTTAGCCCCCACTTCTAACTCCACGCCTAAATGTTGTAAATAAGCCACTCCCTTTTGTACTAACCTAGTTTTAAACATGGGTAAAATACCGGGTAAAGCCTCTATACAAGTAAGCTTGAAAGCTTTAGAATCGCATAGATTAGGGAGTGTATGGCTTAGCGCACCTAAAAGTTCTATGCCGCTAAATCCCCCCCCACACACCACCAAAGAAAAAGGGCGCGCTTGATCAAAAGTTTTAATTGCTTGGAGCAAAGCTTGGTGTGTGGCCTGTGTATCTGCAAAATTAACGAGACTATGCGCGTGCGTTTCTACCCCCGGTATTTTAAAACTATCGCTATGAAAACCTAGCCCTACAACCAGTTTATCATAGGCATAACTAGAACGCTCCCCTAGCACCTTTCCCTCTTGGATTTCTAGTACGCAATCTTGGATAAACTCCACCTCAGGGGGGAGAATGGCGCTAAGTTCTAAAGTGTATTGCCCCTTGATCCCTGCTAGCACTTCATGTAAAAGCACACTAAAATAATGCTGGGAGCTTTGAGAAATAAGCGTGAAATGACAAGTCTTTAAAAGCCTCTTGGGCAAAGCCTTAATAAATGCTAACGATGCATATCCCGCCCCTAAAACAAGCACCCTTACCATTTAAGACTAACAACAGGTTTAATAAAATTTTTTGGTTTATCTTTCATCCATGCTAGAGACTGAGCGATGGCTTCAAAAGTACCTTCTAATCTATGCGTGATAATGGGTTTGACATCTAATTTTTGTGTTTGTAAAAGCCGTGCAAGTTTTTCCATGCGATAGCGCCCTCCCGGGGTTAAACCGCCCTTAATGGTTTTATGCCCCATGCCTACATTCCAATCTAGGCGTGAGAGGCGCAAATAATCCCCGCTTCCAAAATAATTCACATTAGAGATAATCCCTCCATTTACCACACACGCACACGCATCACTTAAAATATCCACCCCTCCCCCTGCGATTAAAACTTTATCTGCCCCTACGCCCTTTGTGATCTCTAAAATTTGCTCTTGCATGGGGGCTTTTGTAAAATCAATGTAATGGGTTGCGCCATAATGTTTATGCGCTATTTCATAGCGAAAAGGCACGCAATCTATTGCATAAATTTCACTCGCTCCCATTAAATTAGCCCCCGCTAGTGCCATTAACCCTACTGGACCCAGTCCAATTACTGCTACTCTCTCTCCGGGCATAATTTTTGCCTGCTCAGCGCAGTGAAAGCCTGTAGTTATCATATCGCTTAACATCACTGCTTCAGTGGCCTCTACCCCCTCTGGCAAATGCCCTAAATTTCCGTCTGCATCGTTAACATGGATTTTTTCAGCAAACACGCCATCTTTAAAATTAGAAAATTTCCACCCTGAAAGCGCAGCCTCTCCATGTTGGGCATAGCCTCTTTGAGACCCTAAGGCATTCCAATTAGGCGTAATCGCTGGAATAATCACTTTATCGCCCTCTTTAAAATCTCTAACCAAATGCCCCACTTCTAACACTTCACCCACACCCTCATGCCCTAAAAACATGTTATGGCGCTCCCCGATGCCTCCTTCATAACAGGTGTGTAAATCTGAAGTACAGGGCGCAACCGCAATAGGGCGCACCAGCGCATCTAAGGGGCCACATTCTAATTTTTTACGCTCTGGTACTACCATTTCTAAGTATTCTTTTTCAATAATACCTACTTTTCCAATGCCTAGCATAGCAAAACCCTTAATCATAAAAACCTCCCACTTTCAAACTAAACAAAATTATAACTATGCATTGTAAACACGGCTAAACGCGTTTGTACCCTCAAGAATGCACGCATTTTAAGACCTTTTCTAAAGTATCATATTCACCCACCACGCGTATATCTTCCCCCTTTTTTAAAGAAAGCTCTTTAGCATAAAACCACCACTTGCACAGCAAAATCCCGCTAGTATCCTCTAAAATAAAGCTAATGTGTTTTTGATCTTGGCCTAAATAGCGCCAGCTTTTTAGCCGCGCACAGACCTCAAAAAGAGGTACGGGGTTGCCCACCCCATAAGGTTCACCTTCTTGATAGAGAGCAAGAAATTCAGAATTTTCAAAAATGGCTAATTGGGGCACTTTAAAGAGCATCTAAACCTCCTAGATATTCTAACGCCCTATTAAAATCTACATCATTATTAAAGACCATCCCACAAGCCTGTTTATGCCCCCCGCCTAAAACTTCTATCCCCATTTCTTTAAAACGCGTAAAAAGTACGATCAAATCCCCCTCTTTAGCCCGTAAAGACACCTCTACACTTTCCCCCTGATAGCGCCAACATAGCGCAATACAAACCCCCTTATTTTCTAAAAGCTGGTTAGCTAAAACCCCTAAAACCCCGCGTGGGACTTCCCCACCCGTATAAATTAGCTTATTTTTTTGCGTGGTTTCTAGGCTTTTTTTAAGCGATTGGACACAAATTTTACGCTTTTCATTGGCTTGTACTAGAAGCGCAGCATAAGCAGGATTAGCCTGTTGTGTGGCTAGAAGATCTACAACTAAATTACAATGGCAAAACCCCGCGATTCCATCAAAGCGCCCTACTGCATTGATAAGAGGAATCATATCCCAAGCTAAAGTAGAAAGTTTGTAAGGGTTTTTATATTTCTGGGCTTGATAGATTGCCTGTAAAGAGGCGGGCATGTTGGTTTTAAGGGTTTTGTCCATGCGTTTTAAGAGTTGGCGGTTATAAGGCGCGCTGACATCCATCATATCGCCTATAGTAGAAATCCCTGCTAAAACCTGCATGTATTGGAGGTGATCTAAGCGCATTTTAATTTTTTGTTGTTTGGCATAGGCAAGCATGAATAAATACCCCACACATGCCCCGCTGATGCCTTTAAAAGGGTGGTTATCGCTTAAAAGAGGGTGGATAAAGGCATCGCATTTTGGGATACGATCTTCTAAAAAGTGGTGGTGATCGCTTAAAATAAGCCCCGTATTTCTAGCGTGTAAAAAATCACAGACAGAATCAGGGATTGTTGCGCCATTATCAATGGTGATAAAAAGGCTATTGTGTAGATTAAGGGCTATTCCTCCGATTAGTTGGCCATTTTTATAATGCGTACGCACCAAACGGCGTTTGTTTTCATATTCCTCTAAAAGTTCTACACTCATGCCATAACAATCGGTGTTTCTTTGCGGGATAATGTAGTTAATATGTGGGTAGTGCAAAACTTCTTTAAAGAAGTAGATCACCAAAGCCGTTCCACTCATCCCATCACAATCATAATCCCCCCCGATAATGATTTGTTTTTGTGCATTAAGTGCCTCGTGCAATAATTCTATAGCTTTTAACCCCTGCCCCATTTCTAAAATGCTATCTAGGCTAAATTGGTGTTTGCCATCTTCTTGGCTAATGGTTTGGATATAAGCACGAAATGCCTCTAACATCAAACGCCCGGCTTGTTGCCCCAAAGTAAGATATGTAGGCGTTGGCTTAAAAGATAACCATGTTGTAAACACAAAGGGGCGAGGTTTTTTAAGCCTTCTAGGATTTCTTGTGCTTGCACGCCTAAGGGCATCAGATAGATTAAAGGTGGTTTTTTAAAATGTAGGGGTTTTAAGAGCGCTTTAATTTGGGCAATACAAACTTCAAAAGGGGGTTTTACTACAAATTTAAACACGACTTGCTTAGCGTGGTTTAAAATATTTTGTAAAGGTTTAGAGTAATCTTTAAAAGTCTGTGCAAAGGCAAGTTTGGGGCTTAGCGTAAAATGCAAGGCGTGTAAAGGTGCTTTAAACTCAAAACACACGCTCCCATTGCTCTCTACCCAAATGCTATGCCCTCTTGTGTGTAAAACCTGCAATGCTTCTAATAAAATGGGGTTGTTAAAGTGTAAAGAGGGTTCACCACCGGTAAGTACAATATGAGGCAATGTAGAAGGATAAATAAGGGGCTCTAAACGCGCTAAAAGTTCCTGACTGCTTTTAAGATAACTCCACTTAGCATTAGGATAAACCGCATAAGCGCTATCACAGCCCACTACTTCTTTTGAATCAATCATGCTTTTTACACCAAAACCCACACATTTAAAATTACAGCCCCCTAAACGGATAAATATGCTAGGTTGGCCTACACAAGAACCCTCGCCTTGCAGGCTATAAAAGGTTTCTACAAGTGGGAGGGACATATTTGCTCCAAAGGAAGGGGACTTGAAAAGGGCTTTTTAGACGATGGATTTTTCATATTTTTATGATAGGCTTTAAGCTGATCTAATAAATGCGGGTTAGCCATTTGCTCTAAAATCCCTTCTGAAAACTCTACACTTTCTAGCGAAATAAAACGCATTAAATGCGGATTTTTTAAATCCTCTTTAAAACTTTGGGCATAACCATAATCTGTTTCATGGACTCGTACAGAGCAAATACACACCGATTCCTCATTGTGTAATTCTGTGGCCTGTAAAAGCGCGTCTAAAAAGAAATGAAACATTAAGGCGTAGTTTTCCGCACTAGGATTAAAGCTAAGTTTAACATAGCGCTTACTCATTTGCTTGATTGATTCTTGAAATTCTAAAGACTCTTGATTCCAAAAGTGATGGGCATGATCAAAGGCATCAATAAAACTAGCGATTTCATTTTTAAAAATCCCAAAATCTAAGGCCATTCCCGCCCTATCAAGTTTATGCGCTTCTACAAAAACTTCTACTTGGTAATTGTGCCCATGAATGCTGGTTGCACAGCGCCTAGAGGTACAATTCCTCACAATATGACTAGCACAAAAAGAAAAGAGTCGGCGGATTTGCATTAGCGTTTGTAACAGGGTTGATAAAGGGGGAGTTTTTGGTAGTAGCGGTAGTGCTCAGAGCGGGTAAAATCAATACGCCAAATTGTATCTTGGATGAGGTCTTCATAAAGTCTATTATACCCGCAAGTGTTGCCGGTTACACTCCCATCAACATAAAGCACCCGTTTATTCAGGACATTATCCCACCAATCTAAGATAAAATGCGATCCTACTAACATTTTGCTATAAGTAGAAAAACCATTGATCGCATAGTAATCTGTGGGCACTTGGCTACAATAAAACTGGCCTTCATGCCAGTAACAGCGATCGGGTCTAGCACGATCAATTAGGGTATAGTGGTAGGCATAAATAGGCAAGGCAGAAATATTGCGCACCACATGGACATAGATGATATTTTTAGCTCTACTAGGCGGGTATTCTTGCATGGAAAAAACATTATAAAACCCTATTGCTTGTAAATCATAGATGATAAGGGGTAGATAAAAAGAACTAATCATATCTTGCGGGCTATAAACCACAACGATAGGGGCGCTGACATTGAAAATATAACCCCCTCGTATCTCTGAGAAATAGCCCATGTTTAAGCGGTGACAACCGGTAAAGCCAAGCAAGGGCAGTAACAATAATAAAAGGCGTGAAGCTATTTTCATAACCCCCATTCTACTATAAGTTTTAGCATGTATGCTAGGGTTATGGGTAAATGTATCAAATCCACCCTTCTAAAGTCTTGATATCTGCATAGCTAGTCATGTTAAGCGTGATGGGGGTGATAGAAACATAGTTTTGTTCAATGGCTTTAAAATCATTCAAGATCACTTGATCGCGCTCTTCCCAGTATAAAGAATTAGGCCCTAACCAACAATATTGCCTGCCCTTTGGATCTTGTTTAGAATGGATATTGTTTTTATAAAGCCGCATTCCTTTTTGGGTGATTTTAATCCCCTTGCACTCTGTGGGCTGTATGTAGGGGATATTCACATTGAGAAATTTACGCCCTTTAAAAGGAAAACCTTGCGTGAGATAAAGGTGTAAAAGTTTACAAGCTATCTGTTTGGCTAGACTAAAATCATGGGCTGCAAAATGTTTATAATCTTTGATGTACTGCGAAATTGCAATGGAGGGGATATTATGAATTGTGCCCTCAATGGCTCCGGCTACTGTACCTGAATACAGTACATCCTCGCCCATGTTAGAGCCATGGTTAATCCCTGAGATAACTAAATCAAAGGGGCGTTTGCTCAAAAAGAGGGCTAAACAAACGCAATCGCTAGGTGTGCCATCATCTACCCGGTAATACTGCGGGCCTATTTGTTCCATGCGTAAAGGCAACATAGTGGTGATTCCATGCCCGCAGGCAGATTTTTCATTTTTAGGGGCAACTACCATCACTTCTGCCACTTCTTCTAAGGCATCTTTTAACGCTAAAAGCCCCCTAGCTTCATACCCATCATCGTTAGTGAGTAAAACAAGAGGTTTCATGCTAGGCTCTCTAAAAGGGTTTGTAAATGCAAGGCTAGTAGGGGGGGAAGAGTATTAAGGGTGGTTTTTAATTCTGTTTGTAAAGTTTGAAGATAATCTTGTGCCCCTTTAAGGCCTAATAAATTGACATAGTTATTTTTAAAAGTATCTAGTTGGGTGCTTTTACCTGATTCCTCAGGGCTTTTTGTGCGATCAATGATGTCATCGCGTACCTGAAAGAATAACCCAAGTTTAAGCCCAAAATTAAAAAGAGTGGTGGGTAAATTAGCAGGGGTGCGGGCATATTTTCTAGCAATAAGCGCGCCCATTTTAAGACTAGCGGCAATGAGTTTAGCCGTTTTTAAGGTGTGTAGTGTTTCTAGCTGTTCTCTTACAAGGGGTTTATGCTCAAAATAACAATCTATAGCCTGACCTAACACCATGCCAAAAACCCCGCCACAATGGGCTAAAGTGCTGATTAAAGAGATTTTTAATGCACTTGGCAATCTTGCACTAGAGAGGAGTTCAAAGGCATAGGTATTTAGCCCATCGCCTACTAAAGTTGCTACTGTTACACCATAGCTTACATGTAAAGTAGGGTGGTAGCGGCGTAAGGGTGCATTATCCATACAAGGTAAATCGTCATGGATGAGTGAATAGGTGTGTAAAACTTCTAAGGCTAGAGCTATGGGGAAAGCATTTTTAATCATCAGATGAGAACGCATAAAAGAACTAAGCACCGCTAAAAGCAACTTAGGTCTAAAACGCTTCCCCCCATTTAAAAGCATTTCCCAAAAGGCTTGTTCAAAAGTAGGGTGGAAACTCTTTAGTTTAGGTTTTGCATGTTTTAAATACACCTCAAAGTCTTGGCAAAGGTTTTCATAAGCGCGTAATTTAGAGGCGGACATAGAACTCAAAACCCTTTCTTAAAATCAACATTTCAATCCGCCCTTGCATGTAGGCATGGCTAAAAGCTTGGCGCAAAGCCCGTAGTTTCTGGGTGAAATTAGCGCTAGAGGAGGCAATGGGCTTGCGGTTGATCCAAAGGATTTGATCGCCAAGGTGTAAATTTCTAAGGGCTTGTGGTCTGTTTTTGTGTAGAGCCGTGATCACAAAATGCGCGTTGATTTTAATAAAACGCTCTAAAAAACTATCGGGGAGTAAAAAACCCCCATAGCGTTTATCTACCCGCACGGTTAGGGTTTGTAATTGCCCTTTGCGGCGAATTTGGACACTAATTACCCGTTTAAAAGGGAGATTACTCACTAGCCACTCAAAATGGCCGGTGCTAGTGATAGGCTGGTTGTTGATTTTTGTGATCACATCTTTTTCTAAAAAAGGATTGTTAGTAAAAAAGGGATCTACACTCTCTACCATAACTCCCCCCTGCTCTTTTACCCGCACGCCAATATCTCCATAGTAAGGGCTATTTTGGGATAAAAAGCGTTTGATATAGCGACTCTCTATGAAAGCATTTTCTTTATTTCCTACCCCTATTCCATAAATTTGATAGCAGATATTACTCACCACCGCATTAGCTGGCATGGGAGCAGAAAATCTAGCATAGATTAAAAAACCCCGTTGGCGCGCTAGAATACTCCCGGGTCGTGCGTCATGGCTTCCTATACTAGCCAGTGGGTGTTTATAAGCCTGCTCATCAATATCTAGGAGGTTATAGGCAAATTTAGTGGGAGGGACTTTAATGAGATAAAAACCAACAAAGGGATCGGCTTTAAGGATTTTAACCCCTTTGGGTACACTGCCATGTACAAAGGCTACCTGTTTTCCCTCCCAAAATAAAGACACGCTACCCGGGCGACTGGCTAGATCGTAGTATTTTTGGCAATGGGAAAAATCATAGGCATAAAGAAAGCTAGCCCATAAGAGTAAGAAAAAATACTTACTTAGCAAAGGGGTTTAAACCACCTAGCATACCAAAAGTTGCGTTTTTACGCCCCTCTTCCATGTTTTTATACGCCTCATTAATCGCACTCATCAGATAGATTTGCAAGGCTTCTTTATCCTCTAAGAGGCTATCATCAATTTGAATATCTAAGAGTTCACCCGCTCCATTGAGTTTAACTTTTACAAGCCCTCCCCCGCTTTTGGCGCTAAATTCTGTGTTTTTGTTCTTTTCCTCTAAGTCTTTAATCTGTTCTTGTAAACTGGAGAGAAGTCCGCCAAATTGGCTAAAATCTAACATGGATTTTCCTTAGGGATATTGTTAGCCCCGAGAAACACAATATGGGGCTTGTGGGTGTTAAGGCGCTCAAAAGGGATAGAAATATAGGCAATGATAATCACTAAATCCTCTATCTGAACCAAACGGCTAGCCGCTCCATTGATACAAACTTCATAATCCTTTTCCCCCACAATCACATAGGTACTAAAACGCGCCCCATTATTGACATTGAGTACATCTACTTTCATCCAAGGGGCTAATTTAGCTAACTCCACCAAGCGCTTACCAATGGTGATAGATCCTTGGTAGTTAAGATTAGCATCTGTAACCACAGCGCGGTGGATCTTGCTATACAAAACTTCTACCATCCCTTTCCTTAAGATGTTGGGGTGGTTTTCTTGCGAATCTTGCGCGAAAGAGGGGTGGATACAACTTGGATATTTTGGTTACGCAAGATAACCTTAGCACTCCCCCCCTCTTTGAGTTCGCCAAATAAAATCGCATCGCTAAGCGGGACTTTGATATGTGTATGCACTAATTTTTCCACCACCCGCGCACCCAATGGGTCTTTTAAACATAAATTGGCCAAGTGCGTGATAGCCTGTTTTTCTAAAGATAAACTAACATTTCTAGGGGTTAAAAGCGCCTCTAATTTTTTGCATTCTTTTTGCACAATGCTTTCTAAATTCTCTAAACTAAGGGGTTTAAAGGTTAAAATGGCATCTAATCTGGAGCGTAGCTCCGGACTGAGTAACTCTTTAAGAGCTTTTTGGTATTTATGGGTGTGATCTTCTAAAAAGCCCATTTGCCCTAATGCATCACTGCCTGCGTTGGAAGTTAAAATTAAAATAGCGTGGCTAAAATCTCCCTTTTTACCGCTATTATCCGTAAGGCTAGCATTATCTGTAATCTGTAAGAGTAAATCATAAATATTGGGGTGGGCTTTTTCAATTTCATCAAGCAAAAGCACACAACGGGGGTGTTTTCTAATCGCATTGATCAAAAGCCCGCCCTGCTCAAAGCCCACATAACCTGAAGGTGCGCCAATGAGTTTAGAAATGCTATGGGCTTCTTTATATTCGCTCATATCAAAGCGCTCTAAATGCAAATGCATGTGTTTGGCTAAGACTTTGGCCAACTCTGTTTTACCCACCCCACTAGGCCCTACAAATAAAAAACTAGCCACAGGTTTTTTTGTAGCAATTAGGCCAGAGGCATGGATTTTAATAGCGCTGACTAGTTTAGAAATGGCTATCTCTTGGGCAAAGACTTCTTTTTTAAGCTGTTCTTCTAGATTTTTCAAATGGTTTTTCTTCTCAAAACTGATATGAGATTTTGGGATGTCAATTTTAAAAGAAAGCACATTTTCAATATCATTTTTAGAGATAGTGGGGGTATTACTACCCGGGGCATAAATCTTTTTAAAAGAGCCTGCCATGTCCATTAGATCAATTGCCTTATCCGGAAGAAAATTCTCATGCAAATAACGCACAGAAAGATCCACACATGCCTTTAGTGCCTCTTTGGTGTAGTGTACCTTGTGGTGTTTTTCATAATGGCTAGAGAGATCGTCTAAAATAGCATAGCAATCTTGTTTAGAAGGCTCTAAAATATCAATCTTGCTAAAACGGCGGCAAAAGGCTTTGTCTTTTTCAAACACCGCTCTAAACTCATCAAAGGTAGTGGCCCCGATGCAACTCAAACTCCCATCAGCTAGCATGGGTTTTAAAATATTAGCCCCGTCTAACGATCCAGCACTAGATGCCCCAGAGCCTAAAACCGTGTGGATTTCATCAATGAAAAGAATATTTTTGGGGTTTTTTTGCAATTCTTTTAGGGTTTTTTTGAGTCGTTTTTCAAATTCCCCGCGGTATTTTGTCCCCGCTACCATACCGCTTAAATCTAGCGCATAGATACGATAATCGTATAAAAATTTAGGCACATCGCGCTCTACTATTTTAAGGGCTAATCCTTCAGCAATGGCGGTTTTTCCCACACCCGGTTCACCCACCAATAAAGGGTTATTTTTCTTACGCCGACCCAAGACCTCAATTACTTTTTGGATTTCAGCATCGCGATGCGATACCGGATCAATGGCGTGATCTGCGGCTAAAGCGTTTAAATTTCTAGCGAATTTTTTAAGTGCAGAGGTTTTTTCTTTAGAAAAGGCAAGGGGGGGTTGTTCTAAAATCTTAGGGCCATCTACCCCGTAGGATTTAATAATATCGGTGGCATAACATGGGATTTTTTCTACCATGAGCCAGAGCAAATCCTGTACATCTAAAACCTTATAGGGCATTTCTTTAGCATAACGGCTTAGACTCTGGAAGAGTTTAGCAAGTTGTTCATCATTAGTTGGAATCTTGCCATGGCCTTCTAAAGCATTTTCATAGGTAGAAACATGCTCAACTAGGTAATTTTGGGCTAACTGCTTGGCCTCTGTGATGTCAATGTCTAAATGCCTTAAAAACCCCTGTATCTCTTTATCATTGAGCATGATAAAAAGGACATGTTCGGGGGTGATGTAGCGGTGAGATAGCTTAGTAGCCAAAGCCAAAGCAGCATTCAGGAGACGATTTAGTCTAGTTGTAATGGGTGGCATTACTTAGCCACCAAAACAGGAATAGGCGAGTTATCAATAAAACTATTCTGATGCGATCCAAAAAGTTTATAAAACATAGAAGACTCGCTAGCTCCAATTACTAAGAGATCAAAGCCAGGGGCCATCTCCAACACCACATCTACCGGGTTACCCATTTTTAAAACCGCTTCACAGGCAATTTGTTGTTGGGTAAAGAGTTGTGTAAATTCCTCAATGAGTTTACTAGACTGCTCATTGGCTACGACCTCTGTTTGGCTATAATTCATGATTCCACTCTCCGGATAAATTAACACCTCTGGACTTACATGCACTAGCGTAAAGTGCACGCCCTTGATTCTAGAAAATAATCTAATCGCCGCATCCACACCACTTCTACACTCCTGTGTATCGCTAATTCCAAAAAGCACTCTAAGCATGGCCAATCCTTACAGCATTTTATGCGCGCTAATTATAAAAAAGTTAAACTTAAAAGTATCGTTATTGGAGTTCGTGGTTTATAATAATGCCTACACCACTGCAAGGATTAAGTCATGTACCGTTCTATTTTTGTGAGCGCAACTAATACAGGAGTGGGAAAGACAACCTTAGCTAAGCAAATGGCTAAACTTTATAATGAAAAAGGGATTAAAACACTTTTAGCAAAGCCTATTGAAAGTGGCGTGCAACAAGGAGATTTAGGGGATGCAGGCTTGTTTTTAGAGGAAAATCTCCATGTAGATGAAAATCTCCGCATGGAAGATATTAGTTTTTACCGCTATGTTTTACCGGCTAGTCCTTTTGTGGCTGCGCGCTTTGAGCCACACCTCCCACCCATTGATTTTAAACAAATTGAGAAAAAATTAAAAGCCTTGCAAGAGCGTTGTGATCTTTTAATTGTTGAGGGAGTGGGGGGGTTATTAGTGCCCTTAGATGAAAAAGTTAAAATTATTGATTTAGCCCTCACCTTGCGATCTAAGATTTTGCTCATTAGCCCAAGTAAATTAGGCATGATCAATGATTTATTGCTCAACCAACACTATCTTAGCACCCATAAATTAGATTATCAAATCACTATTAACATGCCAGATGCTCGTTCTTATTACCAAACCAGTAAGCCCTATATTGATTATCTAAATTCCACTCTTAAAGACCCTATTTTAATTTTTCAAGAACAAACTTCTCTTTTACTTGATAAGCTTTTAGAGTCCTAAAAGGTTTTTCTATTTATCAAAAATGTAGCTAAAGTGATTATAATAAAACCCTATTTTTTAATAAGGAGTATCCATGTTTGTTTTAAGAGATTTGCCCTATAGCAAAGATAGCATGGGAGATTTTTTAAGCCCTGTGGCTTTTGATTTCCACCATGGCAAACACCATCAAGGTTATGTCAACAATCTTAATAACCTCACTAAAGAGGGGGAATTTAAAGATAGCGATCTCTTTAGCATCATTAATAAGGCTAGCGGAGGTGTTTTTAACAATGCCGCCCAAATCTATAACCACGATTTTTACTGGGATTGCTTGAGCCCTAAAGCCACAGAAATGACAGATGAACTTAAAAGCGCCTTAGAACACGATTATGGTTCTTTAGAAGCCTTTAAAGAAGCCTTTATTAAAAGCGCGACAACTCTTTTTGGCTCTGGTTGGAACTGGGCGGTTTATAACCCCACTAATGGCAAAGTTGAAATTGTGCAAACCAGCAACGCCCACACCCCTCTAACAGATAAAAAAGTCCCACTTCTAGTAGTAGATGTATGGGAACATGCCTACTATATTGATCACAAAAATGCCCGCCCTGTTTATCTGGATAAATTCTACCACCATGTTAACTGGGCTTTTGTTTCTCAGTGTTTAGAATGGGCTAAAAAAGAGGGCATGGGTTCTGTAGACTACTACATTAACCAAATTGTGCATAAGAAAGCCTAGTGATGCACGATCCGCTCATCATCGGCTCTAAAACCTTTTCCTCTCGCCTTATTGTGGGCAGTGGCAAGTATAAAGACTTTGCCACCACTAAAGAGGCCACTTTAGCTAGCGGGGCAGAAATGCTAACCGTTGCGGTTAGACGGGTTAATATCACCGATTCAAGTAGCGAAAATCTCCTAGATACTTTCAAAGACACCAACATTAGCTTTTTGCCCAATTCAGCCGGTTGCTACAGCGCTAAAGAGGCGCTTGCCCTCTTTCGCCTTGTTAAAGAAGCCACAGGCATCACCTTTATTAAGCTTGAAATCATTGGCGATGAAAGAACGCTCTATCCTGATGTGGTAGAAACTTTAAGCGCCTGTGAAACTTTAGCCAAAGAGGGTTTTTGTGTGCTAGCCTATACCAATGATGATCCAATTATGGCTAAAAAACTAGAGGAGGCCGGTGCTAGCGCGATCATGCCTTTAGCCTCGCCTATTGGGAGTGGTCTTGGGATTCAAAACCGCTATAACATCGGTTTTATTAAAGAGGCCGTGAGCGTACCTGTTATTGTTGATGCGGGGGTAGGCTGTGCCTCAGATGCTAGCATTGCTATGGAACTTGGAGCCGATGGGGTACTGACTAACTCAGCTATTGCACTAGCCCAAAATCCGGTTTTAATGGCTGAGAGCATGAAATATGCTGTACTGGCTGGGCGTAAAAGTTATTTAGCCGGTCGTATCCCTAAAAAAGCTTACGCTAGCCCTAGTTCTCCTGTTTTTGGTTTAGCTAAGCTTTGAAAGATACTCTCTTTAGCAGCGCCCTACCTAAGCGTTTTGAATTTGATGCGGAGGTGGCCTCTGTCTTTGATGACATGTTGGAGCGCTCTATCCCCTACTATGAAGAAACCCTTAAACTAGCCAGCCACTTTGTAGCCCAAGATTTAAACGGAATTGTTTATGATTTAGGTTGTGCTACGGGTAATTTTTTAGCCACCCTCGCTCCCAAAGTAGATCCACAAACCCCCTTAGTGGGTGTAGACAACGCACAGGCCATGCTTAAAAAGGCTCAAGAAAAATGCGCACATTTTTGCATTTCTTGGCGCTGTGAGGATATTTTGCAGACAAATTTAAAGGAAGCAGGGGCTATAGCGCTACTCTACACTTTGCAATTTATTAGACCACTACAGCGCCAGAGCTTAATGAGCCGTGTTTTTGAAAACCTCAAACCCGGGGGTGTAGTTATCGTGGCCGAAAAGATGATGAGTTTGGATCGCATTTTAGATAAACAGATGATCGCCCTCTACTATCTTTATAAACAAGCTCAGGGTTATAGCCTCAATGAAATTAGTTTTAAGCGCGAAGCTTTAGAAAATGTACTTGTACCTTACAGTTTACAAGAAAATATAGCCTTGCTGGAACAAGCCGGCTTTAAAACCGTAGAGGTGCTGTTTAAATGGGTTAATTTTGGACTCTTAATTGCGCGCAAAATCTAATTAGTGATAAAAATCTTTCAAACTACCAAGGGGTATATTTTTCTTACATTTTTTCCACCACCACGCAATCAGACCCTAGTAAGCTAATGCGTAGTTTGGATTACTCATAAGAGCTTTAACCTTGTTTTGACAAAGTTGTAATTTTTCTTTCAGTGGAATTTTTAAGATAAAAGATGTATCTCTTTGAGGAAAAAATGCGGGGCTAGGTGGTGGAAATAGCAGGTACAGAAACATACACTTCACCATATTTTTTTGTGCCCACTACCTTCATTAGTTTAAGCCACTCACTCCAAAACCACCCCCTAACCTTTAATCTATACGGATCAATAACTTTTTTAGATAACTCAAATAATCTAAGTGAGCGGGCGGTCTCTCTGGCTTAGTGATATTACACTTGGTGGGGATATAAACCTTTTGGTAGACTATGCGGGGGGTGCAAGCGGTGAGTAACAAGGTTAGGGTAAGGGTTAGGGGTTTTTTAAGTTGTTTTATTGTACTATAACTCTGGTAGCCCACTCGGGGGTAATTCCCTTTGCACTGGTGCAAGCCTACCCGGCTAGATGAAAGAGTGGATAATGCTAGCACTTTTAATTTGCATTTGTAGATAGTTATCTTTGATCGGTAACCCCGTAACCAACAACTTATCATCATCTCTTGTAACTAGTAAGTAAGTTACATTCTTATCCCCGTCTTTTTTAAACGCTTTGATATACTCTTGCTTAGGCGGGTCTTTAAAGATGAGTTTAATATCTGGATTTTTCAAAGTTAAATACTTTTTAAGTGAGTGTGGGTTATTGTTTACCTGCAGGTTCAAACGCGATTAATCGCCTGCTCGGCCGTTAAAGGTTTGAATAAGATCGGCGTTTCTGATCTTGTCTTGTAAGTATTTCAATCTAGCTTTCGGAATAAAGGTTATAAGCTTTTTATCTGCATCTTGTGTTATGGGTAGTGCAAAAAACTTATCATTCTCATCTATAAATCTTTTAATTAGTTCTGTTCTGTTACCCTTTGTGAGTTTAATATCTGGGCTTTTTAAAGTCGGTTCTACTAAATTTAGATAAGCCAATGTACTTTGGGCATCTTCTTTAGCCTGCAAGTGTTTAATAAAATTCTCTTTATTTTCTACACCCTCTAAACTCTTTAAAAATGCTTTTACATCTAGTTCTTTAGGTACAGGTGTAGCATAGGCGCTTAAATCTAAATTTTTAATAAAGGCCTCTTTATCGGTAATAACTTGATAGGGGCGATCTTGATTTTTAAGGGGTGGGGTGGTAGAAATGTCTTTAGAGTTTAAAGAGGGATTGTTCGGCTCTTTTGTTAAATCATTAACGCGTGCTGTCCTAATGGTTTTCTCTTGTATAGGCTTGCTTCTATCAAAGGCCGTTACTATCCAATAGTTATTGCCTTGCTTATCATAGCCTTTATTAATACCTACGATAAAGCCTTTATGTGTTATGTTGTAGGCGTCTTCTCTGCCTACTCTTTTAACCACATCCCCCTCTCTTACTATTTCC
Source organism: Helicobacter suis (assembly GCF_902196135.1). Classification (GTDB taxonomy): domain Bacteria; phylum Campylobacterota; class Campylobacteria; order Campylobacterales; family Helicobacteraceae; genus Helicobacter; species Helicobacter suis_A. Next base: position 9,802 of record NZ_CABIKE010000009.1, on the reverse strand, counting down.
TCCAACCCATTCCCTAACTTCTCAAGTGCACTATTCCCCTCAAACCCTTTAAAATCATCAAGGTGTTTTTCTACAATCTTAGCTAGCCCATGCCCTTTAAGTTTACCGCTCTGATCTCTAATTTCCCCCCACACTAAATCTATATCGCCTAAATCCTTTCTATAAAATGCTCCGGCTACTTGCCCCTCCTTAGTTTCTATGAGTTTAGCAATTGCACCTTTTGGATTGTGGTAAAACTCTTTAAAGTTTTGGCCAAAAGCTGGATTGTGGGGGATTTCTTGATTTTTAAGCGGTACTTTAGTAGCCTTTTGCCTGAGTTGGTTAGGGAACGTCTTAGCCTTAAAAGTCTCAGCGAGTATATTTGGGGCTTTCTCACTAAAAAAAACAAAAGCTAAAGAAATAAAGAAGTATCTAGTGAAAAAGCCACATAAAACCGATATACATTCCACACAGATAGAAGGATTACCCGAATTTACAGGCCACGAGTTCACTACAGAGTCTTATCGTTATTATTTAAAAGAAATGATCAAACGCATATATCCCCAAGCCGCCTCAAATCTCCCGCCAAATCATCCAGCGGTTTTAGACTTTGTTAATAAGACGCAATATCCAGAAATAAGAAAAATGTTAAAAGAAATAGCCAAAAGGGATAAAGACATTTTAGAATTTTTACGCGATATGACAGCTATACATGGAACACTTGAGAGACACTACCCTAAAACCTACACAATCATCTTAAACATCCTAACATCTCAAAATAAATAAGAATGTGGATGTTTATCAAGCCCGCGATTATCTAAACATTAAGTGTGATGCCTCCCCTTTAGTCCTATTTTTAAGTATATTGGGTGTTTTATATAATACTCCCTGCGTTTTTCACAAATATATCTTTCAAGAAAGTTTTTCTCCAGATTTATAGCATTCCCCGCACCTTTACCCATTCACTCCTCATCTCCTGCATTTGTTTTATCTATTAATTTGGCTTTCATGCCAACTGCTGTTGATCCACGCGGCAAATCAAAGAGCACCACCGCATTAGCCCCAATCTTAACATCATCTCCAATCACCACTGCCCCCAAAACCTTAGCCCCCGCCCCCACCACTACACGATTACCCAAAGTTGGGTGGCGTTTGCCTTTATGTTTACCCGTACCACCTAAAGTTACGCCATGATAGATCGTAACATCATTGCCAATTTGTGTGGTTTCGCCAATCACCACACCCATGCCATGATCAATAAAAAGCCCGCGCCCGATTTGTGCCCCCGGGTGGATTTCTATCCCGGTTAAAAAGCGCGCAAATTGCGAGAGTGCACGGGCTAAAAAGTAAAATCGGCGTTTATGAAGGGCGTGGGCTAGGCGATGGGCTAAAAGCGCATGCACGCCCGGATAAAGCAATAAAACCTCCCACTTATTGCGGGCGGCTGGGTCTTGTTGTAAAGCGCGCTCTAAACTATAGCGCAGATCCAGCATCATAAAGTCCAGTTGAAAGGTATTTCTCTCCCCCATCGGGTGCTAGGGCAAGTACTAATTTATCCTTGCCAAGTTGGCGCGCTACTTGCATCCCTGCAAAAATAGCTGCCCCTGAGGAGATTCCTACTAAAATCCCCTCTTTTTCCCCAAAAAGCCTAGCCGTATGTGCTGCATCGCGCTCATCTACAGCAATCACTCCATCTACTACCGCTTTATCATAATTAGCCGGTACAAATCCTACGCCAATACCCTGTATTTTATGGGGGCTGTGTTTACCCCCGCTTAAAATGGGCGATTGTGCGGGTTCTACTGCGATAATTTGGGCAGGGTGGTTTTTCTCTTTAAATTTGCGCCCCACCCCTGCAATCGTGCCTCCTGTGCCCACACCAAAAACCACCGCATCTACTTTAGGTAAATCTTTTAAAATCTCTTCTGCGGTGGTGTTGTAGTGTTTTTGAGGGTTAGCCGGGTTTTCAAATTGCTGTGGGATAAAATAGCCCTCTTGTTTTCCTATTGCTAAAGCCTTATCAATTGCCCCCTTGGTGCCTTGTGATCCGGGCGTTAAAATCAACTCAGCGCCATAAGCCCTAATGAGTTCACGGCGTTCTACACTCATGGTATCTGGCATCACAATCATCACTTTATAACCCTTAAGTAAGCCCATTAAAGCTAGAGCAATGCCTGTATTGCCACTAGTGGGTTCAATAATGGTCATTCCCTTTTTAAGCCGCCCCTCTTTTTCTGCCTGCTCAATCATCCCTAAAGCCGCGCGATCTTTTACACTACCCCCCGGGTTAAATTTTTCTAGCTTAACAAATAAACTAGCCGCACCCGCTTCTAAAAGGTGATTTGTTTTTAAAATGGGTGTATCGCCAATGAGTTCTAAAGCGTTTTGATAAATCATGCAAAATCCTTAAACGGTGGGTAAAGTTTTTAAAAACTCTAGTGCGCCTGGATCGCGGTGATCAAAAAAGGCGCTTTGTTGCTGATCCATCTGCGCGATAGTTTCCATATCCTCAGAGGGGAGGCTGAAATCAAAAATCTGGCTATTTTCAATCATTCTTGCTTTTTTATCCGACTTAAATAAAACCACAATTTCTCTTTGCACTAGCCAGCGTAAGATCACCTGAGCGATACTTTTATTGTGCTTATTTGCGATCTTTTGGAGGGTGGGGTGGTTAAAGATGTTGTTGCGCCCTTCTGCAAAAGGTCCCCAAGCCTGTGGCTGAACTTTATATTTTTGCATGGTTTCTTGGGCCTTAATTTGCTGGTTGAAGGGGTTGATCTCAATTTGATTAATGGCAGGGACTACTTGGGTGAAACTAACTAAATCCGCAAGGCGATCGGGGTAAAAATTACTCACCCCAATGCATTTAAGTTTGCCCTCTTTATAAAGATCTTCAAGGGCGCGGTAAGTCCCGTAATAATCATTAAAGGGTTGGTGAATCAACACTAAATCTAGATAGTCTAATTGCATTTCTCTTAAAGAGCATTCTACAGACGCCTTAGCTTTCTTTTCCCCGGCATTACTAAACCAAACCTTAGTGGTGATAAAAAGCTCCTCACGGGGTACACTGGTTTTTTTAACCGCAGAGCCCACCCCCTTCTCATTTTGATACATCTGTGCGGTGTCAATCAAACGATACCCGCATTCAATGGCTTCTAAAACGGCCTTTTCACAGGCATCATCTGGGATTTGAAACACCCCAAAACCTAAAATAGGGATTTTCACTCCATTGTTTAAAGTTACAAATTCCACTTAATCTCCTTGCTTAAAGAATAAAAGGCGCTTACCTAATAGCACAAAAAAGTTAACTCCGCTCCAAAAATAAATCTTTCTCACTAATACTCTCCCCCTCGCTTAAAATAGCTGCCCTCTCTACTACTGAGAGCAACTCGCGGATATTACCATGCCAAGTGTAATTAAGCAAACACTCCTGCGCACCTTTAGAAAAATGTTTCTGCCCCAAATTATAAACCTGCAGTACTTCTTTAAGTTTCCACTCGGCTAAGGGTAAGATCTCCTCTTTGCGCTCTTTAAGTGGGGGGATATTTAGCGGAATGGTTTGTAGGCGAAAAAAGAGATCCTCGCGAAATTCTTTAGCCGCGATCTTTTCTTGGATATTAGTATTTGTGGCTGCAATAAAGCGCAAATCAACTTTAATAGTTTTATTACTCCCAAGCCGCATCAGCTCTCTTTCTTGAATCACCCGTAAAAGTTTGCTTTGTAGTTTTAAAGGCATTTCACTAATTTCATCTAAAAACACACTCCCCTTATGCGCCATTTCAAATAAACCGGGCTTTGTCGCTGTGGCATCGGTGAAAGCCCCCTTTTCATAGCCAAAAAGCTCGGATTCTAAAAGGTGTTCAGGGATAGCAGCCATATTAATAGCCATAAAAGGCTCTTTAGCGCGTTTAGAATGGGTGTGGATAAAGCGGGCAAAAACTTCCTTACCCACCCCGCTAGGGCCTTGTAAAAACACGCTAGCATCTGTAACTGCTGCTTTTAAAGCTTGTCTTTGCACGGCCTCTAGGGCTTGAGAGGAAGCGATGAAAAATTCTTTAGAAGGCTTTTGTTTGGGTTTATTTTTATGAAACTCTAGTACTCTTTTACTGCGATAGATAGATTCTAAGAGCAGTTCCGGCTTAAAAGGCTTTTGGAAAAAATCTTTCACCCCCAAACGGATAGACTCAATGGCTTTATTAAGGGTAGCATTGCCTGTAATCACAATGGCCTCATAACGCCCCTCCAAATGGCGCAAAAATTCTAGCCCGTCCATTTGGGGCATGTTAATATCTGTAATGATGAGCTCAAAACTCTCATCTAAAGCCTTAAGCGCCTCCTTAGGTCCTTTAAAAGCCACCACCTCCAAATCCTCTTGATCACTAAAAAAGAGCTCTAAACTCTTGCGCATGTTAATATCATCCTCTACGATGGCAATTTTCATGCTATCTCCTTAAATAAACTTCAAGCACTAACAAAGCCCCCTCTAAATGCACATTAGCAGGCGCAATGATGCGCAAAGTGGTGTTATTTTGGTTTTGAAAATGGGTGTTAAATCCGCTACTTTGTACTTGTACCTCTCCTTTATACAAACAATCCACTACCTGATCTTGGTAAGTTTGTAGCAAAATATCTAGTAAAAAGGGTTTTTGTTTGGAGGAGAGTGTAGTCTCTTTAATAGGGATTTCACAGCTAAAACTCTTTTTACTCGCATGTTCTTTTAAAGCCCGGCTAAAACCAAAGCTAGCACGGGTAGCAATTCCATTTTGCACCTGCATGGCATAAGAAATCATAAATTCTTGCCCCAAAAGAGTGTGGCAAAGTAGCATAAAAAGACTACTCCACTTCATTCTCTTTAGGGCAGGTATTAGCATACACCACCCCATCGCCCTCCACGCTTACAAGCTTAACCCCACTTGCATGGCGTCCTGTCTCACGGATACTATCCATTGGCATGCGAATCATCTTTCCATTTTTAGTCAAAAGCATTAAATCTTGCCCCTCATCTACATGCACAATGGCTACTAAATTCCCCGTTTTAGGCGTGAGTTTAGCCCCAATCACGCCTAAACCTCCCCTATTTTGCAGGCGATAAGCCCCTATTAAAGTTTGTTTGCCCATGCCCTTAGAACTAATGGTTAAAAGTTTGTGTTGATCGCTAAGTGCTATGCTAGCCCCAATGACAAAATCCCCCTCTTTTAAGCGCATACCAATCACTCCCATAGCTGTCCGTCCCATATCTCTTACCCCACTAGCCTTAAAGCGAATACACATCCCCTTAGCTGTGGCCATGAATAATTCTTGATTTTCATGCTCAAGTATCTGTGCGGTTACAAGTGCATCGCCTTCTTTTAGCTCAATGGATCGCACCCCTATGCGCACCCGTCCAAAGGCGCTAAGCTGTGTGCGCTTGATCATGCCCTTTTTAGTAAAGAAAACTAAAAATTTATCCGGGCTAAAATCCGGGGTAGAGAGAATGGCACAGATTTTTTCCCCCGGTGCTATATCAATGAGATTAACTAAGGCCTTACCTATGGCATTACGCCCCATTTCAGGGATTTTATAAACTTTAAGCCAGTAAAGTTGCCCTTTATCTGTGATAAAAAGGATAATATCATGGGTGTTAGCGCTAAAGAAAAACTCTATAAAGTCATCTTCATGGGTGTTTCCCGAGATTTTGCCCTTGCCCCCGCGTTTTTGTTGTTCATAGATTTTTAAGGGCATGCGTTTAGCATAGCCCCTATGGCTTAGTGTAACCACCATATCCTCACGGGCGATTAAATCCTCATCGCTTAGCGCTTCATAATCCTCTTCAATCTGGGTTTTACGCGGGCTGCTAAATTTTTCTTTGATCTCTAATAATTCCTCTTTGATGAGGTTGTTAAGTTTGTCGGCATGCTCTAAAATGGCCTGTAATTCTTGAATGATCGCCTGAAGTTCGGCATGTTCTTTAGAGATTTTTTCTTGCTCTAATCCGGTTAATCTTTGCAAGCGCATTTCTAAAATCGCCTTGCTTTGTTCTTGACTTAGTTGGTGGGCTTGAATTAATGCCTCTTGAGCGCTATGTGTATCGCTACTTTTTTTAATCAGATCAATTATAGCTTCGCTATTTTTCAGCGCAACTAATAACCCCTCTAAAATGTGGATACGGGCTTTGGCTTTTTCTAATTCATAAATTGTGCGGCGAATCACAATAGTTTTACGGTGCATTAAAAAGAGTTTGAGCAACTCAAGCAAATTAAAGATACGGGGCTCTTTATTGTGGATAGCCAGTAAAATAATGCTAAAAGTGCTTTCCATGCCACTAGATTTATATAGTTGGTTAAGCACAATCTGGGCGTTGGCTTCTCTTTTTAGATCAATAACAACCCTAATCCCTTCTCGATCGGATTCATCGCGTACCTCAGAAATCCCCTCTACAATTTTATCGCGCGCTAGTTCGCTAATCTGTTCTACAAGTTTAGCCTTGTTGGTTTGGTAGGGGACTTCCTCAATGATGATACTCTCGTGCCCCTCTATTCTTTCTAAACGGGTTTTAGCCCGCACGCGGATACGCCCCCGCCCGCTACTATAAGCCTCTAAAATGCCCTGTTTGCCATAAATGATTCCGCCTGTAGGAAAATCTGGACCGGGTATTAAATCTAAAATATCACTCAAGCTAGCTTGCGGGTTTTCTAGCACAAAAATAAGAGCCTCTATAATTTCATCTAAGCGGTGGGGAGGAATAGAGGTGGCCATGCCTACAGCAATTCCGCTTGAGCCATTGATGAGTAAATTAGGTAGGCGACTAGGTAAAACATCGGGTTCTTTTAGGGTGTTATCATAATTGTCGTTAAAATCTACCGTGTCTTTATCAATATCTCTTAAAAGTTCCTCACTTGGAGTTGCCATGCGTGCCTCTGTATAGCGCATTGCGGCCGCATTATCCCCATCAATAGAGCCAAAATTACCCTGTCCATCTACTAAAGGCAAACGCATAGAAAAATCTTGTGCCATGCGCACTAAAGCCTCATAGACTGCACTATCGCCATGGGGGTGGTATTTACCGATGACATCGCCTACAATACGCGCACTTTTTTTATAAGGCACGCGTGCCCCTAAGCCTAATTCGTGCATGGCATAAAGGATACGCCGGTGTACGGGTTTTAACCCATCGCGTGCATCTGGCAGGGCACGCCCTACAATGACGCTCATGGAGTAATCTAAATAACTGGCTTTTAACGATTCCTCAATGACAATTTCTTTCACTTCCATAGCAACCTCTCTAAAAAATAAAATACCCCACCCAAACCCCCACCAAAAACAGCAAACACACAAATTGCGCTGCTGAGCCCATGTCTTTGGCTTTTTTGGCTAATGGGTGTTTTTGCGTACCTGTAAAATCCACCGCGTTTTCAATCGCGCTATTAAGAAGCTCTACAATCACAGAGAGTACCCCGGGCAGAATTAAGAGTACAAACTGGATAAAAGAATGTGCGCAAAAAAAAGCCCCTAATAGGCTAATCCCGCACAAAAACACCACTTGTCTAAAAGCAGGCTCTTCGCTAAAGGCAGCCTTTAATCCATCTTTGGAGTATAGCCATGCCAGCAAGAGGCGCTTCATGGCAACACTTTAATAGAAAAATGCGGGAGATAATCTAATAAATTTTTGCCATGGATGAAATCTAGCAAAGGTATAAAAGGAGCGTTTTTATTCACTAATTCAAAGCTTACATGATCGCGTTTGTTTTGTGCAAAGGCTAGTAATTGGTTAGAAAGTTCTTGTGCTGCTTGTGCTTCACCTTGTAAGCCGGCTACTAATAGCCCAACTAGCACAGTGCCCCTAAAAGAGCGCACAACTTCCTCTAGGGCTTTATTGTAGGCTTGCGCGTCAAAATGGGAGGTGTGTATATCCCCTGTTTTTTGTAAAAGAGGGTAAAGAACAGAGCGAAAATCTTTAGAATAGGTTTTAACCCCTAATTTTTCAACGAGGATTGTTACATTTTGTGTTTGGGCTTGAGAACCTAAAAGATTTTTAAGATTTAAGGGTTTATCCCCGTCCTTTAAACGGGCATCTAATAGCAGATTATAAGAAATTTGTTGCCCTTTTAAATGGCAGGTGTTATGCTCTACAAGCGTGTCTTGTAGGCTTAAATCTAATAAACAACCCGCACTTGTTGGCATCCATGTTTTAGTAGCATAGAGCTTGGGGATGTCTAATTTAAATTGTAAGGCATTTGTTTTAACCTCAGCTAGAGTTAGAAAAATTGCCCCCGTTTGGCCATGAATACCCGCACTCTCACAGACAATATTTTTAAAACCCTTGCAAGTAAAGGGCATTGCGTGTATATGCTTGGCTAAATTGTTTAAACTTTCCTCTAATTTATGTTTAATATCACTGCTTAATTTTAAACCCACTCCAAATAGCAAAACCGCTAACAACCCCCCCACTCCTAGTAAAATAACGACAATCTTTTTAGACATTTAAAAAGCAATATCCAATTCAATACTACCGATATTATGGTTTCTGCTCTGATCTCTAAAAGTTTTACTTAGATCGATCGCACTAAAGCAAAAACGCATGCCCTTATAGAGCAAAGCCACTCCCACCTGCGCGTTATAGAGAAAATAGGGTAATTGCGTGATGCCTCTGGTTTGTGCATCATTGCCTTGTACAAACACATCTAAGGGCTGGAATTGCCCCATAGCCCCTACAAAGACATAAAAAGCTAAGCGGTTACTATAAGGCTCACCTCCGGGAAAACCGCTATGGATTTCATTAGGGCCAAAATCAGCCTCTAAGTTATAACCCATGCGCAAAGTAGCCCCTAAGTTAAAATTAGTCAAGGCATTACCCAAACTAAAACTAGCTGCGGGCAACATGTCAATACTAAAATAACGGCTTTTATAAAAATCAAGTTTTTGAATCCAAGTGTAGTTAAATTCAAAGATAAATTCGTTTTTAATTTGGGTATTCCAGCCCAAAAACTTAGGATCATGCCCCCAAGTGTGGATAAGATTTTGCGTAGGGCCTGCTAAAGAGGCAGGACCAACCATGCCAATAGAAAAACTGGTGTGTTCTAAAGCATGCGCGCTTCTTTGGAAAATACCAAAATTAAGCCGCAACCAACCCCCATAGAGGTGATCGCCTTTAACTATATTTGTGAGTAAGCGGTGGGCAAGCGTGGGGGTGTACATGTCTTGGGTGAGATAGATATTAAAGCGAGTCATGCGATTTTTTTTACCCTGCAGGCTTACAAAGCGTGCCCAAGACATGGCAGATTTGCGCTTAAAATAGCTATATTCTTTACTCACCCAGCCAATACGCGTACCTGCCGTGTAGTAACGATCAATGTAGGGGTTGATATAGCCATCATCTTCAGTTACTAACTGGATATATTGCTTATGATAGGGGGTTAAATCCATAGCCCTAAGAGAGCAAAGCAACATACAAAAAAGAGGGGCGTGTGATTTCATCGCTGGCATTATAGCCAAAAAATCAAAGCACGGGCTTAGATAGGGGATTTGATTTAGATAAAAATCCTTGTTGAGTTAGCAAATTTGTTTTGTAATCAAAAGAGTAGGCTAAAAAATGGCTACAAGAGAGTTCTTAGGCAAAAGCCTTAAAATTGCAACAAAAACTGCCAAATACAACGCCTCCTAAAATCTAAAAACACCACCCGCGTTAAAAAGCTAGGGAGGGTTTTTAAATAAATTTAGAGATTTGGGGATTTATTGAAAGGTTTATAGACCTAAGATTTTTCTATGCTTGATACTTCCCTGCGCTTAAAGCAGGGTTTAGTACAAATCCTCTAACGCAATGATCGGCTTAGCTTAAGCTTGCAGG
>NZ_CABIKE010000008.1 GCF_902196135.1 Helicobacter suis | reverse complement strand
GGCAAAAGAGCGGGCGTCTGCGACTAAAAAAAAAAAAAAAACGGATAGAGCTAAAAACCTTATCATCAAATCACCTAAATTCTAAAACCATTAGTCCAAGAAAAAACTTGAGAAATTTGCCTAGAAACGGCTCTCTGAGTGTAGCACAAATCTAATTAAATTATATCCCAATGTTTGGGATTTATGGCCATTTAATCAATTTTCCTACCAAACTTCCATAAAATTAACCCTTTAAAACCTTTTAGCGTTTTAATAAAACAGCCAAAAAGCCAAAGTCTTTAGTATTGCTAAAAGTTTGTAAGCTTAAGCCAAACAAATTAAGAGGCTTACTAAAAGTTTTGTGTTGTAGTGGGGGGGTATAAACTCTAAAGAGGAAAATCTATTGTTAGTAGCGGTTTGATAATCAAAACCCCCTAGCTTTGAATGCGGGGATATACTGACTCTTGAGGGTTAAAACAGGTGGGTAATAACTACTCTTGTTGTAATTTTTTAGCTAGATCGATCACTTGTTGTATTTGGGCACTACTAAGCCTACCCTCATGCACAAAGCGCACTTTACCCTCTTTATCTAGTACAACAATCAAACTTTCTTGTTTTTTTAACCCCCAAGCTTTTTGCACCACCCCCTCATTATCCATAACCACCTGACTATCTGGGTGCTCTTTTTTAGCCTTTTTGGTTTCTCCTCGCACAAAAAGACCCGTTCCCATTGTGGCATCATCTACATTGATGATATTAGTCGTTTGGTATTTACTTGCATCAAAATGCTGCGCTACGATTTTATCCATTAAAGGCTGGTTTTCTGCCTTGACACTTTTGCGTCCGGCTATATGCTGGAGAATACGCACCTTCCCGGGCAAACTTTGACTACTCCAAGCCTTGTAAGCAATATCACCCTTGTTTAAAACAAGCTCCCCTTTATCTTGTACCACCACGCTTGCTAAGGGTTTGTTTAAAACAATGTTTGTCCCATGTACCATGCCCAATGTCAATAGCAAACTTCCAAATATTTTTTTCAACACGCACCTCATAAAAGTTTGAAGCCATGTTATCATAGATATTTAAACTCTTTTTAAATATTAAAAACTTAAGTAGAAATTGATAGAGGATTTTAACAGTACTACAAAATACCCCTTGAGAGTAAAGTTTACAGGTGCTTTTGGCAATGATGTAGTATAAAGAGTGATGATGAAAATTTTAGTCCGTTTGCCTAATTGGCTAGGTGATGGCGTGATGGCTACACCTCTTATACAAACCCTCAAGGCCACTTTTAAAAACGCAACTTGTGTTCTTGTTGGTCCTAGTAGTGTGTGTGCGCTTTTTGAGCGAGATTTGCACAATGTCTTAATCATTGATAAAACCAAGAGTGCTAAATGCCGCATGTGGGCTACTTATAAACTAGCTAGGCATATTGGCCCTTGTGATATAGGTTTAGCGCTAACTAATAATTTATATGCGGCCCTTTTGCTTTACTTTAGCCAAACCCCCATTCGAATCGGGTATGCTAAAAATTGCCGCTCTTTTCTTTTAACCCATGCTTTAAAACCCCATAAAGGCCACCAAGTAGAGCGCTATTATCATTTATTATCCCCCCTAATGGCTTTAAATAATCCCCCACCTCTTAACTTAAAGGCCACTCCTCTTACATTATCCCCTTTACAAAAACACATTGGGATTAGTCCGGGAGCTGCCTTTGGGAGTGCTAAACGCTGGAGTACAAATTATTTTGCAACCCTGATTCAAGCTTTATTAAATCAAGGGCATGCGATCTATCTTTTAGGTTCTCAAGACGACAAAATGGTTATCCAAGAAATTTTAGATCAAATCCCCCCCCATGCCAATCTTTATAATCTATGCGGGCAAACCACTATCCCTGTTTTAATAGATACCATCGCCTCCCTTGATCTCTTAATTTGTAATGATAGCGGTCCTATGCACATCGCTACCGCTACACAAACCCCATTGATCGCTCTTTTTGGGCCTACAGATTTGCATGAAACAGGCCCTTATAAGCCCTTAAAAGCACAATTACTCTTTAAAAATCTCCCCTGTGCGCCTTGTAAAAAACGCACCTGTCCGCTTAAAACAGGCCCTATTAAACCCCATGCCTGTATGGATACAATTAAGCCTGAAGAAGTGATTAAAATCGCCACACACTTATTAGAAACTAAAGAGTCTGTAGAGCTGTAAGAATGGTTTGTAACACAGATACATCGTCTTTACTAGGGGCTTGCAAAGGTTTTTGTTTCTCTTTAAAACAAAGGGTGATATTTTGCCCATATTGCAAAATTTTATGGATTTTAAGCTGGTTAGCTAAAATTTTAATCCGGATAATTTGTAAAAACTGCGTGGTCATTAAATCTAGCGCTCCAAAACGCGCGTTGATTTCATTTTCAATTGCCGCCACACTGGTTAAATCAAGGCATAAAGAAAGCCGTCTATAAAGTTCTAAACGCAAACTATCGCTACGGATTAAATCCGGGCTTAAAAAGCCACTGACTTGGAGTTTTAAATCCACGCTAAAGCGTTCCTGTATCTCTCCACTCTCTTGAGAAATAGCCTCTTCTAACATTTTGGTGTATAACTTATAACCAATGCCTTTAATATGCCCGCTCTGATTTGCCCCTAAAAAATTCCCCCCGCCTCTAATTTCTAAATCATGCATGGCAATACTAGCCCCGCTACCTAAATAAGAATTTTTTTCTAAGGCTAAAAGTCTTTTGCTGGCTTGTTCTGCTAGTGTGTTTTTATCCTCTACTAGGTAGTAACAAAACCCTTCTTTATTCCCCCGCCCTACGCGCCCTCTTAATTGGTGCAAATCAGCCAAACCAAAGCGATCGGCTTGTTCTATGATAATGGTGTTAGCATTGGGTAAATGAATTCCTGACTCTACAATAGAAGTACATAAAAGCACTTCAAAATGCCCCTGTGCAAAATTAAGCATGATCTGTTCTACTTCTTTTGCCGGAGTTTTAGAGTGTAAAATTTCTACACGCAAATTAGGGAGCAATTCTAAAAGTTTTTGTTTGATTTTAGGCATGCTTTCAATGTGATTATGGACATAAAAAACCTGTCCCTTGCGGCGTAATTCTCTTAAAATAATCTCTTTGAGTAGGGGGTTTGTTTTTTCCTTCACAAAGGTACGGCTAGGTTTTCTATTAGCCGGAGGGGTTGTTAAAGTGCTCACTCCCTTAATTTTAGAAAGAGCCATGCTAAGCGTTCTTGGAATAGGGGTAGCTGACATGCTCAAAGAATGCACTTGGTGGCTTAAAATTTTAATTGCCTCTTTTTGCTTCACTCCAAATTTATGCTCCTCATCAACCACCACTAACCCTAAGTCTTTAAATTTAGCCCTTAAAAGCGCATGTGTACCCACCACTACAGAAATATGCCCCTCTTTGATCCCCTCTAAAACCTCCTTTTTATCCTTGCTAAAGCGATCTAGCTTGGCTACTTTAAGATTGAAGGGTTCTAAGCGTGCTTGCAGGGTGTTAAAGTGCTGGGCGCATAAAAGCGTGGTGGGCACAAACATAGCGCTTTGCTTGCCGCTTAAAAAGATAGCATAAATGGCATGCATGGCCACCTCAGTTTTACCAAACCCCACATCGCCATTGAGCAATCTATCCATCACGCGCCCTTGAGCTAGATCTTCTAAAATGGCTGTAATGCTGCTTTCTTGATCGGGGGTTAAGCTAAAACCACAGGCTTGTTTAAAAGCCTTGAGTTTAGCGCTATCTGCATTGATTTTCTCCCCCTCTAATAAATAGCGTTTAGCGGCTAAATTAATGATTTGTGAGGCCATTTCTAAGATTTCAGCATGGACTTTAGCCTTGAGTTTGATAAAACTACTTTTACCTAATTTATCCAAAACAGGGGAGTTATTAGCAATGTAGCGCTCCACTAGGTGTAAATTTTCTACAGGCAATAACAGCATGTCTTCATTTTGATACTCTAAAGCGATAAAATCGCGTATGCTGCCAAAAATACTTTGTTGGACAAGACCCTTAAAAAGCCCCACTCCATAATTTTCATGCACGACAAAATCCCCCGGGCTTAGCTCATCTAAGATAAGTTTAGGGCGTAAAAGTGGGTGTTTTTGTGGGTAGGAGTGCAAAGAGAAAAAAATCACATCTGGGGTACTAAAATGGAGCACACAATCAGAAACAACACTTTTAAAGGGGGCGCTTAGATGATGTGTAGGGATTAAGTCTATATTTTTAGCAAGCAAAGTAACACGTTTATGGGCGTTGAGTTGTAAAAATGTGTCTAATTGGTTTAAATGAATCTGAATATCTTGGCAATTAGGAGGGGTTTGTAGCACCGGTAAACTGAGGGCATGTTTTAGATTATCAGCAGGGTTAAAATCAAAAATTTCTTTTGCCTCTAAATGGGCTTTTTGGCTTAAGGTGGCGCTATAGTGCTGTAAAAAATCAATCCCAAAATCCTCTAAAACCCAAAACCCAAGCGATCCAATATCCTTAATCAATGCGCTACTTTCTAGTTTTTCTATCCTTGTTTGTAAAAGAGCGTGGTTTTCTTGGCTTAAACTAAAGAGTGCGGGCGTGATCTCTAAAAATTCTAAAAGTTTAGAATCGCTTAGCTGGGTAATTGGATCAAAGGTGCGGATATCTTCACAATCTTGTCCTAAAAAGCTAATGCGGTGTGGTTTAGTTTGACCGGGGATAAAAATATCTACAATATCGCCCCTAAAACTTGCCTCACCGGGTAATTCAATGATGTCTACAAAATCATAACCATAATAATAAAATCTTTCTTTTAACTCTGCTAAAGAATAACTTTCTAAGCACTCTATTTTAAAACTTTGGAGTAATAAGGGTTTGGGCAAAGGGTGTAAAAGCGCGCTTAAGGGAGCGATAAGACGGGTTTGTGGGTTTGTTTCTTTAGATTGGTAAAAACAACCCAATACACTTAAAAGCTCTTTAAGTTCTGTGTTAAAAGCGCGCATATCATCAAGGTAATAAACTCTTAATTCTGGCAACACAAAAACAGGAATGTGGGGTTTAAAAAAGCGCCACACCTGCAAAGCTTCTTGAGCCTGTTTATTATCTGCAACCACTAAAATTGTACTATTAAAAGAAGAAAGAGCAAAATAAAGGCTAGATTGCATTAGGTTTTAGGATTTTTATTTTCTTCTAAAGCTCTGATCACTTCATTTCTAGGGCGACTCTCCCCGGCTAAGATTCCCTTCCGTTCAATGATTAATTCTGAACTCACAATTTTACCATCCACATACCCTAAAGGCATGATTTCAATCACATCAGCCTGTGCATTCCCGTTAAATTTACCACTCACCACTAATCTTGCCGCAAAAATATCTCCCATAACCACACCATTTTTGCCAATCACAACGGTGGATTCAGAATGCACAATGCCTTCTAATTCGCCATCAATATGTAGATGGCAATCAATATTTACTTCTCCTTTGAATTTAGTGCCTTGGGCGATGATGGTGGCTGATCCGTTAGTAGGTTGTTTATGATCGTTAGTAAAGATTGCCATGCAATATTCCTTTCTTTGGTAAAAATATAATCAAAGTCTCTCATATTCCAAGTAATAAAAAACATAGGATTAATCGGCTTATCCATGAAACGCACTTCATAGTGTAAGTGCGGTCCAGTGCTCATGCCACTACTGCCACTATAAGCAAGAAGTTGGCCTTTTTTGACAAATTCGCCATTTTTAACCACGATTTTTTTAAGATGCGCATAATAAGTTTGGAAACCAAAGGGGTGGTAAAGTTTAACAAGCCTCCCATAACCCCCATTCCACCCGCTATTAGCCAAACCCACCACCCCATTAGCGGTTGCATAAACAGGCGTATTAATTGGCGTACTTAAATCCACGCCTGTATGGTTAAATAAGCGGTGTAAAATGGGGTGAAAACGCTTAGCAAAGGGGCTAGAAATCCGCCGATAGGATTCAAGTGGGTTGTCATTGGGGATAAAACGCATGATAAAAGTTTTTTGAGCCCCTGTAATGCTAGCCACATCTAAACGCTGGCTTAAGGGAGCATCGCTAGTATCCTCCCCTTCAATCCCTACTGAATCTTCTAAATCACTGATGCGATCGCCTGCTAGTAATAATTCTTCTAAATAACCTTGAACTTTCTGGCTTAAATAGGCATGGGCTTGTGAACTCTTAAAATATTCTGCACTGAGTTTTTTAGTCTGGGCTTTGGTGGTTTTGATTTCTATATCAAAAGCATAAAGCGCGATGCCTAAAAACATGAACACGGCAAGCACAAATAAGAGAATGTAGTACATGATTTGTTTGTAGACAATGTGTACATTAATAGACTTACTCCCATCTTTGTAAGTCAACATTAAAATGAGGCGTTTATTCAGCCACACCTATAACCCCTAAATGTTCTGTAGTTTGGCGTTTTTCACGGATATGAGCCATGTCTTTAATGCTATAGAAAAGATTTTTCCAGCTGACAGAATCGTCTTTAAAAATTAAATCAAAGTGAGCCATGTCCCAATCCATGTATTTTGGCATGTCTACAATACGGCCTAAAAAACGGATTTCATAATGCAAGTTAGCGCTACTATAACCAAGTAATTCTCCTTTTTGTACAAATGCATGCCTTTTAATCACAATGCTATTAAGGCGCGCATAGATCGAACTAAACCCAAAGGCATGTTCTAATCGTATTAATTTGCCATAGCCTTGATAATTTCTAATCAGCACCACATCTACCACTCCGCTAGCTGTTGCATACACCGGTGTATCTGGCGTTGTATTAAAATTATACCCATGGTAGGGGCCTAAAGATCTTTTATTAGGGGAGTTGATCAAAGTTTTAGTGCTATAGGTTTTAATAGGTTCTCCATTAGGGATAAGGGCTAAAGCTAGGGTTTTATTAGGGATAGAGAGTTGTTTTAAATCCACACTACTATAGGCATCATCGCCTTGACTCTTTTTAACCTGTACAAGATTTTCAAAATCTTTAATTTTACGGCTAACTAAGGCAATTTCTTGGGTTTTTTGCGAAATCTCAAGCTTGAGCGTGTGATTTTTAGTATATAGATTTTTATAATTGGTCTCTAAAATACCTTTTTCTAAAGTCATTTTGCTAATCTTTTCAACCAAGTAGCCTAAAAACCACCCTCCGGCTAATAATAACCCTATTGCTAGCATGGCTATTACAAGTACATGCCGTTTTACATGCCTAGAAAGCCTGAGTTGTTTAGACCCATTTTCATCAATAATTGTTAAGACAAATTTATCTGGCACACAAACCCCTACTACCCTCAAAATGCCCCTGATACTTTTGATAGCCCTCTATAAATGTACGCACAACACTAAAAGATCCAGCCACCACAAACAAACCAGAAAAGGGGTCAAAAGTATCCCAGCTAAAGGGAGCAAAGGGTATGTGCAATTGCTCTAAAAACCCCTCCAAAACCCCCCTATCTATCATCTGTGTATCTAATACTTCTAAAATCCACACCCGTTTAATACGAGATTTAAGGCTTTTTAAAACCCCATAAGCGTCTTTTCTTTGATAGCTATTATACACCAAATCCACTCTTTGATCGGCTAGGGCTTTAGCCAGAGCCTTAGCCCCAGCTACATTGTGCGCCACATCTAAGATAATAGAGGGTGTCAAAAACTCAAAACGACCCGGTAAATCTAAGGGTTTAAGTGCGAGAAGAGAAGAATTAATATTTAAGATTTCTAAAGCACTAAGAGCTGTTTGTAAATTATCAACCAAAAAAGGGGGGTAGTGGTGTTTGTGGGCATAGGCTTGTATGGCTAAAGAGGGGGGAGGCACTAAAGTTAATTGTAAAGAATATTGATTTGCTATTTGCTTGGCTAATTTTAAAAAGGGGCGGTTTTGGTGGGCTAATAAAATGGGTGTGTGTGGTTCTAGATTAATCATAGCTCTTAGTTTAGTGGTCGCAATTTCTTTTAGAGTGTGGCCTAATCTTTCAGTGTGATCTAGACTAATGGGTGTATAAATCAAAGCGATTCGTTTATTTAAAACACTGGTACTATCAAATTCGCCGCCCAAACCCGCCTCAGCTACTAAATAATCACAATCTTGGGCTAGTACAATGGCTAAAAGAGTGGCGTATTCAAAGTAACTCATGGGTTCTAAGGGCATGGTTTGTAAAGTTTGGTGTGCTTTTTCTAAAGTAGTCTCTGTGATGATTCTACCTTGCGTGTAAAAGCGCTCTTTAAAATCTAATAGATGAGGGGAGGTGAAGTGTAAAACTTTAAAACCAGCCTGTTCTAATCCCAGAGTTAAAAAACGCCCTGTACTGCCCTTCCCATTTGTGCCAATGATTTGGATTTTAGGCACTTGATCCTGACAATACGCGTTAAAAGTGGCGTAGATACGCTCAAAACGCTTAGGATCAAAGGGTGCGTACTCCTGTGCTTTAGAGGCTAGATAGTCTATTAAATTCATTTATTGAGTTTACCTTCATAGGCAATTTGGGAGACAAACTGGGTAAGAGTTTGTTCTAGGGCTTGGGAGATTGCATAAATGCGGTTATGGTAAGTGATGAGGGGGTCTTGTAATGAAACAGCGTAGTTATAATAGCCGCTATCATGGAAGGTTTTTACAGTGCCCATTTTATTATTGTAAGTGTAATCCACATACACGGTAGCGCGGTAGAAGGTGGTAAAACCCTCTTGATTTTGGCTAATAGAGGTATCTGCTACCCGCGTGATTTCAATGGTAATAATGGAATCGGCTTGTTTCTCGCTAGTTAGGGTATTTTGGAAACGCTGCACGATGACGCGATTAAGCATGTCTTTAAAAGCCACAGAGTTTTTAGGGTTGGGCAAATTCACCACCAAGCGCACATATATACCTTTGCCTAAAACTTTATCTGAAAGGGCGGCAATGGGCTTATAACCACAACCTGTTAATAAAACCAAGACAAAAAGCGCGCTAATGGCCTTCATTGCACGACAAAATTCACTAATTTATGGGGTACAACAACTTCTTTAATCACGCGTTTTTGATCCAGCCATTTAGCCACGCTAATTCTAGCCTCTTTTAAAAGCGCTTCTTGATTTAAATCTTTTAAGATCACAATTTGCCCTCTTTTTTTACCATTAATCGTAACAGCCATTGTAATTTGATCTTCTTCTAATGCGCGTGGATCTACATGGAGGGTTTTAAAATTACTCAAATTAAAAAGCCGTTTAGAAATTTCATGGCAGACATGGGGAATAAGAGGCTCTAACACATGGGTTAAAATATAATACCCTTCTGTCCATAAGGCGCTATTTGTGGTTTTTTCTAGGGCGTTGAGTGCTTCCATGCAAAAAGCAAGCAAAGTATTAAAAGGATAATGTGGCTGGACTTTATCAAAAATATCATGGCATTTTTGTAAAGCTAAGTGAATCTTTTTGCGCGCTTCTTTTTCTGCATCGCTTAGATTATTTACATCTAAAAAGGGGAGTTGCTTACAAGCCTTTGCTAAAAATGACTTTTCATAAAATCGTTTTAAAAAACGCGCTGCGCCTTCTAGGGCTTGATCATTCCATTCTAATTCTTTATTAGGCGGTGCGACAAAATGGATATAAGCCCTAGCAATATCTGCCCCGTATTTTTCTAAAATCTCTTGAGGCGTAACTACATTACCCTTAGATTTACTCATTTTAGCGCCATTTTTAAGCACCATGCCTTGAGTGGTGAGAGCCTGAAAGGGTTCATTGATATGAAGATAACCCAAATCTCTAAGAGCCTTAGTAAAAAAGCGCGCATAAAGCAAATGCAAAATGGCATGTTCGATTCCGCCAATATATTCATCTACTTCCATCCAATAATCTAGCGCGTCTAAATCAAAGGCTTGTTTATCCCAAAGTTTAGGCGGGGTGGTGTAGCGCAAAAAGTACCAACTAGATTGGAAAAAGGTATCCATTGTATCGGTTTCTCGGCGCGCCTCTTGCCCGCATTTAGGGCAAAGACAATGTTTAAAACTTTTATGTTTATCTAAAGGATTGCCCTCGCCATCAAATACCACATCTTCAGGTAATAAAATAGGCAAATTTTCTATTTTCTCACACACTAAGCCGCAATTTGAACAATGCACCATAGGAATAAGCGCTCCCCAGTAGCGCTGGCGTGAAATACCCCAATCTTGCAAGCGATAATTAATAACGCGCTTTCCTAATCCTTTTTGCTCAAAAAGCGCGCTAAGCTTTTCTTTAGCCTCTGTGGTGTTAAGCCCGTTATATTCCCCGCTATTTTTTAAAATACCCACCGGACAAGGTGCTACTTCTCCTACAATGAGTTCTTTAATAGGGATATTAAAAAGGGTTGCAAAGGCATGATCTCTAAGATCACATCCGGGTACTCCCATTAACGCCCCGCTCCCATAATTATCTAATACAAAATTAGCCATATAAACAGGAATAGATTCATGAGTTAAGGGGTGTAAAACAGATAGCGGCAATTTAACCCCTCTTTTTTCTAAGGAACGCGTACGCATATTGGTATTTTGAATGCTTAAAATCTCTTCTTTGGCCTCTATGCTTAGTAAATCTGTTTCTAGTAGAGCTTGGACTAATGCATGCCCAGGGGAGAGTGCTATAAAAGTTACCCCAAAGATCGTATCAATACGGGTTGTAAAGACCTCAATTTGTGTTAAATCTGATCTGTTTAAACGCGCTACACTCTCAGCCTCTAATGCAAAGCTAAAAACTAAGCCCTCTGATTTACCAATCCATTGTTCTTGCATGCTTAAAACTTGTGTAGGCCAAGAGCCCTTTAAATTCTTAAGTTCTGCTAAAAGTTCCTCAGCATACTTTGTAATTCTAAGGTAGTATTGTGGCATTTGCTTTTGTATTACAGCAGAGCCACAACGCCAGCATTTCCCATCAATAACTTGTTCATTGGCTAAAACCGTGTGATCAAGAGGACACCAATTAAGCCACGCCTCTTTTTGATACACCAAACCTTTAGAAAACATCTCTATAAAAAATTGCTGTTCAATTTTGGTGTAATTAGGATCGCAAGTGGCAAATTCGCGAGTCTTACTAAAAGAAAACCCTAGCGCTTTAAATTCCTCTTGCATGTTGGCTATATTTTTCTCTGTCCAGATTTTGGGGTGGATTTGGTGTTTGATAGCCGCATTTTCTGCGGGCATACCAAAGGCATCAAAGGCCATAGGATGTAGTACATTATAACCCACTTGGCGGTAGTAACGCGCTAAAGCATCCCCGATTGCATAATTGCGCACATGCCCCATGTGCACCTCTCCGCTAGGGTAGGGCATCATGCTTAAAATGTATTTTTTGGGTTTAGAAAAATCAGAACTAGGTTCAAATGCCAAATCATTAGCCCAAATTTCTTGCCATTTTTTTTCAATGATTTTAGGAGTATAAGTTTGCATTAGTATTCCACATCTGTATTTTTAATGCTATCAATGATGAGCAATATCAAACAAAAAACATTGCTAACAAGCGCCCCAATCATAAGAGTGTAGGCGAGGATGAGATTATTTAAAATTTGTAAAAATACAAAGGCTGGCATGAGATGAAATAGCGCCACCAAAGACCCCCCCATTAATTCTGAAGCAAATTGTTTTTGTACCCCGATCTTAAGAGTAGTAACAATGAGGTTAAGCGCCATAGCCACAAAGAGAATCACCACATTAGGTTCGTAAAGAAAACCCGCAATGGAAGTGGTACTAAGCAAACTAAAGACCGTGAAAATAACCCGACCCCAATCCATGGCTATCCTTTTTGTGGTTTAGACCCGTCCATGTTCATACAAACGCCGTAAACGCTCCTTTTCTTGTTTGCGTTTGGCTTTTTTAAGCTCATTATCATGGTATTTGGCTAAATCAAAACCTAAGAGCACCGCAATACGGGGGGCTAAAAAAATGGAGCTATAAGTCCCTACAACAGTGCCAATAAGCATGGGCAAAGAAAAGCCGATTAAAATTCTAGAGCCAAAGAGATAGAGCACTAAAAGCACAAAAAAGACGGTTAAAGAAGTAAGCAGCGTACGCGTTAAGGTACTAGAGATAGCCTCATTAATCACAAAATTAAGATCATTAGAGCGACCGGCAAGCATCTTTTCTCTAATGCGATCAAAAATGATAATGGTATCGTTAATGGAGTAACCAATTAAAGTTAAAACCGCAGCGATGACCTCTAAGTTTAAATCAATATTAAAAACAATGGCACTTGTGGCGGTGATAAGGCTATCATGGACTAATGCTAAAACGCTAGCTAGGGCAAAGCGCCATTCATAGCGAAAACTTACATATAACATCATCGCTACAATGGCTAGTACCAAAGATAAAATGCCCCTTTGTTTGAGTTCATCGCCCACCTTAGGCCCCACGCTATCTAACTTACGGATTTCAAATTTACCTAGAGGCGCTAAAATTTCTGTAATTTTGCTGCCTAAATCTTTGATTTCTTGTTTGCCTACAGGAATTTTAATCACCACTTCTTGATCAGAGCCAAAGGCACTCACCTGTACCCCATTTAAATGGGCTTTTGCAAAGACTTCACGGATTTGCGCTAAAGGCGCTTTTTTCTCAAAACGCACCTGTGCTACACTCCCCCCTGCAAAATCCACCCCTAAATTAAAACCCTTAAAGATAATCAAAGCCAAACAAAGCAAAAGTACAACACAAGAGGCCCCCAAGCCCCATTTAGAATACTCCATAAAATTTAAAATTCTCACCCGTTTAAAGAGTTCCACGGGCTATCCTTTTATGGTGTTTAACACTTTGGCTTACACCAAACCAAAGATAAAGGTTTTTCTTGCGTGAGAGTTTGGGTAGAATAGCTTGATAAAAGCCCTGCGTACCTATAATAGCCGTAAGAATTGAGGCTAAAATTCCAATGCCAGTAGTGAGCGCAAAACCCTTAACAGAGCCCGTGCCATAGGCATAGAGCAATAAAGAAGCAATCAGAGAAGTTAAATTTGAATCAAAAATAGCGCGCGAGGCATTAGCATAGCCTGAAAATAGAGCCTGTGCTACACTTTCATTAGCCCTAAGCCCTTCTCTAATGCGCTCATTAATAATAATATTAGCATCTACGGCCATGCCCACAGTAAGTACAATTCCAGCCATGCCCGGTAGTGTTAAAGTCGCCCCAAAGATAGCCATCACCGCAACAATTAAAAATAAATTCACAATCAAGGCCATGCTAGCAATAACCCCAGCTAGGGCATAATAGGCAATCATAAAGACCATAACTAAAATAAACCCAGAAATGAGTGCCACAATGGAGGTTTTAATGCTATCTGCTCCTAAAGAGGGGCCAATAATGCGCTTTTCAAGTACAACAAGCGGCGCGCTTAAAACCCCACTTCTAAGCGCAATGGCTAAATCGCTTGCCTGCGCTACGGTGAAATTCCCGCTAATCTGCCCACTTCCCCCCCCAATGCGTTCGCGAATATAGGGCGCTGAGTACACTTTATTATCTAATACAACGGCCATGCGTTTGCCCACATTAGCCCCCGAAAAATCCCCAAAGATTTTAGCCCCCTGCGCATTTAACGAGAAACTCACAACAGGGCGGTTATCTTTATCATAAACAACTTGGGCATTTGTTAGCATTTCTCCATCTAAAATAGGAACGGCTTTTAATAATAACTTAGTGCGCTTATCTGTGTAGGATAGAACAACATCGCCTAGTTTTTCTATTTCTGCACTGCTTAATTGATCTAGATATTCGTTTTTTTGCTCATCTACAGCCATCATTTGTAAGTGCGCGGATTTAGTGATGAGATCTTTTGCCCGTTGTTCCTCTTCAATGCTTTTAATACCGGGTAATTGGACTAAAATCGCATCTTTACCTTGCTGTAAAACAGTGGGTTCGGCTAAACCAAATTGATCAAGGCGGTTTCTAATGGTGCTAATCACTTGTGCGACGGTTTGTTGCTTAAGAGCTTGGGCTTTTTCAAAGGAAAAATGCAAGTTATAGCTATTTTGGCTAACAAAAATCTCGATTCCATCTTTGCGCAAATCCTCTAAGATATGCCCAACGCCCTTAGCGTCATCTTTATCTAGCAAAGTAAAAGAAACTCCCTGCAATGAAGAGCGCAAATCTTGGATCAACAAATTTTGTTGTTTGAAAGCATAATCTAAAGAGGTGGCTATAGAGGCATATTTGCTTTTAAGCGCTTCTTGTACTTGCACCCCTAAAAGCAAACTCAATCCCCCCCTTAAATCCAACCCTAAAGTGATTTTAGGCCCCTTAGTTTGTAAAAAACTAGGCAAAGAAAAGCCCACCCCAAAGATAAAGGCCAGCATAAAAACCAATAATCTCGCATTAAAGATTCGAGACATTCAAAATTAATTGCTCCCTTTTTGCAAAGTGGTTTTTGTTTCGCTCTCTAATTCCTCAAGTTTGTAGGCAACATGGTTTTTAGAAAGTTTAACCTCTGTTGTATCATTAATTTTGACCTTAAAAAAAGTACTCTCCGGTTTGATCACCTCACAGATCAACCCTCCCTGAGAAACGATTTTATCCCCTTTTTGCAGACCTTCTAACATTTCTTTGTGTTTTTTGGCTTGGTTGCGTTGTGGACGGATGATTAAAAAGTAGAAAATCAAAAAAAGCACCAACAAGGGCAACAAAGAGGTTAAAATTTCCCGGCTCTGATTCATTTTGTTCCTTCATAACATAAACCCAGCATTATAGCTACTTTTTCTAATTTTTGGCTTTTAAAGAGCCCCCTAGAATTAAAAGATAAAGAGTACCTAAAATACCTGAGGCCATCGAACCTAGTAAAATAGCGATCTTAGAGACCTCCATTGCTTCTTTGTTGCTAAAGGCGATATTAGAAATAAACATGGACATTGTAAAGCCAATGCCTGCTAACATCCCTGCCCCTAAAATCTGCCACCAACTCACCCCATCAGGCCGTTTAGCGATCTTGATTTTCTCGGCTAAAAAGGTGATAAGAAAAATTCCAGCGGGTTTACCCACAATAAGCCCTAACATCACCCCTAATAAAATCTCATTTACATTAAAATGTAATTGCGCTCCAATATGCACCCCAGCATTAGCTAGGGCAAACAAAGGCATGATTAAATAAGCGCCGTAAGGGTGTAAAACACGCTCTAAGCGCTCTAGGGGGCTTTGTAAAGACCTAGTGGCACTCCGCAAAGCATACAAAGAATCGCGTTGTTCTTGATCTAGTGGTTTGTTAAGTGGGGGAGAATGCATTAGGCTATCTTTAAAGCGCTGTAAAGATTGGTAAAAGGTTTGGAGTATCTCAGATTGCTGGGAAACTTTGATAGGAATAGTGAATGCAAGAGCCACAGCGGCGATAGTGGCGTGGATACCGCTATTATAGGTTGTGATCCATAGTAAAACCCCTAGCAATAAATAGGGCAATAAATGGCGCACCCCCATTTTGTTTAAACCAATGAGCATGGCTAAAATAGCCCCCGAACATAAAAGCCAAGTTACTTGTAAATTAGTGCTATAAAAAATAGCAATTACAATAATTGCGCCTAGATCGTCTGCTACAGCTAGGGTAACTAAAAATACTTTTAAAGAAGTGGGTACCCGTTTGCCTAATAATAAAATAACGCCTAAGGCAAAGGCAATATCAGTAGCCATAGGGATACCAAATCCATGCGCACTATTTGTATTAACATTGAGGCTATAATAAATCAATCCGGGGACAAGCATGCCCCCTAAAGCAGCAATAACTGGAAAAGCTGCTTTTTGAAAGCCACACAACTCCCCATACAGAACCTCTCGCTTAATTTCTAATCCAACCAATAGAAAAAAGAAGGCCATGAACACATCATCAATCCATTCATGCAAAGAAAACCCCACAAAGGTTTTTCCAAAAACCCACCCTATTTGGGTGTGCCATAGTTCAAAATAATAGGGAGCTATAGCAGAATTAGCACAAATCATTGCCAGCACAGCACTAATAAAGAGAAAAATACCCCCAAAGGACTCACTTTTAACAAAATCTAGAAAAATATTCTTTTTAACAAAATGCATTTTTATTCTTTGACAGATTGTACCTCTATATGTGTTTTAAGCGCATAAATTAAATAGCCTTTTATTTCCTGTTTAGGATAGATTTTTTGAAGAGCGGTGGCGTAGTTTTTGACCTGCGCCCTATATGCCTTCTGACTTCCCTTACCGCTTTTATGATCAAGGATATAAAATTGTGTATCTTTATAAACTAGCATGTCTAAGCGCATGTAAGATTGTTGGGATTTAAAGCTAATTTCGGTTGCAATATGCCCTTGTTTTAAAAGATTTTGAAATTCTGGAAAATTGTGTAGGGCTAAGAGCCGTTTTAAAACCCCCTCCACAAAAACGCCTTGCAAGCTGTAATAGTGTGTCAAATAAGCCTTGATTGTTTCAAGCGGCACGCCATAGCCATAGAAAAACTCTAAAGCCTTGTGCATGGCAATTCCAAAGAAACGCGCAGATTGACTCGCCTTTAAAGACTCTTCTGGTTTTTGATAATCCTCTTGTGCCCCAAAAGCTTTTTGATCTAATAGCAAACAAGGGATGTGATCGGGGGTTTTAAGGGGTGGTTGTGGGCTAGAGGTTTTAGGTTGCCACCCTTCTTTTCTTTCTTGGTTATCTGGAAGTTTTAAAACATCAAAGGCACTTTCTGTGGCTTTTGTCATTTCCCCCGGCTTGCTATTTTTAGCCATACTCTTTGTTCTTGCATCCTTTTTAACAATGCTCAAACCCTCCTTAGCCCGTGTACAGGCCACATACAACCTATTAACTTTCTCTTTTTCATTCTCCTTTTTATACGCCTCCAGCGCTTTTTTGTATTCTAGATCTACTGCCGCTCTTTTATCGCTCTCCTTTTTCTGGTTACTTGGCCTATAAAAAACACGCCCATTTGAATCAACGAATAATTTATTTTTATCATTTTGTTCTCTGCTTGCTAAACGATCCATCAAAATAACATGCCCAAATTCCATTCCTTTGGATTTGTGTATGGTCATGATTTGTAAGCCTTGTTTTTGGCTTGAGGCAATTTTAATATCTTCTTTTTCTAAATACTCTAAGAATTCTTGTTTGTCATGGTAGTTAAGCGAGAGTTCTAAAAAGTACTGGGCACTTTGGCTATAAAGCTTTAAAGCGCGCATTAAATCTAGAATATAGGTACTCAAATGGGAATTTTTAGCGGGGAGTTTTTCTTGTAAAGGGTAATCTAGCGGGTAGCCTAGTAATTTAGAGATACAAGCAAGGTGGTAACTTTGGTATTCAGGCTCTAGATCGCAGTACAAAGCGTGGATTAAAATTTTAACTTCATGCTGGGCAAGTAGGCGCAAATCTGTTTCACTTACAATTTGTACACTTTGTAAAAGCGGATTATTTTCTTTGGATTCTACGAGAAAATCTTTTAGCCCGTTAACATCTTTGTTATTAAGGCACAAAATAGCAATATTCTCAGCAGATACTCCCTCTTTAAGTAAAATTTCTATCTCCTCTAAAACCCCCTTAAAAATAGCCTCGTTTTTCTCCTTCTCACCCTTCTCGCCATAACTTCTTGTGTTTTGTTTATACTGCCCTACTTTAATCGTTTTAACCCGCACATAGCCCTGATCTTGGCAGTCTAATCTATCTTTAGGCAGGCTTTGGGGCTCATAACCCTCTATAACACGCAAAAAAGTATTATTCACAAAATCTAAAACAGCGCCCGTACTTCTATGGTTATGCTTTAAAGATTGGCTTGAATTTTCTTGACAAATTTGTTCAAATAAAACGCTATCACTCCCTCTAAAGCGATAAATGCTTTGCTTGCTATCGCCCACAAAAAACACACTCCTATCCCCCCATTTTTGCCCCTTGCCTGCCTTGATTTCTTCAATTAAAGGCTTGAGGATCTGGTATTGTAGGGGGCTTGTGTCTTGAAACTCATCAATGAGAATATGGCGGATTTGGCTATCAAGTCTAAAATAAAAGAAATCCATATCAATGGGGTTATTTAAAAGTTGCTGTACTTTTAAGGTGATAGTGGCAAAATCAAGGGCATTTGAGTAGATTAAGTGTGCTTTGTAGCGATCAAGGAAAAAAGCTAAATCCTTAAAAATAATGGCCTCTTTTTCATATTGTGGCTTAGAAGGCAGGGAGCTTGCATGGATGCCACTTTTTTCAAGTAATTCTAGAATAAATTCAAGAACATAAGAAGCTTTGAAACCATCGCCAAGCAAAGAGAAACAAAGGGAACGGATTTTTTCTAGCTCTTGGGGCTTTAGGGTTTGTAAAAAAGAGCTGAGTTTATCCTCTTTAGAAACATTGCTCACCTGAAACTCAGATCGCACCCCCACAAAATAGCTAAACTTGCGCAGCACTTTCTGAAAAAAGGCATCTATAGTTTGAATCGCCGGGTCTGCTTGTAAAAACTGCGCGTAAACATCGCCACTTATGGGGGCAATTTGACTCCAAGAAAGATTATAGTTTTTCTGTAAACTCTCTAAAATAGCTTGGATTTTACTATCGCTAGGAATGTATTTTTTGTTTTGAGTCCATTTTTGGCCTTCTGTGCACAGATTAACAAGCGTGTTGTAGATACGCTCGCGCATTTCTAATGCGGCTTTGTTGGTAAAGGTAAGGGTTAGAATGGTGTTAGGTTTAGCTCCTTCAAAGAGTAGGGCGATATAGCGTAGAGTAAGGGCAAAGGTTTTACCGCTGCCAGCAGAAGCTTTTAAGGCCAAGTAGGGTTGGTTGTATGCTTGTTTTTCCATTCTCTGATTGTAGCAAAAAACCCACTATTTTAAAAGATTACGCCTTTTTTCATAGGTTTAACTTTTGTTGTTTTTGTAAAAAGGTGTTGTTCTTTGCTTTAGGAAAAAACCATAAATAGGTTGGGTTTGATAGTAGCATGGGTGTATATCAGTAAAGGTATCACCAACATAGTTAAAAACCAAAGCTAACATAAACTATCTAACACTAGTGGCAAGATCTGAGTAGATCGGGTCATGTTTGCGCTCCTATAAACCTATAAAATTCTATAAACAAGATGTTCACAGAAATTTTAAGAAATAAGACTCCGCTATATTTTTGTTTCTACCATGCTAGTTACTAATTGATTTGTTTTTAAATCAGCTAATAAACCCCCCTTACATAATAATTGTGTTACCATTAATAAGCCGGATATACCGCCCCCCAATGCACACATATATAGTTACTATAGGTTTCAATAATAGTCACTGTAATAGGTTTGAATATAGTTATTGATAAGTGGGTTCATACATATTCTCATATACTGCCTTTCAAGTCGCGAAATCTCTACCTCCACTCTTTCAATTTCATTTTCTAAATCTATCCGTCTGTTGTCTGTTACCCCTTCAGGATTTCTTAGTTCCCTCCCCAACTCTAACTTTTCATCTTCAGTATTCTCAAAAAGAGGGGGAATTAAAAAACCTCATGCACTCTGTTTTTTATAAAAAATTAGGTTAGTTCTCTTTAGCGGGTGGTATTCACCCACTACCATAACAATTCCTTACCATCTCTAAAAAATCCTCCTGTAGCCCCATCATCTGACAACATCACAGCCCAAATAATACTTTTTGCACTCACATCTACAGGCCTGCCCATTTGGCCACTTGTGCCATATGTACTTGTTAAATCAGGACACACCGCGTTAACAAGAATTTTATACTTGGATAAATCTCGCGCCATTTTTACAGTCAATCCATTTAAAGCTAGTTTACTAATTCCATAGCCCATTGCACCAAATCTTCCATAACGAAGCCCATAATCTGGATCATCATAAGAACCTGCACCACTAGACACATTCACTATTCGCGGATGTTTGGATTTTTTCAAAAGAGGTAAAAACTTTTGTGTTACATTCCAAACCCCAATTACATTAGTCTCAAAAACCTCTTGAATATCCTTTATGTTTTCCTCCTCAATAAAAGCACCTGCTTTCATAAGTGCTGCATTATTAATAAGAATGTCTAATTTTCCATATTCTTTTTCAACTTGCAAGGCCGCTTGTTTTGTGCTACTTTCATCTGTAACATCTAGCAACACATAAAAGGCTTGAATCCCGGAATTCTCCAACTCTCCTACAATTCTTTTAATTCATTTTCACGCCTTGCTGCAAGAATTACTTGATAACCTTGTTCTCCAAGCTGTTTTGCAGTCTCATATCCAAGGCTTCCTTTTCTCCCTGCTCCTGTAATTAATGCAATTGCCATATTTTCCTCTCTTTGCTATCTAGTTTTTCCACTTTTGATTGATCAACTCAATTAAATCTTTTGCATGTTTTAATGAATTTACATTTTGTGTTTTCAACTGCTCTTCATCAGCTAAGTAACTATATCCTCCGCTATGAACATAGCCTCCATAAACCATACTGCATTGACTCAACTTGGAAAACTATACCAATACATTGGATACTGTAAGATAATTGTATCCGCCCTTGATTACATTTGCTCTTGATTTAGAGCCATATTCTGGGTGTGCTTCTTTTAAATTCGGGTGTGCTAGCACCACTAATCTATTTTCTTTCATTTCCACTCCTCATTAACTTTAAATTTGTCTAAAACATGCCATGTTACTCCATGTTTTTAACTGGTGTATCTTGATTTTTGGTATTGAATGGCTATATTTTTTAAAAAGGTGAGCAATGTTTAGTAGATTATTAATAAGCGCCATTTTGATCGGAGGTGTGGCTATGGGAGCTGATTATAGAAAAAACCCTTTTACATTCACCTATGAAGGGGCTATTACTGAAAATGTGAAGGGGAAAGTTCAGGTACACGCTGTGCATTATAAAGCCAATGGGATAAGAGTTGTGGCCAATGTCTACACGCCGGCTAACTTCAATCCACATCACAAATATCCTGCCATTGTGGTAGCCCACCCTAATGGAGGGGTTAAAGAGCAAGTAGCCGGGCTTTATGCGCAAAAATTAGCCGAGGCCGGATATATCACAATTGCTTTTGATGCAGCCTATCAGGGAGGCAGTGGAGGAATGCCTCGCTATGTGGATAAACCCGCCAATCGCATGGAAGATATTAGAGCAGCCGCAGATTTTATTTCACAATTTAAAGGTGTGGATGCGCATCGTTTAGGCTCGCTTGGCATTTGTGGGGGTGGGGGCTATGCGATTAAGGTAGCCCAGACAGATAAAAGGTTTAAAGTTGTAGCCACAATTAGCATGTTTAATTCAGGAGAGGTAAGACGCAATGGCTATTTAAACACCCAGAAAGACACAATGCAAGAGCGTTTAAAAGCAGCTTCAGAGGCTAGGGCACAAGAGGCAGCAGGGGGCGAGGTTAAATACACCCCGTCGTTTGCGGCTAACATGACAGAAGAACAAATCGCAAAGTTACCCTTTGATTTGTATAGAGAGGGCTATGAATACTACGCTAAAACCCATTTTCACCCCCATTCACAGAGCAATTACACGGTGAGCAGTTTGATAGATTTAATGGGCTTTGATGCTAACACCAATGTAGATTTAATTAACCAACCGCTTTTAATGGTAGCAGGAGATAAAGCAGATAGTTTATATATGACCCAAGAGGTTTTTAAAAATGCAACGGGCACTCAAAATAAGGAATTATTTTTAGTCAAAGGCGCAACCCATATCCAAACTTACTACAAACCGGAATATGTCAAGCAAATTAGCGAAAAATTAACCCGGTTTTTTAATCAAAATTTAAAAGACGCACAACGCCTCTAAAAGCCCTGTATGATCTAAACAACTAAACCCCCTAAAATTTTAGGGGCTGGGGTCTATTTAAATGCATTTATTCTAATTGAGTTTTTTAAAATGGTTTAACCGGCTAGCTGGGCGAATTGTTAAATGGAGGATATAGTGAAATTATTTTCTATTTTCTTGCCTTTGAGTTTACTTTCTGCTACGCATTGGAGTTATGAAAAACACACGGGTGCCAAGCAATGGGATAAATTACACAAGGATTATGCAATTTGTAAAACGGGTAAAAACCAGTCTCCTATTAATATCCAACATTACTACAATGCCTCTGGTAAAGAAAATATAATTTTTACATACCACGATCTCAAGCCCTCAACTATTGCCTATTCTCATAACACCCTTATAGCCCAATTTAACCACCCTACTAACTCTATTTTATACCGCGATCATGAATACTATTTGATCAATCTACACTTCCATCTGCCTATGGAATTTGCCATTCGTGGTAAGCACCAACCTTTAAGCATGCACTTAGTACACCAAGATAGCGAGGGGCGTTTGTTGGTGGTAGGGATTGGATTTAAAATAGGGCAAGAAAACCCCTTTTTCACCCCTCTTTTTAATGCCTACAACCATAAAACCCCACCCCAAACTCTAGCCTTAAAAACCCTACTACCTCCAACGATTCACTACTACCACTTTAATGGATCGTTAACCACACCTCCTTGCACAGAAGGGGTTTCTTGGTTTATTATTGAAGAGACAATTAGTCTTTCACCTAAACAATTTGAGACAATTAAAAAAATCATGTATCACAAAACTAACCAACGCCCAATCCAAAAGGATTACAATAGCGTCATTGTTAAAAGCTTTGCTGTGATTAGAAAACACTAGGTTAATTGTTTAAGGATTTCTTGTTTTAAATGTTCTTTGTCTAAAAAGATCGCCTTTTTAAATTGGGAGCGGTTAAAGGTCATTTGCCGCTTGGCTAGCTGGCAGGTATGGGTATAAATCATCTCATAGAGTTCTTGATAGGATAATTCACCTCTAAGATACTGCAAGCATTCTTTAGGTCCAATGGCTTTAAAAGGTTGGTGCTTAGTGCCATATTTATCTGCCAAACCTTTAATTTCCTCTACTATGCCCTGATCAAGCATGGCCTTAGTGCGTTTGGCGATATTAGCGTGTAATTTAGTTTTATCCACACAAAGCCCATAAACTTGAATGGAGTGTTTAAAAGGAATTTTAGGATGGGCTTTAAAATAGGCACTAGGGGGCATGTGGGTTGTTAGATAAATTTTAAGCCCCTGTGTGATGCGGTAAGTATCCTTAACACAAGAGGCATAGTCTGAATCGATGCGTGCTAAAAAGGCATAGGGGTGATCTATTTTAGCAATTTGTTTTTGAATTTCTTGCTCTTGCTGCATGCTTAAAGTGGGCATGGGGCTTAATCCGTCTATGAGTGCTTTTAGATAAAAAGAACTCCCCCCCACTAGCAAAAGCCTTTTTTTAGTTGTAGTGGCTATAGCCCTTTGTACCTCTTGTTTAAAAACTTGGGCATTGTTCTTTTGATTAATCTTTAAAATATCAATACCATAGTGTTTAATACAGGCCAAATTTTCTAAACTCGGTTTGGCTGCTGCAATGTTAATTTCTTGATACACACTCAAAGAATCCAAAGACACAATTTCAGCATCTAAAATTTGTGCTAATTCTAAAGCTAAATCGCTTTTGCCGCTACCACTAGGACCGATGATAGCTAGGAGGGTGGGTATCAAGTGGGGTTATTATAGGTTTTTAAAAAGCCCTCTAGATCAAAGCGCTTCCGATACACCTCTGTAAAAACATGGATGATCAAATCGCCTAAATCAAGAATGATCCACTCCTCATTTTCAGCATCGATAGCATAAAACTTTTCACCCAAAGGTTTAAGGCTTGTTTTTAAATGATCTAAAAGAGATAAGGCATGTTTGCCCACTAGCGCGGTGGCGATGATGACATAATCTGTAATGTAATTTTGCTCACATAGATCAAAAACGACAATGTCTGTAGCTTTTTTATCTTCTAAAAGGGTAGCAATTCTAGCAATTCTAGTAGGCATGGATCTCCTTAAAAGTCTGCAGTACACGGCTTTGTAGCATGTGGGGTAGATGCTGTGGGATTTGGTGTTTGTGTAATAATTCTCTAATTTTACTAGATGAAATAGGGCAAGTGATGTGTTCTAAGGACATAAGCGTGTATTTAAAATCAGGGGGCGGGTTTAAACAATAGCCCTTGCGCTCCACAACAACAAATTCTACCAGCTCCTTTAATTCTGTATACCCCTCCCAAAGAGTTAAGCCCGCTACATTGTCCGCACCGATTAAAAAGTAAAGTTTGTTGGGGGTGAATTTTTGATAAAAATAGCGCACACTCTCAATACTAGGCACTGGTCTTTTTTGTTTGATTTCAAAATCATGGACTTTTACTTTAGCTAAGTCTTTTAAGAGTTCTTGCATCCATAACAAGCGCTGATTAGGGGCAAAGCACGGGCTTTTTTTAAAAGGATTTTGATAAGCCACCAGTACAAAAAGTTGATCTACTTTAAAAGTCTCTAGGGCCTGATAAATGACTTCTAAATGGGCGATGTGGGGCGGATCAAAACTCCCACCATATAAAGCAATATCCACAGGCCAACCTAAGTATTTTGCTCAAAACTAGAGGCTTTAGTGAGTTTAGAAAATTTCACGCCCTTTAATCCTCCAATCTCTAAGTGTAAATGCATAATGTCTGCCGGTTTGCCTCTTAAAATAATGGTCTCTAAGCAATTATTGGCGTTTAAATGTACATGGGTGGTACACAAAATACTAATATGGCTTTCATGCTGGATATCAATCATTCTTTGGTTAAGTTCGCGTTGGTGGTGATCATAGATAATTACCAGCACAGCCACTGTCAAGCCACCATTTACCTCAGATGTTTGTTCCTTAGACCAACTATCCTCTACCAGCCGCTCGCGAATCATATCCCGCACTAATTCTGAACGAGAAGAATAACCATTTCTAATAATGCGGTTATCTAACTCGTCTAAAAGATTTTGTTGCAAAGAGACCGAAAACCTAATAATGGCATCTTCTCTATGTTCCATGTCATCCTTTCCATGTAACCCTCGTTTTAAGATTAAGCCCGCATTTTAGCGCAATTAGCTAGATTTAGCAAGAGTTGGATTGGTGCGGGCAATATAGAGCCATAAAAGCGATGAAACAGCCACCATCGCAAAGCTTAATAGTTGTCCCATGCTTAAATGCCCCGCATAATAACCTAGTTGGGCATCTGGTTCGCGGTAATATTCAGCACAAAAGCGCGCAACCGCATAAGCAAAGCCATAAACCACCATGAGCATGCCATGTACCTTTGTAAAAGAGCGCGCTAAATGCACCACAACAAAGACACAAAACCCCTCTAAGAATGCTTCAATGAGCTGGCTAGGGTAGCGTAAAGCGCCATTAACCACAATCCCTATAGATTTTCCAAAAGTATCCCCGGGAGACACCACACGCCCAAAAAGTTCTTGGTTTAAAAAATTACCAATACGCCCCAAAACATAAGCCAAAGGTAAGCTTACCGCGATGAGATCTAAATAAATTAAAAAATTTTGCCCCTTAACTTTACTAAAAATCCATGAGGCAACTAAAAAGCCTATTAATCCTCCGTGGTAGCTCATCCCTCTAATGCCGATAAATTCCCCCTCATAAAAAGGGTTAAAAATTTGCCATGGATATTTGAGATAATAAATTGTATTTGGATCGTAGATTAAAATATAACCCAGTCTTGCGCCTAAAATCACTCCCAATTCTGCATAGAGAAAATAACTCTCAAAATTAGCCTTTGAAATGGGAAAGCGTTTAGGGTCTGTTTTTAAAGCCCGCAAGGCCAAAGTAAGGGCTAGTAATAAAGCCCCTACATAGGCTAGACCATACCAATGAACAGGGATATTTAAGAATGTAAAAGCCACAGGGCTAAAGTGGGTGTAAATTTCATTCCAATAACTCATTAAACTCCTTAAAATGGGGCGGAATGGGGGCGCTAAAATGGTGCTCTAAAAGCGCTAGTTTATAAGCATGGAGAAAAAAGTGAGGGTTAGGTAAACCTTTATAAATAACATCGCCTACAATGGGGTGGCCTATATGGCTTAAATGTGCTCTAATTTGGTGGGTGATTCCAGTTTCAATCACAACTTTTAAAAGCGTCTGTTGCTTTGTGTGATAGATTGGATAAAGATGTGTAATAGCTGGTTTGCCTTTTAAATCTACACAGGTCTTTACAAAACCCTTATTAAAATGCATGTGGTTAGTACGCACACTTAAAGGCTGTATGAGTGTTTTTGGCTCTTTAAGTATCCCTTCTATTAAAGCTAGATATTCCTTATAAACCTCTCTTTTTTTAAAAGCAAGTAGGGCTTTTGTGTAAAATGTAGCTTGTGCGAGTAAAAGAAGGCCACTAGTGGGTTTGTCTAGGCGGTGTAGAAGTCTGTAGGGTTTGTGTTGTTTTTCTAAGGTGTAGCTATCTATATGGGCGGCTTTATTTAAAACTAATAATTCTTGATCTTGATAAAGCACATCTGTTTTTAAACACTTTTTGATATGAAAATGCGTATCTAAGGGGAATTTTTGGCGCGCTAGGGTTAGTCTCTTTCCTTGCAGGCTCACTAATCCCATATCAATATATCTTTTAGCCTGTTTGTGAGAAATATTGAGATTTTTAGCTAAGATTTTATAAGCCTCAAGCATGAATCTCTCGCACTAATTCTTCTAAGCTATGATCTTGTGTGTTGATATAGCTGGGTTTTAAAAGTTCATGGGTGGCTAGAGTGTTTACTAAGTCTTTAGCCTCTATTTTGGTGTAGTTTTGCACATAAGCAAAAAGGGCTTCTTGGTTGAAAATATAAGGTCCGGTAATAAGCTTAGTGTTAAAAAAGGCAGGCTCAATAGGATTATGCCCCCCTAGTGGCACAAAAGATCCACCCAAGATCACCACATCTGCTAAAGCATAAAAATCATTCAAAACCCCCAAAATATCTAAAAGTACAATGCGCTCACTCCAATTAAGCCCGCTAGATAAACAAGTAAAACCGGTTGTATGCTCTAGTAGCGTTTTAACTTCTTTAAACCGTTCGGGGTGTCTAGGGGCGATGAGTAATTTAGAATGCCTATCTTTAATGGCTAAAAAGGCTTCTAAAATCAAGGCCTCTTCGCTTGGGTGGGTGCTAGCGGCTAAAAAAAGAGTGCTTTGGGGTTTAGCATAGTGTTTAGAAAGGCGGGGTAAATTAAAAATTTTAAGATTAGGAAAAATTGAGATATGCATCGCCCCTAGTGATTTAAGCCGTTGTTCATCAATTAGACTTTGGGCATAAATAGAATCAACTTGTTTAAAGAGTTGGGCATAAAAGTATTTAAATCGTTGGTAGCGTTTATAGGAACGCGAGGAAATACGCGCATTAATCAAAAAGGTTTTAGCCCCCACTTTTTTAGCTAAGGCAAATACGCTATACCATAACTCCGCCTCAGTAACCACTAAGGCTTTTAAACCGGCTAAATCTTTCTGCCACAGGTACAACATGGTCTCAAAAAGTAAAAAACGCACCTGCATTTTAGGGTAATGGCTTGCAATTTTGCATGCTAGATCGTAGCCAGTTTGGGTGGTTGTGGTGAGTAAAATAGGGGTGGTTGTGAAGTGTTCTAAGAGTGTTTCTAAAGATTTGATCTCTCCAAAAGAGCAAGCATGAAACCACAAACTAGGCTTAAAATCCAAAGCATGCCCTTTGGCTAAAAAGCGCGCCTTAAGCGAATGCTTGTATTTATCCTTTAGGCTAAGCAAACCCAAAAAGGGCATGGCTAAGATATGCCCCAAAGCAAGTAAAGCAAAATACACCGGTTTAAAAACGAAAAAACCTTAGGAGATTTTCACAGGTTCTTGGGTCTGTGAATCCACATATAAAATCCGCCCACAGTGAGGGCAGGTTAAAATATCACTGCTGTTTAAAATTTCTGCATAAGTGCGATCATTAATCCGGATAAAACACCCCCCGCAAGCTTGTTTTTTCACAGAAACCACGCAAGTATTACCTGCCCAGCGGCGAATCCGCTCATAAAAGGCGATGAGTTTATGATCCATTTTTAGAGTTAATTCTTGTTTTTGTTGCAAAATTTGCTGTTGGCGCGCTTTGAGTTCTGCGGTGTCTGTTTCTACCTTTTTTTCTAGTTCTCCAACTTGTTGTTCTAGTTCTAATAAAGCGCTACTAATTGATTCTTGTTGTTTATTTTTATGCTCAATTTCATTTTGTAGCCGTTCAATTTCTTTATTGGCTTGGTTGGCTCTTTCTTTAGTGATGTCTTCTTCAATCCCTAAAGAACGCAGTTCGCGCTCAGATTTAACCTGAGAAATCTTTTTTTGGATACCATCAACTTTGATATTGGTTTCATGTAACATCTGTTCGTTTTTATGGATTTGTAAATTCAAAGCCACTTTTTCCTCTTCTAGTAAAGTCAACTCGGCTTGTTTTTTATGCTTAAGAGCAATGGTTTTATCTAGATCGGCGCGTTTGGCCTTGATCAAAGGTTCTAGGGCTTGCATGTCTTTATCTAATTGAGAAATTTGAATCAGCTGTGCTAAGTGGGTATTCATGTTAAACCTTAAGAATAAATGGATTTTTTGAGTCGCATACTTTAACACACTTTGGTTTAGTTTGTGCCAAATAGGGTTGTAGCAAATTTTCTAGCAGGGGCGCAAAATATTTTTCGCTTTCATAATGCGCGATATTTAAAAGACTAATGCCCATGCTCAAAGCATACATGGCATCGTGGTATTTAATATCCCCTGTGATCAGACATAAATTGTTAAACGCCTCTTGGAGTTGGTAAAGATAAGAACACCCCGATCCGCATATAACCGCTACCTTTGTGATCAAATCATTTCCTTTAACAAACTCTAAATGAGATAGATTTAATTTGGCTTGTGCGTGGCTAGCTAATCTCTCTAAAGAAATGGGTTCAATGCTACCTATCAAAGCCATACCTTCTTCATGTAGATTGCTAAAACCTAGCATACGCGCAAAATGGGCGTTGAGGTGGGTTTTATCAAAATTAGTGTGCATGGCAATGAGTGCGCAAGATTTTTCTAAGAGTTTGGAGGCGATATTAACAGGATAAAAGGCGGGATTAAAAGTTTTAATGGGTTTAAAAAATAAAGGGTGATGGGTTAAAATGATCGTTTTTTCTGATACTTCTCTAGCGATGTCTAAAGTGGCTTCTAAACTAATGGCGATATTTTCATAACCGCTTTCAAAACTACCCAAATTTAAACCGCTATTATCCCAAGATTCTTGTAAAGCAAAGGGGGAAAGTTGGTTTAAAAAATCATATAAAACTTTAAGATTTAACATAAGACTCGTTTAGTGCGATCTTGTTCTTGTTCTTTGTATAAAACAGCACAGGCCTTAGCTAGTTCGCGGATTTTTAAAATGCATTCTTGGCGTTTGGCAACAGATAGGGCTTTTCTAGCATCTAGTACATTAAA
Organism: Helicobacter suis; assembly: GCF_902196135.1. GTDB lineage: Bacteria > Campylobacterota > Campylobacteria > Campylobacterales > Helicobacteraceae > Helicobacter > Helicobacter suis_A. The sequence goes on along the minus strand of NZ_CABIKE010000008.1, from coordinate 45,867 downwards.
AAAATGCGTGCTTAACATCACAAAATCATAAGCCACTAAAGGTAATTTTTGCTCTAAGCAATATTTGGCTTCTGCTTGGTTTTTAAGAAACATTTCTGTTAGAAAATCTAGGCTGGCATGGGTAAAATGGTAGTGGCTAAATTCATATTCGCTTTCTAAATGCACGGCTTTATAATAAACCGGCTGGTTATCCTTAAAAGTCCAGATAATATCTAAGATAGAATTAACCTTTTGGATATAAGTGGCTAAGCGCTCTACTCCATAGGTGATTTCAATAGGCGTTGGATAACAAGCTAACCCCCCTACTTGTTGGAAATAGGTAAACTGTGTGATCTCCATGCCATCTAGCCACACCTCCCAACCCAGTCCCCAAGCCCCTAGAGTAGGTGATTCCCAGTTATCCTCCACAAAGCGCACATCATGTTTAGCAAAATCAATCCCTAAAGCCTGCAAACTTTGTAAATAAATTTCTTGGATATTTTTAGGGCTTGGCTTGATTAGAACTTGGAATTGGTAATAACTACCCAAGCGGTTAGGGTTTTGCCCATAGCGCCCATCTGTAGGCCGCCTAGAAGGCGCAACATAGGCTACACTCCAAGGAGTGCTATCTAAACTTCTTAAAAGAGTGGCGGGGTGAAAAGTCCCTGCGCCTGCGGGAATATCATAGGGTTGTAATAAAATACAGCCCTGTTTATGCCAAAAACTTTGTAGTTCTAATAAAATGTCTGAAAAGGTTAACATCAAAGTCCTTTAGCGTTTGATTAAAGCTGTCATGCTCTCTAAAGGATTTTTACCCTCTAAGAGCAAATCTAATTCTTTAGCAATAGGGGCATGGATATTCTCATGGGTGGCAATTTCTACAATGGCCTTTGTTGTTTTAATCCCCTCAGCCACTTCTTGTAATTCCTCTACAATGCTAGCTAGACTCTTATATTGTGCTAAACCTAGCCCTACGCGATAATTGCGTGAGAGTAAAGAATTAGCGGTTAAAAACAAATCCCCAGCCCCTGATAATCCTAAAAAAGTTTCTAGCTTGCCTCCAAAATGCACCCCAAAACGACTCATTTCTACCAGTCCACGCGATAAAAGAGAGGCCTTAGCCCCTTGCCCTAATTCTAACCCATCACATACCCCAGCCGCAATAGCAATCACATTTTTATAAGCCCCAGCAATCTCGCCGCCTCTAATATCATCTTGCACATAGGATCGGATAAAAGCGGGGAGTTGTTGTGCGAAAGTGTGGGCTAAAGTGGCGTTATTAGAATGAATGGCTAAAGCACATGGCAAACTTGCCATGATCTCTCTAGCAAAGCTAGGCCCAGCTAGAAAACATAGATTATCTATAGGAATAAAATGCGTGGCTATATCGCTTACAAAATACCCTCCAATTTCTATTCCTTTGGAGGCCATTAAAACCTTAGCCGTATAGGGTAAATCTGCCTGTTTAAACCAAGCGCGCAGATGCTGTACACTAATGGCCACTACAAAAAGATCGGCTAATAAACCCTCTTGTGCTGAACACTGCAAAATTGGATCATGTCCTTTGAGTACAAGCCCTTTATTTAAAGGCATAAGTAGGGTTGTCAAATCGCGGCGTGAGACAATTTTTGTAGGGTTTTTATGCCCTAAGGCAAATGCTAACGCCCTTCCCCAAGCCCCTCCCCCAAAAACCGTAATGTCCATCTAGTTCCTTATATAAAGAGTGCATTTTAACATGTTTTAAGGCACAGATTCAGGGATAGAAGTTAGGGGGAGCAGATAAAAAGTTACCTCTTTTTTAAAGAGGTGCTGTACTTGCTCTAACAAAATGCTAGCCTCTTGTTCTTCTAGGAAAATTTTAAATAAGCCATAGTCTTTACGCCCACTTACCTGTTCTTTTTCACTTGTTAAAAGCGAGGAGGTGGCGTATTTAAAACATTCAAAGAAATAAAAATCCTCATAGCCATGTTCAAAGAGGTGATCAACAATTATGTCTTTAAGTTTTAAATCTGCATACATTTCTACTAAAATCACTACACTACCTTGATTTTCTTAGCCACTAGCATAAACATGGGCGGTAAAAGTAAGAGAATAAGAATGCTAGAGGTAACTAGCCCGCCTAAAACCACAATGGCTAAGGGTTTTTGCACTTCAGAACCCACGCCATGGGATAAAAGCAAAGGGATTAAACCTAAACCAGCGATACAAGCCGTCATTAAAACAGGGCGCAAACGCCGCTTAGCTCCCATAAACACCACCTCCTCTAAACTTTTGCCCTGTTTGAGAAGTTCTTTAAAATAACCCACCATCACCACACCATTTAAAACCGCAATCCCAAAAAGCGCGATAAATCCCACACTAGCCGGTACAGAGAGGTATTCATGGCTAAGAAAAAGAGCGATGAGTCCACCAGTAATTGCAAAGGGGATATTAAGCAAAATGAGTAAGGATAGGGGTACACTTTTAAAAGTAAAAAATAGAATGAAAAAAATCACTAAAATACTTAAGGGAATCACGGTAGCAAGCCGTTTATTGGCTCTCTCTTGGTTTTCAAATTGCCCTCCATAAGTGATGAAATAATTAGGGGGTAATTGTACCTTAGCGCTAATTTTTTGCTGCACCTCTTTAACAAATCCATCTAAATCCCGCCCTACTACATTGCTACGAACCACGCTTAAACGCTTGCTATCCTCGCGCACAATAGCCACAGGCCCATCAACTTCAGAGATTCTAGCAATAGAAGTAATGGGTACGGCAACTCCTCGAGTCGAGCTCATCTCTAAGCTTTTAATTAGGGCAGTATTAGTAGAAATCTCTTCTCTTTGGCGGATAATTACAGGGGTACGCGAGATTCCTGTAGGGATAAATTCAACGATAATCCCCTCTAAAGCTGATTTAAGGAATTTAGAAAATTCATCGCTAGTAATGCCGACATTGGCCATAGCGTGCCGATCGGGGGTGATATAAAGATAATTCACGCCCTTATTAAGGGTTGTGAAAACTTCGCTAGAACCTTTAATGCCTTTGATAATTTCTACAATTTGTGCGCTTAATTGATTTAATTTATCTATATCCGCTCCAAAGATTTTAATGGCTAAATCCCCCCTTACTCCGGTAAGCATTTCAGAAGTACGCATTTCAATAGGCTGGGTAAAGGCAAAATTAATTCCTTTATAATCCTCCAAACATGCCAAGATTTTATCTAGTAATTCTTGTTTGGTTTTAACCGACCATTGGCTTTTAGGGATATAAGAAATAAACATATCAGTTTGGTTAAGCCCGCCTAAATCTAATCCTAATTCATCTGAACCGGTACGCGCTACGATAGCCTTAACTTCTTTGATATTTTTACGAATCGTTTTTTCAATCCGTAAAATCAAGTCTTTAGATTGATCTAAAGAAATGGAAGGGACGCTTTCAATGCTTAATACACTACTCCCCTCATCTAAATTAGGCATGAAAGTTTTACCGATAAAAGGAAAGAGAGAAAGGCTAGAGATCAGAAAAATTACAGCGCATACAAGCATGGTTTTAGGGTTTTTAAGGGCAAATTGTAGAGCTGGGGTGTAAATCCAATGGAAAAAATGCGTGAGTAGTGTTTCTTGATGGGGCTTAGCTTTAAGAACCATAGAACTAATCACAGGTATGACCGTAATAGCTAACACTAGAGTACCTAGCAATGCAAAGACAATACCTTTAGCTAAAGGCACAAACATTTTACCCTCAATGCCTTGTAGGGACATAATGGGCACAAAAAAAACAATGATGATTACAACTCCACTCACTACAGAGGGGGCAATTTCTTTAGAGGAGCGATAGATTGCATGTAATTTTGTAGTGGTTTTATTATGGCCTAATTTTTCAAAGGCATTTTCCACCACCACTACAGCCGAATCAATTAACATGCCAATGGCAATAATCAGCCCGCCTAAACTCATTAAATTTAAAGTCATGCCATTAAGCTTAATTAAAATAAAGGCAACAGATAAACTTAAGGGTAAAATAACACCTACGGCAAGAGAAGCGCGAAAATTACCCAAGAATAAAAATAAGGTGATGATGATAAGAATAATAGCCTCAATGAGGGTTTTTGTAACGGTGTTAATGGCTTTTTGGGTGAATTCAGAACGATCGTAAAAAACATGGGTGTGCACCCCTGCAGGCAATAAAGGTTTAATGTCTTGTTCAAGCTTTTTACGCACCTCTTTAATAATGGCGCTAGAATTACTCCCCTTTAGTGAAAGCACTAACCCTTCTGTTGTTTCATCAATCCCATTTTTAGTTACAAAACCCAAACGCGTTCTATACTGGGTGATCACTCTAGCAAAATCTTTAATGTGTAAAAACCCTGTTGCAGTTGGGATTGTAATATCGCCAATTTCCTCAGGTGTAAGGGCAATGGTTTGAATCTTGACTAAATAAGTTTCTCCATTGCGATCCACTCTGCCTGCTCCGCTATTACTTAAATTAGCTTTAAGAGTTTTTTCTAAATCACTAATAGAAATACCCAGTCTTGCCATGTCGTTTAAATCAGGGACTACCACAAAGGCACGGCTAAACCCACCAATAGAATTAACATCAGCCACGCCCGGAATTGTACGCAGTAGTGGGCGAATCACAAAATCTAGTAATTGCCGTTTGTCTACTCCGGGTAAATTCCCATCAATGGTGAACATGAAAATATCAGAAAGCGGGGTTACAATGGGGGCTATGCCGCCCTCTACATCATCGGGTAAATCAGGCATCACTAAGGCTAATTTTTCACTCACGATATTGCGGGCTAGATAAATATCCATGCTATCATCAAAATCAATGGTAATATCACAGATAGAGTACTTAGAGGTGCTGCGCAGGGATTTTTCTCCTTTTAAGCCTAAGAGTTCTAACTCTAAGGGCCGCACTACATTATTTTCCATTTCCTCAGGAGAACTACCCGGTAATTTGAGAATGATTTTAACTTGAGTAGGCGCCATGTCCGGGAAAGCATCTACTGGGGTGGTTAAAAAACTATAAAACCCAAAGAGAAGGAGTAAAAAAGCGCAAATAATAATAATGACTCGTTGTCTGAGGGAAAATTCAATCAGCGAGGCTAGCATTAATCATCTCCAAGATGATTAATAATGCCTTTTAAACTAACTAAAGATCCAATAGCCACCCTTGCTTGGGGGTTTATATTTTTATCACTCACCACAAAGGTAAGGCTGCGCTCTTCAAGCACTTTTATAACGGTGGGCATGAAACCTTTTTTTGTGCGTACAAAGACCAAATAATCTTGGTTGTTTTTAATCACAGCATTAGAGGGGATAAACAAGGAATTTTTAGGCTTAGTACCTTCCACATAAACATCAATCATTTCTCCGACATGGAAATGGCCTTTATTAATAAATGCTATGGCTAAAATAGTGTTAGAACTTTTATCTAACACCACAGAAATACTTTGAATCACCCCAATAATATTGCCATCATCATCAAAAACTCTAGACCCCTTTTTGATATAGCGCGCAAGGCCTACGGATAATTTAATGCGCGCGATTAAATCGTTATTTTTTGAGATGCGGATATAGGTGGTGAAGGGTAAAATCTTTTCGCCTAAAACCTTAGGGGCGATAGAGAGAATCCCGCTATTACGGGCGATGATACGAAAACCATGCGATCCTAAGGGGTTTGCTGGATCGATTCCAAAGTTTTTAAAGGTGGTTTCTAATTGGTGTACCCGTAAACTCATTTCTTGACTCATTAAATGGCTATTTTGATACTCTCTTTTAGCAATTACCCCTTGTTTATAAAGACTGCGATCTTTTGTGCTTACATCTAAGGCCACCTTGAGTTTGTTTTTATTGTTTTGTAACTCAAAATATAAATTGCTTAAATCAATAGAACTAATTTCACAAATCAAATCGCCTCTTTTAACAAATTCGCCTTCGCTTTTATAAATAGCTGTTACCGTCGCATTAAAGCCTAAACTTTGAATCACCGTGTGTTTGAGATTAAAATTATTAAAATCAATGTAGGCGTTAAAGGGCAATCCACGGGTTGTAATTTTTTGATCTAAAGACACCACTTTAATACCCAAGCTATCAATCTGCTTTTGGGTTAAAACAATTTCATCATAAGCTTTAAGAGAGACAAAAAGCAACAAGGCTAAAACCAAAATTCTCAATAAGCGCTTCCTATGTGTGTCAGAGTCTCTCCTAAAGTTTCTTCTAATAAAGCTGTGATGTTAACATATTCTATTCTAGCCTCAGCTAGGGCAATTAAAGCATCCATGTAGGCGTTTTGATAAAAAAGATACTCAAATAAACCAATCTTTTGGGCTTCATAGGCCACTTTTCCCATTTCCATAAGTTTGGCTTTATTATCAATGGCATCAATTTGGATTCGGATATATTTTTCTTTGGTTTCTAATTGGTTGAGGTAGGCATTTGCGTTAATGTGGATATTGCGTTTCATGACTTCATTTTGAGCACGCGTACCATTCTCTAATGCCATGAATTTGCGTTTAAGGTGGATATTTTTAGGCGTTACGGGCAAGGGAATATAAAACTCCATAGATAAGTTAGTAGCTGAGTTATAACTTTCTGAACCCAAACCAAATTCAAAGTTTTGGAAGACATTACGGTTAGCCAAATTAGCATTAACCCGGTAGTCTTTAGCGGCTAGATCTAATATTTCTACATAGAGTGATCGTTGTAACACCCGCTCTAAAGCATGTTCGCCCAAATGCACATATTCAAATTTTAATCCAGAAATCCTTAGCGCATGTTTTTTATCTAAAAAAATACCAAAATCAGAACCCCGTTCTACCGGATCTACAATGGCTAGCATGGTATTTAGCATGCGTTCTTGGTTGATAATGAGGGTTTCTGTGTTGATCTTAGCTAATTTAGATTCTAAATAAGAGTTTTTAAAGTTGATATAATCCTTCTTAGACATACTTCCTGCTGCAACCTTGCTTTTAGCAGCATTAAGCTGGGATAAAAAAATTTGCTCTCTGCGAGAATAGACATTGTATTTTTCAATATTAAGAATGTAATTTAAGTACAGTCTTTTAGCCCCAATGAAAGCCAAATTACGGCTTAACTCATAACTCTTACGGTACTGCACATTTTTAATAGACAAACTTCTAGCTAGTAGACGACTCACCCACGGGAGTTTAGGTTTGATCATTAAAACCGTTCTGGGTTGGGGTTCTGCGATGCCTTGGTAGTTTCTAACAATAGAGGTTTCATTGGAAATAAAGGGAAAATCCCAAGAATTAGTAGACTTTTGCTCCTCTAAAAGACTAATGAAAGTGGCCTTTTTTTGGATAAGTTCCATAGAGTTATGTTCTACTCGTTTGTAAAACTCTTCTAAGGAGAGAGTACGGGCATTTAAACATGCTAGGAAAAATCCTAAAATAAGAAGAGTGCGCACAGCCTATAGCGCTTTGGCTTCAGCCACGCCCAAAAACGCGCGATAAACTAACCACAATAACCCCTTGCGGTTATGCTGGATACGCGGGTTAGCATCATTGACAAGTACGCGATCAAAAAACACTTCTAAGGGCTCTTTTAACGCAAAAAGCGCATGGATTTTATCCTGTAAAGAGGCAAAATGTGTAGCTTCTAGCTTATGGTAGGCTGTAAATAACTCTACTTCACTTGAATCTATAAAAAGCTCTGGATCAACCGGTTTTGTATCCTTGTAATCTTGTGTAATATTAGCCACTCGTTTAAATACGGCCACAAATTCTTTAGTCTGTGTTTTTTCAAAAAAAGCTACAAGAGCCCGGACTTTGGCATCAATTTGGCAGATTTCATAATCCCCTTGATTGAGAGTTTCAATGCCTTGTAAAACTCCCTTATACAAGTTGGGGTAAAAATTAGGGATAGTGGATAAAACATGGAGAAAGCGCTCTAGTATAAAATCTCTTAATATTTTGACATCAAAAGGTTTATAGCCTAGATTTTGTAAAGCTAATAGATCGCTTTCTAAGTTAAAAGGTATTTGGTATTGTAAACAAATACGCAAAACCCCATTACAACTACGGCGCAACGCAAAGGGGTCTTTAGAACCTGTGGGGATTTTTCCAATGCTAAAAAGGGAGAGCAAACTATCTAATTTATGGCTTAAGGATACCAAAGCCCCTAATAAAGTTGTAGGGAGGGGCGTATTTTCAGCGGTGGGTAGGTACTGCTCTTTAATAGCTGTGCAAATAGCGGAGGGATAACCATGGTGCTTAGCATAATAAGAGCCCATGATTGCTTGTAACTCTGGAAATTCATAAACCACTTCACTTAATAAATCAATCTTAGCTAGACTTAAAGCCTCTAACACTTGCTCTTCTTCTACCTCTAACATGAATTTTTGTACTAAATAGCGCGCGATTTGTTGTTCTCGTTTGATTTTATCTTTCAAACTCCCAAGACCTTGTATAAAGGCAATTTGATCTAAAGCATGCGTGCATTGTTTAAAATTAAAAGGCTTATTTAAATCGTTATGATAAAAAAACATCGCATCACTCAAACGCGCCCTTAGAACCTTTTCATTACCCGCAATGATCTCTGTAAAATCTTGTGCATGGATTAGGGGCGTGTTACTCACCACAATAAAGCCATTATTTAAAACACCTTCTTTAAAGGTTGCAAAATAGCGTTGGTGCTCTTGCATGGAAGTAGTAATGATCTCAGCAGGTAGTTCTAAAAATTTAGCATCAAATTGCCCGTAAAGGGCTGTAGGGTAGGAGGTAATAGCGATGATTTCCTCTAATAAATCCGGATTAATCTGTACCTCCATTTGGTGGTGTTGTTCTAAAAGGCGGATTTCTGTAAGGATTTTTTCGCGCCGCTCTTGAGGGTCTAAAAGTACTAAACCCTCTTTAAGCACTTCAAAATAACGCTTTACACTGGGGGTTTTAAAATAATCAAAGCCCTTTGCAAAGTGAAGTTTAGTAGCCTGTTTATCACTGCAAGCAAAAGTTTGCATGCACGCGCTTAAATCAATGGCTTGGTGATCAAAAATCACGCAAATGTTGTGGATAGGGCGGATAAAACGCGCGCGTACATCTCCCCATGCCATGCTTTTACCAAAATCTAAAGATTTAAGAAAATTTAGTAGTAGCGTATCTAAGAGAGTGGCCGTTGGTTTGCTAGGTGTTGTGGTGGTGGCGTATAAAACTTCTTTAGCTCCCTTTGTAGCGGTTTGTAAGGCTATTGTAGGGTCTAGGTGGAGTTTTTGATAAAAATTTTGCCCGATAGCATTTAAAACATGCCCGTTCATGCCTACATTTAAAGGAGGTCCAAAGTGTTCTTGGGTGTGGGTTGGAGTCTCTGTAGGGAAATTTGGATCGTATAAAACTAGGCGTGTGGGGGTATAATAAAAATCAGTCTGGCTTGTTAAATCATATTCTTTTAGAACAGAGCGCCATTTGTCTTTTAAATGTATAAATTCTTGCAAGAGAGGCTTAGCTGGCATCTCTTCTAAGAGAATTTCAACGAGTAAAGCTTGATTCAAGTAAGCTCCTATTGTGGTTCTATAGCGGTCATCTGTATTTTATGCTGATCAAGGGTTACTTATGCTAAGATTATATCAAAATAAAATGAAAAACTCTTAATGAGGTTTTAGTATGGAGTGTAGGGTGGGTGCTTTTTGTAAAGGTGTTTTGTTTGTGTCATTTTGTTTTGCGAATGTTCTTTTGGCAAAAAAAGCTACTTTAGCTGAGTGTGTTGATCCGCGCAACTTCACCCCCGCGCAAAAACAGGTGTTAGTGTATGCCTACCGCTATGGCTTAAAAGATAATTTAGGCTATGAACTAGCTGCTATTGCTTGGAAAGAATCGTGTGCGGGTATGTACCGGGTAAATTTTAATGAACCAAGTGCAGGGATTTATCACGCCTATATCCCCCATGTACTCAAACTCTACAATGAGCGCGATACAAGTTTTATGCAAGGTGTTTATGGCGATTTGCTCATTAAAGATCAAAATTTTGCCTCCCGTGTGGCTTTAGATACTTTAGTTAGCTGGAAGCGCATTAACAAGGGGAATTTAAAAGACATGATTAAATCCTATCATAGGGGTTTGCGCTGGCAAAAGAGCGAACACTTTGATCAAATGGCTAATGAATATTATGAAGATATAGTGGCTAAAATTAAAACCCTGCAAAGTGTGATGCCTGCCTTAGAGGAGGTAGTGGATTCTACAAAAAAATCTACGCCTAAACCTATACCAGCAATCCACCATGAGGAGATTCACCATGAAAACCCAATCCGGCCAGAACCTAAAATTATCCAGTCTAAAGCTCTTCCTAAAATTGCTCTAAATACAGCCCATTCTACCCATAAATCCCTATCTAGCCGCAAAAGACAAAAAAGTAGACCCCGTTACTCTAATCCCCCCCAAAAGCCCCAACACAACACCACCACACACCCCCAACAATCATCAGGGAAAACCCCTAAAAATAGCAAAGATGCTAATTCCATTATTCTAATGCAAGAATCTCCGGTCTTTTAAAATGCAAAAAACCCTTCTAATTATCACCGATGGAGTCGGGCATAACCCTGAATCTGAGGGCAATGCTTTTTTCCATGCTAAAAAACCTACCTATGATTGGATGTTTGCTAATATCCCTCATAGCTTACTTAAAACACATGGTTTAAGTGTGGGCTTACCTGAGGGGCAAATGGGTAATTCAGAAGTGGGGCATATGTGTATAGGAGCTGGGCGCGTACTTTATCAAGATTTAGTCAAGATTTCTAAGGCTTTTGCAGAAGATAAAATGGAGGAAAATTTAGCGCTAAAGAGTATTACAGATCACACCCAAACTGTACATGTCATCGGTTTAATGAGCGATGGAGGCGTGCATGCCCATATTGATCATCTCATGAGCATGGCTTTACTCTTAGAAAGATTGGATAAAAAAGTATATTTGCATCTCATCAGCGATGGGCGTGATGTACTGCCACAAAGCGCGCTAGAGTACTTAAACATGATTCTCTCCATTTGTAATGAGAATATTAAGATTGCCACCCTCTCAGGGCGCTTTTTTGCTATGGATCGCGATAAACGCTACGATCGTATTTTCAAGGCTTATATGAGTATTGTCCATGCGGGCAATAAAACAGAATTTACTCCAGAGCGCTACATCAAAGAGATGTATTATCAAGGGATTAGCGATGAATTTATAAAACCGGTGAGTTTTAAAGAATACAGCGGCATGTTTGATGGGGACGGGGTTATTATGATCAATTTTAGAAGCGATCGCATGCGTGAGCTCACTCAGGTTTTAGGCGGGGATTTAGAAGTCTTTAAAGATTCTGTAAGAGAAGCGCCAAAACTTTACATCGCTACCATGACGGCTTATAGTTCTGATTTTCCCTACCCTGTACTTTTTTCTAAACCAGATATTCAAAATACTCTAGCCCAAGTTGTATCTAGCGCTAATCTTAGCCAAGTACATATCGCTGAGACGGAAAAATATGCCCATGTGAGTTTTTTTATCAATGGAGGGATTGAAACTCCCTTTTTAAATGAAGAGCGGATTTTAATCCCTAGCCCTAAGGTTAAAACCTACGATCTAGTCCCTGAAATGAGTGCTTTTAAAGTAGCTGATGCGGTGTGTGCTAGCATGCAAGAGGGTAAGGATTTAATCATTGTTAATTTTGCCAATGGGGATATGGTGGGGCATACGGGCAATTTTAAGGCCAGTGTTTTAGCCATAGAGGCACTAGATAAAGCCTTAGCACAGGTTATACAACTTGCTAAGAAATTAGATTATGCCATGCTTTTAACTAGCGATCACGGTAATTGTGAGCAAATGCACACCAAGGAGGGGCAAATGCTTACCAATCATAGCACCAATGAAGTGTATTGTTTTGTTATGGGCAAGGGTGTTACGCGCGTTAAACATGGAGGGCTTAATAATGTCGCAGCCAGTGTACTTAAATTAATGGGTTTGCCCATTCCTGAGTCAATGGATGCACCCTTATTTTAACCAAAGGACATTGTATGCAAACAGAGATTTTACAAGCCCTGCGCTCTTTAGCCCCTAAGATTTATCAGGCTATCAAAAAGGGAGATACTAGCTATACAGAAGGGTATAACCCAACAGCAGATAGACAATTAGCCATAGATTTAGCGCTAGATACGCTTATTTTTGAAACTCTTATGGGTTTAAAAAGTGTGGGGGGGGTGATGAGTGAGGAAAGAGAGGAGGCGCACTATAAAGATTTAGGAGAGTTTTTAGTGGCCTTTGATCCTTTAGATGGTTCTAGTGTGGTGGGGGCTAATTTTTTGGTGGGGAGTATTTTTAGCATATATGCACGCACCCCTCTAGGTTTTAAAGACTCACAAATAGGCCAAAAAGTCCAAATGGCTGCTTATATTCTTTATGGGGCTAAATTAGAGTTAGTGATCTCTATGAATCAACAAGTACAGCACGAATTATACGATGAACACCAGCAAATCTGGGTTAAAAAAGGCGATCTAAAACTCCAAGAAAAAGGTAAAAACATCGCGCCCGGTGGTAGTTGGCAATATTTTACTCAAGAATACAAGGCATTTTTAGATCATTTTTTTAAACAAGGGTATCGCTTGCGCTATAGTGGGAGTATGGTAGCTGATGTCCACCACCTTTTAACTAAGGAGGGGGGGATATTTTGCTACCCCTCCACTCACGATGCGCCACAAGGCAAGTTGCGTAAACTCTTTGAAGTTTACCCTTTAGCTTTTATTGTAGAAAATGCAGGCGGGGAGGGTAGCGATGGGAATACAAGACTTTTAAACACCTCTTTAGAAGAGTTGCATGCCAAAAGCCCTTGTTTTTTAGGTTCTAAAGTAGAAATGCAGGTGTTACCAACATGGCAGAATCATTTGAAACAAAGCTAGAAACCTGTTTATCAAAAGTGCAAGCCTGTCAGGAAAGAAAGGGCAAAAAATCTTGTTTACAGTGTAGTTTGCTCTTGGACTGTCCGGATCGAAAAGCCTATGTACAAAGTGTGTATACAAGCATGAATAAAGGGCAAGAGGGTAATTTTGATTTTTGATAAACTCTCTTATAAGAAATTTTCTAAAATCCACTCTAGACTTCTTATTTAGCTAGTTTGCCCCTAGTTGCCACACTATTTTATAGAAAAGTATACAAGACCCGGGGATATTGTTTAGATCTATTCTGTGGGCGTGGCACAAGTGTTTTAGAAGGCTGCTCGCTAGGGCGTGTTGGTGTGGGCAACGATCTAAGCCCCCTAGCTTTTTGTTTGAGTAAAGCCAAGAGTGATTTGCCAAAACCACGCAATGTTTTGAAAAGATTAAAAGAGTTAAATAGTACGTTTTGCCCACCTAGCATCCATCAAGTAGACCCTAATATTAAAATGCTTTTTCAAGTAAAACCCTACCCCAGCTAGTGTATTTAAAAGATCGCTTAAATATTTCACGCTCAAAAGTAGACAATTTTATCATGGCGCTTTTAACAGGGATCATGGCAAGCAAGCCAAAAGTGGCTCATCTATTTATTGCAGTCATGCCCAATACTTTAGTTTTTCACCCACAACCTTAAAGCTCCCTTTTACACAAACTCTTTAACAGAGAGATTTTAAAACCCGGTGGCCGTGCTTGTGTGGTTATTGCTTAAAAAAGATAGAGGAAAAGATTAGGATTAAACCCCCATTCTTTGCGCGACTCGATCGCTAGCTGCCTTGATTTTCTCCATTAAATTTTTAGTCTCATAGGAGAGATCCACAGTCTTTTGGGATTCTTGCGTACCAGCGGTAATATCAGTTACCACTTGGGAGGTGATCTCGCGGATTTGGCCAATGATAGCAGAAATTTCAGTTACAGATTTTCCCGTGCGCTCGGCAAGTTTTCTCACCTCATCAGCTACCACCGCAAAGCCTCTTCCATGTTCGCCCGCGCGCGCGGCTTCTATTGCAGCATTGAGGGCTAATAAGTTTGTTTGATCAGCGACATCTTTAATCGTTTGCGTGATTGTAGAAATGGAGTCAGACTGGGCGCTAAGGGTGTTGACTAAATCGCTATTGTTTTTCATGGTATTAGCGACATTTTGGATATTAGAAGTCGTTTTTTCAATCATTTCATTTCCATGGTCGGTTAATTGCTGGTTTTCTCTAATCAGATCAATAACCATGTGGGCTTTCTCTTCTCTATCTGTAACATCCCAAGCAAACTTAATAAATTTATAAATTTCTCCATTTCTATTAAACACCGGGTTATAGCTAGCTTCTAAATACACAACTTTACCCGATTTAGTAAGACGCTTAAATGTGCCTCGTGTAAATTGCCCGGATTTTAAACGATTCCAAAAATTTCTGTATTCTTGGGTTTTTACAAATTCAGGATCGCATAAAATGGAGTGGTGTTTGCCCTGAAGTTCAGAAAGGCTATACTCCATTCGTTTTAAAAAATTCTCATTAGCCGTTATGATATTGCCCTCCATATCAAACTCAATCAAAGCCATAGAAGCTAAGCACGCGTTATGGATTGCCTGTAAATCGCGATACTCTACAACTTTAGCGGTAACATCTGTAGCAATTTTAAGAATTTTAAGTACCTTGCCATTAGCGTCTAAAACGGGGTTATAGGTGGCTTCTAAAAACACCTCTCTTCCACCTTTACCTATACATTTGGAGGTTTCATGTTTAAATTGCCCTGATCTGAGCTGTGCCCAAGTTTCTTGATAATCAGGTAAAGCCACCATTTTAGGATCATAAAACATTGAATGGTGCTTACCCTTAATTTCCTCTAAGCTATAGCCCATCGCGTTTAAAAAGTTCTCATTAGCCGTAATCACTTTGCCCTCAGTGTCAAATTCAATGAAAACCATAGAGCGATTAAGAGCGTTGTTAATAGCATTTAAATATTGGTTTTGCTCTGTGAGTTTAGTAATGGTTTGTAGGTGGGCACTTTCGTTTTCTTTTCTACTAAAAAATGGCATGCTTTTTCCTTTTCTATGCTACTTAATTTGATTGGGATAGGTTTTGAGGAAAGTAAGGCTTAGCATGCCTATCTTTTCTCTAAAGAAGGCAGCAGGTTTAGATCTCACCCCCCCCCCCCCAGTTGTGTCCGTGCTGGCATTTTTGTCCTTGAGTTTGGGTTGCAGGTAATTTAAGGGGGAATTGTAGCATAAAATCCTTATGCGCGCGGATAAAAGTTCCTAATTTATATCTATGCGCTACAATATTGAAAAACTAAGGAAAGTAAGATGTCTTTTTTTAACCGCATCTGTTTTTTAACCCTCTTTTATTCGGGAAAATTCCCAAAGGGTCCGGGTACAGCTGGAAGTGTGGTCGCTCTTTTTCTAGGTTTGCCTCTTTTGTATGCCTCAGCCAACACGCTTTTTTTATGCGCAATCTTAATAGGGCTCATTGCCATTAAGCAAATTGACATTTATGAGGAACAAACCCAAACCCATGATGAAAAATATATTGTCATTGATGAACTAGTGGGCATGTGGATGGCTATGGCTATTGCCGGGTGGGGGTTTTTGCCCGTGCTTTTAAGCTTTATTTTCTTTAGAGTCTTTGATATTTATAAACCCTCACTCATTGGTAAAATTGATCGCGATGTGAAAGGCGGGTTAGGGGTAGTGGGCGATGATGCTTTAGCCGGGATTTGTGGGGGGCTGTGTGCGCTTATCTTAGTTCATTTAATAAAGGTGTTTTCTTAGTTAATTATAAGTTGGCAAACGGCGGTTTATACTTAAATAAGTTAATCAAGTCGCATCAGAAGTTCTTGCTTTGTATCAAGGCCTCTTTAATGGCGCTACGGTTTTCCTCTCTACCCCCTAAGTAATAGAAATGATCAAGGAGTTTAATTTGGTATTCCTGATAGTGGTGGGTATATGGATTCTGTCTGTACGCGTTGCTATGCCAAGTGGAAAGCAGAAAACTAGCCTGTGTATGTTTAAGTAAATCATGGAGTTTTTCCTCGTGTGCATGACTCCATGAGCTAAAATAGTCTGTATGTCTGCCAATATAGGGGGGATCGCAATAGATAAAGTCACCACCTCGCGCCTTTTTAAAAATCTGTGTAAAATCACAACAGAGGAATGTGTAGTCATTTTGTGCAATGCACCTACTAACCCATTCAATTTGGTTGGTGATTTTTGTGATGTAAGCAGGAGTAAAACGGTGATCTTTTTTACAATAGGGGACATTGAAGCCCCCTTTAGAATTAAAACGCATCAATCCATTAAAACAGCTGCGGTTTAGAAACAAAAAATCATGGGAATTCTGGCCTTTGTTAAATCTCTGTCTCACTTTTAAGTAATATTCTTGCCCCTCTTTTTCCAAATTTTTACCTTCTTGAATCAAAAATGCACGCGCTGAATCTTTAGTAAGGTCACCTCTTTTAATGGCATTGTAAAAATTAATAATATGTGGGTTGCTGTCGCTAAAAATTGCTATTTTAGGGGATAAATTAAACCCAACCACACCACTTCCCATGAAAGGTTCGTAATAAATCCCTGACATATCCCAAGCTCTAAATAGCTCTTTGATATAGGGGACAATCTTGGACTTAATACCTTGAATCTTTAGAGGGGGAACTCTTATCTTTTGTGGAGATCTTAGCATGGCTTAAGACCGCGATATTGTAGATATTCTTCAAGGCTACGAATTGGTTTTAGATTCCCTCTAGAGTCTGTTATAGTGATGCGTCCATAGTTCATCCAATAATCATCAAAAATCTCCTCCCCCCATTCTGCAAATATCCCCCCTTCGTGCAAAATGTTCTCAATAACTTTAATACTCCCAATATTGGCTGTATTCCCACTCCCACTTGTGTCGCTTGCTATCTTGTATTTTTCTGCAAAAAATAATGTGAAATTTTTAATCACTGAGGGGATATGTTGCAAATCTTGCAGACTATAACGCTCTAGTTCATTAATTTTTACGCGGTCGTAAATAATTCCCAAACAAAAATGCCCACTATAACTTTTATAAGGAAATTGGATGTTTTTACAAGATTCCCTATTCCTAAAATATTCCCCATGGGAGCCTAGGGTGAAACCATTACAAAAATTGGGGTTTTTCTCATTGCGATAGGTTGTTTTCAAGTCAATAGCGTATTTGATCTCTGGATTTATCTTAGATACAAATGACAAATCCGGGTAGTAATTTTGATGGCTTGGTAAAATAACTTCAAAGCCATAATTCTTAGCAAACTCTAAAATATAGGGAAACATGTGAATCTCCAAAATTTTGGAAACCACTTTTGTATCATTAGAGATCGAAAACAACTGCTTTTCATTATCAATAAATCCTTTGATCTTCCACTGGTGATCGGGTTGGCAAATTTACCACTTCAGATTTTCCAAGAAATCTCTAAAATCCCTAGCAAAACCCACCTTATGCATCGTCCACCTTAAAATTAGAACACTTAGAACACAGGAAAAAATATGAAACAAGCCCGGACACTAAAAAGTTTCAAATCCCCTGACTAGCTATATACTCCTCATAACTGCCCTTAAAATCAATCACTTTTGCGCCCTTTTTACCGGGCATAAGTTCAATAATGCGGTTAGCATAGGCGCTAATAAGCTCGCGGTCATGGCTTACACAAATAACAGCCCCCTCAAATTTATAAAGCGCCTCGCCTAGCGCGATGATAGCCTCAAGGTCTAAATGATTAGTAGGCTCATCTAAAATTAAAAAATTCCCCCTCTCTAACATCAGTTTACTTAAAACCATGCGGTGTTTCTCGCCTCCACTTAGTGCGCTTACACTCTTTTCCTGCTCTGCTCCGCTAAAAAGCATTCTTCCTAAAGCATTGCGCACCTCCGCACTTTCTATCTTTTTATTAAAATTAAACAACCACTGGTACAAACTCTCCTCCCCAAAGATGCTTTCGCCCACATCTTGGGGAAAATACCCCTTTTGCACCGTCGCTCCCCATGTAACTTCTCCACTATCTGGGGCTAAGTCCCCGATTAAAATTTTACACAGCGTACTTTTACCTACCCCATTGGGGCCAATGAGTGCGATTTTATCCTGCGGGGCGATTTTTAGGCTCACCTTTTCAAGCACCACCAAATCCCCATATTTTTTACAAATCTGTGTGCACTCTAGCGCCTCGTTGCCAATGAGCCGACTGGGTTTAAACACGATGCTAGGATCGCGCCTACTAGAAACTTGGATACTCTCAATGTCTAATTTTTCTAATTGCTTTTGGCGGCTAGTGGCTTGTCTGGCTTTGCTAGCATTGGCTGAAAAACGCGCGATAAAGCGCTCCAGTTCCTCTTTTTCCTTGAGTTTTTTATTGCGCTCGGCTTCTTTTTGTTTGGCAATTAAAGTAGAGGCGATGTACCAATCATCATAATTGCCACTAAACTCCCTAAGTGTATTAAAATCCAAGTCTAAAATGTGGGTGCAAACGGCGTTAAGAAAGTGGCGATCGTGGCTGATAAGAACCATCGTGCCCTCATGGCGCTTTAAATTTTCCTCTAACCAAGCAATGGCGTTTAAATCTAGGTTGTTAGTGGGTTCATCTAAGAGTAAAATATCAGGTTTAGGAAAAAGCACTTGAGCAAGTAAGATTTTAAATTTATCACTACTTGGCAAACTTTGCATAAGATCGCTATGGCGGCTAGCAGGAATGCCTAAATCCTCTAAAATCTTTTCTACCACCACCTCGCACTCATATAGCGGGTCCTCCTGCACACAGATCATCTCTAGTGCGGCAAGGCGCTCGTTGATTACAGGATCGTTTAAATCTGCGCTATTGTACAAATACTCCTTTTCTTTTAGGGCTTCATAGAGGGTTTTATTGCCAAGTAGCACTGCATCTTTAAGGCTAAAATTTTCAAAGGCGTATTGATCTTGGCCTAAAACCCCACTTTTAAGCCCAGCATCTATCACAACCTCTCCACTGCTTGGCTCAATTTCTCCGGCTAAAATCTTTAAAAAAGTACTCTTGCCCGCTCCATTAGCCCCAATGAGTCCATAGCGTTTGTGCGCGTCTAACTTGAGATTGACATTTTCAAAGAGCTTTTTAGTGGCATAGCGCATGCCTAAATTAGTGGTTTGTAACATGTTAATCCTGATTGTGTTTTTTGATGAGTATAACTACTTTTGGCGAAAATAAACTTTTTTAATGCCATATAAAAGAGTGATGAGGGCTCCAAGTGCGAATAAACCAGCAAAGATACCATTAAGTTCTGCATACAAGTAACGCGCTACAAGCCCCCCTACAAGAGAGGCAAAGGTGATTCCTACATTAAAAGAACTTTCATTTAATGCGATAGTGTCATTTTTTGTATCTGGCGTAAAGGTGCGCGCTAGATAGCTACTTAACATTTTAAGCGGCGCAATCAGAGCACAGCCAAAGAATCCAAAGGCCATGATATTTGCGATTAATACACCCTTTGAAAAGCTATGGGTAAAACTCATGGCGCATAAACAAAACATCTGCACGGTTAATAAAAAGCGCAACGCCGAAAAAGAACCTTTTGAGTCTGTAAGCCTGCCTCCAAATAAATTCCCAAAAATGGCAGCTATTCCAAAGCCTAGATAAATATTAGCAATGCTATCTGGATCAAAATCATGCTGTTCTAATAAGATACGCAAATAAATATAAACAACAAACATAGAACCACATGAGAGCGCGGTTACTACAAAACCTTGACAGACATGGATATATTTAAAGGCAATGCCTAAGTTTTTAAAATTTGCCTGTTTGCTGCTAAGTTTTGGCATGACAAAAAATGCAAGGAGCGCTACTAAAAAACTCAAACAGGCAATCAAGAGAAAGGGGGATAAAAGCCCGTAGTTTTTGGATAAAAGAATACCAATAGGTACACCTGTTACAAGGGCAATAGTAAGTCCACTTGCCATAAGACTTAATGCCATGCTTGTTTTTGATTTGGGCGCAACTTTAATGCTAATGATTGTGGCGATGACAAAGAATAAGCCATGCATAAGGCCACTAATAAAACGCGCAGCAAGCGCTACCCAGAGGGTATTACTCAAAAATACAGCCGCATTTGAAAGACAAAATACAGAAAGGGTAAATACAAGCTGGTTTCTATAATTCCATGAGGAAATAAGCACGCTAACAATGGGCGCACCCACCACCACACCACAGGCATAAAAGGTGGCTAGATTTCCTGCCTCACTATTAGACACACCATAATACACACTTAGGCGTGTTAAAATCCCAGAAACGATAAACTCTGCTACCCCAAGACAAAAACTCGAACAAGCCAAAAGCGCGATAATTCTCATATAATGCCGCATATTACCTCTATTCTTTAATTACACACTCTATCAAAGTTAGAAACTCTAGGTACAACTAAAGTTTAATGATCGCGGCGCATTCTAGCATGCTTTCTACATGCATTGGTGTATGAGATACGGTGTGTTTTTCTAAACAAATATCAATTTTTATGGCTTTTGACAGAAATCTCACTCTTTATCAATAAGTGTACTACAAAGTTTTAATGCGTATTTTTCTCTAAAACCCGTTTTGCTAGACTAGTTGGATCAATTTGTAAAGATTGTTCTATTAATTTTGTGTTGCCATGGGAAATATAAAAATTACCCAGTTCAAAGCTTGTAAGCGCAACCGGGCTATCTGCCATAAATTCTAAAAGCGCACTTGCCACACCGCCTATTAAATACGCATCGCTAAAAACATAGATTTGTGTATAACGGGGTAAAATTTCTTTCAGCGCGCTATCTAGTGGTTTTAAAAAACGCAGATCTAAAAGCGCAATTTTAAGCCCCTCACTCTCTAGCAATTTTAAAGTCTGATAAGCCCGCCCTACTCCATTCCCATAGCCCACAAATAAAATATCCCCCTTACTTAAAAGCAACTCACACTCTCCATACACAAAGGGCCTAGCCTCAAAGATACCTTCTGGCAATAAAAACGATCCTCTTGGGTATCTAAAAGCACAGGGGCCACTTTGGTGATCTTTAGCAAAAATAATAGCTTGTTTGAGAGTAGCATTATCTCTAGGGGCTAATAAAGTCATGCTAGGAATGGGGCGCAAATAGGCAAGGTCTAATAAACCCTGATGGGTTTCGCCATCTTCGCCTACAATACCAGCCCGATCAATGGCAAACTTAACAGGCAAGGACATAATCCCCACATCATGTACAATCTGATCAAAGGCGCGTTGTAAAAAAGTAGAATAAATGCTGACAAAAGGTTTAAAACCCTCTTTAGCTAGAGCTGCCATAGAAGTTACAGCATGTTGTTCAGCAATGGCTACATCCCAAAAACGCGTAGGATAGGCATCTATAAGTTTACCCAAGCCCGTGCCCCCCGGCATAGCTGCTGTAACGCCTACGATTTTTTCATCTTGAGCGCTTAATTCTAAAAGGGTTTGAGAATATACCTCTGTAGGGCTCATCACCTTAGGCGCGCTTTTTAAACTCTGCCCTGTTTTTAAATCAAAAGGCCCCACCCCGTGCCATTTTTCGTATTTGCCCTCAGCAATTTCATAGCCCTTACCCTTTGTGGTTTGGGCATGGATAATTAAAGGAACTTTGGTTTCTTTAGCCAATTTAAGCGCTTGAATAATGGCCTCTAAATCATGCCCATCAAGAGGGCCCATATAATTAATGCCTAACTCTTCAAATAAAATCCCGGGAGTGATGAGTTTAAGCGATTCTTCAAAGCGATTAGCCAAATAACTCACACTATCTGGCATGGATTTTAAAATAGCCTTGATCTTATCGCGAAAAGACTGATAAAGGGGGCGTGCCATTAACTGAGAGAGGGCATTACTAATCGCGCCTATGGGTTTGGCAATACTCATCTCATTATCATTAAGTATAATCACAAGTGGGTATTTGCGATCGCCTAATTCATCTAAAGCTTCATAGGCTAGCCCGGCGCTTAAACTCCCATCCCCTACCATCACCACAGGCACAGAAGTAATCCCTTTAAGTGCATAGGCCTTAGCCACCCCTACACCCAAAGAGATCCCCGTCGAGCTATGCCCAGCAATACAATAATCATAGGGCGATTCACTAGGCCGAACAAACCCGCTTAACCCTCCAATTTGGCGCAGAGTACTAAAACTTTCAAAACGCCCTGTTAAAAGTTTATGCGCGTAGGCTTGGTGGCTAGTATCAAAAATAAAGGGGTGTTTATTTTTATCAAAAACGCTATGTAACCCCACAATAAGCTCAATAGCGCCCAAAGAAGAACTTAAATGCCCGCCATTAGCACTCACCACCTCTAAAATCCGCTCTCTAATTAGCGCACAAACCCGCTCTAAATCTGCTATATCCTTTTGAAAGACTTCTAACTCTGCCATATTAGACCTTTAAATTATCCAGCACGCTCTCTTTAAGGTTTTTATAACGCGCCATTAAATTCCCATCAATATTACCCTGAGAACTGCTAATAAGCACCCCGCCCTTAGCAATGGCATCGCTAGGCTCAAGTTTGATCTTGGGTAAGTCTTTAAGGTTTTGTAAGAGAAAAGGATAATCTAGGGTGTTAACTTTCATGCAAATATCTGTTGCATCCATGATATTTTTGAGTAATTCCTTAGCTAAGGCTAAGGCCACCTCTTGGCTTTTTTGCTCCACTTCTTTAACAATCACTTCTTTAGCAATTTCAACAGCGATTGCGCTTAATTCTTTCTCTAAAGTTTCTAAATGGCCTTGTGATTGCTGCATGGTTTGATCAATAGTAGTAATAGATTGTAAAAGATGCTTTTTTTCCTCATCAATGCTAGCGTTTAAATCATTCTTAGCCTTTTCCTCACCCTCTTTAAAACCAATTTTATAGCTATCTTCTCTGGTTTGCTGGATAAGCTGTTGGTTTTCCTCTTGGGTTTTTTCAAATTGCATTTGTAGCTTAGCTAAATGGCTAGAAAGTTCATCTGTTTTTTTAAGCAAACATTCAATGAGATCGTTTTCTTGCTGGATAGAGCGTACAACCGGCCCTTCATCTGATTCTTCTTGTAACTCTTCTTGTTTATTTTCTCTCTTTTGCTTTTTTTCTTCCGGTGTTTCAGTACTCAGATCGGCTAGGGATTTAAAGGTGTATTTTCTAATGCTATGTTTTTCAAGGTCCTCCTTAGGGATTAAATTTTCATCACCTAAGTTATTCAACAATATCTTCCTCGCCACCCATTTGGATCACGCCTTTTTCGGCTAGAGACTGGACAATCTCAATAATTTTTCGTTGCGCAGATTCAACATCTTTAATTTTAACCGCTCCCAAATACGCCATTTCCTCAATAAATTGATCGCTAGCGCGGCTACTCATGTTGCTTAAAAACTTAGTTTTTAACTCTTCAGTAGAAGTTTTAAGGGCTAAGGTGAGATCTTTTTTATCCGCCACTTTGAGGATTTCACGGATCGCAAAGTTATCTAGGCTACTAATATCCTCAAAGGTAAACATCATCTCTTTAATATCATTGGCTAATTTAGCATCAATATTTTCAATACGCGCAAGGGTGGTTTTAGCCGCCTTTTGGCCTAAGCGGTTAAAGATTTCAGCCACCGCACGCAAGCCCCCTACTTCTACTTTATAGCTAGTGAGTGCCTCTAGTTTATTTTCTAGCACGGTTGAAACCCGCTTAACTACCTGAGGCGAAATATCGCCTAAACTCGCCATTCTAATACTCACCTCAGCTTTCATGTCATCTGGGAAGAAACTTAAAGTTTCAGCAGCATTAGGTGATTCCATATGGGCTAAGATGAGCGCGATAGTTTGGGGGTGTTCGTTAATGATAAAGTCGGCTAGTTGTTGGGGTTTGATACGCCCTAGATACGAAAAATTCTTTTGGGTTTGTAAACTACGGCTAAGTTTTTCTAAAATGATTTTAGCCTGCTCAGGGCCTAAGGCCTTAATTAAAAGTTCTCTAGCATACTCAATCCCACCGGTGTTGATGTATTGGTTGGATTGTAAAATCGCAAAGAATTCTTCTAAAACCGCCGCGCCGATGGCCTTATCTGTGCCGTTAAGTTGGACAATTTGCTTACTAATTTCAGTAATTGAATCCACATCTAAATGGCGTAAAATCCCCGCCGTTGCTTCCTCGCCCACCTGAATGAGTAAAATAGCGATCTTTTCAGACATGGTAAATTCGTCTAATTGTGATTTCTGTCTAGGAGTTAGTTTAGCCATCATTTTTCCTTCGTATTAGTAATAGCAACCTCATCTTTAATCAGCAATTTAAACATAGAGGCGATCTCTTCGGGTTTTTCTTTTAAAGAATGGCGTACCCGCTCTAGCATAATATCATACTTCACATCCTCCTCATCAAAGCTTGCACTCAAACCAAGTTGATCTTCTACTTTTTTACGCATTTCACCAAATTTATCTACCTCCTCATCGTCTTCTTCTTCAGTCGCAAAGAGAGATTGTACTTGTTCCTCCTCATCGGGTTGGATTTCTAGCATGCGCTGGCTGAAGGGTGTAATGATCTTTTTATAAAAGACATAAAGCACTAGCCCAACAATGATATATTTAAAGAGAGAGGAAAAAGGACCTAATACCTTTTCTGTAGTGGCCACCACTCTTTCATACGCACTCATGGGTACATATTTTGTAGATTTAGCGTTAAACTCAAAATTGCTCACTGTAACCGCATCGCCTCGATTCTGGTTATAGCCAATGGCTTGTTTAACTAGCGCGTTGATTTGATCCATTTCAGCAGCAGAAAGCGCCACATACTCCATGCTCTCCGTCCCATTTTTATTAACCTTTTGGTATTTACCATCTACTACAACGGCTGCATTAAGGCGCGTGAGTACCCCAAACTCACCCTTAATTTCACTAACCATTTTACCCACTTCATAATTAGTGGTGTTGGTAGATTTTTCATATTTTTCCTTAAGTTGATCATTGGCTATCCCCTGCACAGGCCCAATATTACTCACCACACCCGGCACTCCCCCTACTTGCTTTTTAGGCAAACCTTCTTTCTTTTCCTCCATTGTCTGCTCGCTGCGCACAACATTATTCGGATCAAAAGTTTCTTTAGTGCTCTTTTTTTGGCTAAAATCAAATTCGGCATTCACCCGCGCTACAACCTTATCTCTTCCGCCTACAATGGGCGCTAAGATATTAGCGATCTTACTCTCTAGCATATTTTCAAAGTTTTGTTTGTAGCGCAACTGGGCTTGGGCTAATTCGCGGGTAGTATCTAACTGATCGTTTTCTCCCAAAGGCTCGCCATTTTCATTAACTAATTTAACATTCTCTACCGTAAGTTTAGGCACAGAGGCGGCGATGAGGTTTTTAATCCCGATGATTTGCCTTGGTAAAAGGCGCATGTTGGGTTTAATTTTAAGCATAACAGAGGCAGTAGGCGGAATCTCATGGCTTACAAAAACACTATCTTTAGGGATAGCAATGTGAACATTAGCCTTTTCTATCGGATTGAGGCTTTCAATTGTACGGCTAAGTTCTCCTTCAATGGCGCGGATATATTTGATATTTTGATCAAAATCTGTTGCCCCAAAATCTTTAATATCAAAGATTTCATAACCCACCTTGCTAGTTTTTGGAATGCCCTGTGAAGCTAAAGAAATGCGCTCTTCATAGATGCGATCTCTGGGGATTAAAATCGTGTCTTCTTTGGGGATTTTATAGGGAATGTGCTTTTGTTGGAGATGTTGGAGGATTAAAGCATTATCGCTATTATCCATGCCCTCAAACAAGACTCCATAGCCGCTTAAATCACCCTTATCATGGGTGGGGTAAATAAGTAGAAACACCAAAAAGGCTACAATGAGCGTTACAGCTGTAACGATTGTGATCTTTTGTGCTCTATTAAGTTTTGAAAAAAAGCTGATAACCTGCTGTAGTAGACTCTTAAAATCCACAAACTATCCTAAAGAGCTAAAAATTAGTGCCGTTTTAAAAATCCAAGATAAAAGCCCATAGAACAAGACACCCACGCGATACCCATAAAAAAGCCTCCTAACACATCAGTGGGGTAATGCACGCCTAAATAAACCCTATCATACATCATAAATAAAATCCATAGCAATAAGACACAACACAGTATCCCCTTAACACTTTTGCTTAAATGCCCCAAACATATAAGAAACAAGAGCAAACCATAAAATAAACTAGCCGCCAGCGCATGCCCGCTAGGATAACTAAAACCATGAGCAAAGGCTAAAACACCGTTAGTGGGGGGGCGTGGTCTTTGCATCACATTCTTAAAAATCTTAAGTGCAATTTCGCCAATTAGCACGGTACTAAAAAACCAAATCCCCAAAGCATAACGCTTTAAAAACACCCAATAAAGCGCGATTAAAAAAGCTAGAGGAATAGTAAGCCTAGACTGTGCAAACCAAGTACTAGCTTGCACAATGGATAACCAAAGATGGCTTTCTGTAGGGGAAGGGTTAGAGCGAATTAAAGAGATAAAGAAAACATCTAAATTTTGTATAAAAATATGGTTTTCTTTAACACACATAGTTTCTAAGCCCAATAAAATAAACAGCACGCCCCCTAAAATCCACAAAGCCCAAACCACTGCGCTACGCTTGCCCTTATAGGGAACTTGCATATTTCACTCCCATTGCATTTTACAAGCCAGAATCATAACCAAAAAATAATAAAAGATCGCCTTAGATAAGGCTTGCTAGGGTGTTTTCATTGATCTTAGAATAAGCCTCCAAGCCTCTTAATAAAAAGTGGTGTGCTCAGGCTTACAAAAAAGTACTAATTCTTTGCCATCGGCTAAATGGTAAAGCTCAACAGAACCTTGATCTAGAACAAAATCCACACTACAATCATGTAAACTGACTTCAACACGCCTCATTTGGGATTCTTTAGGATCGGGCTTAATGCTTAAAATCCGTCCTGTAAAGGCCATGGGGTCTAGTTTGAGTTGTTGTGTAAAATTGGGGATAAGCACCTCTAATACTTTAAGAACAATGGTGATCTCATCATCTTCTTGGTAGTCCTCTACTTCAGTAGAAAGACATTTAGCTTGCACCACCACATCCTTAGCTCCAAAATGTACACGGTATTTACCCTCTCCTCTCTCATGTAAAGAGATTTTTCCGCGGATACGGTTTTTCACATAAAGACTAGAAACAGGCATGGTTTTCCTTTTAAATTTTATAGAGTTTAGCAAATCAAAGGCTACCAGCGGTAACCCAAAGAGGCAGAAAAGATACGCAACTGCCCTAAATTACTAGATTGGTAATAACTATTGCGGTTACTTTTAAAGATAAAAGTACCGCCCCAACCAATATCAAAGCCTCTAAAATTATACTTAGCACCAAAGGCGATTGCATAACCATTAGAATCAGGAATGCCAATTGCATCTTGAGGGCTAGGGGCTTGATCGTAGGCAAGAGCTCCCATGAGGCGTAAACTACGGCTCATGTAAGTTGCACCAAGTCTAAAAGTATTAGTATCTCTCCAACCTGCTCCCATATTCATCACCCCGCTAAAATCTGCAAGTCCTACCATTTTTTTAAGAGTCTCAGAACTTAGATATTGCACCGTGCCCCCCACACCCTGATAGCTCGCATTAGCAAAATCTGGGGTTACTAAAAATTTATTGCCCTGACTCCAAAAAGTGCGTTCATACACCCCCTCAATACGCAAATGGTGTTTGAAAAACTCATGGGCATAGGCTACATTAAGGATTTCAGGCAAAGAAACATTGATATTTAAACTCCCCTTAGTTAGCACATTGCCTAAACTGGGGCCTAGCTGGGTTAAAGCGGTGAGATTGCCATGCATATTAAAAGTAACACTGCTATTATAGACCACCGAAAACATGCCATGATCAAAAACGCGCAAACTAGCCCCTAATTTATACCCCCCGCCCCAAGAACTCCCATTACTAGATTGAACCACCTTAGAAGTGCCGTATAAATCTGAAATAGCTTCTTGTAACCCGCTATCGCGCATCACATTTTTAAGCTGATTGTAATATTGCATGCACGCAGGGCCATTTTGATCCATATTGGGGGTACAATTAGCAGCAGCCTTATCGCCAATTTGTGCTAGTTTTTCACGCATGCTAGAGGGTACTTGGCCACTAAAAACATCATTGGGTAAACCAATGATTTGACTCCCGCTAAGCACAGAAGCCCCATGTAAGGGCACATAAACGGTGTTATTAAAACTCCCGGTGGCATAAAGCCCTCTAGCAGCAAGGCCAATAGAAAAGCGTTGGCCAATGGTATAACTAATGCTAGGGGCTACTTGGACCATCATGATAAACACATCGCGTAAAAACTCCCCCCCCTGTCCATGCCATTTCATGCCAAGACCTGAGGGGGCGGTAAAACTCCCCCCAAAAGTAAAACCATTATGGGTACGGCTTTTATAAAAGAATTTAGGCAAGACAAAATTAGTTGTACCGGTCCAGCCCGGTACCACTTGATTACTAGGCAAAGAGGCCACTGTGATCACTTTCTGGTTAGTCATATTCTGTAAATCGTTAATGAGTTGCTGAACATCTTTTACACCTTGATTTACCAGATGGTGTAAAATTGCATTAGCCAAATTGCCAAGCCCTAGATCCTGTGCGATTTGTTCCATATTTTCTTGGGATTTATTAACTTTAAGCGTTGTTGCTGAATAAAGCCCTTGATTACTTGTAGGTACCATAAATTTAAAGGCGGGGATATTAATCACCGTGCTTGTTATTTCAAACTCGCTACGATTTTCCCCTAAATCATTTTCAAAACCCATGTTAGCGGGGTTATAATAACTCGCATCTGCTCCTCTGGCTCCGGCAATATAAGCTGAATCTAAAGCCGTACCATTAAGGCTTTGCTGGGAGATCTGAAAACCATTAGCGCCTAGAAAAACTGGTAAGAGAGTGCATAAAAAACGCAAATGCAAGAAAACTCCCTAAAATCACTGAGGATGATAAGGTTGAATCACAATCGCAACACCGGTGGTCATGTTTTGGAAGAGGATTTTTTCAGGACTGCGCTCATAATAAATCATTTGTCCATTTTCTATAAAACGCTGTAACAACACCCCATTAGGCTGGATTTGTTTACCAATGCCTTGAAAAATATCCCGCCCAAGTACAATATCATCAAAGAGATCACCATAACTCACCTCACCAAACATATCCCTAGCCGCAACCCATTTAGCACTACAAGTACCCGAAAAACAAATGTAGTTTTTCTTAATAACGATATCTCCAAAGTGTTTGCTTAGCTTATAAAGCACCAATTCTAAATCCCCCTCCTTATTGCGCCCAATGGTTCCATAATCATAAAAGCGAAACACGGGGGTATAAATATAAATGAGTTTAAACTTAGCCAACTCCTTTTTAATTTGGGCTTGTTGCTCTGCTTTGCGCTCTGCTGCGCTCTTTTTAATAAAAGCTTTTTTATGAGGTTTTTTAGGTTTTTTAGGCTTGTGAGGTTTATGGGTTTTAGGTTTATGGACTCTATGAGGCTTTTTAGGCTTAACTTGGTGGTGGCAGGCACTGACTAGCAACCCAAAAAGGATAAGCGCTAAAAACCTTCTTACCACACAAACGCCTAATTATCCGCGGATATTGTTAAAGACATTATACCAAATACGCCCATCAAGTTTAAGCTCCATACTCACTTGGCATAAACCGTCTTTATAGATCGTTTCTGTAATCTCGGCGTTGCGGATTAACGCATTAACCTTAGTTTTGATCACAGAGTTTTGTAAGATCATGTCTTTAACCGTATCAGTAGCATTGACTCTAATCCCATACATTTTTTCGCCTAGTTGGCGGTAACCATCAACAATGGCCGCTCGTTTAGCTAAAGCCAAAGCCTGAGAAGGCGAAATGGTTGATTCAGGGGCTACACCCATTCCCACAGCGCTTAACTCAATGACATTAGTAGGGGTTAGAATGGGGGTATTTGGAATGATCGCATTTGTCCCAGCGGTGGGGGGAGTTACATTTTGAGAAGAATTATCAAAACGCGTTTCAATCTGTGGAGATTTAGGGAAAACAGGCATGGAGCGGCTACGCCCATTGTTAAAAGTAGTAGGAGGATAGATAGGGGCTTGAAGACCTGTGGCTGAGGGTGGGATGAGCTGTGTAACACTGGGTTTTCTAAACCAACCACATCCAGACCCAATCAAAGCCAATCCAACACAAAGGCACAAGGGGGTATTTTTTTTCAAAAAACCCCTAACAGACTTCACACGCGCTTTTTGTATCATCACGCAACCTTTTAATGATTTAGCCCGCATTTTAACACAAAAACTCTAAATTGTAGACAGACCTACACGGCGCCTAAATAGCATGATAAAGAGAAGCAAGAAACTAACCCCACTTAAAATTGCAGCATAGCGGTGGGCAATTTGTAAGTTATTTGCCTCTGCTTGTATAAAAATGGCAATACTAGCCACGCGGGTTTGCCCTTCAATATCCCCCCCTACCATCATCACCACCCCAAACTCTCCGATAGTGTGGGCAAAGGTGGTGATGCAGCCTATTAAAAGCGCGGGTTTGATATTGGGTAAAAGCACGCAAAAGAAGGTATAAAATTTGCCCTTGCCTAAAGTGTAGCTAGCTTCTTTAAGCGAGGGAGATAGATTTGTAAGCGCGTTTTGGATGGGATTAACCATGAAGGGCAAAGAAAAAATCACACTGCCAAACACCAATCCACTAAAACTAAAAACCAACTTTAAATGTAAATATTTTTCTAAAAACGCCCCTAAAACACTGCTTGGCGCAAAAAGAATCAACAGATAAAAACCTAGCACGGTGGGGGGTAAAACTAGAGGCATCCAAGTTAGCGTCTCTATAAAAATTTTAAATAAACCCCTTTGATTAGCTAAATAAGCCCCTAAAGCAAGCCCTATGGGGAGTAAAACAAGAGTTGTAAGGGTGGCAAGTTTAAAGGTAAGAAAAAGGGTATTTAAAAATTCACTCTCCAAGTTCTTCTACCAAATAGCCGTATTTTTTTAAGATTTTCTGCCCCTCTTTGCTTAAAATAAAATCCTCTAGAGCTCTAGCAAGGGGATTTTCTCCGCCTTTTTTGGTTAGCACCATTGCCTGTTCAATAGGGCTATAATACTCCTTAGGCACAATAAAATAATGGCTATCTTTACGCATTAATGAGAGAGCGCTAAAACCAAGAGAAGCCGCCCCGCTTTGTACATATTGGTTTGCTTGAGAAATAGAACCAGCCTGCACGATCTTAAGTTCTAGAGCATCTACTAGCCCTAACTTCTGCAAGACCTCCATACTTGCGCGCCCATAAGGGGCTAAATTAGGATTAGCAATGGCTAAATGGTTAAAAGAACCTTGCAGAGCTTCTAAAGAATGGATTTTTTCTTGTTTGCTCCAAAGTACTAAAACCCCCCTAGCATACACTTTAACAGGGTAGGGCGTGTATTTTTCTTGTTGTAATCTTAGCGGCCGTTGTTTATCTGCACTGATGAACAGATCAAAGGGCGCGCCTTGCATAATTTGGTTAAAAAAATGCCCAGAAGATCCAAAACTTAAAAGCACCTGAGCGCTGTGTTGTTTTAAAAAAGCGCTTTTAATGGCCTGCATGGCCTGTGTAAGATTAGCCGCCACCGCTACTTTTATCTCTGCACCCAAACATAAGCTTGCCCACAAAATCCCTAAAACTAAAAAACGCATGCCAACTCCTTACTAGCACCAAAAATATAAGTATACAAGATTAAGCCCTCTTCTGTTAGTCTAAAAAATTTTAATCCTTAGCAAGTTTGGAGTAGAATGGGCGCTTTAAAAGGAGAGTGATGGATAGTGCAAAAAGATTAAAAGAGGCTTTGGAAGCTCTGAAAAATGGCGAATTATTAATTTTAATGGATGATGAGGATCGCGAAAACGAGGGGGATTTGGTACTAGCCGGGATTTTTAGCACCCCTGAGAAAATTAATTTCATGGCTAAGTATGCACGCGGGCTTATCTGTGTTGCGCTCACCCAAAAAATCGCGCACCAATTTGATCTTAAGCCCATGGTTAGCCATAACGATTCTAAACATGAAACCGCCTTTACAATCTCTATTGATGCTAAAGCTGCTAAAACCGGCATTTCAGCCTATGAGCGATCGCTTACTATTGAATTACTTTGTAAAGAGGAAAGCAGGGCGGAGGATTTTGTACGCCCGGGGCATATTTTCCCTTTGATTGCCAAAGAAGAGGGGGTTTTAGTGCGCACAGGCCACACAGAGGCTAGCGTGGATTTATGCAAGTTAGCCGGTCTTAAGCCCATTAGTGTGATTTGTGAGATCATGAAAGAAGATGGCTCGATGGCAAGAAGGGGGGATAAATTTTTACTAGATTTTGCTAAAACACATGATCTAAAAACTTTATATGTCTCTGATATTGTGAGTCATCGCCTGCAGAGTGAAAATCTTTTGCATTTGCTTTCTGAAGAGAGCGCGCATTTTGCGGGTTTAGAGTGTAAAGAATCGATCTTTTTAGATCACCTGCAACGAAAACATTTTGTCTATTGCTTTGGCGCGCAAAACCCTACACCCTTTGTACGATTCCACATCATTAGGGAGGATCACAAACTTTTAAGCCACCCTAAAGATTATTCCTTTTTAATGCGGGTGCTTTCTAAATTGCAAACAGAAGGCGGATTTTTAATTTGTATTGATCCACAGGCTAAAACCCATGACACCCTTAAAAATTTTGGCATCGGAGCATTGATTTTAAAAAGCTTGGGGGTTAAAACCTTTTGCCTTTTGACCACTCAGGATAAACCCGAATACGCTGCACTTAAAGGCTTTGATTTGCACATGATAGAGGCGATTTGTCCTTGATGTTGTACATAAATAGTAAGAGATTGATCCAATAGTCAGAATTCAAAAAGAACAAGAATAAAACCATGCTAGAGTGTTGCAGAAAATTTGTCTTCTTTGTTTCAGATATTGAAAATAATCAGACAGACATTTCAAATTTGATTTGTGAGTCTAGAGCCTTGTTTAAATTTCAAAGAGGGTATTTTTGTACAAATGTATTTAATCCGATATAAATCAATTTTTGAGCCAATTTTTGATCGTGATGTTTTTTAAGTTCTGCAAACTTCAAGTACCCCACTATCAAGTTAAAAGACTTGATGTTACTTGACATACCATTAATATCAGCCGATGATTGCCTTCTAGAGAAATCAGAGGATAGTAAAACGGGTGTGCAAGAGCTTAAAGCCCAAAGACATGGAGAAAAACCGCGCTAGAGCAATAGATCAGAGACAAGAGTGAGAGCTGCACAGGCTAGAAAAAGATTTGTTGATCCGTTAGAAACCCCGTTCTCTTTTTTTACAATTCATAGATGTTGCGCAACTCCTCTAAAGTGCGCATAAAATCCTCTTTGTTGTCTTTCTCAGGCGCTTTTTTGGGCGGTGATTTTTTGTTTAAGAATCGTAGTTTAGCTACAGGAAAAAATGGAGTTAAAAGAGAAGACTTTTATCTTGTTCTTTTATGGGGTTTAGATATAAAAGAGAGGTACTGGTGGTTAATCTTTAGCCATTTAAAAATCGTTATATTCTAAATACAATTAATGTTTACAATGTGGGATATTGCAAGGAGCAGACGATGAATCAAACAGCGTTGCACAGGGCAGGTACTTTTTTAGGGCTTTTGTTAGTCTTGGCTAGTCTTGCTTGGGGGAGTTGCAGTACACAATATAGTGATTTTGTGATCAAGCAAGCAAAGAGTTTTGCAAAAAAAATTGCTACTAGCGATCCAGACGATATACTATGGGGTCCACAATTTGTGGTGGAGAGAAGCCAAGCGCTTATAGACAAAACCCTTTATTGTGGGGTTGTGGTGCGTGGTTACAGAGCAGGGTATTATAATGATGACGGGCGTATAGCTCAGATAGGTGTGGATTTTGCATGTTTTGGATTTGCC
Organism: Helicobacter suis; assembly: GCF_902196135.1. Taxonomy (GTDB): domain Bacteria; phylum Campylobacterota; class Campylobacteria; order Campylobacterales; family Helicobacteraceae; genus Helicobacter; species Helicobacter suis_A. Next base: position 12,113 of record NZ_CABIKE010000008.1, on the reverse strand, counting down.
AAAGATTCTAAATGGTATCCGGGTTCTTGTTTAATGTTGCATTCAAATTTTGATTTATCAGAAATCAGTATGGAGTTTAAAAAAAAGAGGTTTATTCTACACTTTCGTGAAGATTATTGGACGGGAGGAAAATCTATTGATTATCTGACCTTTATTTTTGAGCCCTCTAAAAATCGTTATTCTTTAAAAGCACTCAACACCCAAATTAATCAAGACTCTATAGAGTCTGTTTATCGCCAAAAGCCAGATGGCAAGCAAATTTTCATGGATGCAATGAAGCCACATATTGTAAATGATTTGATAGAACTTTGCGCTCAAAGAGGGTCTTGCAAGGAGTAAAAACAATGTTACATAGAATAAATCTTTCTTTAGGACTCTTGTTGCTTTTGGTACATCTTTGTTTAGGAGAGCAAAATAAATCTGAACCAACTGAATTTGAACCCCCACGCGTTGTTAAGTTACTCAGGAATCAATATGAGGACTTTGATACTAAAAAGTTAAAACTTAATCTTAAGAAAAGAAAGCCAGTAGAGGAGACAGGAGAGGGTTTTCCTTTTGATGTCTTTGAGGAGAATAAGGCTCATGTGGGCAAAACCCTTTATCGTGGTTTTGTCTTGCACACCTATAAACCCGGTGTAGAGGAGATAAATGATCATTATCGTGGCAACATAAAAACAAGCAGCATGTGTTTTGGATTCTTAGAGGGTTCTAAATGGCATAAGGGTTTTTGTTTGGATCTTAACCCTGTGGCCACCTTTTCACAAATCAGTTTAAATTTTAAAAAAGATGTGTTTATTTTGCGCATCAATGAATGGGCTATTGAATGCGATTGGGAGCATAGAAGTTTAGATATTTTAATCTTTAAACCAGTTGGAGATCGTTATATCTTGCAAGCATACAGCCGTGTTAATGATACAGCTAATGATATTGATCCTTTTTATCGCCAAAAGCGAGATGGCAAGCAAATTTTCATGGATCAAATTGATAATGATGTATTACAGGGTTTAGAGAATCACTGCTATAAAAAGCATTATTGCCAAACATATGATGAGAAAAATGGGATTAATTAAAATAAGGCTTGCTCTAGGGCTTTTGTTGTTTTGGGCTCATCTTGCTTGGGGAGTAGAGTGCATGGATATTAAAACCGATCTTCAAGAACAAACTCAGGCATTTGTAAAAACACTCATAACCCCACAAAGCCATATAGATCCAAGTTCTGGACTCCAAGCTGCCTATGTGCTAGAGACGCATAAAGCCCATATAGGCCAAAATCTGTATTGTGCTTTGATAGCACGCCTTTATGCAGCAAACATAGAAAAAGTAGAATTTGGAGAGGAAAGGGGTGCGCCCTTTTCTAGGGGGGTTGTTAGTGTACGCGCCATGTGCTTTAGAGTGATTAAACAATCTAAAAAGGGCTTACAAACAGCATTTAAGGGATTTTGTCTAAACCTTGGATCTGAATCTACCCAATCACAAATTAATGTAGAGTTTAAAAAAGATACACTCATTTTATACATGGAGGAAAATTTCCGTGAAGATGATAGTGATTTACAACGACTAGAAACTTTTGTGTTTAAAGAGCTGCATAATCGCTACCTTTTGTTAGACTACAGCATGAAAATAACAGGAGAACACATTGCAAAGTCAGATGTAATGATCAATCCTATTTATCGCCAGAAGCGAGATGGCAAGAGAATTTTTATGGACAAAATCAATAATTCAGTATTAGAGGATTTAAAGGGTGCTTGTGCTGATAAGAAATTTTGTAAATCTAGTGATGATGATTAAATAGTCAAAGCTTGGGTTTTGTTGCTTTTTCTTAAAAGCCGTTATTTAACCTTTTGTGCTAGCATGGAAGGCCAAAACTTTTAAGGAGGATTTAAGCATGACAGAAAATGCACAAAGAAGTCAAAGTCTTAATAATAACCCTAACTTGAGTAAAAAAGATGTACAGGTTGTTGAAAGAATTTTGAGTAAAAACGATCTGAAAGCTTTAGAGATGAAAAAGCGTTACCAAGTTGATGGGCTGTATGTACTTAATTTTATGAGTTCACCCGGGAGTGGTAAAACCACACTTTTAGAAAATTTGGCAGAATTTGAGGATTTTAAATTTTGCGTCATTGAGGGGGATTTACAGACTAATAGAGATGCCAATCGTTTATTAAAAAAGAATGTACAAGCCCAGCAAATCACCACCGGTGAAGCCTGCCATTTAGAAGCAAGCATGCTAGAGGGAGCGTATGATATTTTAAAAGAAAAAGGCGCGCTTAGTTCAAGTGATTATCTGATCATTGAAAATGTCGGCAATTTAGTTTGCCCCTCTAGCTACAATTTAGGCGCAGCCATGAATATTGTTTTACTCTCCACACCTGAGGGTGATGATAAAGTCCTTAAATACCCCACTATGTTTTTATGCGCCGATGCGGTGGTGGTGAGTAAGGCTGATTTAATGGAGGTTTTTGATTTTAGACTCTCTCAAGTCCAAGAGGACATGGCCAAACTCAAACCCAATACCCCTATTTTCACACTCAGTAGTAAAGATAAAAGTAGTTTAGAGGTCTTTAAAGACTTTCTAGCAGAGCAACGCGCTAAAAATTACCAATCTGCCCATGTGTTCTAATGTGTTTGGCTATTCCTTCTAAAGTTATTGCCCTTAAAGACAATATAGCTATCTTAGAGACTATGGGCGTGCAAAGAGAAGCTAGTTTAGATCTCATGGAAGAAGAAGTGCAGGTGGGGGATTTTGTGCTTTTACATATTGGTTTTGTGGTGAGTAAAATTGATACTGCCGATGCGCTTGAATCGCTAAAGCTTTATGCGCAAATGGTAGCCAATATGGGCGATGATGCCTAATTTTATCGATGCCTTTAGAGATAAAGATAGCATTCTAGCTCTAATCGCTCAGATCAAAACACAGGCTAAAAAACTTAACACGCCACTTAAAATCATGGAGGTATGCGGGGGGCATACCCATACTTTAATGCGCTATGGGCTTTTATCCTTGCTTAAAGAGACAAATTTAGAATTTGTACACGGCCCTGGGTGTCCGGTATGTGTGATGCCAAAATTACGCATCGATCAAGCCATCGCTCTAGCAAATATGCCCCAAACTATTTTAATCACCCTAGCAGATATGATGCGTGTACCAGGTAGCCAAGCAAGTTTATCACAAGTTAGAGCACAAGGGAAAGATGTGCGTTTTGTTTACTCTCCCTTGCAGGTTTTAGAAATTGCTAAACAAAATCCACAAAAAAATATCGTGTATGTGGCTATTGGGTTTGAAACCACGACTCCTATGAGTGCTAGTTTACTCTTGCAGGCCAAAAAGCAAGGCTTAAAAAATCTCTTTGTGCATAATAACCATGTTCTTGTACCTCCCAGTGTGGCAGCTGTGTTAGAAAATACTTCTATTGATGCTTTAATTGCTCCCTCCCATGTAAGTGTGATCACAGGGGCTAAAATTTATCAACCCTTATTAGAGCGCTTTAATATCCCTATTGTGGTGGCTGGATTTGAACCGGTGGATATGCTAGAGGGTATTTTGTGGATAGTTAGGCAAGTACTTAATAAACAAGTCAAACTAGAAATCCAGTATAGCCGTGTGGTGGATATGCAGGGTAATTTAAAAGCACAGCGCTTAATCCAAGAGACTATGCAAGTGCGCTCTAGTTTTGAGTGGCGCGGGCTAGGTCAAATTGCCTTTTCAGCGATGCAAATTAATTCTAATTATGCGAGCCTTGATGCAGAACTTGTTTTTAAAGAGGTATTGCCCATTACTTCTAATCAAGATCATAAACATTGCTTATGTGGGCAGATTTTAAAGGGCCAAGCCAAACCCATAGATTGTAAACTTTTTAATAAAACTTGCACCCCGGATCACCCAGTAGGTGCGTGTATGGTGAGCTCTGAGGGGGCTTGCGCGGCTTATTTTAGATACCTCAGTTAAGCACCCTTTTTACCCACAAGTTTTTGATACTTAGGATTTTTAGGATCCATCGTTACGATACTAAAACTCAAATTATTAATTTCTGTATGGGACTTGATGTAGTCATTGATTTCTTGCAAAGTCAAATGTTTGATGCGATCTAGCATGATTTTTTCATAATCTAGAGGCAAACCTAGATAGAAATCATGAAACTTATTAGTGAGCCGTTTTCCAATCGTTTCATTTGCTAGAGGTTCAGAACCAAGTAAAAATTTCTTAGCCCCGTCTAACTCCTCCTGCGTGATCCCTTTTTCGACAAACTCTTTAATCACCTTTCTAACAAGGGCGATACTCTTTTCTTGGTGTTCTAATTTAGTTTGTAAATACCCTGTAGTGCAGTTAATGATGCGAGAGAGTTGGATACGCATATAAGCGCTGTATGCTAACCCCTCTTTAACACGGATTGTATCCATTAAGCGCGATCCAAACCCACTAGAACCTAGCACAAAACCCATAACCCTAGCCAAAGGCAATTCTTGGGCTAAATTTTTCATGACAAAAGGAGAGCCGAAGTAAATATAAGCCTGTTGGCTATCTTTATAAACTACTTTGGTTTGTGGCTCTTGAGCGGCGCTAAAATAAGGAGTGAAGAAAGGTTTATTAGAAGGCAAAATTTCTAAAATAGGTTTTAAAGATTCTAAAGTCTTATTCACATCTAAATCGCCACCCATGACAATAATAAGTCGCTCAATATCTAAATCATCTTCTAAGCGTTTTTTAACATCTTCTAAAGAGATGGATTTAATGCTTTTTGGCGTACCAATGGCTGGATTAGCTAGAGGCGTGTTGGCAAAAAGAATTTTATTTAACCCTAACTGGGCTACATAGTCAAAATTACTCTCTCTATTAAGAGCAGCGGCTACCATGCGTTGTTGTACCTTTTCTAAAGCACCGGGGGTAAGATTTGGCGAGAGCAATAAATCATGCAAATAAGTAATGGCCTTATCCTGATACTCTTTTAAAAAACCTAGATCAATGTGCAAAGACTCTAGGCGGATGTCCGCGCTTAAAGTGATAGCAAGTTGTTCAAGTTTTTCAGCAAAGGCCACACTGCCTAATTCTTTTGTACCCTCATTTAACAAATTAGCGCTAAGTTTAGAGAGTCCAAATTTATCTTTATCCATGATATTACCCCCGCCCATGAACATTAATCTAATTGTCCCCATGGGTAATAAATGGTTATCCTCATAGATAACTGGAATTTTAATCCCCTTCACTTCAAAATAAGTAAGCCCCTTACCAACTTGATCTCTTTTGATCACCTGTGCTTGTGTTTGATTGGTTTTTTGCTGCATGCTTTTTTCCTTCCATATTCCAATTACCACGAGAATCACTACCAATAAGGCTAATAAAACAATATAGCGCCATCTGATTTTTTTAAGCATGGTAGTACTTTAAAATTTCATAAGCGGTATTGCGTTTAGCTGCCTTACTCCCAATATCTCCGATGAGATCTACCATTTGCTTTTCATTCAGGCAAAAACTTGTGCCCGCTGCTTTGACTACATTTTCCTCCATCATCACACTCCCTAAATCATTAGCACCAAAAAGAAGGGCTAATTGCCCGATAAAAGCCCCTTGAGTAACCCATGAACTTTGGATATTTTTCACATTATCTAAAAACAAACGGCTACAGGCTAAAAGCCGCAAATAGCGATTAGAACTAGCCTTTTTAATGTGGGGCATTTCTTTTTGTAAAGGCGTAAAATCTGGCTGGAAACTCCATAAAATAAAGGCCCTAAAACCCCCCGTTTCATCTTGTAAATTGCGCACTCTTTCTAAATGCTCTGCAATATCTTCATCTGTATCAACTGTGCCAAACATCATCGTCGCCGTGCTTTTAATCCCTAATTTATGCGCCTCTTTGTGTACTTCAATCCAGCGATTAGCGCTTAACTTTTTAGGCGCAATCACCGCTCTAACCCGATCGCTTAACACCTCAGCCCCAGCCCCCGGAATAGAGCTAAGCCCGGCCTCTTTTAAACGCCTGAGTACTTCTTGCAAAGAAAGTTTAGAGACCTTAGCGATGTAATCAATCTCTATAGCTGAAAAACCATGAATAGTGATCGTGGGAAATTTTTGCGCGATATGAGAGACTAGATTTTCATAATAGTCTATTTTTAATTTAGGGTGTACTCCCCCTTGAAATAAAATCTGTGTACCTCCAATGGCTAAAAGCTCCTCAATTTTTTGATCAATGGTGGCAAAATCTAGGATATAAGCCTCTGAGTCTTTAAGTTCTCTTTTAAATGCGCAAAATTTACAATCTACAAAGCAAATATTAGTGTAATTGATATTGCGATCTACAATAAAAGTTGTGGTGTTTTCTGGGTGTAATTCTTGCTTTTTGGCTAAGGCCATTTTCCCTAATTCTTTTAGAGGCTTATTTGCTAGAAAATCTAGTAGTTCTGTACGGCTTAATCGTTGCATATATTCTCCTAAAAACGCGTTCCCATAGAAAATTCAAAGCGCTGAGTCAAATCGCCTAGATTGGGGTTAAACCACAAACCTTTCTTATCGCTAAATTCATTAAAGAAGGCGATAGGAAAGATCAGCACCAGTGGACCCATGGGTGAAATCCATTCAACTTGAATTCCTGTAGAAGCCCGCCAAGTGGCATGTTCAAATCCAGCACCTACAACTCCATAATCTTTAAACTGCACATCCGTAGAGGGCTGGTTTTGCCAAAAGCCCCCCGTGCGGTTAGCGGTTTTAAAAGTCAAAAAGCCCCAGTCAAAAAACCAAGCTAAACGCATCTTAGCCGACTTGAGCAATCCATAACTTAACTCTACAGAGCCGGTATAAAGCCCATCACCCCCCACCCACATGCCATATGCGGTTTTGGGTGTAATAGAACTATTTCTAAAGCCTCTAATAGTGGTTACGCCCCCTAAATAAAAGACCGAGTTAAGGGGCAAATAATCCTCTTTATTATAGCGGAAAATATAACCCCCCTGTGTTTTAAAGCGGGCAATCAAGTCAATTAATAAGTATTTTTGTAAATGTTTGTAAGCGGCAAATTTACCATAAATTTTAGTGTTGCGCACATTCCCGCCTAAACCATTCCAAGAATTGAGTGGCTCACTTGAAGGCAGACCGGCCATACTCGTGTAGTTAGAAAAAGTAAAGCCATTTTTAGGGAAATAATAATCATCGGTATTATCAAAGTTAGTACTTAATGTAAAAGAGCTTGTAGTAGGCGTACTGTAATCACGATCCCAGAGCCCGCGTAAAGGCTGTCCATTAACCCCAATAATTGGCTGGCCATCTGGGTATGTGATAATAGTTTTATCGCTGCTATAAAACATTTCATACAAGGGGCTACTAAAGCCTAAAATTTTATTTAAACTAAAGTTATAACCCACATTCATGCTAAAGGTGTTTGTGAGCATGCGCCCCACACTTAAACTAAATCCCCCACCTTGTTGGATGTAGTTATAGCTGATGAGGTATTCGGCAAAAAGACTAATAGAGGAGCTATAACGGCTATCAAAAACCCGTGGATTTCTTAAGGTTAAATTCCCAGAGAACATGCGCCCACTCCCGCGAATCCCATAATGCCTATACCCCCCACCAGTAGAAATATTGGCATATAAACTCATGCTTTGACCCGTACCAAAGAGATTTCTCTCACTCACACTCCCATTAAGCATTAACCCCCCATAACTCCCATACCCTAAACCAAATTGGAGTTGTCCAGTGCGCCCTTCTTCTACATTAACTAACAGATCCATTAACTGGCTATTGATACGCCGCTCCTCAATCTTGACTTTAGAGAAGTAACCCAAACGGCGTAGAGAGTTTTCAGAACTAGCCACCTTAGAAAGGCTATAACGCTCTTTGGGGTTTAACCACACCTCACGGCGAATCACCCGGTCGCTCGTGCGTTGGTTACCTGAGATGATAATATCATTGATATAGACCATATCCCCCGTTTCAATATGATAAATGATTTTAACAGTGCCATGTTTTTCATCTTTATCTAGATCGGGTTTAACCACCGCAAAGGCATAACCTTGATCGGCTACTTCGCGTTTAAGAGTCTGGGCATCAGCGCGCATATGTTCAATGTTAAAAATCCCATTTTTACGGACTTTAACAGACTTTAATAGCTTAGCAATGGGTACAACAGGTTTATTAATTTGAATCTCAACCCCAGAAACGCGGTATTGGATGCCTTCTTTAACTTTATAGTAGAGTTTGGCTCTATGGGTACTAAAGTTGGTGTTTAAAAAGGGAGCGGAGACATTGACATCTAAAAAGCCATTGCGCAAATACACATCTTGAATACGCATAGAATCATATTCCAGATCATTTAAGTGTAATTTACCCGCATTTAACCCCCACATCCAACCCATAAAGTCGCGCTGTTTGTTGGCGCTTAAAGATTCGACCACACGGGATTTAAGTTGTTTACGCCCCTCATAAGAAGATTTAGTGATGTAAATATTACTCCCACGATTGACATCAAAGATAATGCGATACGCCCCCCCGCCGGCTAGGCTCTCTGTGCGCACCTCTACCACACTTCCATAGTAACCTTGTTGTTCTAGAGCCGTTCTTAGAATATATTTAGCATTTTCTAGTTTTGTTTCATCGTAGGTATCGCCCTTTTTAATCCCCATTTGGGTATAAAGAGTGTCTTTTTCCTTTTCCGTACCATAACCCTTAATTTCAATCCCAGCGATGCGTGGCTTTTCTTTAAAATGGAAAACCAAATGCCCTTTATTAAAGGTGGCATAAACATCTTCAAAATAGCCCTGATTATACAAAGCCAAAACAGCATCATCAACTTTTTTCAAATCTAAAGGGTCATTTTCTTTAAGTTTAACAATTTCACTGGCCAGCATGTCAGACATATAGGAGAGATCTCTATATTCTATACTGTCAATTCTCTCCTCTGCATCCAATGGTAAAAAAAACTGGCCAATACAAACCAAAATAACCGTGAAAAACTTTTTGATGCGAACCCTTAAGTATTATTTTTGCTTGTAGTGAGCGCATTATACCAAAAAATAACCTTGAGTAAACAAAAATAAAAAAATATTCACCATGTTTGGATAGGATTGTACAAGCTGTCCCTCTCAACGGGTTTAAAGCGCGCATCTTGGATTTGATAAATCAGATCTTCTTTGTTGATCCCTCTTTTGCTTTTAGCCCCTCCAGCTGATTGAATCATCTCCACCTCAATTGTCCCGTCTAAATCATCAGCCCCAAATTCTTGGGCTACAAGGGCTAAATTAAGCCCCAAAGTTGCCCAATAAGCTTTAATGTGTGGGATATTAAATAAAACAATGCGCGCAATGGCAATAGTCTTTAAAATCTCCACCGCGCTAGGACTTCTTTCTACCTTTAAAAAATTATTATCCCGCTGATAAAGCAATGGGATAAAGGCGTTAAACCCTCCCTCTTTTGCTTTGACTTTTGCTAGATCGCTTTGTGCCATTTTAAGCCGGTGCATGTGATCTAGGCGGTGTAATTGATTTTCCACATGCCCAAAAAGCATGGTTGCATTGCTCATTTTGCCCAAAGAATGCCAATAACGATGAATCTCAATCCAACGCTTAGAACTCACCTTACCACTACAAATATGTTTTCTAATTCTCTCATCAAAAATTTCTGCCCCACCCCCGGGCATAGAATCCACCCCCGCCTCTGCCATGTTTTCTAAAACTTCCTCATAGGGCTTATTAAACTTAGTGCTTAAAAAATGCACCTCAGCTGCCGTCATCGCTTTTAAATGTAGCCCTGCAAAGTGGGCTTTGATTTTTCTAAACAGATCAAAATACCACTCATAGCTATAATGCGGGTTATGCGCACTCACGACATGTACCTCTTTAATGCCCCGCTTATAAGATTGTTTAATTTGCTCTAAAATCTGCTCATGGCTCATCTCGTAAGGATTAGGATTTTTACGGCTAGCTGAAAAGGCACAAAACTTACAGCTATCTTGGCAAATATTACTAGGGTTGATGTGGCGGTTGGTGTTGAAATAAACTTGATCTTGGTGTAGTTGTGTACGGATTGCATGGGCTACTTCTGCTAGAGAATACAGATCATAATCATAGAGTTTAACAAGTTGTGCAGGGCTTAAATCTGCCTGATTAAAAGCAAGTTGTAATAAATCCATTGTTTTCCTTGTGTTTTAATTACCCTCCGGTTTTATAAAAAGCGCGTTCTGAAACTTGGTTTTGTAGCCCTAGTTGCCATAGGTTTTTCTCAGGCTTGTTATACACAGATTGTTTGAGTACTTGGCGCATTTGCTCCGGGTTAGCCTGCATGATCGCCTCTTTAGCCTGAACACTATCTTGGTAGTACAAACAAGGAAAAATCGTCCCATCAGCACTCAAGCGGACTTTATTACAGTGTTTGCAAAAATTATCATTGTGCGGGGCGATGATTCCAAAACAATAACCATCTTCTAACGCATAAATCTTAGAAGGGCTTAGCCCCTCTTCTTTGAGTGTAATAGAGGGGTATTTTGTCGCGATAGCTTGTAAAATTTGGGTTTCACTCAAACCTTTAAGCTGGTGATTGGCATGGGTGTTTTCCATAAACTCAATATAGCGGATTTGGGCGTTTTTGGATCTAGCAAATTCTAAAAGCTCTATAATTTCATCATCATTAATCCCCTGCAAAACAACCATGTTAAACTTCAAGCCTAAACCCACTCTCAAGGCCGCATTAATGCCTTCTAAAACAGCCTTTAAGCCATCTTTTTGAGAGATTTTAGCCACCCTTTCAGCTTTAAGCGAATCTAAAGAGACATTCACCCGCTCTAAGCCGGCCTCTTTTAAGTCGCGTGCTTGTGCTTTGAGTAAAAACCCATTTGTAGTAAGCCCTAAGGAGACTTGTGGGTTGTAAGCATGGATTTTTGCAATAAAAGAAGCTAAATCTTTGCGGATCAAAGGTTCGCCACCGGTGATGCGGATTTTTCTAATGCCCTCATCAATGGCCACTTTGAGAAACTCTAACATCTTATCTAGTGGCAATAATTCCTCTCGATCAAAAAAATCCATAGGCGTGGTGGGCATGCAGTATTGGCATCTAAAATTACATTGTTTAGTAACAGAGACACGCAGATAATCTATTTGGCGTCCAAAGGTGTCCACTAACATAAAAGCACCTCCAGTTTTTGAGGTAAAATAGCAAAACCACTCCCAATTTGTCCTGAAACCAGTTAGGAGGGTGCAAGTTTCAATCTAGCATGTTAGGCTAAAAACATGGAAAATACTTTACCTTTGGTGATTTTATAAAAACTCTAAGAAAAACCAACCGCACGCTAGATTTCTTTGTAGATTGGGACAAATGTATAGCGCACGGGGATAACTTTAGTAACCATAACACAGACTTAAGCGGTTTAAGGCTGTTATAAAATACAGCGCAATATGACGGTTAAAAGGATTAAGCTTAGGGCGCAAAATTTCTACATGATCGCTGGCACTAAAATTTTTGGCTTGATAAAAGCAAGTGCCTAGCACGGCGCTATCAATGGTTAAACACCTTTTAAACAAGGATTAAACACCCCTTAAATTTAAGTTTATTGATCTATTACCCGCGTATAACTCTCTAATTTTTCCTCCCATAGCTCTTTAACTTTTTCTATCCGTTGCTTTTCTAAGGCTTTAATAAAGTGTTTTATTAAGTCAAAAGCAATTTCTCCGGTGGGAAAACAGGGCAAAAAAATCATTTCTAAAGAAACTTTAGTCCAACCGGATTTGTTGTTCCAGTTGTATTTTTTTAAGACCTTATTTAAACACACCACTAAAAATAAATAATGTTCTTGCTTGAGTTCCTGACCTTTAAACTTGAGAGCATAACAATCTTGCAAAAGCGCAAATTCTCCGTGTTGGTAAAAAGCAGGCGCATCACCATTAGCCGCTACAGAAATCATATTTTTAAGCACCTGTGCGCTTTCTTTTGGCATGTAACACGCTACGCCATTGTTTTGGCTAGTACAAGTAATGGCCGGAATATACCCCTCTATATGTTCTGTAGGCAATAAACGCTTTTTAAGCTCAGTTTTAACCGGTTTAAAGACTTCAAACAACTCCCCTACCCTAAACTCCCTCCACTCTAAGCGCTTAGAAGTAAGATTATTCCCCCCCCCCCCCCCCCCCCCCCCCAC
>NZ_CABIKE010000007.1 GCF_902196135.1 Helicobacter suis | reverse complement strand
ATACTTCTCTACCTCTTTGATCTCAGCGTTTCTATGATGATAAGGATTGTAGGCCGCGCGTGTTATGCGGGGGTAGTGTTTGCTCGTATCCACCCCATACAAGTGCCAGTAATTCGGGATTACTTCTAAGTTTTCATCATGTGGCGTTTGCATGGGAGAACAATACAGGTAGATACTATCCATTTGCTTTTTAATTTCCCAACTCTTTTCTGTATGTAGTTGTATCTCAGAAGGCACACCATTAAACTTAAATTGTATATGTACACCTTTATACCCGGTGTTTCTGTGCTGTAATTCTATAGTGGGCTTAATTCCTCTTGATTCTAAGCTATCTACTAGTCTTACTAACTCTGTATCTAACTGGGTCTTATCTTTACTAATAATGGCCGCTCTTAGATAATCCCCTATCGCATTTATATCCCCCTGCTTGCGCGCAATTTTACTTTCAATACTAGCTTCACTCTTAAGGATTTGGCCTAATTCTAAAGAATTATTAGCACTCTTAAGATTTTCTAAAAACTCTTTAAACTCTCCCTCTTGGGCTTTAGCGGTGTTGTAAAGTTCTGTAGCTTTTGCTTTAAAATCTTGATTTTTAAGCGCTTGTTGTGTAGCCTCTGCGCTCCTTGCCTCGCTACTCAACGCTTTAGCGGATAATTCGGACTTAGCGATTATTGGAAGTTCGGGCAAGGTGCTATGTAATATCTCCCCTCCCTGCTTAATTTTATTTTGGATATTGTTAAGCGTTTTAGGCGCGTTACTGGTTATAATCCACTCCCCGCTATCATTGCGCGCTACGCTGGTAAAGTATTTCTTGCCCTCAATGTTTTTAACAAAGATTAAGGCATTATCCACTTGTTTGACTATGGCATCCGGGCTTTCTAAAGTCGGTCTAATATAATCTATCAACCCGCCTTTATCCCGTTTAACTAACTTATATAAACTCCCTTGAGTGAGCTTAATATCTTCTCCTTGTAACACACTTTCTAAAGCTTGTTTAACTTCAGGGGCAAACTTAGGGATAAAAGGCTCATTGGTGTTTTTAAGATTAAAGGCGTTTTTCCATTGGGTATAAAGGCTTTTGTTAAGTTCGCGTTTCTTTTTTGCTTCTTGTTTAGCTAGCTCTTTGAGATCTAATTCTCTTATGTAGGCGCTATTTCTTTCTATGATTCTCTAAACGCCATTTATTTAACTCATCTTTGCTAAATCCTAATTGGCCATTGTGTATCTGTTTGCTAGCAAACCCGCGTTCTAAATCTATAGGGTTAGTTGAATTGGTGTATTTAAGTTCATCTTTTAGCCCTTCTTGATCCCATAATTCTAAGCGCCAATATGGGGTCTCTTTATGATTTAAGCTATTTATATACCTATTCCACGCACTACCGCGTAATTATCTGTATCTATTTTTTTGAGAAAGTGCAATTCACCGCGTAGATTTTGGAGTAGGAAGTCTGGATTTTCTAAAGTAGTTTTAAAGTATGGTAAGGCTTGAGCGGCTCTAATAGGTTCATCTATTTCAATCCCCTTAGCAATACTCAAACTATCTTGATCGTAGTTATGTTTTAACTAAGAATGTAGCGCGGGTGTATTTAATTGTAGTAGATGGAGTGGTTAAAAAGATTGGGGGCTCTCAAGCGCAAGGTGGAATCAAAAAGACTTTAGAGATTTATAGAGATGGGGGTGTGAATGGGCGACCCAGTATTAGAAGTTTTGGGATTTGGTATTTTCTTTATCATAGTATTCTTGCGGGCAAAAACATAGAGTTTTATATGATCTATCAAGATAATTTTAAGGCTTTTATTAAAGGGTTATTAGGAATGCATGAAGTCCCTGAGGCTTCTTTGAGCTATAAATTTTTAGAAGAGGCATGTTTGCGTGATTATTTAAGTGTAATGGGAGCTTATCCTGAATGGAATGTACAAGAACAGGGTAAAGACTGGCCTCAAGAAACTAAAGAGAGCCATGCCAATCTCTTACAAAATGCCCAAAGCAGAGAAAAGAAAGTTTTAAGAGGAGTAGTAAAAAAACCGGGGGAGGATTTATAAGGAATAAGGATAAGGCATATATCAGGCTAAAAGGGAATAAAAATCCACGCTAGAGGGTTTGATTTTTAAGTCCTTTCGTAATAGGATGAAAAACTTGAAAATTAAAATCTAAAACGCAAGGAGAAAACATGGCAATCCAAACTGAAAAAGAATTGGCTAGAGCGATTGAAGAGGGGAGAGATAGCATAGAAATAGAGGGGGATTTAGCAACCAAAACGATTAGGATTAAGGCAACAGGCAAGGTTGCTTGGGCTGTAGCAATAGGGGCAATTGGCGTGGCTCTTACGGCACTACTTGCAAGTGGGGGCGTGGCTGCTCCTGCTAGTGGTATAGTTGCAGCTGGGGCTGTAGGAGTGCTAGGACTTCCAGCCACTACCTCAGCACTAGCAATTGCCTTTACAGCTGGTGGAGTGGGGGTACTTAATAAATTAAGAGGGTATGATCTTAAGAAAATTTCTGATACGCGGGTTGTGCTAACAAAAAGTTAGCATGAATTTTTACAAGATGCCCAAAGCAGAAAAAAGAAAGTTTTAAGAGGGGTAGTAAAAAGACTGGGGGAGGATTTAAAGGAGGATTGAAATAAAAAAGTTTTTACTAATAACGCATAATAAAACAATCCACTAAAAGTTTGATTTTTAAGTCCTTCCGTAATAAGATGAAAGAAAGGACTTTCATGCAAAATTTTACCCACCTCCACCTACACACCGAGTACTCGCTCTTAGACGGGGCTAATAAAATTAAAATTTTAGCAAAAAAGATTAAAGAGCTTGGCATGGAAAGTGTGAGCATGAGCGATCATGGCAACATGTTTGGGGCGATTGATTTTTATACTTGCATGAGAAAAGAGGGAATCAAGCCCATTATTGGCATGGAGGCTTATATCCACAACTCTAAAAACTTAGGCGATAAACAAAGTAAACAGCGCTTCCATCTTTGCCTTTATGCTAAAAATTTAGAGGGCTATCATAACCTAATGTATCTAAGTTCACAGGCTTTTTTGGAGGGCTTTTATTACTTCCCCCGCATTAATAAAAAACTCCTTAAAGAGCGATGCAAGGGGCTCATCTGCTCAAGTGCGTGTTTACAAGGCGAAATTAATTGGCATTTAAACACCCTTAGTGAAAAAAACAAAAAATACGGGGCTAAGGGCTATGATGAGGCTAAACGGGTGGCAGAGGAATACCAGAGTATTTTTGGTGAGGATTTTTACATGGAAATCATGCGCCATGGCATTGCCAACCAACTCTTTATTGATGATCAAATCCTCAAACTCTCTTTAGAAACAGGGATCAAACTCATCGCCACCAATGACACCCACTACACTAACAAAGAGGATGCTAGCGCCCAAGAAATTGCCATGTGTGTAGCAATGGGCAAGACATTAAACGATCCTACCCGCTTAAGACACTCAGTACACGAGTTTTATATTAAATCTCCTGCACAAATGGCTAAACTTTTTGCAGACATTCCTGAAGCTTTAGAGAACACCCAAGAGATCGCGCAAAAATGCCAGCTTGAGATTGATTTAAAAGATGAGAGTAACCCCCCAACCCCGCCACGCTTTAAATTCACACAAGAGTACGCTTTAAGCGAGGGGTTGGATATAGAAGAAGACGCGCCCTACTTTGCCCACAAGGCTAGGGAGGGTTTAAAAAAGCGCCTAGAAATGATGGATATTAAAGAACATGCGCGCTATGAGGAGCGGCTAGAGTATGAAATTAAAGTCATTACAGATATGCGCTTTGCAGGCTACATGCTCATTGTGTGGGATTTTATCCGCTATGCGCGTGAAAATAATATCCCCGTAGGCCCGGGGCGGGGTAGTGCAGCAGGCAGTTTAGTTGCCTTTTGTTTGCAAATTACAGATATTGACCCACTCAAATACGATTTACTCTTTGAGCGCTTTTTAAACCCTGAGCGCGTTTCTATGCCAGATATTGATACAGATTTTTGCCAAAGACGGCGAGGCGAGATGTTAGATTATATGATCGCAAAATATGGAAAGTACAATGTCGCCCAAGTCATTACCTTTAATAAAATGCTGGCTAAGGGGGTGATTCGCGATGTGGCGCGGGTGCTAGACATGCCCTATAAAGAGGCCGATGAAATGGCTAAGCTTATCCCCAATCGTCTAGGCATCACTTTGCAAGAAGCCTATGATTTAGAGCCCAAGATTCAAACCCTCCTAGAGACCAACACATTAGCCAAAGAGGTTTGGGATTTTTCCTTGCGCCTAGAAAATCTTAACCGCTCAGCAGGCAAACACGCTGCAGCTTTAGTGGTGGATAGTGAACGCGAGCTGTGGTATAAAACCCCGCTATATACTAGCGAGCGCACGGGGGGCATTGTTACGCAATATTCTATGAAATATTTAGAGGCCATAGATTTAATTAAGTTTGACTTCTTAGGGCTTAAAACCCTCACGGTTATCCATGACGCGCTAAATATCATTGAAAAATACAGCCATGAAAAAATTGACTTTTTGCGTGTGGATATGGACGATCCTAAGGTTTATGCCACGATTCAAGAGGGCAACACGGTGGGGATATTTCAGATTGAGTCTGGCATGTTTCAGACTCTTAATAAACGCCTGCGCCCCTCGCGCTTTGAGGATATCATTGCCATTATTGCGCTAGGACGCCCGGGGCCTATGGAATCTGGCATGGTAGATGATTTTGTGAATAGAAAGCACGGATCTGCACCCATTACCTACATGTTTGATGCGCTTGAGCCTATTTTACGCCCCACTTATGGGACTATTATCTATCAAGAACAGGTGATGCAAATTGTACAAACCATTGCCGGCTTTTCTTTAGGGGAGGCGGATTTGATCCGCCGTGCGATGGGTAAAAAAGACGCACAGATCATGGCTAATAACAGGGCTAAATTTGTAGAGGGCGCGAGTCAAAAGGGCTTTGATTGCAATAAAGCAGGCGAACTTTTTGATCTCATCGTTAAATTTGCCGGCTATGGTTTTAATAAATCCCACTCGGCTGCCTATGCGATGCTCACTTTTCAAACGGCCTATTTAAAAACCCACTACAAACACGCCTTTATGGCTGCCATGTTAAGTAGCGAGTGCCGCCATATTGATTCGGTGGCCTACTATGTGGAAGAAGCTAACTCTATGGGCATTAAGATCAAGCGCCCGCATGTTAATGTTTCTGATGTGCAGTTTAGAGTACAAGATGAGAATGGGGAAAAGGTGATTATTTTTGGTTTAGAGGCAATTAAGGGAGCAGGCGAGGGGCCTTTGGGCATGCTAGTTGAACTCAGGGAAAAATACGGGAAGTTTAAGGATTTAGAAGATCTTATCAGCAAGATAGATTTTTCTAAGTTTAGCAAGCGCATTTTAGAACCCTTGATTAAATCCGGGAGTTTAGATAATTTGGGCTATAACCGCAGGACTATGCTAGAAAACTTGGATTTGATTTGTGAGGAAGGGCGGCGCAAGGATAAATCTAATGCCCAGATGAGTGGTGGGTTATTTGCTAATCTATCTACTGAGGATCGAGAGAAAGCGCATTTAACATTAAAAATTTATGATGAATACGATGATAGTACGCTTTTAGATTTTGAATATGAATGCATGGGGCTTTATTTTTCAGGACACCCACTAGATGGGTTTAAAGATCAAATTAAAGCCCTAAAAAATGTAGCCAAGAGTCGGGATATTTTGCGCCTTGAGATTGGATCGCAAGCGACCTTTATTGGCAAAATCCTAGAACTCAAGCGCAAAATAGGTAAAAAAAGCGGCAAACCTTATGGAGAGGCTAGTATTGTGGATTTATCCGGGCGCTTTGATCTCTTGCTTTTTGAAAAACAGCTCAGCGCTTTAGATCAGCTTGATATTTCCCTACCACTTGCTTTTAAATGCAAGGTAGAGGAACAAGAGGAAGTAGCCCGTTTAAGGTTACTAGAAATCCAAACTTTAGAGGCAATTAAACAGACTAAAATTATTAAGGCGCGCTATAAAAGCACAGAAGAACAAGAGCCAGATACAGAACCTATAGACATTATTAAAGATTTTAACGCCACTACTAGTTGTTTGTTGGATCAAAAGCATACCCCTCTCTCTTTGGTGCTAGATACTAGTATCTCTCCTGATCTCTTTGTGCGCATTAAAGAAGAAGCTAAGCGCCATAAAGGTAATCGCGCCCTTTCTGTGATCTTTAATGAAAAGGGCAAACGACTGAAATTTACAACGGCTTTAAAGGTTAACACGGCAATTAAAGAGAATTTTAAAAGCTTTGAGTGGTTAGACACCTAATGCGCCTTAATCAATTAATAGCCCACAATCTACCCTGCTCGCGTAGACAAGCCGATAAACTCATCAAAGAGGGCAAGGTTAAGATTAACCACAAACTAGCTAGCTTTGCCACTCCCTTTAGCCCTTATGATAAAATCTTTGTAGAAGGGCGTATGCTTAACTCTTATGAAAAAAGAAGTTATACCGTGCTGGTTTATCATAAACCCAAAGGCGAACTAGTAAGTAGAATTGATCATCGTGGGCGTAAAACGATTTTTGAGAGTTTAGAGAGCAAATTTAGGCATTTTACCCCTATTGGGCGTTTAGATTTTACCTCTATGGGGTTATTGCTTTTAAGCGATAGTAAGCAAGTAGTAAATGCGCTGATGCACAGCTCTTTAGAGCGCGTTTATTTAGTCAAAATTCAAGGGAATATCACGCAAACTATGCTAGAGGCCATGCAAACAGGATTAGAGATTAAGGGTTTAGAAGGCGCGCATCCTAAGAGCAAACACACGCGTATGCACATTGCGCCTATGGCCTGCCAAATCCTTAAAAACCACCGCAATTATTCTAAGATTAAACTTACCTTACAAGAGGGGCATAACCGCGAGATCCGCCGCTTTTTTGCTCACTTTAAGAAAGAAGTACTAGATTTAAGACGGGTTAGTTTTGGGTTTGTCTCACTCAATGCTTTACCTGTGGGCAAAACGCGCTATTTAAACCCTAAAGAATACAAGCAACTACACCAGTTTTTAAACAACTCCAATCTAAGCTTGACAAGTTAGAGGCGTGGATACGCACATAAAATTAGCATGGGTTAAAATATAATTTACTCCCTAGTTTAAATCCCTTGATTTTTCCCCATAATATCCATTCTATGTTTAGATAAGGAGTTTGTTTTTATGTACAAGCAAAAAGTACGGGATCTATTAGCAGATGTACAAAAAGGTTTATTAGAGCGCGAGGAGTGCGCCTCTCTTATGCTTTTAACGATGTTTTCGGGTAAAACGATCTTTCTTTATGGACCTCCGGGTACGGCTAAATCTTTGTTAGCGCGCAGGGTAAGCACCGCCTTTGGGGCTACTGATTTCTTTGCAGCTTTAATGCACCGCTTTAGCACACCTGAGGATATTTTTGGGCCTATAGACATAGGCGAGCTTAAGAAAAATAATTTAGTGAGAAATACCAAAGGCTACTTGCCCAAAGCCCATTTTGCCTTTTTAGATGAAATCTGGAAAAGTTCGCCGGCTATTTTAAACACTCTTTTAACAATTTTAAATGAGAGGCTTTTTAGAAATGGGGGCAAAGATGAGCATGTTCCGCTTAGAGGCGTGGTGTGTGCGAGTAATGAATTTCCTCCCAAAAATCAAGGTTTAGAGGCCCTTTATGATAGGTGCTTGGTGCGCTATTTTGTAAAGCCTTTACAATCTGTACAGAATTTTAGCAGTTTGATTCAAGAGGAGGAGATTAGCCCTATTATTAGAAAGGAGGAGGACAGGTCTTTAAAAAAGGATGTTAGCCCTCTTATAGGAAAGATAGAGGGTGGCCTAGAGGAGATGCAAGAGAAAGAGATGAGCCCTATTACTGGAAAAACAGAGAATGGATTTTCAGATGAGGATTTAGAAAAGATTCAAAAAGAGGCTAGAAAAATTTGTTTTTCTCAAAAAGCCCTAGATACTCTCTTAGAAATTAGAGGCACTTTAGAAAAACTTAAAGATAACCCCCAGCTCATCGCCTCTTATCTAGGAATAACAGAGAATACAGAAACAGAGCAAAAAGATCAAAATAAAGATCAAAATAAAGATCAAGATCAAGATTTGATCCCCTATGTTTCTGATAGGCGTTTTAAGCAGTGTGGCGAGCTTTTAAAAGTAAGCGCCTTACTTAGCGATCAAAAAGAGGTGGAGGTAGAGGATTTAGTGCTTTTAAGGCATTGTTTATGGGATCATGATCAACAAATCCCTTTAATTGATGCGATTTTGCGCCAATGTTTAAAACAAAGTGCGCATACCGGCTCAAAAGAGTTAGAAAAAATAGAGGAGGAGTTTAACTATTTGGAGTATTTGTATAAGGAAAAGAGCCCCGCAGAGTTTAAAAATGGCTGGCAAAGGTTAAATGCTAAGGTGCAAGATCAGATCAGTGCTTTAAAAAGGGAAATCCAAGAAAGAGGAGAAAAGGCCAATGTGTTTTTATCGGCCAATGATCACAAAATCGCCTTTTTAGGGGCGCAAGAAGCGCTAGAGCAGGCACGGGTTTTACAATTAAAACTTGAGGAAATGTTGCATGATCCAAAAAGAGTGTTTGCTAAAAGGGCGCTAGAAAAGATGGTTGGCACAGCACCAGAAAAGGCGGTTGGCACAGCACCTGTGCTAGATAGACTTTTAGTTAATAGATTAAAACAGAAACTAGGAAAGAATATAGCCCAATTTCTTACAAATATTAACGGGTCTGTCCCGGGGCATTCTTTTGCTGTGTGGGATATAAAACAGGAGAAGGTAGATATTTGTATAGAGGCGCTAGGCATAGGTTTAGCTGAGTTTATACAGGGCATTAAAAGCAAGGAGGAGGTAGAAAAGGATTTACAAAAAGCTTGCTGCAATCTGCTATCTAGCTCTCAACAATTGTTTGCACCACTCATAAATAACTTACAAACAAGACAAGGTAGTAGACCCCAAAATCCTGAACAAATGAGTCAGGATTTTGCCAAGTTTTTAAGCACAGAGTTACTCAAGTTAGACGGCTCAATCAACGAGAATACCGATTGGTTACACAAAGCGATAGAGGCCGGTGTTTTGCCTTATGATTATGACAACATGGATAGTATGGATAATTCCAATAGACTTACTAGTGATCTAGAGTAACAAATGAATTTAGAAGACACCTATGGCGATCTGTTAAAAGACAAGGAGATTGCTAGCGCATTTGAGCAGGCAAAGCTAGAAAAAGAGGAGCAAATCAAGCAAGCACTTAAAGATCACCCTTTTAAAGCAGAGAGAGGGGCTTATATAGAGCGCAGTTATGCTAAGCAAGAGGCTGAGCTAGTAGAAAAAACTACAGAGGCCTTTAGCAAGTTTAACCCTGAGGAGGATTTAAGCTTTATTGAGGAGCAACAAAGGCGATTACATAGCCCCTCGTCTAGTAAGGAGCAGAATAAAGCGTTGCACCGATTTATCTTACAAAAATGGGAAGGGATTTTAGAGAGCAAGATTGCACGCTATAAAAAACAGACAATAGAGAGCATAGAGGCGGATTTTTTAGAAAGAATGCTAGCGTGGTTTAAAGCGCTTTTACAGGCTAGGGAGTTAGCTAAAAAATCCCCCGAACTCTTTGGCAAAGAGGGGATGTTTATGGATGCTAAGGGGCTTGTGCTAGAGGCTCTTAATTTAGAGAAGCTAGGAGATGAAAAGACGCGTAAACAGGTTTTAGATGAAATCAAGGGGCTGGATATGGGGGGAGATTTAGGGGGAGATTTGCAAGAAGATATGGGCAGCGGGCAACACAGAGGGAGCGCTAACCCTTCTGCAGGAGATTTGCAAAAAAACACGAGGAGGCAATATGCCCTAAAGGGTACTAACCCTACGCGTTTAAATCTTGCCCATATTTTGGCTTTATTTGAGCAAATTAAAAATAACAAGGCTTTAATGGATATTTGTGATATGTTAGGGCGCATGAAAGAGATGCAAAAGGAGATGATTAAAGAGATCATTCAAACCACGCGTAGCTACTTTTATACACAAACCCACCCCACTAGAGACTATAAAGAAGAGATTTGTGGCATCCACCTAGATAACGATCTAGAAAATGTGATCCCGCAAGAATTGACTTTGCTTAACGATCCTGATCTTGAATTGCTCTTTGATCTAAAATTTATCACTAAACAGCTTTTTTGCTTTGAAAAACAAGGGTTTGAACAAAGGCAGTTAGAGGGCATAGAGGAGGTGGAGGAGGAGGTGCAAAAAGAAATAGAAAAACAAGAGGATCAAAGAGGGCCTATTATTATTTGTGTAGATACCAGTGGCTCAATGCATGGCGCACCTGAGATCACGGCTAAGGCTATCACGCTTGCTTTAGCCTCGCGGGCTAAAAGAGAGAAGCGGGGGTGTTATCTGATTAACTTTAGCACCCAAACTAGCGCGATGGATTTAAGTAAAGCCGGAGGAATGGCGCGCCTGAATCGCTTTTTAACCATGAGTTTTGGGGGTGGTGAGGATGTGAATCTAGCTTTACATGAGGGTTTGCAGATGATGCAAAGAGAAAATTATAAAAAAGCGGATTTGCTAGTTATTTCTGATGGCTATTTTGGAGAACTAGATAACAATATCACGCAGCAGATGCAACAAAAACGCAAGGATGAAAACCATTTTTACCTGCTAGATATAGATGGCAACTCAGGGGCTAAACGCGCTTTTGATAAGCATTGGGTGTATGATAGCCATAATAAAAACACTAGAGTACTTTGCCAGTTACAAGAGAATTTGTAGGGGGTTTAGAGGTGGAAGCTACTTTGAGATTAAATTTTATTCTACTAAAAAGTTGCTCGCTAGTGGCACTCTGGATTTTTCTTTGTTTTTTTTTAAAGCTTTCAAAGAATTTTTAACTCTGTAGCATTTATTCAAGCGATAATGCAAAGTCTTTAATATCCTTACTAAAGCCACGATCCACAAATAAATATCCATAAAAGCTACATAAAGCACAGGAAAATGTAAAGAGCATAGGCGATCTAGGAGCAATAAGGCTAATACACCTAAAAAGAGCATGCCTAAAGGTTTATCAAGAATAAATGCGCATAAAGAGAACAGACATAGGCTAATTAGCGTAATCTTATAAGGAGCATAGATCAGACTAAAGGGTAAAAATCCTAAAGTATCTATAAAAATAAAGCCTCCAAAAAGGGCTAAAAACCACGCCACTTTTAAAGGTAAAATTTCTTGATGGGTGTAGTAATTTAGCAATGCATGCGCACATAATCCTAAACTAAGCAGGCTCACAGGTCCAAAAAGCCCCACACAGAGCATGCTAAGACTTAAACCTTTAAGAGGAAGTTGTAAACCTATAAAAACTAAAAATGCCTTAATTAGCGCATACCTTTTAGAGCACACCCACACACAAATAGCCAAAGCACAGGCAAATAAATACGCAGAATCACCCATTAAAATTGTTTTAAATAACCTAGATTAAAAGAAAGGTGCATGATGGCTTTACGCTCTTTGGTATAAAGCACATGGATTTGGTTATTAAAATTTAAAACAGCCGGGTAACTCACTTCACCTTTTAAACTGCTATCTAAAATGGTTAGTGGGCTAAAGTATCCATCTTTAAATTTAGCTAAATAAAGAGCGCTACGGGGATTATTGCTATTTTTAAGAGGTTGATTATAAAGCAAGTAAAGCGTGTGGTTGGCATTAAAAAGTACAATGGAGTTATCGTAGTTATGTAAATTGCTTAAATGAGGTAAATTCCACTGCAAAGGGGTTTTACAGGTTTGGGTATAAAATTGTTGTGTTTTATAACTACGCAATGCCATGAGCGCGCAAGACTTATAAGGGGCTAGGGTGGGCTGTAATTGTTGTTTAAGCGTATTAGGCTTAATTAGAAGTTGCAAACGATCTTGTGTATCAAATTTGAGTAGTAAGGGGAATTTATGGGCTAATTCATGATAAGTAGGCAAAACAAAACCCCCATCAGTGGTGGGCAAAACAGCGGTACGCACCAAATGGCTGATATTAAGAAATGGGCTTAAAGGAAGGATTTGTAAGAGTGAAAAATGAAAGGGGGGGGTTATATTAGAGACTAGCATATAAATCCTAGAAGTAGCCCATCCTCCAAGACTCACACCCACTACAAATAAATAGAGGCGGTTATGCTGTGTGAATAAAACCGGGTTACCTAATATCTTTACATAAACATTAGCCAGTTTGCTTAATTCTGGTGCGGATAATAAAGCAAAGGCCTTTTGCCAAGTTTGCGTTTTAATAGAGTAAAGATTAGCATAAATTTTAACATCACTCAAACCCTCAGCACTCCCTCCAAAATAAGCAGCTAGTAAATAATCATTAGAGAGCGCGCTAAGAGTGGCTGAATGCACAGATTTAACAGGCGGAGGGGGCAAGGTTTTTAAAGTAAATAGGGGCGGGGTTTGTGTGAGTGTTGGGGGCTTTTTAAAAGAAAAACAATGGGGAGCTTTAAGGGTGAAACCTAGAAAAAGTAAAACCAATAAGCTAGAGTAGATGAGAACAGATCGCATCTACACTCCAATGAAGGGGAAAAATCTGTGGCATATATAACCCGTCGGGAAGTTTAGGTGGATTTGGGGGTTTTTTAATCAGCGTGATAGTTTTATGCGGAATCTCTTTAAGTGCATAAATGCGCATGGCATTTTGGCTAATAAAGCTTTGGAGTTTATCTAAGGCCTTGTGTTCTTCAAAAAGAGAGCACAGCGCGCTTAAAAGCAAAGGCGCGCTAAAAATACCTGCGCTACAGGTGTGGGTGTGTTTATGAGCGATTAGATGAGGCGCACTATCTGAGCCAAAGGCTACTTTAGGGTGTGCATTGAGGGCTAAATTTAAAAGCGCTTGCTGATCTTTGGGGGTTTTTAAAAGAGGTTTACAAAAAAGATGGGGATTTAACGCGCCTCCGGCTAGATGATCTAAATTAAGCGCGATATGATGCAGGGTGAGGGTTGCGTATAAATTAGGGTAGCGTTCTAAAAGGGGGATACTGCGCGCATCGCTTATGTGTTCTATGATGATTTTTAAACGGGGGAATTCTTGAGCTAGGGTGATTAAAATAGGATGAAAGTTATATTCTCTATCTAGTACAAAGCCATGATCTTCAGCGTGGATACAAAGGATAAAACCTAGATTTTGGGCTGTTTCTAAAATCTTAAGCATGTGTGGGCTTAAAATATTGCCTATCCCTTGATCTGAGTTAGTGGTGGCATTTTTAGGGTAGAGTTTGAGTAAAAATAACCCGGCGGCCTTAGCTTGTTCTAATTCTTGGCTACTGAGTTTTTCATGCAAATAAAGAGCTACTAGGGGTTTAAAATGCGCGCTTAGACTTTCAATTTCTACTTTGTAATCTAGGGCTTGTTTGGTGGTAGTAATGGGGATAGTTAAATTAGGCATAATCAGCGCTGCACTAAAGGGGCGAGCGCTAAAGGGCAAAATGGCTTTGAGTAATACACCCTCCCTTAGGTGCAAGTGCATGTCTAGGGGGTCTTGTAGGGTGATTTTATCCATTAGCGGTAAATAAAATAGCGCACACGGATACGGATTAGAGTTGTAGTTCTTGGGCGCGGGTAGTCTTTATAAGCAATGGTGATAGTTTTAAGCGTATTATCATCTAAGAGCTTATAACCGGAGGGTTCAATGATTTTAAGCCCGGTAATATCACCATTAGGGTGGAGATAAAACTCTACCGCATCTACACCGTCTTGCCCTAAATATCCGGCTGCACTGGGATATTCTAGGTATTTTTGAGTAATGCGCCCAATTTCACTTAAATTACTCTTAATAAAATCCTTCTCAGCCGTTCCTAAATCCCCAAATTCTTCTCCATAAAGCTCGTCAATATCTTTACGGGTTTGGCTATCCATGCCTTTATCGTTTTCATAACTGCGCTCACTAGGGGTTGGGGGTGGCGCGGCTGAATTTTGCTCTGAGGGCAAAAAGGATAAGCTATTAGGGTTAAAATCATCGGTCTTTTGCTGGGTTGTTTTCTTAGGCTCCTCTCTTTGCTCTCTGCGCAAAGCTTTATGATGGCTTTCTCTACTAGCCACTCGCGTACTTTTATGCGGGCTGGCTCTGTGTCTTTTGCGCTCAACCACTCTTTGAGGTTTGGGTCTGGGCTGAGGTTTTTGCTGTGCTACAGGAGGAGAGGGCGGAGATGGGGGCGCTGGTGGAGTTTGGGGGGTTGGGGGGGTTTGGCTGTGTTTGGGTGCAGCCCTAGAGGGTCTGAGCGCTCCTTGTGTATGCTTGCTAGGATCTAATGATCGCCCGCGTTTGAGTACTAATAAATTGCTAGGGTTGAGCTTAACAAGCTTAGGTTGGTGGAAAAATTGATGGCTGTACTCTACTAACCACCAGAGGAGTAAGTGGAGTAAGCATGAAATAAATAAAGAGATATAGAAATTACGATCAGAGCGTCTATCTATAAAGTCTCTGTCTAGTGCTCTAACAGACCTAGACATAGGAACTTTTCAGCTTAGATTCTCTGATACGCTGTTTTGTTTCTTCCATAAGGGCTTCTTTTTTAAGTAATGTGGGGTCTTTTTTGGGGAAATCTAGCGTGATCTTATCTAAAATAAGGCTTTGGTTAGAGTTTAATAAAATCAAGTATAGCTGGTTGCGTACTTCAATAGTAACGAGTTTATGGGTGGCATCTAGGGGTTTTATAAAAGTTACACTTGGTTCAAGACCCACTTTTGGGAAGAGAAATTTCTGGGTACTTTTGCGTTTAAGTATCCATAATAACACCAATAAAGCGCCAATCACAATCCCTACTTTCCATAAATAATCCCATTCAAAATCTTTAAGCGACGCAGTTTTAGGGGCTGGGGCGGTCTGCTCTTGAGATTTTTGCGCTACATCGGTGAGTTCAGATAAAAGAGGGACAAATTCTAGGCGCAAATAGCGTTTATCCTGCGAAAGTTTAGCTCTAACATGGAAAAGAGTGGTACTCTTTGGCACGATAAAAAGGGTGTTATCTTGGTAATAAATGGCTAGCTCTGTAAGAACGGAGGCGCTAAAATGTTCCAATCTAGGGGCAAAAGAATCCATGTTTTGTAGGGTGATCACTTGCATAGGAGAAATTTTTGGGGTTTGACTAAGAGGCTTACTAAAAAGTAGATTAACCGCCACGCCTTTTTGATCGTTTTGTGTGGGGATAATTTGGAGTTGCTCTAGTTTATTAAGATTTGCAGCAATAGGATTGGCAACAATGCTTACGCATACAAACACCCATACAAAAAGATAGCGCGCTTTGATCATTATCGCTTCTATAAGTCCTTAGCGATGTAGTAAACAATAGCATTGGAGTCTAACACTTCATTTAAGCGGATTGCTAAATTTTTCTCATACACCATAACCTCTCCCTTACCAATAACGCGCCCGTTAACAAAAGTATCCACACTCTCTCCTGCAGGTTTTTGCAAATCAATCACCGATCCTCTTTCAAAACGCAACACTTCCCTTAAAGGAATAAAAGTAGAACCAAGCTCGGCCATGAAAGTAATTTCCATGTCTAATAACCCTTTATAATCATTGATCAACTCTTCTAAATAGGTTGTCAGCTCTAACTCTCTAGGGTTAAGAGTGGGTTGCTTTTTAAGCCTAGGGTTAACCGGTGTCAAAGTTGCCAGTGTAGGGTTAGACTGGATATTCACCCCATCTTTATTGCCATTATTACCATTGTTATTGTTGTTTTGGCTATCCATACAATTTTACCTTTCTTAGAGATAACCATTTAAAATGGATTATCATACCAGCAATTACCTAATTAAGGGTTTAACGGGATTTGAAATTAGCCTTGTTTAAACAAAATTCTTGTAAAAAACAAATAGAACATTGGGGTTTAATAGCCTTACAGATTCTACGCCCAAATAAAATCATGGCATGGTGGAGTGCGCCTAAATCCTCTTTAAATAGAGCGCTCAAATCAGCCTCCGTTTGCAAAGTATTTTTAGCCTTAGTTAAACCCAAACGATGCGACACTCTAAAAACATGGGTATCAACGGCTAGTACATTTTGATTAAAAGCTACAGATAATACCACATTCGCGCTTTTTTGGCCAATACCGGCTAGGGTTTTAAGCTCTTTTTGGCTTCTTGGGATTTGCCCATTGAAATTTTGCAAGATCTGTTGTGCCATTTGGATTAAATATTTAGCCTTGTTATTAGGATAAGAAATGCTTTTAATGCATTGATACACATCTTCAAAAGAGGCATTAGCTAAACTCATCACATCTGGATAGGCCTTAAAAAAAGCAGGGGTTGTGGCATTGACTCGTTTATCCGTGCATTGTGCTGAAAGCAGTACAGCTACTAGTAGTTCATAAGGGTTTTGATAAATAAGCTCTGTAGTGGGCTGTTTGAAGTGCTCTAAAAGCAAGGTTTTAATGATCATTGCTTTCATAAGGGGTTAACCAAAACACACTGGGCTTCATGGGCGCGCAAGGCAATTTGTGCATGCCCAATTTCAATACTAAAGGTGGCCTTTTTCATGGAGTGTTGCAAAAGGGTTATTTCCTCCCCTACAATAATCCCAAAAGATAAAAAGCGGTTCTTCAGTTGGGAGTCTTGAGTGGTGATTCCTACAATCCTATAGCGCTTATTTTTTTGGCACTCCAGGAGATTCATTTCTCATTCCTTTTTTGATTTCACTAATGATAATATCTATAGGCGCAAAAATACGCCGTAAAATTTTAAAGGGGGCGCGGACAATATCTTTACCTAAGGTAACTTTTGCATTCAGATTATCCAAATTGCCGCTTAAATTAACATGGGTAGAGATTTTCCTATTTTTACCTAGAATAAGGTAGTTAAGAATGGGAATTTTATTAATTACATTTGCAAAACCTTTAATTGTAGAAAGATTTAAGGACATGTCAAGTTTGCGGTTTGATAACTCTAAAATCCCACTGCCATCTACATCTAGAGTTGTACCTATAAGGTCTATGTGCTCAAAACCAATATAGCCTGCGTTGATACCAAAAATAATTTTACCCTTAGCAATCTCATAACCATTAGCGCCTAAACGCGGGTCTCTAAATGCAAGCAAAGAGGGAATGGTGTTAATCACATTCACCGTCTTTTGCAAGACTTTAAGATTTTTAATGGTGGTATTTTGTAGCCGCAATTCTCCATTAAACACGCGATCTTTATAGCCCCCAACAAGATTATACAACCCCCCTTGGATAATATCTTGAGAAGTGATGCTTTGTAGCGCCATGTTAAGATAATCCCCGCTAAAATTACTGGCCTTTAGCGTGATATTGCCATGGATCATATCAAGATTGAGCATAGCCCGTTGGTAACTGCCATCTATGCTAACCTGCCCGTCTCTAATCACTAAGCGCAAATTTTCTAAGGCTAGAGGTAAGGATTTAAAAGTTAGCACTGTGTTAGTGGCATTAATAATAGTGGCGGTTGGGAGAATGTTATGTATTTTCTCATAGTGCTGTTTAGAGCGGATAAAAATTTTCTCGGCTCTGATTTGTTCTTTAGTGGGTTTGTATTTGCTTGGAGCGAGCAACTCTTGAATAACGGGTACTTTAGAGTCTAAAAACTCATCTACATTAAAGTTAATATCATTGATAAAAACGATTTTTTCGCCTCCTTGAATTTTAGCCATAAAAGCACCGTCGGGGCTAAATATCTCCGCGCTATCTTTTCTAAAAGTGCCTAATAGAGAAAAGGAATTAATGGGACGGCCATCATGGTAGTATAAGGGCAAATCAATATTTAAATTTATGCCAAAAAATTGGAAGTTGTGAAAATCTCTAGTGCTAATTTTAAGTGATCCCTTTTTAAGGGCAAAATAGCGCGCTAGTGGAGAAATAGGAATGAGTTTGGCTAGATTTTTAACACGCAAACTATAGATCTTGCCCATCTCCCCCTCAATCCCTAACTCATTAATTCTAAATGTTATTTTATGCTCTTTAGAGAAGTCTAAATTAAAGCTTAGGCTTGGCAAATTATTTTGATTGGCATAGATCGCATCTTTAGTAAATATTTCTTGGCTTTGGGCTTTAATTATTTGGCGGATTTTATCTTGAAAGGCCTGTGAGGATTGCCCTCGAGCGATGAGATCGGGTAAAATATCTAGTTCTAAAGAAGGGGCGTGGGTATTAATCGTGGTTCTATAAGGGCTAAAGGCGCGCATGTTAATCGCGCTATTGGTGTTGATCTGGATTTTATGGATAGTGGCGCTACTGGTTAATAATTTGTGCTTGAAATCTAAAGTCAAACGCGCATCTATATCGGCCATGTTGTGGTAGCGGGTGTGTTGTGTGTTGATATAAACATTTTTGCCTTCCGGATTAATGTCTAAAAAGATGTTAGCAGACTGGCTAAATAAGGGTACACCATAGAGTAAAAAATCCCCCTCCCCCACGCTAACACTGCCCTGTATAAAAATTAAAGGGTGGGCATGAGGTACAAATTGCAGTGTGAGTAATAAATCTGCGCCAATTAGAGATTTCATGTTTTTTAGGGGTAAAAGAATTTTATAGGCTTTAAGCAAGCGCTCCACATGGGGATAAGAGGCTCTAGGGGCAATTTTAATACTGGCTACTAATTTAGAAGCGCTTCCAAAATGGCTAACATTAACATGCGAGCCTTCTAAAGCCATGTTTTCATAAGTCGCGTACTCAGGCGTAATCATTAAAACTTGATCTTTAAACTCAAGCAAGACTTTAGAAGACAGAATAGGCCGGAGATTTTCGTGAAAGGAAACGCGCGCGTTTTGGACTATGGCCTGTACACTTAGCTGTGCTAATAGGGTGTTTAGTAGGTGTTTATCCTTAAGATTAAGAGAAAGTTTAGCATCCTCAATTTTAAAGCTAGAAAATCTGATGTTATCAAATAACCAAGTGCGCAAAACTTTATGGGTAGCGGGTATATAAGGTTTTAAAAAATCTAAGTGGTTAATGGCATTGCTATTGCATTTAAGCGCTAGGGTTTTAAAATCTGTTAAACCCTGCATGAAAAACTTTAAATTAGATTTTCTAAGAGAAGGGTGATCTAGTGGCGAGAGTTGCAGATTAAAGGTAAGTTGCTTGGTTTGGCTATTATAATCTGCATTCCCTGCGATTCGTAAATAAGGCGCTAGATCTAGTTGTAAAATTTTTAAATAGATTTTTTGGCGCTCCTCTAGGTAAAATTTACCCTCAATGCCCGGAAAAGAGACTTCATATTGGTGGCCATCAAAGAAGACATGGGCGGTAGTGGTGGGGTTAATATAAATCTTTTGGATAGATAAGCGCTTAAAATAATCTAGTGTCCATATCCCATATCTAATACCTTGTACAATTTTTTCTATACTAGGGATTCTCCTTTGGGCTTTAGGCTTGATGAGTGCTGCAATATCTAACATGCCAATGTCTAGCAAAAACTTATTATCTAGTTTTAGATACAATCGCTCTAGCTTGATCTGTCCGATGTGTATGGAGGAGATATAGATTCCATTTCTTAGAGTAATATATGTAATTAAGAGCAGTGCAAAGATAAGGATTAGGGAAAAAAGAGGGCGTAAAAACCTCTTAGAGATTGCTTTAATCATAATGCTTTCGTTGTTCTTTTATCTTAGTATACCGATAAAATCTAGTGGCATTGTTTACATGCCAAATGGCCCTCTTAAAAAGGCCTTTTATCATTTAAAAAGTATCTCTCTGGAAGCTACAACCCCTATAATTCCTATACAAGTTAATACCCTAGACCTATGGATTTTGCGCCTTATGGAAGGGTTGCATATATGGCAAAAACCCAAGAGTGGTTATATCGCTATTTCTATTAAAGAACACAATCAAATTAGAAAAGGGGATTTTTTACATGCCCTCAGCGTTTCTAAGCCTGTGTATAGAGACATTACCCTAATCCCCGGAGAAACCCTTTATTTTTTTATCCGCGATTTAGCCCGAATTTTTTATTTAAAGGTGGAGGATTTAAAGCAGGCTTACAACACACCCTATCAAGAAGCGGGTATCATTCCAGATACCTACCGCTTTAGTTTAGGCATTTCAGCCCAGAATCTAATGCACTATTTACTCCAACATGCCCACACATACTACCAAAATCTTAGCATACAACTACTAGGCCGCTATGATGTCAAAGAGTGGCAAAAAACCCTCATCATTGCCTCTATTATCCAAAAAGAAGCGGCGAATGCTTCTGAAATGCCTTTAATTTCTGGGGTAATTGTTAATCGCTTAAAAAAGGGCATGCCCTTACAAATGGATGGGAGTTTAAATTATGGCAAATATTCCCACACAAAAGTTACACATGCGCGTATTTTAGAGGATACTAGCGATTATAACACCTACAAGCATAAGGGATTACCCAAAGTGCCTATTGGCAGTGTAGGATTAGAGGCCATTAAGGCCGCTTTATTTCCCGCTAACACAAAATTTTTATACTTTGTAAAAACCAAAGAGGGAACACATAAATTTAGCCAATATTACCAAGAACATGTGCGTTCTATCCATAGCTATTAGCAGATGTGCATTTAAAATGATAAAAGAGCGCCTTATATTAGTTATGATTTAGAAATTTAATGCTAGTATCACGCCGTTTTACTCTGGTTAAAATCATGGTTTCAAGGAGTTTTAAGATGTCTAAAATGAAAGCGCCTGAGGGTGTACCTGTTTGGGTAAATGAGCAGCGCTGTAAAGGCTGCGATCTATGCGTATCAGTGTGTCCAGCGGGGGTTTTAGGAATGGGGGTTAAGCCCACGCATGTTTTAGGGAAAGTGGCTAAGGTGGCTTATCCGGAGAGCTGTATTGGTTGTTATAAGTGTGAGCTGGGTTGTCCAGATTTTGCCATTTATGTAGCTGAAAAGGGAGATTTTAAGTTTGCTAAGGTGTCTAAAGAGGCAGAATTAAGAGGGGAAAAAGTGCGGGCTAATCATTACATGCTTTTAGCAGAGGCTTTAGCAGAAGGGAGAGGAAAATGAGAGAGGTGATCTCAGATGGCAATGATTTAGTTGCACAGGGCGCTATTGATGCGGGTTGTCGCTTTTTTGGGGGCTATCCTATCACGCCTAGCTCAGATATTATGCATGCCATGAGTACGCTTTTACCTGCGCATGCAGGGCATTTTATCCAAATGGAGGATGAAATCGGGGGGATTTCTGTAGCTTTAGGGGCTAGCATGAGTGGGGTTAAATCCATGACAGCTAGTTCAGGTCCGGGGATTTCTCTTAAGGTAGAGCAAATGGGCTATGCTTTCATGACAGAAACGCCCCTTGTAATTGTAGATGTGATGCGATCAGGCCCTTCTACTGGCATGCCAACAAGAGTAGCACAAGGCGATGTGGACTTTTTAAAACACCCCATTCACGGGGATTTTAAGGCCGTAGCTTTAGCCCCGGGAAATTTAGAGGAAACCTATACAGAAACTGTCCGTGCTTTTAATCTCTCTGAAATGCTCATGACACCTGTTTTTTTACTGCTAGATGAAACGGTGGGGCATATGTATGGCCGTGTGCGTTTGCCAGATTTAGAGGAAGTGCAAAAAAGCGTGGTGGATCGGCGCGTTTTTAAAGGCGATCCTAAAGAATACCAACCTTATGGCGTACCCCAAGATGAGCCGGCTATTTTAAACCCCTTCTTTCAAGGCTATCGCTACCACATTACAGGGCTTCACCATGGGCCCATTGGCTTTCCTACTGAGGATGCTAAAATAGGCGGGGCTCTTATGGATCGCTTGTTTAATAAGATCGATTCTAAGTTAGATACCATAAGCCATAATGAGGAAATAGACATAGAAGGGGCTGAGATTTTAATTATTGGCTATGGCTCAACTACTCTAGCTATCAAAGACGCGCTTAGAGAACTTCAAGCAGAAAATTACCCTAAAAAAGTAGGCCTTTTTAGGCCTTTAACTCTATGGCCTAGCCCTAAAAAGCGCTTAGAGGAACTGGGTAAAAAGTTTGATAAAATCTTAGTGGTGGAGCTTAATAAGGGGCAGTATTTACACGAGATCGAGCATAGCATGGGCAAAAGAGTACATAGTTTGCTACAAGCCAACGGACGCCCCATCTCCCCACGACAAATTATTTCTAAAATCAAGGAGTTTTAGATGGCATTTAATTATGATGAATATTTGCGGGTAGATAAAACACCCACTTTATGGTGTTGGGGTTGCGGGGATGGGGTGATTTTAAAGTGTATTATCCGTGCTATGGATAATTTGGGCTGGAATATGGATGATGTGTGCCTTGTTAGTGGCATTGGCTGTAGTGGGCGCATGAGTTCTTATGTGAATTGTAATACCGTGCACACCACACATGGGCGCGCTTTGGCCTATGCTACCGGTATTAAAATGGCTAATCCAAGTAAGCATGTGGTGGTGGTTTCAGGCGATGGGGATAGCTTTGCTATTGGGGGTAATCACACCATCCATGCCTGTAGGCGCAATATTGATCTAAATTTGGTGCTAGTTAATAACTTTATCTATGGCCTGACTAATTCACAAACCTCCCCAACAACACCAAATGGCATGTGGACAGTAACGGCTCAAGGGGGCAATATTGATAACCACTTTGATCCATGCCAAATTACAATGGCAGCAGGGGCAACTTTTGTGGCTAGGGAGAGTGTATTAGATCCTAAAAAATTAGAGCGGGTTTTAAGTGAGGGCTTTAACCATAAAGGCTTTAGTTTTATTGATGTACACAGTAATTGTCATATTAATTTAGGGCGTAAAAACAAAATGGGCGAGGCAGCACAAACCCTTAATTGGATACAATCTCGTTTGGTAAGCCAGCGCAAGTATGAGGAATTAACACCGGAAGAAAGGGAGGATAAATACCCCGTAGGTGTTTTAAAACATGACACCAGCAAAATGGAGTACTGCCAAGCTTACCAAGGTGTGATTGATAAAGCCCTTTCTAAAAAGAAAGTTTAAAGGAGTGAGCATGGAAACACAATTGCGTTTTACCGGTGTAGGGGGTCAAGGGGTGCTTTTAGCAGGAGAAATTTTAGCAGAGGCTAAAATTGAAGCCGGAGGTTTTGGCACTAAAACCTCCACCTACACCAGCCAAGTACGCGGAGGGCCTACTAAGGTAGACATCATTTTAGATAATAAAGAGATCATTTACCCTTACGCTAGAGAGGGTGAGATTGATTTTATGCTCTCAGTGGCACAAAGCAGTTATCAGATTTTTAAAGGCGATGTGAAAGAGGGGGGGATTGTGGTAGTTGATCCACACTTAGTCAGCCCCACCCCAGAAGATGAGGCTAAATTTAAGCTTTATAAAATCCCCATTATCACCATTGCTAAAGAGGAAGTGGGCAATATCATCACCCAGTCTGTGGTGGCTCTGGCTATCACTGTGGTTTTAACCCAGTGTGTTGATCGCGAAGATGTGATTAAAACCATGATCTCTAAAGTACCAGCTAAGGTGGTGGAGCTTAACAAAAAAGCCTTTGAAATTGGGGAAGCCCACGCCCATAAAGTTTTAGAAGACAGAAAAATTTCTTAATCCATGAAAATTTTTTAGTCCATGTTAGATTCGGCAAGCCTTTTAAAGGCAGCCTCTGAGCACAAAACCCCTTTTTATCTTTACGATTTGCAAGGGGTAACACAGGCATTTTTAGACTTTAAAGAGGCTTTTAAAGGGCATAAATCTTTAATCTGCTATGCCCTTAAGGCTAATTCTAATCTGAAAATTTTACAAACTCTAGCAAAAGAGGGAGCGGGAGCGGATTGTGTGTCTCTTTATGAAGTACAAAGAGCGCTTTTAGCCGGTATTCCAGCCTACAAGATTATTTTTAGTGGGGCGGGTAAATTAGAGGAGGAGATTAAAGAAGCCCTACGGCTTAAGATTTTATTTTTAAATGTAGAATCTTTTGCAGAACTCAAACGAATCGAACAAATTGCCTCCAAGCAAAAAACCCCCGCCCGTATTTCTGTGCGGCTTAACCCCAATATTGATGCCATCACCCACCCCTACATCTCTACCGGCCTTTTTGAAAATAAATTTGGGGTAGAGGAGAAAGAGGCGGTGCAGATGTTTATGTTTGCCAAACAATCCCCCTTTTTAGAACCTGTAGGTTTACATTGCCACATTGGATCGCAACTTAATAATTTAGAACCCCTTAAAGAGGCATGTAGGAAACTAGCAGATTTGGCGCGTTTTTTGATCGCTAGCGGCATAGATTTAAAGTTTTTAGATGTAGGCGGGGGGCTTGGGGTGGATTATAGCCAAGAGCAAGATCAAACAACTATCGCCCTTAATGATTATAGTGAGGCAATCAAACAGGCTTTTAAGGGGCTAGATTGTACTACCATTTGTGAGCCGGGTCGGCGCATTATAGCCCCTAATGGGGTTTTAATCACGCGCGTGCAATATATCAAACACAGAGCGCATAAATGCTTTGCTATTGTAGATGCAGGCATGAATGATTTTTTGCGCCCCGCACTTTATCAAGCCAGCCACCCTATCAAGGTGCTTAAAGAGCAAACTTCCACACAAAAAACCTATGACATCGTAGGGCCTGTGTGTGAGAGCGCGGATTGTTTTGCTAAATCAATGCTTTTACCAGAAATGCAAGAAGGGGATTTAATTGCTTTTTATCAAGCGGGGGCCTATGGATCAAGCATGGCTAGCCGTTATAATAGCCGCCCGCAAATTTTAGAGCTAGGAATCACAAAGGAGGGTATTGCAGTTTTAAGAGAACGGGAGGATTTTTTAGATTTAATCTTACATGAGTTAGGCGCTTTAGAGGGGGGTGAGATTACTAAACAGCGTGTTTATATTGATAGTTTAGATCGTAAAATTAGCGCGCTTTTGCATGCTCGCTTTGCTTGCACTTACCAAATTGCCAAGCAAAAGCATAAACAGGGTATGAGCATTTATAACCCCGTGCGCGAAAATGCAATTTTTAATCAGGTGGGTAAGGATTTAGAGAGTATTTATACTGAAATTTTAGGGGTTTCCAGAAGCCTTGTTAGCGTAGAAAAAATAGGCTTAAGCGGGCTTGTAGATGATGCGCGCATGGTTTTTGGCAGGCGCGCTCAAGTTTTAAAGTTAAATCCGGAGGAGCTTTTTAAAACTATAGAAGCGCGCAGGGTGGATTTTGGTTTTTATGCGTTAGAAAAAGAGAATTTAGCAAAACTTGTTACAGAGTTGATTTACCAGCGCCTTAAAATTGTGCATAGCTTTATTTTAAACCAGCGCTGGTATTTTGTACTTGGAAGAGGGGATTTTTCTAATCCTTCTTCTGATTCTAGCCGGTGCGCGCTATGGTTTGCTAGCCAAGAAGAGCAAATCCAGCCCTTTTTAAAGACTTTAGAGGTTTTTGAATTTCTAGCCACAAAAGAGGGGGTTTTAGTAGAGATAAACGCTTTAGCTTTGCATAAATTGCCCACACCCGCGCCTATTTTACTGGGTAATTATTCTAGTACACGGAGAGAACTTGCACTTTAAACCCATTTGCTTAGAGGATAAAAGCGTAGTAGATGCCTTTTTAAAGCAAGATGATTTTTTAATTGCCGATGTGAATTTTACCAATCTTTATTTGTGGCGCTTGGCTCGAGAAATTAGCCTTTGCATGGCGCATGGTTGTTTGCTGATTCGCACGCAATATCCCCAAGAAAAACCCTTTTATTTCTACCCAATTGGAGCGGGCGATAAAAGGGCAGTGCTTGAGGAGCTACTCCATACAGAGGAGGCGCTAGAGATACGGGCTTTACAAGAGAAACACAAGCAGGAATTAGAAAGCTTTTTTCCCGGGGTTTTTGGTTTTCAAGCACAGCGCGATCGCTTTGATTATATCTACAGCGTATCAGAGCTTATTAGCCTGCAGGGTAAGAAATTTCATAAAAAGAAAAACCACCTCAACGCCTTTTTAAAAAGCTACCCACATTTTACCTACAAGCCCCTTTTGGTCAGCAATATCTCTAAAGTTCAAGAGGCTTTGCAAAGTTGGCATGCTCTAGATAATCCTAATGATATGGGGTTAGAATATGAATATCAAGGGATTTTAGAGGTTTTAGCTGTTTATGAGCAATTACATTTGCAGGGGGGGGTGATTTTTTTAGAGGAGCGCGTGGTAAGCTTTAGTTTTGGGGAGAAAATCCAAGAAAAAGTAGCGGTGATTCACATTGAAAAGGCAGACCCAGAAATACGCGGGGCTTATCAGATGATTAACCAACAACTACTCAAAAATGCCTTTGCAGATTGTGAGTTGGTAAACCGCGAGGAGGATTTAGGCATTGAAGGCCTGAGGCAGGCAAAAATGGGCTATCATCCCTTATTTTTATTAGAAAAATACCACGCCTTAAAACACTGATTGCCCGTTGGTTGTTTTTAAAAGAGTAGGATAGGGCTAACTCAAATAAGGAGTTAAACATGGATTTACTAGTTTATCATCTAAAACAAGAAGACTTCCAAAAATTCCAAGACGCAGTTGCCCCTTTTGGGGTTGAAATCTCTGTTCTTCCAAAAGCAAAGAATGTGCCACGGGCATCTGTATTGCAACGGCTTTCCAAAGAGCCTGTTAAAGTCCGTTTACCTCTTGCAGGGGGGGCATTATCTACCCATCTAGGCGAGACACACACTTATAAAGCCCATTCTTGTAATTCCTACCATAACCCACTCAACACCCACAGGCAAAGCCATAACCGCCAAATCAAAGGCGATGATTCTTCTCGTGTAACTAATAAGCCTTGGCGCCATTATAATACAAGGTCTGATTCTGGTTTTGATATGGACATTTAACGCGGAAGTTTAGAGCCATTTTTCTAAAATCTGTATAGCTTCTGTGTGTTTTTTGCTATCACCTTCATAGGTCTGGTAGCGCTTAATTGCCTCTGTATAGAGATTCTTAGCCTTCTCTAAATCTAGGGGTACGCCTAGTCCTGTTTCATACATTTCCCCTAAAGCGTAAAATTCATAGCCAAAGTCGTTTTCATTAAGAGCAATGCAACGGAAGTAAGCAAAGGCTTGCAAATAAGCTTGCACCATATGGGGCGCGCCTTGTTGATCGCCGTTGTACTGGTTGAATAAATCTAGCAAAGCATCATCGCTTAGTTGAACGGGTAAATTAGGTAAATTCTCTAACATGGCCATCCTTATTTTAGTTTAAAGAGAAAGT
Source organism: Helicobacter suis (assembly GCF_902196135.1). Taxonomy (GTDB): domain Bacteria; phylum Campylobacterota; class Campylobacteria; order Campylobacterales; family Helicobacteraceae; genus Helicobacter; species Helicobacter suis_A. The sequence goes on along the minus strand of NZ_CABIKE010000007.1, from coordinate 54,326 downwards.
TTTCTCCCTGTTTTAGAGAGGGTTTTTTTCAGATAAAGGTGCAAATAAGCTTTAGTAACTTCTAACTTAGCCTCTTTGAGTTTATTTTGATAATACAACACTTTTTGTACATCTCTAGCCACCCCATTTCCCATTTCATAAGCCCCAATTAATTTATTAAGCGCATGGATATAAATCCACTGGGTTTTAAAAGCCACTTGAATGATCCCCTCATAACAAGATAAAGCCTTTTGTTCATCTTGAGCCACCCCCTGCCCTCTTTCATACATCTGCGCTAAGCGGTAAAAAACCTGCCCGTTACGCCAATCCCCTAAGATAATTTGTTTATACAAGGAAAAAGCCTTAAGGTAGTCTTGCACATTATGCGGGGAAAAGACATGCCCTTTTGTATGCCGTTTCCCACACCCATTATAAGTATTAAACATCTCTAAAAGAGCCGCATCACTTAAATTTAAATCACCTAGACCCATGCATATCCTTTTGATATACTCCCCATAGAACTAGCGGATTGAGAGGATCATCTCTGGTAGCTAAACCGGTCTAGCGCCTCTACTCCAAGATGAGCCCTTACTCTGGCAATTGTAGCATAAAACCTTTAGCAGTCGTCTTAATCGTTTTGCTAAGCTTGCGGGCTTTAGCGGGGGATAATAACCGCTCATTCTAATCCAATCTTAAAGCCCCTTGCACTTAAGCCAAGCTAGAATAGATGCTAATACTTCTTTTCTATCCGGTTCATCTAAAATTTTATGCCGATCGCGATCAAAGAGGCGCAGGCTAACATCTGTAAAACCCTGCTTTTTTAAACATTCTCTAGCCTTAATCACCCCCACCCCAAAATTCCCACATAAATCATCTAGCCCGCTAACTAAAAGAATAGGCACATCTTTAGGCCCATAAGCATGGGTATAAAACACTTTATAAGCACCCTCTACTAGGCAAGTAAAACTATTGGTGCTAAAGTAAAAGTGGCATGCTGGATCGCTGCGCATAATTCTTAGGGTTTGGACATTACGGCTAATCCAAGAGCCTCCCATAGCCCGCACGCGGGGGTGCAGATGAAATAGCGTATTAATATCCCATTTAAAAGAAATGTTTAATGCCCTTAAAATTTTAAGAGCCCATGCACATAAACCTAATCCTAAAAAGGGCGCAGGAGTACCGGCTAATACAAGCGCATGGATAGGGTGGTAATTGTGTTGTATGAATCGTCTAGCCAGCAATGAGCCCATGCTATGGCCTAATAAAACATGTTTATAACCTTTGCAGATACTTTGAATATGGCTTGCTAATTTTGCCATGTCTTTTGCTGCTTGCTCAAAGCCATCCACCCCCATCTCCCCCCAATAAATTTCACTCCCATGTTCAAGTACACTTAAACCATGCCCTCTATGATCGTAGATAAACACACTATAGCCATGCTGGCATAATTCAGTGGCCAGCCAAATATAATGCCTTTTGTGTTCAACCATACCCGTAGCAATTTGAATCACCACACCCTTAGGCTTTTTGGGTTTGTAATAATCAAAATACAATTCCAGATAAGAAGGGTTTGTACTACTAATGCGTTGATTCTTGAATATTTGCATGCTTTTCCTTCAAGACAAACGCAAATGTTTATAATCTGTGGGGATACAGTGATCAGCACAGCTAATAAATTCGCTATATAACCCGTGTTTAAAGCCTATTTCAAAGAGTTTATCAATGCCTGCTTGTTGTCTAGGGCTTAGTGAACAAGCGCTTTCATTGGCATACATCTTTAAATAGGTGTTTAATTGATCCTTTTCTACCCGCAATAAATGCCGCTCTAAAAGCATTTGTGAAAGTAAATTTTGGTGCTTAAGGGCGATTTTTATCGCCTTGCTTAAAGCCTCTTGCATCAAAATTGCCTGTAAAAGCGGAATAGACCGGCGCAAGATCATACAACCAAGCGGCAAAGGCAAGGTAGAATCACTTAGCGCGCACCAGATCTCCCACATTTCTTTTTCTACTACTAAATCTGCATGGAAATCTAAAATACTTTCATGGATTAAAACCCCCGCATCTACCTCTGAGTTAAGCACCGCCTGTTCAATCTCTAAAAAGTTTTTATACACGATACGCGCTTGTGGGTAATAAAGTCTAAAGAGCATGGCATTAGTGGTATAACGCCCGCTCAAAGCCACTTTAAAATTCTTTTTTAGGGGTTTGTTTTTAAGGCGCACTAGCTTAGGCCCATAGCCCTCTCCAAAGCTAGTGGCACACTCTAAAAGAGCGTATTGATCTTTAATTAGCGGATAGAGGGCAAAGCTCACTGCACTAATAGCATGCGTGCCTTTAAGTGCCTCTGTATTGAGAGTTTGAATGTCTAGGGCGTGGTGAGTGAAGGGTTTAGGGAAGTCAACCCAGCCAAATGCTAGGGCATAAAACATAAAAACATCATCTGCATCTGGGCTATGGGCAATGCTAAGCATTTAAAACTCCTGCTTTTCAAACATTCTAGCTTATTTTATTAAAAGATCGCCCACTTAAAGACTACAAAGCTAAATTTAAAAAGCATTGCCAGCGCTAGCCCATAAATTAGGCTAGAAACAAACTAAAACTTAAAAGAGATAGGCATACGAAATATAGATATTAGCGCTTTTTGCTGTTTTGTTTAAGATCACTTTTGTGGTATTAGCTTGCATGGATAAATTGCGGGTGATGAGAGGGTTTTTGACCCCGATTTTAAAGATATTATGCGATCGTTGGAAACGCAACCCCCAATTAAAAAGCACATTATACCCTCGTGTGCGCGCTAAGGGGGTCTCTTTCATGTCTAAATAATAATAATTGCCCACCCCAGCAATTCCGGCAAATAAACCTGCAAACCATTTTTGTTGTCCTTTAGCAACAAGCATATCATAAATTAAATCTGCTCCAATTCCCCATGAAACCCCCTGCAATGCTTTAAAATTATCTAGCCGTTTTAAAAGCGGGCTGTTTAGATAGTTATATGTTGTGTTGATATAGGCATCAAAACCAAAATGGCGGCTAAAGAAATACTGGTATCCAACGCCTATGCTAGCATTCCAATTAACATTACCAAAAGGGCGTGAAAGACTATTAATGGTATTACTTAGAGGCGCAAGACTGATTAAAGCCTGCATAGGTGTGAGGTTATGCTGTTGGTTTGCTTTAGTTTGATCGGAAGTAATTGTGCTAGCTTGAGTATGATAAGTTAAACCTAAGGTTGGGGGAGTTACATTTTTTAGGCCGTAGCTACTAGGAGAGGTAATAGTGGCAATCCCGATAGAATCGTTATAGATCTTAAGCAATTCGAGCTCTTGGCTTGTGTTATTACTTGCCAAAAGCTGACTACCAACTTTACTAAACCACTCATAAATCTCTGCAAGTTGTGCAACAGAAATACCACTAGGCGTTTTACCGTTAAACATCTCACCGCGTAAAGTAGTAAAGCATGAGCTAATACCAGAACTGCTCTTTAAATTGCATGTTTTAACCTCATTATCTGCATCTGAAATAGCCTTACTATATTGATCTTGTGAAATCACAAGCGCACTTGCTGGATTACTAAGGAAATTTTTAATATCGTTGTTAAGAATGTTATAAGAAGTGGTAATTAGCGTTGTAATATCTTGCTTGAGTTGTGAAGTTTGAGGTGTCTCTCCGGCGTTACATTTAGAGACACCAATACAAGAGCTCGTATCCTCTTTTAATTTACTTATGGTTGACTGAGCCGTGTTATACGCGCTTTTCTCTGTAGAAAGCTTGCTATTGTATTGCTCAATTTGTGATTCTAAAGAGCTATCTACACTTTTTAGACTTTCTAAAACCTGCTGGTAAGCTGATAAAATCTGCTGATTAGAGGATTTATCCTGCGAATCTTGTGAAGAGGCGATTAACTTTTGTAGTAAGCTAATTTCATTAGCAATTTGACTCTCTAGGGTTTTTATTTCTTCTAAAGTGGTTTTCGCATCAATAGGGCCGCTAATCTCTGAAACATTTTTTGTTGTGCCAACTTGGGCTGCTGTGCTATTTAGGCTGGTGAGTTTAGCAATTAATTCTTGGAGGTGTGCTTTGATATTATTTTGTAGGCTTGTGCTATGAATCATAACTGGAGGGCTAGGGGTTTGAGAGGCAACCGCCATGTTTTGTGCTCCCGCACTTCCTTCAAGATAAAACCCATTTCTCACATCTGCACACAGAGAAGACAAAGAGGCGCATAGCACCAAACTACACTGAAAGCCTAATTTTTGATTATTTTTTCGCATGGAGCTCCTTTATAAGTAAGAATAGTATTTTGCTTAATGTTATCTTAATGTTATCTTAATGTTATCTTAATGTTATCTTAATGTTATCTTAATGTTATCTTAATGTTATCTTAATGTTATCTTAATGTTATCTTAAAATCCATATGATCGTTAAAAAAATCCCATTGGTGCGCGTTTTCTAAAAAATAACTTTATAGACTTGTTTTTTAGGTTAAAACTGAGGGTTTGGGGAGGAAAGGGTTAATGTTTGAAATAGCTTATCAAAATCTTAAGATTTCTAGGATCATCGCAAAAATAAGATAAATAATCCTCTAAATCTGTGTAACTTGTGGATAAAAATCTTTCTCTTTTCTCTAAAAAGCAAATCAATATCGTGGGTAAGATAGATAAAATCGCTAGCTTCTTTGCTATTTTTAAAGATTTGTACACACAGGTTATCAAAAGCATTTTTAAGATTGGCATACTTTCCTCACTCTGTGATGTAAGAATCAATTAGTTTATCATTAATCCTTGATAAATATGAAATTTCCAAACTGGATATTCATGCTCTGCAAAAGCCCACCTAGAACACGATATTTTGTCGGGATAAAATGGATTTTATTTTTATATATTGCAGTTTAGGTATTTTTAAATGGGCGTTATGTAGGATTTCTAAAACACTAGAATAAATCAAGCTTTGGATTTTATCTTGCATCTATTTTGTGATAACAATAGCGCAACTGGTTTAAAGGGATAAATTGCATGCCATCTTTGATATAAAAATAATCCCAGCCGTTATGATTAATCTTGTTTAAAATCTTAGCGCTCATTTTATGAATAGATAACACCTGTCCACTTGCATCACAAACTTTCCCATTTGCTAAAACTTGGCATTTTTCTTGGTAGTCTGGAGAATATAACTTATCCCCAATTGTTAAATGCCCTGTATCTATTAAGACTTTCATAGACACCTTAGGGGGCTTTTTCTCTAATTCTAAATAAGCCATTGCATCTTGACTAATCGTTATCTTTTCTATTCTTTTTTGTGCGGCTTTAATATAAATTTCATTTTTTTCAATGCCTAAAAAAGAACGGCCTAACTTTTTAGCCATAGCCCCTGTAGTTCCCGTGCCAAAAAAGGGATCTAAGATGAGATCATGGGGTTTTGTTGCCATTAAAATGAGTTTTTCTAAGAGTTTTTCAGGTTTTTGGGTGGGGTGTAATTTATTGCCCTCTTGGTTTTTCAGCCGTTCACTCCCTGTACATATTGGAATAGCCCACACCGATTTTTCTTGCTTATTCTGGTTTAAAGACTTTAAAGTTTTATAATTAAAGGTAAAAGAGGCTTTTTTATCTTTAGCACACCATAAAATAATTTCATGGGCATTACAAAGCCTGCTTCCTGTAAAATTAGGCACGGGGTTAGTTTTATGCCAAATGATGTCATTAATGATCCAAAAGCCTAAATTTTGCATTAAATAGCCCAAGCGGTAGATATTTTGAAACGATCCAATCACACAAATACTTCCCCTATTTTTTAAGAGCCGTTGGCATTGAGTAAGCCAGAGATAAGAAAAATCATCATAATGGGCAAAGTTCTTAAATTGATCCCAATCCTCTTGCACTCCTTCAAATCTAGCCCCACCTACACGCAAAAGCTCGCCCTGTGTTTGCATAAAATAGGGCGGGTCTGCAAAAATAAAATCTACACTCTGGCTTGGCAAATCTTTTAAAATATCTAAACAATTACCCTGTAAAATGGTGTTAATTTGCAAAAACTCTCCTCAAAATAGGCAATTGTAGCTTTGTGGAGGGCTATAACTCCACTTCTAAATTAATGCGTAGTAAAATCTCATTACCTACCATGCTTTCTGCTATATCTTTTCCAATCCCAAAATCTTTTCTATTAATACTCCCCTGTAACTCTAACCCGTAAATTTCTTTAGAATCCATCAGATTTTTACCGGGCCCAACAATTTTACCCTTTAAAGTGATGGTTTTTTCTACATCTTTTAATTTAAGCTTAGCCTGTATCTGTAAAATACCCCCGCTTTTTTGCTGGATAGAAATCGCCTTTAAAGTGCCTTGTGGGAAACGGGTAGCATCAAAAAAATCAGATGATCGTAAACGGGTATCCCGGTCATTATCTTTTGTAGAAATGCTTTTAATCTGCACCACCCCCTCTAAAGCCTTGAGTTTGCCTTTTTCAATTTCTGCTTTCCCGCTAAAATTTGAAAAATTCCCCTCTACTTTAGCCACCAACATATGCCTAACCTCAAACCCAGCATTAGAATGGCTCACATCTACGCTATAAGTTGCGGCACTTAAAAATCCGGCTAAAACAAGACTAATTAATGAAAAACGCATGCAAATCCTTTTCTTAGAGTTAAGGGGGAATGATAAGTAAACAAGCTTGAATGTTGGCTAAAATTGTAATCAGCGTATCTGTATTCTTATCACGTCTAAGCAAGTGGTGTTAAAATGTGGAGCGTCTTTAATATTTTCTAAAACACAAGGGTAAGCATGGGTATTTTAAGCAGTTGGGAGGCATTACAGGCTCTTAATTGGAAAAAGGTGAGAGTGGGGGATTTGTTTGAGCCGGAGAATGGAGATTTTGATATACAGAAAAGACACTTGAACAACGAAGGACATTTTGTTGTTAGTGCAGGAGTTGAAAATTATGGGGTTATTGGTAAAACAAATATCAAGGCCAAAATTCTACCCAAAAACACGCTGACTTGCGATATGTTTGGGAATGTATTTTATCGGAGTTGTGAGTATAAGATGGTTACTCATGCGAGGGTTATGTGTTTACATTTTCTCAGAGGAGTACTAACAAGAGAATTGGGCTTGTTTTTTGTAGGGATTATGAAACACCTTAAGCGGATATTTTCTTTTGGCAATATGGCAACATGGAGTAAAATTAAACACCTTGAAGTCATGTTACCCCACCTCCCAACCGGAGAGATTGCCTTTAAAGCTATGGAAGTCTTTATTAGAGAAATCCAGGCGGAGCGCCTGAGAGAAATCCAGGCGTATCTCAAAGTAACCGGATTAGAAAACACCACTTTAACAAAAGAAGAAGAAGATGGGAATAATCTTACTTCTAAGCGCTTAGAGTGGAGGGAGTTTAGGGTAGGGGAGTTGTTTGAAATTAGCGGGAGTAAAACTACTCCCAAATTACAATTAGAAAAATATGGAAAAGGCGACTATCCCTATATAACTACCCAAGCTACCAATAATGGCATTGCAGGATATTATAACTTTTGGACAGAAAAAGGAAATTGTTTAACCATTGATAGTGCCGTGCTGGGCACTTGCTTTTATCAAGCCAAAAATTTTAGTGCCAGCGATCATGTAGAAATTTTGCGCCCTAAGTTTAATCCTTTTAACCGCTATATTGCGCTGTATTTTGTAACAGCCTTAAACCGCTTAAGTCTGTGTTATGGTTATTCTTATGCCCACAAGCGATCGCAAAGAGCCTTAAAAGAAGAAATTTGCCCCCTACCTATCAGCAAAAATGGCACAATCGCCTTTGATCTGATAAAACACTTTATCAAAGCCTTAGAAAAACAACGGATAGAAAAAGTTAAAGAGCTATGGGAGGAAAAATTAGAGAGTTATACGCGGGTAATAGATCAATAAACTTAAATTTAAGGGGTGTTTAACCTTTATTTAAAAGGTGTTTAACTCCACTTAAATGAGAGTGTGGTTAAAAATTTTAAAACATTGCTAAGAGGTTTATCACTGAAAATACAGCGAACTCTAAACGCGCGTTTCTTTTAATCTCTTTTGTAAAATCTGTTTTAACTGAGTTTAGTTAATGTAGAAATTTCTATGCTAGTATAAATCCCTACACATCATTTAAGGAGTAAACATGCCTCTTGTTAATATTAAAGTTGCTAAAGAAGCCACTCCTCTTAATGCTAAGGAAAAAAAGGCTTTAATTGAAGGGGCTACGGATTTGTTGGTTAATATTCTTGGAAAACCAAAGGCAAGAACTTTTGTGATTGTTGAAGAGATCGATCCAGATAGTTATGGTTTTGGAGGCGAAAGCATTACAGAGGTTAGGAAAAAATCTTAAGACTTCCTGATTATGTTTAATGTAAAAATTTTTGGCTTTTTTAGTGGGTTTTCTGTGTTAGAATCTTCATATCATTTTTAAGGAGCGAGCATGCCTCTTGTCAATATTAAGCTTACACGCGAGTCTACCCCTCTGAGTGTAGAGAATAAAAAAGCTTTAATTGAAGGGTATACGGATTTGTTAGTTAATGTACTTGGTAAAAAGAGAGCAAGAACCGTGGTGATTATTGAGGAGGTTGATACAGATGACTGGGGCATTGGAGGCCAAAGCGTTACAGAGCTTAAGTAAATCTTAAGGTTTTGCTGTATTAAATTCAAAGATCGTTTTGGCTTTCTTAATGTTTTCAAAGGGCAGATCTTCTAGCCCTTCTGCACACTGCAATAAAATACTAGAGCCGTTTACAGCCTGTATCACACCTTTTAAGCGGGTATTTTCTATAGTTTTACACTCCACTAAATCCCCAATGGAGAGTTTAAAATGCTTGAGTTTACTCAAACTGCGCTCTAATCCTATAGAACTAACCTCTAGCGTATAGGCATTTTTAAAGGGGGCGTGCACATCTAAAAGAGGAGAGATGAGCAAACTCGCCTCCTCACAGATGTCTAAACTTGTAGGGCCTTCTAGCGCCTTAATGCTGATACGCAAAATATCTCTTTTATTCTCCTTTAAAAAAGCCACATCATAGAGCGCACAACCCATACCCTTAAGCGTTGTCTCTAAGAGATTTTCTAGTTCTGTGTTGTCCATTGTGAACCTATGCGGGCAAAAAGATCGTCTAGTCTTTGTGCTTGTTCTAACTGGGTGTCAAATTCAAAGGCTAATTGCGGGCATTTAAACCACCCACTCACCTGTAAAACATGGGCGCGAAGTATTGGTGTCGCTTTTTTAAGCGCCTTGAGTAATACGCCCCTTTGCTTTGTATCTATAAACGAGCCATCTACATAAATCACAGCGTGGTATTTGCCCCTAGAGCAGTGTACCGCTGTGAGGGTGAGGTTACTTAATTCTGGATTATCTAGAGTACCTAAGGCCTCCTGCAGGTATTCAAGTAATCTTGCATCTAATCTTTTTGCATGTACACTCATTACAGCGCCCTTGTCTTTTTAATTTCTCTAAAGCTTTCAAAAACATCGCCTACTTGCACATCGTTAAAGTGCTCGAGCATAATCCCACACTCATAACCCTTACTTACTTCCTGCGCATCGTCTTTAAAACGCTTAAGCGAGATAATTTTGCCCACATGCACCACCACGCCCTCGCGGATTAAACGCACTTTAATCCCCTTATTAATCACCCCATCAACGACCATACACCCAGCCACCGTGCCCACTTTAGGAATCACAAAAGTTTCGCGTACTTGTGCTTGGCCTGTATCCTCCTCCTCAATTACCGGACTCATAAGCCCGCTTACAAGTGCTTTCATATCATCTAGTAGGCTATAAATCACGCTATAGGTTTTAATCTCTACGCGTAACTCCTTAGCTTTAGTGCGGACATTGCCCGTTGGGCGGATATTAAAACCTAGCACGAGGGCATGTTCGTTATTGGCTATTAAACTGAGATCATTTTCGCTAATCCCTCCCACGCCCGCGCTTAAAATCTGAATACCCACCTCCTCATTATTAAGGGCTAGTAGACTTTGTTTGATCGCCTCTAAACTACCCTGTGTATCGGCTTTAAGCACCACAGGGATATTTTGTAACTCTTTATTAGCCACCATCATCGCTAACTCATCTAGGTGTACTTTAGTACTCTTACTAAGGGCTTTTTGGCGTAGATAGGTTGCTTTTTTGTTGGCTAAAGATCGAGCCGTGTTTTCACTATCCACCGCCATTAAAACCGATCCAGCAGCCGGCACTTCGCTAAGCCCGGTGATAACCGCCATTTCAGAGGGTAAAAGGGCTTTAAGATTTTGCCCTAGATCATCTGTCATCGTGCGCACTTTGCCAAAGGCCACATCGGCCACCACCGCATCGCCTACTTTCAGCGTTCCATTTTGCACAATCACAGTAGCCACCGCTCCGCGCCCTTTCTCCACGCTCCCCTCAAGCACCACAGCCCGCGCACTAGCACTAGGCGCGGCTTTAAGCTCCATGATCTCTGCTTGAATCAAAATGGTTTCTAAAAGCGTGTCTATCCCCTCTCCTGTTTTAGCTGAGATAGGGATAAATTCATACTCCCCGCCCCAATCTCTTGGATTAAAACCTAACTCCGCACACGCAGCCTTGAGTTTATCTACATTGGCGTTTTCTTTATCTATTTTATTCATCGCTACGATAATTTGCACCCCCGCCTCTTTGGCCTGTTTAAAGGCCTCTATGGTTTGAGGTTTAACCCCATCGTCTGCGGCAATCACAATAATAGCGATGTCAGTAACCTGTGCCCCTCGTTTGCGCATTGCACTAAAAGCCTCGTGTCCGGGGGTATCAATAAAGGCAATTTTCTTATCCCCCTTAGTAACCATGTAAGCTCCAATGTGCTGAGTAATTCCTCCGGCTTCACTTCCGGCTACTCTTTGGTTACGGATTTTATCCAGTAAAGAGGTTTTGCCATGATCAACATGCCCCATAATCGTTACTACAGGGGCGCGCTCTGCTAAATCTTGCTCCTGCTCTGTTTGCTCTTCTTCTGTAAAAACCTGCGCACTCTCTATAGCTACCTCTAGCCCAAATTCTTCGGCTAAAATTTCAATAGCATCGCGATCTAAAAAGTCATTTTTAGTAACCATCATGCCTAGATTAAATAGGGTTTTAATCACATCAGCTAGGTTGAGGTTAGCGCTTTCAGCAAATTCATACACCCGCACTTCCTCAGACACAACGATGCTATTTTGCACGCTTTTAGGGGTATTTTCTGGGCGATAGACTCGTCTTTTCTTAGCTGAACGGCGGATTCCCCCCTCACTCATCCAAGGGTTTTTGCGTTGGATTTTAACCCGATCGCTTAAAGGTTTAGGAGCGCTCTCCTCAATCTCCTCCTCATCTTTAACATGGAGATCAAATAGCAGTACCTCATCTTGTTCTTCCTCATAGAGATCGTGAAAACTTCGATCCTGCGCAAAATCAAGTTTTTGTGCCCCCCGTTTGCTCCCCGGTTTAGCCACATTTTTAGGGGGTTTAGTAGATTTCTTAGGTTTGCGCTCCTCTTTAGGCTTAATTGCATTTGTTGTAGCTTTTAGGGCTTCTTGGGCGAGGGCTGCTTCCTCTTGATCGGTGCGCTTAACAATGCGGATACCACGGGTACGCCCTAAAAGAGGGTTGGTTGTGGGAGTAGAGGGAGAGGGTGTTTTTTTAATGGGTGTGTCTTTAGTTTGGGTGGGGTTAATCTTACTTGGAGTACTCTTAGCAGCTTGAGGGGGGTTTTTTTCCTTTTCTTCTACACTAACAACTTCAATACTGCGCTTTTTAACAGGGGCAGCAGGAGTAGGTTTAGTAGGAGAGACTTTAGAAGGCTGTTCTTTTATCTCTTTGGTCTTAGTTTTAGCTTTGGGCTTTTGATCCGCGCTTTCTTCTTGCTTTGTGGGGGCTTTGGATACACGAGGGGCGTTTTTATTGATAATAAAATCATAAAGTTTACCTGCCATCTCTGTATCTAGCTTAGAATTAGCCTTGAGGTTTAAACCCATTTGTTTGGCCTCTTCAATCACCGCTTTTGTATCTGTTCTGCCCAATTCTAAGGCAAATTCTTTTAAGGTAATTTCACTCATATGTCCTGATCTCCTCTAGCCATGCTTGCACATATTTTTTATCCCTAGGGATATTTTTGGCTCTTAATACCTGTTTGAGTATATTTTTATCATTTAAACATGCATGGCACACATAAAAACTACGGCCTCTCCCTGCAAAGGGCACAATGCGCCCCTCTTGCACGCTAAAGCGCAGGAGTTTATCCTGTGCAAAAGAGCCCCGACAGCACACACACATGCGTACCGCATTCTTAGAAAAAAAGCCATCACTCTTCAACCTGTACTCCTTGATTATCAAAGTCTAAAACCACAACCCTAAAATTACCATACTTTTTTTGTAGCTTTGTTTGTAACTTGGCTGCATCTTCTGTATAGCACATGTTAAAAAAAGACGATCCACTCCCTGAAAGCGTACTCATGAGCGCGCCATTTTCTAAAGCTAACTTTTGCACCCCATAAAGCACCGGATAGAGTTTCATGCGTTTATCTTGATGCAATCTATCCTTAGAGGCTAAACGCAAAAGTTCCCATTTTTCTTGCATGAAAATCATTCCCATTAGACTTGATCGGGATAAATTATAAACCACATCAATGTTACTGTAGCGTTTTGGCAAAGCTTGGCGGGCAAATTTAGTAGAAATAGAATGAGCAGGGATCACAACAACGGCTTTAAGATAATTAGGGACAGCTGTGCGGAGGTGGTGGGCTTTTAATTTATTAGAGGTTCTTTCCACAACAGCGACATTAAAACCCCCAAATACAGCGGGAGTTACATTATCTGGATGGGATTCATGCACAAGGCTAGCGTCTAAAATTTCCTCCCTATGCAAACTCCCATGCAAATAATGACTAACAGCGCTCATAGCCCCCACAATAATAGCTGAACTGCTCCCAAGACCTCTGGAAATGGGGATAGAATTATAAAAAGAAAATTCAAAGTTTTCTTGGATTCCTTGTTTTTTTAGGGCTTCTTTAAAAAGTTTCACGAAAATATTATCAACCAAAAATTTAGAAAATCCCTCGCCCTCGCCTTGTATTTTAATGCTTGTATAGATAGAGGGCAATACAGAAAAGCGGTTTCTTAAATCCAAACTCAAACCTAAACAATCAAAGCCCGGACCCAAGTTAGCACTCGTGGCAGGCACGCTAACAACCAATCCACATCCTAAGTTTTCTGCCATTATACCTTAAATTTTTTAAACAGGAGGTAAAAGATAGAGAGGTTGGTTATTAGTACAAAATGCAGCAGAATCAAGTACAGGGGGTAAGGACATGGGGATTTCTAATACAGACTCTAAAGCGCACAATGTAACTTGCTCTTGGGATAAAACATAATACATTTTCCCAAAGGCCTTAATCGGTGCTTGTTGGTTAAATACAAAACCTAAAGTTGAGTAGAGGGGTACAGGGTTTAAAAGCGCCCATGTGTGCATGAAAACATGGGTAAGTTTCATGGCCATGAAACTCCCCGGACCTCTAGCGTAGTATAAAGCTTGTATCTGATAACAGCGCTCTTTGATCCATTCAAGTAGCGCCTCAAAAATTTCACTCAAAGCAAAATTAGTTGGTCTAGATTCACTAAAAACATGAATCAAACGATAATCTGAGTTGTAAACACCCACATGAACAGGGCTTTGCAAAGATAAAACAAGGATAAAACACCTATGAGTTGTACTAATGATAGGCTAGCACCATTTCTGCAACAGGTTCTACACTTGGCTTGGGTTCTAAATAGATCACTTCATAGGCTTTTTTAGCAAGCACCTCATGGACTAATTTTGCATTGAGTTTATGGCTACCCATACAAGATTGGTAAGCCCCTATCATAGGCATGCCTAAAAACACCAAATCCCCCATCGCATCTAAGATTTTATGGCGTACAAATTCCTCTTCATAGCGTAACCCCTCTTTGTTAACAATGCCATGTTCATCTAGCACGATACAATTATTCAAATTCCCCCCCTTAGCCAAACCCTTGGATCGCAAATAATTCACCTCTTGTAAAAAGCCAAAAGTTCTAGCCTTAGCAATTTGTTCTCTGTAGGCGTGTTTGGAGAAAGGGAAATAATAATGCTGCTCATTAATAGCCGGGTGGGCAAAGGAAATCTTAAAATCAAAGGAAAGAGTGGGGCTTGGGCTAATCTTAGCAAACTTAGGCCCCTCTTGTACTTTTACCTCTTGAGTGATACGCATAAACGCCCTAGGTGTATCTAGCTCCATAATGCCCGCCTCGTCTAATAGCATGCAATGGGCAAGGGCAGAACCATCCATAATGGGGATTTCCTCATTATCAACAGAAATTTTTAAATTATCTATCCCGTAGGCATTAATCGCTGAAAGCAAATGTTCTACGGTAGAAATTCTAACTTGGGGATTTGAAACAGAGCCTAGCGTTGTGGCCATTGTGGTGTCTATTACATTATTGTGGTTTAAGGGAATATCTATTTTTAAATCTGAGCGGCTAAAGATAATCCCACTGCCTGCCTGCATGGGTTCTAAAACCATTTTAACCGGTACACCTTTATGTAAACCAATTCCAACTAATTCTACACTTCTTGCAATTGTTCTTTCTTTCATGCAATATCCTTTATGCTAATAGTATCGTCGACTCTAGTAATCAATTTTAATTTGTTATTCTCATTAATGCGCGCTAGTTGGGCTGTATCTAGAATTTGCCCTTGAAAGGCGATGTGTGAGGAATAGACATTTTTAAGAACCATGTAAATTCCCATGCAAATGACGATCCCCTCACATCGCCCATAAATGCTAATGTTTTGTTCAGAATGGATTTTAGCCCCGTTATTGACATTGCCTAAGAAAACTAGACTAGAATAACTATCAATCTCCTCGCCACTTCTAATATGTCTTTCAAAAATCTGGACATGGTGATCTTCTTCTAAAGAGGGTTTTAAAGGCTTTGTCTCTTTTTGCTCTTTTAACTCCAAAGCCTCATACACCACCACTTGATCGCTAGCCTTGCCCTTGAGCTCTTTGGTACTAAAACTATAGGCTAGCTGGTATTTTCGTAGCATTTCTTGTACATCAGGAGGGATAGGTTCTTTAAACAGAATTAAATAATCCTGTAAAAGTGGGGCATTTTTATGGATAAAACTCAAATATTGCTGGCTATTGGCAATATCTAATTCAAAGCAACGGACTTGTTTTTGTCTGGTCCTTAACACGCACTCTCCTTTCAATCATTTAGACTCGATCTTATATTGCGCCTCTTTGATCACATCATTTAAACTCCCTATAAAACTAGGATTCATCCACTCATTAGGATAAACAGAGACTCCTTGTATTAACAAATCAAAATGCACATGGTCAAATCTACCCGTTTTATTTTTACCACTTAGACCTAAAACACTGCTTGATTCTACAACATCTCCCTTTTTAGCCAATAATTCAGACAAACTCCCATACAAAGCATAAACACCCAGACCATAAGAGATCAAAGCACTTTTACCATAACCTTCTATTTCTTCTTCTAAAATGACGCGTCCGGTATTGCTAGCCAACACTTTAGAGTGTCTGCCAAAGAGATCTATTCCCATGTGCATGGATTGTCCGATTGGCTTACCTTTGAATGTATAAGTTCTTTTAGCACCAAAAAGAGAGAGAACACGGAATTTATTCCCCAGTGGTTTAAAAGGCTCAAACACCATTGGTCTATAAACAGAAGTATTATTCAAATCATCTTTAATGGTTTGTTTGATACTTGAGCGGGCATTGAGGCGATCAGAATTAAGGTTAAAATTTTTTAAGGCGCTTTGTTCATCTGGATATTGCTTACTCAGATCGGAGGTGTATTTTGGGTAGCGAATTTTAGTGTTTTTCATAAATTTTAGAGGTAAAGTTGTGAGGTTGTAGGCTTTATCCCTTGCTAAAATTTGGGCGTTAAAACTGCGGTGGCGCATAGACCATGGCAAAATAACGATGTAATAACCATCTTTGAGAAAAGAAAAGGCTTGAAAATCCTCATACCCATTATTCAGCCAGATTCGATCTAAATTGTCTTCTATGACTTTAAACACCACTAAAGCACTCCCGCCATAAGTAATACTGCTTGATTGGGCGATAGTTTGGATTTTAGGGGGCGTGGTGTCTAAAATGAGATCAAATTTTTTAGTGCTGGTGTTGCCACTAAAAAAGTTAGCATAACTCCAATCTCTCACACTGATTTCATAGTGCAATAAAGTTTGATCGCTAAGCTGGATAGTGGGTTTGGGTAATTCAAAGCTAAAAATTGTGGGTTCATCTAAGACGATTTGGTTTTTTTCATACACCACTAAGTGATCGCTAGTTGTGGTTTTAACATGGTAGGAGCGGATTTTAACGGGGGATTGTAGCGTAACTTGCATGCTATGTTTGAGATTCCAGTGGGTGGGATTATTAATAGTGTACTTAGTGCCCACCACTTTCATAGAAAGGGCAATATCAATGGCATTTTTTTTAGTGATGCTGTAATTATAACCCAAATACCCCGCCACTACCAGCAATAAAACAAGCATAAAACGCCACATTCAAATCTCCTCAAAAGACATAAAGCACATTCATCACCAGTAAAGTACTGCGCTTAAAGCCTGTATCTTGGCTAATAAGTGTTTGGCTATTTGTGCTACTTTTATAGGTTGCGGGAGTTTCAAAGCCTAGCCGTAAATAAGTTAAAGGGATTTTAGTCCCCACCTCAAAGCGCAGGTTGCGATTATAAGTAAAGGCTATCCCTAAATTAACCGTATAATCTACTTGTGCTAACATTTTCCATAGCGCATTAGGGCTAGTATATCCATTGGCTAATATCCCTCTAAAAGCTTTGCTACTTTGATCTCTTAACACCATTAGCCCCACCCCAAACCCCGCATATAAACCTAAAAAATGTTTTTTCTGCCGCTCTAGCGGGGCGTCAAATAAAAGATCCATGTCCAATGACCCTAAAGCATAAAAGAAAGAGCCTAGATTTTTAGAAGAGGTGTTATTGAGTTGATTAAAGCTAGCAAAACCGGGAATAAAGAGTAAATCCCCATAAACACGCGAGCCAAAATAGGGGTTAAAATACTGCTGGTAACCTAATTCTAAATTGGCCATATTAGCCGCGCTACTCAGATTTGGCAAAGTTGTGAAAATCTCCTGATTTTGCGCAATCCCTAAACTAGTGCTATTGGCCTGCTGGCTATTATAAGATTCATGGATCATCCCAAACCCATACCCGCCTCCTAAGAAAAAACCGCTCTTTTGCTTGCTAATTTTGTAATTCATGGCTTTCTTTTTTTGAGTACGCTGGCTCATTTTAGATCGTTTTTGCTGTAAAGAAGGTTTTGTTTGCTCTACTTGGTTTTGAATCTGTTCTTGCAAGGTTTTAATCTGTGCATCTAACCTTTTAGCCTCTTGTGATCTTTGTTCAGCCTCTTGGTTTGTTTTTTGTGTGGCTTCTTTTTGGATTTCTTGGGGCGTTTGTTTTAAAGGAGTGGGGTTAACATGGTTTGAATCGGTGTTGGGAGTGGTTTTAAAGATCACATCTGAATTGGTATCTTGTAACACTGGCAAGGGATTAGCCTGCATTTTTAAAAGCACAAGTACGCTTAAAAAAATTCTCATTTCATAATCCCTTAGAGCAATAAGTTATAGCTAATGTAGTAGATATTCCCACTTGCAAAAGTGTAGGAAAATGCATGGCTATATTTAACAGGGGGGATTTTAAGGGCTAATTCTATGCGGTGTCTGGTATTTAGTGTTAAGGCAACCCCTAAATTGACAATAACCCCAAATCCATTCGGGTTATTAGTTGCCTTAGGATAATCTTTATACCCATTCCAGCCCACCCCAAGACCTCCAAAAACACCCAGAGCGTATTTTTTACCGGCATCTATGGGTTTATCCATCACTAAATCTACATTCATGCTAGCTATCTGATAAAAACTACTCTGAGAGGGTTGTAGTACACTCCTAGCCACCCCTCCTAAATATTCGCCATAAAAGCGCAAACCCCCCACCTCGCTATGCCCTAAATATTTTTGATAACCCAGTTTAAGGCCATAGATAAGCGGGAAACTTTGATTAGTGATTCCATTAACCTTTAAACTTACCTCTGCTAGTACAAATCCTATAAACGCGCCACTTTTCTTTTTAGCCATTTTTTGATCCAGCATGGCCTGTTTGGTCTCATAAAGCTGGCCTCTTAGCATGTAAATTTTGAATTTTTTACGCGCTAAATCTGTGTTGTTATCTGCATTAAGATTTAAACACACGCATAAAATAAGAAGAAGGGGGGATTTAGAAAACATATTGATACCCCACATTGACAATCCCCCCCCACCAAGAAACATCTTTATTAGCCAGTAATTTAAAATCTAATTCCACGCGGTTATGCCCAAAGATAGTAAAGGCAATCCCAGTACTAGCCATCATGCCAAAAAAAGAGTTCGTGCTAACCCCCTGAGTAACCACCCCCACTCCCACGCCGATTAAAAAACCCATAGACAAATACCGCCCCACTAAAGGCAACACCGGATCAATCATTAAATCTGCATTGATCATCGCGCTTTGATAACCCACCCGCCCGATACTCGCTTGTTTAGGAATTGCCCCGATGTATTGGATATAGATTCGCCTCCCAACGATATTAGGGCGCATGGTTTTAGCAAATAAAGAGGGGCGGTAGGTTTGATAACCAAAACGCACCCCAATAGCCCATAAGTAATTTAAACTATTACTGATAATACTTTTACTGCCTGTGCTTAGTCTAATTTGGTTGTTGTAGAAAAAACCCGTGCTAAGCCCGATGATTAAACCCGTCTTTTTTTCTGCATCATTAATGTCCATGACAAGCCGCTTGATCTCTTGATCAGTGGTTGCTCCATAGAATTTAATGTATTTATAATACTTGGGGTCTAAATGTTCATAATCTATAATCTCTGCACCCCATAACCAACATAAAAACAAAAAAGGGCACAAAGCCCAATAAATCGCTTTCAAACCCAGTACTCCAACGACACCTAAAGATACTTCAATATTTCTATAGATTTAAAACCCGTGTTTTCAGGGCTATCATAGCATTTTAAAGGTAAAATCTGACCAAAAACTAGGCCCTCCAAAATGAAAAAGATCACGCTTGATTACTTGTACTTAAAAAAACACCCTAAAGAGGGAGCGCCCACTAAAATTAGCGCCATCACCGCCTACGATGCGCTCTTTGCTTCTCTTTTTGATCCTTTAGTAGATCTCATTTTAGTAGGCGATAGTTTGAATATGAGTTTTAATGGGCAAGGTGATACTTTAAGCGCACGCATGGATGCAATGCTTTATCACACAAAAGCTGTGTGTCGGGGAGTTAAACGCGCCTTTGTAGTGGCAGATATGCCCTATGGGAGTTATATAAATGCAAAACATGCTCTGAAAAATGCCCTGCGGTTTTATAAGCATAGCTTAGCCGATGCGATCAAACTTGAAGGAGGGATGCAGCGCGCAAGGGTTGTAAAAGCTTTAGTGGAGGAAGGATTAGCAGTAGTTGGGCATGTTGGGCTTACGCCTCAATCTGTACGCGGTGTGGGGGGATATAAGATTGTAGGTAAAACAGCACAGAGTGCACAGCAGGTTTTAGAGGACGCACTAGCTATAGAGGAGGCAGGGGCGCGTTTAATTGTTTTAGAGGGAGTGGTGGCTAATGTGGCGCAAAAAATTACAAACACCCTTAAAATCCCCACGATTGGCATAGGTAGCGGGGTACACTGCGATGGACAAATTTTAGTCTTTAGCGACATGCTGGGGTTTTTTACAGCCTTTAAGCCTAAATTTGTGCGTAGTTACTTAGAAGGCGCTACACTTGTACAAGAGGCTATTAAAAACTATGTAAGAGATGTACAAACGGGGAATTTTCCTAGCCCAGAGGAAAGTTATTAGTGCAGCGCGTGGTGCATTTAGAAGAATTGGAGTTTGAGGAGCAAGAAAACACCAGTTTACGGCCTAGTTTATGGGAGGAATACATAGGCCAAGAACCCCTTAAAAAACTCTTGCAAGTTTCTATTATGGCAACTAAAAAGCGCGGCGATACTCTTGATCATATTTTATTTTTTGGCCCACCGGGTTTAGGTAAAACGACTTTAAGCTATATCATCGCTAAAGAACTCAACACGCCTATTAAAGTTACAACAGCCCCTATGATTGAAAAAACCGGCGATCTAGCCGCGATTTTAACCAATCTCAAACCCAAAGAAATTCTGTTTATTGATGAAATCCACCGGCTTAGCCCGGCTATTGAAGAAGTCTTGTATCCGGCAATGGAGGATTTTAGGCTTGATATTATCATTGGCTCAAAAGCAGCCGCACAGACTATAAAAATCGATCTAGCTCCCTTTACTTTAATCGGGGCTACAACCCGCGCTGGAATGCTGAGTAACCCTTTACGCGATCGCTTTGGCATGCATTTTAGATTAGAATTTTATAGCATAGCAGAACTAAGCACCATCACCACCCAAGCAAGCCTAAAATTACATAAACCCATTGAGCCAAAAGCAAGCTTAGAGATTGCTAGCCGTTGTAGAGGTACGCCTCGTATTGCCTTGCGCTTACTTAGACGCGTACGCGATTTTGCAGATAGTGCAGGTAAAGATAGCATTGATCTAGCCACTACCCAGCTTGCCCTAGAGGCTTTGGGTGTAAATGCCTACGGTTTAGATACTCTAGATTTGCGCTACCTTGAGTTACTAGCCAATGCAAAGAATAGACCCTTAGGTTTAAGCACTCTAGCTGCTAGCATGCATGAGGATGAAAGTACTCTTGAGGAAGTGGTTGAGCCTTTTTTATTGGCTAATGGCTATTTGGAGCGCACCGCTAAAGGGCGCATCGCCACCCCTAAAACTTATGAAATTTTGAAGCTAAGACCCCCCCGGACTTCTCTTTTTTCTTAAATATCTAGGTGTTTGACATCTCTAGCGTGGGCTTGGATATAATCGCGTCGTGGTTCTACCTCATCGCCCATGAGTAAATTAAAGGCTTCATGCGCGCTTTGCTCATCTTCTAAAGATACCCGTAATAAATTGCGGTTTTGTGCAGACATTGTTGTTTCCCAAAGCTGCTCGGGATTCATTTCGCCCAAACCTTTATAACGCTGGATATAAGCCCCCTGTTTAGCCCGCTCTTCAATGCTTTCTAGAAAATCTAGCGCGTCCATATTCAGACAACTCAAGTCAAATTCTTGGATTTTTTGCACAAGGGCTTTAGCCTCTAAGAATAAAGGATCGCTAAATAAAGCCTCATCTATTAAGAGCTCTACTAAACCTGTTTTAGTTTGCACAAAGAAATGTAAACTTTGATCTAAAATCTGCTGGCTTAAAACATGGCAATGGATTTTTTCTAAAAGATCATGGATTTTTGTAGCCAAAACCTCTAAAGAAGGTTTTTGGGGGGATTCAACTAAATAGCGCAACACCTCCGGCATAAGGGGGCGTTTTTCTAATTCTTTTAACACAAATCTATAGGCGCTTAGAGTTTTAAGTAATGCTAATAGATCGCTACGGCCTATGCCCTCAATTTGCGCGCTATCAATGCCATGTTCAATGAGAAAATGGTTAAGCTCTTTTTCATCTTTGAGGTATTTTTCAATCTTCTTTTTCTTAAAGCGATAAAGGGGAGGTTGGGCGATGTAGACATGGCCATTAGCAATCAAAGGTTTTAAATAGCGGTAAAAAAAAGTCATTAAAAGGGTTTGGATATGGCTACCATCTACATCAGCATCCGTCATGATAATGATTTTATGGTAGCGCAGTTTTTCAAGATTAAATTCCTCCCCCACCCCACACCCAAAGGCTGTAATCATATTTTTAATTTCCTCAGATTTTAAAATCTTGCTTAAATGGGATTTTTCTACATTCAAAATTTTACCCCGCAAGGGTAAAATTGCTTGATAGGTGCGATCTCTGCCTTGTTTGGCCGATCCACCCGCACTATCCCCCTCTACTAAATAAATCTCTGATTCTTTAGGGTCTTTACTTTGACAATCTGCTAATTTCCCCGGCAAAGTCCCCACACTTAAATTATCTTTTTTGCGGGTGAGTTCTCTAGCCTTTTTAGCCGCTTCACGCCCCTTAGCAGCCAGTAACGCCTTTTGCATGATTGCTCTAGCCACACTAGGATTTTCCTCAAAAAATTGCGCCATTCTTTCATAAACAAGTTTAGCCACAATGGGGCGTACAAAAGAACTCCCTAGCTTAGCCTTAGTTTGCCCTTCAAACTGGGGTTCTAAAATCTTAGTTGAGACCACCGCCACCAAACCCTCTTTAATATCCTCTTGAATCACCCCTGCCTCTTTCTCCCGTGCGCTAGCATTTTGCTGGATATAATTTAAAACCGCGCGACTCAAGCCCATTCTAAAACCGGCTTCATGCGTGCCTCCCTCTGGTGTGCGGATATTATTTACAAAGCTAAACATTTGCTCAGAATAACCCTCATTATAGGCCAAAGCCACCTCTACTTCCATATCCTCAGCCTGCCCGCTAAAGGTAATCACATCAGAGAGTAAAGGGGCTTTATTAGTGTCTAAAATGAATTGTTTAAGCCCCTCCTCATAATGATAAACTTCCTCTATATTATTGGGTTGATCGCAAAAGGTGATGGTTACATTGTGGTTAAGATAGGCCATTTCTTTAAAGCGCTTTTTAAGAATTGCAGGATCAAAAACCACCACTTCCATAATGCTCTCATCGGGGAAAAATTCAATACAAGTTCCCCTTTGTTTGGTTGTTCCTGTTTGCTTAAGTGTGTCTAATGGAATGCCCTTAGCAAATTCTTGTGTATAAATTTTACCCTCCCGCTTTATAGTCATTAATAGCCTTTTAGAAAGCGCATTAACCACGCTTACTCCAACCCCATGCAGCCCTCCTGAAACTTTATAACTTTCCTTATCAAATTTTCCCCCCGCATGCAAAGTAGTTAACACCACCGTAGCTGCGGCAATGCCCTCTGTAGGGTGAATATCTACCGGAATACCCCGCCCATTATCCTCTACAATGCACGATCCATACTGGCTTAAGGTAATTTTAATATCTGTGCAAAAACCCGCCATGCTTTCATCAATGGAGTTATCCACCACTTCATAAACCATATGGTGCAAGCCATTAATATTAGTATCCCCAATATACATGCCCGGGCGTTTGCGCACCCCCTCTAAACCTTTCAATACTTTAATTTTATCGCCCATGTATGGTTGCATCGCTACCCTTTTTCTAGATTTAATGTATGCCGTGTGGGGGGATTATACTATGAAAACGCTTCAATCTACATGGGATAAAATTTTAGCGCGCATCTCCTCTATGAGTAGTTTGGTGTGTTTATCCTCTAGCATGCATTTTGTAACGGTTTTATTTGCCTTGCTCACCCCGCTATGATCTTTCATGCCTAAAAATTGGGCTAAAGCAGTGGTGGAGGCATTGGTAAGAATACGGGCTAAATAAATGATGAGTTTGCGGGCTAGCGCGACTTGTCTGTTGCGATAATTATTGCGGATATCTGAGGGTTTTAAATTAAGAGTTTTTGCCACCACTCTTAAAATTTGCTCTAAACTCACTTCTTGTAAAGACTCTTTAATCGTATCTTTTAAAACCGCTTCTACTAAAGAGAGATCAATTTGAACACCTGTAAGCATAGCAGTTGCATTAAGACGCAAAAGCGCGCCTTCAATTTGGCGGATATTTTCATTCGTGTGGCTAGCTAAATACTCCACCACCGGCGCGTCCATGCGGATATGGTTAAACTGGCATTTTTGATTGATAATAGCAATTTTAGTTTCTAGCTTGGGAGGTTGGATACTAGCAATCATGCCCATTTCAAAGCGCGAGAGTAATCTATCAGCTAAACCTTTAATATCTCTAGGGGGTTTATCTGAAGTCATCACAATCTGGCTACCTTGACTATGCAAAGCGTTAAAAGTGTGGAAAAATTCTTCTTGTACCATCTCCTTACCGCCAAAAAATTGCACATCATCAATTAGCAAATAATCACGCGTGCGGTATTTATCTTGGAATTTATCCATGCTGTGATTGCCCAGTCTAAAAACATAGTCGTTTAAAAATTGTTCGGCTGTAACATACAGCACATCTTGGAGGCGATCGCAGGCTTTATTGCCAATGGCATTTAAAATATGTGTTTTACCCAAACCCACCCCGCCAAAGAAAAGCACCGGGTTATACGATCCGCTATTTTGTGCCACTTGCGAGGCTACTTTAATGGCTAAATGGTTGCAACTCCCCACCACTAAAGTATCAAAGGTAAAAGCAGGGTTAAGAGAGGGGTTTTGGTGGGCTTGGCATAAAGGTTTTAAAGGAGGATTTTTTATTTGTTGCTCTCTTGGGAGTACCTCTACACTTACAGGATAACCTTTATAAGCCCCTATGGCGTTTTCCAAAAGCGCGCTATAACGGGTTTTGATGTAATTACACACCCAAATATTAGGGGCGTAAAACACAAAACAATCAGCCCTAGAAGCCTTTTGATCAAAACGCAAAATTTCTACATAGGTTTTAAATTCAAACTCGCTTAAATCTGCTTTAAGCGTTTCTAAAATGGCTTCTAACATGGAAAGGGGCTTTTGTTTTGCTGGGCGTGGGTAAGAGCAATAGCGATCGCATCGGTAATGTCTAAGGGTTTAATAGCGCTCTTAATCCCTAAGATTTTTTTAACCATGAAGGCTACTTGTTCTTTGCTAGCTTTTCCATGTCCGGTGATAGCCTTTTTAACCTGCAAGGGCGTGTATTCGCTAAAATGCCCCATCTCTTGTAAAATCTTTAAGCCTAAAGCCCCTCTAAATTGCGCTAGTTTAAGCACGGTCTTAGGGTTATAGGCATAAAAAATATCCTCCATGGCTACCTCAGAAATGGCATAGGTTTTTAAAATCTGCTCAAACCCGGCCACTACTTCTAAAATCTGTGCTTGTAAATGCTTAGCTTTAATATGAATAAACCCCGCTCCTACCAATTTATCCCCCTCAATAATCCCATACCCGCATTTAGAACTACCCGGATCAATGCCTAAAATCATTTTAAGATTTAAATTGGATAATTTTACTATTCAGATCGGTGGTGGCATCGCTTAAAAACTTAGTAATTTCTATAATTTGCGTGGCCTCCTTAGCAGATTTTGCATTAATTTCCTCAATGAGAACAAAATCATGCAAAATACCATCAACATCTTTTTTAGTACCAGCAACACCATCAATGGAGGCATTAACGCGCTCTATCGTGCTTGCTAAATTCTCACTCATGCTAGCAAACTGCTTTTGCACGCCTAAACTCACCCCGCTTAACTCCTCAATCTTTTTAGAATTTAAATTCATCTGATTACTCACATCATTAATTTCTTGTACAATTACCCCGATCGTTGAATTAATTTCAGCCAAACTTTTTTGGGTGCGTGCGGCTAGATTTCTCACTTCATCAGCCACTACCGCAAACCCACGCCCATGTTCGCCCGCTCTAGCTGCTTCAATGGCGGCATTGAGGGCTAATAAATTAGTTTGATCGGCAATATCATTAATGATATGCAAAATACTTTTTACACTATCTGCGTTTTTACTGAGTTGTTCTACTTTGCTAGCCAATTCTTCTTCTGTATGGGAGGCTTCTGTAACCTGTTCAAATAGATCGGTAATGGCTGTATTAGAAGTTTTAATAGAGTCTTGTACCTCTGCTAAACTTTTTTGGCTTTCTTGAGCCTCACCAACGGTCTTACTCATCACCGTGCTAATTTCTACACTTTTATCTTTGATTTGTGTGATCATTTGGGTTCTTTTACCCATGCCAGCAAGTGCGCTACTAATACTTGCGTTTAAATTTTCAGCAACACCGGTATTATCCCGGATATTAGACTTAATCGCATTGAAAAATTCTTGGATATTCTGCACAAAGTGATTAACCCCCTCGCCAATTTTACTAATCTCATCATTATTCCTAGTAATACGGATACGACGGGTTAGATCGCGATCACCTGAGCTAAAATCATGCACCCTTGCAACTAAGGTCTCAAGCCGTTTAATCGCAGCAAAATGCATAACAATGAAAGCCAAAATAATTAAAACAACCACGATACTTACAATCCAGTAAGCAAGAGTGTGGATATTCTTTAAAACTCTAGCCTCTACTTCTTTACGGGTTCTACTTGAAGCATGTAAAATATCGCTGTAATAGGTGGTAGAGACAATCACCATTTGGCTTACCGGATCATAATGGCTATAGGCTACTTTGGGCTCTGGCGTGCCACCGGCAAATTTAGGCATTTGGTAGTAAGAAAAACCCCCACCCTCATTAGCCCTCTTGATATACTCCTCCACATAATGCACCCCATCTACGCTAGAGAGTTCTAAACCACTCTTACCCACCGTGTTAGGATTGACTGGATCAAAGAGCACTATACCATTTCTATCCACAACCACCATATAAATCATGCCCTTATCGTTATTGATTTTTCCAAAAAATTCAAGCGCCCTTTTTTGGGCTTGCTCTCTTGGAAGGGCAGCATAAAAACCGGCTATACCTTGTTCTATTATAAGCGTGGCGTAGCGCAAATCTTGCTCGCGTTGCTTTGTATTGCCGCGCTTCTGGCTTTCTAAGATCGAGGAGAGTAAATTATTTTGTTCACGGGTGGCAATGTAAATAATGGAGCTTCCTAGAATAACAAAAGATAGAAAAATAATACCGGCGATTTTAATTCCAAGACTCATAACAAAACCCCAACAAGTTTAAGATTTAGATAATGCGCGCGCCATTCTAACACGATTTATTAGTGTATAGCCTAAAAGTAAAAAGGTTGGCCTAGATTACAAACTATCAAAGCCATTTTTAGTAAAAATTCTAACAAAGCGCGGGTTTTATTAATCTTGACATACTCCCCATAGCTTAAGCTAGTGGATTGAGAGGATCATAGGCTAGCGCTAGCGGCGATCTAGCGCCTCTACTCTTTAGAGTTGAGCCCTTACTCTGGCAGTTGTAGTATAAAAACCTTTAGCATGCGTCTTAATCGCTTCATCTAAAGCTTGTGGGCTTTAGCGTGCGGGTGGTAAATACACTCCCACACTCAAAGCTAGCAAAGATCATAGCCTTAATTGTTTAACTCAAAAACCCACTTAAACAAGATCAATATCTTTAGCATTGCGCACTTTGCTAAAAACTCACACCTTAATTTGTTTGATTTCATTCGCTAAAGTTGAGCAAATATCTCCAAGAGATGCATTAGCCTTTTGCACATTCTCAATATTTTTTAGTTGCGCGTTGGCTAGATCGCTAATCCTTTTAATTTCTGAGTCAACATCTTGGCTATCATGCATGATGATTTGTAAGCGCTTGGTGTTTTCATGGATGTCGGCTACAACTGCTAAAACATCTGATGAACTTTGTTGGATACTGCTTTGCATTTTAAAAACTAGCTCAGAGGTTTTTAGCAGATTTTGGGCATTAACACCTAAGTTTTTATTAATATCACCCACACTTTGTACCACTTGATTAATGACACTATCAATTTCACTCAGGCTTTTTTGGGTTTTTTCGGCTAACTTTCTGACTTCATCAGCCACCACCGCAAACCCGCGCCCATGCTCGCCCGCGCGTGCGGCTTCAATTGCTGCATTGAGGGCAAGTAAGTTAGTTTGATCGGCAATATCATTGATAATCACTAAAACCTTTTTAATATCATCGGTACTTTTTGTTGTTTCCTCTAGTTTATGCGAGCATTCTAAACTCTGCGTGGCGTTATGCTCTGCATGCTTACCTAAATCTTTGATCTCTTCAATCATTTTTTCCAATTGTGTGCTTGCTTGATTTAACCTTTCAACATTGCTATTTGCCCTCTTTGTATTATCTAAAGCCTCTTCTACGCTATGTTTACTAACCTCAGTAGATTTTTGCACCGCCCCTACAATTTCATCAACCCCCTCTTGCATCATTTTTATCTCTGTATACAAAGTAGCAGAAAACTCCCTTTGGCTACCAACTATACTCTTAAAATGGCTGATGATTCGCCACATATTCTCTATAAAGGTGTTAATATTACGCGTGATAATAACAATGTCATCTCGCTGACTCTGGCTTTTACAGGGTAGTCGTTTGGTTAAATCTCTATCGCCTAGTATTAAATCAGAACTTAAATGTCTTAAGTGATCTAAGGGGCGCATTAAATAATAAATCCAAACAAGAATAATCCCCAAAGTAAAAAAGAGTCCTAAAAGAGAGATTACAATCATGAGTAGGCGCAATTTTGAAATATCTTTAAACGCAACTGAAACAGGGATACGGGCTATGGCTTTCCAGTTATACTCAGGTACCGTAGTGTGCACAATTAAAAAACTTTCCTGGTGTTTTGCCCCGAAACTATACAAAATCCCCTCTTTGATACTTAAAATTTTAGAAGCAACGCTTTTAAGAGGGGAATTTTCATCTGCAATATTAGAACCACTTTTTAGCACACTAGACCCAAGAACAAGCCCATGGGCATCAATAAATTCCAATTCCTCACCCTGTTTACTACTCAAATGTTTAGCATGGGTTTGAAAAAATTCAATGGGAATATCCACCCCTAACGCACCTATAAATTTTGAGTTTACAATTAAAGGTGCGCTATAAGAAATCACTAATCTACCGCTATAGGCATCTTTAAAGACTCTAGAAAGCACCGTTTTTCTCTGTGTACGCGCTTGTTGATACCAAAAGCGCACTCTAGGATCATATCCTTTTGGAGGGGGACCCATACCACTGCTAGTATACATTTGGCCATTTTCTGTCCCCACAAAAGCTTGCAAACCCCCTAAACTTTCCGTTAGATAATCTAATTCCTTAGTAAGGGTTTGTTTATTATTGTTTGTTTCTGACCAGTTTAAAACTACAAATCTTGCACCCACATTAAAGATTCTAGAGATATTATGTTCCCAAGAGGCAACCCAATCTGTATTGGCTTTAGCCAATGAAAATAGAGCAGTTTCAGCATCATGCATCATAGTCCTACGCATAAATCGTTCTACAAACATGGCAAAAGTTACAAAACTAACAATCAAAATACCAACCAGCATCCAAGAGATCTTTTCCTTAAACCCCATTAACACCCCACATATCGTTATTTAATAGCAAGTTACTATCATAACTTACCTTACATTAACAGAAGTATTTTTTAGCTAAGAGGGCTCATTTAATGAACCTTGCTAGTATTTGGAATGAATGCCTTGAGCATTAGCGCGTTTTACACATCAAAATCTCGCGCTAGCAAAGACGCATTTTTTAGCGCTGGGGTGAAATACTCAAGTCAAAGAAGGATGATAATGGATGAGCAAAGTTTTAATTTTGATGTAGGGGTGATTTTAGCCCAGAGTGATACCACAGTGGGGTTTTTTAGCCACAGCGCAGATACACTTAATCGCGTGAAAAAAAGCCCACCTAATAAGCCACTTTTACAAACACTACCCAGTCTAAAAGCCCTACCTAAACGCGTGCCCTCCCATGCACGCTCTCTAGTGCGCCGCTTAAAAGCAACCTTTGTTTATCCAAGTGCGCAAGGTTCAAAGGCTTTTAGAGTGGTTTATGATCCACAGGTTTTATTATTTTTAGAGCAACTAGGCCCCCTTTTTAGCACTTCGGCTAATTTAAGCGCGCAAGTCTACAATGCAGAAATAGCCAAACAACTAGCAGATATTATTATTGAAGATAGCAGAGGGTTAGCCCAAAAGCCCTCCTCAAAAATCATTAAGTTAGGCCGTAGGCGTAAAAGGCGTTTGCGTTAATTATTCTTTAACGGGTTTAACAGGGGGAACAAAGCCGTATTTTTTTAAATCTTGCTCAAATCTATCCGCATCTAGAGATTTTCGCCAAAAGCTAATGTATTCAAACTCCTCATCCACTTCTTTTCTCAAAAGATCGAGTTTTTGTGCCCGTTCTTCTAAGGCCTTTTTAACTGTTGCTAGCCTCTTTTTTAATTGTGCAGGTTTGAGCTTAGCAATATTTTTAGCCAAAGTATCTTGGAAA
The DNA here is from genome assembly GCF_902196135.1 of Helicobacter suis. GTDB lineage: Bacteria > Campylobacterota > Campylobacteria > Campylobacterales > Helicobacteraceae > Helicobacter > Helicobacter suis_A. The sequence continues at coordinate 24,341 of NZ_CABIKE010000007.1, read as the reverse complement.
TGTTTTAAAAATTCGGCCTTTTGCTGATCATTCATTTTATTATAGCGCATGCGCATTTCGGTTAAATACTCAAGTAGCTTTTTTGCACTCACTTTACCGGCTAGATCCAACATTTCATGATCGGGTTTAGGTTGATATTGTGGAAAAGCATTCAGGCCAATTGTTTGGGCATTTAAACCCACACAAAGCGCTCCAGACACAACAACAGCATGCAATAATTTCATTCCTATCCTTTATGATGTAGTAGGCGCGTATTCTAACTTAATAAATTTAACCATTATTTAACCCACATCGTGCGCATAGAATTAGCTAGGGCAATGAGCGTAACACCCACATCTCCAAACACAGCCTCCCACAAAGTCGCCTCCCCAAAAACCCCTAAAATTAAAAAGGCCGCTTTCACCCCCAAAGCAAAGATGATATTTTCTAATACAATGTGTCTTGTTTTCTTAGCGATTTTAAAAACCTGCACCACAGAATTTAGCGCATTATTTGTAATGACAATATCTGCGCTTTCTTTACTAATCTCACTAGCACTGCCCATACCCATGCCCACATCGGCTAAAGCCAAAGTAGGCGCATCATTAATGCCATCTCCAATAAAAGCGCTTTTACCCTTGTTATTTTGCTGGAAAGATTTAAAGGCTTGGACCTTTTGTTCTGGCAACAATCCGGCTTGATAATCACACTGTAAAATCTTTGCCATGTTTTTGGTGGTGCTCTCATTATCCCCACTTAAAATACAAAAGTTACTAATCCCTTCTTTTTTTAAGCGCTCTAAAGATTCTTTAGCGTCCTCTTTGAGGGTATCAGCTAGCACGATATAACCGATATATTCCCCATTAGAGGCGACATGTACAATTGTGCCCTCTAAACTACAACAAGTGTGGGGGATATTGTATTTATGCAAAATTTGATCATTACCCGCGATGATTAAATTAGCATGGCATTTAGCCTGCACACCTAGACCGCTGATTTCTTGATACTCCTCAATTTTATGTTTACAAGCACTTGTATAGGCTTTTTGGATAGAAAGGGCGATAGGATGGGTAGATAAAATCTGAGCGCAACTAGCAAAACGCAACACATCTTCTTGAGCAAAGGGAGGTTCACTCACCACTCTTATAACTTTAAACTCCCCCTTGCTTAGAGTCCCGGTTTTATCAAAGGCGATATTTTTAACTTGATTGAGGGTCTCTAAGGTGTGCACATCTTTAATTAAAATCCCACATTTACTAGCCGCCCCCACTCCCCCAAAATAGCCTAGTGGAATAGAGATCACTAAAGCACACGGACAACTCACCATTAAAGCAATCAGTCCGCGATAAATCCACTCATCAAAACTTCCATGCCCTAAAAGAGGTGGAATACAAGCAATCATTAAAGCAATGCAAAAGACAGCGGGGGTGTAATAACGGGCAAAAACGCTAATGAGTTTTTCGGTCTGAGATTTCTGGCTGACTGCATGAGAGACCATGTCTACAATCTTAGCAATAGAAGAATCTGCATAAGCCTTACTCACCTCAATTTCTAATACCGCTTTTAAATTAATACTCCCCCCGAGCACTTTATCTTTTTCTCTTACATTTACAGGCAAAGACTCTCCGGTTAAGGGTTTTTGATCGAGCATGCTCTCTCCTAAAAGCACAACCCCATCTGTAGGGATTTTCTCCCCCACTTTAACCACCACCACATCGCCTATTTTTAAATCCTCCGGGCGCACTTGCTCTAAAGTTTCTCCTTGTTTAAGGGAGGCAAAATTAGGCGCAACATCTAATAGAGATTGTAGTGATCGTTTAGAACGGTTGATCGCTAATTTTTGTAAAAACTCTCCGGTTGCATAAAACACCATGACAGAAACCGACTCTTCATAAGCCCCCACACAAAAGGCAGCAATGGTAGCGCTTAACATTAAGGTATTTTCATCAAAAAAGCGTTTATTTTTTACACCTCTAAGAGCCCCTAAAAAAACATCTTTACCAGCAAATGCATACACTCCAGCCAAAATTATAAAAGCTAAATAGCGCACAAAAACAACTTGTGTAAAATGCAAGGCTATAACGGCAACTAGATAAAGCCCAATGGAGCTTAAAATTGGATAGATACTTAAAGAATCTGTAGAGGGTTGATCTTGCTTATTAGAAAGAATCATCTCCGGTTCTAATTCTTCAATGAGCTTTAAAGCCTTTTGAATATCCTTTGTATCTAGGTACAAAGTGCCCGTGTTAAAAGATACCTGAGCGGCTTTGATGTAGCTTTGTTTGTTTAACTCTACTTCTAATTTATTGGCACAATCTGGACAATCAAGCCCTTTAAAATAATACTTTTGCATGCTTCCTCCATATGATTTAGGCCACTTTTCTAAAATGCAGCGCCTTTAACACATGTTCTTTTTCTATTATCTCGCTTCTTTGTAAATCGGCAATGGTGCGCGCTATTTTCTTGCTCTTATGCACGGCTCTTTCTGAAAAATTAAAGCGCAAGATCGCTTGATCTAGTAGGTGCTGTGCTTCCTGTGTTAATAAACAAAACTCTTCAATTTGACTCTCTTGGAGTTTTCCATTCAATTCGCTTTGCCCCCGTATCTTTTGCATTTTAAAGGCTTCTAGCATTTGTTGGTGTAGCGCTTCTGAACTCACTTTGCTTTTAATATCATCTCTTGAACTAGCCATTTGGACAAATAAATCAATGCGATCTAAAAAAGGTTCACTCAAGCGGTTTTTATAGGCAATAATTTCTCTTTCTTGGCAACGGCATACTTTATTCTTATCCATTAAATTCCCACAAGGGCAAGGATTCATCGCCCCTATAAATAAAAACGAGGTGTTATATTCAATTTTACTATGCACCCTAGAGATCACCAGTTTATTATTCTCCATTGGCTCGCGCAAAGACTCTAAAACATCTCTTTTAAAATGGGGGAGTTCATCAAAAAATAAAATGCCATTATGGGCTAGGGCGATTTCACCGGGTCTAGGCAAATTTGCATTCGTAGAACCTAAAATACTAGCTTTGGAGGCGCTTTGGTGGGGGTTTCTAAAACTTCTAAGCGGGCTATAGGCGCTATCTTGGTGGCTTAAAATACGCAGTTTAACCCCCTCAATCATTTCAGAAAGAGTAGAAGGGGGTAAAATATAGCGCATGCGTTTAGCCACCATGCTTTTACCACAACCCGGACTACCCTCAAAAATAATATTATGCATTCCAGAAGCAGCAATAAGAGCGGCCTCTTTAGCCAGTTCTTGTCCTTTTACATCTTTAAAATCTAGTGCAAAATCGCGCATATAATAGTAGCGTTGCCCTTGAAGTTCTAAAGATTCAAAGGCTAATTGGGTTTTTTGAGGTGTAGCGGGGGTGTTGTATAAAATGATCTCTAAAGCCTCTTGGAGATTTTCTACATAATGGAAATGTAAATTAGGGATCAGAGCAAAAAGTTCTTGCCCTAATTTAGGCACGATTACATGGGCATGGGGTTCTTTAATGGCGATGTCTAAAAGCATGGGAAAAATAGCTTGGTTGTATTTAACACGGCCATCTAAGCCCAATTCTCCAAAGGCAAACCATTTTCCTTCTAAAGGTCTTTTTTGTAAAGCTACAAGTAAAGCCATAGGCAGATCAAAATGACTCCCACTTTTGGGTAAATCTGCTGGGGAGAGATTGATTGTGATCTTAAGAGGAGGAAAACTAAAGCCATTGTTTTGGAGAGCAGATTGTACCCTTTGTTTGGATTCTTGAATCGCGCTATTGGGTAAACCTGAAATAACAAAGGCTGGAAGAGCTCTAGTAAATGTCGCCTCAACTTCTACGATCTGGGCTACCGTAGCCTGCATGGTGGCACAGTAAAGAGTGTTAACCGTGCTAGCAGGGGGCGGCATTATGCGCTTTTGGAGTTTTTTCTAAACTCCTTTTCAAATTTTTTACGCTTCAGCATAGAGAGTCTATCCACAAATAAAATTCCATTGAGATGATCTATTTCATGCTGGATAGCCACACTTAATAGATCGCTAGCTTGGAGTTCTTGGGGGTTTCCATACCGATCACAATAAGCTAGTTTAACGCGAGCAAAACGCTGGATTTCCTCGTAAAATTCCGGCACAGATAAACACCCCTCTCTCCAAAGAATTTGGCCTTCTGCGTGCAATAAAGTGGGATTGATAATTTCTAAACAATCCTCCGGGTATTGTTGTTCATCTTGGCGGGGTAAATTGATAATTAAAATACGCTTTGCAACCCCCACTTGGATAGCAGCCAAACCAATGCCCTTATTAGCTAGCATGGTTTCTTGCATGTCCTCTAAAAGGGTGTGTAAAGCTGTGTCAAACACCTCTACATCTGTAGATAAACCCCGTAAGCGCTTATCCGGATAATGCACAAGATCTAAAATAGCCATTATGCCTGCTTAGTGCTCTTGCTTAAAACCGCATCCACAAGCCCGTATTCTTTAGCGTCCTCTGCACTCATGAAAAAATCCCGATCGCTATCTTGTTCAATTTTTTCAAGAGTTTGGCCGGTGTTTTCTGCCATGATCTGATTGAGGGTATTTTTTAAGCGCAAAATTTCTTTAGTGTAAATGGCGATATTGGTGGCTTGGCCTTCTGTGCCCCCTAGGGGTTGGTGGATCATGATGCGTGCATGGGGCAAAGAAAAGCGTTTGCCCTTAGTGCCGCAACTGAGTAAAAAAGCCCCCATAGAGGCGGCTTGACCGATACAAATCGTGCAAATATCCGGGTGGATATAATTCATGGTGTCATAAATGCTTAGACCACTAGTAACAGAACCGCCGGGGGAGTTGATATAAAGATTAATATCTTTTTCAGGGTCCTCAGCTTCTAAAAAAAGCAACTGGGCTACGATAGTGGAGGCCACCGCGTCGTTAATTTCGCCACTTAATAACACAATGCGATCTTTTAAAAGACGGGAATAAATATCATAACTGCGTTCACCGCGTCCTGTTTTTTCAATAACATAGGGAATATAATTCATGCCTAACTTTCTTTAGGGAGTTGTTTATCTAATAAAAAGGTTAACACGCGATCTTCAATCATCGCCATTTTAACTGCTGGGAGCATGTTATTTTTTCGGTAAAACTCTAAAACCTGTTGGGGATTTTGATTAGTCATCATGGCCTCATAATAGATAGTTTGGAAGACTTCATTATCGCTAACTTGAATCTTTTCTTGTTTAGCTAGAGCATCTACAATAAAAGTTACTTTAACACTGCGTCTGGCCTGTTGGCGAAAGCTTTCTCGTTTTTCCTGCAATTTTTGAGAATCCTCTTGTAACTCTTTAACCTGCTCAGTAGACATACTCTGCAAAGCCTGATTCAAGGCTAAATCCATTTCTTGCTCTACAATGGTTTGTGGTAGATCAAAAGAAAGAGACTCATCAAGTTTATCAATCAAGGTTTCCTTGAGTTGTTGGTTATAGAGTTTGGTTTTTGCCTCTAAGAATAATTGATCTTTAATGCGCTGTTTGAGTAGGTCTAAAGTAGGTTCTTTTTCTTGATTTAAAACCGCCTTGATAAACGCATCATCAATGTCTGGGATTTTCCTAAGCTGGATTTTATGCAATTTGACATGGAAAGAAACTTCTTTTCCAGCTAGATTAGTGTTAGCATAATCGCTAGGAAAGGTTACAGAAAAGTATTTTTCATCGCCCACCTTCATGCCCACTAGTTGCTCTTCAAAACTGGGTAGTAAGCGGTTTTCACCCACAATAAGGGCAAAATTTTGCGCGCGGTTGCCCTCAAAGGGTTGGTTATCTAATAACCCTTCAAAATCAAAGATCACCCCATCGCCTAGCGCTACAGATTTTTCTGCCGGCGCGTCTGAAAAGCTAGCCCTTTGCTTTGCTAAAATTTCTAGGCGCTCTTCAACCGCGCTTTCTTGGATTGCATCTAAAGAAAAACTAGGGACACATTCAAGTACAGCGCTTAGATCAATTTGGGGTCTAAGACCAATCTCAATTTCAATATCAAAATACCCTTCCTGTTTATCAAACTTGCTCACAGAGGGGTTACCAATTATATCTTGATTGGTGATCTCAAGGGCCTTAGCCCCCTCTTTTAAAATCGTATCTAATATTTCCTTTTGGCTCTCCTGTTCAATATGCCCCTGATAGCGCTGTTTGATGATGTCTAAAGGTACTTTGCCTCTTCTAAACCCGTCTAGCTTGGTGTTTTTTGCGATCTTTTGGGCAATGCTTTGGGATTTTTTTTCAAAATCTTGTACTAAAGGCTTAGCATACACGCGTGCATTGGCGCTATCTAGCCTTTTGGTTTTTAAATCCATACAAACTCCCTATATCCATTTTTAAAGTATAATTAGGCGCTTATTTTACCTAAGTGTGGGTTAATCCAAAATTAAAGGAAAGTGGGTGTTTTTAGGGTGTCTTTAGAAGTTTTAAGGGCGCAATTACAACACAAGCGCGATCTCTCTCCGCGCTATGGAGTGGTGGTTAAAATCTTGCCTAATATGGTCTTTGTAAGCGGATTTTTACCCTCTCTTGGGGACATGGTACAAGTAGAGCGCGCAGACGGCGGGGAGTGTTTGGGTATGGTGGTTGTGGTGGAAAAAGCCCAATTTGGTTTTACGCCTTTTTCCTTTGTGGAGGGGTGTAGGGTAGGCGATCGCGTGCTGTTTGTCAAAGAGGGCTTGAGTTTTCCAGTAGGCGAGGGGCTTTTAGGGCGCGTGCTAGATCCTTTGGGCAATCCTTTAGATAAACTAGGATTTGTACGCGCTAGTGGCTTTGCTCCTGTAATGCTAGCCCCGATTAAACCCTTAGATCGCGCTATCATTGATGAACCCTTTAGCGTGGGGGTTAAAAGCATAGATGGCCTGCTTACCTGTGGCAAAGGGCAAAAATTAGGCATCTTTGCAGGTAGTGGGGTGGGTAAATCTACTTTAATGGGCATGGTGGTGCGGGGTTGTAGCGCCAGTATTAAAGTCATTGCCCTTATTGGAGAGCGGGGGCGAGAAATCCCGGAGTTTATCTATAAAAATTTACAGGGTAATTTAGAAAACACCGTGCTAATAGTAGCCACCAGTGATGATGCGCCTTTAATGCGTAAATATGGGGCATTTTGTGCAATGAGTGTAGCGGAGTATTTTAAAAATCAAGGGCATGACGTACTTTTTATGATGGATTCTGTAACGCGCTTTGCTATGGCACAACGAGAAATCGGGTTAGCTTTAGGCGAACCGCCCACCAGCAAGGGTTATCCCCCCTCCGCTCTTACGCTTTTACCCCAGTTAATGGAGAGAGCAGGCAAGGAGCAAAATAAAGGGAGTATCACCGCCTTTTTTACGGTGCTTGTAGAGGGCGATGATCTTTCTGATCCAATCGCTGATCAATCCAGAAGTATTTTAGATGGGCATATTGTTTTAAGCCGTGAGCTTACCGATCATGGGATTTATCCGCCCATTAATATTTTGCACTCTGCCTCTAGGGTGAGTAAAGAGGTAAGTAGCCACGATCACATGCTAGCAGCCCGCAAATTCCGCAAACTCTACGCGCTTTTAAAAGAAAATGAAGTTTTGATTCGCATTGGATCGTATCAACGAGGTTTTGATTCAGATTTAGACGAAGCGATGGATAAAAAAGCCAAAATGGATGCTTTTTTAGCCCAAGAGGAAGAAGAAATTGTGCCAAGTAGCCAAAGCATCCAAGAACTCCAAGAGATCATGCAATAATTTTAATCGTTATTCTCATAAACTGCATACATTTAGGAAAAATAAAGGATAGCCTAGTATTATCCTTTGAGCATGAGAATTATACCCTTTAGTTTTTCCCTCATCTTTTATATTTCTTACCTAAGGACATTTATATGCAAAATCATAACCGCATTTATTTAGATAATAACGCCACCACCCGAGTCGATCCTCTGGTACAAGAGCTCATGATTCCTTATTTTTCTGAGCATTATGGAAACCCTAATTCTTTGCATAAATTTGGCACAGAAACCCACCCTGAGATCACAAAAGCCCTAGAAAAACTCTATCAAGGCATTAACGCACACGATGAGGACGATGTGATTGTAACCTCTTGTGCTACTGAAAGCAACAACTGGGTTTTAAAATCTGTGTATTTTGATATTTATCTGAAACAGGGCAAGGATCACATCATCACCACAGAAGTAGAACACCCTGCCGTACGCGCCACCTGTGAATTTTTAGAGAGTTTAGGCATGCGTGTAACTTATTTGCCTATCAACGCACAGGGTACTATTTCAGCCAAACAAGTAGAGGAGGCCATTACGGATAAAACCGCGCTTGTAAGCGTGATGTGGGCTAATAATGAAACCGGTTTGATTTTTCCTATTGAGGCGATCGGACAAATCTGTAAACAAAGAGGTGTGCTCTTCCATAGCGATGCGGTGCAGGCCATTGGCAAAATCCCAGTAGATGTGCAAAAGGCACAGGTAGATTTTCTCTCCTTCTCCGCGCATAAATTCCATGGGCCCAAAGGCATAGGAGGCCTTTATATTAAATCAGGCGTGGAGATCACCCCGCTTTTACACGGGGGCGAGCATATGCGCGGGCGGCGTAGTGGGACGCTTAATGTGCCCTACATTATTGGAATGGGTGAGGCCATGCGCCTAGCTTACACGCATTTAGATTATGAAAGAGAGGTTGTAGGGCAACTACGCGATCGCTTAGAAGATGCGCTTTTGCAAATTAAAGATGTGTTTGTGATTGGCGATCGCATAGAGCGCGTGCCTAACACAACACTTATTAGCGTACGCGGGATTGAGGGCGAGGCGATGCTTTGGGATTTAAACCGCGCCGGCATTGCTGCCTCTACGGGTAGTGCGTGTGCAAGTGAGGATTTAAGGGCTAATCCGGTCATGGTGGCTATTGGAGCAGATGTAGAATTAGCCCATACAGCGATTCGCTTTTCACTGAGCCGTTTTAACACGCCTGAGGAAATTGAGCGCACGATTGAGGTTTTCCAAAAGGCTGTAAAGAGATTGCGCAATATTTCTAGCTCTTATAGCTATAGCAAATAAAGGATTAACATGGCAAAAAACAATCTATTAGGTGGGGCTTTATGGGATGCTTATTCTAAAGAGGTGAGCCGCCGCATGGATAATCCCACACATTTAGGGGTACTCACAGAAGAAGACGCAAAAGCCAGAGGGGCTAAACTCATTGTGGCAGACTATGGGGCTGAGTCTTGTGGAGATGCGGTAAGGCTTTATTGGCTAATTGATCCTAAGACAGATACCATTATTGATGCCAAATTTAAAAGCTTTGGGTGTGGTACAGCTATTGCTAGTTCGGATATGATGGTTGAACTTTGCTTAGGCAAAAGAGTACAAGACGCGGTTAAGATCACTAATTTAGATGTAGAAAAAGGGCTTAGAGATCACCCCGATGTCCCTGCTGTGCCGGGGCAAAAAATGCACTGTTCAGTGATGGCTTATGATGTGATCAAACAAGCAGCCGGGCAATATTTAGGCAAAAATCCGGAGGATTTTGAGGATGAAATCATTGTGTGTGAATGTGCGCGGGTGAGTTTGGGCACGATTAAAGAGGTGATTCGCCTCAATGATTTAAAAAGTGTAGAGGAGATTACTAACTACACTAAGGCCGGGGGATTTTGTAAAAGTTGTGTACAACCCGGGGGGCATGAAAAGCGAGAATATTATTTGGTAGATATTTTAAGAGATGTACGCGCAGAAATGGAGGCAGAAAAACGCAAAGAGGTGGCACAAAAATCTTTAGAAGGCGATTTAGCTTTCCAAGAAATGACTATGGTGCAAAAAGTTAAAGCCATTGATAAAACCATTGACGCCCATGTCCGCCCAATGCTTATGATGGACGGGGGTAATTTAGAGATTTTAGACATCAAAGAGGGCGGGGGATTTGTAGATGTTTATATCCGCTACATGGGGGCTTGCGATGGGTGTGCGAGTGCGGCAAGTGGTACGCTTTTTGCCATTGAAGGGGTTTTGCAAGATCAGCTAGATGAGCATATCCGCGTTTTGCCTATTTAAGGGGTAGAAAAGAGTATTTTTACCTTTTGTGTTGTACAATATGGGTTTTTTACATCTATTATTTTTGGAGGATTTATGCAACGGGTACACCAAAAGATTTTGTTGGCAGGTTTAGTAGGGGCACTTTTTTCGGGTTGTGCGATGGATACGGCTAATTCTAATAGCCCTGCTAAAAACCAGAATAAAAGCCAGAATCAAAATAAGGCGGCAAATCCAAAAACTACGGGTAGCACTTTATTAGATTTTTCCTACCCTATTGGAATTGTACAAGAGCCTTTAACACACCACACAGTAGGCATCTTATTCCCCCATATACAAGTAAGCGATAATCTTAAGCCCTACATTAACCGGTTTGAAGATGCCCTAGCTAGCCAAATCCAAGAAATTTTCCAAAAAAGAGGGTATCAGGTGGTGCGTTTGCCTAATAGAGAGGCACTTACACCCGATTTAAAACATAAAATGTGGTCTGTTGCAGATGTAGGAGGCTGGATAGGGATATTAGAGGATGTTAAAATGGATGTGGATAATCCTGAGAAAAAAGATACAGATACAATGGTGGATCAAAGCTCAGGTGCGGTGTGGTTTAAATTCTTTGAACCAGAAACAGGACGGGTTATCCATAATTTTGGGGCACAAATAGGTGGTGCGCAGGCTGTCTCACATATCTATACTTATAAACCCACTAATTCGGGAGGATTTGCCGGACCAAATGCTGTATCTGAATTTGTACGGGATAAAAATAATGATGATGCGATCCGTAGGATTCTTAACAGAGTGTATAGAATTGTCATGAAACGCTTAGTAGATGAACTCACAGATAAAAATATCAACCGGTATAGAAATGCCATTGAGCAAATTAAAAAATAGGGTTTTGTGTTTTTAAGGCGTTTAGCTTTCTTGCTCTCATCTTGGATGGACATTGGCGATAGAATCGGTATTTTAAGAGGAGGGCGACACACTGATGGATAAACTTAGTATCTCTCAAAAGCTTTTTGGGGGGTTTGCTGCTACCATGCTTTTAATGGTTGTGCTTGCTTCTGTGGGCGTGGTTAGAATAGGTATTGTCCGTAGTATTCTTACAGAATTAACCGATTATAACGCCGTAAAACAACGCTACGCTATTAATATGCGTGGTAGTGTGCACGATCGAGCTATCGCAATCCGTGATGTGATTTTAGCCCAAGATAGCGATCATCTTAACCAACAAATCCAATTAATTAACAAACTTAATCAAGTTTACCAACACAATAAAACCAGTTTAGAGGAAATGCTTGCTCGTTTGAGTAGCCATGTGAGTGAACACGAACAACAGCTTGCTAAAGATGTTGATAAGATCGAAACGGTGATTTTGCCCCAAATGCAACAAATCATCGCTTTTAAACGCCAAAACAATGAAAAGGGCGCCACCCAAGTTTTACAAGATCACCTAGCCCACGATTTTACCAAGTGGTTAGCAGCTGTCAATGCATTTATTGATTATGAAGAACATGTCAACCAAGAACTCACCCCAAAAGCCGTTGCAATCACCAATCATTTTAGTTTTCTCATGCTAGCTATGACCTTAGTCATGATTATTATTGGCATGACAATTGCTTTTTTCATCACCCGCCATATCAAGGCTTCCTTAGGGGCTGAACCTGTGCAGATTAAAGAAGTGATAGCCACCATTGCAAAGGGTGATCTTTCAAAACCCATTACTACTCTATTTAAAGGTAGCGCTTTAGATAGCATTCAAGAGATGCAAACCTCTATTACGCATATGATCAAACAAATTAGCCAATCCTCAGATGAAATTTCTCAAAAATCCCTTTCTGTCTCTAATCTCTCCGGTGTTTCTAAAGAAAAAACAACCAAACAGGAAAATATGGCCTCAGAACTCATGATCTCCATGCAGGAAGTGCAAAAAAGTATTCAGGAAATACAAAGCATTGTAGGGCAAACAGAGACTAATTCTTTACAAAGCGTGGATTTGAGTGAAAAGGGTAAAAAGTCTATTGAGGATATGGCCTCTGGTATGGAGGGTATTAGAGAAGGAGCGGCTTTATCGGCTAATCAAATCCAATCGCTTAATGAGCATGCTAAAACGATTGGGAATAGTGCTGAACTCATTCAAGGGATTGCCGATCAAACTAATTTATTGGCGCTTAATGCGGCCATTGAAGCAGCTAGAGCGGGCGAACACGGGCGGGGCTTTGCAGTGGTGGCTGATGAAATCCGCAAACTAGCCGAGCACACAGGTCAGGCCACCCAAGAGATTAACCACATTATCCAGTTGATCCAAGAGGAAACTAAAAAGTCAACAATGAGTATGGAAAACATGGTTAATACAATCAAAAAAAGCCAAGAATATGTAGATGGTGCGGTCTTAGCCTTACAAACTATCTATGATAAAGCCACCAATTCTTTAGGCAATGTTAAAAATGTCGTATCATACTCCAAACAACAGCACGATCAAATCAAACAAATGGCTACAAAAATCCAAGAGATTGCTAGCATGGCTTCAGAGGTTTCTTCTTCTATGGCAAGTAATGCTCAAGAGATTAGTGCCTTAGAAATCACAGCTACAAACTTACAAAAAATCGTAGGCAATTTTACGCTTTAAAACTTGTAGGCATGGGTTTTATGCTATAATCAAAGCCTTATTTTTAAAGGAGTTAGTATGAAAATCTTAGTGATCCAAGGCCCTAATTTAAATATGCTAGGCCATAGAGACCCTAGACTTTATGGGCCTGTAACTTTGGAGCAAATCCATGAAAAAATGGAGGACTTTGCCAAACAAAATGAACTGGAATTGGAGTTTTTCCAAAGCAATTTTGAGGGCGAGATCATTGATAAAATCCAAGAATGTGTGGGGAGTGATTGCGATGGGATTATTATCAATCCCGGGGCATTCTCCCACACTTCTATTGCTATTGCGGATGCGATTATGCTAGCTGATATGCCCGTTGTTGAGGTACATCTTACTAATATTTTTGCACGCGAGGATTTCCGTAAAAATACCTATACCGGTGCGGTGAGTGCGGGGGTTGTTACTGGTTTTGGGGCTTTTGGCTACCATGTGGCTATGATTGCGATGATGCAAATTTTTGCTGAAATTAAAGCAATTAAAGAGAGTCAGGCTAACCAACAATCTATTGAAGCTAAGGGGTGATTTTGGCGCATTTCACCACCGATGAAAATGCCCAATACTTTGCCTGCGGTTATAGTTGTGATCATGCGATCTTTTTGCAATTGCAAGATCAGGCGTTTTTTATCACTGATGCGCGCTACACTTTGGAGGCACGCCAAAATATCTGCAACGCTGAGGTGGTAGAAGCTACGGATCTATGGGGTGAAATGCTTAATTTATCTAAGGGGATCAAAGAATTATATTTTGATTCAAACCAAATTAGCTTGCAGGTTTATAAACGCCTAGAGGCTAATTTGAGCGCTACTAAACTCATCGCTGAGCCAGATTTTCATAGAAAACAACGCATGATCAAAAACCCAGATGAAATTGCCCTTATCAAACGCTCCCAAGAACTCAACAAAGAGGCCTTTGATCACTTTGCGCATTATTTACAAGACAAAACAGAATGTACAGAACGCTTTTTGCAATTCAAAGTCAAGGAGTTTTTAACCCGTGTAGGGGAATTTGATCTAAGTTTTGAGCCCATTGTTGCGATTAATTCCAATGCAGCCAAACCCCATGCATTGCCTAGTTTAGATTCATTAGGGCATGGAGATTTGCTCTTAGTAGACATGGGGATTAAATATAAGCGCTACTGTTCTGATCGCACCCGTAGCGCTTTTTTTGCCCATGATTTTGGTTTTCATAAAGAGCAGTCTTTTAAAGACAAGGAATTACAAAAGATTTATGACACTGTACGCAAAGCACAAGAAAGCACCATTGAGCGCGCAAGAGTGGGCATGACAGGTAAAGAAATTGATGCAATAGCTAGGGGTGTGATTGAAAAGGCAGGTTATGGGAAATTCTTTTCTCATAGCACAGGGCATGGCATTGGTTTAGATATCCATGAATTACCTTTTATCTCCGCTAGGAGTGAGACCATTATTGAGGAAGGCATGGTTTTTTCTATTGAGCCGGGTATTTATATCCCCGGCCAGTACGGCGTGCGGATTGAGGATCTAGTGGTGATGCAGCATGCAAGGGCTGTCATTCTTTAATGGAGCGATGCGCACCGTGGTGTACTCTGCTTTTTTTCCCAGAAAATGCCAACGCACAGAACGCTTAAAAAACATCGTGGTGCTAGGACTTGGGAGCAATATGGGCAACTCCCTAAAAATTTTTGAATCGCTATGGCGTTATTTTGCTAGACATAAGGCTTTTTCTTGTTTGCACTCCTCCCCGCTGTATCTTAATCCGCCCTTTGGCTATATAAACCAGCAAGATTTTTATAACGCAACCCTCTCTTTTAGAACTAAATGGGGGGTTAGCCAACTCTTTGGGCTTATCTTTTATTTAGAACGCCGTTGGGGCAGATTACGCCAAAGAGCTTTTAAAAATGCGCCCAGAACCCTAGATATTGATCTTATTTTTTATAATGATTTGATCTATAAACAACCCTATCTTACTCTCCCCCATCCAGAATGGGCGCATAGAGAATCGGTACTCATTCCTTTAATTTTACAACGCCTAGCATGGAAAGAGATATGAAACTCTATACCTATAGCGGAGAAACCACAGCAGAGGCGCTTAAACTTGCCCAGAGTGAACATGGCCATAATGCCTTAGTGGTAAAGGCCAAAGAAATTCGCAAAAAAACTCTAACCCAGCCCGGGCTCTATGAGGTAGTGGTCGCAGTCGATCAAGACGCGCCTAAAAATAACAATGTACAACAAAGATTAGAAAATATCCGCCAGCCCACTAAAGAAGATCCACAAGATAGCGTTGCAGTCGAACTTTCAGAGACCATTAAAGAGATGCGCAAATTAGCCGGAGTAGAAAAAGAAAACTCCCAAGAGAAACAAGATACTCTAAATGCTTCTGAAGGGTTAGCAAAAATCGCACAAGCGAGTTTATTAGATGCTAAAAAGCGTTTAGAAGAAGACCCTAAAAAGCAAGATGAGGCGTTACACTCTATCAAGGGCGAACTTAATAAAATCAATGATAATTTAAAACTCATCCAAAACATGGTTTGGAGTGAGGAAAAAGAACAAAATTTTATCATTCCCCATGAGTTTGCTGAAATCTACCGCTTGGCTAAGGTAAGTGGCATGGCTAAAGTGCATTTAGATGAGATCATGCGCCTTAGTTTAGAGCTTATGCCGGTTAAAATGCGGGAAAACTCTGTTACGGTGAAGCGCTACTTTAGGGAGGTTTTGCGCAAGATGATTTATTGCCGCCATGAGGGTTTAGATCTAAATTACAAAAAGATTTTGATGTTAGTAGGGCCTACTGGGGTGGGCAAAACCACCACTTTAGCCAAGCTAGCCGCGCGGTATTCTAAAATGCTAGATAAAAAATACAAGGTGGGGATTTTGACTTTGGATACTTATCGCATTGGAGCGGTTGAACAACTCGTGTGGTATGCTAAAAAGATGAAAATTAGCATTGAAACGGTTATGGATACCCAAGATTTTGATAGAGAAATGCAGGCTTTAGAGTACTGCGATGTGGTGCTTATTGACACCACCGGGCATTCCCAACATGACAGCAAAAAGATTGAGAATTTAAAGAAATTTACAGAAAATGGGTATAAAATTGACACGACTTTAGTTTTGTCTTTAACAACGAAGTATGAGGATTTGAAGGATATTTATCAGGCTTTTAGTCCATTAGAAATTGATAGTTTGATCTTTACTAAATTAGATGAAAGTCGTGGGTTTGGGAATTTATTCTCTTTGGTTTATGAAAGTAAAAAACCCATTAGCTATCTTTCCATTGGGCAAGAAGTGCCGATGGATTTACTCGTAGCTAGTAACGATTATTTGGTAGATTGCATGCTAGATGGATTTATCCATCCGGGTAGGGTGAAAGCATGAAACAAAATCAAGCAAGTGGTCTAGAACACATCATGGAACCGCAAAGTATTTTTAACAAACGAGGCAAGACTAAATTTGTAGCCATCACTAGTGGCAAGGGGGGGGTGGGTAAGTCCACAATTAGCGCTAATTTAGCCTACAGCTTATTTAAAGCCGGTTATAAGGTAGGGGTTTTAGATGCCGATATTGGCCTAGCCAATTTGGATATTATTTTTGGCATTAAAACCACCAAAAATATTTTACACGCCTTGCGCGGTGAGGCGCATTTTAGCGAAGTAGTTTATCCCATTGAAGAGGGGTTTTATTTAGTGCCCGGAGATAGTGGGGAGGAAATCTTTAAATATGTCAGTCAGGATATTTTAGATAGTTTTGTAGATGAGGAAAATCTATTAGATGATTTAGATTATATGATCATTGATACAGGGGCTGGCATTGGGGAGTTTACTCAGGCATTTTTACGGGCTAGTGATTGTGTGGTGGTGATCACTACTTCTGATCCAGCAGCCATTACAGATGCCTATACCACGATTAAAGTTAATTCTAAAACTAAAGATGATGCCTTTGTACTGGTTAATATGGTCGATTCAGCTGAGAAGGGTTTACAAATTTTTGGCGGTATCCAAAGGGTGGCTAAGGAGAATATCCCTAACATGACTTTAAACTATTTGGGGTATATCCAAAATAACAACGCCGTTAAACGATCCATTAAAGATCGTAAACTACTCTGTAAAAGCGAACCCTTTAACGCATTTTCCTTTTCTATGAATCAAATTGTTAAGATTTTAACGATGAAAATAGAACAAGGCGTACTAGAAACCCCTAAGGATAATTTTATTGGGTTTTTCAAGCGTTTATTGCGGTACTTGTGAGGTGTAGCATGAAATTAGAAAATTTTGTGAATTTTTCCATTGTTGGGGGGTTTTTTATCGGTCTCATCTTATCTCTTTTAAAGTTTGATCAACCCGAGTATATTTTATTTGGGACTCTTATTTCTACTGTGGGGTTTTATCTCATTATTTTATTTTTTGCCTCCATTTATATGGGATTTGTCTCTCCGCGTAAAAAACTTTTAAATAAAGCAGATTTGGAGCGTAAATTAGTCTATTTTAATAAAGAATTTGTACAGCGCGAAAGAGAGATTGAAGATCTGCTCAACTATGTACGCAACTATGAATACAATGAGGATTAGGGCGTGGGTGATATCCATAAAAAAAGCGCACCTTACGATGTCCATATCCAAAACTCCCAGAATGAATTAGCTATCCAATATTTACCCGCCGTGCGCTCTATGGCATTTCGTCTTAAAGAGCGCTTGCCTAGTTCTGTAGATTTTAACGATCTAGTTTCTGCCGGAACTGAGGAATTAATCAAACTTTCAAGGCGTTATGATGTGGCGCTTAATGATTCTTTTTGGGGTTATGCTAAAACACGGGTGAATGGGGCGATGCTTGATTATTTGCGCTCTTTAGATGTGGTGTCGCGCTCCTCGCGTAAACTCATTAAAAATATCGATCATGAAATTTCTAAGTATTATAATGTGCACGGGCAAGAACCCGATGATGTGTATTTGGCTGAGGTTTTAGGGGAGGATATTTCTAAAATCCGCGATGCAAAGGTCGCTTCAGATATTTATGTCCATGTGCCCATAGATGAGCAATTTAACGCGATTGAACAAGACACGATGACTAAAAAATTAGAATTTGAAGAGCTAGTAGAAGCAACCCAGATGATTTTAAAAACGATGTCTGATCGCGAGCAGTTGGTAATCCAGCTATATTTTTTTGAAGAGCTAAATTTAAGCGAAATTAGAGAAATTTTAGGCATCACAGAATCGCGTATTTCTCAAATCATTAAAGAGGTGATCAAAAAAATCCGTAAATCTCTAGGAGACATGCATGGCTGATATTTTAAGTCAAGAAGAGATCGATGCGCTTTTAGAAGTGGTTGATGAGGGCGATGATGTTAGCACGATTCAAAAACGAGAGATCATCCCCCAAAAGCAAATTACACTTTATGACTTTAAGCGCCCCAATCGGGTTAGTAAAGAACAATTGCGCTCTTTTAGAAGTATCCATGACAAAATGGCCAGAAGCCTCTCTAGCCAAATTTCAGCCATTATGCGCAGTATTGTAGAGATTCAACTACATAGCGTAGATCAAATGACCTATGGGGAATTTTTAATGAGCTTGCCAAGCCCTACTAGCTTTAATGTGTTTTCTATGAAACCAGTAGGGGGCAATGGGGTATTAGAGGTTAACCCTAGTATTGTATTTCCTATGATTGATCGACTTTTAGGGGGTAAGGGGAGTGCTTATGATCAAATGCGCGAATTTAGCGATATTGAGTTAAACCTCTTAGATACGATTTTAAAACAAGTGATGCAGATTTTAAAAGAGATTTGGAGTCCTGTTACAGAGTTTTACCCAACCATTGATGCAAAAGAATCAAGTGCTAATGTGGTACAAATTGTGGCGCAAAATGAGATTGTGATCATGGTGGTTATGGAAATTGTCATTGGGCATAGCCGTGGCATGATGAACTTGTGTTATCCGGTGATTTCTATTGAGGGGATTTTATCTAAAATGGGTAATCGCGATGTGATGCTTACTGAGACGAGTTCTAAAAAGAGTCGTAATAAGGAATTGCAGGCTTTAGTTGGGGGGGCTAGTGTAGATGTAGCGGCCTTTTTAGGGGGCGTACAATTAACTTTGAAGGAAGTTTTAGATTTAGTGGTGGGGGATACGATTCGCTTAAATAAAGTGGCTAATGATGTTGTGATGGTCAATATTGATAAAAAAGAGCGCTACTTAGCCACTGTAGGGTATAAGGGTTATCGCAAAACTATCCAAATTAAAGAAGTGATTCAAACAGAAAAAGATCGCGTTAAAGAAATCTTAGAAGTGCTAGAAAACCAACGCAAAATCAAAATCGGCAATATTAAGGAGGAAGAAGAATGATTGATGATTTCTTAAAACTCTTTACACAAGAATTTACTTCTACCATTGGCGGTTTACTAGGCAAAGTTCCTGAAGTGGCACTTAAAAGTGAAATTTCTGTCGGGGATTTTATTTTTGTCAATAACGCTTCAATTAATGTCCATATCGCAGATACCAATCTAACCATCACCCTAGCTATCCCCATTCCTATGGCTACAGCTTTAGCAGATTTAATGGTAGGAGGTGAAGGCAAGAGTAAAGAAACCTTAGAACCAGATGATTTAGATGCGATTAAAGAAATTGGTTCTAATGTATTTGGAGCGCTCACAACGGCTTTAAAATCCCAAGAAGTGTTACCCAAGCTAAGTTTTGAAATAGAGGGGGCGGTTTTTGCCCACGATGCTTCTTTACTAGACCCCTATAGCGATGGTTTTGAATTTAGCTTTTCTTTAGATCAGATCCAGTCTAGTTTCTTTATTTTTTGCGGTGGGCTTTTTATTGAAACCTTTAAGAAAAAAGAAGCGATTAAAAATATCTCTAAGCCTATCCAGGGCCCAGCTATGCCAAATATCCCGGTGGTACAGCATAATAACGATCATGTAGATGGTGATCACCCCTTAGAACAAACCGAAATCCGCAATATTAATATGCTTTTAGATATTAAACTCAATGTCAGGGTGCGGATTGGGCAAAAAAAGATGATTTTAAAAGATGTTGTTTCTATGGATATTGGTAGTGTGGTTGAACTTAACCAAATGGTCAATGATCCTTTAGAAATTTTAGTAGATGATAAGGTGATTGCTAAGGGCGAGGTGGTGATTGTAGATGGCAACTTTGGTATCCAGATTACTGAAATTGGAACGAGAAAAGAACGCCTAGAACAACTTAAAAATAGCTAATTATTTTTTAATCGTTTTCTGTGCGCTTGGTTTTGCTGTAGGGCGTGCTCTAAGATTTTTGTTTATCCCCAAAGGATATAGCAGATTTTATCTAGGCAGTTTTTAAAAATTCTCATTTAAAATTATGCGCATCACAAATAACGCACCCACATCCTGATCTTTTGACATACTCCCCGCGCGTTAAGCTTGCGGGATTGATGGGATCATCAAGGCTTGAGCGCTAGGCCAGTCTACAGCCTCTACTCTTTAGAGTTGAGCCCTTACTCTGACGGTTATAGCACAAAACCTTTTAGCATGCGCCTTAATCCGCTTAGCTAAAACTGGGGGCTTTACGGCACAGTCAGTAAACATGTTGTTGGTGCTTATAGGCTGGCGCTCAAATACTCCACACGCCTCTAAAAGAATGCGTAAGCCATAGCAAGGGCAAAATCATGCTAAGTTGCTCTTACAATCTATTATTTCTTTCTTATCTTCTAACTTTCTTTAGCATGTTGGAGAATGCACTATTTTGTAATATAACTCTTTCATACATTTGTATTTATAGCAGGGAGTGCTAAAAAAGCTACGCCCCAGTTATGCGACTTGATCTTAGAGAATGCGTTGGTGGCTTAAATTCTATTAAAATCTCTAACTATAGAGGCACAGAGTGAAAACCAAACCTCCCTACAGGCAACACAGCTAGCAAGCCTAAATATCTTTAGCATTTGGGCACTTCACAATAAACAATTTTACCACCACAATTAAATCGCCACAGCCCCGTATTTGTACTTCCATTACAGATCGCATCCTTATCACATTTTCTTAGTAACTTAATTTAGTTCAATCTAAGAAGCCGCACAACATTTTCAGTGGCATTTTGTAAATTAATAGCCCCCTCTTTTAAGGCTTGTTTTAAATCACACACCCCGGGGAGAATCCCAAACATAGCCTGTATTCCATAATCATATAAAGCCTCCGCTCCCTTGCCGATATTGCCCGCAAAAACCACCACAGGTACTTTAGCCCTTTGTGCCACCAAAGACACCCCTAAAGCGGTTTTACCAAATAAGGTTTGATAATCAATACTCCCCTCGCCTGTAAAGACAAAATCCGCCCCCTTTATTTTTTCCTCTAATTGTGTGTGCTTGATGATTAGATCAATTCCTCTTTGTAAACAAGCATTTAAAAGCAAAGTCCCCGCTCCAAGCCCACCAGCTGCCCCCGCTCCAGCTACATGGGCTATATCTACCCCTAGCTGCTCCTTGATTTTTTGTGCATAATGGCTTAAGGCTGTATCTAGCTCTTTAATCATGTTTGCACTAGCCCCCTTTTGTGCCCCAAAGATCACAGAAGCCCCTTGCTCTCCTATCAATTCACAATTCACATCACAAGCCACCTCAATGGCTACACTTTTAAGCCGGGAATCTAAGGCACTTAAATCTAAGCGATTTAAATTTTTCAGCGCTGCACCGCCTTCTTCTAGCTCTTTGCCCTCCTTGTTTAAAAAGCGCGCCCCCAAAGCTCTTAACATCCCCGCACCCCCGTCATTGCTTGCACTCCCTCCAAGCCCGATTAAGATATGCTTCACTTTTCTATCTAGGGCGTTTTTAATTAGCTCACCCACTCCATAAGAACTTGCTAGTAAAGGGTTTCTTTGCTCTCTGTCTACTAAATGAATGCCGCTTGCCTGTGCTATTTCAATCACAGCACTTTTACCTCCCTCTAAAATCCCATAGCTTGCCTGAATTCTGCGCATAAGCGGATCTTTTACCTCTACTAAAACCCTCTTTCCGCCTCTACTTTCTAATAAAGCCTCTAAAGTCCCCTCACCTCCATCAGCCATAGGTACGCGCACACAAAGCGCCTCAGGCATTGCCCGCTTAATCCCTTTTTCCATCGCTAAAGCTGCTTCTTTAGCACTCATGCTCTCTTTAAAAGAATCCGGGGCTAAAATAAATTTCATGGTTTTTCCTTTAATCAAATGATAAGCCAAAACAACAAAAAATGTTCTTATTTACCTCATGTTGGGGGGGGGGGGGGGTAAAATAGGGGAAAATAATAAGGGAGAAAACATGGCTTATGGTCAAAAGTCTGGCAAAATCAAATTGCCAAAAGGAAAAACAATAGCGGTGAGTATTGGTTGTGATCTAGACGCACAAAGCATCTGGGATGGCTCTTTTAATCTGCTTAGTCCAGCTTACATGAGTCGTGGGGAATTTGGAGCGGTTGTGGGTACGCCGCGTTTACTTAAACTATTTAAAAAATACAACATCGCTACTACTTGGTGTATTCCAGGGCACACGCTAGATACTTTTAGCGATGTGTGTAAGGAGATCATCGATGCAGGGCATGAAATAGCCGCTCATGGCTATATCCATGAAAATCCTACAAATGCCACTTTAGAGGAAGAAAAAAAGGTCATGGACATGGCATTAGAAAGCTTTGAGAGGATCAAAGCACCCCGCCCTGTAACTTATCGCTCACCCTACTGGGATTTTAGCCCCAATACCCTAAGCATCTTAGAGGAATACGGGTTTAAATACGATAGCTCGCTAATGGGTAATGATCTGCACCCCTATTACCCACGCCCTGTTATCACCCATTCAGACAAGGCCAATGAATTTGGTGAGCCCTCTAAAATTCTTGAATTGCCTGTTTCATGGTATTTAGATGATTTCCCCCAAACTGAATATTTAACAGGAGGACAAGAAGGGCAAAGACCAACGGGGGATATTTTTGATAGATGGGCGGCCATTTTTGATTATGGAGTCAAACTAGAAGGGGCATGTT
Source organism: Helicobacter suis (assembly GCF_902196135.1). Lineage (GTDB taxonomy): Bacteria > Campylobacterota > Campylobacteria > Campylobacterales > Helicobacteraceae > Helicobacter > Helicobacter suis_A. Next base: position 1,755 of record NZ_CABIKE010000007.1, on the reverse strand, counting down.
ACATGCTCACAACACACCCACAAACAATGGGAAGAGCCCATATGATTACCATGCTTGAAAAGTTAATTGCTTACATGGATGATAGGGGTGCGTGGTTTGCTACGGCCAAAGAGATAGGCGCAAACTTTGTTGCAGACTAAGGGGTGGCAATGAGTGTGTTATTCCCAAAAGTCATAGCAGAGGGTAGCCCCTATGAGTTAGGCTTTGTGCATGGCAAAGAGGCAAAAAAGCAGGTGGAGTGCAGCATACAAACTTACAAAACCATGTTTTGGGATTATTCTAATATCAAGTGGGAGGATGCTTTAAAATACGCTTCTAGTTTTATCCCAAGCATTAAGGCATATGATAGCGCCTATTTAGAGGAGATGAAGGGCCTTGCGGAGGGTTCTGGCTTTCTACTGGAGGAAATTCTAGCGCTCAATACTAGAAGTGAGATCGTACTGCAGGGCGGACAGGTGATAACAGATGGCTGTACAACCTTTGCACTCACGCCGGATTTAAGCGCAAGCGGGCGTGTTTTACTGGGACAAAACTGGGATTGGAAAACAAGTATTAAGGACGCGCTCATTTTGTTGCATCTCAAACAAAAAGATAAACCTAATATTAGCATGGTTACAGAAGCGGGGATCATTGGTAAAATTGGCTTAAATAGCGCTGGGGTGGGGGTGTGCTTGAATGCTTTGGCAAGTGATGCAAGGATAGAGGGCAAAACCATTCCCTTACACATAGCCTTAAGGGGGATATTAGATAGTTTTACACTTAGCGATGCTATCCGTGCAGCAACAAGTGTAAATTTGGCTTGTTGTGCGCATTTTATGCTAGCAGATAAAAGAGGAGAGGCTATATCTCTTGAAGTGGGGCCTGCTTGCCATGATGCTTTTTATGCAGATGAGGATTTTTTAGTACACACCAATCATTTCATTAGCCCTAGACTCAATCATTTTAAAGATACCACGCGCTGTGCTCTGCCTGATACCTACCAAAGACTAGGGAGAATGAAAAAACTCATCAAAAACCTAAAGCGTAAGGTCAGTATAGAGGACATGCAAAGATTTTTGGGTGATACGATTAGCTACCCTGATAGCATTTGTCGTTTTGATGATACTAGAGAAGCTGAGGCAAAACGCATGAGCACGGTTTTTAGCATGATTATGGACTTATCCAGAGAAGAGTTTTATTTAGCCCCCGGCACTCCTGTCAATACGGCCTATAGTTTGGTGAGATTTTAGATCACATTAGCCACATAAAAGCCATGTGTTTGACAGAAAGATCATAGCCTCTTAGATTGTCTAAGTTAAAGAAATCTTAAAGTTTTAAGCAATTTAAGCTTTTGTGTGTGGCAAAGTTGTAGGAAGTTAAAGTTTACTTTTTTACAAAAGCTTATACACTACAGAGAAAGCTACGCTAAAAGCTTTACTGCAAGCTGAGCTAAGGGGAAGTTTACTTAAAGAAAGCTACACTCAAAGGAGAGCTTCACTATAGAAAAAGCTTGCTTTTTCTCCCGTGTCCCTAGTAGAGAGGAAATACCCAGCTCCATCCTAAACCTGGAAGTCAAGCTCTCTAACGCCGATGATACTGCTCTTTGCAAGAGTGGGAAAGTAGGGTGATGCGGGGGAAAGCCAAAACAGCTATCCATACCCGTTAATCTATCAATTTACCAGTCCTTCGCATGTGTTAAAATACTAGAGAATATTCTCTTTAAAACCTTTAGGAAGCACATGAAACAATATCTCTACATAGTCCAATCTAGCCTAG
>NZ_CABIKE010000006.1 GCF_902196135.1 Helicobacter suis | reverse complement strand
CTTGCTTAAATGTCAAAGATCGCTTGCTTTAGCATTTGCTTAGCACTTGCTATTTAGCAAAAGGCGTATTGTATAGTTTTTAAGCTTAAGGGGGGCTTAATTGGTCGCCTAAATCCGAAACCACCCGACAAAAATGAGAGACGCATCGCATCTTGGCCTTATTTATAGTGGGCTTGATATGATCAACTTATTAAATGTGCCTTATTTTCCATATGCTAGCTTTCTAAAAACAGGTTGTGTTACTAAAAGACTAACAAATTTTTAGTATAATGAAAACACTAACTTATATAAAGGAGAGTCTATGTCATCTGAAGTATCAAAACACGACAATCCTATTGAGGATAATAGCAGACGGGATTTTTTAAAATCAGTGGCCATCACTTCGGCTATGGGTAGTGCAGGGTTGCTCACCCCCCCAGCCCTAGTAGCAAAAGCCCAACAAGCCCAAAGAGATTGGAAATGGGATAAGGCGGTGTGCCGTTTTTGTGGTACGGGTTGTGGAATCATGGTCGCTACTAAAGATGATAAGATCGTAGCGGTTAAAGGCGATCCACTAGCTCCTGTAAATAGAGGTTTAAACTGCATTAAAGGTTACTTTAACGCCAAGATTATGTACGGCGCTGATCGCCTAGTTGAGCCGCTTTTGCGGGTAAATGAAGTGGGTGAGTTTGATAAAAAAGGTAAGTTTAAACAAGTTTCTTGGAAACGCGCCTTTGATGAAATGGAAAAGCAGTTTAAAAAATACTACAACGAAATCGGGGTTACTGGTGTTGGGGTTTTTGCAAGCGGACAGTACACAATCCCAGAGGGTTATGCAGCTAGTAAACTTATGAAAGCTGGCTTTAGAGGCAATAATATCGATCCAAATGCACGCCACTGCATGGCTAGTGCCGCAGCCGGGTTTTTACAAACCTTTGGTATTGATGAACCTAGCGGGTGCTATGATGATATTGAAGAGACAGATACAATCATCACTTGGGGGGCGAATATGGCAGAAATGCACCCCATTTTGTGGTCTAGGGTGAGTGATAGAAAGCTTAGTAATCCGGATAGAGTGCGCGTGGTTAATCTCACCACTTTTTCTAACCGCACCTCTGGCGTAGCAGATATGGAAATTATCTTTACACCTAATAGCGATCTAGCTATCTGGAATTACATCGCTAGGGAAATTGTTTATAAACACCCTGAAGTCATCGATCAAGACTTTGTTAGTAAACACACTATCTTTACAACCGGCTATGCAGATATTGGCTATGGCATGCGCAATAACCCTAACCACCCCAAATTCCGCCCCAGTGAAAAAGAGATTGTAAAAAAGCAAAATGCCATCACTTTAGACAAAGAAGAGGCAGTTGCTTTGCAACATTTAGGGGTTAAAGCAGGTCAGGTATTTGAAATGAAACACCAAAAAGAGGCGGGTAAACACTGGCAAATTACTTTTGAGGAGTTTAAAAAAGCCCTTGAACCCTATACTTTAGACTATGTGGCACAAGTGGCTAAAGGCGATGCTAACGAGCCTTTAGATGGCTTTAAACAAAAATTGCAAGCTTTAGTTAATCTTTACATAGAAAAGGGGCGTAAAGTCGTGAGTTTTTGGACTATGGGATTTAACCAACACACCCGCGGTTCTTGGGTTAACGAACAAGCTTACATGGTACACTTCCTCTTAGGCAAACAAGCTAAACCGGGCTCTGGGGCGTTTTCCTTAACCGGTCAACCTAGTGCTTGTGGGACTGCTAGAGAGGTGGGTACTTTTGCTAACCGCTTGCCAGCTGATATGGTTGTTACAAACCCCGAACATGTCAAAACAGCTGAAAAACTCTGGCATTTGCCAAAAGGTACAATCAATCCCAAACCCGGTTATGACTTTTTGGCGATGATGCGCGCGCTTGAAGATGGCAAGGTCAAATTTATCTGGGTGCAGGTTAATAACCCTTGGCAAAATACGGCTAATGCTAACCACTGGGTTGCAGCAGCTAGAGAAATGGATAATTTTATCGTGGTGAGTGATTGTTATCCCGGGATTAGCGCAAAGGTAGCGGATTTGATTTTGCCTACTGCGATGATTTATGAAAAATGGGGGGCTTATGGCAATGCAGAGCGTCGATCACAACACTGGAAACAACAAGTTACACCGGTGGGTTCTGCAATGAGTGATACTTGGCAAATTTTAGAATTTGCTAAACGCTTTAAACTCAAAGAGGTTTGGAAAGAGCAAAAAGTCAATGATAAACTCACTCTACCCAATGTCTTAGCTGAGGCTAGAAAAATGGGCTACCATGAAAATGATACGCTTTATGATGTACTCTTTGCTAATAAATACGCTAAGAAGTTTTTAGCCAGTGATCCTGTCGGCAGGGGTGCACCTAATTCAGAAGTACATGGGGATAGACGCCATGTAATAGGCAGTGATGGCAAACCCTTTAAGGGTTATGGTTTCTTTATCCAAAAATATCTTTGGGAAGAATACCGCAAATTTGGCATCGGGCATGGGCATGACTTGGCCTATTTTGATGACTACCACCGCACTAGAGGTTTGCGCTGGCCTGTGGTTAATGGCAAAGAAACTAGATGGCGCTTTAACACAAAATACGACTACTACGCTAAAAAGGCCGCGCCTGATTCAGATTTTGCCTTTTATGGAAAACTCATGAAAAAGGTGGTGAGTGGTAATCTAAAGGGTCCACAAACTAAAGAACCCAAAAGTCTAGAAAATAAAGCCAAAATTTTCTTTAGACCCTTCATGAAAGCCCCTGAACGCCCCGATAAAGAATACCCCTTCTGGCTAGCTACCGGGCGGGTTTTAGAGCACTGGCATAGCGGTACAATGACTATGCGCGTGCCTGAGCTCTTTAGAGCAGTGCCTGAAGCGCTTTGTTATATGAATAGCAAAGATGGGGAAAAATTAGGGATTAATCAAGGCGATGCGGTGTGGATTGAATCACGACGCGGCAGGGTAAAGGCTAGGGTAGATATGCGCGGGCGCAATAAACCCCCCGTAGGTTTAGTTTATGTGCCTTGGTTTGATGAGAATGTTTTTATCAATAAGGTTTGTTTAGATGCCACTTGTCCTATCTCTAAGCAAACTGATTATAAAAAGTGTGCGGTGAAGATCACTAAGGTTTAAAATGCAAAGACGGGCTTTCTTGCAAACAGCATTCAAGGGGGCCTGTTTATGTGTAGGGGGAGGAGCGTTTTTAAGTGCGATGCTTAAGGCCAAATATAGCCAAGATGCCTACGCGCTTAGACCCCCGGGGGCTGAAGATGAGGCGCGTTTTTTAAGTCTGTGTGTGCGCTGTGCGCTATGTGTAAAAGCTTGCCCCTATGATACGCTAAAACTTGCCACCCTGCTAGATTATCCTAAAATGGGCACTCCCTTTTTTGAAGCCCGCAAAACTCCTTGTTATCTTTGCCCAGATATTCCTTGTATTAAAGCCTGCCCCACCGATGCGCTAGATAAAAAACACCTTAAAAAAGATCAAGGGATTTCTTCGCTAAAAATGGGGATTGCTGTAATTGATCCGGTGGCTTGTGTGGCGTTTTGGGGGGTGCGCTGTGATGTGTGTTATCGTGTGTGCCCTTTAATAGATAAAGCCATTAAATTAGAAAGTAGACACAATAAGCACACCGGCGAGCACACTTATACTTTGCCGGTTGTAGAGCCTAGTGCGTGCGTGGGCTGTGGGCTTTGTGAACGCGCCTGTATCACCAAAGAACCCTCTATTAAAATTCTACCTACCGCCTTTGTAAGCGGAGAGGCGGGTAAACACTATGTCAAAAGCTGGGGCACTCAAGAACAAGATCGAAAACAACTTAAAAATGCCAAACCCAATACGCTTAATCCTAAAACAGATAACCCACTAGACTACCTTAACAAGGGGCTTTAATGCGCTACCTCATCGCCAGACGCATCGTACAAATTGGTATTTTATTACTCTTTATGAGTACTTCTGCTGGTTTTATTTTAAAGGGTAATCTAAGCGCCTCTATGCTTTTTAATACCATCCCACTTAGCGATCCTTTTGCTACTTTACAAGTTTTTTTGGCTAGTTTGCATGTGGATATGTTAGTACTCTTAGGGGCGTTATTGATAGGGGCGATTTATGGTCTTTTTTTAGGGCGGAGCTTTTGTTCTTGGGTGTGCCCTATTAATTTAATTGTAGATTTTGCCGCATGGGTTAGGCGTAAATTTGCCTTTAAAGGTGTTAGTTTGACTCTGCCTAAAAACCTGCGCTACATTCTTTTAATCTTGAGCCTAGCACTTTCCTTTATTCTCTCTTTACCTGCATTTGAAAGTGTGTCTTATATTGGCATTGTGCAAAGAGGCATTATTTATGGCACGGCTTCTTGGTTAATAGTTGGTTTTTTTCTCTTTTGTGTAGATACTTTTTTAGGCGATCGCCTCATTTGCTCGCGTCTGTGTCCTTTAGGTGCGTTTTATTCTGTGATAGGCCGTTATGCGCTTTTAAAAGTAGAACACAATGCCATGCGCTGTACCAAGTGCGATTTATGCTTAGAGATATGCCCTGAGGTGCAGGTACTTTGGATGGTGGGAGTAGAGAGTGTAGCGGTGAATTCAGGGGAGTGTATCCGCTGCGGGCGTTGTATTGAAGTGTGCGAAGATGATGCGCTACATTTTAGTATTTTGGATTTAAAAGGGAGTTTTGGGCAACGCGCCTAATTTTGCTATAGTACCACCGATAAATTAATCCTTAAAGGCCTGCTATGTTTTCTGGTGCTTATATCCGTTTTTTAGATCGTTTGGCTACAAATCTCACACCAACAGATTTAAACGATATGAAGGTTTTAGATCAAATCCACTCTAGCTTACAAAATTTTAACGAGTTTCCCTCTGAAAGTGCGCGTACGCTGCTTAAAACTTTTACACAATTAATCAAAGCCTTACAAGCGCGCATAGAGGAGTCTATCCATTTGCACCAGCAAATCAAAGAATTAACAGAAAAACACCAAGCCCTTGAAGCGGAGTTTTCTATTAACCAAAAAATGATTGATGCTAATTTAAACGGATCGTGGTATATGTATTATCCTAAGGATGGAAAAGTAGATGGTAGCACCCCTTTTATATGGTCTAAAAGGTATCGCGAGTTACTAGGTTTTCAAGATGAAAAGGAATTTCCCAATCTGCTCTCTGCTTGGGCAGATCGCGTTCACCCTGATGATGCTGATAGAACCTATGCGGCCTTTTTTGCATGCCTAGCGGATAAAAGCGGAAAATCCACTTATTCAAGCCAATACCGCTTAAAAAATAAGCAAGGGGTTTATAAATACTTTAACAATAATGGAGAGGTAAAACGCGATGAAGCGGGCAATCCAATTTTTATTGCCGGATCTATTCAAGATATTGATAATGAGATACACCACAGACAAGAATTAGACAAGGTGATTGAACGATTTAATCTTTCTTTATCCCTTATCTCCGATCAGCTCTTTGATATTTGTTTGCAAGGAACAGATATTTTAGACCCTAAAAATTCTTGTTGGTTTTCCCCCCATTTGCCCCAAAGTGTGATGCATACTAAGGAAGTGTCTTTACAAAGCCTTATTAATTGCCTCTCTGCTGAGAGTAAACCTCTCTTTTTGCAGGCATTAGGAAAATTAGCCTCAGATTTGCACCAAAACCAAGCAATTAAACCCATAGAATTAGAGATCATGATCAAGCCCATAGATGAGACAAATCACTACGCTTATAAATTCCAAGCAACCGCCCTTAGAAAAGATGAGGGAAATTTAAGTACAAAGCGTATTGTGGGCGTGCTTTCTAATATTGATGCACAAAAGAAACAAGATGAGTATTTTGCCAAAGAAGAGGAATTTAACAAACAAACTAAGGCAAATTTATCAAATATCGTTGAAGTGATTGCTAAGATTGATAGCATTGCTAAACAAACCAATTTATTAGCCCTCAATGCCGCCATTGAAGCCGCACGCGCGGGTGAACATGGACGCGGGTTTGCGGTGGTGGCTGATGAGGTGAGTAAATTAGCTAGCAAAACCGGCGAGGCAACCAATGAAATTAGTACCTTACTTAAATCTGAGCATTGATGTTAACTTTCTTTGCATGTGCTATCATTGCTACACTTATTTATACGCTTTTGCGCGAACGCCTAACTCCAATGGTTGCGCTCACCCTTGTACCTTTAATCGGCTTACTTGGTTTTTGGATCGCTAGCGGCCTTATTGGGCATAAGGTTGTTGCCAATAATTATGCTTATTTGCTTAAACCTAGATACATTAAAACTTTTTTACAAAAACTACATTTACAACCCCTCCCAAAAGATGTAATCACCCATTTTAAAAAAGCCGCTTATAAAACCCTCAATCTCAATGATTTTAATAAAAAGCCTAAAAACGCTGTAGTGAATGAAAAAGAGCTTTACCAAGCCTACAAGGCCGGATTAAAAGCCCTTAAAATTCAAACCCCCTTTGAAAACGCCATAAAAGAGATGTTACAAACCCATTCAATCTGGCGTACCTTTTTAGATCACTCCCATGTACTTGTTTCTTATCTTAGACATGGTGTTAACAAAGTTTTTAATATCGCGCTGATGTTTATCTTTGCTATTCTCTTTTTTGCTATTCTTAACGATGTCGGTCTTTTTAACCCTCTAATTAAAACTATCATCGCCCTTTCTAAGGGAAATGCAATTGCTATTTGTGTGGGTACATGCATCATCGCTACACTTGTGCACTTAGACGGCTCAGGAGCTAGTACCTTTTTAGTAGTAATCCCCCCACTCTTGCCTATTTATGAGCGTCTTAGGCTTAATCGCTATCTTTTAATGTTATTAGTGGCTGCTAGCGCAGGGCTGGCTAATCTTTTGCCTTGGGGAGGCCCTTTAGGGCGTGTGGCTAGCGTACTTGGAGTAGAAACTAGCACGCTTTATTATCCTCTTTTGCCTTTACAAGCCATTGGCTTTTGTTGTATCCTTCTTTTAGCAGCGATTTTAGGTTATAAAGAAACAAGACGCTTAAAAGCTTTGCCTGCTGATAACCTGCCCTCTAATAATTCAAAAGAGATAGAAACCCCTAATCTAGATGCAGCAAAACATTTTATCCCTAATTTGTGCGTGGCAGTACTTGCATTATCAGCGGTGATATGTAAAATTTTACCCCCTGAATTTTGCTTTTTAATTGCACTTTGTGTTGTCTTGCTGATTAATTATGACAGCCCTAAGGCGTGTATGGCTAAGATTAAAGAATGCTCCCCTGAAGCTATTTCTATGGCCTTGATTTTATTAAGCGCGGGGGTGTATATTGGTATTTTAAGCGGATCGGGCATGTTAGAAGCCATTGCTAAAAATTTAACTGCCTATCTCCCCGCTTCTTTATTGCCCTCTTTGCAGTGGATAGTAGGCGCTTTAGGTGTACCTCTTAAATTAGTTTTAGATACCAATAGCTATTATTTTACCTTCTTTCCTATCATCGCCCATCTAGCACCCACGGGGCAAGCCCAAAGCGTGGGTTATTGCATGCTTATTGGTGCAACTTTAGGTACTTTTGTTTCGCCCTTTTCTCCAGCCCTTTGGTTAGGATTAGGGCTTGCTAAACTCTCTTTAGGAAGGCATATTGCCTATAGCTTTATCTGGCTTTGGGGATTATCTTTAATCTTCTTAGGTGTGGCTAGAATGCTTAATTTGGTAGGTTAATTGCCCTTTCAACCTCAGCCTTTGCCCTCTTTAAAAATGTAAAAGATTGGGTACGCAGATCAGCGCTTTTTTTAAGTTTAATTTCTATGTTTTGTTGGATTTGTTTATCTAGTAGAGGGATAAGCAAGTTAGAAATTTTGCTAAGTTTTAAATGTGCAATCACAGAACCTATACTTTCTCTTTTAACTTGTAGCTTTACTATTTGGCTATTTAAAACTAGGCTTAAATAATGGGGGCTAATTATATTGCGATTCTTGATTTCAAGCCGTAAAATGGCGCTGCTTAGCACTATTTTTAAATCCTGTGGCACACAATAAGCAATCCCTACACTGCCATCTTTACTAAATAACACTTCATTTTGTTTAGGATAAAGCGATTCTAAATCTCTTTTGGAATCTAAAAAAATCATGCTAGCACTTAGATCAAAAGGGCTTAAATTACTCACCCGCACAAAGGGCACACCTGCATTTTTATAAGCATCACTACCCGGTTCTATAGACTTTTTAATGCGTACTAAATCTTTTAATCTAGCATGGGGGTGGGCTTTGATTAGGTTTTCATTGTGTGTATACTTTTCTTGATAATATTCCGCATCTAATCGCCTTGTTTTTAAAAAACTCTCTTTAAAAGTTTTAGTGGTGTAGTTTTTGGGAGTATGGGTTAAAAGAGTTTCTAGTAACAGCCACTCGGCGTTTCTATAAGCTAATCTAGCTTGTTTTAAAAGAGATTTAATGGGAGTTAAACGCTTCTTTAAGCGGCATTTAAGAGGGATATTTCCCCCCCCCCCCCCCCCGCACAAGCGCGCTCTACTTCTACTTTAGCTTTTTCTAGCTCTTTATAGGCTTGCTGGCGCAAAGCAAAACTTTTTTGGAGGTATTTAGCGATGTGCTCTTGGATACTTTGGGGGATTTTGGGGATGGGCAAATCTAGAATGTCCTTATCCTTGATTACGGGGTAAGAAGTGCCAACATTCCACTTTAAAAGATATTTTTTATACAATGGTAATCTTAACAATACCTGTAACACCTCTTTTCTGAACCCTCCAATTTCGCGTAGTACTACAAATGCGCCACTAACGATAATATTGGGTGCTGTGTGATTAATGATGGCAACTGCTCCTCTATTTGGCCGCACTTTAGAAACTAGCAAATCGCCATGCCTAGCTAGAATTTTTGCATTATCAGGAAGTTCTGCCTTGTCTAAAGAATGGTAGCAAATCGCACCACTCCCAACCGCTATATCACTTATTTCAATGTAAAAATATCTAGAATGTTTTAGTGGGCAACTTTCCTTGTTATGCCAGAAATAAGAGCGAATAACACCCCAACCACCCGGGTAATTTTTAATCAACGCTTCAATTCTCTCATACTTCTCTTGATAATATTCCGCGTCCAACCGCCCGGTTTTTAAAAAACTCTCTTTGAGGGTTTTAATGGTGTGATTAGAGTTAGAAAGGTTATTAATTAAACCCTTAGAATCTAACCCTAACTGGCTACTCAGTAAATCCTGCGCCTCTTTATAAAGGGCTTTACTTTGTTCTAAACACGCATGGGCGCGTTTGACTAAGGTTTCTATGTGTTTTTGGAAGGAGAGGGGAAGAAGGGGGATTTTGAGAGTCTTATAAAATGATGTTGGCACTCTTTGTCGTCCGCTTGTGCCAACCATGTGTTTCGTTGCAATTTTTCTAATGTCTTCTCTATTTAGATAGCAAAAAACAAATGCTGTTAAAAAACGATTATCTTTGATACGAAAAACATTAAATTCTGTGCTACCAAAACCAATTTTATTATTTAAGTTGAAGGCAATAGCGCATTTTCCATGCTCCATACAAGGTGTAATTTTTGCAATTAAAATATCATTTTCTGCAAAATAGGTATATCCCTTTTCAAAATCCTTTATAGTTCCGCTTTGTTTTTCGTTAATTGCTCCACTACCCAAATTTTGCATGGATAAGAATGTAACCCGCATTGACTTTGGTAGTTTTGCTATTTCTACTTTGCTAGGATTAATTATTGCAATTTCTGATAATTCTATATAGTTTAAATTATCCTTGATGTATAAATTTGACCGCTTAAAAGGTTCACTATCTAGCCTAAAAGTTGTACTATTTCTTTTTACTTCACTTAATTTTAAAACACTCACTTCTAGGTGGGGGTATTTTTGGGCTATGGGGTGGGACATCTGGCTTTCCTTACTAGATCAACATGTTAAAAAAAGCGCAAAATTTCGACATATTCTGTAAATGTGTCGAAAAAATGTAAAAATTTCAACATATCAGTTCTTGAGATAAAATTCTAAATAAAGCTTTATTGATAAAGTATTTATCCCTACCCCTTTTAGCACTACAGAGTATTCCTAAGTTTTCACATTCTTTAAGATAGGAAGAAGCTGTTTGTCTGTGGATTTTTAAGCGGTTTTCTAAAAACTCTATTTTTGTGTAAGGGTAAGAAAATAAAATCTCTACTAAATCCTTGCTGTAAATCTTGGGCGCTCGTTTTTGTAAAATTTGCTGATATACCTGCATAGCCTGCTTAATTTTTTCAACTCTCTGAATAGTTGCCCGTGCGCTTTGTACAATTCCTTCTAGCATGTAAGCCACCCAATCGCTAAAATCCCCGCTTTGACTCACCTGTGCTAAAAGTTGGTAGTAACGATCCTTATGTTTGATGATATAGGCACTCAAATATAAAATGGGCAGGTTCAATAAACCTTTATAAGTGAGGTATAAAACATTTAAAATCCGCCCGCATCTGCCATTTCCATCGTAAAAAGGGTGGATTGTTTCAAACTGGTAATGGATAATGGCTAGTCTAACAAGGGGGTCTAAGGAATCCATTTCCTCATTGATATAACGCTCTAAATTACCCATCAATCTTAAAATATCCTCTTTGTTTTGGGGCGGAATGTGCTTGATCTGGCCTGTGGCTGGATTTTTAAGTTTCGTGCCTTTTTGAACCCTAAAACCTGCATCATTTCCCTCTAATTGTTTATGGATTTCTAAAAGGTGTTTATTGCGTAAAAGTTTTTCTTGCTTGATAAGCGCAAAGCCCGTTTTGAGGGCTTTCTCATAATTTTGCACTTCTTTAGCGTTTTTGGTAATTTGGCTGGGTTCAATTTGGGCTAGGAATAGTTCATCATGTGTGGTGATGATATTCTCAATGGCGCTAGATTCTTTGGCCTCTTGCAAGACTAGGGAGTTGATTAAGATATTCTGGTTAGGGATAATTTTAGCCACACCATTAAGTTCGCCTAATTCTCTAGAAGCATAGACTAATAGCGCATAAATGCGCGCATCAGGGGTAAAATTTGGGGGTAACTCTTTAGGGATAAACCCTTCCATCCTCACCAAAAACTCAAACCCTCGCTCTTAGCAAAATCAATAAAAGCCTCAGCAATGCCTTCTTTTGTGAGCCCCTCGTGGCTAAAAAGATCGTGTTTGACAATGAGATGCCCATGTTTATCTAAAAGAGGGGTAGTATCTAAAATAGCTGTTTGCTTACACGCTTGTTTTTGTTCACTCTCTGTGAGTTTTTTATAATCCTCGTCTGTGATCTTGCGTCCCTCAAATTTTATAAAGTTAGCTGCCTCTAAACTGGGATATTTGGTATAAAAATCCTCTAGGGTCAATTCTTGGGTTGTGGTTTGGTCATCTAGTGTGCTTTGGATTTTGATGCGTTCTTTCTTAACATAGATTTTATCCCCCGAACTGTCCTTACTAGGCTCTTGCATGGTGGCAAAAAAGATATTGTAATCCTCTTTATAGGGGCATAGTTTTTCATCCCATTTTTGCAAAAATAAAACGCTAGTCTTAGTGCCTGTATGGGGTTTAAATACATTAGGGTGCAAACCCACAACCGCTAAAATGCGCGCACGATGGGCGATAAACTCACGGATATATTGATCGCTAGCATTGTTAAAACGCCCTTGAGGCAGTACAATTGCCATGCGCCCACCCGGCTTTAATAAATCTAAGTTGCGCTCAATAAAGAGCACATCGCGACTCACCTCTTTTTGCTCTTTGATTTTGATCTTCTTATAACCCTCTTTAGTCTCTACAAGTGCTTGGGGATCTTCTAGACATTCATCAAAAGTAGGCTCTTTTAAAATCCGCGCATTTTCTGATTTTTCTGTCTTTTCAAAATTAATGGTGTGTCTAAGCTCGTAATTTTTAAGATAAGACTCTTTAATATTGCCTGCAAAGGGAGGATTGGCCATGACAATATCAAAGTTAAAATACCGGTAATTTTTAGATTTGGGGTTTTCTCTATGTTGTAATAAATCCCTTAAATTTCTATTAAATTCTTCGCTTACATCATCTACTTTATTATCATTCCACTTAGGAAAATCAAGGGCATTGAGTTTAAAAACATTGGTATGCCCATCTCCGGCAATAATATTAAGTGCACGGGCTACGCGTACAGCTTTGCGATCAAAATCAATTGCAAAGACCTTGCGTTTGACATAATCTAGCGCCTCCGGGTTTTTTTCCTCTGCACTAAGCATTTCTTGCTCATCTAAATCAGCACTGCGATAAATCTGGCGCCACACATAAAAGGCTGTGTGGATAGGAAACCCACAACTCCCAGCGGCTGGATCGATCATGCTTTCATGGGGTTTAGGATTAAGCATTTTGACACACATATCAATCACATAACGGGGAGTGAAATACTGCCCCTTCTCGCCCTTATAATCTTTACTAACCAAATATTCAAAGGCCTCATCAATCACCTCTAAATTGGAGTTAAAAAATTTACACTCTTGTAACACACTCACACACACTTCTAAATGGCTAGGGGTTAGGGCGATGCTGCTCTCTTTAGCAAAAATACCCGGCCATTTCTCTTTAGACTCTGTAAATAAGTGCTCTAAACGATCTTTAAATTCCTGATTGCCCGTACCCTCATAATTTCTAAACTCTAAATTGTGCATCTTTTCATAAAGTTTATCTGCTTTAACCCTGTCTTTATAGTCTAGAGCATTGTAGTAATCATTGATTAGTTTTTTATCTTTGCGATAAGTGCTAAGTTCATCATAAAGTTTAATAAAAATGAGTTTAAAAACCTCCTCAAAGGCATCCACTCCTGCCCCAGCTAGCACCTCATCTTCTATCAAGAGAATACGCGATTTTAAATTTAAGCCCTCTTTGCTCAAAACATCTTTTTTAAGTAAATCCACATACTTAAATTGCTCGCTAAGTACCTCTTTTAAACTTTGATTGTAATGGGGCAAATGTGGGATACTAATAAAGTGATTGGGGTTTCTACGATGCAAGATAATTTCATCTGCTCCATTGCTCCACACGGCTAAGGGTGCTCCGCTAGCATGGGCATAGCTCTTTAGCTGTGCTATCCCCTCTTTTTTCTTGGGTTTTTTAAGCTCCACCACAATATATAGGTTATTTTCTTGATCAAGCACTGCAATATCAGCCCTTTTTACTTCGCGACCAAAATGAATGGAATATTCTAATAAAATGCGCTCTTTGGGGTAGTGGTACTCCTCTATGAGTTTAGCTAGATAAAGTTGGCGCACCACCTCCTCAGGAGTTAATTTAATAGCTTTATCCCGCACAAGGCAGGTAATATAGCCCTTCTTTTTGCTCTGCTCTGCCCTTGTCTTTAAATCTGTGATCAAATCTGGTTTAAAAAACTCTAGTGCCAAACTATCCTTAAAAATTTCCTCAAACATCTATACCCTTGCGGTGTGATTTTAGTTTTTAGATGCCCCTCCTTTAAACTAATAGGCTACATTTATCCTACTGGCACTGATAACATTCTATGGATCGATCTAAGATGTTTTGGATTTCTAGATCCGGGCTTTGCGTGCGTAGGTAGTAGGTGGATTTAAGCCCTAGTTTCCAAGCCAAATAATAAATTTCATGCAAGAGTTTCCCGCTAGCTTTTTTAGGGCGCAAAAATAGATTCAGACTCTGCCCCTGATCGATCCATTTTTGGCGCACCGCTGCTAACTTAATCATATCTTTAGCATCAATATCATAGGCAGAGGTGTAAAAGGGCCAAGTTTCTAAACTTAAAGAAGGCACAACAACCGGGATTAACCCGCTTAAATTCTCCTCTAGCCACTTTTTTTGATAAATAGGCTCAATGGTTTGGGTCGTACCTACCAAAATAGAAATAGAGCTTGTGGGCGCAATGGCCATTAAATAGCCATTTCTCAAGCCCTGCTCTTTGACTTTCTTTTTAAGACCTTTCCAATCACAGCGGGGTTTATACGGGCTAATCTCTTTAACTTCTTGCTTGATATAATCTATTGGAAAAATCCCCTGACTCCAAGCCGAACCCTCAAAATAGGCATAACTCCCCCGCTCAATAGCTAGCTGGCTACTTGCTTTAATAGCCTCATAGCTCATTTTCTCTAACAAGGTATCCATTTTACTAGCATGTTCAGCGCTCCCCCACTTAATGCGCGCCTCTGCTAACATCTGTGCCTCGCCCATCACCCCCAAACCAATAGCACGGCTTTTTAAATTGGTCTTTTTAGCCTTAGAAATAGGATAAAAATTTAGATCAATGACATTATCTAGCATGCGCACCGCAATAGGCACGACTCGCTCTAAATCCTGCGCACTATTCACCTTGCTTAAATTTAAACTCGCCAAATTGCACACAGCCACCATTCCCTCCTCAGCGACTTTACTTGCCATGAAAATCTTTTTACCCCCCAAAGAATCATTGCTACTAAGTTTATTGGCTCTTTTAGTAATACCGGTATCTGTGCACACTTCCTCTAATTCCTCATAGAAAGCTTGGCTACCATCTGTAAAATCTATTTGCATTTTGTAATGGCTACTGCTGGTGTTTTGATAAATCTCGGTACATAAATTAGAAGAGCGGATCATGCCAACATGGCTATTAGGATTGGCGCGATTAGCATTATCTTTAAAGCCTAAGAAGGGTAAACCCGTTTCAAAGTAGTTGGTAAGAATCTTTTTCCATAGATCACGCGCCTTTATGCGGTGTTTAACCATTTGGCTATCTTGCTCGTAGGCTAAATATTTTGCCTCAAATGCTGCACCAAACACTGCGGTTAAATCTTGACATCTATAGGGGTCAAAAAGTGTCCACTCTTGATCTGCCTCCACTCTTTGCATGAACAAATCACAGATCCAAAGAGCTGGGAAAAGATCGTGGGCACGGCGGCGCTCATCCCCGCTATTTTTGCGCAGATCAATAAATTCTAAAATATCCATGTGCCAGATTTCTAAATACACTGCAATCGCGCCTTTACGCGTACCTAGTTGATCCACCGCCACCGCTACATCATTAGCAATTTTTAAAAAGGGAATCACGCCTGCACTCGCGCTTTTATGCCCATCAATAAAACTACCCAAACAGCGCACTTGGCTAAAATCCCAGCCAATACCCCCGCCATATTTAGAGAGTAAAGCCATGTCTTTATAGCTATCAAAAATACCCTCAATATTATCCGGAGTGCTTCCAATGTAGCAAGAACTTAACTGGTGGTTAGGGGTTCTAGCATTGGCCAAAGTTGGGGTGGCACACATGAGTTCAAAGCGGCTTAATACCCCGTAAAATTCTAAAGCG
Source organism: Helicobacter suis (assembly GCF_902196135.1). Taxonomy (GTDB): domain Bacteria; phylum Campylobacterota; class Campylobacteria; order Campylobacterales; family Helicobacteraceae; genus Helicobacter; species Helicobacter suis_A. Next base: position 80,326 of record NZ_CABIKE010000006.1, on the reverse strand, counting down.
CGGGCATTAGGATCGCTCTCATTTTGGGCTAAAAACATCGCAATAGCCATAAACATATGCTGGGGTAATTCTATGGGGTGGTTGGATTCATCTTTAAGCAAATAGCGATCATACAGCGTTTTAATGCCTAGATAATTAAATTGCCAATCGCGCTCAGGTCTTAAAGCACTATCAAGTAATTCTAAATCAAACTTTTCTTTAAACCCCCGCGCGATACGCCCCTTGCTTTCACCCAGCTCCAAATACGCCCTTAAAGGCGGATATTCACTAGAACCGCTTACTTTCTGGTATAAATCCTCTAAAAAAAGCCTTGCTGCTACAAAACTCCAGTTAGGCGCGTCTACATCTATTCTATCCACCGCCATTTTAATCAAACTTGTAAAAAGGTTTTGGGATGCTTTGCAGTGTAAATAAGCCTCTGTTTCAAATTCTTGTTTATCTAAACCTGTTAGGCCTTCTGTAGCCTTGTGGATAATTTGCTTAATCTGTTCTATCTGTTGCAAAATTTTACTTTCGTTGCGTTTAGTGGCTGTTATTTCCATAGGAATACCTTTATTTCTTGATGCGTCGGCGTGCGGTTGGATCTAATGTCTTTTTACGGATACGCAAATTAATAGGGGTGATCTCTAAAAGCTCATCCTCTTCAATCCACTCTAAAGCCCTCTCTAAAGCCATGATTCTAGGTGGGGTGAGTTTGATCGCCTCATCGCTCCCACTAGCGCGCATATTAGTAAGGTGTTTGGCTTTAATAGGGTTAACCTCTAAATCGTTATCGCGGCTGTGTTCGCCAATAACCATGCCAATATAAACCTTTGTTTGCGGGTTGATAAAAAGCGTACCTCTCTCTTGGATATTAAAAAGAGAAAAAGCGGTGGCATCGCCATTTTCCATACTCACAAGTGCCCCATTCTTGCGCGATTCTACACTCCCACTAAAGGGCCTAAATTCTAAAAAGGAGTGATTCATCACCCCCTCGCCCTTTGTATCGGTTAAAAACTCGCTTCTATAGCCAATTAAGCCCCTAGCTGGAATTTCAAACTCCAAGCGGCTATAACCCGCATCCATAGGTTGCATTGCCTTCATCTCTGCTTTGCGTCTTCCTAATCTTTCAATAATTGCTCCGCTAAAATCTTGCGGGGTGTCTATGACTAAATGCTCAAAGGGCTCTAATTTTACCCCGTCTTGTACTTTTACAATAACTTCAGGGCGGGAGATACTAAATTCAAAACCCTCACGGCGCAAATTCTCGGCTAAGATAGTGATTTGTAACTCCCCGCGTCCACTCACTTTAAATTTGCCCTCGCCCATTTCCTCACACTTCATCGCGATATTGGTTTGCATTTCTTTAAATAGGCGATCTTTAAGTTTATTAGCCGTTACATGTTTGCCCTCTGTACCAGCTAGTGGAGAATCATTGATTGCAAAAACCACACTCATAGTAGGCTCTTCAAGATGCATAGGATCAAGTGGCATAGGATTATTAGAATCAACCACACTATCGCCCACATCCATCGCATTAAAACCTGCAATAGCTACAATATCGCCCGCTTCTGCTTGCTCAATTTCCATGCGCGCTAGCCCTAGAAAGCCAATTAATTTAGTGATACGGCCATTTTCCTTACTCCCATCGCTTTTATAAAGAGAGAGCATATCTCCTTTTTTAACCTGCCCATTAAACACCCGTGCAATGCCAATTTTGCCCACATAATTATCATAATCTAAAGTGAAAATCTGCATTTGTAAGGGCTCATTAGACGCGCCACTAGGGGCTTTAACATGAGAAATAATAGTCTCAAAAAGGGGTTCTAAATTTTTTCTCTCATCATTTAGATCTTTGATAGCATACCCATCGCGTGCGGCTGCATAAACAACCGGAAAATCTAGCTGATCATCGCTCGCTCCCATAGCCACAAATAAATCAAAGACTTCATCTACTACTTTATCCGGCTGGGCTGCGCTTTTATCAATTTTATTCACCACCACAATAGGGCAAATCCCAAAACTTAACGCCTTTTTGACTACAAATTTGGTTTGCGGCATCACGCCTTCTTGTGCATCTACTAAAAGCAGTACGCCATCTACCATTTTTAACACCCGCTCTACCTCGCCCCCAAAATCAGCATGCCCGGGAGTATCTATGATATTAATTTTGGTGTCCTTGTAGTGGATAGCGGTATTTTTAGACAAAATGGTGATACCCCGCTCTTTTTCTAAGTCGTTGCTATCCATCATGCGCTCATCAATTTTATCATGTGCACTAAAAGTCCCAGATTGGGTGAGTAAGCCGTCTACTAAAGTGGTTTTGCCATGGTCAACATGGGCAATAACGGCGATGTTTCTGATTTTTTGCATCTAAAACCTCAGTAAAATAAAAATTTTGGAGGGGTCAGTATAACCTAACTTTACTTAGGTAATCTGATATTTGAAATTAGTCTTTGGAGCGGAAAATGAATTTATCTATCTTAAAAAAGATAAGCGCGCCGATACTTTGGCCTAGTAATAAATTAAGCCAAAGGGAGACATGAAGCCATTCAAAAAGCAACATGAAGGGCATCATCACCAAAGCTGAGATCATCCAACGCACCCAATAAATTACAAAGAGACGGGTCTTGTATTCTTTTAAGAGTTTTTCAAACCAATCTTGCATGCATTAATCCATAACTCTTAACGCTCATAGTATACAAAAGCCTGAGCACAAAACTTCTAGGATCGCGTTTTATATCTATTAAAACCTTTTTGTTTGAGTAAAAGAATGCAAAAAGTAGGGGTTTTTTGTTCACTAAAAAGTTTGGCTTTAAAATATCTTGTGATTTTATGATTTGTCTGAGTGATTTATAAGCCCTATTTTCAAAGCGGGCGTATTTTTCTAAAAACCAAGCCGCGTTTGTAGCATCGCTTAAAGCTGTATCCTTCATTAAAATCCTTTTGTGTTACAGGCTAAGCCCTAAAGAAAGTGTAGCATAACAAGCTTAGCAATACCCTTTAGATTTTAAGAAAGATACCAGCCCCCCCAAGGCTAGCCTGAGGAAAGGATTTTTTAGTGTTTGTGTTTGTGTTCTCCTCCACAATTACAGGGGCCTACAATATCACAATTACATTTAGCATGGCAACCACAAGCTTTACCAGCTAACCCACTGGCTTTAAACTGCGCCCGTGTCATTTTAGCAACCCTAGCTTTGATAGCCGCGTGGATAGCTTCCCTGCGTTTTTCAAACTCTTCCATAGTCATGTTGGCTGTGTTTTTATCCGCAGATGCTTTGAGCTCATCATGGAACTTCTTTTTCTGATCCGCATTCATTTTCTTCATGCGTTTATAAAGCTCCATTTTATAATCTGGTACTTGATTGGGCACAACCTTACCGGCCATGTCAATAAGTTCCTTATCACTTTTGCTCTCAAATGGATTACTTTCTGCCAATAAACCCGTGCACAATCCGGCAATAACTAAACCGGCTATTCCTAATTTTACTTTTGTCAATTCCAACTCCTTATATTAATTTATTAAATGCAAATAGATACAAGGCCTTTTTCATTGAATCAAAAATCCAGAACTAAAGATACACACAAACAAGACTAGTCATGGGGGTGTGGCGGTTTGTGATCTCCATGGGGTCCGTGATCACAAGGACAACCTGGTCCATGTGGACCACGATCCCAAAACAACCCACTGGCTTTAAACTGCGCCCGTGTCATCTTAGCAATCCTAGCCTTCATCGCCGCATGGATAGCTTCCATGCGCTTACCAAAATCCTCCATAGTCATGTTAGCCGTGTTTTTATCCGCAGAAGCCATGACTTTTTCATAGAACTTTTTGCGTTGTTCAGGTTTCATTTTTTTAGTGCGTTTATAAAGTTCCATTTTATAATCCGGTACCTGATTAGGCACAACCTTACCGGCCATGTCAATGAGTTCCTTATCGCTTTTGCTCTCAAATGGATTACTTTCTGCTAATAAACCCGTGCAGAGCCCAGCAATAACTAAACTAGCTATCCCTAACTTCATATTCACCACAAAAATCCTCCATATTTAACGATTTAACCCCCCAACCTTAAACCCAACCCCTCCAAGAGCCAGTGTATTTTGTAGTCTATTACTCCGCAGGCTTGCTAGATTCTGCAGGAGTTTTAGCTGGGGCTGTAGATTGCTTAGCAGGAGCTGTAGATTGCTTAGCTGGGGCTTTGGCAGGAGCTTTGGCAGGAGCTTCGTGTTCCTCCGGAGCTTTGTGTTCTTCTTCATGGTGCTCTGCATGGCTTGCATTATCCTCGTGATGCGCGTTGTGCATTTGTCCATGGTGTGCTCCACCTTTATGCCCTTTTCTAGCATGTCTGACATGGCACAAGATTTTTCTTTGCTCACCTTTACAGATTTCAACATCTAGGCCCATAGATTTTAATTCTTCTGGGCTGTGTTCTTTTTTCATTTCCTCTAATTTTCCGGCCACTTCCTCACGCAAAGCCATGAATTTTTTCTTACTCATTTTGCTTAAATTAGCCACAGTAGCCCTCTCAACTTGTCTGTGAAACTCTCTAGCCTTAACACCCTTGAGTTTTTTAAGGCGTTTGTGTACCTCCTCATGGTACTCTAGTTCCTGACTTGCGTCCACTTTACCGGCCATTTTAACCAAATCTTTATTGCTTAGCTTGGAAAAATCCATTTCTTCAGCGTGTGCAATACCTAAAGCCAACATACCCATCGTGAAAATTTTTAAAAACTGACGCATAAACCACCTTTAATTAGTAAAATAAAGCGCGATCTTAGCGCTAGTTAGCTAAATTACAACTTAACAAATGCGCTAATTGGGGCTAAATAGTGGCATAATACTAGCTACAGCTACTAGAAGTTTCAAAAAAGGCTCTGGGGAAAAAGGAATGCATCCCTGTTGCATGCAAAAACATGCAACGAGAATCAGCCCTGTGTAAATTCCAAGTACTCAAATCCTGATTGAAATTTTTAGTGTAGGCAAACATTTTATACATATCTAAAACATGCGTTGTGTCCCAGTGATTTAGCGGGTAATTAAAACTTTTAGCATAAAAGAACATTTTACGCATGCTAATTACATGGCTTGTATTCCAATCATTTAAAGGCTGGTTAAAGAGAAAAGCCCCATAGAAAAGATAGGCCATGTTTTGTACATGGCTAACATCCCAAGCCCCAATAGGCTGGTTAAACAAAGTAGCGTATTTAAACATGCCCTGTAAATTAGTCGCGCTAGAGAGTTTCCAACGCGTAATATCCCCGTTAAAGTTATAGGTGAGGCTAAACATATAACTTAAATTGACAACGCGTTCCATGTTCCAATTATCAAGATTTTGGTTAAAATTACGGCATGCATAAAACATAAAACTTGTATCTTTGACAGATCGCGTATCCCAATCATCTAAAGGTTTATTAAACGAAGCCAAAGCAAACATGGCTTTCATATTGGTTACACCGCCTGTATCCCAATTATTTAAAGGGATATTGATTTCTCTACCCATAAACATGCCCTCCATGTTTTTGACATGGCTAACATCCCAAGTTTCAATCCCATCTAAATTAGTCCGTGCGCTGGTGGCGTGGCAATTTTCATACAAACTTAAGATTTTGGGATACTCCGCATCTGTATGTTCCCACAATCCCCCATTTTTAATCGGCAATTGCTTTAAGCGCGTATAAATATTTTCCTTATCACAGAATAAATAACTCATATCCTCAATCAAACTTGTATTGATACTAGCTAGTGGAATGTGTACATCATTAATTAAGGCGATTAATTCGGCTTTGTTCTGTGGATAGTGCAGGAATTGCAACACATTAGGAGGGGTTGGAGTAGCGCTATCTTTAAGCTCTAAGCCTTGCATGGGAGTACCTAAAAAGATACCCTGAATATTAGCCCGCTTTAGATCTTTCCACCGGCTGATATTTTGCTTAAAATGGCTGGCGTTGGCAAACATGTAGCTAAAGTTTTGCGGTGGCTTAGAGGATCGATTCCAGCGATTCCAGCGATCTAGAGGTTGGTTAAAAGATCTAGCGTGATAAAACATGTAGCTAAAATCCACCCCGCTAGAGGTGTTCCAATTATTAATGGGTTGGTTAAAGTGAGTGGCGTTAGCAAACATATAACTAAAATCCACCCCGCTAGAGGTGTTCCAATTATTAATGGGTTGGTTAAAGTGGGTGGCGTTAGCAAACATATAACTAAAATTTTTAACCCGCACAGGATTCCACCGCTTTAAAGGTTCGTTAAAATGCACTTGATTCATAAATAGCCCCTCCATGTTTTCTACATGGCTAACATCCCATTTTCCAATGCCGCTAAAATCTTCCCGGTAAGGTGTACAAATTCCTTTTCTAATAAGAGGCATGCGCAAACAGAATAAATAACTCATGTCTTTAATGTAATGGGTGTTGATTTGTGAGAGGGCGATGTGTGGGTTTTGTAATAAATTTTGTAAACTGGCTTTATCTTTAGGGGTGAAGGTATGAGCGGGCAATAACGCTAGAAGTAGGAAAAATAGCAGAGAGGTACGATAAAAATAACTAAGAGACATGCACACCCCTGTAGAGTAGTACCATAAAGTAGGCCTTTATGCTAACATAGAGAGCGTTAAACCAATCTGAACTCATAAGGCAACAGGATTGTATTACAGGTAGCGGCTAGCTAACCGATATAGTAGCGATTAAAAGGAGTCATATGCATTATTTTAAATATTCTTGGTTACTGCCCACTTTTGCCGGTTTTTTAATGGCAGCAGATGGCAATGGTGTTTTTTTAGAAGGGGGTTACCAACAAGGTAAGGCACAAGTACGCACAACACAAAATGGCAATGTGCAAACAACCACCACTCCATTAGAGGGTTTTGGGTTACAAATTGGTTATCAAGTGTTTCCAAGCAAGTGGATTGGTTTTAAAGTTTATGGCTTTTTTGACTATGCCCACACTAAGGGGATTTCTTTCCCTAATCATAATCCCACTGCCAACCCGGTTGATTGTAAAATAAATCCAACAGGGTTAAACCCTCCAAAAAGCCCCACAGGAATTAACCCCCAATGCCAAGTAAATGTTATGAATATTTTACAACAAATGGTAGGGAGTAATAGACCTATCCAACCTAATATGCTCACCTATGGAGGCGGGGGGGATATTGTGATTAATTTTATCAATAACCAAATGATGGCTTTAGGGGTTTTAGGTGGAGTACAACTTGCGGGCAATTCTTGGATTTTAGCTACCCCAGATTTTGGCGATGTGGCGTTACAATATGCCGGTTTGGATAAAAAAGCCACCGGTTTTCAATTGCTTTTAAATGTGGGCGGGCGTATCCGTATTTTAAAACATAGCAGCATTGAGGCGGGTATTAAATTCCCTATGATGCGTAAAAACCCTTTTTTACAAACCAAAAATGACGGCTCGCTTTATTTTAGGCGGCTATATTCTTGGTATGTCAATTACGCCTTTACTTTTTAGCGTACATAGGCTGGCTGGATTAAAGGCAAATCCGCCCCTTGAAACACCGCTTTAAGAAGAAGTTTGTAATTTCCCTTCAAGGGTAAATTAAAAAGAGGAGTAGAACATAGCTCTTCAGCCCCTTCTTGTTTACATGCCAACTCCCCTATTAAAATTGGCTTTTGTCTGGGTCTTAGAGCTGTGATTGTGAATTTTAAAGACGGCGCTTCTAAATTATTTTTATGCACAATTAGGGTAAGTTGGTTGTTATGAGAAGTTAACCAAAGTAATGGGGTGTTTGGGTTGAAATAAAAGGGGAAAGTAGGCTCTAGATTTTGCTTACCGCTAGAGAGACTGAGAGCATAAATTTTACTAAAAGCTTGGTATTGTGCCAGCATATCATTGATGTGGCTATCTGTGTAGGTGTGTTGGTGCAAATAAGAAGTGTCGCTTTGGGGGGCGTATCTGATTGCTACCACCACTAGGGCAATGATGAGCATAAGCCCTATCAGTAAAACCACTAAAATCCCTAAGGGCCAGTAGTTTCTCCTAGTTCCCACGGCTTTTCCTTGCGCCAAAGAAATACCCATAAAAGAAGAGTGCTAAAAGAGAGCATAAAAGAATATAAAGCGTGGTTTTAACTAGGCTATTAGCCCCCTCTTCTTTGATATTTTTATCTAAAACAACATGGAATTTTGCAGATAGCGCATCGGCCATGTAAGCATAACCATTGAGGAGGGCAAAAGAAAAATGAGCGTTGTTTTTAGCCATGTCAGCTCCCCACTCTTTAGGCAAAAAAGGAGCTATGCGCTCAAAAAAGATAAAATCAGTAGCCAATAAATCCGCAGGATTGCTGATGATATTTATCTTTTGTGCCTGAAAATAGGCAAAGATAGCGACAAAGGGCGGGGATAATTTTTTAAGTTTTATCTGTTGGTAGTGCAAACGCGCCTCTTTAGTGTTGTAAACAGCATCGCCTAAAAACAACACAAGGCTCACTCCCGTTTTTTTGTATAACTCAGAAGACACGCTTTCAATGAGCGCAACACTTTTTGGTACTAAATGCAATGCCTGATTATCTTGCACAAAATCTTGAGCGGATAAAAAACCCATCCATATAAACCAAATTAAAAACCCGTATCTCACACAGCAAATAAAAAAGGTCTTGTAAAATACAGAGCAAGTGAGATTACAAATAAAATAATCAAAAATAACCCCAATAATTTTTCCATTCCTGTAAACACGATTACTCCTTATGTGATTGGTAGAACTGTTGGTTATTCACAAACATTTGTATGTTTTTGGCATCTAGTTTATAGTAATGTGTGGCCTCTTGTTGTTGGATACTCACAGCTTTTAAGCCAAGAAAAACCACTAAGGCTAGCAAAGCCACCACCACTAACAAACAACCAAGAATCCCATTTAGGCCAAATAAACCATTCATTCCTCATCTCCTTGCAAAGACTGGATATAACTTGTAAGCGCGCGTACTTGAATATCATTAAAATGTCTGTAGGCAAAGCTAGGCATTTCCCCAATGTGTCCTTTTTTACCTTTGTCTAAAATCTCTTTTAAGAAATAAGGCGTGCCATAGTGCGTGAGATTAACAGCCAATCCTCCCTGTCCCTTGCCATCTTGACCATGGCAACTTGCACATGTACTTTTAAAAATAGCCTCCCCTTTTTGTACTAACTGCGGCGTTTTTGTGTGGTGCAAACTAGAGATACTAGCCATCACATAGCTAGCTACAGCCTTTGCATCCTCAGTACTCATGCCAAGTGGGGGCATTTCCCCTGCTTGATAACCCAGACCAACAGAGCCTTGTTTGATCACTTCTATGATCCCTGCTTCTTTGCCCCATTTGACTAAATTTCTAGCAGTGTTGTTTAATCCGGTGGCTTCTAAGCCATGGCATTGTGAGCACTGTACTAAAAAAATGCCCTGTCCCATTTGTTCTAAATCTTGCTGTTTTAAATTTTTCCAGCGGGCTTCAAAGTTTTTATTGTACTGGGAAACTTCTTTATTATATTCTCCAATTTGGGAGTAGCTACTCATAGGATAACCCATGAAGATATACCAAAATCCCCATACAATAAAAACTAAAAAGCTAATAATCCAGCCTGAAGGAACATTGTTGAGTAATTCAGCAATCCCATCATATTTATGCCCATCGTTATAGTACTTCTCATCCTCGCTTATTGTACTCTCACGCATGGCTTTAAATAGCGAAGAACTCATGCTAAGTGTTGCGATCAAAATCACCAACGCTGCCACTAGAGTGAATAAATTAACATGGTCTTTAAGAATTTGCATCTAGTCTCTTTTTTGTTGGGATAGGGTGGTGGAGCGTGGCTCAATTAGTGCGTCGTTGAGTTCGTCTTGTAAGGGCAGTTGTCCATAGCGTTCGTAATCTGTGATACCCTTTTTATCCTTTGTATACATGCTCACAATGTAGGCGTATAAAAAGACTGTAAATAAAATAGTAAAGAAAGCATAAGCAAGTCCACGAACCGTGTCTATATCCATCATTACTCCTTCTTAGCAGGCATTGCAACGCTATTTACAGATTTACTAGGGGTGGCAATCCTAGCTTGGCCCAAGTGGTTTAAATAAGCAATTAAAGCCACGATTTCTTTAACCTGCCCTCTTTTAAGCGCTTCTTTGATTTGAGGATTTTGCATGTTTGCTACAATATCTTTAGCTTCCTCTAAAAAGAGTTTTTTAGCCTCTTGCATGTTGCCAAGTTTCACCCCACCGGGTTTATCATAGGGGACATGGAAAACTTCTTTTTGGGTGTAAGCCTCTGCAAAAGCCGTATCAAAATCTACATTCTTACTAAATAGATGTTTATAAGCAGGCATGATACTACCCGGTACAACACTGGAGGGTTCAAACATGTGTTTTTCATGCCAAGCAGTGGTACGCACATCGCCTACGCGGTGTAAATCTGGTCCAATACGCCTAGAACCCCACAAAAAAGGGCGATCGTAGGCATATTCCCCACTCAAACTATAAGCCCCATAGCGTTGTACCTCTGCTTGAAAGGGGCGGATAAGTTGCGAATGGCAGTTATAACAACCCTCTTGGATATAAACCTGACGCCCGGCTGTTTCTAAAATATTGTAGGGTTTAAGCCCCTCAATAGGCCTAGCAGACTTAAAAAAATTAGGCAAAACCTCAACGATACCCGCTACGGCAAAAGCCACCACAAAGGCTAGCGTAAAGAAGAAGGGGTTTTTTTCTAAAAAACGAAACATCAGTTCTCCTTAATACACACCCATAGGTGTAGCATAAGCGGGTTCTTTTTCTAACACTTTACCTTTTTGAATGGTCATGATGACATTATAAAGGAAGATGAAAAATCCAACAAGATACAAACTACCCCCAATGCCACGGATAACATAATAAGGGAATAACACCCGCACGGTATCCATGAATTGATAAACTAAGTTGCCGTACTGATCCACATCGCGCCACATCATGCCCTGAGTGATTCCTGCAATCCACATAGATGAGAAATAAAGCACAATGCCTAAACTCATCAACCAAAATTGCACATCCATGAGCTTTCCTGAATAAATTTCGCGCTTAAAGACTCGAGGAACCATGTGATAAACTGCAGCGATAAGAGTAAAACCAACCCAACCCAACACGCCGTCATGTACATGTCCGATGATCCAATCGGTAAAGTGGGCAAGTGCATTAACCGAACGGATAGCCTGAATAGAACCTTCTAGGGTAGAGAGCATGTAAAAGGTGCTAGCTAAAACCAAAAACTTAATCAAGGGCGATTCTTTAAGTTGATGCCACTGTCCTCTTAAAGTTAAAAGCAAATTAATAGCCGTTCCCCAAGAGGGAATAATGAGAATAACAGAGAAAACCGAAGAGAGGGTTTGTACCCAATCTGGCACGGTGGAGTAAATCAAGTGGTGGCCTCCTGCCCAGATATAGACAAACATCAAACTCCAAAAGGAGAACAAAGTGAGCTTATAAGAAAATATAGGCTGTCCGCACTCTTTGGGCAAGAAGTAATAAATTGTACCAATAATGCCGCTAGTAAAGACGAAGGCCACCGCATTATGCCCCCACCACCATTGAACAAGTGCGTCGTTACTGCCGGCATATAAAGAAATAGAATGCCATACACTGCCTACATGGGCTACTAAATAGGTAGGAATAGAGAGATTATTAAAAATATAGAGTACTGCAATGCCCACATAAGTGGCGATGTAATACCAAAGGGAGACATAAATTGTATTTTCGCGTCTAACCCCCATACTCCCAAACATGCTAACTCCCCAAAGCACCCAAACAACCACCACTAAAATATCCAAAGGCCAAGCTAATTCGGCATATTCCTTACTTTGGGTGATCCCTCCTAGCAAACTCACCACGCCTAAGATTAGGGCAAGAATCCATATCCAAAAGTGCAAATAGCCCACCGCCCTTAAAAAGGGATAGTCATGGTAGGTGATTTTTAAAACCCTTTGTCCAATATAATACCAGCTGGCCCAAATCCCGCCTAAGCTAAAACCATAGATCACCCCGTTTGTGTGCACAGGCCGCAAACGCCCAAAAATGCCATATTCACCTAGAATATAGTTAAGTTTTGGGAAAGCCAACTGGAAAGCTAAAACCACGCCAACAAGCATGCCAATAACTCCAAAGGCAATCATGGCAATGATAAATAAACGGGCAATTGAATAGTCATACTCAGCAACTGCTTTAGTCGTGGTAGTTGTGGAAGCACTGCGGGCGTAACCCTGTTGCATGCTTATATCCATCATTCTCCTTTATAAAAAAATTCACGCAAACCCCATTATAGCATGACTTAGGGTTTAATGTAATAACCCAACTAAAACAGGGCACTTACTTTTGTAATGAGGTGTTGATCTTTGCTTAAATCTAAAAAATTAAAATGATTCCCGCTTTGTTCTTTGCCGTGTAGTAAATCCCCTGAATGGCGGTATTTTAAATCAAGATTAGCGATTTCAAAACCATCAAGAGTTTGGCTAAAATCAGATAGGCGCGTGTTATTGCTTTGGTGTGTGAAAAGATAACAATACCCCTCACCCCCTAGCCGTGCAACCCGTCCTCTAAGCTGGTGCAGAGTTGCTAAACCTAGCCGTTCAGGCCCTACAATAATGATTGTAGAAAGCTTAGGCAAGCTAATCCCCACTTCAATTAGAGTGGTGGCTAATAAAATCTGCCCCTCCTTAGCAAAGGCTTCCATGATTTCTTCTTTATCCTTATGCTTACCACTCACCACACAAACTTTTTCAAAGCGCTTTTGCCAATAAGGCGCTCCCTCTTTCAAAGAAAGATAATCCATTTTCTGACTCTCCTCCACTAGAGGGTAAATAATGGCCACTTGTTTATCCTGCGCAATTTGTTCTTGGATATGCTCTAAGAGTTTTGTAAAATCCTTCTTGCCAATGATGCGTGTTTTAATATCCTTGTGGTAGGGTTTGTCTTTTAATAGACTGGTGGCAACAAACTTAGCCCCCATCATCGCTAAAGTTCTAGGAATAGGCGTTGCTGAAAACTGCAAGTAATGCGGTCTACCTGTTGTATGCGTAGCTAGTGTTTGCAAAGCATGGCGTTGTTTTGTGCCAAAGCGGTGTTGTTCATCGCTTAAAACTAAAGCCACTTGTGAGGTGTCTAGGGGGGTGTATAAAAGTGTGGTGGTGCCTATAATGAAAGTGGCTTCATTAATAGATTTTTGCACCTTTTTAGACCACCCCCCTAGCAACAAGAGAGGTTTAATAGAAGGGGGTAGAAATTTAAGGGCTTCTGTATAAATCTGTTTGGCTAAAATGCTTGTAGGGGCCATTAATAAACTTTTATAAGGCGATGCTAAAGCCACACTAGCTAAGATCACCATCGTTTTTCCCGATCCCACATCTCCCATAATCAGGCGTTTTGTCGCTACTTTTCCTTGTAAATCTTGCTTAATACTAGAGATAGCTTTTTGTTGATCAGGCGTGAGGGTAAAGGGCAGTTTGTCTAAAAATTCTTGCAAGGCCTGCACATTAGCATGCCCGCTAAATTTACTGGGAGCATGGAATGTTTTCCCGCTTAGAGCTAGCATATAAGCCATAGCTTCTATGCATTTTAAACTCTCTAAATACTTACCATGTAATCCTTTATTTGCATGATCTAGTGCAAATTCTAAAGTGGGATAAAACAGCATGTGTAAACTCTCTATCATCTCTACAGATACGCCTAAAGTGGTGAGTTTATGTAAATTATAAGGGGTGAGGATACTCAAACAATAATCTTTATAAGCTTTATACTGCCGTTGTTGGTTAAAGGAGGCAATTTTTTGGCATGCCTTATCAAAGTGTAGGGTTATGGTGTTTGGCTGTGTGATGATTTTAGGGTTGATCATCTGTAAAACTTGTGTGTAAGGATTAAGGCTTAACTTGCCATAGACAAAATAGCTTTTTTGGGAAAAGTGTTTAGTATGATAGGGGGTGTAGTTAAAACAAACCAATTCTAAAACCTGCCCTGTAGTTTTAACATGGGTGTTGATCTTTAAAACATGCCCTTTGTGCATGTTTATATAATCCACCTCTAAACAGCCCAGCGCCCCCGGTTCTAAATTTTCTAAAATATAATAGGGTGTATAACTTTTAGGAGGGTTTAAAAGCAATTCTAGAAAAGAGGTTAAAGAAACGCCTAATCCTAAATCCATATCAGGTTTAATTCCGCTTACACCTGTTTTTGTCCACGCCATGACCATTCTTTTATTTTATTTTAATCAATCATTAATTTTATTTTAACAAATCATGATTATTATAGCCCAAAAAAAGGATGCGGATGAAGAACTCCCCTCTCAAACAGATTTTAAAGATTTTAAGTGTTTCTGTACTCGCCTCAGCCGGGATTTTGATTCAAGGTTGTAAAGACACCCATCATAAATCCTCAAGCCATCAAGCTAAGCCAGCAGATGCCCGTGCGCTTAATAAAATGACTCCGGTACAACAAGATGCGGCTTTAGAGTCTGATTTGGAGCATAAGGCTGATAACGCTAAGACAACAGAAAGAGTCGATCAACTTGTGGATGAGGAAAATGCAATCCAAGAGGCAACTCAAGGAACGGGTCCACTTTATAGCCCTCAAAATGGCAATATTCTCCAAAATTGGACTAACCACCAAGATAATCTAGCCTCGCCTCTAAACCACAATTATTAACTTTGAAAACCCCTTAAATCCCATGCAAAAACTAATATGCGTGGTAGGGGTATTTTTAGCTTTATTATCCCCAATCAAAGCGGCTAAGAGCCGTACCTTTCTACTTAGCGAATATCTTTTGGGACAAATGCACTTTGATACGATTCAAAATGGCCAAACCAAGACAAACTACCGCACCATTGAGGGGGCGACTATCATGTATGGCTATGAATACAACCCGCTTAATCGCTGGTTTTACACCCGTTACTATGGCTTTTTAGACTATGGGTATGTGATTTTAGATAAAAAAGACAATATTGAAACCAATATGTTTACTTATGGAGTGGGGGCAGATGTGGTCATTGAATATAATAAAAACCCTTTAAATGTCTGGGGTCTTTTTTATGGCATGATGGTAGCGGGTAATACTTGGACAACTTCTAAGTTTTCACGGGATTTTTTTGTAGAAAATTACAGATCCTTTACTAGTTTTACCTTCAAGAGAACTTATTTTAGGGTTTTAGGAGAAGTGGGCATTCGTTTCCAGACGGTGATTCTCTACCATGATGTGTCTATAGAGGTGGGGTTTAAGTTTCCCTTTGATACGGAATTGGGCTCTAAATTTGTGCGTGATTACAGCATGTTTGTATCCCATACTTGGTATTTTTAAATTTGTACAACCCTCTAGCTTTGGGCGCTGGAGTTAAATAAGCACTTAATCCACCTTTAAAATCGCTAAAAACGCCTCTTGGGGGAGTTGGACTTTCCCTATAGCTTTCATGCGTTTCTTGCCCTCTTTTTGCTTTTCTAAGAGTTTGCGCTTTCTAGTAATATCGCCCCCATAGCACTTAGCCGTTACATTCTTACCCACTGATTTAACCGTTTCTCGCGCGATGATTTTATTGCCAATACTAGCCTGAATAGCAACTTCAAAAAGTTGTCTTGGGATCAGCGTTTTCATGGTTTCTACTAGAGCTTTACCCTTTTCATAAGCCTTACTCTTATCTACAATAATAGAGAGCGCATCCACTATTTCAGAAGCAACGCGTACATCTAACTTAACTAATTGCCCTTCTTGATAGCCAATAGGCTCATAATCAAAACTCGCATAACCCTTAGTGCAAGATTTAAGTTTGTCATAAAAATCCATCACGATTTCATTACTGGGCAAAGAATAGGTTAAAAGTACCCGGTTTTGGTTGAGATACTCCATTTTATCTTGAATCCCCCGTTTTTTATTAAGTAGACCTAGTAAATTACCCAAATACTCACTAGGCGCAATGATACTAGCCTTCACATAGGGCTCTTTAATGCAGGCAATGGTGTTTTCAGGGGGTAGCTGGCTAGGGTTTTGCACGGATAAGACTTGTCCATTATGTAAATGCACTTCATAGACCACAGTAGGTGCAGTGGCAATTAGATTAAGGTTAAATTCGCGCTCCAATCTTTCTTTAATGACTTCCATATGCAAGAGTCCTAAAAATCCTACCCGAAAACCAAAACCCAAAGCCATACTACTTTCAGGTTCAAATTGTAAAGAAGAATCATTGAGTTGTAATTTATACAGCGCATCGCGCAATTCCTCAAATTGATCGCTCTCTATGGGATAAAGTCCAGCAAAAACAAAAGGCTTGGCCGGCTTAAATCCTTCTATGGGGTTTTGTGTGGGATTTTTTGCATCGGTGATCGTATCGCCTACGGTAATATCTGTTAAATTTTTAGAACCCAAAGAGATAATGCCAATTTCGCCGCATTCAATGGTTTCTGTAGGGATTTTATGCAAAGGATTAGGGTAGTAAAGAGATAGCACTTGGTGAGTCTTTTGATTGCCCATTACTAACACCTCTTGGTTAGCACACAAACGACCCTCTTTAAGCCGCACCAAAGCTAAAGCCCCTAAGTAGTTATCAAACCATGAATCATAAATAAGGGCTTTAGTAGGGGCATCAGGATTACCATTAGGTGGGGGGATTTTAGTGATGAGTGTTTCTAGTAAGGCTAAAATCCCTAAACCTGATTTTGCGCTCACGCAATTAGCCTCGCTACAATCTAACCCAATGGTGTTTTCAATGTCTTCTTTGACTTCTGCAACTTGGGCGTTGGGTAAGTCAATTTTATTAATTACGGGTAAAATTTCTAGGTGGTTATCTAGGGCGATGTAAATATTAGCAATGGTTTGTGCCTGCACGCCTTGTGTGGCATCTACTACTAAAAGCGCTCCCTCACAAGCAGCTAGTGAACGAGAAACCTCATAGCTAAAATCTACATGCCCGGGGGTATCAATAAGATTTAAAATATAATCTTGCCCTTGAAAATGGTATTGTAAGCGCATGGATTGGGCTTTAATGGTGATTCCTCTTTCTTTTTCAATGTCCATAGTGTCTAACACTTGGCTTGTCATTTCCCGCGTGCTAATCGCTTTACAGGCTTGAATCAAACAATCAGCTAAGGTGCTTTTGCCGTGATCAATGTGGGCAATGATAGAAAAATTGCGGATGTGCTGTTGCATGGCCTCCCTTAAAAGCATTTTTGAACATGGAATATGCAATAATAGCATTTGGTGCGCAAAAAATGGAAACGATGAAGATCTTTATTAATTGTCGCTCTTTATTGCTAAGAAAGGTTTTAGAGCGCTATTTACATGATTTTTTATCCACCCAAGAGGCTTGTGATTTTATTTTAAGCGATCAGCCCCTTAAAAACCCTCTAAAGGCCACTTGTTTGATTGGATCGCAAACAGGGGCACACATTCCAACCCCCTTTACAAAAGAAGAATTATTAGAAAAGTTACAAGATTTTTACCAAAATAAAGCCCAAAGAGAGAGTTTAGAGTATAAGGTGCAGATATTATTGCAAGAATACACGCATAAATTGCTTGAATTATTACAGGATTATAAGCGCTAATGCCACCCCCACTTTTTAAAATCTTAGGGGGTGTATGCAAAGGTCTTTCTTTACATTTACCCCCCAAACAAATCACCCGTCCCACTAAGGCTATTGTTAGAGAATCCTTTTTTAATGTGTTGCAAACCTCTATTATTCATAGCGTGTTTATTGAGGCTTTTGCTGGTAGCGCTAGCATGGGTTTAGAAGCGCTAAGTCGGGGCGCTTCTGAGGCTTACTTTTTTGAGCAAGACCCACATGTTTTTTTAGTGCTGCAACAAAATATTCAAGCTTTTAAAAATAGATTGAAAGAGGCACAGACTCAAGCTATTTGTACAGATGTGTTTACATTACTCCAAACTTGTTTAGAAACATTAAAATCTGAAGGACTAGTGATTTTATACATGGATCCGCCCTTTATGGAGGGGATTTATACGCGTTGTTTGCATTTTTTAGAGAGTTTAACAATTCCTTCTTCTCTTTTAGAGCATGGATTTTTAATTGTATTTGAACATGAAAGCTTGCAGAGCATGCCAAGAAATATAGCCGGCTTTAGTATAATCAAACAAAGAAAGTTTGGTAAAACAAGCTTGAGTTATTATTTTTTGCAAAGGAATAAACATGGCTGATGAGGTTAAAGAGGCCAAAAAGAGCAAGGCGCTTTTGTTTGTGGTGATTGGTGCGGTTTTGGTTATGCTAATTTTGGTAGGGGTGATTGCTATTTTGCTACTGGGTAGAAATGAGAAAAAATCAGAAGGAGATGCGGGAAATAGAATGCGCCAGATTAGAGAGGCTAGTAAACTTAATGATAACGGAGGGCAATCAGATTTGATGGTCAAATCATCAGATTATTTATCTTTAGGGCCTTTATATCCTTTAAGCGATCCCTTTGTGGTGAATTTAATTGCCCAAAATGGACGCCGTTATCTTAAAACAAGCATTAGTTTAGAATTAAGCGATCCTAAACTAGTAGAGGAGGTTAAAGTTAAAGAAACGGCGATTAAAGATACCATTATTGAAATTCTTTCCTCTAAATCCATTGAGGAGATCAGCACACTTAAAGGCAAAAACAAGCTTAAAGAGGAAATCCGTAGCAATATCAATAGCTTTTTAATTGATGGCTTTATTAAAAATGTTTTCTTTACTGATTTTGTGATCCAATGATTGGGGTTGATATTGTTTGTATAGCGCGTATTACAGACAATATTTCCCGCCACAAACACCGCTTTTTAAATAAATTTCTTTCCACCTACGAGCAAACCCTATTTATAAAACCCCACAGTGTTGCTGGGGCTTGGGCGGCTAAAGAAGCTTGTTCTAAGGCTTTGGGGGTGGGGATTTGTGCGCAGTTGAGATTTTTAGATATGTGCTTGTCTAAAAACACATTAGGCGCGCCTATTTTGCAACTCACCCCCGAAAAACAAGCACTTTTTAAGATTCAAAATTTACATGTAAGCATTAGCCACGATCGGGGGTTTGCTGTGGCTGTTGTTTTAGCGCAGTTTCTTTCTTGATTTTAAAAAAGTGGCAAAAAATCCATGATAATTAATTTTTAGTAGTAGTAGTAGGGGCTGTGAAAATGTGAACAAAGCCTATTTAAGTGCGCTACAAAGGGACTTGCTAGCATGGGGAAAAAAACTTTTTCATTCACATGAGAGCACAAAACATGTGAGGGCAATGGGTTTAAAAGTGGGGTTTGTAACCCAAAATCATAAGCTTTAGGCACAAATAGGCACAAAAGCAATTCACATGTGCTTAGCATGTGAATGAAATGTGCCAATAGGTGATTATTAGTGCAAAGTATCCTCATTATGCATCGTATAAATTAGGCGATCAATCACATGTCTTTGTTGGTTTGTGAAATTATACTGGACGCGTACTAATTGTCGGATACGCTCTAAAACATTGCTATCTACCAAAAAAAGCCCTAAGATTTTGCGATAGAATGGCAGAAAGATAAATTTCTTTTCTTTATAAATTTCTGTACTATCAATGGCCTTATCAATGGTGAAGAGCAAAATATTTCTGAGGTGATTAGATTTTAGATGATTATCCTGTAAAGCCTGACTAAATCTTTTATAAATAGAGAAGGTGAGCATGCGTCTTGCATTAAAATAGGCGGCTTCTCTTGCATCGCTATCTTGATCAGATTTTACCCTTGTATCGCTTATGCCATATCCAATGAGGAAACGATCAGATTTTTCAATATTTTTTTGTAGCGCATTTTGTGGTGGTTGTTTTTGTACTTCTTGTGTGTTGAGTTTGGCATCTAGGGCATCTACCTTTTCAGCATTAGTGGCTATAGCTGCACTGAGTTTTTTAATCTCCTCTGTTAAAGCGGTGTTAGATTCTGGCTTTTTAGGAGTTTCAAGGACTTTAGAAGTGGGGATTTCTTTAGGAGGTTTGTTTTTAATATCCTTTTCTTTGGGGGGTTTGCTTTTATCTTTGCTGGCTTTTTTAACCTTTTCTTTCTTTTCTTTCTTAGCAATATTCTCAGAGGGTAGATCAGAAGTTTCATACACACTACATGCCACAAAAAAATACCCAACTAAAAATGTGCCCAGTAACGCGGTGTACCTATTTTTCAAGATAATCTCCTTAAAATAAAAAATGATTGGGTATTATAACACACGCTTTTTTTTAGCTCACTTGACTAGAATTAGAGTCAATAGAGCCAAACCATGCTAAAATAACCCTTAGTTTTAACCTTTAAAAGGAGTACGCCATGCCAAATAAACAAACACAACCCTCTAAAGAGCTCGAACACCAGTGGGATTTGAGTGCTCTATTTGCAAATCAAGAGGCTTTAGATCAACATGTAAGTGAGTGGGATCAAAAGGTAAAGGCTTTTGAGGAAAAACATGCCGGTAGTTTTGCCCAAGTAGAACCGGAGGCTTTTGAAAAAATTTTGGAGGAGTATGAAATCCTAAGTGAGGGGGTTTCTAGGGCGATGAGTTATGTCTTTTTGATTTTCTGTGTTGATTCAAAACGCAGCGATTTATATTCTAAATACCAGTTATTATGCGCGGACATGGGTCAACACCTGCTCTTTGTAGAGAATGAATTTTGTACTTTAGAAAGTGCTAAACAAGAGGCTATTATTAAAGCCAGCCCTAAATACGCTTACTATCTGCGCCTTCTTTTACGCCAAAAACCCCACATGTTGAGCTTACCGGAGGAAAAAGTGCTACTAGCTACTTCCGGTGTTGGTGTAGAGGCCTTTTCTAATCTCTTTGATCAAGTGATCACCTCGCTAAAAATGCCCTTTCAAAATAAAATGATTAGCGAGGAAGAGATTTTATCTGAGCTACACAATCCTGATCGCAAATTGCGCAAACTTGCCCAAAAAACCCTGACCAAAACTTTAAAGAAAAATAGGCTAGTTTTGACTTATGTTTTAAACATGGTGCGCAAGGATTCACATATTGATACCAAACTACGCCACTATGAAAAACCTGAGAGCTTTAGGCATCTGTCTAATCAAATCCCCCAAGAAAGTGTAGATAGCATGCTAGAGATTGTGGAGGAGAATTATCCTTTAGTGCACCGCTACTATAAAAGCAAGGCTAAGCTTTTGGGCTATAAACTTAAAGACTACGATCGTTACGCCCCTATTGAGCAAAAAGAAGCCCCTCTTTCTTATCAAGAGGCGCTAGATTTAGTGCTTAAAGCTTATCAAAACTTCTCGCCTAAGTTTTATGAAATTGTGAGTCGTGGGATTAAAGAGGGTTGGGTGGATTCACATCCACGCCCGGGCAAACGCGGGGGAGCATTTAGCGATAGCACCGTGCCTAGCGCGCATCCCTTTGTGCTACTCAACTTTACCGGTAATCGCCGTAGTGCCTTTACCATTGCCCATGAATTTGGGCACATGATCCACCAGACATTAAGTGGGCAAGTGGGTTATCTTAACACCAATACCCCCCTAACCACTTCTGAAACCGCCTCTGTTTTTGGAGAAATGCTTTTATTTGAAAGTCTAAAAAAGGATCTGGATAAAAAAGAATTACGCGGGATTTATGCGGGCAAACTAGAGGACATGTTTTCTACTATGTTTAGGCAAGTGGTGATGACTAATTTTGAAAGACGCATCCATAGTAGTGGGGATGAATTTGAGGAACTAACAGCTAAAGATTTTGATCGCATTTGGCAAGAGGAAAACGCTAAGATGTTTGGCAAAAGCGTTAAGCTAAGCAAAAATTACGCCCGCTGGTGGAGTTATATCCCCCACTTTATCCATTCGCCCTTTTATTGTTATTCTTATAGCTATGGGCAATTACTAGTTTTGGCTTTATTTGGTCTCTACCGCAAAAAGAAAACTGCAGCAGAAAAGCAAGAATTTGTAGATACTTATACGACATTTTTAAGCAAGGGGGGCAGTGTAAGCCCTGAGGAGTTGGTGGGCATGTTTGGGTTTGATATTACAGATAAAGAGTTTTGGAAGATTGGCATGGGTGAGGTGGAAAAAATGCTTGAGGAATTTGAAGGGTTGCTTGATGGATGCGCTGCAAAGGTATAAGGCAATGTCTAACCAGCATTGTCTGGATTGTTTGCATTTTTTATACCACCACCATGTACACTTTAGTATTTTTTGCGATCTTTGCTGCGTGCGTTTTGAACCTCCTTTGCCACAAGAACAGATCGATAGTTTTGGTAATTTTGTACTCTTTGTTTTAGCGGGTTATACTTTTGATAGTTTAAAAATCCATGGAGAAATTCCAGAAATCCACTTTGAGGCAGGGCTAGGCGATCACATTGAAACCACGGTTAAAATTGCCCTTGAGGGGATTGTGCAGATTATTGTTAAAGATAAAAACGATTCAAATGTGGTGTTGTTTAACCGCTGTGATCCTAGCCTTATTTTTGTAGACAACACAGCCGAACAGCTCCAAAGTTCTAAAGATGCGATTTTATCTGATCCAAGAAACCAGCAAGTGATTGCAACCTTGCAGGGAAATTTGAAATGAGTCTTTTAAAATTACAAATCCGGGCTTTTCGCTTTTCTGCCAAAGAGGACTACAATCCGGCTTACCCGCTTTATGTGGTGGAGTACCAACTAGATTGGACTTTAAGAGATGTTCTAGCCCATATCCCCGATTTAAGTTATGATCAAACACATTTAGGGTTAAGAATTAACCGGGTTGTTGTGTTTGAAAATTTAAGCATTGATACGCTTATTAATCGTTTTGGTAAGGAGTGGACACTAGAGCCTCTAGCCACCAAATATGTTTTAAAAGATCTGTTAATGGATACAGAGGGCATGTTAAAACCCTACCAAAACTTTTTTAAAAGCGCGTCTTTTTTAACGGAGGCAGAAAAAAGCGAACTATCCCGCTATATTCATATTAACGCCATTACGCCTAAAAGCGATTCAGATTACTTTGGAGATGGCTTTTTTCTATACACTAAGTGGCTCATGAATCGTTACCCACACCGCATATCAGATCTATTACAAAACTTAGCAGATAAACACCACGGGGCCATGCATTTTGTGAGTCTCAAACACTATATTTTTCCTAAGAATGATGCCATTGATACAGAAATCTATAGTTTGCAACAACAATTACTCAACGCCTCTAATCCTCCAGCTAATAACCCTTGGGCTCATTTAGGCAAGATCAACTACACTTTTAGCAAACCTAAAATCCCGGATAAGCAAGCGCGCTTTTTAATTTATAATGCCTATAATTCTGTTTTTAATAGCGCGCCTTTATTGCAAAGTAGCCGTTTGCTTTTATGGCATTTAGGGGTGGATTTTTTAGAGTTACCTTGTTGTTTTGATGGGGGTTATTGGGGACGCTTGGGGGATTTAAAACAATTTCTAACAGCTAATGCCTATAATTTAGGTTTAGCGCATAAAGTGGGCGCGGCGCTATTATTATGTGATGAAGATGCTTATGCTAATGCGTGCTATGCTAAAGCGATTTTAGATCATGATGAAAAATTAAGAGAAGAAGTACAGCAAGGTTTAGCCGCATACGATTTAGAGTATCACCCAGATGTACAAATCGCCTATCTTAACCACTTTCTAAACAAACAGGCAGAATCTCTAGAAATTAAGCACTCTTTCCAAGATTTTTATACAAGTTTGTTTCAAGATTACCACCTAGATCAGCCCACAGATTGTAGCGCCCTATTGGCTAAACTTAATCTTCGCTGCAATAGCCCGCTTTTTACTAAAGAATCCTATGCGCATTTATTAGATATTGATATGGATTCTGCCTTGTATGAATCAGCGCGTATCCGCTATGAGGCTATTGATCTAGGGGTGGATTTCTTATTAACAAGCTCTGTAAGCCAGTTTCATATGCTAGATACTTTAGCCAAAAAGGCCTCTAAAATTTATCAAAGAGATCACGACAACACTAGCGTGTTATTTCTCCCACAGGTGATACTGTTAGCCTTAGGCCAAAACGATCCCAAAGCCTTAGGTTTAGATACCCATCAAAATGCCTTTACATTTCTCTAAGGTTTTTGTTTGAAAGCCGGACTCAAAATCTTATTTGCAATGGTGTTGGGTTTTGCTTGGTATATTGCCAACGAGGAGACTTCCGGAGGGTTAGCTTTGATGATTTTCTTTTTTGTAGCCTTTATTTTGCTCATCAAGCCCATCTCTTTCCAACCCCCTGAAAAACGCGAGGATTATATCAAACAACTTCAAAGGAGTTATGAGCGCAAGATGGATTTAAAAAACAAAGAGAAAGAAGAAAAACGGCGCTTGAATCAAGTGGCTAACGAGTGGGATTTTAAAAACCGCAAACAACAAAATCAAACAGGCTCGCTTTAAATGTTAGAAGTGGTTTTGATTTTAGGGGTGGCTGTAGTGCTCATTTATCTTTATTACACTTTGCAAGAATATTTAAAAAATCCTCTAAAAGACCCGCCTGAATTTAATAAGCCAAAAGAGGCATTAGAGGTTTATGTACTGCCCAATCCTTTAGAAACTTTAAAGGCAAGTGAGGCAGGGGTCTTAGCTAGTCTTATGGGTAGTTTTACTAAACATCTTGAGTCTACTCCCCTTAGCCAAGCGCTTTTAGAGGTGTTTTTACAAGACTTAAGCCAGATAGAAAATAAGGATTTAAAATCCTTACAAGAAATTTATAACAGCCCCCCTCCACCCCTAGATCAGATTTGCACGCAGCTTTTAGAATGCGGGCATGGGGAGTATAAAAAACGCCTAAAATGGGTGGAATTTCTTTTTGTTCTGGCTTATAGTGATGGCAATTTAGGTACACAAGAAAAAGAAGCGCTACTAGATGTAGGGGCATTTTTAAACTTAGAAAATGTGGATTTTAATAACCTCTATGATGGTTTTGCAAACTTAAAATTAGAACCACTAAATTTAGAGCCAACCCAAGTAAGTACGATTTTACGCGGAGAAAAAATAGATTTTGATAGGTTTAAAGCACTAGTTCAGGAGTGCTATATTAATGTGTTAGAACCTAAGAATTGGAATAAAAGCTATTTACCAGATACTATGAAAAATCTATGGCAATTAGAACAGGCCTATGATGCGCTGAATTCTAGTTTAAAAGCCTGAAATTGTTAGAATTTAGCTTTTTTTGATAACACCCTTATAAAGATAAATAAGCAAAAAAGCAAGGGCATTTAAAGATTTCTAAAACCAGCAGAAAAGCGTGTTTTTTTTAATTGCTAAGCGCATATCTTTTGAGTATCTCTAGCATGGATTGGTAATAAAGCCACTAAAAGTTGCCGGCCAAATTTTCAAGTTTTAATGTGAGATCTTGAATGCGCCCCCTTAAAACTTTTTTATCAACATAATATGAATTTTCTTGACAAACACTCTTGCCCTCTAAAACATAAAACTTAAGCCCTAGTTTCCTAACCACAATTTCTTTGATCTGATCGCTTTTTTACCTTTTGTTCTTGCTCTGGGTTTGTGCCATAATGACCACCACCATTGTATTCTAGTACAGCAACAGGCTTTGTTCTGCATGTTTTATAGTCCTTCAAAACAAACAAAAAATCCACAACTAAGTTGTTATATGTTTTCCATGCGTCATCGCTATTATCCTCATCGCTTTTTTATACACAAGTGTTTTAAGTGGAATTTGTGGGAACACAATAAAACGCTTCTTGATGCAGTCAGAGAAAACAAGCTCGTTATAAATAATGAATTCATGTTTCTCCAACAGATCCTCTTTAACCAGAATGTCTGACTTTCCAATCAAGCCTAATTTATACTCTAGCGTTTTTTTTGTGTGCTTCCTCAGCTAATCTCCTTTCTTATTCTTCTTTCTCTTGTTCTCTTTGTTTGGCAAAAAAAGCTCTACTCTCTGCTTTTTTAGCCTTAAGCTCTGTAAGTTCTCTCTCAAGCTTTTCATGTTGTTTAAGGAGATTGTTATACTCTATTAAAGGATCGTTAAAACTTCTTTTCCCAGTTCGTCCAAATCCCATGTAAGCCTCGTTTTTCTATTTTTAACTACTTTTACAACTATAAATTCCATAAACATTTAATATGATAAATTAACTTTAAGGCGGTTAAAATTTAACTACCTTTAGCAAAATTCTACTTGTCTTTAGTAGGTGGGATGAACACCACTATTTGTTAGACAACTTAGAGGATTTGCGCGCCGCCTCCATTGGCATTTTTAGCAAAGATGATATTTTAGAGTTGCTTAATGGCAATGTAGATCAAGGCGCGTTTTTAGAATTCTTAAGATATTGTGATGAATGCATTAGTAAAGTTATTAGCAGTCAGGTACTCGCTAGTAATGCGGTGAATAAAGGTACTCAAGCTTTAGGCAATGTCCATGAAAACACCACCCGCTATCTTTTAGAGTTTGACACCCCCCCACTCAAACCCGGAGGATTAATAGATTATCAAACTAAGCTTACAGGCTTTTAGTGCTAGTGGTAAAAATTGTGTTTACAACTGATATTTTAAGAGCGGTATAAATCTTGGATGTGATAGAGTCCGGGTTTTTGCAAGGCTAGCCACTTAGCAGCCTCTAAAGCGCCTTTGGCAAAGATTGTGCGATCGGTGGCGGTGTGGTTAAATTCTAAATACTCGCCGTCTAAATAAAAACCCACAGTATGGCTACCCACCAAATCACCCCCACGCAAACTAGAAAAGCCAATTTCACCCTCCTTGCGTAACCCTTCTCTGTGTTGTTGGCATGCTTGTTTAAAATCTATACCTCTAGCCTGCGCGCAGGTTTGCCCTAGAGTAAGCGCGCTCCCGCTAGGCGCGTCTTTTTTATAGCGGTGGTGGATTTCGCTAATTTCAATATCAGCGTGCATGAGATCTTTAGCCACTAAACCCACAATTTTATTAAGTACAGCCATTCCTAAAGACATGTTAGAGGCGTGTAAAACAGGGGCTTTTTGGCTTAAATCTAGCAAAGCTTGCCATTCTTTTAAACCAGTCGTACCAGAAACTAAGGGGAGAGGGTGTTTGAGTAAAACTTGAATTAATTGATCTAAAGCCTTAGCAGAGGAAAAATCAACCACGATTTCACAATGGGCAACAAATTGTTCTATATCATTGGTTACAAAAGTATCTTGCGGGAGAATTTGGGCTAGATTTAGACTTAAATTTTGGCGCACAAAGACACTAGAAAGACTTAATTGTGGCTGTTTTTGTACTTCTCTGGCCAGCAAACTACCTACTTTACCACTAGCCCCAAAAATACCAACTTGTAACATCAGGTATGAGAATCCAAATAAGCAATCGCAGAAAGAGCAGCCGTAGCTCCATCGCCTGCTGCACACACCACTTGTTTAGCCGCGCTAGTGCGCACATCTCCTGCGGCAAAGAGACCTTTAATATTAGTTTTCATAGATAAATCCACCATAACAGCGCCATAAGAATCGCAAGCACATAGCATGCTCCCATTTTCTTGTTTTAACACTTCATTATTGATCTCATAACCTACAAAGATAAAAATACCGGGTACGGCTAGTTCTTGTATAGCGCCTGTCTGGGTATTTTTAAAAACTACTGCATTCACTCCAGAAGCATTTCCTTTAATCTCCTCAACCACAGCTGGGGTTAAAAACTCAATCTTAGGTTCATTTTTAGCACGCGCAACAGTAACAGGCGCGGCGCGGAATTGATCGCGGCGGTGGATTAAATGGACTTTACTACACATTTTAGCCAGATAAAGCGCCTCTTCTAAAGCAGTATCCCCGCCTCCTAAAACAGCCACTTCTTTATTTTTATAAAAAAAGCCATCACAGGTAGCACAAGTACTCACTCCATTGCCCCAAAATTCTGACTCGCCTTTAATCCCTGCTCTTTTAGGCCGCCCACCGGTGGCTAAAATCACACTTTTAGCCCCAATGCTCTTACCCTCATCTGTGTAGATCACAAAGTGATTTTCTTGAAAACCAACTTGAGTAACTAAAGTCATCTCATGCTTTAAACCAAAGCGAAAGCATTGTTCTTGCCATGGTTGCATAAAATCTAACCCACTCACCACCTCGCGCACGCCCGGGTAATTTTCAATCTCGCTACTAAAGGTGATTTGCCCACCAGGAGCTCCTTTTTCAAATAAAACCACCTCTTTTACACCTCCCCTTGTGGCATACAGCCCCGCACTCAAACCCGCAGGGCCCCCACCAATGATTGCAAGGTCTAATAGAGATGAGTTGTTAGAGGAGTTTGTCAATGTTATCCTTTAAAGATTGTTTGGAGAGCGCGCCCACGGTTTGGTTAATCACTTTGCCATCTTTCATATAAAGTAAAGTGGGGATACTGCGGATGCCATAGCGAGAGGATAGTTCTTCTTGTTCATCTGTATTGACCTTACAAATTTTAGCCTTACCGGCATACTCAGCGGCTAATTCATCAATAATAGGGGCAAGCATTTTACAAGGCCCACACCATGGGGCCCAAAAATCTACCATCACCGCACCATTACCAGTTTCTGCATCAAAATTTTCACTGGTCAGCTCAACATAACTTGCCATTGTTTTTACTCCTTGTATTTTTAAATTTAGCCCAGCATTGTATAACATAGAATATAAAGCCTACCTTTAGGGTTTATCCTACAAACAAATTAGAAAGTAATATTTTCAATCCATTCAATTTGGCAGTGGGGAGGAGTGCCTTTAAGAGTGATTGCATCAATGCAAAAATCATAACTCATTTGGCTTTGTTGTAGATAAACGCCAATGCTCTTTTTAATTTTTTCAAGCTTGGAGGGGGTGATTGCATAAATAGGGTCTGTACTTTTACGGCTCTTAACTTCTATAAAATGCAACACTTGATCATACAAGGCAATAATATCAATTTCACCAAAACGGCAAGAAAAATTTTGCGCTAAAATACAATATCCCTTAGCAATCAAATACTGGCATGCAAATTGTTCGGCTAATCTCCCCTTAGTAAAACTCATAAAAACACAATACCTGTATTTGGCGTATATCACTAGATACTCTAAAGGGTTTTAAACTCCGCTCTAAACTTTGATCATCAATGGGGGGGGTTGTATAAATATGTGTGTTTTGCTCTTGAATGACTAATTTAGCCTCTAGGGCATCTACTAAGTTAGGGGCATTTTTAATAAATTCTAAACGGATATAGCGAGATCTTTTAGGGTGTGTGCAAATTGGATAGGGGGTGATGGGCAATTTTAAAGGCTTACTCTTTTGTTTTAATTTTTTAGACATCTCTACTAGATCGCTAATAACCGCACTCGCACTAGCCATTCCCCCCGCTCCAGGCCCGCAATAAAAAGTCTCCCCCACACAATCCCCAACAAGACTCACCCCATTCATCACCCCTTCTATTTGTGCTAATAAGCTCCGCTTAGGTAATAACATGGGCTCTACTCCCAATGTGATACCCTCTTTGGACTTGTGGGCATAGGCCACTAGTTTAATGCGATAACCTAATTGTTTGGCATAATGTAAATCAGAGGGCTTGATCTGTTCAATTCCTTCTACATGGATAGTGTCTAGATCAATAAGGCTATTGAAGGCTAAAAAAGCTAGGATTAAAAGCTTATGTGCGCTATCTTGCCCACTGACATCTAAATGGGCGTTGGCTTCTGCATACCCCAAACTCTGGGCTTTTTTAAGCGCTTCTTGAAAATCCTTCCCCAAAGCCATTTGGCTTAAAATAAAATTGCTTGTACCATTAAAAATTCCTTGTATGGCTGTGATTTCATTGGCCACTAAACCCTCTTTTAATGCCCTAATAATAGGAATTCCCCCCCCCACACTTGCCTCAAAACCAATATTGGCATGCAAAAGGTGGGGGTATTTAGCCAACATCGCCTTATTAGCCGTGATAAAACCTTTATGGCGTTTTAGAGTTTCTTGAGCCAATTTATAGGCCAATTCTACCTCACCTGTGAGTTCTAGTACAATTTGAATATCCGGATCTTCTAAAATATCTTCCAAAGAATTGCTAAGAGGAAAATTGATCTCCCGTGCTTTAGATAAATCTTTAACAACCCCCTTTTTAATCACCAAAGAATGCCCACAGCGCCTAGCTAGTAGATCTTGGTGTTTGTTTAAAATTTTAACAACACTTAGCCCCACACAACCTAGCCCCACAATCCCAATATACACAGCACCCGCCATTTATTTGACATCCTTTTTAAGCTCGCTTTGGCTGTGGAATTTGTGGGTGAAAAAATCCACTAAAGAGTCTAGGTATTTGAGAATAAAAGGAGTGATGAGCATAGAAAAGATGATCATTAAAACTAAAAATTGCTGGATGTCATCTGCACCCACACGGATAATATCATGATCGCGCAAGAAAGCTAAAACGCCTTGATGTTTTTGCAAGGTTAATAAATTGAGTTTACTTGCGCTCAAGAATACAACTAAAGCAAACTCCCCAATTTGGGCAAGTGAAAGCGCTGTTTTGATCGCACTTTGGGCATCTCTAAAAACACGCAAAATTAAATAAAGGACTAAAATTTTTAAGCACATCGCTAGACTAATTAACAAAATCACAGCAAAGATATTTTCAAATAAAAAGTCCAAATGGATTTGCATGCCCACCGTAACAAAAAAGAGACCTAAAAAAATATTTTTCAAGGATTCAAATTCTTCTTGTACACGGATACGGTAGCGCGATTTAGAAATAGCAATACCGGCCACAAAAGCCCCTAAGGACATAGAAAAGCCAAAGAAGTGGCTTAAGCTTGCTGCGCCTAGAATAATAAGCAAAATTGTACCCATAAACAGCTCAGGTAGGCGACTCTCTGCTGCTAGGTTTAAAATTTTAGTAGCCGTTAATCTACCCGGCAAAAGCAAAAGGGCTAAAATGATTGCAGAAGAGATCACGGTTTTAATGATGAGTTTAAATAGGTGATCACCCCCTCCTCCCATGAGCATTAAAATAAGCAAAATCGGGATTGCTGCAATATCTTGGAAGATTAAAATCCCCACTACAATTTTGCCCACAGGCGTATTTAGTTGCTTGCTCTCCTCAAAGGATTTTAGCACAATAGCTGTAGAGGAAAGAGAAAAACCCATCGCCACCACCAAAGAAAATCCCCACGACGATCCCATCACATAATAACCAAAGACAACAAGCACAATGGAGGTAAGCACCACCTGCAACCCTCCAAATAACAAAACTTCTTGTTTCATGCTCTTGAGTTTGTCAAGATTAAATTCTAGGCCAATCATGAACATTAAAAAGACAATCCCAAAATCTGCAATATCTGAGAGCGATTCAAAATCTGCAATGCGAAATAATGCAGCAATCACTAGTCCAGTTAGGATATAACCAATGATTACGGGCATTTCTATTTTCTTTAATAATAAACCACTGACCACGCTCAACCCCAACCCCGCCACAATCACATACAGCGCATGTGTTTCCATAATTCTATGCCCTTAATCCTGTTTGCCTTTTTAAAAACTTGGGTTCTTGAAAGCAATTATTAAAAACGCCCATTATATAATAGGTTGGATAAACGAAAAAGGTGTTATGCGTGGAACGGGCGATTGCTCTAGTGGGTGTGTATGAGTTGCAAGGTTTAATCCCAGAGGCTTTAGAAGTTTGTAAAAGTATTCTTAGAAACGATCCGACTAACCAACAGGCTTTGCAGATGTATAAACGATTGAGTGCTTTAAAACCTCACTCTAAAGTAACCACCACTTCCCCCAAGCAAAAACCCACCTCCCCTTCTTTAAGCCAATATGCGCCCCTGCAACATTTCCAAATCCAGAATATGCAAACTCTTTTTATCCAAGCAACAAGCGAAGCAGAGTTACAAACAATAGAGGAATGGCTAATCCGATGGAATTGAAAAATATTATTTCCCAAACCCTTAATGAGATTAATCAAGTACGCAGTGAAACAAAACCCGCCCTTAAGAGTCCGTCTCCAAAACCCCCTGTACCTAAGCTCTTACAAGAGGATAAGCAGTTTTTAATAGATTTGGAGCAAAAAACCCTGCTTTTATTTGAGGGGCTTAAATCCCCGCAAAC
Source organism: Helicobacter suis (assembly GCF_902196135.1). GTDB lineage: Bacteria > Campylobacterota > Campylobacteria > Campylobacterales > Helicobacteraceae > Helicobacter > Helicobacter suis_A. Next base: position 48,417 of record NZ_CABIKE010000006.1, on the reverse strand, counting down.
AAAAAATATCTCTATGAAACTAGACTTGGTGATCAACTATTTACAATACCAGCTTTACATGATTCAAGAGAGGCTGAAGGCCTATGAAGATTGATAATTTTATTTTTAATTTAATTTGTGTTAGAATTAAAAGGCTTGTTGATTAATTCTTGTGAGGTAAAAATGATCAGGATACTCATGATAGAAGATGATGCAGAATTAGCCGAAATTTTAAGTGAGTTCTTAAATCGCCATGGCATTGAGGTTGTTAATTGCGATGAACCTTATACCGGTATTAGCGCAGCCATCACCCACCAATATGATTTGTTGCTTTTAGACTTAACTTTACCTAATTTAGACGGCTTAGAGGTGTGCAAAAAAATCTCTAAACAAAAAGACATCCCCATTATTATTTCCTCAGCCAGAAACGATTTAGACGATAAGGTACAGGCTTTTGAGTGTGGCGCAGATGATTATATCCCCAAACCCTACGATCCTAAAGAACTCCTCATTCGTATCCAGTCTCTCTTGCGCCGCTACCATAAAAAACCACTCCAGGAGGGTAGTTTGCAACAAAGAAGTTCGCTCTTCCGCATCGATTCAGATGCGCGCGAGGTGTTTATGCACAATAAAAAGTTAGAACTTACCCGTGCGGAGTATGAAATCCTCACCCTTTTGATCAGTAAAAAAGGCCATGTGTTTTCGCGCGAATCTATTGCTATTGAATCTGAGTCAATTAACCCTGAGAGTTCTAATAAAAGCATTGATGTGATCATTGGGCGTTTGCGATCTAAGATTGAAAAAGATCCTAAAAAACCAAAGCACATTATTTCAGTGCGGGGAGTTGGCTATAAACTAGAGTTTTAAGTTGCCATCTTCTATCTTTAGTAAGATTGTTTTTTTGTTTGTTATCTCGGTCGCTAGTTTTGCGGCCTTTTCTTATTATTTTATCCGTTCTCAAATTGATCATGAGAACTTCCAAACCCAGATCCGCCACCAGCAATTCATCACCACGATTAACCAAGTGCTAGCCGATAGGAGTAATCGCTACTCTGCTGAGGTGTATTTGCACGAACTAGGTTTTCAAGAAATCACCCCACAAGAGCTCCATGAAATCTTAGCCAACCAGAAAGATAAAGTTGAAGATAGCGAAAACCCTCTAGCCCAAATCATTAAAGTGGGCAATAAAATATTTATTTCTCTTAAAAGTCAGGGTAATACGGTGCTATATAAGGAGATACACAAAACTTCTTACCGTAATTACTACTTTGCTATCCTGTGTGGGGCGCTTTTAATCATTCTGATTTTCATGTTCATGTTGCAGGGTTTCATGCCCATTAACGAACTACGCAAAAAGGTACATTTATTTTCTAAGGGCGAAATGGATATTGAATGCAGGATTGATCAACAAGATGAGATTGGCGATCTAGCTTTAGCCTTTGATAATGCCATTAAAAAAATCAAGGGCATGAATGAATCGCGCATTTTATTTTTGCGTGCCATTATGCATGAATTGCGCACCCCCATTACAAAGGGCATGATTGTAGCAGAAATGGTAGATGATACCCTCCAAAAAGAACGCCTTTTAGCCACTTTTAAACGACTCAATGCCTTGATTGAACAATTTGCACGCATCGAACAATTATCCTCTAAGAACTACAAAATCACCAAAGAGGTTTTTTTAATGGATCACTTGCTTGAACATGCCAAAAACATGCTCTTGCTTGAACATGGGAGTACTTGTATTCAGGCTGATGTACCTAATTGTGTTTTTGAAACCGATTTTGAACTTTTTAGTTTGGTGATTAAAAATCTTTTAGACAATGGGCTTAAATACAGCCCTAACCGGCAAGTGCGCGTTGAGGTGGTGGGTAAGGATATACGGCTTTCTAATCAAGGTCAAGCGCTTAAAGAAGATTTGATTCATTACTTTAAACCTTATTTCCAGCATGAAAAACCCAGTGATGCCCACGGGTTTGGGCTTGGCATGTATATCATCAAAAGCGCTTTAGATACTTTGGGATTTCATCTAAGTTATACCCACCATGAAGGCAAAAACTTTTTTACAATCCATGGTTGTGTTTTACAAGAGTTAACCCCCTCTTTTCTTAAATTTCCAGACCCTCAAAAATCTCTTAAAACTTCATGATTGGTTTTTATCACTCCTCTAAGCCCCCACTCCACCAAGCTTTATTGGCTTTACAACACCGCGGCCAACAAGGCATGCGCTTTACCCTCTCAAATGGTAAAAATCTGATTAACCCCTCTAATTTAGAAACCACAACTTTAGAAAGTAAACATGCAATTGGTCAAAATCTAGGCACGCATCAAGATTTTAAAAACAACCATTCTTTAGCCCTTGCCTTTTGCGGGCGCTTATTTAACACAAATTCCCCCGCCTCTTTTATTTTAAATCTCTTGGAAAAAAGCCAAGCTAAAAGTTTAATAAGCAAGGTACAAGAAATTTTGCCACAGCTACAAGGGGGTTATAGTTTTTTACTCTTGAGTACAGAGATTTTAATTGCTATGCGAGATGTGAAGGGTTTTAGGCCCTTAAGTGTAGGCTTTTTAAATGAAGGGTTTATGCTAGCTAGTGAAACTTGTGCTTTGCAGGCTCTAAGGGCAACAAAGATTAGAGAAGTTGAAGCGGGGGAAATGTTAGTTTTTTCCAAAGAGAGCATGCAAACCTTCAAACAGCCCACAAATAACCCTAGCCCCTGTGTGTTTGAGGCGATTTATTTTAGCCACCCTGCTAGCTGGCTTTTTAACCAAAGTGTCTACACTCTACGCGAGCGTCTGGGTAAAATTCTAGCTAAAGAAAAGCCCCTTAAAGCAGATTTAGTAATTCCTATTCCCAATAGTGGCACGCTAGCAGCCCTTTCTTATGCTAAAAGCCTCAACCTGCCCTTTGCCCCCCTTCTTAGCCTTAATCCTTATGTGGGGCGCTCTTTTATAGAGCCCACCCAAAAAGAACGCCTGCTTAAAGCAGAACAAAAATTCATGCTTGTACCAAATAGTGTTAAAGATAAAAGCCTAATTTTGATAGATGATTCTTTAGTACGCGGTACAACAAGCTTAGTTGTCGTGCAGATGTTAAAAAGAGCAGGGGCTAAACACATTAGTTTACTTTTAACCGCCCCCCCTCTTCTCTCCCCTTGCTTTTGGGGGATAGATATTCCAGAGGAGGGCGAGCTTTTAAGTGTAGCAGGAGAGGAAGCCTTTAAAATTGGGGCGGATTTTGTGGGGTTTTTATCACTAGGTGGGCTTAGAGAGGCTATTGGAATGAATTTTTGTGAAAACTGCTTTAAAAGGAGAGATCATGTTTAAACGCTTTAGACGCCTTCGATCCACACAAACCATGCGTACTCTTATGCGCCAAACCCACCTGCGCCTAGAGGATTTTATCGCCCCTCTTTTTATTACACAAGATTTAGAAGACAAAACCCCCATTGCCTCCATGCCCGGGGTGTATCAAATGGGTTTAAAGGCTCTACTAGAGGAATGCGCACTTTTACAAAATTTAGGCATTCAAGCGATTTTACTCTTTGGTATCCCCAAACACAAAGATGCCACAGGCTCAGCAGCCCTTAATGCTAATCACCCCGTAGCTCAGGCCACAAAAGCCATCAAAAAGCATTTTCCTACTTTATGTGTGATTGCTGATTTATGTTTTTGCGAATACACGGATCACGGGCATTGTGGGATTTTAAAAGAGGGGAATTTAGACAACGATGCTAGCCTAGAAATTTTGGCACAACAGGCCTTGATCTTAGTAGAAAGTGGGGTAGATATGATTGCGCCTAGTGCTATGATTGATGGCATGGTCTCTTGCCTGCGCAAAGCTTTAGATGAGGCTAACTTTAATCATATTCCTATCATGAGTTATTCAACTAAATTTGCTAGTAGTTATTATGGCCCCTTTAGAGATGCGGCCAACTCAGCCCCTAGTTTTGGGGATCGCAAGAGTTATCAAATGGATTTTGCTAACCGCAGGGAGGCTATTTTAGAAAGCTTAGAAGATGAGATGCAGGGGGCAGATATTTTAATGGTTAAGCCGGCCTTGGCGTATTTAGATATTTTGCGCGATATTCGTGAACGCACGCTTTTACCTTTGGCGGTTTATAATGTAAGTGGGGAATATGCCATGTTTAAACTTGCACAGGCACAAAATCTCATGGATTATCCAGCGCTTTTATTTGAAACCATGACTGCTTTTAAACGGGCGGGGGCGGATATAATCATTAGTTACCACACCAAAGAGATCGCAGAAATTTTACAAAAGGGGGCTTAATGGGAAGAGCTTTTGAATACAGAAGAGCGGCTAAAGAAAAACGCTGGGATAAGATGAGTAAAATTTTTCCTAAATTAGCTAAGGCTATTACGCTAGCAGCTAAGGAGGGCGGGGGCGATCCAGCTAGCAATGCTAAATTACGCACCGCTATTTTAAATGCCAAAGCCCAAAATATGCCAAAGGATAATATTGAAGCAGCCATTAAGCGGGCTAGTAGTAATGAGGGGAATTTGATAGAAATTAGCTATGAGGGGCGGGCTAATTATGGTGTTTTGCTCTTTATTGAGTGCATGACAGATAACCCTACCCGCACCATTGCTAATCTTAAAAGCTATTTTAATAAAACACCTGGGGCTAGCATATTAAGTAATGGTTCTTTAGAGTTTATGTTTTCTAAAAAAAGTGTCTTTGAATGCGCGCTTTCTGATCTAGCTTCCTTAGGGTTTTCAAGCGAAGATGTGGAGTTGGCTTTAATTGATTATGGTTTAGAGTCTTTAGAAATCATTGAAGATGTATTAGTGGCAATAGGTGATTATACGAGTTTTAAAGAACTCCATGAAGGATTTGATGCCTTAAAACTCCCCATTTTAAAAGCCTCTTTACAACGAATCCCCAATACTCCCATTGATTTAAGTGAAGAAGCCCTAGCCGAGAGTAGAAAGCTTTTAGACAGAATAGAAGAAGATGATGATGTCGTCGCGCTTTATACTAATATTTCTTGAGCTAGATAGCGCCTTAAAATCTCACAGGCGGCTAAACTGTCTAGTGTGCCGTCTTTGCTGGCTTTTTGGCGTTTTTTGCTAGATAAATACCAAAGATTAGTAAGCGCCTCTACACTGCTATTATCTTCCTCTATATAAATCACAGGCGCAAAGTTAAGCAAGTTAATAAAGTGTAAAACGCGTTGGCGTGTGGTGTAGCAGGTATGGGGCAACCCGACGATAAGTTTTGTGGCTTTTTTAGTTTCTAACAAATGGAGTAATTCTAAACTAGCTTGTTTGCGATTAATCCGTTTAATGGAATTAAGGGGCAGAATAATTTTTTGTGCATACATCGCAAGACCGATTCGTTTAAGCCCAATATCACATGCCAAAATCACAACAACACAATCCGCCCATTTTCTCGTTTAACCACCCCTAAAAGTTCTTGTTCTAAGAGAAAATCCCCAAACTGAGCATACGCTTCCTCAAAACTAGGCGTACTCTGGCAAAATTTCAAAAAAGCGTCTTCTGATTTTTCTTTAGGGAGATTTATGTTAAATTTTTGGGCTAATTGATCTAAAAAGGCATCTATATCATAAATGGCTTGGGCTTTATTTTGCGCTAAAAGAGATAAAGTCCCCTCACTCTCATAAAGCCGCTGGGGTAACACAAAGAGAGGCTTTTTTTGGGCTAGGGCTAAATGAGCGCTTGCCATAGAGCCGCTATTATGGCTTGCTTCTGGAATGATCACCCAATCGCTTAAGGCCACCACTAAACGGTTTCGTTCTAAAAATGAAAAACGATAAGGTTGGAATTTCTCTTGGTATTCACTCACAAGTAAGCCCTCTTTAGCAATGCGTGTAATGGTTAAATGATTACTTGGAGGATAGATTAAATCTAAACTACATGGAGAGATCATAATTGTATGGGGTAATGCATTTTTTTGGGCAATAATATCCACCCCTAAAGCCCCACCACTGACCACCACTCCCCCCATTTGTACAATGCCCTTTGCTAATTTAGCCGTAAGTTGTTGGGTGTAGACACTGGGTTTGCGCGTACCTACTAGTGCGATCTTAAAAGGAGCATTGAGAAGTTCTAAGCGACCCACATAGTATAAATTTTGCGGTGGATTTTTAAGATGCCCTAAGGCTGTGGGCAACGCGTTAAGTGAGGTGTAGTTAAAATGGCTTAATACGGGCAAGTTTGGGCCTTATCCCTTTCTAGCACAATTTCAACTTCTAAAGTATCAATGTCATGGTTAGAATTAGCCCGTACATCAATTTTACTTGTTTGGGTGTATTTTTGCACCACAGCCAAAATTTCTTTTTTCATGTCTTCAATATAGGGCAAGCGCATGCTGCGATCACAGGCTAAAACAAGTCTTAATCGGTCCTTAGCCACACTCGCACTACTAGAGCTTTTAGAAAATCTAGCAAGCAAATTCATGCAAACCACCCCTTAATAGCCCCAACTAAACCTTTTTTAGCTTTAAATTCAGGAAAGGCAACCTCCTGACCTAAAAGGCGCTGTGTGATTCGTTTAAAAGCTAAAGCGCTAGGACTTGAGCTATAAATAATGGGCTCTCCTGTATTAGTGGCTGAAATGATCTTATCATCTTCGGGTACTAAACCAATAAGGGGCAAGGCTAGAATTTTTAGTACATCTTCATTAGAAAGCATTTCTTGTTTTTCTACTAACTCAGGCTTGATGCGGTTGATTAAAATATCTTTGATTATCTCTTGCCCCTCTTTAACCTTTTGACTTTTCGCATCAATAATTCCAATCACACGATCGCTATCTCTGACACTACTAACCTCTGGTGTTACCACAATAATAGCGCGATCGGCAAAGAGCATGGCATGCTCAAACCCGCTTTCAATGCCGGCAGGAGAATCTAATAAAACAAAGTCAAACTGGGTTCTAACTGTATCAAGTAAAGCCTGCACTTTAGCCTTGTCTAAAATATTTTTATCCTTGCTCTGTGAGGCGGGTAGGAAATAAAGGTTTTTGTTTTTTTTATCATTGATGAGGGCTTGGGGTAATTTACAATTGCCCTCCATCACATCTACAACATCATAAACAATGCGGTTTTCTAAACCTAAAATCATGTCTAAATTGCGCAACCCAATATCAAAATCAATCGCTAAGACTTTTTTACCTTGCATGGCTAATCCAATGGCTAAATTAGCCGTAGTCGTGCTCTTACCCACTCCCCCTTTGCCAGATGTAATTGTGATAACCACGAGCTCCCTTAATTCTTAAATAAATACCCGCGCAAATGCGCCCCGATTTGCTCTATAGGGTGGGTTTTAAAAGCTTTTTTATGGGCTTTTATTCGCGGATAACCCTGTTTTTTTTCCTCTAAAAATTGCCGTGTAAACGCGCCATTTTGAATACTCTCTAACACCTCTTGCATGCGCGCCTTGATACCAGCGCCTACAATTTTATCCCCACTAAGAAGCCCGCCATATTCAGCCGTATTAGAAATATGCTCTTGCATGCTAGCCACACCCTTAGCATAAATCAAATCTGCAATCACCTTAATTTCATGGATACACTCAAAATAAGCAATCTCCATTGGATAACCCGCTTCTACTAAGGTTTCAAATGCTTTTTCTAATAAAACCACTAGCCCGCCGCATAGTACCGCCTGTTCGCCAAAAAGATCGCCATGGGTTTCATCTTTAAAGGTAGTTTCTAAAATCCCCACACGGCCACACCCAAGAGCACAAGCATAGCCCAAAGCAATCTCTTTAGCATTTTGCGCGCTATTTTCTTGTTCTATAGCCATGAGAGCAAAAACCCCGCTACCTTGTTTGTAAGCCTCACGCACCGCCTTACCCGTGCCTTTAGGCGAAACTAACACCACCCCCACCCCAACAGGTGCTTTAATTTGTTTAAAACAGATACTAAACCCATGGGCAAAGATTAAAGTTTGTCCGGGCTTAATATGGGGCGCAATTTCTTGGTCATAAATATCTCCATGGATTTCATCAGGTAAAAGTAAAACTAATATGCCGCACTCTTGTGCGCATGCACTAACGCTTAACACTTCAAACCCATCGTCTTTAGCGCGTGTAATGCTAGGACTTGAAGGGTATAGCCCAATTTTTACATCCACTCTACTATCTTTAAGATTAAGGGCATGGGCACGGCCATGTGATCCATAGCCTAAAATAGCAACCTTTTTAGATAAAAGTGCACCGGTATCTTGATTGGTGTAAATAGGCAAAGTTTTAAAAGGAGTGGACACGGGTTACCTTTTTGCACTATAATAGCCCCGTATTGTAGGAAAAAACAACTTAAGCTTTGTTTTATAGGAGGAGTTGTGCACCAAAACACCCAACTAGAGCTAAACTTTCTCCAAGACTTGTTGCTAGAGATTTTACAAGAATTTAGCCCGGCTAGTATCAATCATTTTTTGGCACTTAAAGAGTTATTTAGTAGCTCTGCTCCTCAAGAAATGCTGATCACACAACTACAGGCTAGTATTGCCTCCGAACAAATTTTAGATGTGATCAAGGCCTTTTCTCTTTACAATATTTTGGCTAATATCATTGAGGAGCGCTACCAGAATAAACAACCCTCTTTATTAGGCATTACACAGGCCTATAGCTCTCTTAAACAGGAAGGATTTACAGAAAAAACTTTACAAGAAAAGTTTAGCCAAATTACCTTTTATCCTGTCTTTACCGCCCACCCAACCCAATCCATGCGCCGTACTTTTCTGGAGGCTATTTATGAAATGTATCAAGACCTCTCTACACTTTTTGATAACCCTTGTAGCCCCCATGCAACCAAACATGCTAAAGAGCGCCTAGCTTATCGCTTGCGTCTTTTATGGAATAGCCACCTTGTGCGCCAAGAAAAACTAGAAGTACTTTTTGAGTTGGATAACTTACTTTATATTTTAGAAAACTCACTTTTGCCTAGTTGTTTAGAGTTGTTTCAAGAAATCCAAGAAAAGTTAGATCAACCCATAGAACATGCCCTAATTCAGTTGGGTAGCTGGATAGGAGGCGATCGCGATGGCAATCCAACGGTAAGTAATGATCTAGTACGCCAAGTGATCTTAATCCAACATGATTTGATTCTCTCTTTGTATTTAAAACAGATTAAAAAGTTGCGCCGTGAGCTTTCTATTTCTGCTGATCTTTGCCCCATTTCAGAGGATTTAAAGGCAGATTTAGAGGCACATTATTCTAAACTGGACTTGACAAGTGCTAGATTACACATTAAAGAGCCCTTTAGAGCCAAGTTAGTTTTAATGGAGTTAAAGCTAAAAAACCGCCTCATTGCTCTAAATTCCCCTCTGCCTATAGATTTTGCTTACCAAGATGCTCAAGAATTACTCGCAGACATTACGCTATTACTTAAAAATCTCAAACCAAGTTTACAGCGCTCGTTATTGCACTTTAAGCACTTGGTACTTTTAGGCGGGTTTCATTTATTGCGCCTAGATTTTAGAGAACATAGAGAAGTTTTTCTTTATGCTCTGAGTGAGGTTTTTAGCCTGCTTGGTTTGTGCTCTGGTTTTCATAACCTAGAAGAAGATCAAAAATTAGAAATTTTAGATCATGCCCTTAGTTTAGAACCTTTAGCTCTTTCTACGCTACTGCCTAAAGTGAGTGAGGAGTGTAAACGCCTCTTAGAAGCTTTTTTAACAATCATATGGGCAAAGATTAAAATTGCTAATGCCACCTTTGCCTCTATTATTGTCTCTATGACTACTCAGGCTAGCGATTTGCTTTGTGTGTTATGGCTGGCTAAACAGGCTAGATTAAACCATCCCCACCAAATCTACATCACGCCCCTTTTTGAAACCATTAATGATCTCAACCATGCCCCACGAATTTTACAAACCTTGTACGCCAATTGCCACTATAAAGCCTATCTAAAAAGCATGGACAATAAACAAGAAATCATGATTGGCTATTCAGACTCAAGTAAAGATGGGGGGATATTTGCCAGTAATTACAATCTTTACATCGCTATTAGTGAGCTCATGGCTTTAGGGAAAGAATTAGGCATTCAGTTTATTTTATTCCATGGACGCGGGGGGAGTGTGAGCCGTGGGGGTGGGAGTTTAGAAGACGCTCTTTTAAGCGCGCCTCTTTATAGTGTGCAAGATACCTTAAAAACCACCGAACAGGGTGAAGTGATTAGTTCTAGGTATCTTAATGCCACTAGCGCACACAAAAATCTTTCCAATATCATGGGCGCTTTGTTGAAAAAATCTATCTACGATACACATGGCATTTCCCCACCTAAAAGTCTAGCCACACAAACCATGCAAACTCTCTCTACTCTCTCTTATCAAACCTACCGCCAACTATACACCATGCCCGGTTTTTTAGACTATTTCAAATATGCTACTCCCATTGCCTTTATCCAAGAACTCAATCTTGGCTCTCGCCCGGCTAAACGCAAGGAAAGTAGTTGTATTGAGGATTTACGGGCTATTCCTTGGGTCTTTGCTTGGACTCAAAACCGCAGTATTTTACCCGCTTGGTATGGGGTGGGGAGTGCTTTGCAAAGTGTGCCCTTAGAACACTTACGCGATCATTACCAAGAGGGGGGTTTTTTTAAGGTCGTGTTAGATAACATCGCTCAAGTGCTTTTAAAGGTTGATCTAGACATTGCTAAACAATACCACTGCTTTGCCCTCCATACTCAAAATGCGACTCAGATTTGGGAATGCATTAAAAGGGAGTATCAAATAACCTTGCGTTTAGTATTAGCGGTGCGCTCAGAAACAAAACTTTTAGAAAAAGACCCGCTGATACAACAAGGTATTTTATTTAGAAAACCTTATATCAACGCTCTAAACTGCTTACAAATTGAGCTTATTAAAGTCTTTGATCAGGCAGATAGCTTAAAACAGGCTAAATTAAAGCTAGCAATAGAAAGTACTTTAATTGGCATTGCCCAAGGGCTACGCAATACCGGTTAGGAGTGTTAAATGGTTTGGATTTTTTTAGTGTATGCAGCGGTGGCTTCTTGGTTACAGGCCTTAGCTATTGAAACCACCACAGATATTTTTCTAAGAAAGCAAAAATCAGGGCATTTTAGCGGACTGGTTCTTTATAAAAATAACCCCCAAAAACATTTAATCGTGGAGGGGACTTATAACATTACAAGCAATATCCTTACTTTAAAAGCCACCCAGCTTAAAAAATTGCCCCTTAAAAAACATGCTAAATCTCAGATTTATCCCCTTTTACAAGTACAAGCCTCTGAACAACTAGGGAGCATTTTACCCTCTAAAATCAGCAAGGGTACACATATTTATTTTAAAGAACTAGGCACACAGAAAATATCAAATATTTTGGGTATGGGTGATTTAAATGACTCACACCCTAAGCCTAAAACCTCCCGTTTTATCCCATCTACCCACCCGGTAACAAGATTTAGCGCAAACCCTACAAAAATAACACGCAACCAACAGAACCCGCAAACTCAAAGCACCCTCACAGAATCTAATGCGCGTTTTTCTAAACCTAGTACTCTATCTACTTTAAGCACTAAAACAAGTACACCTACAAGCAGACGCACAAGAACTTCTAGTGTCTCAAAAACTTCTAGAACTAGCACGCGTGCGCGCTCTGCTCGCACCGGTACTACTCCGCGTACAACAAGTAGAAGTACAACTAAACGCACCAGTAAAACTTCTAAAACTTCTAGCTCTTCTACTAGGACTTCTTCTAATCAAAGTCATAATAATACCTCCACCGCCTCTATCCCACAAGACTCACAACCCTACACATCTAATTCTGCTAATAGCCAAGATCTAACAACCTCTAATCCCCCTGATCCTGACCAATCAAGTTATGTTTCTCCTGATGATAATCTACTTCCCATGCCCATTGTTCAAAACCAAACCCCCACACAAACAACCAATACCAAACAATCCGCTCAATTAGAAACGCAAAATACCCCAATAGATTTAGATTTTATTAACGATGATACCCAAGAAGTGGCTTGCGGTTATTGGACTTATGAGGATGATAAATTACAAGCCATCCGCCCTACTTTGATGCGTCGTTTAGATAGAGCTAGCGGGCAGTATTTAGACATTAGCCCTTGTAATTTTGATAGCACCTATGGCAAAAGCGGTAAGATCATTTTAGCCTACACACAATTACCCGATCAGATTCAAGAATTTGCCCCCGTTAAAACCACGCACACCTTCACACTCAGCAAAGCCAATTACTCAGAAAAATTATGCTACCGTGCTAGAACCCGCCAATGTTTATATATTGAGCCTAATAGTGTGCAAGAATGGACGAGTACCTACTCCACAATCACTATTAGAACCACTAAAACTTATAAACGCCCGCCTCAAGTAGGGAGTGATACCTCCACAGAATATAAACAAATCTTAGATGAGAATAAAGCAGAACGCAGCACAATTATTAATAAAGACGATCTACACCTAAGCCCGCAATTTATGGAATTTGTAGAGGTGTATGAGGGAAAGTATTTAGATAGTAACACGGCTAACGCACCAGAATACTTAGCTTGGAAAGAAAAAGTAGTGCGCCCTAATCAAGGTACATGTAGCCAGTATGCAATTGAAGAACTTAGTCGCAATAAGAAAGTACTGCCCAGTATCCACAATACCAAAATTGTGTGTGTAAAAAGTGGGGATTATCTACTAGATCAAAATAAACCATAAACCAACCCAATACAGATTTTTAGAAAATCTTAAGTTAGTTGTGATACAATCCGTGTAATTATTAAAAAAAATAAACTTTTATTACTAAATCCGTTGCTCCAAGTTTTAGGTTATTTTCGCTCTTAAAATTTTCAGAACAAGGAGTTTTAGTTGCATAAAAAATTATACTGGGCTTTGGTGGCTAGTTTGATTACTCAAGCAACTCTAGTGGCTAAGGATAAAACCTACACTTTAGGTAAAGTCTCTACATCGGGTCAAAAAGATAACACGGATTACTCCGGCCATGTTAATTTAGGTTATAGCGGAATTACAGCCCCTAAAAGTTGGCAAGATGAGGAAGTTAAAAAGTATACCGGTAGCCGCACGGTGATCTCTAATAAACAACTCACACAAACGGCTAATCAAAGCATTGAAGAAGTCTTGCAAAATGTCCCGGGAATGCAGGTTAGAAACACAACAGGTGTAGGTGCGATGCCCTCCATTCAAATTAGAGGCTTTGGTGCGGGCGGTTCAGGGCATAGCGATGCAACATTGATGTTAGTTAATGGTATCCCAGTTTACATGGCTCCCTATTCTCACATTGAATTAGATATTTTCCCGGTTACTTTCCAAGCCGTAGATCGCATTGATGTGATTAAAGGCGGGGGAAGTGTGCAGTATGGGCCTAATACTTATGGGGGGATTGTTAATATCATCACTAAACCCATTCCTAAGCACTGGGAAAGCCAAGTAGCAGAGAGAGTTACCTATTGGGCTAAGGCTAAAAACGCCGGTTTTGCTAGCCCGCCTTCAAACACAGGTGATTCCTCCTTTCTTAAATCTTTAAGTAATAATATGCTTTATAACACCTATGTAAGAAGTGGGGGGATGATTAATAAACATTTTGGTGTACAAGCACAGGCTAACTGGGTTAATGGGCAGGGCTTTAGAGATAATAGCCCAACTAATATCCAAAACTACTGGCTTGATGGGGTCTATGATATTAATGAAAAGAATGGGATTAAAGCCTACTACCAATATTATAAGTTTAATATCGCCCAGCCCGGAAGCCTAAGTTCGCAAAACTACCAACAAAATCGTTTTATGAATCAACGCCCCTTTAACGCCAAAGGTGGGCGATCCCAGCGCTTTGGGATTGTGTATGAAAACCACTTTGGCGATCTAGACAAAATAGGCGGAACTTTTAGCTTTACCTATTACGGGCAATTCATGACAAGGGATTTCCAAGTAAGCTCTAGTTATAACAGCGCTAATATGGTTGAGTGTTTTAGTGCGGCAAGTTGTGCGGCTCAAGGTCTTGCTGGTTATAACTTAGCCATGCCCTATTATGCGACTAATTATAATGGCTGGGCAGAGGTAGAAAACCCCGTGCGATCTATTAATAATGCCTTTGAACCTAAAGTTAATTTGGTAGTTAAAAGCGGCAAGATTAAACAAACATTTATTATGGGTTTGCGCTTCATGACAACAACCTTTCTACAACGCCAATACATGAATACCAATGAATGCGCCACACAAACTAGCGGTGAGGGCAAAGATTTTTTGTGTGCGGGGGCTAATGTGATGAGTGGTTGGCAACCCCATATTAAACATGGCCTTTATAGAAATTGGAATGATTGGCACAACAACTACACGGCGATTTATTTAAGCGATCGCATTGAAACGAGCAATGGGCGCTTTTTTGTAGTGCCCGGTTTGCGCTATGCTTTGGTGCAATATAATAATGAAAACGCTTCTAACTGGGTTTCTATCCCTGAGAATGATTTAAAAAAGATCAAGCACATGAATAACTGGATGCCCTCAACTAATATTGGCTTTATTCCTGTGCAAGGCGATCACACTGTGCTAACTTACTTTAACTTCCAGCGCAGTTATGTCCCCCCCCAATTAGATGTTTTAAGTTATGGTGGGGCGGAGTATTTTACCCAACACTTTGATGAGGTAGAGGCCGGTGCGCGCTATACCTACAAAGAAAGCTTTAGCTTTAATGCCGATTACTTCCGTATTTGGGCACGCGATTTTGCAACAGGCCAGTATTCTGTTTATACCAGTGGCCCGATGAAGGGCAATGTGCGCCCGGTGGATGGTTATTCTCAAGGCGTTGAGTTAGAGATGTATTATAGACCGGTTAAGGGACTCCAACTCCATGCGGCCTTTAACTACATTGATACCCGTGTTACAAGCCATAGCCCTTTAACAGATCTAAACGGCGATGTTTTACCCGGCACAAGTTATAATAAGCATTTTCCCTTTGTAAGCCCCTACCAGTTTATTTTTGATGCGCGCTACACCTATGCTAAAACCACCTTTGGGCTCTCTAGCTATTTTTATAGCCGTGCTTATAGTGGGATTAGTAATAGTGCAGCAGGGGGTTATTATGGGACGCAGTATTATAGCGGAGGGAATAATTTTGAAAGTGTGCTAGGTAGTGGCTATCAATGCGCGGAGTTTTGTATGACCCAACATGAAGGGCTCTTGCCTTGGTATTGGGTGTGGAATATTGAAATAAGCCAGATATTTTGGGAGAGCGGGAGACATAAAATTATGGGGAGTTTACAGGTAAACAATATTTTTAACATGAAATATTTCTTTACCGGTATTGGCTCTAGTCCAGCGGGGTTACAATCTGCCCCGGGGCGTTCGGTTACGGCGTATTTGAGTTATCAATTCTAGAGGCAAATTTAAAGAGATAGGGTATAATACTCGCATTTTCATTAAAAGGTTAGCGATGTTGCGATCTCTTTACAGTGCGACAACCGGAATGTTAGGCCAGCAGACTCATATTGACACCACCTCTAATAATATTGCCAATGTTAACACGGTGGGTTTTAAACGGCAACGAGCAGATTTTAACGATCTGTTTTACCAAGCTTTGCAATATGCTGGTACCTCTACTTCTGATACGACTAGATCGCCAAATGGCATTGAAGTAGGCTTAGGGGTGCGCACGGCTAGCGTAACTAAAATGTTTTCTCAGGGTAGCCCTAAAGAGACAGAAAACAACTTAGATATTGCTATTACTGGCAAGGGCTTTTTTCAGATCCAAATGCCTGATGGCTCTACTGCTTATACCCGCGCGGGTAATTTTAAGATCGATGATCAAGGTAATATGGTTACAACAGAGGGGTATTTACTCATCCCACAAATCACCTTCCCCCAAGATACCACCCAAATTAGTATTGGGGTAGATGGCACGGTTAGCGTTACACAGGGCAATGCGAGTACTTCTAATGTGATAGGCCAGATCACTTTAGCTAATTTTATTAACCCAGCAGGTTTACATGCTCTAGGGGATAATCTTTTAGCAGTAACTTCAGCTAGCGGCCCGGCTATCGTGGGTAATCCTAATAGCGATGGTTATGGGCAGTTGCGGCAGGGTTTTTTAGAATTAAGCAATGTGCGCCTAGTAGAGGAGATGACCGATCTAATCACAGCCCAAAGGGCTTATGAAGCCAACTCAAAGACTATCCAAACCGCAGATAACATGCTCCAAACGGTTAATAGTTTAAAACGGTAAGGACAAGATTTACTTAATCTAAAGTAACCGCCATCCTGCGGATATGATTTGATGCAATGTTAGTGATTGGTTTTTTTTAATATGCCTTTTTGGAATTTTTGATGCAGTTTTCAGCCATAGAGATTTGGCGGTTTGGGAGCACATAAGGTCTTTTTTAACCAATACTGAGTTTGGCAATCTTTTCATCGTTGTTTAAAAATAAATGCGCGATGTAGCAAATTTTTATACTTTCTTGTGATGGAAGATTAATCCCCAAATTACTTAAATCTAATTTGTAGTCGCACTTAATTTCTAGTCCTTTATCTAGACAATAGTGGGCAATGTCATCAACGAGATTGACAAAATCTCCTGTCAATTTATCTTGGGGCATGAGTAAATTGTAACCATTCAATCTTACAGTGCGTAAAAGACCTAAAAGAGCAATTAAAGAATTGCCTAAATGATTTAGGCTTTTATCATCTCTACTCTTTAGTTTCTTAAAGTTCTGCTCCATGTTTTTTAAAGTACCCTTTAAAAGCTTTTGACAAGTTTCTTGTTTTAAGAGCTTGTAAAAATCCTCCACATGCCATAGGGCTATTTGTATCACAAATGTTTGCAAGTGTGGTTGTAAACTCAATGTATGTTCTAAAATCTCTTGTGATTGCGTGCTGGCTAGATAGTAGCCTAAAAATTTCAATTCAAAAAATTTTTTAAAGTAGGGGGTGAGTGAAGCTTGTTGTTCAGAGCTTAGTAAATGCCCTAGTGGAGCAACGCATTTTATCCATTCTTTTATGGGTACATTTGGCTGAGGTTTATCTAAGAGTGCATAGATTAGTTCTTGTAATTCTTTAGGAATCTGATCTAAGGGGCGTTTGTTTTTAAAAATAGATGAGAAACTATCTCCTAATTTTTTAAAGTAATTTTCCAAAGTTTCTATATGGTGGATGCGTTGTCCCTCTTTGGTGGTGTGATCTGCGACTATGGCTTTATTGTTTTTTGTGATTTTGACCTGAGCCATTAGATAGGTGTTTGGCTCTAACATTTCTGCATTACATTTAGGAAAATATTTTATTTGTCCATCTTGTGTAAAACCATACCAAAAGCGGACCACAGGGGGATTATGTGAGGGGCATTCTAAGTCTATGTAGTAATCGCCTGTCCTATTTACCCCCCTCTTTTGTGGCACATGTACTAACACATAATTTTTAAGAAAATTGGTGGCATTTTTAACCAACCACTCTTTTAGTTGTTGCGTTTGAGGAAACTTGGGATACACCTCTTTGTTAAAACATTTTTCTTGAATATTGGCGGTGATGCTAAGGTTAGGATTTTTTATAGAGATAAAGCGGATATGATAGGGAGTTTCATCTTCATAGCGGTATTCTAGCTCCACTTTGCATTTAATGTCTTGATCTTGAGGTTGAGTTCTTAGGCGGAGTTGGTAGGGACTTGCTTTGTCAGCGATATTTAAGTTAAAAATATATGTGTCTGTGTCTGGCTCTAACATGAAGGATTCTTTAATGTCAATAAGACTTCCTTCTAATTCGCTAGACTCATCTACTAGTGTGAAGTTTTTAAAATACTTCCCATCAAAAAACTCAATAGAGAGATTAGGCAAGTGATCTCTATAGAGGGATTTGCCTGCCTTTATTAGTGTAAGTACGGCTTGCATATTTTCTAAAAGTTCTTTAGGTTCTGGAGGGTGGATGCGTAAAATCTTATTTTTAAAAATTTTGGTGTATTTGCTGTAAGACTTTTTTAATGCTTCTAATACCTCTTTGTCTGTTTGATTGCCAATATCTAGCGTAGGGTAGCGCACAAATCTTTTTAAGCCCTCAGGGGTAGTCTCTACTAGCAAGGGTGTAACCCAAAAGTCTGAGGATTCTTTAATAATCACAAAAAGGGTATCGCCCGGTTGGGATATTTCTAAATATTTAAAAGCACTAACCACGCTTTTAGGCAAACTCCTAGAGGCATAAAAATGTGCAGCAATAGCTGCTTTTAGGGGTCTAAAATCTAGGAGATCTACATGATCTGGGATCAAATAATTTAAGCTAGTAAATTTAAAGCGTTCTTTAAAATCCTGTAAAAATACCTTGAAGGCCTCTAGGCTCTGAGCTTTACAATCCTTTAGAGCTCTAGGCAAGGTAAAACACCCGCTTAAATTCAAAATCCTAGCATTGTTGGCGTTGATCCATATGCCATTGAGATTTTGTTTAGTGAGTAGGGGCAAGGTTTTAAACACACCGTCTAAGAGTGCAGGTGGGCTGTCTTGAAAAAGGTCTATGCAAATAGATTTTTTGGGTCGTCTTGGATGGAAAACAGTTCTTTTGCCGTCCAAAATACTAAGTTCTTTTAAAGTCTGTAGCGCTGTTTTTCTAATATTCTCAAAAGAATCGAGGTTAGCAGTGGGCAAGCTCCAATCTAAAAGACAATTAGCTGGATTAAAGTTTTCTACATCTAAGGCGCAGGGTAAGATTTTAACATCACTCCAAAAATGCAAGATCATCAGCATTTCTAGGTTTAAAAGATTCTTTAAAGAGAGCTTTGGAAGTTCTAGTGGGCGGTTGAGTTGTTGGTGTGCCTTAAAAATTTTGCTGTAGTAGGGGTGGTGTAAGAGAATATTATTAGGTGTAATGTGCCGGTCTTCTTGAATTTGGCTTGCCTCTTGACTTCCTAGCCAATGGCGCATTTTAGCAAAGAGAGGGGCAAACTCTTTTAAGTCTTGACGCAACGAGGCGGTGCGCAAAACCTGTTTGACAAAGCGTTTCAAAAGCTTGTTTTCTGTAGTGTCCACCTCTTGGTATCTTTGCACCGCTAGGATTTTATTATCTTTCAACCTGTCTTTTATGGTGTAGCCGGGTTGTTTGGCAAGCCACAGCGCACAGCGCACATCAAATTCTTTTGCCAAAGAGATAGGTTTTTTAATGTGGGTACGTTTGGTGTTGGTGTGGGGGTTAGTGAGTAAAATCTCTAGGGGATTTTTGACATAACACAAAAGATAATAAAAATTATCCTTACAGATGGCTTGCTCATAAGAAAAGTCTAATAAATTTTCTAAAAAGCTAAAGAGATCGGGGGTTTTTAATTTACCCGTACTCAAGTTAAACCCACTATTTTGGCGTAACCAACTAAGGATTTTTAAACACTCTATGTTTTCTGGTAAATACAATGCTTCAATTAACATTTTTAGGCAGTAAAGTTTCCCATTCTTTATTACTTAGGTAGTCTGCGCTATTCCAAATAAATTGGCGATAATCATTCTTGGTAGCGTTTTCAAAATCTGCTCTTAAACCTAGTCCTTCTTGTTCTAATAAAACCTTAATAGCGCTCAAAGTGGTTTCTCCGGTGTCCTCCATTTCTAATCCACGCAATTTAGGCACAATCTTTTGCACTACTTGTTCTTCAAAGGCAAATCTTAAAGCCAAATTGCGTTTACTATCCTCGTTTTGATAGTACAAAACTAGGGGATGGGAACGCATGTAAAATTCTATACCCTGCCACACCCGATGCCCAATTGCTCGCCCGGTTTTGCTTAACGCTTCGTTGATCTGGTTTGTAAGCTCTTTATAGTGCTCCAAATCCCCACCAAAGCGTTCTTTTTGCCATTTTTCCCAAATTTCTTTAGGGAGATATTTAAAAGTGTAGGAGTTTTTTTTCTTGTTGGGGTTTTAATCCTTGTAGTTTTTTGGTCTTGGGAAGTTTAAACAAAAAGCCCGATCTAAAACTTTATCTGAAAGTGCTTTTGTACTCTCATCCTCATTCATTGTCCCCACCCATAACAAATTATCCCCCAAAGGGCGTTCCCAAAAAATACCCGTACCCAGCTTGATTCCAATATTAACCGCACCTGTGCTTGTTAGCTTCTGCTCTAATTTGCTTAAAAACTCCGCAAAATATTGTTCAATGTGTGCTAAATTCATCTCATCAAGCAAAATCAAGTTCATCCCCTCTTGAAGGCCGAAATCTCGTTTATCCTCTACATTGTTTGTTACAAAACGACTGCTATAAGTGGTTTGCACAAAAAAGCGTAAAATTTCTGTGGAGTCGAATTTATCCTCTACCATGTTGAAATACCCCATCATCGATTCGGGGCTGTCCCAAGTAGGCGCAACAGGCTGGGCTAAGAAGTGAAAGCCTCCAAAATGAGCGTAGAGTTTAGGTAATTCAGATTTACCCGTACCAGAGACTCCTAAGAGTACACTAAGAGGGGAGTAGGTGGCAGATTTTAAGGCGGTGTGGAAAGCATAAAGAAGGCGGGTAGGATAAATAATGCCTAAATTTGCAATCCCGGCTTGGATATAGGTTAGGTACTCTATTTCGTTGGCGGGTTCTAGCTTTTCATGATTAAGGTCTTTGTGGGTGTGTCTTTCAATTTGATCTAGCACGCTGTTAATGCGCCCCTCTGTTTGCTTAGCCGTGCTTTTGTACTGAGAGAGCAAGTTCTGGATTTTTTCATCCTTTGCTAAATTTTCTTGCTTTAAAATTACCACTTCTCGCTCTAGTTTCTCTTTGTTCTCCTTTAAATGCCTAAGGTCAATCTCTGTACTCTCAAGCTTCCCGGCATTGTCTTTGAGTGTCTTATTTTCTGCTTGGAGTTCCCTAAGAGTGTTGTTTTCTTCCTTTGTAAGCTTCTCATAACGCAGTTTAAGATCGTCATGGTCCGCTTGTTCTTTTTCTAAATCCTGCTTCAATTTTTCATTTTCTTTATCCAAACTCTCTAATTGTTTGTAGCGTTCCTCTTGTTGGCATTTGCGCAATGTATCTTCAAGTTCGTAAATTTTCTCATTTTCTTTTCTCAAACGCTCAATACGCTTCTCTTGATCCTCAAGTCGTTTTTGACATGATTCAAGCTCTTCTTTTACCTCTTCTCTTGCCTTATTTTTTATTTCAGTTTCAAAGTTGTCTAGGGCTTCTTCTCTAGTCTGTATTCTTTGTTCTTTAAGCTTGAGTTCTGCTTCTTTTTTAAGGATTTGGGTTTGTGTTTTGACTAGCTCATCTTCTTTAGCCTTTAATTCCTGCATGGCCTTATTGGTGTTTTGATCGCACTGTATTTTAAAATCCTGCATAGCCTTTGTGCTTTGTTGCTCTAATTCCTTTTGCAAGTTTTCTTCAACCGCCTTTTTACGCTCGTTAAGATAAAGCCTTGCCTCTTGCTCTGCATTTGTTTTGCATTTTGCCCTGTAACTTTCATTCTCCTGCCAAAACTCTTTAAAGTCTTGAAACTTCTGGGTTTCTTCACGAAATTTTTGTTTTTCCTGAGAAAAAGCCTTTTTTTCTTCCTCTAGGGCATTTTTTTTGGCTTGTACTTCAGCAAGCGCATCTTGTCTGGCTTTTTCTACCCTTTTGTTAGCTTCTGCTTCTCTTTGTTCCAATTCTGCTTCTGTCATGCCATTTCTCCAACTAAATTTTTAAAATAGTCTAAAGCGTCTTGCGCCAAATCTGTTAAATCCTCAGAGCTTAAACGGGCTAGGCTAGATTTAATCTCATTGCTATGCCCTCTATAATCTACAAGATTGTTGATAAGCCATATTTCCTCTTGTGTGGGTTTTGCATAGCTTAAAAACACCAAGAAATGCGCCCCTAAACTCGCTGAAAAGCCCAAAAAAGCCTTTTTCAAATAATTTAGACTCACCCCTTTTAAAGCCTTGCATTCGGTAGGTTTGGGTTTGGTAGGTTTGGTAGGTAATTTAGCGATGAGTGTAGCTTGAGATTCTTTTATGGGGTTATTTTCTCCATTTAGTTTTCTAAAAACCCTTTCAAAAAGCTTATAAAGGTTATCCACAACTTCTTTATGCGCCATGCCCTGATAACTTTGCATGTCTGCACTTAGATAAAAATACACATTTATAAGTTCATTTTGAGCCTCCTTTTCTAAGCAATCATACAGCTGGCCAAACTGATTGCGTGCCTCAATAGCGGCGTTTTGTTGGTAATCTTCTATCTCATGGATTTCTGGCATATCTTCTCTTCTAGGGTTGTCTAAAAACACTTCCACTAGAGTATAAACTTGATCCCTCCACTCCGTGATTTTGGCAGGATCTAAGGCTTTAAGGCGATCATCTTGCCCTGCTTTACCCCCATGATTTGTTAGATTTCTGTAGGAATTTAGATTTTTAAGGCTATGGATAAAGTCAGGGTATTTGCCAGCCACCTTAGCAAGTTTTTGATTCTGTTCTTGCAATAAACATTTTAAATGTAATTGGATATTTAGCCTTTCTTTGCCATGAAGCCAAGAAAGCACCTTATCTCCTAACTCAAACCCCATTTCTTGGGCGTTTTGCTCCACTATTTCCATGCGGATATCTCCTTGCACTTTTGCAAAATCCTTGAATATGTTCTCACACAGACTAAACAAATCCGCACAGGCTGTTTTTGGATTTCTGCTAAATTTACTTTCAATGTTTTTAAGGGTGCTGTCGTATTTTGTGGGGTTTGTAAAAGGGGTTTCTTGGATTTGTTTATGGGCTTTGCCCTCCATTTTATATTGGTTGCGTAGGTTTTCTTGCAAACTATGAGAGGCATTCTGTTTAAAACTTTGAGACAGCACATAAGACGACCCCCCAAACCCATCGCTTATGTTAAATTCTCCATTAAAAAGCACACCAAGCTTACAATGCAAATAAATAAGTTCTCCACCTGAAACCTCCTCAGGTTCGCCCTCTAAGTGTTCTTCTGGGTGGTTTTCATTATGACGCTTAAGGGCATTTTTAAGCTGTATAAGTGTCGGGCGTGGATTTTTTTGAGGTCTGATAACATAAGCCCTTACTTTCTCTTGCCCTGATTTAAAAAAGACTTGTTTATCTATGTCGCTAGGCAAAATTGTTTGTGGCTCTGTGGCAAAGACTTTTCCTAAAACCTTTCCACTCAAAGAATCTTGTAAAAAATAGACAAGTTTCGTCCCCTCTTTGGTCTCCTCTGGCTCTTCTATTTTTTCCAAACCCGGGTTGTTTTGGGTGATCTTTTCTAGGATTTTGGGTAATATTTCGCTTAAATCAAGCCCATTGCCCACTAAACCTAGCATTTTTGCCAATTCATTATTAGAGACTTTAGCCACCTCTTTTAATTTCAAGGCGGTGCGCTCTATCAGGTTTAAAGTAAAGCTATTGCTCTGTACCCTTAGCCACACGGGGTAAAGATAACAAGGCATTAAAATATCTGTCTTGTCTTTTAAATCTGTTGGGCTACTTAGAATTTTCATAAATCCTGCCCTCCTGTTTGCATAACTCTATAAAAGCATAGATTCCGGGGGCTTGCTCCTTTGTTTGGGATTGATCAAAAAATTTAAAATTCCCCACCACAATCAACGCCTTTTTTTGGCGGCTCATCGCCACACAAAGGCGGTGTGGGTCCTTAAGAAACTCACTAAAGTAAGAGCGCACCATAGAGAGAAACACAATGTCAAATTCCATGCCCTGAAAAGCATCAATCGTACCTATACGCAACTTCCCACAACTCTCTAAAGCGTTAAAATTTTCTAACTTTTCAAACTCTTTATACAAGGTCTCCTTTTGTGCCTTATAAAAGGTGATGATCCCATAACTTAGATTGGGAGCTTGTTGGTAAAACTCCTTATACAGCTCTAAAATGCGCTTTGCTTCTGTTTTAGACATCCACGAAATCCCCTCTTTTTCATCCGATTTAGGTACATCCACCCAAGCGCAAGGTTTGCCCTCTATAAGGGGGTGTTTAAAATGGGTGGCATCTAGGGGGGATTTGTAGCCCTCTGCATAGGGCTCATAAAACACTTTACTCACCAACTGCCCTAAAATTGGATGGGTTCTATATTGCTGATTTAAAGTGATTTGGCGCTCTTTGCCATCAATAGCTTCTAATTCTTTTGCCCTCTCTTTTAATTTACCAAAAATGCTGCTTTTAATCTGATCTTCTATCTCTGCTCTTGCCTCTTCATCCTTTCCACTCTTAATTTTGTCTAAGATTTTATCCTCAATAATGGGGGGTAACTGGCGGTGATCTCCAACCAAGATGATGCGTTTTGTAGCGCGCACCATCACTAAGAGCAAATCTAAAGGGAGAATCCTAGCTGCCTCATCTACAATTACCGTATCAAAGTAACGCCGATCCTCTTTGTCATTAAAAACTTGTTTGGCTTTTGCATTAAGGGCTTTCTCCACTTGTCCGGTGGTACTAGCAAAGACAAAACTATAATCGGTGAGAAAAGAACGCATATTCGTGCTATTTTCAAGCTTGTTGACATACTCCAAGAGGATTTGGCTGATTTTATCAGTAGGGGTGCGACTTTTGAGTTTATCCAAAAGGGTGTTGGCAAAATCTATCACATCCTCATTGCACTTTGCCCTAGAAAAATGCGGTTTAGGGGTGCACCGCTCAAGCAAGCGTTGGCGCAATGCTTGGAGTTTTTTAAAGTCCGGCTGTGTGGCTTGTAAAAGTTCTTTTTCCTTCTCGTCTAACGCCTCTTTAAAGTGGCTATATAAAAACTCTTGATGGCGCACTAAACCATCATCACAGAAACTTTCTTGCAAAGTGCGTATGGCATAAATGGGGGCTAGTTGGCCAATGTCATGGGGTTTAGGGCTAAATTGTGTTTTTAAACTCTCCCATTTGTCTTGTAATTTTGCATCTAAATCAAGTACAGAGCGGCACTCCTGCCCTACCCACTCCAAGAAAGCCAAAGCCAGAGGGGCTTGCTTGTACTGATTTAAAGCTTTTTCTAGTTTATTAATCAACTCTTTTTAGCTGAAGTCTTGGATTTGAGCTTTAGCGTTGTTAGCAATCTTTTCTAAAAATTCCTGTAGAGCATGATTACCCTCCTCATCTTCTTTGCCCTGTTTCTCCCCAAATTTCTGGGTGGGTAAGCTCCCTACATTAATACGCCCCTGGACATTTTCTGTAGCATCATGTCCATGCGCACACACCAAAACCAATCCTTTTAAATCCTGTGTGGATGCTTCCTCATAAAGCCGCTCACAAATGGCGTTGATCACTGTGGTTTTGCCCGTGCCAGGAGGTCCTTGAATAATGGCAATATCTGGGGTATTGAGCGCGATTTTAATGGCTTTTTCTTGGGTTTTTGTTGGGGGATTTTTAAAGATTTTGTCTTTGACTTTTTGGCTTAGAGCCAAAATAGGTTGGGCATGTATGGATGTTAAAATGTTTTTTAAATCCTCTTGACTTGTTTCATTTTTACTCTCAATGTCTAGGACTAAAAAAAGATTAGGGTTGGCACTCTTACCCTCTTGGGCTTTTTTTAAGGCTTTGTATTGGCGGTTAAATTGGGATTTTTCCCCTTGATAGTCCACAGATAAAAACCGCCCCCTGAGTTTTTCTAACCCTTGCTTTGTTTCTGCCTCAACTTTTCCAAACTCTACAATATCTATGTTCTTTAAAACACTTTGTTCTTGTAATCCCTTATCCTCCCTTGACATGAACTTTAAAACCGCTTGTTTGTCCTCTAAGTTTATCTTTTGAAGTTCGTCTAACTCGTTAGGGATTTTCTCATGCAAGCACAACAAATCTCCCTTTTTTAAGTTTTGCGTGTTTTCTAGGGTAATCTCTACTTTTTCAACCCCTATGTGTTTTATTTGCTTAATCTCTTGGCAGTGAAAGGATCGTACTTTCTCTAAAACATCGTTGCAATCAGCAACCAAATAATCTTCCCATACACTTAAATAATTACCGGTATCTTGATTAGCTAAAAGTTGCTTGCGGATTGCCTGTGTTGTGTGGTCTTTAAATTCTAAAGCCCCCTCCACTAAAATCAAGCGATCGTCTTGTACTTCCCCTATGCATTCTACATCTTGTGCCCATGCCTTTTCTTCCTCTTTAATACCTAAAACAAGGCCATTGGCATATAAAAAATAAGAGGTTTCTCTAAAGGCTTCCTCCTCTTTTTCCCCCTCTTTTTTTGAGTCTTTAGACTTTTTTAAAGGTCTTTTAATATCCTCAAGGACATTTGGGCGACTGATGATGAAATAGGATTTTTTATTGATCTCTAAAGTACAAATCTCTTTAAGTCTTTCTCGGCTGCAATCATGCTCTTTAAGTTTTGTATTAAAAGAATCGTTGATAGCGATCTCTCTATCCTCATATTTGAGCGGTTCTCTAAAAAAGATCACATCTAAAATCAAGATTTGGTGTTCTTTGGGGTTTTTGGGTTTGTGGATATTTTTAATACACGCTAAGCTCACAGGGCGACGCTGGCCAAAGTCTCTTACCTCTCTTTCTTGTCCTTTATGGCAGAATTTAACCTTAATCCACTTATCTTGGGCATGCAATTCTCCCTTTTCAAAGTCTAAAAATCCCAAAATTGGACGGTATTGGATGTTTTTAGGGGGCTCTAAATGCTCTTTAATGTTGCAATCTAATACCTCTATATCTTTTAAACATGTGGCTGTTTGGATATTTTTAAGTTCTAACATTTGCCCTCCTCAATCCATAGGCGCACACTAAAATTTTTACATTGGATTTCTAGGCCTTGTTGCAAATCTATAGATTCTAGGCCTCTTTTAAGGGTGCTTAACTCTTTCTTATTGATGAAAACCCCCTCGTAATGCTTAAATTCTAAGGCTGTGGGGCGCACATAAAGAAAAGGGGCTTGGAAGTCTAAAACCATGCCTTTAAATAACAATGTGGGCAAAGAGAGGCAAAAATCCTTTTCTTTGATTGTTGTACTAAAGCGCGCATACAAGCCATCTAAGAAATAACTTTCAGCGCACAATCTTTTAGGTTTGGGTGCATCACAATAAGGGCAAAGCTCTAGGCTATCCTTGTAGTGCATGCCACATGTCAAACACTCTAAACAGATGAGAGCATCGCCTTCTAAAGCCCTAGCAAAGAGGATTAAACTTGATCTTTTGGTTAAATCCTTGCTCGCTTCAAACAACATATAAAAAAGTTCTTTGGTCTTGTCATCTAAAATATTGTCTAAAGAAAAACAGATACTAACAGCGTTGCTCTTGTCTTTGCGATCCTCAATGAAAGGGCGGGTGTGAGGTTCTCCGTTTAAGTCATCCATAGCTCCATCTTTAAATGGGTGCAGGGTGGTAAGTAACCAATAAGCCACAATCCCAAAAGAATAAATATCACTCTCAATGCTATTTCTTTGTCCTTCAAATAACTCGGGAGCTTGATAATCAGGGGTGCCAATACAAATGGGTTCACCCGTGTAACAGACATTATCCGCATCAATGAGGCAAATATCAGGGTTTTCTAAATCTTGATTCCCAAAAAAGATATTGGCACAGGAAAGATCACAATAGATCAACCCCCTAGCGTGCAATCTAAACAGCACACTAGCTAACTTTGCCAAAAGTTTTAATCTAAAACGCGCCCCATTTGTGCGGATATAGTGGGCAAAGAGTCGTTGTAAATCCTCATTAGTTTTACACAACTCAGCCCAAAAAGTGGGGATTTTTAGACTTTTATCCTCTTGGAGCGCACTAGGGCCTTTAAACAAAACTTGTAAGGGCTCTAGCCCTTCTAAAAAAGGCATCACATAACCCGCTTTATCCTTGAGTGTGGCTTGCGGGAGAACTAGGGTAATATTTCTAGGAATGGGCTTATAGATCAAGGCATCTACTTTTTGCAAAAACTCTTTTATGGCGTTTTTATCAGTAATTTCTTCTCCATTATTGATAGCAATTTTTACCACCCCATCCCCCTCTAAAGTTTTATACACCCGTCCCTGCCCCCCTGCTGCTAGAGGTTCTTTTTTCAAATTGTGCAAATTCCCAAAAATATCTTGCACTTGCATCTCACTCCTTAAAAAGGGCGATCAAAGTCTTATCATCGCTAGATTTTAAATTCACATTTTTTAAAAATTTAGAGGTTTCTAAAGGGTCTTTATCGTGTTTGCAAGCCTTTAAAAAACCCTTTGCAAAATCAAGTTCTTTGGATTCTTGTAAAATCTCGCCCACCCCGTCTGTATAAAGAAGAATGCCCTGTATGTCCTTAGTGTTGTAGGTGTGCCAAGAAATAGAAATGCCTTGATCAAAGGGCATGGTTTTATGCGTGGGTCCCTCTTTTATTTCCCTTAAAATCTCCTCCCTTGCTCCACAAATCACGATCTCACCATCTCCTACCTTGCCTAAATAAATTTTAGATTCTGTAAAGATAGCAATTTGTAAGGTGCTTAAACAATCCTCTAGTTTTAAGGGGTACAAGCGGCATGCCCAAAGTGTGGCTAAAAGAGGGGCAAAAAATTTTAAATCATGGCGCTCACAATCAAAGACTTTTAACGCCTCTAACACACTTTCACACAGCGTAAAACTCCCCTTTTTAGAGTGCAGCTTGCTCCCAAGCCCATCACACACCACAGCCACTAATTGTCGTTTATAGCGTTTAATAATGTAGGCATCTTGGTTGTGTGTTTTTCTTGGACCCTTGATAGATGCGCCAAAAGCCCTAAAGCCCCACTTACGCACAAGTCCCCCCTAAAACAAACACCAAAGCGTTTAAAATTTCTTCAGGCTCAAAATAAGCTTGGCTGATTTCTTTAAGGTGTGTACGATTTACATCAACCCCCACTCCAACTGCTGTACACACGCTAATCTCCTTCTTAAACAAACCATCGCTAAGTAAAATCCCCGCTTTAAATTCTCCACTAGCTTCTTTTAAAGGCAACACCTTAAAATCCACCCCCAAAGATTTACAAGCCTGTTTTAAAGTGCATGCCAAATGCAAAACCCCCGCTTCTTTGCCCAGCTCTAGCATAGACCCTGAAGTGTCTATGATGAGGGTGATCACGCTAATTCCTTAAAAAAAGTAAAAGACTCAAGTTGCCCCTCTTCTGTATTCCCAAAAACTCCATTAGCCCCCTGAATAGCTGACATTGTAGAACGATCACGCTGAAACAAACTTTCTGCCTCAGCGGATCGTAAATTAAAACCCACACGCAAATAAAAGTATGTATCA
The DNA here is from genome assembly GCF_902196135.1 of Helicobacter suis. GTDB lineage: Bacteria > Campylobacterota > Campylobacteria > Campylobacterales > Helicobacteraceae > Helicobacter > Helicobacter suis_A. Next base: position 19,375 of record NZ_CABIKE010000006.1, on the reverse strand, counting down.
AAAAAATCTTTAAATGGGGCGGCTGTTTTGAGATTCCCTATTAAAATTGTGTGGACATTGCTTTTATACCCTTGCTCCACAAGGTTTTTAAGATCTTCAAAGGCGTTTGATGTGTCCTTGTTGGGTGGATAACCTCCTTGTATGGGATGCCACTTTTTTAGTTTTTGGAAATTGTCTAAAATTACTAAGGTTTTTTCTAAACCCGTTAGAGGGGGAACTTGATTTTCTATGCATGTATAACCACAAGCTTTAGCGTTCTCTTGTATGCAAGCAATCAACGCCTGGTGTTTGCGAGGGCTATTGCCACATAAAAGCAAGTTTTGTCCCTCTCGTTTGCTAAATTCCACCACAAAATCATCTCTTTCAAAGTTTTCTATTTTGCCCAAAACAAGACGCAAACCCGCACCTCCTAATCGACTCTCTTTTATGCTAGGCAAGATGCAACCATCAAAGATTTTTGTTTCTGTTTTGGGGTATTTTTGCCTCAAGTCTTGCAATATTTTTTTAATATCCTTTGATTCAGCTAAAGGAATTTTACCCTCTATGCTCTCTGCTTGACCGGCAAAGAAGTTAAAAAAACATAGGGTTTACCTTTAAATGGCAACTTATGTTTGTTGCCTAAAAAGGTTTTAGAAAGTTCCTCATCCATTGCTAAAGCTAAGCGGTTGCCAATTTGACTTAGATTGTCCCTTATTGAGATTCACACCGCTTAGGGTTTGGGTGCTTAAAACTAGATGGATGCCAAAACTGCGTCCCTTACGGATAATATCCCCTAAATAAATTTCCACTATATCTTTTTCCTTGCCATTAAAAAGAGTTTGGAATTCATCGATCACAAGGATAATCCGTGGCATTTTATGTGCTTTCCGGTAGGTGGTGTAATCATGCGCGCCTATCTCTTTAAAGAGTTTAGCGCGTCTTTCTTTTTCCTCTAGGATGTGTTGCAAGACCTCAACACCATAAAGCACACTGCTATTTACAGCAATCAAGCGAGCTTGGGGCAAGGGAGGATCGGCATAGAGATTAAATTCCACCCCGTCTTTGTAGTCTAATAAATACAAGGATATTTCCTCGGGTGGGTAATAAAAACACAGCGTAGCGATGAGAACATTTAATAAATTGCTCTTACCACTCCCACTACGCCCGCCTATAAGGGTGTGCACCTCACTCCCAGAAAAGCCCACTTCAAAGAGAATTTCGTTTTCCATATGATCCCATGCTAGAGGCACACTCACTCCCTCAGCTGCACTTTTCTTTAAAAACTCTTCTTGGTTAAATAATTCTTCTAAAACGGCTTTAATAGTGCTTGTGTTTTTGTAGGCGTGGTTGATTTCCTCTAAGAAAGCGTTTAGTTGTCTAGGATCGGGGTCTGGCTCTAAAGCAAATTTTAATTTTAAGGCTGTAGGGTTTAGATCAAAATGCCCAATAGTTTGGGCACATTCCTTTAAAAGGTTTTTAAAATCTATCCACTTCTCAGACACTTTAGAAGACTCTTTATCTTGAAGTTCTTCAAGCCCAATGAAAATATTGATCCCAGCCAAACTCCCAAAGCGCACCAAACGGCTCAAGTACAAAAAAGAGTTATCGTTGAAAAATTGGGGGTTTAGCCCATAGATCACTAAAACGCGCAAGGGGAGTTGTTTGGGATGCTTTGTGTTATACTCACGCCAATTTGCCACCCCGCAAAGTTGCCTTTGTAAGAGATTTTCCATGTAATCTGCTAGCGAGCGCAAAGCCTCTTCAATTTCATTCGTATAGGTCAAAATGCGTTGCTTGTAAATGAAGTCGTTGTCTAAAAGGGGGCGCAAGAAATTAAAAGTGATCCCTAGAGTTTTAGGATCAATCAACATGAGTTCTAGCCTATTAAGCGGGCTTAGTTGCAACGCACGCAATAAAAAATGTTTAACATAAGAAAATCGGTTTAGATCCGTAGTATAAAGAGCTTGTTTTAAAGGAACTTCTTGCAAATGCAAAAAATAAACATCTTTTGTTTTGAAGTTGGCGTGTAGTTCATTTTCTTGGATCACTAGGCGTGAGGTGATCACATAGCTTGGGAACTTAGGGCGTTTTTGTAGGGCAATTTTAGTTTCAAATTTGGGCTGTTCGTGGCGAATCTGCTCTACTAAATCCCCTATTTCTTTAATGCAAGATTCATAGTGCTTTTGTTGCTCTAGTTTTTGATAGCTTTGAGCTTTAGCCTTTTTATAGTCTTGTAAATACTCATCTAACTGCTGTAAAAGTTGGTTGTAGCGGGTATATTTAGTCGGCATAGATAATGACTTTGGCGTCCTCTAGTAGGTTTTGGGCTTTTTTGCACGCCTCTAAAGCCATTTCTTGGGCGTGGGCGAGTTGGTTTAATTGCGCCATAATGGGGTCTAAAAAATCCTCATTGATGCGTTGCCCGAGTGCATCATTCATATTCTCTAACAAAGCCCTTTGTTCTGCCCCAAAACTCCCCACTAGATCGCTATAGTTCTGCATCGCTAATCCCAAAATCTTCTAAGCATTGTTTAAACCATTTTTGAAAAGAATCCGCAATTTTAACCCGATCCTCAAACTCCACCCTAAAAACTTCGTTCTTTTCATTCAGAGTTACAATACAATTTAAATAATCATCAAAATAAATCACAATTTCATCATCTAGTAGGGGATAGTCTTGCTTATAAAGTTTTGTGGCCGCCTCATAAGAGGGGAGGTTTTCTGTGTCCCCATTTTCAAGCTTGCCAAAAATCTCCAACCCCTCAAGGTCAAAATGCCCATATTTTTCTAAGTAGTCTTCAAATTCTTTAGGGAGTTTCACACCTCATCCTTTGCTCTCTCTTTGTAGTATTCTCTGCGCCATTGATTCCATGCCTTGCGATCAATCTCGCTAGGCTTTTTATCATCGTGTAAATCTTTGTAATGACCCCTATGTTCGCTACTTGTGAGTTCAATGATAATTCCATCTTCCTCTTGGCGCAAATGGTGTAACTCTAAAACCTTCCTATCTTTGGCAATGGGGGCGTTTCCCCTTTGCATGCGTTCTATATTGGTATGTCCCGCCCCATCTTTAAAATTAGGGTCAAAAACATGGCTTCTTTGAGCCACAATTTTGCCCCGCACCACCACAAAATGCGACTCTTGTAAAAATTTCTTCTCTACAGAATTATAGTGGTTGAGATTTAAGCCACATTTATTAAGCGATGCATAATCCATAGAAAGATACAAACGGCTAGCAGGGACTTGTACACCTTTTGAAGAGGCGTTTTGGTAAGCAGATACAATCTCTTGCACTTTGGCTAAAGTGGCACACGCCATTTGGGCAAAGATGGCAATTTTATTTTGACAAGCATGCCCTATGTAACTTAATTGAGTTTGTAGTTGGCTAAGGATTTGCACGGCTTGTGTGCTTAACTCTAACTTTCTTTGCATATTGGCGTAATTGTGGCTAGCACGCTCCAAACTCTCCTCAGCTGCGCGCAAATCTGCCTCACAAGAGGCGACATCATTTTCTAAGTCTGTTACATCATCTTTTTCTGGATCGCATGTAGCAAGGGCGTTTCTTGCCATTGCCAAAGCGGATGCACACTCCTGCATAATTTGTGCTCGCTTTTGTTTCTCTTCTCGTGCTTGCTCTAACAATTCCCTAGCATGTGCTTGCTCTTGCAAAGCATTTTGCATAGCAAGGTTGATAAAACTACTAAATATAGAGTTTAGCGTTTCAGCACTTTGGCTAGCGGTGTCATAGATCGCTACAGCGCTCCTATTTAGAGCATTAAGATCATTGATCTGAATATATTGATTAGTATGTTCACTATATTTACTAACCCTATTAACCGTATTATCATCTTTACTGCCAAATACGCGCTCACCAAGATATTCGCCAGCTTTCGTAGAAACCTTATCAACTATTTTCTCAAGAGCTAACCACCCTAATTTTTCCCAATCCATCAACATCTCCTATATGAAGATTTATTACAACTTACCATACATCAAAGGTTCCCGTAAGGCTCTAAAATACTGATGACATGGTTTAAATGGTTAATTTGCTCCTCTGCCTCGCCTTCAAAATGCGCTAAAATCTTCAAAAGATCCTGAAAACTGCTTTCAAACTGATCTTTTTTATCATCCCGCCAAGTCTCACCTAGGGTGTTAAAAGCTCCTTGTAAGCGTGCACTTGCTTCATGCTGTGCTTCAATGAAACGCCTAATTTCCCCGATAAAAACATGAAGCTCTTCAGGGGTGATGTCTATTGCTCCCATAAACACTCCTTATTTAAAGTTTGGATAAATTAGGATCGTCTAGCGCGCCAAGACCACCCTGAATATTCCTATCACCCCCGCTGCGATCGTCTTTGATGGTTATCTTACGCCCTTGTGTAACGCTTGCTGTAATGGCTTTAAAACAATTAATGAGGCTTTGGACATCATCAGCATAATACACCTGATTAGGCGATCCGCTAAAATCGTGGATAGCTTGGGGCTCCTTGCCTTTGTCGCCGATAAACACGCTGTAGCGCACACTCTTAGAACTGCGGTTTTCTTTATTATGGATAAAATCATACAAGGGGTCTTTCCAATTGTCCTTAGGCTCGCCATCAGAAACCATGACAACATAGGGGGTGTAAAATTTGTCCGGGAAGGTGTCTTTATCCTGTATATAGTCTCTTGTAAGTTTTAAAGCCGCTCCTAGCGGAGTTCTACCATCTGCGCCAAGGGGGCTAAATTGGATGCTTTCAAGCTTGCTAAGGCGGGTGTGTAATTTCACTCCACCAGCTCCAAAAGTGATCACTGCTAATTTAGAAACATTCTCTCGCTTTGCCTCCTCTTTGAGTAAATCAATCATCATCTGCACACAAGTGTTGAGGCAATCAATGCGGGTTTGTCCTCCCTTCATATTTGTATTCATAGAACTTGAAGTGTCTAAGAGTAGAAAAATAGGGATAAATCGCTCTTCAACGACATAATTATTAGGGTTAAATGCCATAAAATCTCCTTTAAAAAAATGATGCTAGCGGTTATTGTAATTTTGATCAACAGGATACAACTAACCAAACTCTAAGCAATGATATATTACCCCCCCCCCCCCTTAAAAGTCAAGAATTTAATTACCAAGCCAGAATTTAGGGCACTCAGAGAGGAAAAGCTTTATCTAGAATATAAGCAGAGAGGAACTTGCGCAATACTATTTAAAAATCGCTGCTAATGATCCCACCTTAGGTTAAGGAGGTGAAGTATTTCTAGGTCTTTTAAATAAAATAGATCTCTAAGGTAAGTTTTAAATGCCTTAAGCCTTAAGGGCGGTGTTTTCATAGTTTAGAGGCGTTTTAGTTACAGATTTACAACTAAAAGCCCAAAGAAAGCAAACAAAGCACCTAAACTTTGTAATTCTAATGGCTAAAACTTTGTAGATTGTAGAGCAGGGGCTTATTGATCTGTACTCTTTGAATTTTATAGCGCCGATATGCTTTTATCACTATAGCGATCACGGTTATATGCTTTGCCAAGAATCTTAGAGATTTTGCGCATCTTGATCACACATGCCAAAATAGAGAAAATCAGGAAAAACTAAAAATCTCTTGGTAGTCTGCATAAACCACCCCACGATCATAAACAAAGATGATTAGCTGGATTTTCTTTTAGATATACTGAGGGTTTAAAGATAGTGTTAGATATAACAAACTTAGTAATAGATTCTTGGCAAACGCTTAGTTAGCATGGTGATGGCTTCATAATTGATAATGCCTAAAATTTTGGCTATATCCCCTGCTCCCATCGCGCCACTCTTTGGATCGCCTAGTAATATAACAGTATCGCCCTCTTTTGCTTGGATAACACCTAGATCAACAAAACATTGATCCATGCAAACCCCGCCAATAATGGGGATTTTTTTTCCATGTAATAATCCCCAAGCTTTATTGCCCAAAACTTTAGAAAAACCATCGCCATAACCTAGTGGTAAAACCCCTACTCTAGTGGGCTCTAAACAATAAAAATCCTCTCCATAGCCTATTAATCTACCCGCAGGGATTTCTTTTAAGCTCACAATTTGGGCTTTAAGAGTGAGGACATTTTTAAGCTCAAAACCCTTTTTTAAAAGGGCATCTTGGGTATAAATGGAGGGGTGTAACCCATAAAGAGCTAGCCCGACTCTAGCCATGTCTAAACCATAATTAGGCATAGAAATAGTGGCTGCGCTGTTTGCCATGTGGCGGTATTTAAAAGAAAGCCCTAATTGATCTAATAAATCTAAAAATTCTATAAATCTTTCTGCTTGCATCGTGGCATAACCCTTATAAAGCGAATCGGCATTGCTATGGTGGGTAAATATCCCTTCTACTTCTAATCCCTTTAATCGGGCGATTTTAGCAATGGTATTTGCGCTTTGCTCTGTGGGGAAAAAGCCTAAACGACTCATACCGGTATCTATTTTGATATGCACTTTGAGTTTTTGTTTTAAAGATAATGCCACTTGTGAAAAATAACAAGCTTGTTCATAGGAAAAAAGGGTTTGGGTAATGTGGTTTTTGATCAGCTCTTCTGCCATATGGGTGGGTGTAAAACCCAAGATTAAAATAGGGATAGAGGCAAAATGTAAACGCACCTCTAGAGCTTCTTCATAAGTGGCTACCCCTAAATAACTAGCTCCTTGCTCTATAAATACACGGCTAGCCTCCAGTGCACCCACTCCATAAGCATTAGCCTTAACAACTGCCATGATTGCCATGCCATCTGCTACTTTTGATATTACTTTAAAATTATGGGCTAGGGCTTTTGTGTCAATTTCAATATAGCTAGCGCGAGAGAGGAGCGGATTTGTGGACATGGAGTGTTTTTTGTTCTGTATTAAAATACGACTTAGTTTCTGCTACCACAACTTTATAAAGTAAAAGTAAAGCGATCAAATTAGGAATGGCCATTAAAGCATTGGCAATATCTGAAAAATTCCAGACAAATTCAAGTTTAGTTACAGAACCCACAAAGATTCCTACCAAGTACAAAATGCGGTAGTAAAAAATACAAGAGCCACCAAAAGTAAATTCTATACTGCGCTCTCCATAATAAGCCCAGCCCACGATAGTAGAATAAGCAAAAAAGATAATAGAGGCAAAGACAACCCAGCCAGCTTGCGGATAAAAATAACGCACGCTTTCATAGGTGAGTAAACTTGCATCATGGAATTCTTTATACACCGGAGCCATTAACACTAACAAGGCTGTAGAAGTACAAACCATCATAGTGATAATAAGAGGCTGGAGCATAGTGATTAAAGCTTGTTTAACCGGGTGTGCGCTTTTAGAAGCAGCCGCTACAATGGCCGCGCTACCCATACCCGCTTCATTAGAAAAAAGCCCCTTACTCACCCCAATTTCAATCATGGTTAATAAAGCCATACCCCCAGCCGTTCCACCAATGGCTTCTTTAGGGTGGAAGGCTTGAGCACAAATAAGCTTAACAGCTTCAAAGGCATCGCCTAAATGGGTGATGACAATATAAAGGGTGGTGAGAACATATAAAAGCACCATGAAGGGAGCAAAGTAATCGCTAAATTTGCTAATGGATTTAATTCCTCCCATTAAAATAAACCCGGTAATACCCGCTACAATCAAACCAGATAACCAAGTAGGGATTAAAGCACGGTGGAGCAGGATTGAGGAAACAGCATTAGCCTGAGTCATGCTCCCAATCCCAAAAGAGGCAATTAAAGTAAAAAAGGCAAAAATAAAGGCAAGTTTGGGCATGTTCAAGCCATTTTTAATGTAATACATAGGCCCGCCTTTGTAGCCATATTTACCCACTTCTCTATATTTCAAAGAAAGCACGCCTTCGGCATATTTAGTGGCCATGCCTACAATGCCTGTTACCCACATCCAAAAAATGCTCCCAGGTCCTCCAGAGATAATCGCAACAGATACCCCAATAATGCTCCCAATCCCTACAGTAGCTCCAATAGAGAGCATGAGGGCAGAAAATTGGGTAATATCGCCCCCAGAATGTTTATCCCTAGTGCAAAGAACTTTAAAAGCGTGGTAGGTTTTAGAAAATTGTAAACCCTTTAATACAAAGGTATAAAATAGACCCGTACCTACCAATAAAACTAGTAGGGGTGGTCCCCATACCCACTCTTTGATGGTATTTAAGAGGGAGTTTAGATAGCCCATGGCTCTCCTTTAACAAGTGCAAACTACTCTCTAAAAAAGGCAGAAAAGAGCATGGCATCTGCATTTTTTTCATTGCTTCCATCCACGCTTAAATTAGCAACAATACGGCCAAGAGCCGGTCCAAAAGTCATTCCAAGCCAGCCTAGCCCAGTTGCATGGATTAGATTTTTATAAGTTTTATCAAAACCTAAATAAGGAATATCATTAGGTGTTAAAGGCCTAAACCCGCTCCACTCAACCGGCTCAATCATCTCAAAGGGTTTGGTAAAAGTGGTGAAATTCTTTTTCATATTGGCAATTTGAGAGGCAGTGATGTGTGGATCTGTTGTGTTGAGTTCTAATTTAGAGGTGATACGCACTGTGTGCCTTCTAGGGGTCATGGCTAAGAAAATATCAGCAAATAATGAGGAAGTTTTGGGTTTAAGGCTTTCTTCCATTTTAAAAGTGATGCTATAACCCTTAGCCCCCATCATTAAAAAGTCATTTTGGGTTTTTTTGATCAGTTGGGGATTTGCACCTGTGGCTAAAACAATAATATCAGCTTCTATCCGATTTAAATGCGTGATAATGCCACTAACTTTAGAGCCGCTAAACTCAAAGTCTAGCACTTCCTCGTTGTAGTAAAACTCCACACCGGCATTTTGAAGATAATGATGCAGACTTTCCATAACCTCTCTAGCATCAATATGGGCATTTTCTTTAAGCAGTACGCTCCCACAAATGCTTTCTTCTTTAGCAACGGGCATGTAATCTAAAGTTTCTTTTGGATTAAAGATCGTGTAAGTCTGGCTATCGTAGTGATCTTGGCATAGCTTAACTTTTTTATCAAAGTTTTCTTGTAGGGTGTAAATCATAAGCAAGCCATCTTCTTTATACCAAAAATCCATGCCGTCATTGAGCATTTCATGGTAAATATCAACACTCATCCAGCCATAGCGCTCAAAAAGAGCCATAGTCCGTTTAGCAGATTTAGGGTTAGCGCTTCTAATAAACTTACACAACCAGCGGTATAACAAAGGGTTAATCCCCCAATGGATATTTAAAGGGGCTTGTCCTTTTAGCATGAGTTTGATTGTGTCTAACACCACACCCGGGTTAGAAAGCGGGGCCTTTTTAAAAGCCGAAATAAGCCCGGCATTACCAAAGGAAGTCCCATTACTCCCATCGCCTTTATCAATTACACTCACTTTGCGACCCAGTTTGTGCAAAGAATAAGCACAACTTAAACCAACGATGCCTCCGCCAATCACAACGGCATCTTTTTGCATGATCTCTCCTATTTTTGGGCAATAGCCTCAATTTCAACCAAACCATCTTTAGGTAGTTTGGCAACTTGGTAAGTAGCACGGGCAGGATAGGGCTCTTGAAAATAGCTCCCATAAACACTATTGACAGCCGCAAAATCCTCTAAATTTTTCAGTAGAATGGTGGTTTTTACAATAGACTCCATTCCTAAATTAGCCGCCTTAAGAATTGCTTTAATATTTTCCATAGCCTGTTTGGCTTGTGCTTCTATATTATTCCCTGCAAACTCTCCATTGGCATTTAAACCTAATTGTCCAGAGACAAACACTAAACCTTGGGTTTCTATTGCCTGTGAATAGGGCCCAATAGCCTTAGGCGCGTGTTCTGAGTGTATTGCTTTCATATTGATCCTTTAAAAATAAAAAGCCCCATTTTGCCCCATACAAGCTGTATTTAAGCTGATACCTTATTTGATTTGCACATGTACAGGTTTAGCTAGGTTATCTGTGATCTTATCAATTTCTGCGTCTGCTTGCTCTTTACTAGCATAGGGCCCAATAAGATAGCGTTTTTGCCCATTGACATCTTGTACTTGATGGGGATATTTTTTAATGGCTTCTAAAAATTTAGGGTTAGGCGTTTTACTAAATACCCCCACTTGCAAATAAAAGCCTTTAGGCAATGTGGGCTTATCTAAGTGTGGGGGTGGTGTTGTCTTTGCCACTTCTTTATGAGGGGCTGGAGTTGTTTTAGGTGTGTGGTGGGCTGTGGCTGTTTTTTCTGCTACATGGTGTTTATGGGGTGTTTCTTTATGGGTAGTGGCTTGATTATGCGCTGTTTTGGGGTGTTCTTTTTTGACAACTTGATGGTGATTTGTTGCATGGGCTTTCTCATGCTCTACTTTTTGGATTTGAGTCTTTGCATGCGCGTTCTCTTTAGGATGATTTTGCTGGTGGGAGTTATTCACACCAGTAGGCGGAATTGGCATGGGTGTAGGTTTTTGCAATGGCGGAGTTGGAGGGGGTGTTGGCTGAGCGGGTTTATCAAGCGGGCTTGCAGGCAAAGTTGTAAGCTTAGTTTCATCTTGTGGACTGGGTTTTTGCTTAGCTTGGATGTCTTTTACAATTTGATCAAACTTATCCTCATCAGGTTTTTTAGCGCTAGGCTCTAAATTGAGGCTTTCAAAATTATTAGCATTATGATCAGCTGTATTGCCCACTTTTTGCATGCCCTTATCTGGAGGTAATAATACACTTTTGGCCGGCTCACGCGTACTCTTATAAAACACCACCAAAACCACCACCAGCACGATTAAACCAATCGCCACAATCAATAAGACTTTCTTAAGCCCAGAACCTTTTTCTTCCTCTACTAAATCATTGAGTCGCTTATTTAGCTCTTTATTGAGTTCATTATTATCCATCATCGTTCCTTTATAAAATCTCAAACTTATAAGTGCTTAGCCCAGCTAGCCCCCCGCTCTTTAGCAAATACCTCATAAGGTAAAACCAAAATATTAAACGAAGGGGGGAGTTCATTATTGGGAAATACCCGCCACTCATTGGGCAACCCTTGTGCAAGTTTCATAGAAAGGGTACGCGCCAAACGACACCCTTCGCTTAATGCCGTATGCCCTTTATGCACATAGAGGTGTAAATGCCCCGGGGTTTTACTTTCATAGGCGGTAAAATTAATAAAACCCTCTTCTCTTAAAAGCAACTGGGCTTTATGATAAAATCGCTCCGGGTTATAACCATTGTAATCAAAAACAATATTTTCAACCTTATCGCCTTGTAAAATTAAAGCATGGGCAAGGGTGATCTCTTTTCTCCAATGTTTTTGAATCAACATAGAAGTTAAGGGGGCATCTACTTTTTCAAACTTATCATAATAACAACGACCCATGTATTCTATCTTAGCCCCTAAACCGGGCTTTAAAACATAGTAAAACCCCGTCTGGAGTTTGATAAGCTTTAATTGCATTTCTGTCATCATTTAATCCTTTAAAAAATCGGCGCATGATAAAGGGGATAGTTTTGTGTAAACGCCACTATTTCCTCATAGATCGCTTTTAATTTCTCTGTATCCTCTATATTTTCTAATACATCTGCAATTTGCCTACCAATAAAACTAAATTCCGCCTCTTTCATCCCTCTACTGCTCAGCGCTGCTGATCCTAGACGAATCCCACTTGTGATAAAGGGGCTTCTTGTTTCTGCTGGCACTGTGTTTTTATTTACAATAATTCCAGCCTTGCCTAAAGCCTCTTGGGCTTCTTTGCCGCTAAAGCGATCAAAGCGCATCACCAATAAATGATTATCACTCCCACCACTGACTAAATTAAAACCTCTTTCTAAAAACACCTTGACAAGCACTGCTAAATTGCGCTTAACCTGAATTGCATAAGTTTTCCACTCTGGTTTAAGATTTTCTAAAAAACCCACCGCCTTAGCCGCAATCACATGCATTAAAGGCCCCCCTTGTAAACCCGGGAAAAGTGCGCGATCAATTTTAGTTGCAATTTGCTCATCATTGCTTAAAATAAGCCCACCTCTAGGGCCTCTAAGTGTTTTATGTGTGGTGCTACTAACTACATGGCAATGCGGAAACGGGTTAGGGTGCTCAGAGGCCACCACTAACCCGGCAATATGGGCTATATCGCCCATTAAAAGCGCACCCACCTCATCAGCAATTTCTCTAAAGCGTTTAAAATCAATCTCTCTAGGATAGGCAGAATACCCGCATACAATGAGTTTAGGGCGCACAATCTTAGCAATGCGCAAAACTTCCTCATAATCAATCCACCCCTCTGCATTCACCCCATAATAAAAACCCTGAAAATGTTGTCCGGTGATATTGACTTTAGAAGCATGGCTTAAATGCCCCCCGCTATTAAGTTCCATGCTTAAAATCTTATCATAGGGTTTTAATAGGGCGTGATAAATGGCCATGTTGGCTTGGCTACCTGAATGGGCTTGCACATTAGCAAAGGCACAATTAAAGAGTTTTTTAGCCCGATTTATTGCTAAAGTTTCAACAGCATCAACCACCTCACAGCCCCCATAATAGCGCTTAAAAGGATAGCCTTCAGCGTATTTATTAGTTAGCACACTCCCCATGGCCTCCATTACACTTTCAAAGGTGTAATTTTCACTAGCAATCATCTCTAAATGCGCGCTTTGGCGTTGTAATTCTGCTTGCAACAAATCAAAAATTTCTGGATCGCTTTGTTCTAGATAAAATGCTTTAGGCATGCCCGTCCTTTTCAGGTTTCATAGCCGGAAACAAAATTACATCTTTAATCGTTTTAGAATTGGTTAATAACATCACTAAACGATCAATGCCAATCCCCTCACCTGCTGTAGGGGGCATACCTAATCCAAGTGCCCAAACATAATCTGTATCCATTAACTGCGCCTCTTCATCTCCGCTCTCTTTAGCCTTTACTTGTTCTTCAAAACGCTGGTATTGATCTAGCGGATCATTAAGCTCGCTAAAACCATTGGCAATTTCTTTACCCGCAATGAAGAGCTCAAAACGATCGGCAATCATTGGATTAGTGTCATTACGGCGCGCTAGGGGGCTAATTTCAATCGGGTATTCTGTAATAAAGGTAGGATTAATTAATTTAGACTCAACGCATAGATCAAAGGCCTCCGCTAAAAGTTTGCCATGTGTGATCAATCCTTCCAAATGCGCCCCTTGTTCTTCTAAAAATGCTAAAAGTTTAGAACTATCTTCTAATAACGCAGCCTCCAATCCCCCTACCTCTATTAAAGCCTGTTTAAAACTAAGCACTCTAAACACGCTAAAATCAATCTCTTGATCTTGATAGGAAATTTTTAAGGGCAAGTTTAAAACCTGCAATAGTTTATGAAAAAGTTCTTGTGTGAGGGTGATTAAATCCTCATAAGTTTTATAAGCCCAATAAAACTCTAGCATGGTAAATTCCGGGTTATGGGAGTGATCCATGCCCTCGTTTCTAAAATTGCGATTAATTTCAAAAACCGCTTCAAATCCACCCACTACCAAGCGTTTTAAATACAATTCAGGGGCAATTCTTAAATAACGCTCTACCTCTAAAGCATTATGATAGGTGATAAAGGGACGCGCATTAGCCCCTCCAGCAATAGGGTGCATCATAGGCGTTTCTACTTCCAAAAACCCTTTTTCCTCAAAAAAACGGCGGGTAGTAGCCACAATCACACTACGGGTTTTAAAAACCTCTTTGACTGCAGGATTAACTACTAGATCTAAATAGCGTTGGCGGTAGCGTAGTTCAATATCACTAAGGCCATGGAATTTCTCAGGCAAAGGTACAATGGATTTAGTAAGAATTTTATAAGAAGTGGCATGTAAACTTAATTCCCCTGTTTTAGTTACAAAGGGATAGCCCACCACATTAAGAATATCACCCACTTCTACACACTTTTTAAACAGATCAAAAGATTCTTTGCCTAAATCATTTTGTGAGAGATAAACTTGCAATAATGCGCTTTGATCTTCAATCTTAATAAAACAGGCCTTACCCATTAAGCGGATAAAGCGCAAGCGCCCCACCAAAGCACAAATACTAGAGGGGTCTTTAGACTCTGCTTGATTTTGCAAAGTTTCAAAGCGCTTTAAAAATGTAGCATTATCTAAAGTACGCTCTACCTGATTATCATAAGGGTTTTTAGATACAGCGCGCAACAAATCTACTTTTTGTATGCGTTGTTTAATGTAGGCATTATCAAACATGGTGGTTTCTATCAATGGGATTTTTGCGGGCTTACACCCTCTGGTATCGTCTCTAAATTGCTTTTAACCTTTGTAGGGTCTAAACTCTCAGGAAAATTCTCTTTTTTGGCTTTTTTAGCCTTTTGCTCAATCATTTCACCAATCTCTTGTACTTCTTTAAGCCGGAGAACATGGGAGGCAATGGTATGCATATAGGGGTAAATCTGGCTGTGGGCGTGTAAATAAACATCTAGGCTTTTCATGAAAGAGAGGCGTGAAATGGTGTAGAGTAAAAAGGCTAGAATCAAAAATATCTTAGTACAGCCAAATAAAAACCCTAAAATGCGATCTATAATGCCTAAATTACTCAGAACAATAGCCTTACTCACAATTACTCCTGTTACTAAAAAAGCAATCCACACACAGGCAAGCACTAATACAAAACCTACCAAACTAGACATAGAGGGGTCATGGAAGGCATATACATGCGAGGAAAACAAAGACCCCACCCTTTCTGCCCACCTAGATGCTAAGTAAACCCCTAAAACAATCCCCAATAAACCAGACACTTCATCAATAAAACCATTATAAAACCCGCGGAGTCCAACTCCTACAATAAGCACCGCCAAAGCAATGTCGATATAATAACCCATCAACACCCATTCTTAATAAAATTCAAGTGGCTATGTTTTTAAGTCTAAGTATTTTACAATGCAAAGCTTAAATCAGCAAAAGAACAAGAGGTTTATTTGCTATCTTTAAAGATCAAGCGTTATTTTTCAAAAGAACTTATCCAGCCTTTAGTTTTGGCTCTTTTGTTTTTATCCCCCCCTTATTTAGGTTGTTTGATCGCCCCCTATCCTAAAATTTTACTAGGTTTAGAAACTTTTTTAGCCCCTTTGAGCATGCTAGCATGTTTACTAGTTAAAGCCAAACAGCGCGTTTTTTTTGGGTTTTGTGTGGGTTTAGGGTTGTTTTATTGGTGTGCTTTGAGTTTTCGTTACAACGATTATCCCTTTTTCATGCCTCTTATCATTATCCTAGTTGCTCTTTGTTATACCGGAGTTTTTTACCTCGTCTTGTATCAACAATTTTTGTTTTACCGTGTTGTTACAATGTGGCTTACCAGTTATATACACCCTTTTGGATTTGATTGGCTAGTTCCAGATGCCTTTTTTGCCTATTCTTTGTTTAAAGTGGATAAAGTACACTTTCTCATGATTTTAATCGCTCTAGCTCTTTATGTGTATAAAAATCCCCTAGTTAAACCCTTTTACATGAAATTTTTAGCTAGCTTGATTTTATTATTCTGTTTAGAATATCCCCATACCTCCGCGCCCCTTAAAAGTATTAAGCCTATTAAAACACATGTTGATCAAGAAAATAAATGGCAACACCCAATCTTTGAAAGCCACATTCATGACAATTTAGATCAAATCCAACAAGCCATTAAAGAACACCAAAAAATGATAATCCTACCTGAAACGGCCTTTCCTATCGCGCTTAATCAAAGTAACTTACTCCACACTCTAATACAGCTAGGGCAGCAAATTACCATTATCACCGGTGCCCTTTATAAAGAAGATCATACAATCTATAATTCCACCTATATTTTCCATGATAACACCTATAATTATGCCCACAAAGTGATCTTAGCCCCCTTTGGAGAAACCATGCCCTTTCCTCAGTTTATCGCTGATTACTTGGATCGCTTTTTCTTTGGTAGTGAGGTTTTTAACTTAGGCAGTGCCCCTAATTTTACAGATTTTAATCTCAATGGTTTTGCTTTTAGACCCCTAGTTTGCTATGAGGGGACTTCTCAAAGGGCTTATATTAATAGCCCCTCTCATCTAATTGTGGTGAGTAATAATGCTTGGTTTGTGCCTAGTATCGAGCCTTTTTTACAAAGAATGTTACTCAAATACTACGCACGGCGTTTTTCTAAAACCATTATCCATAGCGTGAATAAATCCCCAGCCTATATTCTTTCCCCAACTTTACTAGGCGATCAAAATTTTTAAAGGAGGGTTATGTTAGAGGCAGTAGAAATTGGCCACAAATTTGATACATGGTTATATCAAGATTTGCACTTAGAGGCAAAGGCCGGGGAGTCTATTGCGCTTTTGGGTGTGAGTGGGAGCGGGAAGTCTAGTTTACTCAACCACCTATCTACCATGCTAAAACCCTTGCATGGCAAAGTACGGCTCTTAGAATATAGCGATATCTATGCTCTACCTTTAAAAACCTTGCTAGAGTTAAGACGCCATGTATTAGGGATTATCTTCCAAGCCCACTACCTTTTTAGAGGGTTTAATGCTTTAGAAAATCTCCAAGTTGCCTCTATTTTGTCTAAAAAACCCATTGAAATGCAATTATTAGAAACGCTAGGGATTGCCCATACCCTAAAGCAACAAATTGGAGAGCTTAGCGGCGGGCAACAACAACGGCTTTCTATCGCTAGAGTTTTAACCAAACAACCTAAAATCATCTTTGCAGACGAACCTACTGGCAATTTAGACACCTCCACCGCTTTAGCTGTCATGCAAGCCATGCATAACTATATCCAAGCACAACAGGGGGTTTTGGTGTTAGCCACCCATGATGAAAAGATCGCGCGTGGCTGTTCGCGGATTTTCCTTTTAGAAAACCAGCGTTTACGCCCCCTTTGATTCATTTAAAAATTTTTGCTAGAATCAGTATCATTTTGAGATTTAAGGATTTGCTTTTTAATGAATCTGTTGTATTTAAGTACTTTCCCCCCCCCCCCCCCCCCCGCAGCCCATCTGATCTCTTATAAGAAAACTTCTTACTCCCCGCGGATCTGTATTTAGCAGATTTTCTAGTCGTGTAAAAATAAAAAAGATAAAGGATTCTTATGGATTTTTTCAAATTTTGGCTTTTGAGTGTTTTAGGGCTTTGCTCATTGCTACCAGCAGAAGGGGAAGTTAGCGCTTTGGTTGAAAGAGGTTTAGTGCTAGAAAGTAGAGGACGCGACTATGAGGCCTTTAATATCTATAACCGTGCACATAAAAACGGGGATTTATTAGCTACAGCCTTTGTAGGCAAAATGTATTTAGGTGGCTGGGGAGTTAGAGCAGATGCGTGTAGGGCGGTTGATTATTTTGAATTTGTGATTCATCGTGTACGCAGCAATAATAGTTTGGCTATGGTAGTGGCCAAAGTAGGGCTAGCTAGCGCCTATGCAGAGGGCAAATGTGTTTTTATCAATAGAGATATAGCCCTTAGACTGATTGAAGAGGTTTTATTTGCCAATGGGGGTGGGGATTATAAAACAAAAACATGGAATCTGGATAAGCTAAAAGCGCGGAACTTTGCAAATTCCCATGTACGCAAACACTATATCGGTGCGGCTTTATATATGCTTGGTAATGGGGCTGATCCTACAGCTATGGCAGCTACAGATGTCAAAATTTTAAGAAAAGCCGCAGAATTTGGAAACCAATATGCGCTTAAAGAATTGCAAACAACTAATCAACCTGCACAGCCTAAAGAATTTATCAATCATTAAGATAACGCGTTAGGGATTAATTTAAAAGTTTAAAAGTAGGTGGATTTGGTGGAGGATAGCGGGTTCGAACCGCTGGCCTCCTGCGTGCAAAGCAGGCGCTCTCCCAACTGAGCTAATCCCCCGAATTTAAAAAATGGTGGGCTTAAGAGGACTTGAACCTCTGACCTCACCCTTATCAGGGGTGCGCTCTAACCACCTGAGCTATAAGCCCGATTAACAATTCACCAAAAAGCGCCCATTCTAACCAAAAAATCTTAAAAATTTTCTAAAAGATAGGATCGCTTAGTATATTTATAATTTGCTAGAAATGATGTTTTTAACCTTGCTTACTAGTGTTTTTTCTCATATACCTGATGATCACAATAGACTCTTTTTCTATTGGTATCAAAAGCAGGGCTGAAGAGGTTTTTGCTCTCTAAATTATCTTTAGTGTGGATACCCACTAAGGGCAAAAGCGAGTGGATTAGATCATCACTCATAAAGGGCTTATTTATCGCCTGAGTCATTAGTTTTAGCTTTTCTGGGTGCTTTTGTCTAAAGACATCGGTAACATAGATCATAAAAGGAATTTCTACACCATAAGCAGAGCATTTATGCCCATAAGTAGAGCCACTTTCAAAAATATCTTGAGCGTGATCGGAGAGATAGACAATTAGGGCATCTTTATTCTCAAAGAGTTTAAAGATTTCTTGTAAAACTGAATCAGTGTAGTAAAGTGAGTTAACATAGTCAGCCACGATTTGCTTATCGTGATTATTTTGTACATGCAAATTTTGGTAGGGAATATCTGTAGGCACAAATTTAGAATAAGTTTTAGGGAAACGGTATTGATAAGCAGGGTGGCTACCAAAGAGATGGAAAAGAATAAAATTTTTAGAAGCTAGTTGGCTTTTTTGTTTGTTAAAGGCAGAGATAAGCCACGCATCTAGAGTAGCATTGTCAGCTTTTAAAAAACCATTACTCCAATAACGTTTCATAAAGGGGGCAGACCAAAAAGCAAAGGCGCGGTTATTCTCAAGATCATCTTGTGAGTCAAACCAAAAGGTTTTATAGCCAGCTAATTTAAAAATTAAACCTAAATTCTTTTGCTGCCATGCGGGGGTGCTACTATTTTCTACATCAGAGTAATTCAGAAGGGTTTTAAAAACGGCGTAAGTGTTTGCAAAGGCTGAGATCACATCTTTAAAGATAAATAAATGCCCCTTTGTAGATAAATCGCTTAAAAAGGGGGTATTAGCCACAGGGTAGCCATAAACTCCCATAAAATTTCTAGAGGCACTTTCACCTACAATGAGCACAACATTAGAAACGCTGTTTAAATCTACCCTCAGATAATCTTTAGGATAGCTTTGCTTGAGATTTGCTTTATATTTAGTCTGTTTATATTCTTTCAAACTCACGCCTATTGCGTAAAATTCTTTGATCATAGGCATGATCCGTGTGGGGATGTTAGGATTAATGAAGGCGCCGTGATGATCGTCTCTAAAACAGTACGCCCCTAAATTATGTATCCAAAAAGCTACAAATAAACTAGAAAGAATTTTTAAGCCAAGTTTAGTTTGTACATGGATTTTAAAATGCACCAAAGAGAGGAATACCACACAAAAGAGGATGTAAGTAGCAAGCACTCCCAAATTAGGTAAGATAAAGCCTATCTCCACCACTCCCCCCATTCCACCCTAAGCCCCTATTTTAGGGGCTTAACCTTTTCCCTAAACCTCCTTAATCTAGCCTAATTTGGC
>NZ_CABIKE010000005.1 GCF_902196135.1 Helicobacter suis | reverse complement strand
TTCCCCCCCCCCCCCCCCCCGCAAGAATCAAAGTTATGTGTAAAAAGAGAAAGGGCGTTTTCTTCTTCTTTTGTTAAAGTGGTGTTTTCTAATCCAGTTACTTTTAAATACGCCTGAATTTCTCTCAGGCGCTCCGCCTGAATTTCTCTAATAAAGACTTCCATAGCTTTAAAGGCGATCTCTCCGGTGGGGAGGTGGGGAAGAGAAAAGCGCATTGTTTCAATATCACTAATTGTACAATTTGTCCCCCAACTTAGATGGGCGATAGATTTTTGTAGGGTGGTAGCAATAAATAACCCCTTGTATCTATCAAGATCAAATTTAGGAACTAGGATTTTGACATTATTCCCTGTAAAATAATCCCTCTCTTGATAAAAGACGCTAAAGGTATCCATCGCAAAACTTAAACTCTTACCCGGATTTAAAAAGGCTGTATCCTCTTTAATAAACCCTTTTATTCCATTATTACGCGCACTTCTAACTACATAAGGATAATAACCCTCTTGAGGAACATCTACAATTTCTTTAAGTTGGTTGGCATGTAATATCTTATTGCTAGATTCTACCTTAAATAAATCCCCTACTCTTACCTCTTGCCAGTTTAGAGCTAATAATTCCTCAAAACTTTTTAAAATACCCATGCTTACCCTTATGTTTTAGAAAAATATCAAAGGTGCCCCCGGAGGGGCGATCCTAGCTATCTTTTTTTGATTTTTAGACTCACTTTAGCCAAAATATAGAGAATTTAAGGCACAACGCCCGCATAGGATTACGATCAGAGGTTCGCTGATCGCTCCTTTCTGCCCGGGGTTTGTGTAGCGTTCCCGGGCGTTTTATTTTATATCAATCTTTTTAAAACCACGAATTAAGCTAAATTTTAGCCTCTTGTGTGAGCGAATCCCCCTTTAGTACTAAAGAAACTTCATAAGTTAGAAAATCAGCCACACACCTTTTAAAATCTGTGATTTGGGGTTTGGTGTTTATTTTTTGATGCTGGGCATAAGTCCAATCCTTGCCATCCAAACTGATAGTATCCTTAATAAAGTGATCCTTATACAGTTTAGGATCGTGATCATGTACAATGATATTAATCAGTTCAGCGTAGCGTTCTTTGGCCATGTCCACATCTCTTAAATTAGTGCTCGCTTTTGCTTTTTTACGCGCCGCGCGCATATAGCCGTCGTTGCTAAAATCAATAAATTTAACCATATGTTTTTTATTGTGTTGTTTGCCCACTTCAAAAACATAAATAGCCGTCTGTACGCTAGATTTACCCACAAATAAATCTAAAGGCATTTTAATACTGGCTAATAGGGTGTTTTTCTTTAAAATATCTTTTGTATAGGGTAGCCCGTTTCCACTGCCTGCATTTTCTTGGATGATCACCACCGCCCGCCCGCTAGTCATTCTCTCTAAAGCGCGATCTACAAAAACAAAGCCCTTACCCTTAGCGCTATAGGGAGGATTAAGCAAAAAGACATTAGCTTTAAAAGGCTCGCCCTTCAAATCACCCTGTTCATACCTGATAGATTCTTTTTCTTGAAAATCTACTAAGCTATCCTTGTGTAGTAGGTTTGCACTCCCATCGCCTAGTAAGAGCATATTTAACACCCCAAGCAAATAAATATCTGTGCGTTTTTCAATGCCTAGTAGTTGGTAGGCCCTAATATGGGCGATTTTCTTTTCTCTCTCTTTTTGGTTAAGTATCTTTTCTGTGCAATCTTGAATCATCTTATTCATACTAGAAACTAAAAATGCCCCTGAGCCGGTGGCATAATCCCACACATAAGAATCTTGATTAACTTCGGCTAGGTTTACCATTAAATCCACAACTATTCTAGGGGTGAGCACCACATCGTTTTTTTCGCTATCGGGGACTTCTAGCCATTTAGTAAGCACATTAAAGAGTTTACCCGCAATATCAGCTTGGCTAAGTTTTTTAACCAAAGGAAAAACTCCCTCTAAAAACCGCCAATAGATGGTTTTTAGCGGGCTTTCTGCTATATTTTCTCTGGTGTAGGTGTTAGTTTGCCATAGCTTAGAGTGGATAAAAACTTTTTGGAGTTCATGAACAACTATGCTAATTTTCTCTGGGGGTAAGTTTTTGGCGTTTAGAAAAGCTTTAATTTTCTTTAAAAACTCATGTCCGTCATGGGCATCTTTATCTTGTTCACTCTTTAAATCCCCTAGTTTGAGTGGAGAAGTTTTATGAGCAACCCCACTAGCTGCCATGATCATCCCTACAAGCAAAGCCACGCGATCATTGGGGTCAAGATTTAAAATTTCATCATGTAAAAACTGGTTAAGCTTGTTAAGCTGGGTTTCTGTTTGGCTCTCTAAATCCTCAATAGTCTTAGCGCGTACCTCTCCGCTTAAAGTGAGCGTACCTAGTTTAGACTCTAATGCCTCCAAATTAGCTAGGATAGAGAGATCGCTAAAATCACCAATCTTTTGGGGCACGGCTAAAGCTTTAGACTGCAAATAATAAAAGGCGTATTCTTTATGCAATTTATTCGCCTCTTCATAGCCATTAATACCAATGGCAATGACCTCGTTACAGCTGCTATAATCTAGAATCGCATCAGCATAATGCACTGCCCCATTGAGGGCGTAATTTTTAATGGCTGTGGTGCTTGATTCAAGGCTTAAATCTTTATTAAATTTAGCCAAACGCCCTTTAAGTCCCTTGATCTCTATCATCACCGGGATATGGCGCATTTGTTTAGTACTTACCCATAATTTAAGATCGGGATAATTGCGCCCACTCCCTCCGCCTTTAGAAGGGGCTTCTTCTAGGGCGTATTTGATTTCTTCATTTATGGCTTCTGTCTTGTTGTAATACCTAATCTTAAGTTCTTCTAATTCTTTTTTAATCTCATATTCTAATCGTTCTTCTTGGCTGGGCATGTTTTCCTCTCATTAAAAGGCAACATTATAAAAGATTGAATTTAAGGGGTTCTTTAATTTATTTCAAACTAGATAAGAACTTATTAATGGGCGCTGTTTTGACATTATTTATTACCAGTTGATAGTATCCAATTGGTTTATTTTTTTAATTTGCCTTATCAATCGGAGGCTTTGCTACACTTGTTTAATAATTTGAAGCTGCGGGATGAAATTGTATTAATCGTTTCTGTTCCTATGGTTTTCCTATTGATTCTTATGTTTTGGCGATCGTATAACGCTTATGATACTTTGAAGCGTAGTCAAGATTTGGCGCGCCAAATGAAGGCATCTCAATACTTATCCTCGCTTGTACATGAAATGCAAAAAGAACGAGGAATGAGTGCGGGTTTTTTATCTAGTGGTGGGGTGCAGTTTGCCAGTGAGTTACAAGAGCAAAGACGGCATACAGATACAAAATTAGACGATCTTAAAAGATTTTTAAGTTCTACTTCGGGTTTGGATACTAGCTATGTGCAGGCTTTACAAAAAGGATTAGATCTTTTAGTCAAATTGCCCCAAATCCGCAGCGCTATGGAATCTAAGGATAAAAGGGCGATTGTGGATAGCACAATGCAATACTTTACCCAGATCATTACAATATTTCTGGATAGCGTGCTTAAATCCATTAGAATTGTCCATAACTCCCAAGTCTCTGATGCGCTCATAAGCTATATTAGTTTTCTTTATGCCAAAGAGGAATCTGGATTAGAAAGGGCTACAGCTAATCGTATTTTTGTTGCAAATGACTCGGTTGATCCTAACTACATTAACTTTATTTCCTTAATAGCTAAGCAAGAAGTTTTTCAAAAAACTTTCCTACTCTTTGCAGATGCACGGAGTGTGGCGTTATTCCATCGTATTTCTGAGGATTCTAGCTTTAAAGATGTGGAAAAAATGCGCCATATACTAATTTCAAAATATTCAGTGGGGGGATTTGGTGTTAATCCAAATGTTTGGTTTAAAACCATCACAAAAAAGATTGATTTACTCAAACAGGTAGAGGATAGTATCAACGCTAATATCACAAAGATCACGGAGGCTACCATTACAAAGAACACTTATTATTTTGCATCTTTGCTGGCCTTTCAAGTGTTTTTAATTTCTGTAATCATAACTTGTCTTTTCTTGATAGTGCGCCGTATTTCTAGGAGATTAAACAAAGTTAATAAGACCCTAGAACACATCGCAAACAATAAAACTTTTACCGATACGATTAGCATTGAGGCTAATGATGAAATAGGCTTGATGGTTAGATCTGTAAACCTCTTTATAGAATACACACGAGGCACTTTACAAAAAATCTCTAGGCAGGTACAAGACAATATAGCCATCTCCAAAACTTTAAGCAATGTTTCTATAGGGTTAGACTCAAACTCCAAACAAATAGAGCAAATTAGCCGTGATAACACGGATTTAAGCCACTCTAGCCGACAAATATTAAGCGAAAGCGTGGCGGTATCTGTTTCCACTAGGGAGCTTTTGGAGAGTGTGTTAAAAAATGTTTCTGAGACTAAGATAGCTATAACTGCGATTGATGAACATATCCAGCGCAGTATAGCTAGCGAAGAACAGAGTGTTACCAACATGCAATTTTTATCCACAGAAGCGCAAGATATACAAAGTGTGCTAGATGCAATTGTAGAGATTGCTAATCAAACCAATTTACTTGCTTTAAATGCCGCTATTGAGGCCGCACGAGCAGGCGAGCATGGGCGCGGGTTTGCGGTGGTAGCTGATGAAGTGCGGGCTCTGGCTGAAAGGACACAAAGAAACATTACAGAAAGTACATCTATTGTCAAACATATCCTAGAAGCCATTGCCAAGCTTAATCAAGAAAGAAAAGACAGCCTCTCATTAATGCAAGCCCTAGCCCAGCACTCAAGTGATATGCAAAGCCATATCAATCATTTTTCCTCTATCATCGTGGATGCAGTGGATCACTCTTTAGTCAATCTCAACAACATTAATAGAATAAATGAGCACACAGCAAGCATTTTTGAAAATGTAGATAAGATCGCCTTGTGCGTGCAAGATTTATTAAAAATCAACGATTCTATGCAAAAATCCTCTGATGATTTGCATAAACAAACTCTTGATTCAAATAGTTTTTTAAGTACATTTAAATTCTAATGAGCAGTTGTAATTTAAGATCGAGATAATGCGCCCACTTAGGATTTTGGTGTATTTCTTAGCTTAATTTATTTTATGGTGGCCACGACTGGATTTGAACCAGCGACCCCTACCATGTCAAGGTAGTGCTCTACCACTGAGCTACGCGACCCTTAAATTGCGCAGAAATTTTTAGAAATTTTTATAAAAACCGCCGCATAAAAAGCCGCCATTATACCCCCTTTTGCTTATTCTTTGTCTTAAAATGTTTGAGGATAATTAACCCAACCCCTACATCAATGAGCACATCGGCTAAATTAAAGATTGCAAAATCAAATTGATAATGCCAGTAGACATAATCAATTACATGCCCGTGTATGAAGCGATCAAGTAGATTAGAACTACCCGCGCCTAAAATCAACCCAAAGGGCAAGGCATTAAGATTAAAAAGCTCTTTTTGTTGCCATAAAAACAAACCTAAACCCCCAATTAAAATAATTTGGATGTATTTAAGATAAGGCCCTAAAAAATGCAGCATAGAAAAAGCCACACCCTCATTATAAGCTAGCACAATAGAGATCACCGGTCCCTCATAGCGCAAGCCAGCTAAAATCATTTGTTTAAGCACTTGATCGCTTAGCATAGCCCCAATAAAGGCTAAAATAAAGGCAAAAATGGGGGATTTCAAGTTAAATGCTCTTGGAAAAAAGTCCGTAAATCTTTGATGTGTTTTTCTAAGGCGTGTTGATCCTTGCCCTCTAAGAGAATGCGTAAAATATTTTCTGTACCCGAATAACGAATCAGGTGGCGAATCCCCTCTGTATCAAGGTCTTTAAGTTTGTCCTTAAAGCCATGGATTTTTTCTAGGGGTTTTTTGGTTTTAACGCGCATATTTTCTAAAATTTGGGGGGTTAATTCAAAGGGGTTAAGCACCTCAGCACTTGGTTTTTGACTTTCAACTATATAAGCAGCTACCTGTAAAGCACTCATGATTGCATCGCCTGTTTTTGCATCGCCTAAAATGATATGCCCGCTTTGTTCAGCCCCAAAATTCACCCCATTTTCTTGCATGCACGCACTCACAAATTTATCCCCCACATTGCAATGTAAAACAGATATTCCTTGTTTTTCTAAATATTCCTGCAAAGAAAGATTACTCATTGTGGTTACTACAATTTGTGGGCTAGTTAACTTGGCTTGTTTGTGCTGGTAGGTAGCTAATGCCCCAATAAGCTTATCTCCATGTACGACTTCTCCTAAATGATCCACCACTACCAGCCGATCGGCATCGCCATCTAAGGCAATGCCTAAATCTGCGCGGTATCGTTTGACTTCTTGGCTGAGTTCTAAAGGATAAAGCGCGCCACACTGGGCATTAATATTACTCCCATTAGGCTCATTATTAATCACAATCACATCCGCGCCTAGCTCGCTAAAGACAATGGGCGCGACTTTATAACCCGCTCCATTAGCCGTATCAATCACCACCCGCATGCCCTGTAAATTTAAATGTTTGGGGAAGGAATTTTTCAAATGCACGATGTAGCGCCCGATTACATCATCAATGCGTTTAGAACTACCAATAGCCACCCCACACTGGCAACTGCTCTGTATTTGTTGTGTATTAGCAAAGATCTTTTCAATGGCAATTTCGCTCTGTCTTTGTAATTTATAGCCGAAACGATCAAAAAATTTAATCCCATTATCCTCAAAAGGGTTATGGCTAGCGCTAATCATCACCCCCGCATCACAGCGCATGTTATCGGTTAAAAAAGCAATAGCAGGTGTGGGCATAGGCCCTATTTGAATCACATCATAACCTACTGAAGTCAGAGCACTTACAAGCGCACTTTCAACCATATAACCACTCTTGCGGGTGTCTTTGCCCACTAAGATTTTATTACTCCTTGCCTGTGATTTAAAATACAATCCAGCCGCAATGCCTAATTGCATGACAAACATCGGGGTGATCTCAACTCCAGCCTTACCCCGCACCCCATCTGTACCAAAAACCATGCGTTTTCCTAAGTTAATCAGTCTTTAATGCTTTTTTAGATAGAATCTTGCCATATTATTTTTGATAAAGGGATTAAGCTATGGCTAATCATAAATCCGCAGAAAAACGCATCCGCCAAACCGCTAAACGCACCGAGCGCAACCGCTTTTATAAAACCCGCATTAAAAATATTGTAAAAGCCGTACGCCAAGCCGTAGAACATAACGATCTAGCCAAAGCCCAAGAAGCTTTTAAAGTGGCTAATAAAGAACTACATAAATTTGTCAGTAAGGGCGTTTTAAAGAAAAACACCGCCTCTAGGAAAGTTTCGCGCTTGAATGCAAGTGTTAAAAAGATCGCCCTAGCTAACGCTTAATCGTGTTATCCCAGAAATTAAAGGAGGTTGTGGCGCGTTATGATGCGCTTGCCATTTCCTTAACCCAACCTGAAGTTTTAAACGATGTCAAACGGCTCACTGAATTAAGCAAAGAACAAGCCAGTTTAGAGGAATTAGCCCAAGCGGCTAAGCGCTATTTAAAGATTTTAGATCAAATCCAAGAAAATAAGGCGCTATTAGAGGATAAAGAACTAGGCGAGTTAGCCAAAGAGGAGCTTAAAAGCCTAGAGGAGCAAAGCAAGAATTTAGAAGATCACATTAAAATCTTGCTCATTCCAAAAGATCCAAACGATTCTAAAAATATCTATCTGGAACTACGCGCCGGTACAGGGGGCGATGAGGCGGGGATTTTTGTAGGCGACTTGTTTAAAACCTATTGCCGTTATGCAGATTTAAAGCGTTGGAAAGTAGAAATTGTTAGCTCTAGTGAAAATAGCGTGGGTGGGTATAAGGAAATGATTGCGCTCATTAAAGGGCAGGGGGTGTATTCAAGACTAAAATTTGAAGCCGGGACCCACCGCGTACAGCGCGTACCAGAGACTGAATCACAAGGGCGTATCCACACCTCAGCTATCACTGTAGCGATTATGCCTGAGGCAGATGATGTAGAGATTAATATTAATCCTAGCGATTTGCGTATTGAGGTATTTCGCGCTGGAGGGCATGGGGGGCAATGTGTAAACACCACCGATTCAGCCGTGCGCATCACGCATATCCCTACAGGCATTAGTGTATCCATGCAAGATGAAAAATCCCAGCATAAAAACCGCGATAAGGCCTTAAAAATCCTCAAAGCCCGTTTGTATGAAAAACAAATTGAAGAGCAACAACAAGCCCACTCAGCCGAGCGTAAAATGCAGGTGGGTAGCGGGGATCGAAGTGAGCGGATTCGCACCTACAACTACCCCCAAAACCGCTTAAGCGATCACCGCATTAATTTAACGCTTTATAGTTTGGAGGAGCTCATGCTTTCGGGTAATTTAGACCCGGTGATTGAGCCCTTAATCGCGCATGCGCAGGCACAAGGATTAGAGGGGTGAAAGGATAAGAATGGTTGCATTATTTGGTGGACAGGGCTCACAACATGTGGGCATGGGCGAGGAAATCTATAAAAATTTTGATTTGGCTAGAGAGATGTATCAAGAGGCTAGCGATATTTTACAAACAGATATGGTTAAGCTTTTACAGAGTGAGAATACACAGCTAAACAAAAGTACCTATGCACAAAGCGCGATCTTTCTAGTTTCTATGGTGGCCTTTGAGGTGTTTATGCAAGAGTTGGGCGGATCTGTTAAACCTTTGCTAGCTTTGGGGCATTCTTTGGGTGAAATTAGTGCTAATGCAGCTAGTGGGGCGCTAGATTTAAAAAGGGGGTTAAAATTAGTCTCTAAACGAGGAGAGCGCATGGAGGAGATCTGTAGCGCTTATAAAGAAGAGCTTGGCATGTTGGTTGTTTTAGGGGGTGATGCGCAGGTTTTAGGGGATTATTGCAAACAAGCTAAACAAGAGGGGCAATTGCT
This sequence comes from Helicobacter suis, assembly GCF_902196135.1. GTDB lineage: Bacteria > Campylobacterota > Campylobacteria > Campylobacterales > Helicobacteraceae > Helicobacter > Helicobacter suis_A. Next base: position 90,337 of record NZ_CABIKE010000005.1, on the reverse strand, counting down.
GTATGTGGCTAATTTTAATGGCCCACAGGTTGTATTAGCTGGGCCTAAATCTCTTTTGCAAAATCTTAATTCTAAAACACTGGGGGCTAAAAAATGTGTGCTTTTACCGATGAATGTGGTGAGCCACTGCCCTATTTTAGAGCCTATGGTGGAGGATTTTAGGGCACTTTTACAAGAAAGTTTATACAATAATTATCACTTTGGCGTACTTTCTAATGCCACTACACAGGTTTATCAAGATAAAGAAGGCGCGCTTGAATGTCTTGGAATCCAACTTGTCCAACCTGTGCGCTATAGCGAATGTGTGCAGGTGTGTGAGGAGCGATCCTCTTATTATGTAGAATTTGGTACGAGTGTTTTAAAAAATCTTAACAAACGGCTTAGCGCTAAGCCCACTTATAGCATCACCACCCTTACAGACTTAAAAGAAGCCCTAGCTTTTGTACACCAAGAGGTTTAAACTCCATTGGACTTTTCGGATTAAAATCCTGAGATTAAAACCAGTGGAGATAAAATGGCAGTTATTGGCAAGTTAGTCTCTTTAGCCTCTTTATTTTCTAAAACCCAAGAGTTAGAGTCTCTTTATGCCTATTTAAAGGCAATGTTAGACCCGGCTAGTTCTAAGCATCAGGCTTTTCTACAAAGAAAACAAGGAGTAGTTAAACAAGAATTAGATCAAGGCATGAGCGCGGCAGAGATTATTTATACACCTTCTTTAGGTTTACTAGAAACCCACCAAGATCATGTAGATTTTTTGCTAATGGTGCAGGGTAGCGAACTTTTATATCTAGGGGATAGCACAGATTTAGAAGTAAAGCAACCTTATGACTCTAGCCTAGATAAACAGACCTATAAAATGAGTGAAAGTTGTTATTCTTTGCGTTTGGATGCGGGCATGCTAGCCATTTTATTTAGCCAAGATGCACACGCTACAGCAGCGCACACAAAAGGCCTAGTTTATAAAATCGTGGCTAAAGTCCCCACTAATCTGATTAAATTTAAGCTTTAGAGTTTTGTATGAAGTGGTTTTGTTTGTTTTGCGCGGGTGCTATCACGCCCCTTTTGGCTGAGTTAGATGGCATTTATAAAACCCAAGCTTTTTTATACATGAAAGCCTCTTATGTGGAATTTTTTAAATATGGGGATAAGTATTATGCCTATGGAATTGCCAATGTAGATGGTTCTAAAGCCAATAAAGATATTTATAATAAAAACCCGGCTTTGCGTAACCGTAGTGATAAGGGGACGGTGTTTTTATACAAATTAACCCGTGCATGTGGGGATACCTACACAGGGGGGCGGGCTTATAATTTTTATGACGGGCGTACCTACTATGTACAGATCAAACAAAAAAAGAATGGGGATTTAAAGTTTTTACCAAGTTTAGATCGGCGCGGATTCTTTGGTAAAACCTTTATCTGGAAAAGACTAGATGAAGACTATCTAAAAAAACATGGCATCACAAAACCCAATTTTTCAGAAGTACTCCAAACCCTTAAACAACTCCCTAGCGATGCGTTTTAATCCACTCTAAGGCAATTTTTACCGCATTAGTGGCTGCCCCTACGCGTAATTGATCGGCTACGCACCATAAATGCAAAATTTTAGAATCAAATAAATCATTTCTAATACGCCCTATAAAGGTTTGATCAGAACAACTAGCCGTAATGGGCATGGGATATAAACCCTTGCTAGGATCATCTATGATCACTAAATTAGGCGACTTCTTTAAAATTTCTCTAGCTTGAGTGGCTTGTACTTCTTGTTTAAAATGAATGCTAAGGCTTTCGCTATGGCTTCTAAGCACGGGGACTCGTACGCAAGTTGCACTAATTGGAAAATCTGCATGCATGATTTTATGACTCTCGTGCACCATTTTCATTTCTTCTTTAGTATAACCAGAGGGCAAAAAGACATCAATTTGAGGAATTACATTTAAAGCTAGAGGGTGGGGGAAAACCTCACAAGTTTGATCGCCTGCCATTTGGTTTTGTAATTCAATTAACCCTCGTTTACCCGCTCCACTAGCCGCTTGATAAGTACTCACATCTACCCGTGTAATGCCAAAGGCTTCATGCAAGGGGTTTAAAACCTGCACCATTTGAATCGTAGAACAATTAGGATTAGCGATGATATTTTTAGGGCAGTGATTTAAATCTCGGATATTCACTTCAGGTACAACTAAGGGAATATCCTCTTGTAAACGAAAATGGCTAGTGTTATCTATCACTAAAGCTATCTTAGCCGCACTAGGCGCAAAAACCTCACTCACACTTTTACCGGCACTAAAAAAGGCAATGTCAATACCGGTAAAACTAGCATGGGTGGTTTCTAAAATGCTGTATTCTGATTGAAAGGCCTTGATTTTTTGCCCGGCACTGCGTTTACTAGCTAGGGGGTAAAAGTGACCTATGGGGAATTGATACTCCTCTAAAACAGAAATAATCTCAGCACCCACCGCACCACTAGCACCCACTAAGGCAATGTTATAGGTTTTCATTCTTTTACCATCGCTAAAACCCTTAAAAAACTCAAGTGGTTAAATTGTACACCTGTTGTCATGTTTTTTAAAGTTAAAGTTTCTCTTTGCACCTCTTCCTCACCTAGTACCACCACAAATTCATGCCCCTTTTGGTTAGCATAACTAAAGGGTTTTTTGAGCTTGCCAATTTCTGGGTAAAGTTCGGTATTGATTTCACTTTGGCGGAAATTTTGGGCTATTTGGCTTGCATAACTAAAGTGGCTTGCATCCATGCACACCACTAATACCCTAGCGCTAGTGGATTTATTTTCTATTAGTTCTAATTCCTCTAGGGCAACTAAAAGCCTATCTAAACCAATGGACGCGCCCACACCCGGAAAATTCTTAAGACTAAAACTTTTAGAAAGATTATCATAACGCCCCCCTGAGCAAATGCTACCTAAACTTGTTAGCTGGTTAAGGGTGGTTTCATAGACAATACCTGTGTAATAACCAAGCCCTCTAGCAATAGAAAAATCTATTTTAAAGTGATCGGGGTTGATCTCTAAAGAGAGTAATAATTTAAAAAGCGCCTCTAATTCTTCTAACCCTTCTTTTAAAGTGGGGTTATAAGCTTTAAGATAGGCCACACTTTTAAAAAATTCTAGGGGGTCTTCTTGTTGTTTGGTGTTGATAATTTCTAGGAAGGCTTGAAAATCCATGAGAGGAAAACAGGCCTTGAGTTCTAAGATAACGCCTTGCTCTCCAATTTTATTTAGCTTATCTATGATTCTTAAAAAGGCGGTGATCTCCTCCTGAGTGTGCAAACCAAAATGTTGGCATAGGCCATTTAAAATTTTGCGGTGGTTGATCCACACACAAAACTCCTCTAAATCTAGGGCTTTTAAACTCGCAATAATCACTTGGATAATCTCGCTATCGCATAACAAACTAGAGCTACCGATAAAATCAAAATCACACTGGGTAAACTCCCGGTAACGCCCCTTTTGTGCACGCTCCCCCCTAAAGACATTGCCAATCGCATAACGCTTAAAGGGCAGGCCTAAAACATGGTTATGTTGGGCGATAAAACGGGCTAAAGGCACGGTCTGATCAAAGCGCAAACCCACTTCTCGTTTTCCATGATCTTTAAAAAGATAGAGTTCTTTTTGAATCTCGCTTTCCTCTTGTGTGAGAATGGAAGCGTATTCTAAATGGGGGGTTTCAATGGGTACAAAGCCAAAACTTCTAAACACGCGGGCTAATTTTTCTAGCACCGCGCCCTTAGCCATCGCCTCTTTAGGCAGTCTATCTTTAAAGCCACTCAGGGTCTTTGGGGTGATCATGGAAGTCCTTTATTGGAATGAGTGATTATAACACCCTAGCTCTTTAATCCGTGTTAACTCCTCTTAGGCCTCTTTTTAGACTTTTTAGCTTTTTTATACTCTCGTTTTTAAAGTCTTGATACAATGTTTTAAAATTTTTAACCACACTCTCATTTAAGCGGGGTTAAACACCTTTTAAATAAGAATTTAATGCCCCTTAAATTTAACTTTATTGATCTATTACTTGAGTATAGGCCTCTATTTCTTGCACACCCATAACTTTAATTTTTTCTATCCGTCGTTTTTCTAAGGCTTTGATGAGTTGTTTTATAAAGTTATTTAGATAGTGCTACGGGGATTTGTGCCTTTTTAAAAGAAAGTGGGTTTTTAGATATTTTAAGTTCGGGGCATATCCACAATTTAGAGGATTTTATTTTTGGTATTGAAGTAGGACTAGATAGGCGCGTAAAAATCGCAGTGGCTTATTAATGGAGGCATATTTAGAACATACTTTTAAGCAAGCGGGGCTAAATTTTAAAACACAAGTGAGTATAAAGGAGTTTGAGGATTTGCATCGGAGTTTTGGTAAGGATATTAAAAGATTTGATTTTGTGATTTTTGGGGCTCAGATGATTTATTTTATAGAGTGTAATTTTTATAGCAGTGGAGGGAGTAAACTTAATGAGGTGGCCAGAGCTTATCAAGAACTTGCCTCACACTTTAAAAAACACGCACAGAAACGCTTTATTTGGATCACAGATGGGCAAGGGTGGCTTAGCGCTCAAAATAAGCTTGAGGAAGCTTATAAGAATGTGTGTATTTATAATTTAAGTCAGTTAGAAAGGCTACTAGATGAACTCAAAACCTCAACCCATTTTTGTAAGCAAAGATTTTAAATTCACTCTCTACCACAACGATTGTAAAGAAATCTTGGCACATATGCCAAAGTGCTTTGATTTAATCTTTGCCGATCCGCCTTATTTTCTCTCTAATAATGGCCTCACCATTGAAAGCGGTCAGATTGTAAGTGTGAATAAAGGCAGTTGGGATCGATTAGAGGGAATTGATCAAATCCATGCGTTTAATTTAGAATGGCTTAGGCTTGCCAAAGAGGCGCTTAAACCCAGTGGCTCTATTTTAATCAGCGCCACCCAGCACAATCTCTTTTCTTTGGGGCTGGCGTTACAAACTCTAGGCTTTAAACTTTTAAATACAATCACTTGGCATAAAAGCAACCCCCCGCCTAATTTTTCCTGCCGTACTTTAGTGCATGCGAGTGAGCAGATTTTATGGGCTAGAAAAAGCCCTAAACATGCCCATATCTTTAACTATGAGCGCATGAAAGCGTTAAATCAAGGTAAACAAATGCGCGATGTGTGGACTCTGCCCTCCATTGCATCTTTTGAAAAGAAATGTGGCAAGCACCCAACCCAAAAACCCTTAAATCTGCTTTTACGCCTGCTTTTAATGGCTAGTACAGAAGAAAGTTTAATTGGCGATCCTTTTAGTGGATCGAGCAGTACAGGCATTGCGGCTAATCTTTTGGGGCGATCTTTTGTGGGCATGGAAAAAGAGCAGGATTTTATTAAACTTTCTATCAAGCGCAGGCAAGAGCTTGAAGTGCATTTAGAGGATTTTAAAAAACTAGTACAAAAAATGGGGGTTTTAGAATGCTAGATATTCCTTGCGTGATTTTAACCGGAGGCAAAAGCGCGCGCATGCAGGTTCAAGGAAAACAACAAGATAAAGCTTTGCTTCCCTTTGGCACTTATCCTAGCCTTTTGGCCTACCAACATGCTAAAATGGCGCGTCTTTTTAACCAAGTTTATATCAGCGCTAAAAAACCCTATGCACTCCAAGCTAACTATATTTTAGATGAAAAGATTAATCTGTTTAGCCCCTTACTTGGAGTTTATAGCGCTCTTAAAACACTTAAGCAAAGTATTTTTATTCTCCCAGTAGATATGCCCCTTGTAGGCCAGAAAACGATTAATGCACTCTGTGCTTGTATCTCTCAAGCAGGCGTGATTTATGCTAAAAGTGCACAAACCTTTTATTTAATCGGGTGTTGGCAACCTAGCATGCTAGAGGTTTTACAACACTTACAGATCAATACGCCCATGCGCCAAATCCTTGCTCGGGGTTTAGCCCTAGAGGTAGAGGAGGGTTTAGAGTTTAGTAACTGCAACACCTATATAGATTACCAAAACGCCCTAGCGCATTTAAAGGATAACCATGACAGATGAGGAAAAAACAGAACTCCCCTCAGCTAAAAAGATTGAAAAAGCCCGTGAGGAGGGCAATGTTGCTAAAAGTATAGAGGTTTTAGGGTTTTTAGGCTTATTAGCTGGTTTTGGGGGGGTCTTTGCTCTTTTTAAATTTTGGTTAGATGGCTTTGAAAGCATGTTTAGACAATCTTTACACTACATGGCTTTAGATTTCACGCCCCATAACCTGCATGTTCTTGCGCTGCAATTACTCAAAGATATTTTATGGATTTTATTACCCATTCTTGGTTTGCTAGCCTTAGTGGCGTTTTTATCTAATGTGTTGCAATTTGGCTTTTTATTTAGCCCTAAGGCTGTTGCGCCTAAATGGATGAAAATTAACCCCATCCATGGCTTTAAAAATCTCTTTAGTCTCAAGCGGCTTTTAGAGGGGCTACTCATCACAGCTAAGGTTTGTATTGCCTTTGTTTTAGGTTTTGTACTGGTGTATTCGTTTATAGATGAGTTAGGCGGGGTGGCGCGGTTTAACTTTAGAGATCAGGCATTGTGGTTTAGGAGTAAGGCTTTAGAACTTATTGCGAGTTTGTTATTTTTATTCTTAATCACCTCTTTATTAGATTTTTTACTCAAACGCAGGCAGTATATCCAGTCGTTAAAAATGAGCAAGCAAGAGATCAAAGATGAGTACAGACAACAAGAAGGTAACCCTGAAATGAAGGCTAAAATCAAACAACTCATGCTTAAAAATTCCATGAGCAAGATGATGGCAGCTATTCCTAGCGCTAATGTGGTTGTAACTAACCCCACCCACTATGCTATTGCCTTGCGCTTTGAGGAAAAAGATCCGGCTCCTGTGGTGGTGGCTAAGGGCATTGATCACTTAGCCATCCGCATTAAAGGCATTGCTAGAGAACATGGGGTAGAAATTATAGAAAATCCCGCCCTAGCCCGTGAACTTTATAAAGAGGTGGATGTAGATGAGGTGATTCCTAAGGTGCTCTTTGAAGCAGTGGCGATTGTTTTTGCTCAAGTTGCCCATATTGAACAAATGCGTAAAAAACAACAAAGTACCTAATAAAGATATTTTTAGCCTAAGGGTACTCTCTATCACCCGCTAAAGTGGGATTTTCCACCAAAATTAGTTAGAGAGATAGGCGGTAAAGTTTTTTGCGTTCTGAAGAGCTAGCGATGTTTAAAAGTTTGCGGTACTTTGTAATGGTGCGGCGTACCATTTTTAGCCCAAATTTTTGTTCTACTAATTTTAGGATTTGTAAATCGCTCATGGGTTGTTGGTGATCTTCATTTTTAATTAACTCTAAAAGAAATTCTTTAATGGAGGCATTAGAAATATCCCCCTCTAAGGCGGTGGTAAAAAAGCTTTTAATTGGGAAAACCCCCCGCGAGCATGCTAAATACTTATTAGAAATTGCCCTAGAGATCGTGCTAGCCGAGTAGCCAAATTCATTGGCAATATCTACCAAACGCATAGGCTTAATGGCTTTTCCTTTAAAAAAATCGTACTGATACTCCACTAGCATTAAGCCAATTTTTTGGATAGTTTGCCGGCGCATTTGTAAGGCATCTACTAAATCCCTAGCCTCTTTAAGTTTTTCACGCAAATAGGCGCTATTTTCCTGGATATGCTTTTGCTCTATCACCACCTTTGGGTAATAACTATCATTGAGTTGTACATAAATGTTTCCCTCTTGTTCAAGCACTAAAATATCCGGAATGACGGGGGGTAGATTTTCTTTAAAATCTAGGGCGGGAGGATTTTTAAAAGAAGTGATGATTTGCATAGCCTTTGTGTAATGGGATAAATGGCTAAAATTTTTATGATCTTCTAAATTGTGGATAATTTTGATACAAAGATCATAAATGGGCGTATCTAGTTCATCGTGGTGATCTAGTTGGAATAAAAAACTCTCTTGTATATTGCATGCAGCAATACCCGGGGGGTCTAAATAAGCAAAGCGCTGGCGTACACTTTCATAGGTTTTAGCACTCACCCCTAAGTGCATAGCTTGCACCGTACTATCACCCTCAAAATACCCTTCGCTATTGAGATTATCTATAATGTCATTAGCAATTTGTACCGAAAGAGGCGTTGGGAAAAGAGGGGGGAGGATTTGCTCATGCAAGCTTTCATATAAAGTTTTAGAATAGGTACTTAACATTTCTATTTTAGTGCCCAAAGCACTTTTTAAAGAATAAGGGCGCTGTATCTTGGATTTAAACGCGCTAAAATCCTCCTGTAAGCCACTTTGTACATGCACAAAGGGATTATCCTTAGCACAAGTCTGCAAAGTTTCCTCAAGCTCTAAAGGATCGCTTTGTAAAATGGGTAACCAGCTTTTTAAAGTTGCAGAGAGTTTATTTTTAAGTAAAGATCTAGCGCGTAGTGATCCCATATTAAGCCTTAAAATGCTCGCCTAAATAGTATTTACGCACTAAGGCATTTTCATAAATCTGGGCACTATTGCCACTGGCTAGCAAAGTACCGCTTTTAATCACATACGCGCGGTGGCACACGCTTAAAGTTTCGCGTACATTGTGATCGGTGATAAGCACGCCTATTTTTCTCTCCACTAAATGCTCAATGATCTTTTGAATATCTAACACCGCGATAGGATCAACCCCCGCAAAAGGCTCGTCTAATAAAATAAATTTGGGGTTTTTAATCAACGCCCTAGCAATTTCTACTCGCCGCCTCTCCCCTCCGCTTAAAGACATACCCCTTCGATCCTTAATCCCTTGAATATTAAAGGCCTCTAGCATTTCTTCAATTTTAGAAGAGGCCTCTTTAGAAGTTTTAAAAGTGGTTTGGGCTGCTAGCATCAAATTATCCTGTACGCTCAAATCTTTAAAAATACTTGACTCTTGGGGTAAATAACCTATGCCCATGTTAGATCGCTGGTGCAAGGGATAACTTGAGAGGTCTTGATCGTTTAAATACACCTTGCCTCCGCTGGGCTGTAACAAACCACAAATCATATAAAAGGTCGTGGTTTTACCTGCACCATTTGGCCCAAGTAAACCCACCACCTGCCCGCTTTCTACTTCCAAAGAAACATCAAAGACGATTTTTGTTTTCTTAATCTGTTTGCTTAGATTCTCCGCTCTTAATTTATCCATGTCTTAACTTATAATGGCATGTATGTTGCGTGCGCTTTAAACTCAAAATAAAGAGATCAAGCCCAAAAGAGCGCAATAAAGAGTGTAGAGCCTCTCCTCCCCACTCAATAAAATGCACCCCTTTTTGCTCTAAATTTTCTAAAATGCCTAAAGTGAATAACTCCTCTACTTCTTTAAGGTAAAAATCATAATGGTAGATACAAAGAGTAGGGGATTGATAAACATGCAAGAGAGTAAAAGTAGGCGAAGTGGCTAGAGGGGCGTTTAAGACTTTGCAATAATGTTGGATTAAAGTTGTCTTACCACTGGCTAGATCGCCTTGTAGTAAAAAGATACAGGGAAGAGTTTGGGTGTACTCCTCTAAGGCTAGTACAACTTGATCAATTTGATTCAAATTAGCCTGCATGTCTAACATTAACTATCCTCAACCTCACAATCTGTAGTACCCAAATTCTCCTGCATGGCTTTCATTAGCTCTTGGTGATCTTGCATAAACGCGTGGCCAATCCCTGTTTCTGGCTTAGCCTGCACTTTAACAGCCTCTATTTTCACCCCTTTACCATAGAATTTTTGTATACATGGTTCGATCAAACTATGGTAATGCTGGTTTAAAATCTTTTTAGCCGGCTCATCTGCACGAGAATGCCATTTTAAAACACCCTCAGAAAAAGAGTGAAATGTAATGAATCGCTCAAAAACTTTACCCAACTCTTGGTTATCTTGGTAGAGTTGTTTAATAAGTTGAGTGAATAATTCTTGTGGGCTAGGTTGAGGGGGTGGTGTTGTTAAAGAAGTGTTGGTTTCTTGGCTAGCTTGCATTTTAAGGGCGCTAAGGGCTAGTACAAATCCCCCATCTGCTCCCCAGTACAAAAGCTCTTTAGCCCTAGCTAAAATCTCAATAAAGAGGCTAGATAATTTTAAAGAAAAACGGCCCTGTAGTACCGCCTCTTTTAAAAAAACCCCCATTTCCTCTAAAACCATAGAAATTTCATACTCTTCTAACACTTTTAACTTGTCTTTTAAAACATCTTCTTTACACTCCACTATAGCCTTAAAAAAATCCTCTAAAATCTGTGTATTTACCATGCCAAGCATTTGGCTTACACCCTGCGCGCTGATATGTTGGTTGGTATAACTAATGGCCTGATCGCTTAATGTTAAAGTGTCTCGTAAACTCCCCCCCCCACTTCTAGCTAGTATCTCTAAAGCACTTTGCTCATAAGAAACCCCCTCTTGATCTAAAATAGATTGGAGGCGTTGTACAATGGCTTTAGGGGCGATTTTTTTGAAGTGGAAATGTTGGGTACGGCTTAAAATAGTGGCGGGTAATTTATGCGGGTCGGTGGTGGCTAAAATAAATTTGACATGCGCGGGGGGTTCTTCTAAGGTCTTTAATAGCGCATTAAATGCCTCTTTAGTGAGCATGTGGGCTTCATCAATCATAAAAATCTTAAAACGACCTAAGCTAGGCTTATACTTGGTTTGTTCAATGATATTGCGTACATCTTCAATCCGCCGGTTAGACGCGCCATCTATTTCTATGATGTCTAAATGGCGATCTTTAAGGGCATCTAGGCAATTTAAACAGCTATCACAAGGTATACTACTAGGCCCTTTTTCACACTGCAAAGCCCGCGCAAAAATGCGTGCTGTGCTAGTTTTACCACTCCCGCGCAAACCACTAAACAAATACGCATGGGCTAAACGCGCGTGATCAAGAGCTAAGCTTAAAGTGTTAGAAACACTTTCCTGTCCGATTAAATCCTTGAAATGCTTGGGGCGGTATTTAAGCGCAAGAGTCAAGGGCACACCTTTAGGATTAATGCAGCATTATAGCCTAAAGAAGCAGGTTTCTCAAATAACTTATGCTAAAATCAGCGTATTTTTTAAAATCTAAGGAGATCATGGTGGGTCGTTTATTTTTAGTGGTGATGCTGGGTTTAGGGCTTATTTTTGCAGCCACTTTGCCCCCTATTAAAGGCAGAGCTTTAGCACTAACCAGCCATCCTTTAGCAGATAAAATTGGGCAAAAAGTCTTAGATGAGGGCGGTAATGCCATTGATGCAGCGGTGGCTATTGGCTATGCTTTAGCAGTAGTACACCCAGCAGCAGGCAATATCGGCGGGGGTGGCTTTGCGCTAATCCATTTAGCTAATGGCGAAAATATTAGCCTAGATTTTCGCGAAAAAGCGCCTATGAAGGCTAGTAAAAACATGTATTTAGATAAAAATGGAAGAGTGATTCCTAATTTAAGCACCGATGGCTATTTATCCGCAGGGGTGCCGGGCACTGTGGCGGGTTTAAGTGCAATGTTAGAAAAATATGGCACGCGTAAACTGGCAACTTTGATAGAACCAGCAATAGAGCTAGCCCAAAATGGTTTTAGGCTTACAGAAAGACAAGGGCAGACGATTTTAGAGGCAAAGCCTCGCCTTTCTAAGTATGCTAGTAGCCGTAAATACTTTTTAAAAAAAGGAATGGTGTCTTATAAGGCTGGGGATTTACTCGTACAAAAGGATTTAGCTAAAACCCTCACTCTTATCAAAGATCAAGGCCCCTCTGCCTTTTATCGCGGCAAAATAGCCGATCTCATCGTAGAGGATATGCGCAAAAACGGAGGGATTATCACTAAAAAAGATTTAGCTAGTTATAAAGTGGTGTGGCGCAAACCGGTGGTGGGTACTTATAGAGGTTATAAAATCATCTCAATGGGACCGCCTAGTTCAGGAGGCACGCATCTAATTGAAATTTTAAACACAATGGAAAATACCAATATCCACGATTTAGGCTTTGGTTCGAGTCAAACAATCCATATCATGGCCGAAGCCGAGCGCCAAGCTTATGCGGATCGATCGGTTTACATGGGCGATCCAGATTTTATGAATATTCCGCTTGAAAAGCTCATTAGTAAGGCCTATGCTAAAAAAATCTATGAAAATATCAAACCTAACGAGGCCACCCCTAGTACACAAGTTCACCCGGGCTTAGGACAACTCCATGAAGGGCAAAACACCACCCACTATTCTGTAGCTGATAAATGGGGGAATGCGGTGAGTATTACCTACACAATTAATGCCTCTTATGGGAGTGCAGCAGCTATTAATAAAGCGGGCTTTTTACTCAACGATGAAATGGATGATTTTTCTATTAAGGCAGGTACGCCAAATCTCTACGGGGTCATAGGTGGAGATGCCAATGCAATAGAGCCTAATAAACGGCCTCTTAGTTCTATGTCGCCTACTATTGTGCTTAAAAATAATAAGGTCTTTATGGTGGTGGGCAGTCCGGGCGGGGCGCGTATCATCACAACGGTACTACAAGTGATTAGTAATGTTATTGATCATGGCATGAATATCTCGCAGGCTGTGGGGGCTGCGCGCTTTCATATGCAGTGGCTACCGGATGAAATCCGCACCGAACCCTTTGGAATGGTAAAAGATGTAGAGGAAAATTTAGAGAAAATGGGCTATAAGGTTGTGGTTAAACCACTCATGGGAGATGTAAATGCTATTGTTATTGATTCTAAAAGCCACATTATGTATGGGGCTCAAGACCCACGCAAGGAATTTTAAATGCAACAACATTTAGAAGGTTCTCTTTTAGAAGAAATTAGGGGTAAGGCGTGTGTTTTACAGGTGCTTGAAAATGAAGAACTAGGGCTAATAGGGCGTGTTAGCGGATCACAAGAGGCGTTATTTGTACAAAAGGATTCTTTTATGCAAAGCGAATTACTCGCCCATGTGGGGGCTTGCGTGCTTGTTGGGGGGCAAAATGTACTTGTAGTGGGGGGGTTTGATTTAGAAATGGCCTTTGAGCTCTTTAAGCATGATTTGCAGGTGGATTTTGTGCAAGAGGAGTATAGAATTTTAGAAGCCCTCGCGCCTTTTTTTGCACACTTCCAAGAAACCCGTGATCACCCTCATTTTAAGCACTACAGCCAAATTTTAGACTTAGAGGTTAAAAAGTACGATCTGATCATTTCTCTAAGTCCACTAAATGCCCACCAAATAGATGGTTTGCAACGCATGCTAAGCATGCAAGGGATTTTAATCTGTGCCTCTTACCACCCACTCTTAAAACAGCAAAATTTTAAAAACACTTTAGAGGCACTAGCGCCCTTTTTTGCAGTGATCATGCCCTTTTTTAACCCCTATTCCTTAACACCTGCTTACTTTCTCTTTGCCTCCAAACATTTCCACCCAGAGGCAGATATGATCTTACAAAAAATAGATATGCTTGAAGATCTGAGGCACTATAATGCCACACTACACCAAGCCGCTTTTGCCCAGCCTAACTGGTTTTATCCAACCTACAAAGGGCTTTTAAAGAATTGAAACATGCCTTTGTACTCACCGGAGGGATAGCCACAGGCAAGAGCACAGCGGGTAATCTTTTAAGTTTGCATGGGTTTAGTGTACTAGATGCAGATAAAATTGCACATGAACTCTTTGAAGCGCATAATCAAGAGATCGCAAAAATATTTACAGATAAGCAAAGCATTAGCCGTCAAGAACTCGCCCCGCTTATCTTTAATAACCAAGAAGCCCGCGCCAAATTAGAGGCCTTTTTGCACCCTAAAATCCGCGAACAAATGCTTAAAAGTGCGCAAGAATTAGAAAAGCACAATAAGCCTTATTTTTTAGATATTCCGCTTTATTATGAAATTGAGGGGATTAAAAACTATGGGATTTCTCAGATCGTGCTTGTTTATGCACCCAGAGCCTTACAAATAGAGCGCCTACAAAAGCGAGATAGCCATTTAGATTTAGAACAGATAGAAAAGCGCCTGAGTGCCCAATTAGATATAGAGTTTAAAAAATCTTTAGCTCCCTTTGTGCTAGATAATTCCAAAGACCTCAAACATCTACAAGAGCAAGTAGAAATATTTATCCAAAAAAATCTAGTAAGCTAATACTTGTAGCTAGTTTCTACTTTGTCTAGTTTGATCTTTTTAGTGTTATAGAGGCTATTGGCTTCAAGCTGGTATAACTCAACAAAGCGCGGGAACACATTAGCCCCGCACATTTTTTTTAAGAATGGCACGCGTTTTGGTAAAACGGAGTTGTTTTCCTCAAGCGTTTTTAGTACACTTTGGTGGGCTTCAATTAGCGTGGCCTCCTCATCCTCCTCTTGCTCCTCCTCTTTCTTGTCCTCTTTGTTCTCTTTAAGTTCCTTAATCGCGCTTAAAACCTCGTTTAATTGCGATTCAATGCCGCTTAAACGGGTGTTGAATTTTTCAATCTCAAGCTTAAGATCAAAGTCTTGATCTGTGTTTTCTGTGTTTTCTGTTTCTTCGGGTAGTTCGTTCATGTATGCTCCTTGTAGTGAATTTAACGCTTGTTTTAGAATATTTGGCTTGTTAACCAAACCTAGCCCGGTAATTGTGATCACATTATTATCATCATCAACTAAATAAGTGGGGCTAAGATAACGATAGGCGCGATCTTTAAGGGCGGCTTGTCCGGCCTTGTTAAAATCAGCCTGTCCTAAAATTTGATCATTCTCAAGCACTAAACTAGAATTTTTGATCCAGCCAATCGCGGGGCCTGTGTGGTCTAATTCAATCGGTAAATCTATTTTATTAGCCTTTAGGGTCTCATAAACTTTTGATTCAATTTTAAAAGTTCGCCCGTCAATGCCACTAATTTGTCCGATAGGTGAGATCACAACTTGCATAACCAAAGAATAAGATGTTTTAAGCTCACTTTTTGCGCATTTTGCTAAGATTAGACATGACGCAAAAACAAAAGAAGTACAGACTCTTTCTACTCAAGTCAATCCATGTGCACCCGGTGTATAAGCGCATGCATGCAAACAATGAATGGGCTAGTTTTTTGAATGAGTATTTTGAAACGCCTAGTTCTAAAAATCTAAGCGGCGTATCTGCCCCCACACCCAAACAAGCCCGCAAAGTTAGATCGTATTGCGAAGAATTAGGGTGGGGCTTGCAAGAGTTAGAAGAGTTTTGTTTACATGTGTGTAAGAAAAATTCGCGCTACTTCACTAAACAAGATACCACTAAGTTACTTGTTGGTTTAGGCAAAGTCTATGAGAAACAAATTACAGAAGCCAATGAGCGCTACCGCCCGATTAATAACGCGGGCTATATCCCTAGTGGTTGGCAATGAGGGCGGCGCTAGGTTTTGAGACTTTCAAGACTTACAAATTGGAGGAGTTGCGCGCCATTTATGGCGGCCAGCGTTTGCGCTTGATCTATGCCAAAAAGCAAAAAGAGCGCGCAAGATTAGGCGCGTTTAAATAGGCGCGGTTTAGACTATCAGCGCCACAAACTGCTAAATCTAGGCGCGTTCAAGTGGGATTGAATGCGCATTGAATCGCATTTGAAAAGCGCTTAAGTTTGTTGAATAGTGCGATTAGAATGAGCTGTACCTCAACAAAAATATAAATTTTTCAACGCTAGTAAACGCCTATTCAACGCTATTTAATGGTTATTCAACGCTTTTTGTTGAATATTCAACGCCCATTGAATGGCTGTTAAATAGGGCTAAAGAGTATTTAGCTTAAGTAGATTAGCTAGGGCGTGAAACTAAAAAAAACAAATCAGGGTTAAAAAATAGCCCCGCGCTGTGTGGCGGTAGTCTGCTAGAGCGGAGGCGCTACAGCCTGCTAAACTCCTAGCCTTGAGCGTGGGCTACCAGTTAAGGCGTGTCCCGTTATTAACGGCCTTCAAAATGTCTTTTTTTCTTAGATACTGCGCTAACAATACGCTTTGTACTTTCTTATCACTCTTGATAATCCGATCACACCACAACATGAAAATATTAAAGCTATGCTTGAAGTCAGGCCGTGTTTCTCTTTCGCGCTCCATGTAGTAGTTGTAGTAGGCTTTATAGCCCTTGCGCGGGGCACTGCTGCCTATTGCTAGAATAGCTTCACGCACTAGATCAGGGTTAATCTTGCGGTATTTTGACATGTCGCGGGGTTTTGTTTTTAGGCCATTGATTGGATCAAGCTTATCCCTTTTCATCCAGCGGGTTAGCTTTAATACTAGATTGTCAACATGTCTAGGCTTTTCAAGTTTTTCATAAGCCCCTACTTTCTAAAAGAATGCGTACCACTACTGCGATCGCAAAATCACGCTGCGTACTCCATAGGAATTGTACCATTTGGCGTTTTTCTGCCTCTGTGTGGCCTCTTTTGGTGAGATCAAAGCCGCCCACGTGCTTTAGTACATATTGTCTTACTTTGCGCTCCTCGGCTTGGCTCTCCACTCCCCAGCGTGTTTACCTTTGAAGTAGATAAAAGAAGCTTTTGTTAAGCGGGTATAAAATTGCGGTTCAGCCTCAAAAGTAACGCCCCGTAATTCTTTAGGCATGTATTTTTCTATGTAGGCTTTTAATTCCTCTCCTGTCATGTCCCTACCTTTTATACTTGTTCTTGGGGGAGTGTATAGAAAAACGCCTTAAAACACGCTTAGCACACCGCGAGCGCGGCCATCTTGATTGGCATACTATGCTTATGTAGAATTGGCGGTTTGCTCTTTTGGCATACTCCCCATAGCTAAAAGCTAGGGGATTACGGGATCATCAAAGCTTGATAGCTAGGCGGGTCTTACAGCCTATATGCAAGTTAAAGACTTTATAGCGCAAAATACAAATATTGCATACTTTATTAATGATAGGGTCTTACAGCTTGTTTGGCCTTTGGCTATCTGCGTGGCGATACCAATGTTGCTAGTTGTGTTTTGATAGTATCTAATAGCATTCTTAGAATTCTCATTAAGCACCCCCATAGCAATACTTCCAACAATGCCGGTAAGCGCACTTGTTACAGCCGCTGTTGTGCTAACAATAGTTGCTAATAGACTAGTCCCACCGGTAAATATAGCTAAGCCTATACCTACAATGGCGCTAATAAATGCCGCGATGATATTACCAATATTGCCACCACTAAAGGCATCAACAAATACCTGAAAGTGTTCATCAGCCTTTGCCTTAGCTGTTCTAATTGCGTTACATTCACAAGTATAGTCATCAATGAGCAGATTGTAGTTATCCCGTGTTTCACAATAAAGCCTTTTATAATGCGCTGTCCAATCCCGCACATAAGCTTTATATTTCTTATCGCCTCTATCAAAGACTAAAGGCATTTATTTAGGTAGGTTGTTCCTCTGTAGGGGCGCTGTAGTTGATCTTAAGTACTTCCTCAAAGTTGCTAGCGTTTTCAATTTGCTTAACGGCCTTAGCTTTCAAGCCTAGTAGTGTAGCTAGTTTAGTGGTGTAAGCCTCATGTTTAGTCTTAATTTTATTGATCAGATCAGCGCGATCTTCACCTTTAACCTTAGCTAACTCGTTAATAAAGGGAGTATCTGCACTAATTCCTGCTAACGCCTCTTGGTACTGCAACTCATAGGTTAGCACTTCATCTAAGGGGATATATTCCTTTTGCACTCTAGCCACCTCTAGCTCAAAGGCACTTATAACTTTGCTAGTTTGCATAGCCTTAGCTTGATCTAGGCTGAGCTCCTCAAGTTGTCCGCTTTCATTAAGCGCTTGTCCAATAGCATACTTGTACTCCTCCCCCACAGGGAGGGCAAATAATTTTATTTGTTGTGCGTTATAGCTAGGTAGACTACTTCCCTTGAAAATATCTTTCACGCGGTTAGCCTCAATGAGCGCATAACTAATATTAGGCTCACATTTACCGCTAGTTTCTAAGATCGCTTGTTGATCACTCATTGATATTCTCCCTCTCTTTCTTCCTTATATTCCCCACTGCTAAGTGCCTCATCCTCCTCCTCATCAACTTCTATCTCTGGGTCTTGCGCACCTTGATCAAGGTAGTAATCCTTGCATGCCTGCAAAATAGCCTTATCTTGTGGGGATAAATTAGGGAGATTTTCCATGTGCTATCCTTATTTTAAGATAGCGCATTATGGAATTTTGAAAAGGATTTAACAAGGGTTAAGGCCTAGCTGTATTGCATGAAGGATTACCAACTAGGCCAAACTCATTAAGGATTTAGAGTCTAGCATTTTGTTGCTTAAAAGAACTTTCAAAAATGCGCGCGTAGCCGTCAGCCTCCATTGATCTAAAGGCTTCAAAGGCTTTATCTGAAACCAACATTCTGTTGTAGAAAGGATTATCAAGGCGGTATCTAAGAATACCAAAACTAATTTTATAAGCCTTAGCAAATTTAGGCAAAACTTCCAAAATCTTTTCTAATTTTCTCACGATCAAATTCAATATGGGTTAACATACCCCCCATAGCGTTAAGCTTGCGGGATTGAGAGGATCATCAAGGCTTGAACGCTAGGCGGGTCTTACAGCCTCTACTCTAAGAGTTGAGCCCTTACTCTGTGTATATTTATGCTTGCATTTAAATCTCTATCCAAAGAAAGGCTGCAAGAGTGGCAATTAAGTACCCTATCCTTTAGGCTTAAATCCTCTTTGAGTGTCCCACAACTAGAACAAGTCTTAGAGAATTGATAAAGCCTATCAAAAACTCATGGCTTTCTCTAACATTAGTGTTTAAAAGCGTACTCACTAAAGAAGGGGTAAAACCCATGTGAAAATACCAAGAGGCAAAAAAATCCACAAAGGCAAAAATTAAGCTTAAAATGAGCAGGGTATTTTTAAGAAAGGTTATAACGCGTGGATAGGGGATAAAACTAAGTAGAAAGTATAAGGGATAAAAAACAATAAAGCTATAAAAGCAAACTTTGACTACATGTAACCCCCCCCCAGTCCTGCACCTCTACAGAGAAAAAGCTAGCTACAACGCCCACTAGCCACATGAGAAAAAAGCGGCTATCTAAAACGACTCTATTCACAAAACGCCTTTTCTATTTGATCGCAAAGCAAATGAATCATCAAAATATGCATCTCTTGGATTCTAGGGGTATCTGTGCTAGGCACGATGAGATTAAAATCACACAGAGTGCGCATCTTGCCTCCCTGATGCCCACTAATGCCTAAGGTGCTAAGTCCTAACTCTTTGGCTTTTTTAAGCGCTAAAAGCACATTTTCAGAATTACCACTCGTAGAAATACCCACCAAACAATCCCCTTTTTTGCCCAAAGCCTCCACTTGGCGCGCAAAAACAAAATTATAACCATAATCGTTAGCAATGGCTGTGAGTGCGGAAGTATCCGTACTTAAAGCAATGGCAGCTAACCCAGCGCGCTCTTTTTTATAGCGTCCGGTGAGCTCGGCTGCGAAATGTTGCGCATCTGCTGCACTCCCGCCATTGCCACAAATTAAAATTTGATGCCTTTGCTTAAGCGTCTCTATTAAATAGAGTGCAACTTTTTCTATCTCTTGAACTAAGGTTTTTAAAGTTTCTTGGGCTATTTGGATATGGGTTAAAAATTCCTTTTCAATAAAATTTTGCATGGATACCTCCAAAATTTTTACCAGCGTGTTTTGCTTAAGTTTTGATAGACAAAGGGGGGCTTTTACTAACAAAAATCAAGGGCAACGCAAAATCATAAGGCTAAGGGGAAACACTCCCCACAGCCTTAAACAACTAATTAGAGTTTACTAGCGTGTTCTTTGAGATATTCAGCCACGCCTTCATGGGTGGCTTTCATGCCAGCATCACCTTTTTGCCAGCCTGCAGGACAAACTTCACCATGTTCTTCAAAGAAAATTAACGCATCAACCATCCGTAGCATTTCATCTACATTACGGCCTAGTGGGAAGTCATTGACCACAGCATGGCGTACTCTTTGGTGTTTATCAATGAGAAAAGATCCCCTCAGTGCAATGGCATTGTTAAATAAAACATCATAGCTCCTAGCGATGTCTTTAGTAACATCTGCTACCATAGGGAAGGAAACTTGTCCAATCCCACCCTTTTCTACAGGGGTGTTTTTCCAAGCAAAGTGTACCACTTCAGTATCTGTAGAAATACCAATGACATTAAAACCGCGTTTGTGAAATTCTTTCACGCGGTGATCAAAGGCGATGATCTCAGAAGGGCAAACAAAGGTAAAATCTTTAGGCCAAAAGAAAAGTACGGCGCCATTTTGGCCTAAGTTTCTAGAAAGCTCAAAATGCTCATCTACTTGGTTATTAGGTAAAATCGCACTGGCCTTAAAATCGGGGGCTAACTTGGTTACTAACATCAAAAACTCCTTCAAATATGATTGGATTTTCGGTAAAACCGAAAGGCGGATTATAGACTAATCTATCTAAATAATCAAGGATCAAGTATAATCTTTGCTATTTCTCATTAAGGACGATCTTTGAAAAGAAAGCACCCCGGTACTATCAAGGTTTTTTTACGCACCATTTCTCAAATGTTTGCCCTCACCAACAGAAGAGACAAAAAGACATTAGTTTGGCTCACCTTAGGCTCTATTCTTTTAAGCACAATAGAAACTTTCTCTATTAGCATGATCATGCCCTTTATCACCCTTGCTAGCTCCCCTGATCTTATCCTTTCTAACCGCTATGGCCATGCTATCTATGAGGCGCTACACTTTTCAAGTCCTTTGCATTTTGCTTATCTCTTTGCTTTTATGCTAGTAGGGCTTTATCTTTTCCGCATGGGCTATTCTTTGCTTTTTACCTACCTTTATACCCGCTTTAGCTCCCATAAAGGCCACGATTTAGCCCAACAACTATTCATGCGTTATTTAAAAATCTCCTACCTAGAACACATCACGATGGATGCTAACCAAACTAGAAACACCATTAACAGCAAAAGTTCCCAAGTTTTAGAAAGCTTTGGCGCTTTGATTGGTATTTTTACAGAGATCACCACCATTCTTTTTCTTTACAGCATGCTTGTATTGACTAATTGGAAAATGACTCTTGTTTTGAGTGTGATTTTGATCTTACAGGTGATTTTTATTAGTAAGTATGTTGCTAAGATTATCCAAAAAAAAGGGCAGGAAATCACCACCTCTAACATTGGCGCTGATGTGGTGGTTCACAAATTTTTTCAAAACTTTAAAATCACAAAGATCAAGGATAAGCTTCCACAAGCCCATAGCGACTTTAGTCAAAGCAGTTTAAGCCGCGCTAAAATCCAAACCACCACACAGACTTTGCAAGCCATTCCTACTAAATTTTTAGAGACTGTGGGTTTTAGCTTGCTTATTCTCTCGGTAGTTTATGTACTACACAAATACGGCGATGCTAAAATGGTCTTACCCATTATCTCCATGTATGCCTTAGCGCTTTATCGCATGCTCCCCTCTATTAGCAGAATTTTAGGCTGTTTTAACACCATTCTTTATAACCAGCATGCGATCACCAATATTTATAGAGAACTCAAGCGCCCCATTCAAGAGGAGGGGGATTTGCCCTTGTACTTTTCTAAAAATATCATTTTGCAAAATATCTACTTTGCCTATAGAAGAAGCCACCCCATTTTACAAAATATCAACCTCACGATAAAAAAGGGGCAAAAGGTTGCCTTTATTGGCCCTAGTGGCTGTGGCAAATCCACCCTTGTAGACATCATCATAGGGGTTCTTTACCCGAATAAAGGCACAATTTTTATTGATGAAAAACCCCTTGATTCTCAAAATATCCGCAGTTGGCGGCAAAAAATAGGCTATATCCCGCAAAGTATCTACCTCTTTGATGGCACTGTAGCAGACAATGTAGCCTGTGGTAGCCCCTTAGATGAAAAAAGAGTGATTGAGGCGTGCAAGCGGGCATGTATTTATGATTTTTTATGTACACATAATGGAATAGAGAGTCGCATAGGTGAGGGGGGGATTAATCTAAGCGGGGGGCAAAAACAACGCATCGGTATTGCCCGTGCGCTTTATGATGATCCTGAAGTTTTAGTTTTAGACGAGGCCACTTCAGCCCTAGACACCTCTACAGAAACAAAAATCATGGATGAAATTTATGCCATTGCGCAGGATAAAACTTTACTTGTAATTGCCCACCGTCTTAGTACCATTGAAAGATGTGATGTTAAAATTGATTTAAGCCAGCTTTCTTAGCTAGAGTCTTTAAATCTAGCCCCTGAAAACTTGTGATATAGGCCTGTGGGAGCATATCTTGTAAAAGTGCGCTGTTATAGCCTAGAAAGCCTATGTTATTTACCCGTGCGCTTTCATAATCGCTTTTACTATCCCCAATTAAAAGCATTTCTTGACTTGTGTAACCATAGGTGGTTTTCAAATTAGCCAAAACTTTAGCCTTAGAAGGAGGGCTACCCTCAATGCTTCTAAAATAGGGCAAGAGGCCTAAAAATTCACACAAAATCTGTAACTCGCTATGTAAGGCCGCAGAGGCGATATGAAAAGTGCAGTTTTGATAATGGGCTTTAATAAAATGCAACACATCTTGATTTAAGTGTTCTTTTGAAAAAAGGTCTTTGGTAATGATTTGTCCAAATTCATCTACAAGGGTTTGTATTTGGGTGGCCTTTAGGGGTTGTTTTAAAATGTAGTTATAAAAATAGGCGATCTTTTCAGCGCGGCCTATCCCACCACTTGCATAGTGGTAATCTTCAAAAGCCTTTAATGCTTCTTGATTTGCCTTTGCATGCTCTTTAAAGAGCGTTTTAAAGCCCTCACACTTTAAATGCATGCTATCAAAGATCACCCCATCAAAATCCCAGATAACCACTAACATAGCAATCCTTTCTCACACCCTACCAAATTTGCGTTGCCGCTGGTTAAATAGAGTAATGATCTCTTGTAAATGCGCAGGCGTAAAATCAGGCCATAGCACCGGGCTAAAAAAAAGCTCCGCATAACTAGATTGCCACAATAAAAAGTTAGAAAGGCGCATTTCCCCTCCAGTGCGTACCAATAAATCCACATCGGGTAAACCAGCCGTATCTAAATGTTGTGCGATTAGATGTTGCATATCCCCCTTTGCTCCTTTTTTAATTAGATTAATGCATGCCCGGGCAATCTCATCACGGCTACCATAATTAAGCGCTAAAACTTGAGTCAACGCATTATTATGCGTCGTCTCTTGTTCTAAATTTAAAATTGTCTTTTGCAAAGAGGGGCTAAATTTCTTCAAATCGCCAATGACTTTAAAGCGGATATTATTTTCTAAATAGGTGGCGCGTTCTTCTTTCAGATACTTTTTAAGAATACCCATTAAAAAATCCACTTCCGTTTGGGGGCGACTCCAATTTTCTGTAGAAAAAGCATACAGGGTGAGATAGCGAATTTGGTTTTGTGCACACCAGATAGTGATATTGCGCAAAACCCCCACGCCTTTTCTGTGGCCATAGGTACGAGGCTTACCCTGTTGTTTAGCCCACCTCCCATTACCATCCATAATAATGGCTAAATGCTCAGGATTGCGCACAAGCATCTACCAAGTACGCGATGTGTTGGAAGGGAATTTTGGCATGTTGGCTTAAGCCCACTTCACAGGTACTTGAACTACAAAAGCCCCGTTTAACACTCTTATCCTCATAAAAGCGAACTAAGTCTATCAAAGCGTGATCGTTGAGTTCAGGGGTTAAAAAGCCCTTATCACCCGCAAAGCCACAACAACCTGTATCTACATGCTCAATAATCTCACCCCGTGAACACGCCCGCGCTAAAGATCGCATCGGTTCTTGATAGCCCAGTCTCTTAGCAGAACACATAGTATAAAGCGCCACATTCTCCTCTAAGGGCTGTATTTTTAAAGAAGGGAGTAAAACCTCTTTAATAAAAATAGGCATATCATAAATTAAAAGACCTTGATCCTTAAAACTTTCAATCAGATAAGCACTACATGCGCTGTGATCAAGCACAATGGGGACTTCTCCGCTTCTGGAGAGAGTGTGTAATAAGTGGGCGTTTTTGGCTTGGTTTTGTATGCTTAAATCCTGATAGTTGATAAAAGCTTTGCCACAACAAAATTTGGGCAACTCTTGAGGATAGATCACGCCATAACCCGCCTTAGTACATAGCGATTCAAAGACTTCTTGTAAACTGCGTTTATCAGGCATGAAAGCAGAGGGCGCGAAGGCGCGGTTAATACAGGTAGAAAAATAAAGCACATTCTTTTTAGCCGGTTTGTCATGTAGTTTATAGGTGTTTTTCTGTGGCATGTATTTTGAAACCGCTGGCGTGCCTAGTTTGGCATGGGCTTTTAAAGCTAGTTTTTGCAAATTAGTAGAGCCTAAAACAACTTGACCCATTTTAGCCGCACTAAGCCCCACTTTAAGCGCATTTACGGTTGTATCCATATGCTCTAAAATAACCTTAGCTAAACTAGGTGCTTTAACTCTTTGGCGGCTTTTAAGTGCGATAGTGGCGCTATCAATGCCCAGTGGGCAGAGTGTAGAACACATATGACAAGCCGCGCAAGTTTCATCGCTTAAAAAATCATAGCCTTCTAATAATTCTTTTAGCATGGCTTGATCGGATACATGCCCGTTTTTAACGCGCTCTTGTAAGTGCACAATTTCTCTTTGTAATACAATGCGCTGTCTTGGGGTGAGGGAAAGATAACGGCTAGGACAAATGCGCTCACAAAACCCACATTCCATACAAGGTTCTAATTCCGGAGCAATGGGGGTACTTAACTTTAAATTTTTGGTATGGATTTGTGGATCATCTGAGAGAATCACATCTGGATTGAGTATTTTTTCTGGATCAAACAAGGCTTTAATTTGTTGGCAAATCTTATAAGCCTTTTTGCCCCATTCAAGCTCTACAAAGGGAGCAACCATGCGCCCTGTGCCATGTTCGGCTTTGATCGAACCTTGTAAAGAGGCCACCATATGTGCCATGTCTGATACTAAGCCCTCAAAATGTTCTCTTTCAGATTCTTCTGATAAAAGCGGGGTGATGACGAAGTGTACATTGCCACTTAAAGCATGCCCAAAAATCACGCCATTATCTTTAAAACCATGCTTTTCTAAAAGTTGCTCTAAAGAGGCAATTCCTTCTTTGATATTATCCATTGTAAAACATAGATCTTCAGTGATCACACTTGCCCCCACGCGCCGTCTACCTGTTACAATCGGGAACATACTTTTACGGATTTTCCACCACTTGCTATATTCGCTCTCATCAGAACTTTGGGCTATGGGTAAAATCGTAGGGGCGCTAGCTAGTGCCTTGAGGGTGGCTTTGGTGTTTTTGTTTAAAATTTTAGGGTCTTTGTGCTCTAATTGCACCAAAATACAGGCATAGCCGGGTTTAATTTCTTGGAGCACTTCTGGCATGCCCTCATGCCCTTGTACACAAGCTAAACACGCAAAATCCATCACCTCAGCTGAGCTGATTTTATCCGCATTTTGTGCTAGAATGCGCACCCCATCTATAGCTAATCCTAAAGTTTCATAAAAGAGTAACAAACAAGTTTTATAGGGTAAATCCGGTACACAAACAAGTTCACAAGAGGCAATAAAGCCTAAAGTCCCCTCCGATCCAATGAATAAATGGCTTAAAATATCAATGGGGTCTTCAAAATCAATCAAAGAGTTAAGGCCATAACCGGTGGTGTTTTTAATTTGGTATTTTTTGTGGATTAAAGCGTGCAATTCTGCATCGTCTAAAATTTCTTGGCGCAAATTTAAAAGACCTTCTAAGAGTTTGGCATGGCTTTTTCTAAAATTTTCTACACTAGCGCTATCAGAAGTGTCTAAAAGCGTGCCATCGCTTAAAATCACACGGATAGATTTAAGGGTTTGATAGCTATTCTGTTTAACCCCACAACACATACCGCTAGCATTATTGGCTAAAATCCCCCCTATCATCGCTGTAGCAATCGTGGCTGGATCGGGTCCGATTTTTTGCTGGCTTTGTTTAAGCGCATAGTTAGCTTGTGCACCAATCACGCCACAACCCAAACGGATACTCTCACCATTTGGCTTAATTTCTTGCCAGCCTAAACTAGCCATTACTAACACTCCCTCAGAACAACTTTGCCCTGATAAAGAGCTACCCGCTGCTCTGAAAGTAAGAGGGGTTTTATATTTTTGAGCCAAAGCATAAATCTTAATGATCTCTGTTTCATTAAGGGCTTTAATCACTATCTGGGGGATGTAGTGATAACATGAGGCATCTGTGCCATAAACTAGGCGGCGCAGATAGTCTTTATAGATTCGATCGCCTAAGAATTGTTGGGCTTCTTCATAAAATTTAGCGTAGTTCTCTTGCATGGTTAACCTTTATTTTGATATGGGAAAATATTTTACCACTTTTAGCACACTTTGGCTCTCATCTATGGGTGTGCTAACATTCTCAATTTGGATAATTTTTTGGCAAAAATCCTATTTTAGCCGGTAGAATAAAACCCTTTTATGCTACAATGCGCGCCACTTCACTAAATAAGGAAAATTATGATAAAAGAGGCTAACTACTGCGTGGATTTGCAAGATTTTAACCCTAAGGATTATTGCATTTTAGACATCCGCGATGCAAAATCTTACCAAGAGGCACACCTCAAAGAGGCCAAAAATTTAGAGGATTTAGAGGCCATTAAAGATTTTGCCCTCTCCTCCCCAAAGACAAAAATTTTATTGCAATGCTGGCATGGAAACACGGCTGCAAGATATGCAGATCTATTACACAGCGCGGGGGTAGAAAATATTTATTTTCTTAAGGCTAATTTTGAGGATTTTAAGGCTTTTGGCTTGGAGGTGGTGGAGGGCTAATGCGCCCTATTGTAGTGGTGGGAATAACCCCCTATGTAGGCGATGTGGCTATCTCTAATTTAATTTGTAGTGAAATTATTTACTTGCCTCTTGTCTACAAAGAGGGTTTTTTAAGCTCTGCTCTTAGCCCGCCTCTTTTTATTCAAAATATGCAGGCTTTGCTTTTTACCTCCAAACACGCCCCCCTAGCTCTCACACATTCTTTAGAAACAAAAGCACTTGATTTTCTAAAAACTCTCCCTGTTTTTGTCTTAGCAGAAAAAAGCGCTCAAGTTGCCAAAGATTTAGGCTTTTGCGTGGCGTTTGTGGGTCAAGGTGGCCATGCTAAAGATTTGGCTCAAGAAATCACCCTCCCCAAAAATACCCTTTTTGTACGCGCTAAAGAGGTGGCCTCTTCTGTTTTTAATCATTTGCCCTCTTTAATTGTCTATGAAAACAAACCCCTTAAACTCACAGATAAACCAAAGCCTCATTCTGTGCTGATCTTTAGCGCGCCTAGTGCCTATAAAATCTTTTGTCATTGCTTTAGCTGGGATCATTCCTATACTGCTATTGCCTTAGGAGAGAGTACCTTTAAAACTTTTGGGCCAAATATCCACGCCCTTGTAAGCCCAAAACCCCGCTTGCAGGATTGTATTACATTGGCTAAAACCCTCTGATTTTGTATTAAGATTAAAAAAACAAGGAGTTTAAATGCTGGTTTTTTGGGTTGCTTTAGGCGGGGCTATTGGTGCTTCTTTGCGCTACTTTGTGGGTAAAATGATGCCTACGCGTTTTTTAATCTGGGAGAGTTTCCCTCTTGGCACTTTTAGCGTCAATCTCATCGGTTGTTTTGTGATTGGCTTTTTAGGGCATTTAGCCGCTAAATCTTTGCTTGGTGATAAAATGAGCGCGCTTTTAATTACCGGTGTTTTAGGGGGTTTTACGACTTTCTCCTCCTTTGGGCTAGACACGCTTAAATTGTTGCAAAAACAGGCTCTTTTAGAAGCTCTTGTGTATGTTTTAGGGAGTAACCTTTTAGGCTTTTTATGCGTGGCCTTAGGCTGGGGGCTAGCCAAGTTTTTTAGCTAAGCTTTATGAGCCTTAATTTCTAAAAAGTGGCGGGCTAGAATGATGGTTTGGAGCAAAGTAGCAAAGAAATTAAAAACAGGGATAAGAGAGAAAAGGTAGGCTGCAATGGCGATCTTGTGGTTAATCACCTTGTAGTCTATGAGGATTTTTTGGTAGGTTCGTTCGTTGTAAATAGAGCTTCCCACATCAAAAAGTAGGGTATTTTTAAAAAAGAAGTAGTGGGGGATAAGCGAGATAAACACCCCAATAAAAGGGATAAAATAAAGCGGAATGCACACCACCAAAAACAAACATAAATAAGCTAGCTGTTTTAAAAAATGCTGGATATTGCGGCTCAAATCCCCAAAATTTTCTAAGGCTAGATCGCTGTAATAGCGTTTGTGTAAAGAGGCAATTACAAGGGGGGTATAAAAAAGAGAGATAAAAAGATTACCCACTAAACTTAAAACCAGCACTAAAAGCACGAGTAAAACATAGGCAAAAAGTTTAAAAGCAAGCAAGAACAAGGCGGGTAGTAAACCACTGGTGTGGGCGTATTGATACCAACTAGTGGGCAAAAAACCCTCTAAGATGCGTACCAAGTTTCCCCCAAAATAAAAGAGCAAAATACCCCAAAAGAGTAGACCAAGTACAACAGGGCCTAAATTAAGGGCCAACATCTTCCAGCTTAAAAAATCTTTCCAGCTTTGTTTAATCGTTTGTAGTGGTGTGTTCATACTTCCTCTTTCTTTAATTACATGGCTTTTATTAAGTTTAGCATGCTAGAATGCCCTCTTCATACCTTGCACATGCGAGGTCTCATTTTACAATACTTTGGAGAACTTTATGGTTAAAAAAAGCTTTGTGGGTTTTGTATTAACGGGTATTCTTAGTGTAGGGATTGTTGGGGCTAAAACTTTAGCCACGGTAACTTTCCCGGATACACAAACAACTAAAAAGAAAGGCAGACATGGAAGACATAGTAGGCCTGAAAAACCCGATGTGGTGAGCATTACAGAAAATGATTTTGATGTGATCAAACAACGCAACCCAAATTTTGACTTCAATAAACTTAAACCCGAACAAAAAAAAGCCTTGCTTGAACAAGCAATTAATAATCTATTGATTGAAAGAGAAGCTAAAAAAGAAAAATTAGATGATACAGCAGAATTTGCTAAAAGAATGGCTGGCTATAAAAAACAGCTCCTTGTAGAAATTTGGGCTAAACATCAGGCGGAGGCAATTGGCAAAGAGGATATTCCAGAAGATCAACTCAGGAAATATTACCAAGCCAATAAGGCGCAATTTGTCCAACAAGAAGCCCAAGCAAGACATATTCTTGTCAAAACAGAGGCCGATGCTAAACGGGTGATCTCTGAGCTTAATAAAACCCCTAAAACCCGTATAGAAAAAGAGTTTATTGAAATTGCTAACCGCGAATCTATTGATCCTAATACGAAAAACTCCAAAAATGGGGGGGATTTAGGTAAATTCCAAAAAAACCAAATGGCGCCTGAGTTTTCTAATGCTGTTTTTGCTCTCAAACCCGGTAGCTACACCAAAATCCCCGTCAAAACAGAGTTTGGCTACCATGTTATCTATCTGATGAGTAAAAACGAGCCCAAAACGCCTACCTTTGAACAGGCTAGACAAACCATTATCGGCATTCTTAAAGAACACCAATTCCAAGAATATGTCAAAGGGGAATTAGAAAAATTGCGTAAAAATGTGCGGATTAATATTGTCCAAGATTAAGAGGGATTTTAAATGCTAGTGAAGGGAAGTGAAATTCTTAGCAAAGCCCATAAAGAAGGCTATGGAGTAGGGGCGTTTAATTTTGTCAATGTAGAGATGTTACGGGCTATTTTTGAGGCAGCCAATAGCGCTCAATCGCCTTTGATCGTGCAGGCTAGCGAGGGGGCGATCAAGTATTTAGGAATAGACATGGTTTTAAGTCTAGTACACACCATGTCTAAACGCTACCCGCAAATCCCTGTGGCTTTGCATTTAGATCATGGAACTAGCTTTGAGAGCTGTAAAAAGGCAGTAGATGCGGGCTTTACCTCTGTTATGATTGATGCCTCCCACCACCCTTTTAAAGAAAATTTAGAACTCACCACACAGGTTGTAGAATACGCCCACGCGCATGGGGTAAGCGTAGAAGCAGAATTAGGCCGTTTAATGGGCATAGAGGATAATATTTCAGTAGATGAAAAAGAAGCGGTGTTAGTTAACCCCAATGAGGCCGAAGAATTTGTCCAAAAAAGCCATGTGGATTATTTAGCTCCAGCCATTGGCACTAGCCATGGGGCGTTTAAATTCAAAGGCGAGCCTAAATTGGATTTTGATCGGCTAGTAGAGGTCAAAAAGCGCACCAATATCCCGCTTGTGCTACACGGGGCAAGTTCTATTCCTGAGGGTGTAAGGCAGGCTTTTTTAGCTACTGGTGGGGATTTAAAGGGGAGTAAGGGTGTGCCCTTTAGCTTTATTAAGGAGGCTATTCAAGGCGGAGTGAATAAAGTTAACATTGATACAGATTTGCGCATAGCCTTCATCGCTCAGGTGCGCAAAATGGCGCAGGAAAACCCTAGCGAGTTTGATTTACGCAAGTATTTTAATCCGGGGATTGAAGCGGTAAAAGCTGTGATTGTGGAGCGCATGCAGATTTTAGGTAGTGCGCATAAAATTTAAGGAGAATGCATGGCCATTGGAATGGGTGAACTTAAAAAAAATCTAAAAATTGAGATACAAGGCGTGCCTTATCGCATTGTAGAGTACCAACATGTCAAACCGGGCAAGGGAGCGGCCTTTGTACGGGCTAAAATTAAATCTTTTTTAGATGGCAAAGTGATAGAAAAAACTTTCCACGCGGGGGATAAATGCGAAGAGCCTAATTTATTGCAAAAACCCATGCAGTTTCTCTATTTTGACGGGTCGGCTTATCAGTTCATGGATACAGAAAGTTATGAGCAGATTGGGTTAAGTAGCGATCAAGTGGGTGAAGCGCCTAAGTGGATGTTAGAAGGTTCGCAGGTAGATGTGCTTTTTCATAATGAAAAGGCTATTTCGGTAGAAGTGGCTCAGGTGGTGGCGTTGAAAATCACGCAAACTCCGCCTAATTTTAGAGGGGATACCTCCAGCGCAAGCAAAAAACCCGCAACTCTAGAAACCGGGGCAGTGGTGCAAGTACCCTTTCATGTGTTAGAGGGGGAAGTCATTAAAGTTAATACCCAAACTGGGGAGTATTTAGAAAAGCTTAAAGTTTAAGACTCAACTAGAGAAGTTACAAACTACGCTATAAGCCCGCAAGTTTAAGTTAAGCGGGTTTAAGGCGCATGCTAAATTTGTCGCTCAATCCTCTAGCTTAAGAGCGCGAGGAGTATATCAAACACTAAAGGTTTGCTATGTTCCGGAAAAAAGAGTTTTCAGACAAGACTATTTTTTTAGCAGGTGCAAGCGGTGTTATTGGTTATCCGTTGGCAAAAATGTTAGTGGAGGCTGGCTATCCCGTATTTGGCACAACCCGTTTAACTACAAAAGTTGATAGCCTTGTTGGCATTGGTGTAAAACCTGTTGTTGTAGATGTATTTGATATAGACACACTAGAGCAGGCTATTATGGCAATACAGCCTGAGATTGTTATCCACCAACTTACAGACCTGCCAGATGGCTTGCCTGCTGATAAAATGCCAGAGGCTTTAGTGCGCAACGCCCGTATCCGTGATGAGGGTACGCGCAATCTCGTGCGTGCAGCAGAAAAAGCCAACGCCAAAAAATTTATCGCACAAAGTATTGCTTTTGTCTATGCTCCAAGTAACCAACCCCACACAGAAGAATCCCCATTGCTTGATTTTAATGATCCGGTTTATGGCCAAACGGCTCAAGCTGTTTATAGCCTTGAACAACAAGTGCTTAATGGCAAGTTTGATACGGCCATTATCTTGCGCAATGGCTGGCTTTATGGCGCAGACTCTGGCTACAAAGCGCCTGTAGAATTTGCCCCCTCCCTCCATGTTGATGCTGCCGTGTTTGCCGCATTTCTAGCAGTAAAAAGTGATAAAAGCGGTGTTTATAATGTTGCTGATAAAGACAAACGCTTAGACACTAGCAAATTTTGTAGCACATTCCCAGAATGGGACGCGCAATTTTGCTTACCAACAAAATAACCCGTTGGTTTAATTCACTAAAAGCAGTTGGGATATTGCCTTACGCAGGTTTAATAAGGGTTCTGAGCCACAGGCTAGGGCTTTGATACAGAGGCTGGTATAGCCTTCTGGTAGTCTTACAGGTAGTGTACTCACCCCCGCATTAAGCTTAGATTGCTCAATGAGTGTTTTGATATCTTCTAGGGACAGGCTTTTGGTAAAAAGAATGGCATTAAGATAATGGGTAAAGCCTCCAAACATGCAAGGGTTTTTTAAATCCATGTACGCGGGCTCTAACAGGGTATTATCTAAAAAAAGAGGTCTTGTAGTGCTATTTTCTTGATAAGAGATATTAAGCGTAGAGTGTAGGCGTTTGAAGGCAAAAGTTTCGCCATGGGCGATGCGCCCGGCGGTGATGATTTCGCTATAAAGCAGTTGTGAGTCAGGGTGCAAGATAATAGAGCTGTGGTTTTGAAAATGCGCGTTTTTGAAAGGAATAAGAGGTAGGGGAGAGAAATCTAAAAAGGCATGGGGCTTTACTTGGATTTGGGTATAACGGCTTGCATAGCCATCTTCTGTATCTTGGATTTTTTCAAAGCTTTGGCTAGAGAGCTTAAGTTGGCAGTGCTCGCCTACCTCTATTTTAATATCATGCGCATCCCCCTTAAGCATTCCCGGACTCACCGCAATAAGTATAATTTCTGCGCGATTTCCCTCATAAAAGGGAGGCATGAGCTTAAAGGGGGGGGTGAAATAATTATCCTCAATGATACAACGGCCATTCTGCCCTATCTTGGTTTTCAGATAGAGTTTTGATTCTTGTGGATAACTGCTTATTTGCTCCATTTTAATCTTCTAAAAGCGCGTATTTTTTAATCCAGCCTATGACGCGATCTAAGCCCTCTTTATTGCGGATATTGGTAAATAAAAAAGGTTTTTCTCCGCGCATTTTTTTAGAGTCGCGATCCATCACACCCAAATCAGCCCCTACATAGGGCGCTAGATCAATTTTATTAATGATGAGTAGATCAGATCGCGTAATGCCCGGCCCGCCTTTTCTTGGGATTTTATCCCCCTCAGCCACATCAATAACAAAGATTGTAAAGTCTGCTAGTTCGGGGTTAAAGGTGGTAGAAAGATTATCCCCTCCGCTTTCAATAAACATCAATTGAATATCCGGGAATTTATGATGCAACTCCTCTACTGCTTCTAAATTCATGGAGGCATCTTCTCTAATAGCGGTGTGTGGGCAACCTCCGGTCTCTACCCCGATAATGCGCTCTCTTGGCATGACCGAATTTTTACATAAAAATTCAGCATCCTCTTTGGTATAAATATCATTAGTAACCACCCCGATACTATAATCTGTACTCATCGCGCGGGTAAGCGCCTCAATTAAGGCTGTTTTCCCACTACCCACAGGCCCACAAACACCAATTTTAACCATGTTATTCCTTTGAAATGTAGAGATTAAGACATATAAAGTCTAGAGTATAAATCTTCATGTTGCATGGCTCTAATATCATTAAGAACACTAGCCGCGCATAGATGTGAAATATCTAAAGATTGCAAAGTATTTAAAATATCTTTAAAGCTCTCTTGCAAGGCAAGTAAAATGCGTTGGCCGTCGTTTTGGGCTAAGGGAATGGTTTTAACGCAATTAATCACCATGTTAGAACTTTGGGCGTAAAGATAATGTTTTAAACTAACTTCTAAATCAAATCCCATAGAAGCACAAAAAACCCCGTAACTGCTAGCATGCGTGGGGGTTGTAGTGGCTTTAGCATAGGCTTTAAAAAAGGGGCTAAAGGGCAAATCTAAAACCAAAAGCGTTTTTAAAAAGCGGCTACCTAGTTTTTGGTTGGCTTGGCGCAATTCTAAGGGAGGTGTGGCTAAGCACACGCGCTCCTCAATATCTAAAATATGCCCTAAATGGGGTTCTGTATGCTGTTCTCCTTCTTTGGCATGCGTATAAACTAGTTTGAGGCTTAAAAGTTCGGTGTATAAAAATTGGGTAGAGAGATTAGCCTGTAAATAAGCAAGCGCGCTCTGTTTGTCTTTAACTTCTTTTTGTTGGATATAGGTTTCTAGCCCGAAAGAGTGGGTGTAACTGCCAATGGGAAACATGGCATCATTGATCTGGAGCAATAAAAAATCCGCGTGCATGGCTGTCCTATTTTTTGATCACAATTTGCAAATCTGCGCTGTTTATAAACTTCATAGGTTTAATATCTAAGGGATTAGCATGGGGAGTACTTACAGAAATGCGTTTAGAGGCATCTAATTTGCTTTTTAAAACGCCATGTTTAACACCCAATTTTTCAAATAGTACTTGCATGGGCTTTTCAAATGGAGTTTTAAAACTCAAAGGTTGATCCCCATAATAAAGAGAAGCGTGGCGGTTACCCACTTCATAGCAAATTCTAGCCACTTCATCCGTATTAGAAGCGTAGGCGCAAAGTACCTCTGTGGGGAGAATGTTAATGGCGATAATCTTATAGGTGTCTTCAAATAAAATATCCCCATCGTACAAACCCGCTTTAGAAGGGTTATTAAGTTTCATCACCACTTCCACCCCTCCCCTTGAGATAAAGCGCCCCATGCGTTTTTGGCTATCAAACCATTCTAGATCCACAAAATCCAGCCCTTTAGAGCAATCTCTCTTATGGATATTGCCTAAAATGGTTTCTACTAGCAAAGCTAGCCTTCTTATACCCAGTGCTCAATAAAGAGAAGCCAAGCAGGAAGCCAAGCGGTTATAATCCCCTCAATGATAGCAAGCCAAGGGACAAAATTACCCAATTTAATTTTAGCCACTTCCTCAATCCAACCAGTTAACCAGAGCACACCCCAAGCCAACCAGATAAAGGCCCACCAATCACCCTCAGTAATGCCTAAAAAGCGGTGGGCTTCAAGCGCATCAGAATAGTGGGATAGAATGGCGGCAGGAATTGTATTGATGGTTACAAACAAGCAGTACCACCCATAAGGACGCCAGTCTAAATTAAAGGTATTGTTAATGGCTGCATACAAGTAAGTAACACCGAATAACAAACCAGTAGCAGGACCATAGAAGTTAATTAAGTGCTGTGATACTTGTTGTATATCTTCTGGTCCGGCTACAAGTGGAGCGGAGTGGAAAGTGGAATAAACAATAGCCACTATATTACAAACAATAGAGATCCCACCTACAAAGTAGTTCATGACGGCTTTACTTTTGGGATCCACGCCAGTAAGCCCGCACACACCATTGCTGATCAAAACGATCGCAACATACAATAACACAAGTCCTAGCATTCCTATCCTTTGAACAAACTAGAGATTTTGCCGTTTAAAACGGAAGAATCCTCTGTAACTCCCATTATAAACTAAGAAAGTAAACCCCCCACCCTTTTAAGTTAGCACAAAACACAGGGTTTTTAAACCCCATTTAAACGCAAGAGTTGGGCACAAAAGCCCCCTTCTTACGGGGACTAAAAAACCAAGAAACTAGAACAAGTTGTAGAGTTGAGCTAAGCTAATTTTATCAGCAGCTTTAGAAGTAACTTCCTGCCCGTCTACTTTGACTTTGTAGGTTTCAGGATTGACCTCAATGTGAGCGGTTACATCATTGAATTTGAGGTCTTTTTTAGTGATATTGCGGCAGTTTTTCACAGGCAATACTTTTCTTTGTAAGCCAAGTTCATGTTTAATGCCGTTTTCATAAGCCACTTGAGACACAAAAGTGATGTTGGTATCAAATTTGGCTTTACCGTGGTGGCCAAACATTTCGCGGTAGTAAACGGGTTGGGGAGTAGGAATAGAAGCGTTGGCATCACCCATTTGAGAGAGTGCGATCATGCCGCCTTTGATAATCATGTTAGGTTTAATGCCAAAGAAAGCAGGACTCCAAAGTACCAAATCTGCAAATTTGCCCACTTCTACAGAACCCACATATTCAGAAATACCATGCGCGATAGCGGGGTTAATGGTGTATTTGGAGATGTATCGTTTGATGCGGAAATTGTCGTTATCGCCTGTTTCTTCCTTCAAGCGACCAAATTCTTTTTTGTTTTTATCCGCAGTTTGCCAAGTGCGGGTAATCACTTCACCCACACGCCCCATAGCTTGAGAGTCAGAGCTTGTAATGGAGAAAATGCCCATGTCATGGAGTTTATCTTCTGCGGCGATAGTTTGGGGGCGAATCCTAGAGTCAGCAAATTCCACATCCTCTTTAATGTTTTTATCCAAGTGGTGGCAAACCATTAACATATCCATGTGTTCGGCTTCGGTATTTTTGGTAAAGGGGATAGTGGGGTTAGTAGAGGCAGGTAGAACATTATAAGCTCCAGCCATTTTAATCACATCTGGAGCGTGCCCACCGCCTGCGCCTTCTGTGTGGAAAGTGTGGATAGTGCGGCCTGCAATGGCTTCTAAAGTGTCTTCTACACAACCAGCTTCATTAAGAGTATCGGTGTGGATAGCCACTTGTACATCATACTCATCAGCAATTTTAAGAGCATGGTGGATAGCTGAAGGTGTGCTGCCCCAGTCTTCATGGATTTTAAAGCCAATAGCGCCAGCTTCAAGTTGTTCAACTAAAGAGGGTTCATAAGAAACATTACCTTTACCCATGTAGCCTAAATTCATGGCGTATTCTTCAGAAGCGCGGAGCATTTCTTTTAAATTCCAGTGGCCTGGAGTGATAGTTGTCGCATTAGTACCATCAGCAGGGCCTGTTCCGCCTCCAAGCATGGTTGTAATGCCGCTAGCAAAAGCGGTGGGGATTTGTTGTGGAGAAATAAAGTGAATGTGGGTATCAATCCCGCCGGCTGTAACAATTAAACCCTCACCAGCTAGTGCTTCTGTAGCAGGGCCCACACAAAGGCGATCGCAAACGCCGTCTTGAATGTCTTTATTGCCGGCTTTACCAATGCCATGGATTTTGCCATCTTTAATGCCAATGTCAGCTTTATAAATCCCGGTGTAGTCTACAATTAGGGCGTTAGTAATCACTAAATCTAACTCATGGCTGCTGGGGCTGTTGGTTTGGCCCATCCCATCACGGATAGTTTTCCCGCCCCCAAATTTAATTTCTTCGCCATAAGTGGTGCAATCACATTCTACTTCTAAAATCAGATCTGTATCGCCTAGTCTGACTTTATCGCCTGTAGTGGGGCCATACATAGAAACATATTCTTTTCTAGAGATTTTTTTCATCGCTTGTCCTTTCCTTATTTATTTTCGTGATCGCAACCGCAGTTAACAGTGCCAAAATGTTTTGCTTTTGCGCGTTTGAGGGCTAGTTTTTTGCCATCGCAATCGGCTTGTCTGTCTACAAGAGCGTTAAAGCCATAGATGCGTTTATTGCCGCCTACATCAATCAAATGCACGGTTTTTTCTTCGCCAGGTTCAAAGCGCACAGCTGTACCAGAGGCGATGTCAAGTCGTTTGCCATAAGCTTTTTCGCGATCAAAGTCTAGCAGTTTATTGACTTCAAAGAAATGGAAGTGAGAGCCTACTTGTACAGGGCGATCGCCTTTGTTTTTCACTTTGAGTTCGATAGCTTCTTTACCAGCATTCAAAGTGATGTCT
This sequence comes from Helicobacter suis, assembly GCF_902196135.1. Classification (GTDB taxonomy): domain Bacteria; phylum Campylobacterota; class Campylobacteria; order Campylobacterales; family Helicobacteraceae; genus Helicobacter; species Helicobacter suis_A. The sequence continues at coordinate 52,869 of NZ_CABIKE010000005.1, read as the reverse complement.
TCGTTTTTCAAGATCACTTCCCCGGGGTGGAGTTTATCGCTTCCGGCTTCTACAGGAGTGTGGATGGTAACAAGTTTAGTTCCATCGGGAAAATTTGCTTCAATGCCCACCTCATGAATCATATGGGCAACACCGGGCATTACATCATCTGCTTTAAGCAAATTCCTACCTTCTTGCATCAAATCTGCCACGCTTTTTTTACCTGCGCGGGCTTCCTCCATTACATGGGCACTAATTAATGCTACCGCTTCTGTGTAGTTTAATTTAATGCCTTTTTCTTTGCGTTTTTTAGCCAATTCGCCCGCATAGTGGAGCATCAACTTGTCCAGCTCTTTAGGTGTTAGTTTCATCCTAAACTCCTCTATATAAAATATTTATTGGACGGCGTAAACCACCAACGGGGCGTATTCTAGTCTTTTTTGACTAACAAACATTGGTATTATTGTTACCAAAGATAATATTATTTATTGTGATTTAGTCTTATCAATATAATAAACAAGAAAAGCGGAGAAAATAGATTGAAATGGCGGAGAGAAAGGGATTCGAACCCTTGAAGGCTTGCACCTTACACGCGTTCCAGGCGTGCTCCTTCAACCGCTCGGACATCTCTCCAAAAAGCGATCACTCTAGCATATCTTGGCTAACTATGGGGTTAAATGATAAGATTTGGCTAAAGATCACCCCATCTATTTTCATTTTAAGCGCCTCAAGTACCTGTTCCTCATGATCAATCACCCATAAAATCCGCGCGTCTAATAAATAGTCATCTGCTAAGCTTTGGTAGTTTTCCGGCTTCTTATAAACCACTAAATAGGCTGGTTTGAAATTTACCATCCATACAAATTCTTTAAGATTTTCTATACCCACCGCATATTTTACCTGCTGCTTGGTGCAGTGATTTGCCAAATCAAAGGCATACAAGCTGGAGGCTTTAAAATAAATGCAGTGTTTAGCACTAATCTTAGCGATTTGCTCTACTTGTTCTACCTGTATAAACTGCGGGCATGGGATTTTGGGGTGGCCAAAAACTAACATTAAATCTCTCTTTGTAAACAACTTTGGCTACAATACGCGCGCCCATTGCTAAATAAAGCCTCACGGCTAGAGATATAGGTTTTACAGTGAGCGCATTCTAAAAGATTTTCAACTTGCTGGGAGTTATTTTCTTTGGGTTTTTTAGATCGCAAAAACCAAACAACCCCGCCTACAATGGCGAGTAGTAGCAAGAATTTCAACATGGCTTTCCTTTATGGTAAAAATAAACCCGTTTGCCATATACAAAGCATTCATGCGGGTTATAGGTGATCTCACTAGCTAGTTGGCTACCCTTATAAAATAAAAAATACCCACCGGATTTTAAAAAAGGCATGCCTAAGGCTAGTAAATCTTGAGTAGGCATTAGAGCCCTAGAGGTGATTAAATCTACTCTTTCAATTTCTAAAGGGTTAAGTGTTTGAATCCGGACGCGTTTAATCTGTAAATTATCTAAGGCAAGTGTGTTTTTTACATGGTGTAAAAAGGCGCTTTTTTTGATATTAGGTTCTACTAGAATAAAGCGCGCATGGGGGCAAAATACACTTAAAGGCAAAGCTGGAAACCCCGCACCGCTACCAATATCTAAACATGTATCAAAGGGTTTAATAAAATCTAAAACCCGAATGCTATCATCAATATGTGTTTTTATATCCTCTAAACTCTTAGCTCCGCTTAGATTGTGTATACAATTCCACTCTAAAAGCAAAGTCGCAAAGCGCTTTAGTGTGGGTTTCATAAAATCAACATTCCATCGCCATAGGAGTAAAAGCGATAGTGGTGTTTAATTGCCTGTTTGTAGAGTTCTAAACATTTATCTAGCCCTAACATGGAGGCTACTAGCATGATTAAGCTAGATTGGGGCAAATGAAAATTAGTTAATAAGGCCTGTACATGTTTAACTGGATTACCCGCATGCAAGAATAAATCACAATGAGGCGTTTTAAAACCCCTTTTATAGTGTTCTACTGCTCTTAAAGTCGTTGTACCGATACATAAAATATAAGGGGCATCATCTAGAGCTTGCTGCGTGATTAGAGGAATGTCTACAAATTCAGAATGCATGCCATGTTCTCTAATATCCTCACATTCCACCCCTAAAAAAGTGCCCGCGCCTACATGTAAAGTTAAAAAGGCGTGCTTAAAGTGGGAGAGTAAATACGCCTTAGTGCTTTCTGAAAAATGTAAAGACGCCGTAGGTGCAGCAATAGCCCCTAAATTTTTAGCAAAAACGCTTTGATAGTCCTGTAAATCTTTAATTTCATCGGCGCGTTTAAGATAAGGGGGAATGGGCATATGCCCTAAGATTTCTAGCATTTCTAAAACTTCTGCCCACTCTAAAAAATGCCCGGATTCTTTAAAAAAGCCCACCAAACGCATGCCATTTGGAAGTACCTCTAGTACTTGGCAAAAATATCCATGATCTAATTGCAAAACTAAGCCTACATGTACCTTGCCCCGGATTTGTACTAAACAACAAGCATCTTTGGGGTAGTGGATTAAAATTTCTACTAAATGACCGCTCTTTTTGCGCCCAAATAATCTAGCCTTAATCACTTTAGTATCATTTAAAACAACTAACGCATCTTGAGGGAAAAATTCAAAGAGATGCGCAAAGGTGGTATGGGTGAGGCGATCTTGAGTGCGCTCATAGACCATAAGCTTTGCCTCCTCTTTGGGTTTAATTGGGTGTGAGGCGATAAGATGCTTTGGCAGATGATAGGTATAACTAGCGCGCAGAAACTCTTTAGGAATGCTCATTTTCTTCTTCTTTGGAGGCAGGATTAACCCATTTAGCAATTAAGATAGAAAAACCATAAAGACCCATGAGAGGCAGAGCCATTAAAATTTGACTCATCACATCTGGGGGCGTGATAATGGCAGCTATAGCAAAGATAAGCACAATGGCGTACTTAAAAAACCCCTTAAGGCTTTCATCAGTGATCAAACCTATTTTGGCTAGAAAAAAGACTAATACAGGTAATTCAAACGCGATACCAAAGCCTAAGATCAGTTGCATAAAAAAACTCACATAACTAGAAGCTGAAATATTGGCCTCAAACATGGCACTTCCAAAGGTGGCTAGATAGTGAATTACAAAGGGAAAAACCACATAATAAGAAAAACACGCCCCAGCGACAAACATCACGCTCCCAAAAAATACAAAGGGTAGTACCATCTTTTTTTCATTCTTATAAAGCCCGGGAGCTATAAAAAGCCACATTTGCCAAAAGATAACAGGCATAGACACCGTTAAGGCCGCAAAAAAACTCACCTTGATAGCCACCATAATGCCTTCAATGGGTGAGATTTGGATTAATTTACCTTGATAAGAAGTCTTGATCCATTCAAAAATAATTTGCCAAAAATGAAAACACAGAGCAAATGCCACAATTAATACAACAATAGAGATCAATAAACGCTTACGCAGATCCTCTAGGTGGGGTTTGAGATCCTCAAGCATGGGACTTACTTACAGGGGGTTTTTCTAGACTAACTTTAGGTTTTTCATCTACCTCTACTTCTTGAGATAAAGAGTCTAATGGATTTTGTGTAGCAATGCTTGTAAGGGTGCTTTTAAAATCCTGAACTTCTTTGAGTTCTTTTACCTCCTCTAGCTCTTGTTTGAGATTGATAAGAGGTTTAGCGCTTTCCTCAAAGCGCTTTTTATACTCCAGTGATTCTTGTTTGAGTTCTTCAATGTGGATTTCTTTATCTAGGGTTTCTTTGGCTTCATTAAGGGCCTTTTTAACCGCTCTAAAAAACCTAGCCATGTCTAGCATGGCTTGAGGAAATTTTTCAGGCCCTAAAAAGATAATGGCCACCACCACGATCACCACCAACTCAAAAAATCCCATCCCAAACATACACACCTCACTTAATAGATGTTCCCATTATAGCACACCACTCTTTTATACTTTTAATTCTTTTATAAGTTAGATTTTAATAAAATAAGCTTTTCTTTCTAGTCAAAGTTGGTTCCTACTAGGAACTTGGCAAACACATTCAAGGATACCCAAAATGGAAAACAAAAACCCTAATAAAGCAACTAAAAATAACATCTCTAATAAACAGAATTCTCCCCAAGAGAAATTAGAAAAACTTTTCCAAGAACCCCATTCTACCGTCTCTTATGAACGCATTATTGATGTGATCCAAAAAATCCCCACTACCTCTCAGCTCAAAAAAATTAAGGAGCTAGTGGCTAAGTATCATAAAACCCTTGTCCACTCCTCTGAGTACGCTCACACTTCCTTATCCTCTCTTGAACATAAAAATTTGCGCAAGAAATCTAAAGTCTTGGAATACGATATAGAGGAAAACTTAGATTTTATCAAAGAAAAGGAACTACCAGAGTGGTCAAGAAGTGATAGCCCTGTGCGCATGTATTTGCGCGAAATGGGTGAAATCCCACTTCTAAGCAAAGAGGAAGAGGTGTATTTAAGCAAGCAAATTAAGCTAGGCGAAAATATTATTTTAGATGCCATTTGTTCTGTGCCCTATTTGATTGACTTTATCTATAACTACAAAGAGGCTTTAATCAACCGCGAAAGGCGCGTAAAAGAGCTATTTAGAAATTTTGATAATGAAGGGAGCATGGCTAAGAAAGATGAAGATGTTGAAATAGAGGATAGTGAGGAAGAGGACACACCAGAGATTAAAAGAAACTCTTCTGATAAGGATAAAAAGCGGGTAGAAGAAGTGCTTGAAAGTTTTAAAGCTTTAAACAAGGCTAAAAAAGAATGGCTTAAACTTTTAAACACACCCGTAGAGGAACAAGAAGATCCGCTTTTGCATGCCTTAACTCTAGCTTATAAATGCCGCGTTCTTAAAGAAAAGCTTTATGATTTAGGGCCCACTAGCAAGCTTATCAATGAGCTAGTTAAGGCTATGGAAACCTCGCTTAAAAACGATGATGGTTTTGAAAAGGAATTAAAACGGCTAGAATATAAGCTCTCTTTATTTAATGAAAGCTTGATTGAAAACCATAAAAATATCCTCAAAAATATCACCACAATGAGCCGTGAGGAGATCATTGCGATGATGCCAGAGGCGACTATGATTGGCGTTTATATGGAGATTAAAAAGCTTTTCCAAACTAAAGAAGCTAGCAAGGACGGGTTTAATTTAGAACCTAGTAAATTAAAAGAGATTTTAAGCCAAATCAAACGGGGTAAATTGATTTCAGATAGGGCTAAAAATAAAATGGCGCGCTCTAATTTGCGCTTGGTGGTGAGCATTGCTAAACGCTACACTTCACGCGGGCTACCCTTTTTAGATCTCATTCAAGAGGGCAATATTGGCCTGATGAAAGCCGTAGATAAGTTTGAGCATGAGAAAAACTACAAGTTTTCTACTTATGCCACTTGGTGGATCAAACAAGCTATTAGCCGCGCAATTGCCGATCAAGCCCGTACAATCCGTATCCCTATCCATATGATAGACACTATCAACCGCATTAATAAAGTCATGCGCAAATACATGCAAGAAAATGGCAAAGAGCCAGATTTGGATTTAGTGGCTAAAGAAGTGGGTTTGCCTTTGGATAAAGTGAGAAATGTGATTAAAATCACTAAAGAGCCCATTAGTTTAGAATCGCCGGTGGGTAATGATGATGATGGCAAGTTTGGGGATTTTGTGGAGGATAAAAATGTGGTTGGTTCTATGGAGCACATCATGCGCGAAGATCTGAAAGCCCAAATTGATGGCGTGCTTGATCAACTCAATGAACGCGAAAAGTCAGTGATTCGCATGCGTTTTGGTTTGTTAGAAGATGAGAGCGATCGCACTTTAGAGGAAATTGGTAAAGAGCTCAATGTAACCAGAGAGCGGGTACGCCAAATTGAAAGCAGCGCGATTAAGAAATTGCGCAGTCCTCAGTATGGCCGTTTGCTTAGAAGTTATTTGCGCATTTGATGATAGCCCCGCCCCAGAGTCTTTTATTTTTATGCTTGGGCAATATTTGCCGCTCCATGCTGGCTCTGGGCATTGCTACGCATATTATCAAGGTTAAGGGCTTGGATTTAAAAGTAGATGCTGCGGGCATCTCCTCTTTTCATCAAGGGCAGTCGCCCCACCCACCCATTATTAAACTTGCTCAAAAACACGGAATAAACATCGCCCATTTTAAAAGTAAGCCTATCACGCAAAGTCTAGCTAATTCTTATGATTGGATCATTGTCATGGATACTAGTAATATTAAAGCCCTAAGTGATCTCCACATTGTTCACTCACATGTCTATAAACTGGGGGATTTTGGGCTAGGTGGTGTGGATATTCCAGACCCCTATACTTTTACCCAAGAGAAGGATTTAGAAGAGGTCTATAAAATGATTGATCTAGGCGTAAAAACCTTGCTTTCTAGCTACCATGCTTAGAATAATCCTTCTTGTTTTAGCGCTATGTGTGGGCGTGTCTGCCAAAGAAAAGCCCCTGCTTGATCTGCTTAAACTCCCCCAAAAGGCCACTTATTATTTACCCAAGCACACGCTACCCTCTCCATCTAGAAAAAAACTTAAAAGTCTTTATCTAAAACAATGGTATTCCCCTTGGGTGGATATGGCCATCATGCAAGATCAAAAAGAAGTTTTTTGGATGCAAGATACTTTAAATACAATAGGATATAAAGAGGGAGGAGATCCTTATGATTTAAAAACCCTGCAAGATCTTTTCAAGAGTATGGATACTGCCCATTATCCTAGCGTTGCAATTAAGGCCATTGTGGTTACTGATAGTTCTGTACGCGCTGTGCCTACAGATATGGCTTATTACCGTAGCAAAGATGATTATCCCTTTGATCGCTGGCAAAATTCCATGATCTTTGCGGGTACGCCGGTGCTTATCACCCATTACAACACCACTAAAACCTACGCACATATCCAAAGCAGTTTTGTTTATGGGTGGGTCAAAGTAGAAAATCTAGCCCGCATCACTCCTAATACAATCAAAGAAATTTTAAACTTTAAAAACTACCTCACTCCCACCCAAGATAAAATCCCCTTATACGATTCTTATAGACATTTTGTAAGCTATGCACACATGGGCGAAATTTTTGCCCAAGTACCCCATATGCTTACACGGGTTTATACCTACGCTAAAGATACAAACGGATTTGTTAAACTTATCCCCACTTACATGGACTCTAAAAAATTCACAACTTTCCCCAGACCTCTTAATACTAGAGTGATGGCAGCTGTGATTGATACCATGCTAGGCCAAAAATATGGCTGGGGGGGAGCCAATCAAAACCGCGATTGTTCAGCTTTTATGAGAGATAGTTTTGCTAATTTTGGTATTTTATTACCTAGAAATTCCCTTGCTCAGGTGCGTTATGCAAATAATATGGTGGATTTAAGCCATATGAAAGCAAGAAGTAAAGAAGCCTATATTATCAAACATGCAACCCCCTTTGCTACCATTCTTTGGCTCAAGGGGCATATCATGCTTTATTTAGGCGTACGCCACAGAAGAGCCATTGTTGCGCATAATGTGTGGGCTATCTCTGTCTCTAGGCTATCTAAAAAACACACCTATAATATTGGTAAAGCGGTGATCACAACCCTTAAATTGGGTAAAGAACACCAAGGGTTATTAGCCCATTCAAATTTACTCATTGATCGCATACGGGGCATGTCAGATTTATACAACTATGCTATTAATTTACCCGATACACCCCAAAGTCTCTAATGGTTAAATTGTTTGGGTATAAAACATGCTAAAATCCGCCATTCTGCGTAAAAGGGAAAGCGATGAATAATGAGTTTGATGTGGTGATTGTGGGGGGTGGTGTTTCTGGGTGTGCGGCCTTTTGGGTGTTAAGTCAATACACCGATCTTAAAAGAATTGCGATTGTAGAAAGAAATGGAGCGTTGGCTAAAGTTAGCTCTAATGCTAAAGCCAACTCACAAACCATCCATGATGGCTCTATTGAAACCAACTACACAGCACAAAAGGCGCGCAAGGTTAAATTAGCCGCTTATAAAGTGCGCTATTATGCGCTCAATAAAGAGCTGCAAAATAAGGTGATCTTTGAAACACAGAAAATGGCCATTGGAGTGGGCGATAAAGAATGTGCCTTTATTGCTAAGCGGCATGAAGAATTCCAAGAAATTTATCCCGGACTAACTTTTTTTGATAAGGCTAAAATTAAAGAAATTGAACCTAAGGTGATTGTTGAAGATCATGGCCTAGATCGCCCCGAAAATGTGGTGGGAAGTGGGTTTGAAAAAGATTGGTGTGCGATGAATTTTGCTCTTTTAAGCCAAAACTTTGTGGAGGAGGCCATGCAAATTAAGCCTCAAAACCATGTATTCTTTAACTTCAAGGTTAAAAAAATTGAAAAACGCTTAGGCGATTGGGCGCTTATTTCCCATGAATCTGATGAAGTCTATGCTAAATTTGTACTCGTCAATGCCGGCTCTTACTCTTTGCCATTAGCCCAGTCTATGGGTTATGGTTTAGATTTGGGTTGTTTACCTGTGGCGGGGAGTTTTTACTTTGTGCCTGATTTACTACGCGGTAAGGTTTATACCGTGCAAAACCCTAAACTCCCCTTTGCTGCTTTGCATGGCGATCCAGATGTGGTGATTAAAGGAAAAACCCGCATTGGGCCCACCGCTTTAGCTATGCCTAAGTTAGAGCGCAATAAATGTCTCTTTGGGGGAATTAGTTGGGAGCTTTTTAAAATGGATTGTAATAAAGATGTTTTGGGCATTGTTTTTGATCTTTTCTCTGAAAAAGATATTAGAAATTATGTGTTTAAAAACATGGTTTTTGAAATCCCCTACATCGGTAAACGCAAATTCTTAAACGACGCGCGTAAGATCATCCCTTCTTTGTCTTTAAGCGATTTGCATTATGCACATGGATTTGGTGAAGTACGCCCTCAGGTGTTGGATCGCACCAAGAAAAAATTAGAATTAGGCGAAAAAAAGGTGATGACTCATCAGGGCATTACTTTTAACATGACTCCCTCCCCGGGCGCAACCAGCTGTTTAGAAAATGCGTTAGTGGACTCTCAAGAAATTACGCAATATTTAGGCGTTGACTTTCATTTGGAGCGTTTTTATCAAGATTTATCGCCTGAGGAATTAGAAACACTTAATTAGAGGTAATTTTAAAGACCTACTATACACACTTCTTCTTCTAAGGTGATGCCAAAGGCGTTTAAAACGCGCTCTTTGGCTAAGGTAATGAGTTTTATGGCTTCCTCAAAGTGAGCGCCCCCTAGATTAATTAAAAAGTTAGCATGGGTGTTTGCAAAACCCACATGCTCTAAATTAAAACCTCTTAACCCAGCCATTTCTAGTAATCGCCCCGCAAAATCTCCGGGTGGGTTTTTAAAACAACTCCCAAAACTAGGCTTTTTAGGGTGGTTTTTACGCATGATCATGCACGCTTTAAGCACTTCTATACGAAAACCCGGGATCTTTTTCAAGCGCACTTTAAAAATAACACCTACAATCTGGCTAGAACGATAGGTCAAATGCAGTTCTTCTACCCCTAACCACTTACCATTAATATTAGCCTCTAATAAAATATCTTTAAATTCATAAGTTTTCATGCCCGCATTCATCTTAACAAGCCCCCCCACGCTACCGGGCAATGCCCCTAAAAATTCTAGCCCATATAAATTATGATCTCTAAAATAACCAAAGAGTTTTTGCGCGCTAGTGCGTGCGCCCACTTCTATATAAGAACCACAATCTATAATGTAATCAAAGCAGGTATCTAACATAGCCAAATCTTTAGCCTTAGAGGAGACTAAAAGATTATTGGCTAAACCTATGATGAATAAGCCCGCATAATCCCCACATTGCCTAATCACCCTCACTTTAACCTTACTCCCGATCTTGACACTAGAATACCGGGAAAAATCTATCACTTCCATGGGAAAATTTTAAGAAATAATTTTAGGAATGAGTTTAAAAAGGGTGGAGGTGTAGTCTAAGAGCATGTTTAACATCCAAGGCATTGTTAAAATAATCACGGCAATCACGGCTAAAATCTTAGGCACGAAAGAAAGAGTCATCTCATTAATCTGGGTGGTGGCTTGAAAAATGCTTACAAGTAGCCCCACCACTAGACCCACTAACAAAACGGGTAAAGAAATCATCAAGGTAATTTTGTAGGTCTCAATGGCTAGTTTCATTAACTGGGCTTGCATAATACTCCTACATGAATTCTTGTAATTTGTTAGCACATGCCATCCACTCTTGCATGGCCTCATAGTCTTGTTTTTCTAACATAGATTTAGCGTGATTGATCTCTTTAATAAAAATATCCATAGCCTCTAAAATATGCTGTTGGTTTTGTTTAAACACGCTTTTCCACATGATAGGCGAACTTTTAGAAAGCCTGCTCATGTCCTTAAATCCGCCTGCAGCTAAAGATAAAATAGTTTGTGGGCTTTTTTGAGAGAGTACAACATTAGCCAATGCATAACTAATCACATGGGGTAAGTGGCTTACAAAAGAAATATGGCTATCATGAGCTTGTGCGTCCATTTCTACCATTTGCATGCCAATGGCGCTAAAAATATCCTTAGCCCGTTCTAGGTGTTTGGCTTTATTTTGCTCACAATCTACTAAGATGACAATTTTATTGCGGTATAACCCTTTTAGCGCAGCCTTTGGACCATAAAACTCCGTCCCACACATAGGGTGGCTAGTGATAACCTGTGAGCGGATTTTAGGCGGAATAGATTTAATAATTTGCATCTTAGCCCCGCCTAATTCAATAATGGTTGTTTCTTGATTCACTTCTAATTGTTGCAAGCTTTGAATAATCCCGTCTAAAGGAATGGCCAAAAAAAGCACTTGGCATGTCTTAATACTCACTAAGTCTACACACTCCTCTACTAGCCCAAGATTAAGCGCCATTTGTGCATGTAAGGGATTATTATCATAGCCTAAAATGCGCTTGATACCTAGTTGTGCGCGCACCTCCTGCAAGGCTAGCCCCATCGACCCCCCCATTAAACCTAGCCCGATAATACCAACTTGCATTAATGATTGATCAAAGCAACGCTTAAAACATCTTCAATTGTCTGCACCGCTTTAATTTCCATGTGATCTTGGACTTCCTGTGGAATATCTTTAAGGTCTCTTTTGTAGTTTTTCTCAGGAATCAAGGCAGTTTTAATACCAGCCTTAAAACTAGCAATGAGTTTTTCTTTAAGCCCACCAATAGGTAGTACCCGCCCGCTTAAAGTTAATTCTCCTGTCATTGCCACATCTGAGCGTACCTTTTTCTCACACAAGATAGAGGCAATACTAGTAGCCATTGTAATACCCGCACTAGGGCCATCTTTAGGGGTTGCCCCTTCGGGTACATGCAAATGAATATCATAGAGATTATAAATTTTACTCTCTTTGGCTTTTTTCTTCTTAGCGTTGATCACTTCCTCATCTAAGAGCAATTTAACCACAGAATGTGCGATATAAGCCGATTCTTTCATCACCTCGCCTAAACTCCCTGTTAGTTTTAAATTACCCTTGCCTTTGATTTTAATCGCTTCAATTTTTAGTACATCCCCGCCTACACTTGTCCATGCTAAACCGTTGACAATTCCTATCGCATCCTCTTTATCTATCGGATCGATCTCAAAAACAATTTTGTCTAAGAACTCAGGGATATTTTCCTCTGTGATTGTGATTTTTCTGCCTCTTTTCTTTTCATCTTCTTGTTTGGTGTGTAAAATCTTTTTAGCACATTTGCGCATGATCGTAGCAATCGTGCGCCGCAAACCTCTTACCCCAGCCTCGCGGGTGTATTTTTCAATCAAAAGTTTAATGGCCTCCGGTTTAAACACCACCTCAGTTGGTTTAAGCGCATGTTTTTTAAGCTCCTGAGGAATGAGATAGTTAGCTGCAATCTGTTCTTTTTCCTGTGGCGTGTAGCTAGAGACACTAATAAATTCTAAGCGATCGCGCAGTGGAGCGGGGATAGTAGCAATATCATTAGCCGTAGCGATGAAAATGATCTTAGAGAGATCTACATTAAAATTCGTGTAGTAATCTCTAAAGTTGGTGTTTTGTTCTGGATCTAAAATTTCTAAAAGCGCGCTAGCTGGATCGCCTCGTATACTTCTATCTACCTTATCAATTTCATCTAAAACCATCACACAATCCATCTTTTTAGCCTCAATCAAACCCTGTACAATGCGCCCGGGCATAGAACCCAAATAAGTACGCCGGTGCCCTCTTAACTCATTGACATCTTCTAACCCTCCTAAGGCGATGCGCACAAGCGGGCGATCGATGGCCTTCGCGATGGAATTAGCTAAGCTTGTTTTACCCACACCAGGCGGGCCATAAAAACATAAAATCGTACCCTTAATATCCTTATTTTCCTGTTTTCTTAAGCGCAATAATTCCATTGTGGCAAAATATTCCACGATGCGCTCTTTGGGTTTTTCTAGGCTGTAGTGATCGATATTGAGTTGTTTTTCTACCTCCTTAATGGAGAGCTTTTTTTGGCTATATTGCCCAAAAGGAATATCTAGTACCCATTCAATGTAATTTTGCAAAATCCCCACATCTGAACTATCTTGGTGGATACGGCTGAGTCGTTCAATTTGTTTTTTAATTTCCTTGTGTATTTCTTTAGTGATAAAAGGCTCGATAGCATTGAGTCTTTGGGTGTATTCTTGGATTTCCTCATCGCGTTGCTTATCAATCCCTAGTTCTTTTTGGATTTGTTTAAGCTGTTCTTTAAGGAAATACTCCTTGTTAACCTGCTCCATTTTGCTATGCACCTTGCTTTTAATCTCTTTTTGTAATTTTTGGGTTTTAATCTCCTCCATCACTAAATCAATGAGATTTAACAAACGCCATTCCGTATCATCGTTAGCAAAAAGAGCATAGGACTGATCTTTTTTAAGACGCAAGGCAGAGGCTACTAAATCAACAATGCGGTTTGGATCGCTATTATCATCAATGGCTTTGAGTAAATCCGGTGGAAAAAACTGGCTGATATTGGCTAAATTGGCCACTTTTTCTTTTAAAATATCAACCATCGCATTGATTTTATCGGTATCATATTCCTTATAAGTGATAACATCTACCATCGCCTCTAAAGGGTCTTGAGACTCAATGCCCAACACTTTTCCTTTACAAATCCCTTGAAACAAAATTTTCATGCGATTATCTGGTAAAACCACTTTGCGCACAATCGAACCAATCACCCCCACATCATAAAACTTATTTTGATCTAAGCCATCGTGGTTGGCTTTCACACAACTTACAAAGACAAGATCGTTTTTTTCTTGAGTTGCTTTATTAGCCGCTTTAATATTAGCTTCACTATGGATAAAAATAGGTGCAATCATGAAAGGATACATAAAGGTATCCTCTTCAATGATTACAGGTACAACGCTGGGAAACTTATCTGTCATTTTCACCCTTACCAGTTAAATATTGCCACATACCAAGGCATGTAAGATCTCTTGGGATGTGTTTCTTTTTCTAAAACCTCATCTACGCGTTCCATGTAACGCTTGACCCCCTCTTTTTGGTGGCGCTTGCGATACACATTAGCAATTGCGCGGTTAAGCTCATTTTGCCCTAAAATAAACTTAACTTGCATGTATTCTACCTGATTAAGAAAGCGGCTATTGGGGTATTTGTCCACAAAGTCATTTAACATACCAAGTGTATTAGACATGAATTCTTGATCCTTGCTGTGGTTTTTAAAGGCATAGTAGCGGGCTTGCAACTTTAAAAACTTCAAATAATCAATATTACTTTGATTACCAAATCTCTTGATATATTCATCAAAATAGTACTCAGCCAATACAAACTCTTTCTTTTTCAAATGGGCTTGCCCTAAGGCAATCATGGCATCTGGCACTAGGGGCGAATTGATATGTTCGCTTTGTAAAGACGAGTAGTAATTATCCGCTGTTTCTAAGTTTAAGAATAAAATTTCACGCAAAATACCCTGATACCAAAAGATTGCCGGGCGGTTATAGATGGATTCTTTAGCCTTTTTAGCACACCCTAAAAACAGGATTGTAAAAGCCAGTGAACACCAAAATACACGCATTTCATTCCTTAATTTGCTTAGAAACCACCATTATACCAAAAATCCCATAGGTTACTAATTGATTTTTCGGTGTGGATTGTAGTAAAATCCTTAATAAACCAAGCGCATAAATTATTTCAAGGACTGGGATGCATTTTAGTGTAAAATCCCCTATTTTGGGTTTTGAACATGTTCATACAATGGACTTAGAAAAAATTGATGAGATTTTTATGCGCTTGCGTAATACAGATGCACCCACGCCCACTTTTACTTTAGTTAATCCCTTTGCCCTGCGCGCTTATGAATTTGAAATCCCCCTAGCCTTGCAACTTCTACTTAATTTAGATACAGCCAAAAATATTTTGATCGCCAACATCATGGTCATTAAAACCCCCCTTAAAGAATCTACCATTAATTTTCTAGCGCCTCTAGTCTTTAATTTTGATCACCAACTCATGGCTCAAGTTATTTTAGATAGCACCAAATACCCCCGCTATCAAATCTCTGAAAAAATTTCTAACTTTTACCAAGAAAAGCAGCCCGTCCATGAATAATTTACTCTTTATTGGTTATGGCCACATGACTCAGGCCATTTTAAAAGGCATGCGCGCTTTCTTAAACCCGCAACATAACATCATAATTGCCGGTAGAAATCCTGCTAATATTGAACCCTTTTTAAAACAAGAAGGTTTGGATTTCATCAAACTCAAAGCCTGTAACACCATTTGTATAGAGGATATGGTGGTTTTTTTAACCCTTAAACCCCATGCTTTAAACCAATTCACCTACACCGGTGTGGCCAACGCTGTTTTAAGCGCCTTAGCCGGTGTTAGCATTGCAACACTTAAACAACATCTTACTGCTAATGCATTTGTGCGCTTTATGCCCAATATTGCCGCTTTTATGGGTTTGTCTGCTACAACTATGTACATAGAGCCTATGAATGCCCCACAAACCCAAGAACTAACAGCCCTTTTAGAATGTTTTGGCTCAGTTGTTGCTGTGGATAAAGAATATCTAATAGATGCTTCTATGGCTACCAATGGGAGTTCTTTAGCTTTTTTAAGTTTAGTAGCCCAAGGCCTTATTGATGCAGGGGTTAGAGAAGGGCTTTCTTATAAACAGGCATTTAGACTTGTACAAAAAAGCTTTGAAGGCTTTGCCTCTTTACTAACCACACAAAGCCCCCAAGACATCACCACCGCTATTTGTACCCCAGGAGGAGCGAGTATTGAGGGTCTAAGCGTACTAGAAGATAGAGGGGTGAGAGGAGCGTTAATACAAGCCTGCCATGCTGCGGTTAATAAATACCGCTAAAATCTCCACGCTTTTACTCTTAACCAGAAAATAGTCTGTACTTTTCATCATTAACCAAATTTGTTACCTCTCTATACTATAATATTACACTTTGATTATAGAAAGGCAGACATGCAAGAGGTTTATGTCTATGGTGCCAAGCGTTCACCCATTGGATCACTAGGGGGCACTTTATCTAGCATCCCTGCCACCACTCTAGCAAGCTTAGTTTCCAAAGAAGCACTTAGTGCAAGCGGATTTGATGCGAATTTAGTAGATACTTGCATTGTAGGTAATGTCATTAGTGCCGGACTCAAACAAGCCCCAGCTAGACAGGTGGCTTTGCATGCTGGCTTGCCTAAATCTGTGGCGTGCATGTTGGTCAATGAGGTTTGTGGATCGGGTCTGCGATCGGTGATGCTAGGGGCTGATAGCATTACTCTAGGGCGATCACGGGTGGCTTTAGTGGGGGGAATGGAAAACATGAGTTTAGCCCCGCATTTGTTAATGGGTAGTAGGAGTGGGTTTAAAATGGGGGATACTAAATTAGAAGATAGCTTATTTAAAGATGGTTTGGTGGATGCCTATCAAGATGTCTTTATGGGTAATTTTGCTGAAGGCTGTGCTAAAAATCACCAGCTGAGCCGTGCAGAACAAGATGCCTTTGCTAAACAAAGCTATGAAAAAGCCCTTAAGGCCATAGAAAATAACGCCTTTGATGCGGAAATGGTGCCCATTTCTGTTAAAACTAAAAAAGCAGAGGTGCTAGTTAGTGTAGATGAGGAACCGGGTAGAGTAGACTTTGAGAAAGCCTTAAAACTCAAGCCAGCTTTTGAGAAAAAGGGGACAATCACTGCCTTTAATGCTAGTAAAATTAGCGATGGAGCGAGCATGCTCATATTAGCAAGCAAGGAGCTAGAAAAAGACACTTCTAGTAAGCCCCTAGCAAAGATTATAGACTACAATTCTTTTAGCCACGATCCCCATCTTTTCCCCGTTGCTCCAGCTCCAGCTATCAAAAATCTTTTAGAAAAAAATCATAAGAAACCTAGCGATATTGATTTGTATGAAATTAGCGAGGCTTTTGCTGTGGTAGGGATTTTGACCCAAAGAGAATTAGGCTTAAAAGATGAACAGGTTAATGTGCATGGTGGAGCAATTGCTTTAGGACATCCCATCGGAGCTAGTGGGGCGCGGCTACTCACCACTTTAGTACACGCATTGCACAAACATGACAAACACTTAGGTGTTGCCTGCTTGTGCATTGGTGGAGGCGAAGCAGTTGCCATGCTTATACAACGACTTTAAATCAAGGGAAGCGCATGAATAAGGTAGTGAGCAGTATTGAGGAGGCAATTGCCGGGGTAAAAGATGGCATGACGATTATGTTTGGAGGGTTTGGGCTGTGTGGCATTCCAGAAAATTCCATTCTAGCTTTGAGTCAAACAGGGATCAAGGACATTACATGCATTTCTAATAACGCGGGGGTAGATGATTTTGGATTAGGGTTACTCCTAAAAAACAAGCAGGTTAAAAAGATGATTGCTAGTTATGTGGGTGAGAATGCTATCTTTGAGCGGCAATTTTTAGACGGAGAAATGGAGGTAGAATTTAACCCACAGGGCACTTTAGCCGAGCGCATCCGTGCGGGTGGGGCTGGTATCCCGGGTTTTTATACGCCTACGGGAGTGGGAACTCTTGTTGCAGAGGGCAAGGAACATAAGGAGTTTGAGGGGCGTACCTACATCTTAGAAAGAGCACTCAAGGCAGACTTTGCTTTTATCAAGGCTAAAAAGGCAGATGTGTATGGGAATTTGATCTTTAATAAAACAGCGATGAATTTTAATCCTATGATGGCTAAGGCAGCTAAAATAACTGTTGTAGAAGTGGAAGAAGTGGTTGAGGTAGGAGAGCTTGATCCTAACTTTATCCATGTGTCTGGGGTGTATGTGGATCGCATTTTCAAGGGTAGTTTTGAAAAGCGCATTGAACAATTGACGCTTAAAAAGGGAGAATAAGTGGATCACAATAATATAGGCTGGAGCCGTGAGCAGATGGCACAAAAGGCAGTGGAGGATGTTAAGGATGGGTATTCTATCAATTTAGGCATTGGTATCCCCACTTTAGTCGCAGACTTCATTCCTAAAGAGATTAGCGTGATGTTGCAAAGTGAAAATGGGATGCTAGGCATGGGGCCTTTTCCTACAAGAGAGCAAGCCGATGCAGATTTGATCAATGCGGGTAAGCAGACCATTACAGAGAGTGTTGGGGCAAGCTATTTTAGCTCAGCAGAGAGTTTTGCGATGATTAGAGGGGGGCACATTGATTTAACCATTTTAGGGGCAATGGAGGTTTCTACTCAGGGGGATTTGGCTAGCTGGATGATACCGGGCAAATTGGTTAAGGGCATGGGAGGAGCAATGGATTTGGTTGCGAGTGCTAAAAAAGTGATTGTGATCATGCAACACACAGATAAAAAAGGCAATTTGAAGTTAGTCAAACAATGCACACTCCCTTTAACAGGTCCTAAATGCGTCTCAAAAGTTATCACCAATTTGGGAGTATTTGAAATTAAAAATGGGAAGTTTATCACTTTAGAATTGGCACAGGGCGTAGAAAATGTACCCTTGCCATAAGGAGGTATTAGCCAGATCATCGCATTTTAAAAATCTTAACACAAGGAGTTACATTGAAGTATTTAGTCAATTTAGATAATGGCGGAACGCTGACTGATATTTGCGTGGTGAGTGGTTCAGAAGTGCGCTTTACAAAAACTCTAACCACACCGGTGGATTTGTCAGAATGTTTTTTTAAAGGCATCACTAAGGCAAGTGAAGAAATTTATGGCGAAGGTGGGTTTACTAAGTTATTACACAGCACAGAACTCATCCGCTACTCTTCTACGCAAGGCACTAACGCTTTAGTGGAACGAAAAGGACCAAAACTAGGGCTAATTACAGATGATACACATCTCTCAGCCAATCTTACCAAAACCCCCCACCAACAAGATTTATTTGATAGTCTTGTAGGCACTCGTGTAGTGGTTTTACAACACATCCATGATTCTAATAAAATTGAAAGCGAGCTAGTGGCTGCGGTTAATACCCTTACAAATAAGGGAGCGGAACGCTTAGTGGTGGCTATTAAGGATAAAGACACAGAAAAAGCCTTTAAACATGTGTTTTTATTGCAGTTTCCTAGACATTTATTAGGATCTGTACCTGTGTTATTTTCTTGGGAATTTACCAACGATACCAGCCGCGTTAGGCGCATTTGGTCAGCCATTTTAAATAGCTTTTTACACCCAACTATGGAGCGCTTTTTATACTCTGCTGAGCACCGCCTCAAAGCCCACAAGGTTAAAAATCCCCTACTAATTTATCGCAATGACGGGGCCTCTTCACGGGTGGCTAAATCTGTGGCTTTGAAAACCTATTCTTCTGGCCCCAGGGGAGGCATTGAGGGTACAAAAGCCCTAGCTAAAGCCTATGGTTTTGAACATGTTTTAATGGTAGATGTAGGGGGCACTACTTCAGATGTAGGCGAGGTAGAAGCTCATAAAATTAAAACAGAGCGGCGCGGGTCTGTAGAAGGCATTCAAATTTCTTTTGAACTTAGCGATGTGAAATCCTTTGGTGTGGGTGGGGGTTCTATTCTACGCGTTAATGATAAGGGCGCTATCACAGTAGGGCCTGATAGCGTAGGAGCAGCCCCCGGACCTGCTTGTTTTGGTTTTGGGGGTACAGAGGCAACTATTACTGATGTCAATGTAGCCTTAGGTGTGATTGATCCAGATATTTATTTAAACGGACAACAAAGATTGGATAAAGAGCGTGCGGTTTCTACCATTACTGAAAAAATCGCTAAACCTTTGGGCATGAGTTTACAAAAGGCCTTATTTGCCCTAGAACAAGCCTATGCAGAACAGCTAGCGGCGTGCTTAAAAAAACATGTACAAAAAGACACCGTATTAGCTGCCTTTGGAGGTGGAGGGCCTATGAGTGCGTGTTTAGCGGCTAAAAAAGCGGGTATTAAACGCGTGATTGTGCCTAAACTGGCTGCGGTATTTTCTGCTTATGGGATTAGTTTTTCAGATGTAGCCCAAACTTTTGAGCGCGATATTACAGATTTGAGTAAATCTGAAGTTGAAAAGATTCAAGAACAAATGCGCGAACAGGCTAAAAGGCATATGTTTCAAGAGGGCTATGATTATAATGAGTGTAAGCATGAATGGAAAGTGGTGATAGAAAATGCTGATGGGTCTGAATGCCGCGTTTCTGATCTAAAAGATACAATCCAACTAGATAAAGATCAAAAACGCATTTTAGCCTACAATGTGCGCTATGAACTCTCACACCCTAGTTTGCGCGCTAGTTTGCCCAAACACACAACCCCAGCTAAGGTAGATCATAGCCGTGAGGTGCTTGAAGAGGGAGGGTTACGCTATAACCCTGTAGTGGTTTTAGTTGAACAAAAAACCGGGGCACATATGGAAGGCCCAGCAATTGTAGAAGGCCCTTTTTTCACCGCTAAAGTGCCTGAAGGGTGGAGTTTATTTGTAACCGATAATGGTGATTTAATTTTACAAGATCAAGCTTAAGGAGTAAACATGCGCGTTCCGATGACAGAATATTTAATGATCGATCTTAATACTGAGAGATGGCTGTGCCGTATTTGTGGGCATGACTTTGGTAATGCCAGAGACACCTACAAAAAAGGCACACTCATTTATGATAGAAATCCCCAAGAGATTCACCCGCCCATCTTAGACCCCAAACGCTACCAATACACCTTTTCACCCGATCCAAAGTTTTGCCGCATTTATGAATACTACTGCCCCACTTGTGGGACTCAAATTGAAACCGAATATGTCCCACCCAACTACCCCCCTACCATAGACATGTTATGGGACATTGATGATCTTAAAAGGCGTTGGAAAGAAATTGGCAAAGACCCAGAAACTTCTATACACTATGGTCCTGGTGAAAACGCACAAGCAGATCTACGCGCTAAATTTGACAAGAAGTAAGGAGTGCCTATGAAGAGAATTTCAGTAGACATCGGCGGGACATTCACAGATTGTTTCTTTGCATGGGATGGGAAGTACATTGAGTCTAAATCCCTAACCACCCACCACAATTTGTCTTTAGGCTTTAATGCAGCCCTAGATAATGCCTGCAAAATAGCCGGACTAAGCAGAGAACAGGTACTCAAAGAGGTAGATTCAGTGCGCTATGCCACCACTTTGGGCACAAATGCGCTGATTGAGGGCAAGGGACCTAGAGTGGGCGCGATTGTTACCCATGGCTTTGAGGACACCATCCATCTTTCTCGTGGTAAGGGCTATGGTGAGGGTTTAGATGTTACCGAACAAGGCAATATGCCAAACGCCCAACGCCCAGATCCCCTTGTGCCTAGACGCATGGTTCGCTCCGTTAAAGAGAGGGTGGATAGTGTGGGTGAAATTTTAGTGCCTTTGCAAAAAGAGGATGTGAGAAAACAGGTGCGCGATTTGGTGGATAATGGCGCGCAGGCTATTGTGGTTGCGCTCACTAATGCAACTGAAAACCCTAGCCATGAGCAGTTGGTGTTAGAAACCATTTTAGAGGAATACCCTGCCCACGAGTTGGGCGCAATTCCTGTGATTTTAAGCTCTCAGGTCTCTGGGCGCAAGGGCGAATATGTACGCGCCAACACCACAATCATTGATGCTTTTTTGTATGAAATCATGTTCCACGCACTTAGCCAGTTGAGCTCTAATTTAAGAGATAGCGGGTATGGCAGACCTATGCTAGTGATTCATAACAGCGGGGGGATGGCTCAAAGCAATTCTACTGATAGTTTGCAAACTATCCACTCTGGGCCTGTAAGTGGCGTGAGCGCCTCGCAACACCTTTCAGAAACCACAGACATCGGTAATGTGGTGTGCATGGATATGGGCGGCACTTCTTTTGACATCGGTATTTTGCCTAAGGGTGGGGTCAAGCACTATGACTTCCAACCAGTAATTTGTCGTTGGCTAGTAACTTTGCCCATGATTCATCTTAATACTCTAGGTGCGGGCGGGGGTTCTATTGCTACTTATGATCGCATCCACCAAGCTATTAAAATCGGACCAGAGAGCGCAGGCTCTGATCCAGGTCCGGCTTGTTATGATAGGGGCGGACTCAATCCTACCGTAACAGATGCAGATTTGCTACTAGGCTATTTAGATCCAGATAATTATGCGGCTGGAGTGATCAAGCTTAATCCTAAACGCTCCAAATTTGTCATTGAGGATAAACTATGCGATGCGCTGGATTTAGATGTGATTGAAGTGGCTAAGGTGATTAAGCGCTCTGTAGATGAACAAATGGCCATTGGGATTGAAATGGAGTTGCGCAAAAATGGGGGCAATGTAGATGAATTTACCATGGTCGCTTATGGGGGTAATGGACCCTTGCATGCCTGTGGAATTGCCTACCATGCAGGCATTAGTAAAATTTTATTCCCACCCTTTGCCTCTGTGTTCTCCGCTCTAGGGGCTGGCAACATGAAACCCTTACACATCCATGAGCGCAGTGGCTATATTGTGCTTTATGAGCCCATTGGGCGTAAACTCTTTGATGAATACGATCGCATAAATGAGTACATTGAAGAGCTAGAGAGACGGGGTAAGGAGGATTTGCGCCGTCAGGGTTATGACATCTCTAATGTAAAACACCGCTTGGAGATGGATATGCGCTATGGCAACCAGAGAGTAACTACTTCAGTTGTCTTAGATATCAATCGCATTAACAATGTGGGCGATGTCTTGCATGCTATCCGCACCTTCTCAGATGTCTATGCTAAACGCTATGGCAAGGGCGTGGAAGCACCAGAGGCCGGTGTGCGCGTACAAACCGTGCGTGTGGCAACTTTCATTGAAACTGATGTGGTGCATTTTAAAGAGCTTTATACAGATCATAAAAGGCATGTGCCCACCGCTAAAAGCTCGCGCAAAGTACACTTCGTAGATGAAAAAGAGCCCATTGAAACCCCTATCTATGATGAAAGTGTTTTGAGTGCAGAATATGTTATCCATGGGCCTGCTATCATCACCACAAAAAGCACCACCTATTTGATTGAAAAAAACTGGCGGGTTGAGCCCACTCCCCAAGGTGCTGCTTGGCTTTTAAAAGACGAAGTGAATTCTAAATAAGGAGAAAGTATGCCAAATAAAAAAACTCAAGGAAGCCATGTACAGGCCCACAAACACCCCAATGCCCATAGCCATCATGAGCACTCTCATAAAAAAGAATTGAGTGCTGAGGAGCAAGCGTGGGTAGATGATTTCATGAATGAAACCACGCTGTTTTTAGGCCCTGATCCAGAAATTATGCGCCACCATGCTATTGCCAAACGCACATCTTTAGAAGAACAAGTGCTTTCTAAGGGGAGTGATCCCCTGCTTTATGACCGCATCCGTAGGCGTTTGGGCGGATCACTAGATGAAGCCTTTGAAATGTGTGAGAGCATGGGTGCGGCCCCGGGGGCTAAGTGGGCGGATTTATCCGTGGCGGTTTATACAGCTAGTGGGGATGTGTGCTACATGTCTAATCGTGGCGTGATAGCTTTCTCAGCCGTACTACACCACCCCATCCGCTACATCATGAAATACTGGAAGGACGAACCCACCGTGGGTATCCATGAGGGTGATGGGTTTTTCCATAACGATGCGCGTTTTG
Organism: Helicobacter suis; assembly: GCF_902196135.1. Lineage (GTDB taxonomy): Bacteria > Campylobacterota > Campylobacteria > Campylobacterales > Helicobacteraceae > Helicobacter > Helicobacter suis_A. The sequence continues at coordinate 29,809 of NZ_CABIKE010000005.1, read as the reverse complement.
GGTGTGTGCACAACACCGATCAATCCATGCTCACTCCTGTAATTAGAAATGGCGAGATCATCGCTTGGGTGGGTGCGACTATCCATGAGGGCGAAAATGGTGCGTGTGAGCCGGGTGGAATGCCCTCTGGCTCAGAAACCCCCTTTGATGATGGTTTGCGCGGTATTCCCATGAAAATTGTAGAGAGGGGTAAACTTAGAAGAGATCTTCTTACCTTTTTGCAACACTCCACACGCGATCCAAAGCTAATGTTGGCTGACATCAAGGTTAAAATGGGGGCGGTGCGCCGGGTGATGGACATTGTAGATCGCATGATTGATGAGTATGGCGTTGATGCCTTTGTAGGGGCGATTAGAATGACGGTGGAGGATGTGGAAAATGAAGTACGCCGCCGCATTGAGGCAATGCCAGATGGCATGGTTACTGTGCAACAATTTGTAGATTCTACACTCAAAGAAAATATCTTGATCAAATTTGCATGCAAGATCACAGTCAAGGGCGATCACATGACCGTGGATTTAAGAGGCTCTGGCAAAGAGATCATCAACCGCGCTATCAACTCGCCACTAGCCTCAACTAAAGCCTTTTTCTCTCAGGCTGTACTCTCTTACTGGTGGCCTGATTTGCCAAGGTGTACAGGGGCTTTTTCTCCTATTGAGGTGATCTCAGATGAGGGCACTTGGGGGGATTGCTCCTATGATGCACCCAATGGACAGAATTTACAAGCCTCCTTTAGAGCCTTTAGTGCCCTGCAAATCGCCTATGCTAAATTGCAATTTTCTATGTATACCAAATACGCCAATGTGATCGCGCCTTGGTTTAACCAAATCAATGACTTTTTATGGGGCGGAGAAACCCAGCATGGCGAACAGGTGGGGAATTTGTGTGCGGATTTAAATGGCATGGGTGGGGGCGCAAAGGCCTTTAGAGATGGGGAGGACGCGGTAGCCCCCTTGTTTTGTGCGATGGCAGATATTGGCGAACAGGAGGTAATGGAGGAGGAAGTGCCTTTTTTACAACTGGTGAGTAAAAGAGTGGTGCGCGACAACCAAGGCTTTGGTAAATTCCGTGGTGGAATGGGCTATGAGATGATCGTTGCGGCGCGCAATACGCCAGAATGGGGCTTTATGACGGTTACCTCTGGGGCAAAATTTTCTAGTGTGTGCGGGTTGTTTGGAGGCTATGGGTGTGCAACCTATCCTTTAGCTATGGTCAAGGGCATTAACATTTTTGAAATCGTTAAAAAAGACCCCGAACAATTTGATCTATCTATGGAGAGGGTGATGAATGAGCGCCCATTTGAAGGAGGCGTTTACACCACTTATCATATGGGCTTGCAGTTTGACAGGTCTCGAGAGGGTGAGCTTTATATGATTGCGCAGGGCTGTGGCGGGGGTTATGGCGATGTTTTAGAGAGAGACCCTGAGTTAGTCATGGAGGATTTACAGGTGGGTAGGATTTCTGAACATGTGGCCTCTGAGATTTATAAGGTGGTGTGGGATAAAGAAACCTTTGTGGTAGATGAGCATGCCACTAAACAAAAACGCGAGAATGAGAGAAAAGCGCGTTTAAAAAGGGGCTTGCCCTACGATGAATTTGTAAAAAAACATGTTAAAGATGAGCCGCCTAAGGATTTATACTACTATGGCTCTTGGGGAGAGGAAAATCCAGAAGAGCTCATGGCCACTGTTTGGGATCACCATGGACCAAAACGCGTCAAAGGCAAACTCAAAGATATTCCTCTAGTGGTGATGCCCAATCGCCATGTGGTCAAAATTGCCCAGCTAGAAAAAAGAGTAGAGGAATTAGAAATTAAGTATGAGGGTGGAATAAGACCTAAGTTAGTGTAATGGGGGAGTGAGGGGGGGGATTTCTTACCCTATTGTAAAACTCAAGCTATAAAGAATCACTTTAGAGCAAACCTTATAAGATATATATGTGTATAATCCCTACTTGATTATAATCACTATTAAAGAACTCAAAGGAAAATAATGAATTTTATTGAAGATGTACTCAAGCAGGGTAAAAATAAACTGGTAGTAGATGCTAGAAGTTATGCCCATAAAGTTTTAATGCAACACAAGCCCTACCCATGGCATGATGCTGTGCTTTATAGCAATTACATGAAACAGGTGGTCTCCCTGCTTAAAGCAGATGCTTTAGTTCTTCGTTTTGATAAGATGTTAGAGGAAGAACTCACAAATAATAAGGATTTAGTAGAAAAAATGGGCGAGAAAAAGCGTAGTGGCTATGCTCTTAAAATCTTTATGCAAGATGAGGGCTTAAGAGAAATCACAAGTTCTTTAATCAATACCGCTACAAATACGCTACACATGCATATTCTTACCCAACTCCCCAATCCTTTAGAGTTACTTAAGATGACGGCTAAGGCTGTGGGGGCAAGCGAAGAGTTTGAAAATGAAACCATAGAAAATGCCGCTGTATATTGTGCAGATTGGCTACGCTCCTATAAAGATTCTAAAGTAAGCGGGCTTGTATTTGATGAGCGCAGCCAGTCCTTGCCACCTGAAACTTATGCCCCTATTAGCAATGTTGCGACGAATTATGGTTGGAGTGTAGGTTTTAGGCATGAAAAGGAATTACAATTTGGGGATTTTGCTGTTCCGGTTTTAGATTCAGAGTTTTGGTGCAACAAGCAGGCCATAGTTCCTGATTTTAAACAGAGTTTTTTTACCGAGATTGATCAAGATGCTATCCCTGAAGTGGTTTTAGAAAAATTAAGTACGCTTCTTAAGGATTAATCACTGCCATTTGTCAGATAAATTACTTTGAAGGCTTTAAATAAAAAGGGCACTTCTTGTGTCGTTGTTGGTGTGTGTTGTATTACAAATAAAATAAGTTTGGTAATCCATTTTGACTGTAACTAGACTTTGATTTTGCTTGTTGCTTATACACCCTAATCTCTTTATAGTTTAGAGAAGATCGGGGTGTCTTTCGTAAAAATAGGGGTTAGACCAGTAGGTTTTTCTATACTCTTCAATATCAAAAAGACTCTCTTTGTGCAAGGCCAGTACATCGTAGTAGGGGATACATCTTTGCTTATATCTGGTGTAATCCATGAGAGTTGAAAGATTGGAAGTATCTTGAGTAGAAAGTACACAGAGCAAATGGCCATAATTATCAAAAATAACCAACTTGAGCCCAAATTAGAGAGAAAAGCAAAGATGCTTAAAGCCACTTCGGATTGATTAGCAAGATGGACATAATCCCACTCAAAGAAAAGTACAGGTTTATTATCTTTTAGAGTCTTATAAGCACCGCGTAGTATCTTAAAGTCAAAGCCATCGGTATCAATCTTAATAAAATTAGGAACAAAGCCACATTCTGCTAAGAGGCTATCAAGCGTGTGTTGTTGTGTTGTTGTGTTGTTGTGTTGCGATCGATGAGTTTGGCACTTCCATTTTCTAGGAGTTGCAACTGATAGTTTGATAAATCCCCCTCTCCTAAAAATCCAGCATAAACCAGAAAACTTTGATCTTCTTGACCCTCATAATTTTTAGTGTAGTACCTTTTGACTAAGCGGGGCGGATTGGCATCTGTATAAAGACGGCTTTTAACATTATGGCGTAAGTTGTTCTCAATTAAGGTAGCATACTCTAAAGCCCCCTCTACAAGCAAGTAAGAACCCCCTTTAATCAGAGAAAACACAGCCGAATCACCAATGTTAGCCCCCACATCTACGAGTTTGCCGTATTTATCACGGATATGGGTAACAATTCCTTCTAAAATGCGCTCATAAAAAGGGCATTCTCTTAGAATAATGAATAAAGGGTGAGTAAAAATTTTTCTTTCCATTTAGAAAGCGACACGATTTTCCTTTAATAAAATTTTCGTTTATTCTAACCGGATAAAGATTTGTATAAAATTAAGGCAAATGTGAGATAATGAGGATTCTTGAGGAGATAAAATGGAGGCATTGACTCAGTTTGTGCGTTGTGCGGGTTGAGCGGCTAAGGTAGGTCTGGCAGATCTCAAACAAATCACAGCCCCTCTTAAACAGCCCCGCGCTCCGGGTGTATTGTTAGATTTTAGCGATAATGATGATTGTGGCGCTTTGCAGGTTGGGGGATCTTTACTCGTGCAAAGTGTAGATGTGATCCCACCGGTGGTAGATGATCCGTACCTATATGGGCAAATAGCCACCGCCAACGCTTTAAGCGATGTGTTTGCTAAGGGTGCGCGCGCTTTAAGTGCGCTTAGTATTTTAGCTTGGGATCAAGAACGGGTGAGTAAAGAGAGTGTACAGGCAATTTTGCAGGGCTCTTTAGATAAATTAAATGAGTGTGGCTGTTCTCTTTTGGGGGGGCATAGTTTAAGCGATTTAGAGCAAAAATTTGGTTTGAGTGTTACGGGGGTGGTTTTAAAAGAGCTTTGGCGCAACAATACAGCAGAAATAGGCGATGTGCTGGTTTTAACTAAACCTCTAGGCAGTGGGATCATCACCACCGCTTTAAAAAGAAGGGTAATTGCTAACGCTTCTCATGCTCTTATTAGCATGGCAACTTTAAATGTTAAGGCGATGGAGATTTTGCAAAAATTTAGTGTACACGCTTGCACAGATGTAACCGGATTTGGATTACTTGGGCATGTAAGCCAAATGTTAAACCCCTCTATCTCTATAGAAATAGAAAGCGCCTCTATTTTACTTTTAGAAGGGGCGCTAGAATTAGCTAGGCAGGGGGTGTATCCGGGGGGCAGTGTAGCCAATCAAAAAGCTTTAAGCAATCAAGTTTTAAGCCACACCTCTTTACCCGAGATTCTTTTTTATGATGCCCAAACCTCTGGGGGGTTATTAGCCACTTTAAAAGAAAACGAGGCTAAAGAATGCGTACAAATTTTAAAAGATGAAGGGATAGAGGCGCAGATAATAGGGCAATGCGTGCCCAGAAAAAGCCCCCCCCTTATACTTTTTTAACTCCAATCTGAAGGGCTTTTACCTTCTTTGATTTTTTGGATTTTGGCTTCGTAACGGCGGATAGAAGTGAGGGTATTGTTATGGGTACGGCGAAATTTTTCAAAGGACTCACGGATAGATTGCATGCTAATTTTACAGCGCTTAGACACAAGTCTTAAACTCATGTAAACATCATTGAGGGGTTTATAAGCTTGGCAACGATTAACAAAAAATTGGTAGCGGGCTGAAATATCCTTACAGCCATAAAGCTGTTTCTTACTCTTTTTTAGATAAGTCGCATAAGTTGCTTCTTGTTGCAAATACTCAGCCTTCAGTTTGTTAAATTCCTGGTGCAAATCCAGATTCTTTTTTAGTTTCATGTTCATTCTCCATTATGTATATCTAGTCGCCATTTTACGCTAATTTCTCTTAATTATTTTTTAAATATAGAAGATTGTGTGCTTTCTTTATTTAAAAATAATACTAAATCGGTAGCCAATCGCCACTCTCTAGGGCGATCTTTTGTTGTATGATAGAAGTGTCTGCTAAAGGATTGGTGAGCAATTCATTAGAAGCAGTCATATCTAAGAGTTTTTCAATGCCGTAGCGACGGTGGTTATAAGCAATGATTGTGATCACATCATCTTGTTTTAAAAAGTTTTCTTGTCCAAAGGGCATATAAGGAGTAGCGCCAATGGCCACTAGCATTTTAGAAGGATAATTACAAGAGCCTAACACCTCTTTAAGATTTTCTAAACTTCCTACATCTTCTTGCGTATTAAGCATCTCTACAATCCAGTTTAAAAGTTTTTCATAAAAGTACTCGTATTTAGTGAGTTTGGAATTTTCGCCATACATATGGGTTTGCCCATCTCGTGTTAAAAAAGAGGCAATGGAGTAATCATTACACACCCCGCCATAAACAAAACGATCAATGGGTAATCTAGCCCCCACGCCTTTAGAAGCCCTAGAAAAATTCTTTTTAGCTGAAAGTCTAGTGGCTTTAAGATTGCGGATTGAGGCATCGTTAAAAGCCATGAAATAATGCGGGATAATTTTTTCCACCTCTTGCTCTTTATTATACACCACCTCACACTCTAGCGCGATTTCTGGCTCTGCTTGGGCATTTAGACTTAAATCATCTGGTAAAATCACCCATTCATTATCCAAACAATAACGCCCTAAATACCCCTTTGCATGCGGAATATAAAAGGGGAAAAGCCCTTTAGGCGCGTCTTTTTCTACATGTTTCATGCGGATATTTATAAAATTATCCGACTCGCCTGCTTGTTCTAAGTGTCCTGCAAAATTGCCCACCACCCCTAAACCAATAAAATCTTGCATCCATGCTCCTTTCAGTGTAAAAATAAATATTGTTGGGCTTTCTTGCGACTTAAGGGGGACACTTCAAAAGCCAGATCGCCTACTTGTACCTCATAAACCTGATTAGGTGTACTTTTGCCATAGCCAAGCACAATCTGAGCTGCTAAAATTTTTTCCTCTGTACTGGCACATTTTTCTACCAAACCAAGTGGCCCCTTGCAACTGCGTAGCTCTATTTTATCCATTAAGGGGTGTTGTGTGTCTAGTTTGCTATTTTCTATCTCATTTCTAGCCACAATCACCCGTGTATTGCCCACCACCATATAACGGCCTACCTTGACTAATACGCTATCTTGAACCACCATTTCTTGCTTAGTAGCTTGGCGGTGGGCTTGTAAATCTTTGAGTTTTTGACTCACGCTTAAATCGGTGAGCAAACACCCCCCGCCGGGTTTTTCATAATATTTTAAGCCTAGTTCTTTCACCCTCTCAAGCTGGTATACACGGCTACGCCCTTGTACATCTAATAGTTGGTTGCGATCCACCCACCCTTGTTTTTCCATAAAACTAGGTTCTAAGAGTTTAGCGCTCATGGGTCTTAAAAGCAGTTGATCTAAAAACTGGGGTTTATTTGTATCCTGACCACTGCGATCAAGCAATGCATCAAAACAGCTTTGTTCTCCAAAGGCGCGTACTAGCTTTTTAACTTGATCCATAGCTTCCCTGCGCTGACTCTTAGGTCTTTGCCCTAAAACCTCCCCACTGATCACAAAATCTGCTTTGAGTTCTAAAAGTTTATAAAAGGCCTGTTTAAACATGTTGGCATGGCAATCAATACAAGGGTTAAAATACTTCCCATAACCATATTTTGGGCTAAACAACACCTCGTTAAAAAACTGCTCGCGGATATCACAAAGCAACAATTCTACCCCAATTTGCTTAGTGGCATTTTGTAAATATTCTAATTTATCCTTATTGCCTCCAAAGCCAATATTAAAGTGTAAGGCAATCACTTCTATTCCCTGTGAGGCCACTAGGTGCATAGAGAGTAAACTATCCAATCCTCCGCTAAAAAGGGCTAATGCTTTCATATCTGAACTAACTCTCCTTTGTTGATCTGTTGTAATTTAGTCCGCCATTTTACTAGAATTTCTAGCCTTTCTTGCGGGTTAAGCTCTTTGTTGAGGTAATTAGTCTCTTCAATTCTTCTTTGACAATGGCGCTTGATAAATAAAAGAAGTTGGGCTTTAAAATCCTGCTCAAAGTTCTCAGAAAGGGTAGGTAGGCGATTATCTAACTTGATATTTAAAACTTGTGCACTTTCCTCCCCTAAGCAAAGGGTGTTAAATTCCTGCGCGCAGTGCTCAAAAGTTTCAGGGTGGATATAATTTTTGGCTTGCTTTAAAAGTTCTGGGTGTAAGGCCATGTATTTAATTAAAATCTCCTCAAGCGGATTTTTAATAAGCCGTTCTGCTGCTTGCATCCGGGGTAGGGAGTTTTTTTTCAAAGTAAAGGCATTTCTTGGGAGTTTTAAAAGAGAGGCTGCCATAGGCCTATATTCCTCCTGCAACACTTGAGGCAAGCCATGTAAAAAGGTTTGTACTTCTTTAAAAGCCTTTTGTTTTTGCAAGGCATCGCTTAAAAAATAGGGTTTTACAAGACCTTTTAGGACAAATTCAATAAAGGGGATAGGTTTATCCAAAAGCGCTTTAAGTTCTGCACTTTTACCTTGAGCAATCATGTCGGCTGGATCTAATGCATTGTTTAAAAGCACCACACCCCCTCTTTTAAGCTCCAAAGAGAGGATTTTACTCGCTCTTAAAGCCGCTAAATATCCCGCTTCATCGCCATCATAAAGCAAGATCACGGACGGATCACCCCGATTTAAAATAGGAATATGTGTTTCTGTTAAAGCCGTTCCTAAAGTAGCTACAGCTGTTTTAAAGCCAGCCTGCTGGAGTAAGATCACATCTAAATAGCCCTCTGTAAGGATAATTTGCTTGGTTTTAAAAATAGCCTCGCGGGCTTGGAAGTAACCATAAAGTAGTTTAGATTTATTAAACAGCACGGTTTGGGGGGAATTAATGTACTTAGCTGTGCCGGGATTATCTTGTAAAATCCGCCCGCCAAAGCCCACCATTTTACCATTAGGGTTATGGATAGGAAACATAAGCCGTTTACCAAAACGGACAAAGTAACTACCATTCTCTTCGCCTAATACTCCAAAGTTAAGTAGCGCCTGATAATCTAGCTTTTCTTGGTTTATAAAATCTAAAACACTTTGGGGAGTACAAAACCCTAAATTAAAAGTCTTGATAGACTCCTCTTTAAGCCCTCTTTGTTTTAAATAATCCAAAACCAAAGGGTGTTTTTTAAGTTGAATCTGGTAACACTGGGCGATTTTTTCTAATAAATCTGTGGAGGGCAGGGTTTGTTTTTGCTCTGTAGTGTATTCTAAGGGCAAATTAAACATGTGGGCTAGCTTTTGCACCGCGCTTATAAAATCTAACTTTTCATATTCCATCACAAAGGTGATGGCATTACCCGCCTTAGAGCAACCATAACACCTAAAGGAATTGCGGGAGGGGTTGATCATAAAACTAGGGGTTTTTTCATCATGGAAAGGGCAGATAGCCCGGTAATTGCTACCCACTTTTTTTAAATCAATGTAACTTTGCACAACCTCTACAATGTCTGCTACTTGTTTGAGTTGTTCTAAAGACTCCTGGCTGATCATAATTTGGAATGTAGCACATAAAACTTTGATTTTAACTAATGGATTAAACAAAGTGGCTGTTATCAAAAAATTTATATTGAGTGTAATATAAATCTTTAGTCTATACGGCTAAGATATATTTATAAAAATATTTTAGTTTGAGTAAAAGTCTTGACTTTTTGGCAATATTTAGCTAAAATCGTGGCACTTAAATTTTTTAAGTGCTAATTTTTGCAAAAAAGGAGTTTCCATGTTTAAGCCACTTGGCGAAAGAGTGCTAGTTGAAAGACTAGAGGAAGAAAAGAAAACACCCTCTGGCATTATCATTCCAGATAACGCCAAAGAAAAACCCCAAATGGGTGTAGTGAAGGCTGTCAGCCACAAAGTTAGCGAGGAACATAAATACCTCAAAGAGGGCGATGTAGTGGCCTTTGGCAAATACAAAGGTAGCGAGATTGTTTTAGGCGATAAAGAATTTATCGTTTTGGATTTAGAAGATGTTTTAGGCATAGTAGATTCACATCACAACGGACATGGAGAACACAAGGGCAATAAGCACGAGAGCCATAGCCACCACAACCATTAGTTTTTTCTACGCACCTTAAAAAAGGTGTTATCACATTAAAATTTTAAAAAGGACAAACCATGGCAACTAAAGAGATCAAGTTTTCAGACAGTGCGCGCAGTAAACTTTTTGAAGGCGTAAAGCAACTCAACGACGCGGTGAAAGTTACAATGGGCCCCCGCGGGCGCAATGTGCTCATTCAAAAAAGCTATGGCGCGCCTAGCATTACCAAAGACGGTGTGAGCGTGGCTAAAGAAATTGAGCTATCCTGCCCTGTGGCTAATATGGGCGCACAACTGGTTAAGGAAGTGGCTAGTAAAACCGCCGATGCTGCTGGAGATGGCACTACAACTGCTACCGTGCTAGCTTACAGCATTTTTAAAGAAGGTCTGCGCAACATTACAGCGGGGGCTAATCCTATTGAAGTTAAACGAGGCATGGATAAAGCCAGCGAGGCTATTATTGCTGAACTTAAAAAGGCTAGTAAAAAAGTAGGCGGGAAAGAGGAAATCACCCAAGTAGCCACTATTTCGGCTAACTCTGATGAAAAAATTGGCAAGCTCATTGCCGATGCGATGGAAAAAGTGGGCAAAGACGGCGTGATCACCGTAGAGGAAGCCAAAGGAATTGAAGATGAATTAGATGTGGTAGAGGGCATGCAATTTGATCGTGGCTATCTCTCCCCTTATTTTGTAACCAATGCTGAAAAGATGACCACCCAACTAGAAAACGCCTACATTCTTTTAACCGATAAGAAAATTTCTAGCATGAAAGATATTTTGCCTCTATTAGAGCGCACTATGAAGGAGGGCAAACCTCTTTTAATTATCGCTGAAGACATTGAGGGCGAGGCGCTTACAACTTTGGTTGTGAATAAACTTAGAGGTGTGCTCAATGTAGCCGCTGTTAAAGCCCCCGGATTTGGCGATCGCAGAAAAGAAATGCTTAAAGACATTGCTATTTTAACCGGCGGAGAAGTTATTTCTGAGGAACTGGGCAAAACCTTAGAAAATGCCAGCGTAGAGGATTTAGGTGTGGCGGCACGGATTGTTATTGATAAAGATAACACCACGATCGTAGATGGCAAAGGTAAAGCCCATGCGGTTAAAGATCGCATTGCTCAAATTAGGACTCAAATTGAGGCTACCACTAGCGACTATGATCGCGAAAAACTCCAAGAAAGGCTAGCCAAACTTAGCGGAGGCGTGGCTGTGATTAAAGTGGGCGCGGCTTCTGAAGTAGAAATGAAAGAGAAAAAAGATCGCGTAGATGATGCGCTTTCTGCAACTAAAGCTGCTGTTGAAGAAGGCATTGTTATTGGCGGGGGTGCGGCTTTAATCCGTGCAGCCCAAAAAGTGCATTTAGAATTACAAGAAGATGAAAAAGTAGGCTATGAAATCATTAAACGCGCCATTAAAGCCCCTTTAGCCCAAATTGCAGCCAATGCCGGTTATGATCGCGGGGTGGTGGTCAATGAAGTAGAAAAACATAAAGAAGCGCATTTTGGTTTTAATGCAAGCAATGGCGAATATGTGGACATGTTTAAAGCCGGCATTATTGATCCGCTTAAAGTAGCCCGCATTGCTTTACAAAATGCGGTTTCTGTTTCTAGTTTGCTTCTTACAACTGAGGCCACTGTGCATGAAGTTAAAGAAGAAAAACCCGCTACTCCGGCTGTACCTGATATGGGCGGCATGGGTGGTATGGGAGGTATGGGTGGCATGATGTAGCCCCTATGAGGGGGAAGGAGGGGGTCTTATTTAGTAAATGTACCTTTCGTGAGCTATTATTTTTTCATAAACGATTAAGTTATGCTCTTATAACCCATAAAGAAAGGAACTTTAATGACAAAAATAAAATTATTTAGTCCCTGGAAAATTAAAGATTTAGAATTAAAAAACCGTGTGGTGATGCCCCCGATGGTACAATACATCGCTCAAGATGGTTATGTGAATGAGTGGCATACCCAGCATTATATTAGCCGTGCTATCGGGCAAGTGGGCTTAATTATTGTAGAGGCATCCGCAATCAACGCCTCTGCTAGAATTTCTGAGGGTGATTTAGGGATTTATGAAGAAGGGCATATCAAAGGTCTAACCCACATTGTAGAAAAATGCCATCAATACGGCTCTAAAATAGCCATACAACTTGCCCATGCGGGTAGAAAAGTTGAGCTTAAAAACACAACCCTTTTAGCCCCCTCAGCCTTGCGTTTTAATGATCATTATGCCATGCCTAAAGAGATGGACAAAGAAGACATCAGGGCTGTTATTGCAGATTTTAAAAAAGCAGCCCTAAGAGCCAAACAAGCAGGTTTTGATGCCATAGAAGTACACGGCGCGCATGGCTATCTCATTAGCAGTTTTCTCTCCCCTCTTAGCAACCAGCGCACCGATGCTTATGGCAGAAACCGCGCGCTTTTTCTACAAGAAGTTTTAGAGGCTATTGGCAGCGCAGTTGATCTACCCCTTTTACTACGCGTTTCAGCTAGAGATTATCATAAAGATGGCAATACACCCGAGAAAATAGCCACACTTCTTACGCCCCTTGATCATCTCTACGATGCTTTAGATGTGAGCAGTGGGGGGGTGGTAGAAGCGCCTATTAAAGTGTATCCGGGTTATCAGATCGCAGCAGCAGAATTTCTTAAAGAAGCGCTAGGCAAACCCACAATCGGGGGTGGTTTGCTTGAAGAACCTAAAATGGTACAAAGAATTATTGGAAGCCAAACCACTGATGCGATCTATCTTGCCCGTGCGCTTTTAAAAAACCCGTTTTGGTGCTTCAATGCAGCTTTGCAATTAGGACAAGAGATAGATATTCCTAAACCTTACGAGCGTATCAAGTATTTATAATTTTTATATGGGGGGTGTTTTTTAATCCATGCAAAAGAGCGCATTTTTAAGAAGTCTTTATTCAGAAAAACTACGCTACAAACGCTACAGTAAAAGCCCTTTGCGCTATGGTGGGGGTAAATCTTTAGCCGTTGGGTTAATCTTAGAACACATGCCAGATGTCAAAAGAGTAATTAGCCCTTTTATGGGTGGGGGCAGTGTAGAAATTGCCTGTGCAATGGAGCTTGGCTTAGAGGTATTGGCTTTTGATATTTTTGATATTTTAATTAATTTCTGGCAAGTGCTTTTAAAAGACAAAGAGCGTCTTTATAAGGCTTTGCTTGCCCTAGAACCTTCCTTAGAAGTCTATAACACCATTAAAGCCGAATTAAAAGCACACTACAAACAAGAATGCGTACTAGACCCTCTTACTCTAGCTAGAGATTACTATTTTAATTTTAACTTAAGTTATGGACCCGGGTTTTTAGGCTGGATGAGTAAGATTTATACGGATAAAAAACGCTATGAAAACGCATTACTCAAACTTAAAAATTTCCATGCCCCCTCTTTACGCGTGGCATGTGCAGACTTTGCTAGTGTCTTATTAGCCTATCCTACAGACTTTGCTTATTTAGACCCGCCTTATTTTTTAGAAGGGGATTCAAAGATGTTTAAAGGAATTTATCCGATGCGTAATTTCCCCATCCACCATAATGGTTTTGCGCATGAAAAACTAGCACAACTGCTTAAAGAGCGCCCGGGGCCTTTTATTTTGAGTTATAACGATTGTTCCTTTGTACGCGAGGCGTATAAAGATTTTAAAATTATAGAACTTTCTTGGCAATACACTATGGGACAAGGAGAAACAAGAATGGGTAAAAACCGCCTTGAAAGGGGCGATATAGGGCATGTTAAAAAATCCCATGAACTTTTAATTATCAAGGAATAAAAACATGCGTATTTCAGAGGTAAAGATGGCTTTTAAAATCGCTGATGTGGAACTTGTATCTAATAGCAAAAAACTTAACTTCCATTATCTAAAAAAACTCAGCGATGAAAATAATCACTCCCTACCCCAAAGTATTTTAACCTTGTTAGCATAGCTATATCTAGTAAAAACTTTTTGCGGATTTTGATAAACTCCGGATTTGCTGCTTTTCCACATACGCTTTTTCTTGTTTGGATCACTCCCTTTTTTCCCATGTTTTTTCCTTTGTTGCATGAAATAATATTTGAGTATGCGCTCTACGATCACCGCGCGGCTTTGGCACTCAATGTAGGCAATAAAATCTAAGAGCTCTAACAACCCTTGCTCAATAAAAAGGCTCCCGGAGTGTTCTTTAGACATGCCGGCTACGTTGCGCGCTCTTAGCAGCCTCATTAGCAATAGCGCTTTTGGCTAGATTGCGCATAACAAGTTCCACATTGTTATGTCCAAAAAACCATATAATCCATTTAAGGATATTTAAGTTATTTTTCGTAAATTTTCCCATCGTGTTACTAGAACGCCAACGAGATTTTTACAGGAGTGAACACTACTCCGCTATCCCTTAGGGTTTGCACCGCCTCAGGGAATACTTTTCTAAGAATACCAATAGCCCCGTTAACATCAGCATTTAAGGTTTTTCCAGTGCTAGATCTAAACAAGCCTCGTCTAACCCGTTTACCTAGATATTGCTCGTGGTGTTGCATAGTCTCGTTAGCAAAATGATCGCACTTGCTCGTCCAACTTTCTTCCGTAATAATGAGCTTAATGCCAGCAAGTTCGCATTTGTAGCATAGCTTATCTAGGAAAGATTGATAAGGGATATAAGCAAAGTTTTGATTATTTCTTTTAGATAGACCTATCTTTTGCTTCCAGCCTTCATTCTCACCTATTACAATGGTAGAGATAGAGTTTTTCAAACAATGCCCCACCACATAAGTGCTCGCTTTATGCATAAAGTCATTTAGCTTACAATCCCGCCAAAGAGTTAAAGCACCTAGTCTTTTAGTCCAAAGAGAATTGTTAGATTGCTTAGCTTTAGCTGCATAATAGGCTTTAAGTTTATTAAACCACTGGTTGATAGATTTAACACCTCCGCCCTTGATAATAAAGGGGCTAGCTTGATTATCTATTGCAGTTACGAAGTTATTAACACCTAGATCAATGCCCACAATACCATCGCCTTGAACTTGTGGTTTGTTTGTGGGTTGCTCATAAACAACTTCCACGATTTAGCCTAGAAGTCTCTTTAACCTTAGTGATAAGCCGTTTAAGATTAGCTCTTGCAGGGAATTTAATTTTAGTGATCCGTCCTTTCGTGAGTGAGATTTGTTGGTTTGTAAAAACACCGATAGAAACGCCCTTTTTAGGCTTAAACTTAGGGATTTTAGGTTTAGAAAAGAATTTAGAATGTTTAGCTTTATAAGCTTTGATCGCTTTTAAATAAGACTTCCAGTTTTGAGATAAAAGCAGTACTACCTGCTGGGCACTCTGGGCTGGCATTGCTCTATAATCTCTCTGGTCTTCTTTAACAAAGCGATTAATAAGATCATAAGGGGTAGGGAGCTTAAATCCTGCTAAGTAATGCTCTCTTAGAATAAAATTAGCGTAGTTGTAGAGATTTTTAGACAGATGACAGAAATTCTTAATACTAGCAAAGCAAGGGTGATTAGACTTAATAATATGGCGTTCAGTTAAAGTCATCTGCTTCACCATTAAGCGCATTAATAAGATCAGGATTAGCCTTACTCTCTATTAAGAGCTTCTTAGCAATCCTTCTCTTAGAAACCATTTTCATAGAAAAGGAATGGATTGTTTGCATGATGTCCTCAAAGAGTTCTTGTTCTAAGCTTTTAGACTCGCATTGATTAATGATGATGATTTTAGTTCCATATTTGAAATAGCTTTTCTACCAGTTCGTAGCTTAGTCTATATGAGGCGGATAAAACGCACTTAAAGCAGGTAAGGGTTTTTTATACTTTTCTAAATTAACTAAAGCTGTATGCGCGCAGTTGCCATTAGCTAGCATAGAAGTGGGTTTATCCATAGTCAATACATTAGCACTCCCTGATTTACATAAACCCTTGCTATCTGGATCATACCAAGAACCCTCACACAAGCGCACCACCCCCTCTAAGATATGATCACTCACCACAGCGCAGGCCAATACTTCCCCACGCTTATTAAACACCCGCACCACATCCCCGCTTTTAATCCCTAATTTTTTGGCATCTTTTGTATTAATAAGAATGGGCTCACGGCCATTTAATGCGTAGGTATCACGCAAACGAGTTTGGCAAAGCTGAGAATGTAAGCGATCTTTTGGGTGGCTAGAGATCAAATGAAAGGGGGCTTGCTTGCTAGCATTGCCCAGCCACTCAGAGGGTTCAAACCACATGGGATGTCCTTGACAATCTTGATATTTATAGCCAGCCACCCGCGAGGAATAAATCTCAATGAGCCCGGAATCTGTGCCCAAAGCATTAAGAATAGGATCTTCTATAAAATCTGCAAAACGCACCCATTCTTGGCTCTCAGAGGTGGGTTTAAATGTGATAGGGGTATTCTTAGCCCAAAACTCTTCAAAGCTAGGCATAGGAGTGAATAATTCCCCAAAACTTTTAGTTTGTTTGCGCGCTGTTTCGTAATACTCACGGATAAAATCCTTAGGTTTTTGCCCCTTTTGTGTGTAGAGATCAAAAACTTCTTGTCCATAGTGGCGGCACAGATCGGAAAAAACTTGGTAATCATCTTTGCTTTCTGCTATGGGCGCTACAGCTTGTTTCATGGGGATAATGTGCATGTTAGAATAATCCCCGCTCATGGTAATATCATCGCGCTCATAGGGGGAAGTGATAGGCAAAAGAATATCTGCCATTTTAGCTGTGGGTGTCCAATAAATTTCATGGATAACCACCGTGCGGGGTTTGCGCCAGCCTAATAAATTTTTATTGGTATCTTGGTGGTGCACGATAGGATTACCCTCCACCCAGTAGATAAAATCAATATCCGGATAAATTAACTTTTGCCCATTATGATTAAAGGACTTGCCCGGATTAAGCAAAGCATCGGCAATGCGCGCTACAGGGATTGCACTACTACTAGTATCTTTTAACCACTCCGGGCCCCCTTCACTCTGTTTTTCAGAGACTAGCCCCATAAATTTCCCCTCTTTCCACACCCCTCTTCTTAGCGCATCCATGCCAGAAATCACTCCTCCCTTGCAAGTGGGCACGCCTCCATTGCTATAATGATAACTCAAGCCAAAGCCCCCACCCTTGCTTCCAATTTGGCCCAGCATGCAAGCTAGCGTTACAAGCATCCAATGGGGTTGTTCGCCATGATCAGCCCGCTGCATTCCCCAGCCACTCATTAGCATAGTTGGTTGGCTAGCAAAAAGAGTAGCCAATCTTTTAATAATGGAGGCCTCTACCCCACAAATAGAGCTCGCCCACTCAGGGGTTTTAGCGATACCATCTTTTTGCCCTTGTAAATATTTTAAGAAAATTTCAAAACCTGTGGTGTAGGTCTCTAGGAATTTTTTATCATGTTTATTAGTAGCCACTAAGTGATAAGCCATGCCAAGCATGAGCGCCACATCGCTATTAGGGCGCGGGGCAATCCATTCTGCGCCTAAAAATAGAGCCGTATCCGTATGCACTGGATCAATGCAAATCACTTTAATTTTACTTTTCTTGAGTTTTTCAAAATAGGCTAAACCTCTTTGATCGCTTGCTGTCCATGCAATGCGCAAAGTATTTAGAGGATCAGCCCCCCAGATCACCACGCATTTAGAATGCGCTAAGATATTTTCCCATGAGGTTTGTTGTTCATACACTTCAATAGAACCCACCACATAGGGCATGATCACCTGAGAGGCTCCGGTAGAATAATCCCCTAAACTCCCTACAAATCCCCCCGTAAGATTTAAAAAGCGATGGAGTAGGGTACGCGCGTTGTGCATATTCCCACTTGATTTCCAGCCATAACTCCCCCCAAAGATGGCATTATTCCCCTTACTCTCTCTAGTTTTTTTTAACTCCCTAGCCACTAATTTAATCGCCTGTTCATAAGGCACGCGTACAAAGGGTTCTTTACCGCGTAAATGGGGTTTTGGATTATTAGGGTCTTTTAAATAAGACTGGCGTACATAAGGGTATTTGACTCGGGAGCGATAGATTAAATCAGGCGTATAGTGCTGTAGAGGGTTATCCATAGCCGTAACCTTTTCCCAAGGCTGGCTTTTAATCACTTTGCCCTCTTTAATGCTAAGTTTGAGTCCGCCCCAGTGGGCCGCACTAATCACAGAGCCGTTATGCACTAACCCGGGCTTAATGCTCGTAGCTTTAGCAAAAGCGCTAGAGGGAATTAAAGGCAGAGCACTTAAAGAGGCGCTGAGTTGTAGGAATTTACGGCGATCTAACATAGTGAGCCTTTCAGGGGGTTTTAAAGTCTTTGGCGTTTTTTTGTAAATACTCAATCACAAGCCAGCGATCTTTTTTGGCAATGGCGCTTCTTGTTTGCATGGATCTAAAAATAGCTGGCCATGCATTGGCGCGAAACTCTTGGGGTTTATGCAGGGCATGGCAAGTACCACAATTATGAGAAAAGAGATCTTGAGCATGGATTAACATAGCCTGCAAATCAGGGCTAAAGTTAGATTTATCCGCCCACACTTCTATGCTGACTTGATCCCATTTGCCTGTAGTTGAGGGGGTGTGGCTTATAAATTTTAAAGGGGTGTTTTTAGCAAAGGCAGCCACAAGCACGCGGAGATGATCGCTAGCATAGATAATAAAGGGGGCTTTAGGGTTGCTATAGCCTGTTATGTGCAACAACACGCGCGATCCTTGTGTTTTAAGAACACTAAAGGCATTGGTGGGGAGTAATCGCCCCGCTACCTTGCTATCTTCTGGGTGCAGATACAAAGAAAGCACTTCAGAGCTATAAAGTAAGTTTTGTGCCTGTAGAAAACCTCCTAAGATCAAAGCTAAAAATGTGTGTTTATACATTAGGGTATCCTTTTTAGTACTCTAATACGCAAGGCTTGAAACTAACTTTAAGCATTTGCCAAAATAAACCCTAAAACGCGATACGTTTCTTATTTTCTTAGGTGGCTTCTTGTTTTTATGATTTATAACTTATCTAGTGTATAACCATACTGAGTTATTAATCCTTACTGATTGTGCCATAAAGCCCGCAAGCTTAGCCAAAGCATTAAGGCGCATACTAAAAGGTTTTGGCTACAATCATTAGAGTAAGGGCTCACTCTTAGAGTAGAGAATGTGTGATCGGCCTAGCTACGCTGGCCTATGATGATCCTATCAATCCTACAAGCTTAATACGCGGGGAGTGTGGCCTAGTTTTAGCTAGCCTTTTGTAGCGGTTTTACCCGCGAGATTCTTAATTGCTCTTGTTTTATTATAATTAAGGCATTTTTTCCTGCCGATAATCACACGCGCTAATATCCTCTATTAAATCCACACTTTTAACAGCCAGACTAATCACTCTAAGCAAGGTTAAAAAAACATATTTACCCCCTAAAAAATCATTAGGATCGCTTACAATAAAATCTCCTTTAATATTCTTTGCTTTTTTAGATACTTTAACTTTTTGCGCATTCATGTAATGCTTAATTGCAGATTTGCCACAAAGTGTATATTCCCAAGCTTTTTTAGGGATATTTTCAATACTCAGATGTTCATTGTAAATAAGGCGCTCTTCTTTTAACTCTATTTTAGTAACTTTAAAATCACTATCAGGAATTTCTTTTAAATTCCGTACTAAAACACTATTATAGAAAATACGCAATTCTTTATTAATTTCTAAATTCTCATAATCTAAATGTAATAGCGCTAATTCTTTGCCTAAGCAGCTGATTTTTTTAAAGTCCTTTAAAAGTGGCACGCGGTGATTTTTCTTTGGCTAAGAAGTTTTTATACGCTTGCTTAAACCCTTTATGGTGCAAAATGCCATAAACAAAACAAACATATCTTTTAAACGGGTGAATTCTAGTTGATCTAAATGTTTTTGGGCAAAATCTAGGGCTTCAGATAGACTAGTGCGGTTATTGCGTGCACTATGAGCTAAAAGGGCTAAGTTAGTCGCTTCAATATCTGGGGCTTTAGCCTGCTTATCTAGCATTTTAGCCACTCTAAGGGCTGATTCCTCCACATCGCTACTTTCTAAACTTAAAACTTTAAGATTTTGTGGGGTGATATACTCATCATACTTTCCAATAGCTGCAATGAGTCTATCCCCAAAAGTGGTTGTGCGTTCTTTATTGCTAGCACTGGCAAGATTGATTAACTCTTTATCTGTTAGTGTTTCTTTGGGTGTTCTAACTAGGAGTTCATCATTTTTTAATTGAATGCCATAAGTATTCAATATGGCTTGCTCATAGGCTTTTCTACTCTCTGGGCTAAATTCTTGCATGCCTAAAGCTCTGTGATTGCCTACAATGACTTGCCCGTCTTGGATAATGATAGGCAGATCATCAAATCCCCCACGATTGATCACATATTCGGGTTTAAAGTTGTTCGCAATTTCTGCTACTTTGTTTAAATCTGTTTGTGTGCGGGTCTGCACCCCGCTTTTAGCCTGCATATTAGGCTTAACATCTGTAGTTTTAACCACCACTAAGTCTAATGGGTAAATGTGGGTATCATCAAGGCTAATACTGCTTGAATAGCCATTTAGTTTTTGCATGGGGATAGTTTGCCCTATTTCAAGCGGTCTTTCATTTTCTTTAAGGCCGGCTAGGGATTGTTGATTTTTAAGGGTTTCTGTTTTATTATCAACGTTGCCCATAGCAGTATCTAAGTCCTCACCCGGTCTTGCACTTGGGCGTGAGTTCGCCACTTTGTGGTTACTGATGGGCGCTTTAAATTCCTTGCTATTTTCTAGCTTTCCATGCTCTTTGTACATGGTTTTTAGCGTTAGGCGGTTGTTCTTTTTACTTACAACTTCTACAATTACAACATATCCGTTAATCTGTTTGCCCACAACAATTCTTGTATCTTTTTTGGTTGCGCTTAATGTGTATTGATCTGCGGTATTGATTAGGTGATTAAGGTTAGCTATGTCTTGACTTGTGATAGGGGGTTGTCCATTCTTAGCCATTGTAGAATTGATCCCATGTTTTGCCTCAATGTGTTTTAGAGCGTCCCCCTCTATAATCAGTTTAGGCTTTTCATTAGGATTTATTCCCAAAGTTTCTATTATCTTAGGGTTTTCTAACTCCCCTACCCACACCTTAGCGTTGTGCTTTTTAACTTGATCTAATAATTTCTCTGTGATCTGCTCAGGTCTAAGCATTTTTAAGGGCTTATTAGGGTCTAATAAGTCTTTAATGTTTTGACTCTCAGCTTTTTTAAACTCAATGTATCTTGTGGTGTGTAGGGCTCTAGTGGCTTTCTCTTGCTCTCTTAGCGCTTTAAACTCTACATAGCTTAAACCTTTAGCTTTAGCCTCTTTATAAATCTGTCCATCGCTTTTATAGGAGAGTTGCTTAGGGTGATCGATTACTTCTACATCAATGTAGTTATTAAAATCTTGACTTTTAAGGGGTGGAGTGGTAGGCTTCTCTTGGTTGGGTAAGAGAATATCACCAACTTTTTTAGGTTGCTCTGACACCGACTTATCCGCAAAACCTGCATCGTCTAAACTCTGCGGGTTATCCAATTGTTTAAATCTGTCTTTGCTCCTTCTATCTTTAAACCCGGTAATAATAAATCTGTTTTGGTCTCGTTTCCCAATAACAACAAGTTCTTCAGGTGTGATAAGTTCAATTCTATCGGTAGTGTTTTTATAAACTTTTGATTGTTCTACTATTCTAGGCAATTCTTGAATGAATTTTAAAGCTTTTTCTTCCCCATATTGTTGTGTCCTTCTTTCTAATATGTGCGCTAAGCCCATTTTAGAATTTCCCCACACTAAATCTATATCGCCTAAATCCTCCCTATAAAATGCCCCCGCAACTTGCCCCTCCTTAGCCTCTATAAGTTTAGCGATTGCGCCTTGTGGGTTATGGTAGAATTCCTCAAAGTTTGTACCAAAGGCTGGGTTATGGGGGATTTTAACCGCCCCTTGATCTTGTAGCCCCCTCCCCTCTAACTCTTGCCCCGCCCCTTGTGTTTGGCTTTGTAGCCCTCTCCCCTCTCTATTTACTTGAGTGCCCCCACTCTCCACATTCTTAGGTAAATTTTGCTCAATCTCTCTAATTAAGACTCTAGTAGCGTTGCTAAATTCAGCCCTATTTGCGATTCTGTTAAGATTTTGTTTAAAGGCCTCTATGCTGTGGCTTTTATTGAGTGCGGTTTTAATGTGATAGCGCAAGGCTGCCCCGCTGACCTTTATCATTAAGCGCTTTAGCAAAGGGGATATAGGGTTTAGCCTCTTTGTAATAATCCTTGATTTTCTAATTCAGCCTTAAAGTAGTTTTAATATCACTAGCTATATAACTGCCCCAACATATATTTTTAAATCACTTATACATACCATAAAAAAGAAACTTTCTAATACCTTTGTAAATTCTTGCACTGCGCTCTTGGATGTATTCCTCTTTCCACTCTGCTCCATAACGCTCATCTTTTCCTAATTCTAATACTTCTATCAAATAAGGCGGTGCTTCTTTATAAATATCTTGCTTCTGGCTAAAATTCCCATTTTTGGCTTTTGCATTCAAACATTTTGGTAATAAAATCTTATTGCCAATATGCTCTACATATTGCCCTCCCCACGGCTTACACTTAGCTCGGATGTGCTCTACTTCTAGCGGACTTTCTTTTTTCCTCTTTTTATCCGTGTAGGTATATTTTTCTGGGATAGCTTGAAAATCGTTATGAATATAGGCATACAAAAGCAAAAAAGGTCTTGGTTTTTGTATAGTAAAGTGTTCACAAAAATCCTCAAGAGAAGGAAACTTAGGTACACCCACTAAGGGTATGGTGTGGAATACGGTTTGGTTAAACTTCAAAAGGAAGGTTTTTAACTCAGTGGGTTTTTTAATATGTAAAATTATGATCCTTAGCAACTGGTATAACCCGGACTCTAATAATTTAAAGATACGATCAGAAGAATCCTCTTCTTCGGGAAAATCTTTAAATACATCTCTATTTTTCCATAACAAACAACTTACAAAGTGCTCCCATTGTTTGTTTTGGAATTCATTAAGTACACGCCAGTAGCACAATGCCCGCTCATTTAAATAATCCTCTGGGGTACTCCAAAATCTAGCCAAAATCTTAATAAAGGACATAAACTCCTCTTTTTTATCAAAGTATTCCTTCCCTTTACCCTCCTCAAAAAAGGATAAAAGACAGACAACTTGGATATCTTTTTGCTCAGCCATAAAAGCATGCATGCATTGTGTGAAGAGAAAGTTTAGATTAAAATCTGCATGAAATCCTTCGCTGATTTCCTCCCAGTCTTTTTCAAAATCCTCAAGCGCCTCTAAAGATTTGTTCTTATAAAACTCATGCAAATGCCATTTCAAAATATACGGTTCAGTAAGTGGCTTACCACGGGTATTCAGAGTTCCAAAAGTAGTCAGCGCCACATGTTTGCTGTTGCACTTACTTTTAAACACATACAGATCATTTAAAAGAAATTTGCAAAAATCCTCCCATTTACCTTTTTCATTAAGTTCTCCATAGAGTTCTTTGATTCTGTCTTTGAAATACTCGTAATTTTTAACACAAAGCAATTTATTTTTTATCTCTTTTGAATACAATAGCTTGACTTCCTCGCTTAAAATTTTTCCCAACGCTTCCCTAGCATCTTTTTTCTCCATACTCGCAATATTTCTCAAATGGCGTTGTTCATACTCAAAACCTTTATTGTTCTCATAGTGCCACAAACATTTACCAAAATCTTTGGCATAGTCATTGTTGGCGTCTTTTTGTTCTTGAAAATGTGCATAAAAAGCACGGAAGAGCAAGTTAAAAGTGATGATGCGCTGTTGCCCATCTACAACCTCAAACACATCTGCATTTTCATTTTTTGGATAAATAACAACATAGCCTAAAAAATGGCCATGACCATTTATATCGTTATTTTCAAAAGCTTGCTGTATATCTTCTAGTAGTTTTTCACACTCATCTAATCCCCACTCATAAGGTCTTTGGTATTTTGGAATTTCAAGGCTCATCTTACAAAGATTAGCAATAGATACTGTTTCAGGTACAAGGCCAAAATTTTTATTTATCCTATTCATCATTGATCCTCGATCATAAATCTAAAATCACCCCACATATGTAAGGATTATAACAGGAAAACAAGGTGCGTAGGTAGGTTTAATTAATCTGTGCTTGCTTGATTTTACCGTAACAAAGCGCTATTTTAAAAGCCTACAATCCCTCCCATGTTATAATCAAGGATTTTTAAATCAAGGGGTACGCGTGCAATATATCCGCTTTTATAAAGAATTAAATAATAAAGATGTGGCTTTAGTGGGGGGCAAGAATGCTAGTATTGGGGAGATGTTTCAAGAACTCGTGCCCAATGGGATTAAAGTTCCTAATGGTTTTGCTATCACCAGCCAAGCCTACTGGTATTTGCTTGAACATGGAGGCATTAAAGAGCAAATTATTAGGCTTTTAGAAAATGTGGATGCCACAGAATTAGATGTGCTTAAACAACGATCCAAACAAATCCGCGAACTGATCTTTGGTACGCCTTTTCCAGCCGATTTACGCGATGAAGTCTTTCAGGCTTATAAGATGCTTAGCGATGAGTATAAAATGCGCGAGGCAGATGTAGCGGTGCGCAGTTCAGCAACAGCAGAGGATCTACCCGATGCCTCTTTTGCCGGACAACAAGATACCTATTTAAATATCAAAGGTAAAACAGAATTAGTCCACTATATCAAGGCTTGCTTAGCCTCACTTTTTACCGATCGCGCTATTAGTTACCGCGCTTCTCGTGGCTTTGATCACCTTAAAGTGGCTTTGAGTGTGGGGGTGCAAAAAATGGTGCGATCAGATAAAGGGAGTGCGGGCGTGATGTTTTCACTAGATACTGAAACAGGCTTTAAAGATGCGATCTTTATTACTTCTAACTGGGGGCTAGGCGAGAGTGTGGTAGGGGGGCTTGTTAATCCAGATGAATTTTATGTTTTTAAGCCTACGCTTTTGCTGGGCAAACAGCCCATTATCAAACGCCAACTGGGCAGCAAAGCCCAAAAAATTGTCTACGCTAGCCGTGGGAGCGAAAATCCTACCAAAACCATACCCACTACTCAAAAGGAAAAAAGCAGTTTTTCTCTTAGTGATGCGGATTTGTTGAGTTTAGCCCGCTATGCCATTATCATAGAGGAACATTACAGCAAAGAGGCCGGGCAGTATCGCCCTATGGATATTGAATGGGCTAAAGATGGAGATAGCGGGGATATTTTTATTGTACAAGCCCGCCCTGAGACCGTGCAAAGCCAAAAAAAGAGCCAAGAGCGGGTGTATGAGAAGTACCGCTTTAAAACAGAGGAAAAAAGAGAAATTCTACTTGTAGGGCGGGCTATTGGGAATAAAATTGGAGCGGGCAAAGTGCGCGTGATTAATAGTTTAGATCACATGAATATTTTTAAAGAGGGGGAGATTTTAGTCACAGATAACACCGATCCTGATTGGGAGCCTCTTATGAAAAAAGCTAGCGCGGTGGTTACCAATAGAGGGGGGCGCACCTGCCATGCAGCCATTGTGGCGCGTGAAATTGGCGTACC
Source organism: Helicobacter suis (assembly GCF_902196135.1). Classification (GTDB taxonomy): domain Bacteria; phylum Campylobacterota; class Campylobacteria; order Campylobacterales; family Helicobacteraceae; genus Helicobacter; species Helicobacter suis_A. The sequence continues at coordinate 4,755 of NZ_CABIKE010000005.1, read as the reverse complement.
TACTATTGTGGGGGCTTTGGGAGCAACAGAGTCGCTTTATACGGGTATGGATATTACCATTTCTTGTGCAGAAGGAGAGGAGGGCTATATTTATGCAGGTTTCCATGATTTTGAAATAGAGCGCACAGCCCTAGATCACTTAGAAGAGCCAAAAACTAAGATTTATCTTAATATTGGTAACCCTGAAAAGGCCTTTCAATTCTCTCAAATCCCAAACCACGGCGTGGGTTTAGCGCGTATGGAACTTATTATGCTCAATCAAATCAAAGTCCACCCTTTGGCTTTGGTAGATTTGCACAACAATAAAAATACCAATGAGCATAAAAAAGTAGAGGCTTTGATTGCAGGCTATGCAGGCCCTAAGGATTTTTTTATTAAAAAAATTGCTGAGGGAATGGGCATGATTAGTGCGGCCTTTTATCCTAAACCTGTGATTGTGCGTACCAGTGATTTTAAATCTAATGAGTATGCCCGCATGCTTTGTGGTTCTGTTTATGAACCCCATGAAGAAAACCCGATGCTAGGTTTCCGCGGGGCGAGCCGTTATTATTCTGATTTGTATAAAGAGGCTTTTTCTTGGGAATGTGAGGCGCTGTGTATGGTGCGTGAGCAAATGGGACTAACTAATATGAAAATTATGATTCCTTTCTTGCGCACCATAGAGGAGGCAAAAAAGGTTTTAGAAATCCTGCGCAAAAATGGGCTAGAGTCTGGTAAAAATGGCTTAGAGCTTTATATTATGTGTGAATTGCCTATTAATGTGATCATGGCCGATGATTTTTTAAGCCTCTTTGATGGCTTTTCTATTGGCTCAAATGATCTCACCCAGTTAACGCTAGGCGTGGATCGAGACGGGCAACTTGTTAGCCATGTATTTGATGAGCGCAACCCGGCAATGCTTGAGATGTTTAGGCGGGCAATTGAGGCTTGCAGAAGGCATGGCAAATACTGCGGCATTTGTGGGCAAGCCCCTAGCGATTATATAGAGGTGGCTAAGTTTTTAGTCAAAGAGGGGATTTCCTCACTCTCTCTTAATCCGGACTCTGTGATTAATACTTGGAATCAAGTTGTGCAGCTAGAAAAAGAACTCAATCGTGCTTAGAAAAATAGGAATGGGGGCAGGGTTAGCCTATTATGTTTATAAAACTTATAGGCGCTTGCAAGGTGTAGTAAAAGAGCCGGGGGTGGGGGATATTTTTTGTTGTGATTTGTTGGGGGATTTAATGGAGCACTCCGGGATTTATGTAGGCAAATGTAGCATTGTGGAATTGTGTAGCAATGGAGAGGTGCGCCAAACAACTCCTCAAGGTTTTTTAAACAAGGCTTCTTATAAGGGGATTTATGTTTTAAGTAGGTGTGCTAAAACAGGGGAGAAAAATAGCAAGGGCGAGGAATATGTACAGATTATAGGCGGGCTAGAGTATGTTGCAAAGAGGGCTTTAGAATCTGTGGGTAAAAGATTAGACTACCGTATAACTGCTGGATTGGAGCGCTATAACTGCCATAAGTTTGTATGCGATTGTTTGCTAGAGGGCGCTATTAAAGGGAAAGAGTGGCGGCTTAAGGATATTAAAAAGACGCTTTATGAAATCATGCAGCAAAAACACCAACTCAAAGAAAGCGATCTAGGTTTTTATGAGTGGGATATTCAAATTTGAAAAGCTATAGGGTGAGATGTACCCAAGAATTTTTAAAGTAGGGGATGTTTAAATACAAACCCCCTTGTGTTCTAGTTTTAATCTTCTTTTTAATATTAAAAAATGTGGTGGCATAGGTGCTTTAACATGAGAGATATTAAAGTTTTTTTATGTGATTGTGATGGGACGCTCACAGACGGGGGCATGTATTATTTAGAGGATGGGAGGCAATTTAAAAAATTCTGTGTAGTAGATGGGGTTGGTTTTGGGTTACTTAAAGCTGCTGGGATCAAAACCGGTATTCTAACAGGCGAGGTTACACCCATCGTAAAACACCGCGCTAAAAAACTTAAACTAGATTATCTTTATCAAGGTTGTAGCCCTGAGGGCAAACTAGAAGCGGCGCGCGCTATTTGTGCTCAGGAGAATATCTCATTAGCCCAAGTGGCTTATATAGGCGATGATATTAACGACTTGCCCCTTTTAAAACAAGTGGGTTTAAAGGCTTGTCCTAACAATGCCCAAGAAAGTCTTAAAAATTTATCTCATATCGTGGTTTTAACAAAAAACGGAGGGGAGGGAGCGGTAAGAGAGTGGGTTGATTTGATTTTACAATATCCCCAATCATAAATTGGCTATCTATTTGGCTGTTAAACTTTTGTAGCTGTCTTAACTCTAATTAACCCCCAAGCCTTCCAACCCCTCCTCAAAGACTTTTAAGAGATTTTGCAAAATAGGGTCTTTAAAATCTGGATTTTCTGCAATTAGATTTTTTACAATCATTGTATAAAGTTGTGGATCCTTCTCAGCCAAGTTAGGGAGTTGTTCTTTAAACTTATCATGAAAAGAAATTTGTCTATTTTGTGAATCGGCATGCTTGAGATTGTCTAAGAAAGTTAGATCTGAACGCATCTTATTTAAAATGTTATCTAGGGTTTTAGCTTTAGCTTGTTTGGTATTCTCATCTAGGGTAATTCCTTGTTCTCTATGGAAAATCTCTAAAATTTCTGAAAGCTTTTCTTCCTGAGTTTGTGGGGTTTTTTTAGAGCTATCTATCTTAGAGGGTTTTAGCTCTACTGGCTCTGTGAGTGTTAGTTTAGCCTTTTGTTCTTTTTGCAGACGATAATCCTCAAGCGCTACTACTTGGGTAACATCATCTAGATTTTTATCTCTTGGTAATTTTTTAATGAGGTATACAAGTAATCTAAAGAGTTTTTCCAAAGAGATGTCTTCAAAGGGCAGAATTTGTACTAAAAATTCGTATCCTTTGATATAAGCTTTTACCTTGCTATAAAACTCTTGTTGCAAATCTTGTTCTAAGGCGTTGTAGCGTTGTGCCATTACATCTAACATGGCATGGATTTGATCTAAGGGGCATTGTTAAAGAGAGCTAAATTAAAATCTTCTAACTCTTTTTCTGTGTATACCTCATAATTATTTAAATGCGTTTTAAGATCAAAAAGCTCATTAAAATCACTAGGTTCTGCTAGAGAGCTTTGTTTGTAGTAAGGTTCAAAGGCTTTAATAATCTCTTGAGCATTATTAGCAAAGTCTAAAACACAAGTGTCTTTTTTATCTGGGTGTGTGCGGTTTAAACGCGAGAGGGTTTGTACACAACCCACACCGCTTAAGACTTTATCTATATACATTGTGTGTAACAAGGGTTGATCAAATCCGGTTTGGTATTTATCTGCCACAATTAAAAAGCGGTATGTATCTTTTTCAAAGGCCTTAGGCGTGTGTGTTTCTGACATGTGATTTAAATTAGCTTCGCTGTAAACTTCTTTGTTTAAGTTAATCTCCCCTGAAAAGGCCACTAAAGCTTCATGTGGGCGATTTTCTTGCTTTAATTGTGCTTGAAAAGCGTTAAAATATTCAAGAGCACTCTTGCGCGAATCTGTAACCACCATAGCCTTAGCCCGCTCCTTAATTTTGGTGTGTACACAGCTATAAAAATGATTAAGCATCACCTTTGTTTTAGCCTCAATGCTTTTGGGGTGATTCCTAACAAAACGCTTAAGTTTTTTAAGAGCCGGGTTTTTCTCATAGTGTGGATTCCCTGGGATTTTAGATACAAGTTGGGCATAACTTTTATAAGTGGTGTAGTGAGTCAGTACATCTAAAATAAATCCCTCTTCAATGGCTTGTTTCATAGAATACAGATGAAAAGGAATAAATCCTTTCTCTGTTTGCATGCCAAAAAGCTCTAAAGTTTCAGGCTTAGGCGTGGCGCTAAAGGCAAAGTAAGAGGCGTTAGGTTGGAACTTCTTAGCTTGAATTGCCTTGTTTAAAAATGCCTCCATGTCTTGATCTTCTTGATCTTCTTGTTGATCTTGGCCCTTCCCTGTGGCTTTAGCAAGACTTTGGGCATGCTTGCCCCCTTGAGAAGAATGTGCCTCATCTATGATAATGGCAAAATTTTTATCACGCATGCTAGGAATATCCTCTAAGATATAGGGGAATTTTTGAATCGTACTGATGATGATCTTCTTACCCTCAGATACGGCTTCTTTAAGTTGTCTACTCCCTTGTGTGATAGTCTCTACAACCCCTTTCTTAGAGCAAAATCCTTTAATGGTGTCTTGTAATTGGCGATCTAAGATGATGCGATCGGTAATGACTAATACACTATTAAAAATTACTTTTTCTTGTTTGCTTAAATTTACTAAGCTACAAGCTAGCCATGCAATAGAATTACTCTTACCACTACCTGCGCTATGCTGGATTAAATAACGCCCTCCCACGCCCTTTTTTTGCACAATCTGGCATAATTTTCCCACTACATCTAATTGGTGGTATCTAGGAAAAATCACAGCACCTGATTTTACCCCCGGTTTAATCATCTGTAAGATCAAATGCAATAAGCTATCTTTTTGTAAGATTTTTTCCCATAGATAGGCTGTTTTTATGCCATCTGTAGCTGGATTGCCCGCGCCACATTCTCTATCAAGTTCACCACTCCCATCATTTAGGCCTCTATTAAAGGGGATAAAAAACGCCCCTCTAAGAAAGTTTTATAAGACCTAAGATTTTTCTATGCTTGATACTTCCCTGCGCTTAAAGCAGGGTTTAGTACAAATCCTCTAACGCAATGATCGGCTTAGCTTAAGCTTGCAGG
>NZ_CABIKE010000004.1 GCF_902196135.1 Helicobacter suis | reverse complement strand
ACGGCCGTCCTCATTTTGATAACACATCATAGCGGTGCGGCTTTCTAACAAACCTTGTTGATCTAGATTATGGCTGCCTTTGTTGCTAGCGTGTTTGTTGCCTAGAGCCTAGAGATTGTTTTTAATTTTTGTATGAAAGTAGCGCTTACAGGGTAGTTTCTATCTGTGCGCTTAAATACTTAGCGCTTGGTAAATACATGAGCTATTTAGAAAATCTAAGTATCCCACCACTAGTGGCCAAAAGCCCCGATTTGGAAAAAAATAGCGTAGAAAGATTGTTAGATAATTTGGAGGATTTGCGATCGGCTTCTGTAGGTGTGTTTGGGAGTGATGATCAAATAGACTTGTTGACTGGCTCAGTAGATAAAGATGCCTTTTTGAGTTTTATAAGGTATTGTGATGAATGCATTAGTAAGGTGATTAATGGGCAAGTGCTAGCCGGTAATGCGGTAGAAAAGGGCACACAAGCACTAGGCACGGTACATGAAAATGTAGGCCGATCGTTTTTAGAATTTGACGCGCGCTTTATCTCAGTGGCGCTAAATGAGGCGCTAAAAGAGGCCTTTAAATTATATTTAGATCCAATCCCGCCCTTTGTGTTGAGCCTTGATACTAACACCGAAGTGGATGAGGCAAGACAGGTACAGGTTTATAAAGCCCTTTATGATATGGGCTTGCAAGTAGATTTAGAGACTTTGCAAAAGGCCTTTAATGTGCCTTTAACCCGTATTCAACCGGGGTTAAATGGCGGTTTAACGCAAGTTAATAGCATTCAAAAACAGATAACGGAAAAGCCTCCCGCGTTAGATTTAGGGGTTGATGAAAGCGAAATTTTAGAATTATTAGATCAAGTGGCGGGAGCGTTGTAGTTATTCCACTTCGTTTTGTATATCTTGAATTTCTGAAGGGGTCAACTCATAAAGCACCCCGCCATAAGAAACTATTATACTATCTTCCTCCTCTCCGTTTCCCGGGGCCCAACTAAAATATTTAATGCGTACACCTCTCCAAATTTTGCCGTCTTTAAAAATAATCTTAATTTGATTGCTATAGCTTCCGTAATCTCTATTAATCATGTTTATCACCTAGCGCAACCGGCACAATATGAAAGCCCTTTTTGTTAAAGTGTAGCTTACTTTTATACACCTTAACCGGAGCTTTTGACTTGTCAAAAAACGGCAAAACTACGCCCTCAAAATCAGGGTGGCTAATAATGCCATGTTTATTCCACTTATCACTAGTTATTAGGTCAATCTCTAAACTTTCCTTTATCCACTCCCTAACCTGCTCAATACTTGGCGCTTTTGTGTAATAACTGCGGCCTTGTATGTATCCGGGGCTATCTAAAACATGCTTTTCTTGCTTTTTATTTAAGCTTAGTAAAGATAGCGCGCTTTTGATTGTATTTAGCACTCTTTGAGTGAAGGGATAGGGTTTTTCATTTGGGAGGCGCTGAGCTAACTTATCAAAATCTAGACTTTGGATTTTAAAGCCCTCTTTTAAGGGAGGCGCCTCCTTGAAGTGCTCTAAACTGGTTAATTCTGTACCTTGAATCTCAAGCTCATACCAGCACCCTAACTTCTGCCCTACTAGTTTTCTTGTGTTGCCTTGAGTACCATAGAACTCACAATCAAGGGTTTGTTAATAGGCCTATTTGATCTAGTTTTGTTGCTTTAAAATTTCCCAGTTTGAATCAAAAGTTTTCAAGGCAGATTGATAAAATAATGGCAACGATAATAACGCTCGCCGAGTTTAGAATCGTTTAATAAGGCGTGTAATTTGTCATTATCAAGGGGTTTTTCTTGTAAAAAGCGTTTGAGGAGTGCTTTATCCCTATAGCTTTTAATTTGGGGTTTTAGACTTCTAAAAAAGGCACTCTTAAGGACTTTTTGTTGATCTATTTGGGTACTGCAACCCAAAAGAATATCATGGAGAAATACAGAAATTTGCTTTTTTTGATCTAATTCTTGATAGTGCTCAGCTAAAACATGGAAATAAGCCTTTTGCATGCGTTTGCAACGGGTTTGTTCTGCTTGATTGATGATAAGATGTGCCCCCAATTCGTTAAATAAGTCGTTTTTAGCGCAGTAGTTTAAAAGAGTGTAGTAAGACTCTCTTGGCTTTGTGGGGTCTTTAGCATATGCCTCTTGGGTGTTTTTAAGCGCGGCCAAAACATCGCTTCTTTTGATCTCAACCCCATTTGGCAAAGGTGAGCCATGGATATCTTGAGAGGAAATAACTGAATCTGTAGTAGTTGGGGCAGGGGCGGGTTTTTTAGGTGCTTTACCCCCAAATTGCTGTTCTAATTGTTGTTCTTCTTTTTTCTCATGCTCTTGAGGTGTATCTAGCATCACAGGTTCCATGCGGGTGTAATAAGTAGGTGGACTATTATCATCGTCATCATCATCAGCTTGTAGCCCTTGGTGGGTTTGTTTGAGCGAGTTTTCATGATCTGAGGAAAGAGGGGACATCATCATCATAGGAAAAAGTGCGCCCATTCCCATGCACCCTAAAAAAATCCACACACAAAGAAGACCCACTATATAGCGCATGGGGTTGTCTTACCCAAAAGATGTTCTAAATAAGTGATGATTTGCATAATGCTTTGATTGGATTTAACATGCCCTGTAATGGCGCGCAACATGGATCGTTGCTGTAGTAGAGAGGATAATTGATTAGGATTTTTTAAAACACTTAAAAGTTTTAAGGCTTTATTAACATAATCTTTTGGATTAAAGGCTATCACGCTTTGGCTCTCATAGTGGTAAGCTTTTTGGTACTCATCTAATGAAATATGATAATCCTCACAGCATTTTTCAAGAGTTTTAAAGTGGGTTTTAACAAACTTTTCAAACGCATTTATCCGTTCCTCTGGCGTGCTCTCTGATAGGGTTAAAACAAGTTTATTTTTGCTCATAAACTCAGATTTACTTTCACCCTGATGCATAGGAAAAGTGTCTAAAAATAAATCAATCACATGCCCGTATAAATGGGCGTTAACATAGCCAACAAACTGGAAGCGATTTAATAAGTCGCTGGGGAGGTGTAGATCCAAACACAGGGCTTTTAGTTTTTCTAAAATGATCTTTTGATCGCCTATCCCGCATGCTAAATAGATAGCCTTAGGCGCTTGTTGTAAAATTTCTAGCACACTTTGTAAAAATTCTAGCGAATCTAATTTGGTGAGCCTTCCAATTGTACCTAAAATTTGTGTTTGTGTATCTGGAGCATAAAGGGCGCGGGTTTTTTCAATGAGGCGTTGGCTATGGTTATCTAGGGGAGGGTTATAAAAGAAAGAAAGCATGGGCGCGTAGATACCCAAATAAGAAATATTGCCTTCTTGATAAAGCCCTATGGTAGGGGCGATGTGGGTGATATACCCTTCTAAAGTATCAAGACAGTAAGCTTTATTGCCATGGCTATAATAAATCTGCACGGGTGCGCTGCGCGTAGCAAGTAAAAAATCGCTAATGCCATAGCCATTATTAGGGCTAATGAGGATATGGACGCGGTGGGCATAGAGGATTTCTTTAAGCTTTAATGCTTTTTCTAAATGGCTTTGATAAAAAAGATCTTGGGGGAGTGTTTTATTAATTGAGATCACCTCTATACCTCCCTCAAAACCGCCATATTGCCCCAAGTTTTCTAGGAGTGTGATACATTCTAAATCATTGGGGCTTTTTTCATCATAATCCATACTAAAAACCTTAAAGATAAAACGATCTCTAAAGGCTTGGTGTTTTAAGAGCATAGCAAATAAACTACACTCTACCTTAAATGGAGAATTTTCTACAAGACGATCTTTTAACACACCAATTACGATCTTATGCGATTCTTCAGGGTTAAAACTAGGGTAATCTTTCCCCCGTTTTTGTGTTTCTATTTTTAAAAGTTTAGGATAAAAGCGCGCAGCAAGGGCACTAATATTTGTGTTAAAATCCGCCCACTCATCTGCTTGACTAAAGGCATTCCCGCATACATGATAGATCATAAACTGCGTGAATAAGGCGCTATCTAGTTGCCCATCTTCTAAAAGAGCTTTAAATAAATCTTTATAAGTAGGGTAAAGATCAAGCCATGCCTTAGAGGCAAAATAGGTTTTAACATTCCAAAGCAAGTGTAATTGGGCATTAAGAATATTACGCTGGACTTTGGGGGTTAGGGTTAAAAAATAGGGAGGGGATAGTAATTCTACTAAGATTTTTTGAGGCAGGCTAAAGGGGATTTGCAAGTAGTCTAAGAGTTTATCTACAAAGGCACTATAATGGGTTAGAAAAGCGCTATCTTTTAAACAAAGTTGGCGGATTAAAAAATCTAGGGCTTCTAGTTTAGATCCAGATAAAATCAGGCATGCACAGGCTAATTCAAAAAAAAGCCGTTCTTCTGCTGTGTTTTGGCTATTTTGCATGCCCTTTATAGCTAAGTTAGCATAGTCTTTAAAGCTATGATCTATAGCTATATCATCTGGAATGAGGGGGGCTAAATAAAGAGTATGAATAGATAAAACTTCTGCGTGTTTGAGTAATTCCATGCTCTTTTTTTGGAAAATGCCAAACACTTCTAAACTTTGCTTAGCTGTCATGGGCGTACTTGGCAAGCTCTCTAAACTAGCCTCTAGGAAAAATAAACCCTGACTATCCACAAGCCCCCGGTAAAAAGAGTCAAAATCTGGCATTAGGGCACATCTACAATCGTGGCGTAAAATAGCATGCTTTTAAAATCCTCAATCTGGAGGAGTGCTTTTTTGTAAACATAGTGGTTTTCAACACTAGCAATTGTGCCCACATAAATATTAGGGCTAAAGATATGATCAAGTCCACTGGTAAAAACTTGATCGCCTGCTTTAATGGGCGCATAGGCAGGTAAAAAGTTGATATAACTCTTAGAAGATTCATTGCTAACAAAGCCATAATAGATTTTGCCCCCGCTTTTAATCATCACGCTATAACTCATCTGTGAATCTCCATGTAAGAGCCCTACAAAGCGCCCTTCTCTTTGCACGACGGTACCTAATACGCGGTTAAAGGCCACCATGCCTAAAATTTTATCCTTAGGGTAGGGTTTTTTGATGTCTAAAAACACTTGATAGGGGTTATCTAAGGAGACAAAACCATAAATACGCGTAAGGGTGAAAGTAGGCTCAGGGAGTAGATTATCTAAATCAAGGGTTTGATTGGGCGTACAAATATCGCCTTTGCTGGAAAAAAGTGGCTGGGGCTGGTTAGCCTTAGCATGTTTTTCTTGGAGTTTTTCTAAATCATAAACCTCTAAAGCTAAGGCTTGGTTACGGGCGTTTAAATTGGCATAGGCTAGTTTGAGCTGTTCATAGGCATGGGTTTGCTTTTTGTAATCTGCAACCATTTGGGCCTGCTCAAAGTGTTTTTGATAGGCTAAGGTTATATCATCTTTAATATCTAGGAAAACAACTTTAATCTTATCGCTTATAAAACTACTAGAACCTTTAATATCTAACCAATAAAGCACCCCAAAGATCACAATTAAGATCAGAAGGGTACGCCAACTGCTCAAAAGACTAAATATCTCCTAGGCTGCTTAATAAATCCAAATCCTCAATGGCTTTACTCGTGCCTCTGGCTACGGCTAATAAGGGCTCTTCACCCACAAATACGGGTAATTTAATAATATTGCTCAAATATTTATCTAAACCTCTAATAAGCGCCCCCCCACCTGTAAGTACCACGCCATTTTCTACTAAATCTCTAGCTAGATCCGGTTTAACCTCTTCAAGCACCGATCGCAACGCATTACTAATTTCTCTTAACTGCTCTTTAATTGCCTCGCGTACATCTTCGCTATTAAGTTCAATGGTGTTTAAAATCCCGCTTATTTGATCGCGCCCACTCACCTCCATTGTTAAAGGGGGGTTTAGCTCAATAGCCGAACCAATTGCAATTTTAATTTCCTCACCGGTGCGCTCCCCAATTTGCAAGTTATAAGTTTTGCGGACATAATCTACAATACTAGCATCTAACTTATTACCCGCCACTCTAATACTCTTACTCACCACTAACCCGCCTAAGCTAATCACCCCAATTTCAGTTGTACCCCCGCCAATATCTACAATCAAACTCCCTCGTGGATCTTTTACCGGTAAACCCGCCCCAATAGCAGCTGCCATAGGTTCTTCAATCAAAAACACCTCTCTAGCCCCTGCACTCATCGCGCTCTCTTTAACCGCCTTACGCTCTACACTAGTTAGACCATAGGGTACACAAACCATGATACGGGGGCGGATTAGAGATTTGCGTTTATGGGCTTTTTCAATGAAATAGCGAATCATTTTCTCGGTGATATTAAAATCGGCGATCACTCCATCTTTCATGGGGCGAATGGCTTGTACACCGGCTGGGGTTTTACCAATCATTTCTTTAGCCTCACTCCCCACCGCTAAAACTTCCTCCATGTGATCGTACTTATTCAGTTTAACCGCCACAATGGAGGGCTCATTGATGATAATACCCTGCCCTTTGACAGAAACCACCGTATTAGCCGTCCCTAAATCAATGGCCACATCGTGGGAAAAGACACCAATTAATTTATCTAGTATCATAGAACTCTTTCATGTTGGATTTACTGGCCTTTAAGAGGGCATGAGCAAGGGCTTATTTTTTTTAATGTAAAGCGGTTTATCTTGTTTAAGCACGCACTCTTTAGTGATGATGACTTGGTAATCCTTGAGATTAGGTAAATCAAACATAATATCTAAACCAAAACTTTCAATAATTGCCCTGAGACCACGCGCCCCTACCTTGCGCTTAATGGCTAAATTGGCAATTTCCTCAACAGCTTCCTCTTCAAAAACCAACTCCACGCCATCCATTTTAAAAAGCGCTTGGTATTGTTTGATCAGCGCATTTTTAGGTTTTTGTAAAATATCTACCATAGCCTCTTTAGAAATGGGTTTTAAAGTAGAAATAACCGGCAAACGGCCGATGAGTTCAGGAATTAAGCCATAAGAGATTAAATCTTCTGGTTCAACTAGGTGCAAAATATCCTCTAATTCCTCTTTGGTTTTTTTCTCATTGCCAAAACCTAATACATTGCTGTGGATGCGCCGTTTGATCACATCAATGATCCCATCAAAAGCCCCACCACAGATAAATAAAATATTGGTCGTATCAATCTGAACAAAGTTTTCATTAGGGTGTTTGCGCCCCCCTTTGGGGCTGACATTGACCACAGCCCCTTCAATGATCTTTAAAAGCGCTTGCTGTACTCCCTCACCAGAAACATCGCGGGTAATGGAGCGGTTTTCTGAAAGGCGCGCGATTTTATCAATCTCATCAATAAAAACAATCCCCTTTTGCGCCCTCTCTACATCTCCATCGCTAGCCTGCAACAAACGGGTTAAAATGTTTTCTACATCTTCTCCTACATAACCTGCCTCTGTTAAACTAGTTGCATCGCTAATGGCAATGGGTACATTTAAAAAGCGCGCTAGAGTTTGTGCCATTAAAGTTTTACCACTACCAGTAGGCCCTACTAATAAAATGTTAGACTTAGAAATTTCTACTTCTTGCGTGTTTGAATCGCGGGTTTCTTGGTAATGCAAGCGTTTATAGTGGTTATACACCGCCACACTTAAAACCCGCTTAGCGTCCTCTTGCCCGATAACATAATGATCTAAGGCTTCTTTTAAAAGTTTAGGAGAGGCAATCATGGCAGGGGTGTTGTTTTTAAGGGGTAAGGGATCTTCTCCTGTGTGCTTGCGCACATCTAAAACACTGGTGTGTAGTTCTGTGTGGAGTTCTTTATAAAGATATTCCACGCAGTACTCACAGATATGGATATCCTTACCCGATTTTTTAGAGGAAAACACCAAGCGGCGGTGGTGTTGCAGGGTGTTTTCCGGCTTATTGCAAAAACTGCAGTAACGGGTGTTCATGAATCCTCCTGATCGTTAAAATACCCCGCTTTAATGGCAATGCCTCTATTGCTTTCTAAAACAAATTGGCAAATCTCTTTAGCGTGCGCATTTTCAGGGTATTCTTCTAAAATTTTTGAGGCATTGTCGCGTACAGAAGTGCCATTGATATTAAAAAGCCGTTTATAAAGTATGTTAATAAAATCAATCTCTTTGCGTTCTAAGAGTTTGCGCATGCGGTGGCGATTAAGCCCTCTGATAAAGGCGCGATTACCCTCAGCAATACAAAATGGAGGGATATCTCTACCAAGAGCGCTCGCCCCAGCCACCATGCACCCCTTAGCCAGACGCGTAAATTGGTGGATTGCTGTAAGTCCGCCAATATTGACATGATCGCCAATTTCAATATGCCCGGCTAAAGTTACGCCATTGGCCAAAATACAATGATTGCCAATTTTGCAGTCATGGGCGACATGTACATAAGCCATTAATAAATTATGATTACCAATAATGGTTTCATTTCCTCCACCCTTAGTACCCGTGTTAATCATGCAATATTCGCGGATCAAATTATGTTCCCCGATTACAAGAGTAGAGGGTTCGCCATCGTATTTGAGATCTTGTGGGATCGTACCAAGCGTGGCATAGGGAAAAACAGTTGTGTGGGCTTTAATGGTGGTGCGCCCTAAAAGCGTTACATTGTTATACAGCGTAACCCCCTCCTCTAGTACAACATCCGGTCCAATCACACAAAAAGGACCGATAGTAACAGAAGGGTGGAGGCGCGCTTGTGGATCAATAAGAGCAGTCGGTGCAATGCTCATGTATTAGCCTCGCGATTAACAATCATGGCTTTTAATTCAGCCTCTGCTACAATCTTTTCTGCCACCTTAGCCACACCGCCTACTTGCCAAATCATACCTCTATGTTTTTGAGCACTCAAATGATAATGCAGTTGATCGCCGGGAATCACCGGATTTCTAAATTTTACCCGATCGATGGTCATGAAATACACAAGCTTAGTAGCCGCTACCTCTGGGCTCACCCCAAATAAACTAATAAAGGCCAACAACCCCCCCGCCTGTGCCATGCCCTCTACAATTAGCACTCCCGGATAAATAGGCCTGCTTGGAAAATGCCCTGTAAAAACCTCCTCGTTATAGGTGATGTTTTTAAAGGCATGCACTTCTTTATAAGGCTCTAGGTGCACGATTCGATCTACCAGCAAAAACGGGTAGCGGTGGGGGAGGATTTGGCTAATCATATGGATGTCTAAATTTATAATTCCCTCAGACATTCTTAAACCCTTTTTCCTTAAAACTTACCGCAGAAAAAGGGCTATATTAGCACATCTCAGATTTAAACAAGTTTAAGAGTTAACGGCGCAACTTTGGATACTTAAACTCCACGCGCCCTAAACCTAAAATATGCCCGCGCATCGCATCGTGTAATTGCCCGATAAAGAAAGGTTTTTTTAAATCTAAATGCGCCACATCTAAGGCATAAACTTGGATCAGATAATAGTGATCTTTATCAGGAGGCATGGGTCCAATATAATTGCTATTGGCTAGATTAGAGGCTTGTTTTTGCTCTGCACTCAAAGAAGACACGGCATAACCTTCTGTGAGTGAATTAATCCCTTGATCAATCTGTTTATCCTCTACAGAGGCATTTTCTGCTAGCTTAGTTGCTGTAATATTGCCAACCACCCAGTGGATAAAGGGTCTTCCTTTGCCTCCAGAGGCTGCTGCGTCATAATCAATGAGTTCTAAAGTATAACTTTTAGCCCCAGCTACACTCTCCCAGCTAATTTCAGGCGATCGTCTAGGAATGCCATGGTTGTCTAAAAAACTAGCATCCGCATTCCCGCCAAACTTAGAATCTAAAAACCCGTGTGCATCCGTATGGATAAAAACCTTAAAAAACTGCATGTGTTTTCCTTTGTGTTGGTGTTGTTTAAGATGCATGATCTGATCGCAGTTAGCTACCGCGCCCAACATGCAAGCTAATAAAAAAACCTTTAAAATGCGCATCTTTCTCCTTTGTGTAATTTTTTGCTACTTGTATCCTATGAAGGCACAAAATAACAAGGGAGTATTGTAGTGCCAAAAAAAAACACTTGGTTAATGCAAACGCCTTTTAAGCACCTGTGCCACATCAAAACCGGCATTAAGCCCGACAGCGACGCTAGCCCCTGACTTATAGAGAATATCGCCTATTACAAATAAATTAGCGATATTGCTTTCTTGCTCCTCACTCACAACGGGTAAATTGCTCGCATCTAAAGCTACCCCGCATTTTTTTAAAAATTCTAAGGGTGTGGATCCACCAATAGCAAATAAAACCCTGTCATAAATCGCATGCGTGCTATCTTTAAAGTTGACCTTAATTTGCCCCTCACAAGCCTCTAAGCTTTCAATCTCTACGCCTAGCTTTTTAGAGAGATTTTTAGAAAAAGCCTCCTCTAAAGCCTTTAAATTCTCATCATTGACGCGGCTAAAACTGGTTTGTCTGTAATTAAGTGTGGTGGTGTTGGTGCTAGCTAGTGCAATGGCATACTCCACAGCTGAATTACCCCCGCCTACAACTAAAACCTTTTCTTTTTCCTTACAATCATTAATCGTATACACCACTTGGCGCATGATCTCTACGGGAATGGGATAATTTGGGCGATTAGGCTGTCCCATTTTGCCAATAGCAATCACCACACACTTAGCCCGTAGTACTTCATTTTTACCCGTCAAGACCTCAAAAATATCTTGCTTTTTCTGTACGCTTTCTACGGTTGCTTCGTATAGAGTAGGGGTTTTATACTTTTCTAAAACCCGCTCAAACACTAGCAAAGTTTCCTCTTTGTCCATGTCTGTAAAAGGAATATTCCCCTTGATCTCTACCACCTGTTTGCGATAATCCTTATCCACCCGTTTATGCGCTTTGTAATACTTGCGTATCATCCCACAACATCGCTCATCTTTTTCACAAAGCAAAACCTTTTCAATCCCATTAATCTGGCACTCAACAGCTGCAGCAATCCCACTAGGTCCAGCCCCCACAACCACCACATCATACAACTCACTCATGACTATCCTTTCTTAAGTTTTTTAGCCTCTTCTTCTTTGGCAAGGTTGAGATCCTCAGGACCATCATAAAGCAAGGATTCTAACATCTTTTTCTCATCGCTAAACTGCTTGCCCTTTAAACCCCATAAAAAAATAAGCAAGCCCACTAAACCTAGCGTGAGTGAAACAAAAAGCATTAAAAAAAGCGTGTTGGTGTGCATTTAATTTTGCAAAACCTCTAAGGTTTTTTGATAAATAGCCTCTTGCAGACGCTTAATCTCTTGTGGGCTAAAATCCCCCTCTTTAAGCAGTACAAAGGATACATGATCGCTACGACCTCCACCCTTACTTGTATAGCCTAAATCCTTTGCATGGTTTTTTAACGCCTCTAGCAAAACGCGCATATCCGCTTCTCCAACTGATTTTAACACCCACTCCAAACAGCCTTTTTGTAAATTATGATACTGGAAAAGTGCTACTAAAGACTCTTGCCTACTTTTATAAAGATCAACAAAGGCAAAAAAATCATCTAAATGTTCTTTTAATCCTTTTAGCACGGCTAAAGGAAAATTTTGTCCGGGGATAGAGTGCAAAGTGGGTTTTTGGGCGGGCTTAACAGGGCTTTTGGGGTTTTGTTTGTGATCTAGGGCTTTTAAAATATCATGGGTTTTAAGCCTTTGGCGCGCCTCTTTAAGAATACGCCTCTCTTGTGCAATAAAATCATAATACGCCTCCCCACACACCGCCTCAATGCGCCTAACCCCCGCACTCACACTAGAAACTTTTATAATAGCAAAGCCTCCAATTTGTGCACTATTTTGCACATGTACCCCCCCGCAGGCCTCAACACTCCCTGCAATTTTAACCACCCGCACCTGCTCTAAATACTTATCCTCAAAAAGCATGATAGCCCCGCTTTCTTTTGCCTGCAAGGCCTGCATATTTTCCACGCTTGTGGGCATGGCTAGGGCGATTTTAGCATTCACAAAGGCTTCTATCTGCTCTATTTCTGTATCCTCTAAATTGCGGTAAAAGCTAAAATCAAAGCGCAAACGGCTAGGTTCAATGTGGCTACCCTTTTGCTGGATTTCTACTTTTTTGTTTTCCTCTCTAGCCTTTTTGCCTAAAATTTCACGCAAGGCAAGATGTAGTAAATGCGTGGCGCTGTGGTGTTTGGCAATCTCTAAGCGATGACTCACCTCAGCAACCACGCTATCACCTACTCCTAAATTAGCCCCCTCTACTAACTCTATAAGACTAATATTAATTTCTCCTATCTTTTGGGTATCTAAAACTTGGGCAAGTAAAATTTGGTTAGTATTTAAAATCACCCCTCTATCCCCGATGGGTCCGCCTCCTTGCGCATAAAATGGGGTTTTATCTAGCACTAAAAAAGCCCTATTAGCCTCCTTTAAATAGAACGCTAAGACTTTAGCCTGCACACTCTCACACTCATAACCCACAAACACATTAGGCATAAGCGCGCTTAAATCTAAATTTTTAAACCCCTCTTTGGCATGGCTTTGTTTAAACTGGGATCGTTGCTGCTGCTCTTGCATGCAGGCTTGGTACTCTTCTAGATTGACCGTGATATTCTTATGGCGGAGCATGTCCATAGTTAAATCCAACGGAAAACCATAGGTATCATAAAGCTTAAAAGCCACTGCTCCGCTGAAACTAGAACCGCTACACTCTTTTAAAGCGCTTTCAAATAAATGCATGCCCTTATCTAAAGTGGCTAAAAATAACTCCTCCTCTGCTTTACACTCAGCCTCTATACTCTCTTTATGTTCTGCAAGCAAGGGATAATCTGGCATTAAGCCACATAGATAGCCTAAAATTTTGTAGAAAAAAGGCTCTTCTAGCTGTTTTTGTTGGGCTTGTTTGAGCAAATAGCCATGTCTAAGTGCGCGTCTTAAAATGCGGCGCAAAACATAACCCCGCCCCGTATTTTCAAAATATACCCCCATTGCTAGTAAAAACCCCACACTTCTAGCGTGATCGGCTAGCACTCTAAAAGATTCAAGATGATCTGTATAATTTAGATCAAAAACTTCTTCAATGCGAGAAATTAATGACCTAAAAAGCGAACTATCAAAGTTATTTTGCACCCCTTCTAAAAGCGCTTGTACCCTTTCTAAACCCATACCTGTATCAATACAGGGGCGCTCTAGTGGGGTTAAAACCCCCGCGCTTGAGCGCTCATACTGCATAAAAACTAAATTCCAGATTTCTAAAAAGCGATCCCCCTCCCCTCCAAAATAATCCTCCGGAGAATGAAAATATTTTTCCCCCTGATCAATATAAATTTCACTGCAATACCCACAAGGTCCTACATCAGCCATTTGCCAAAAATTATCCGCATCGCCCATAGTTTTAATGTGGCTAGTGGGCACGAACTTTTGCCACAATTTATAAGCCTCTTGATCTTTTTCATGCACACTAATGTAAATATCTTTTGAATCAAAGTTTAAATGGCGGTGTACAAATTCAAAAGCATAGGCAATCGCCTCCTCTTTAAAATAATCAAAAAAGGAAAAATTACCCAGCATTTCAAATAAAGTATGGTGGCGGTTGGTATAGCCCACATTTTCCAAATCATTATGTTTGCCCCCTGCGCGCATGCATAACTGGGCGCTAGTGGCCTTATTACAAAAGGGTTTGGCTTTGCCTAAGAAAATATCTTTAAATTGCACCATGCCGGCATTGGTAAAGAGTAAAGAAGCATCTTGGGGCACTAAACTCGAGCTAGGCACGAGTAAGTGATTAAGATTTTTAAAATACTCCAGAAAAGCTTTTTTAATATCCATGTCCCTTACCCGTTAAATATTTTTAACCTTAAAAATCTAAGTTACGCAAAATTTTAGCTTAAGAAAGTACTTTAACATAATTTTAGGCTTTTGGTGTCCATTAAATGCTCTTTTAGCTGGTTGTTTTATCACTTTAAGAGGGTTAAAAAAAATGCGCTAGACATAGAGCTTTTTACTTTTCCCTAACACTAGTTCAGACAAGTTATGAAACATAGCCCCTTGATATACCCCAGCACAAAGTTTTTTAAAGGTTTTTATAGCCAAGCCATAACAAGGGTGTTTTAAGACTCACCAACGCAATTTACCCGTACGATCTGGGTTTTCCAAAATGTTTTGGACATCTTGCATGGTTTTCACAGATAATCTATCCCCATAAAGTTGGCAAATCCCATCTAAGGCCTCATAAATTTTACCCCCATCACAGCGTGCATAGGCACTCTGATAATCCCTAAAACACACATCTAAAGCCATCAAACGTTCTTGATGGATAGAGGCGATCAAAGCTTCTAGCTCTTCTCTTTTAGCCATAAGGGCGGGCAAGTGTGCTTCTACCAATTGGGCAATTTCTTCAGCTCTAAGTTTAGCGCGATCTCTAGCTGCCAACGCTCCAAATAAAGAATCTAGAGCCATATCAATACTTCTATGGCTCACTACCACTGCAAACGCCCCTGCTACAATGGCCAAGATGGGCGCAACAAAGGGAGCTAGAGCAGGGACGACTAGGGCTAACTTAGCCTCTAAGCTCCTTTCTAACCCCACAACAGCTACGACCCACGCTGCACTTAAAAGGGATTTGAGAATGGTTTTAAGTAAATCTTTAAAGCTTGTGATTTCCCCCTTGATATAAGAGACAATGCCATTATAAATAGAGTTACCTGCGCTTCTTAGAGCATGCCAAAGTTGTCTTAAAGATCCAGCAATGTTTTTAAAAATTTGCCCCACAATGCCCACTACTACATCAATTGCCCCAAACCCTGCCCCTCTCATAAAAGTGGCTTTAAAAGTTTCTAGTGTTTTGTTTAAAAGCCGTTTGATCCGCTCTAAAATAGAGGTGTCTGTATCCATAGGATGTTTGGCATACATGTCCTTGATCTCCCACACAATCCCACTTGCCAAAGTGGACAGACTCGCCACAATCGCATCGCTCAAACCTGCTTGGGCAATGTGTGCGCTAGCAGCTAGGCTTTGAGTCATCAGTGCTGTCGCTCTAGGGTTTTCACACATAAGGCGGTTAGTCAAGTTATTAGCTTGGAGTTTTTCTAAAGCTCTTTGTGCTTTCTGTGCTTTAGTGCCCCCTTTTGCCACCATTTTTTCTAGGTTTTCTTTGTGGTGTTTGTAGTCCTCATAGGGCATTCTCAAATCCACCCCACTCTCTAGGTAGCGATCCTCTAACAACCCCTCCGTGTTTTTGATCACCTTGAGTTGGGCGGTGTTGATGACATGGCCTTGTTTATTTAGGGTAGCTGTGTCTGTAGTGGGGTGGTTGGTGCGGGCTAGTTCATCTAGCGCGCCACTAAAATCCATGTGTTTTACCTCATCTCCATAAAAGGCTAGAATGTGCTCTACCTTATCTCGATCTTTTGGCTCCAAGTTTTCTAGTTTCTTGCCACTTTCTAAAATACCTCTAACCTTCCTAATGTCGGCTAATGTATCTGTGGTGTAAGTTTTATTCCCTGTGTTAGAAAATGCGTCTTTAATGTTGCGTTGTCCTATGTCTAATTCTTCAAAGGTTTGTCCGAAATAGCTGGGGTTGTTATGGTGTTTTGCATAAGATCTAAAGCTGTCCGCACTAGCCACCACACTTGCCCCATAAGCTCCATAAGTGTTGAGGCTAAAAATATTAAGCCCCAAGCGTGCTAAAGTTTGTGTGCCAATTTCCTCAATCACTTCCTCGTAAAAGGCTTTAGTTACCATGTGTACTCCTTTCAACCCCATTTAGCTTGGATGTTATCCATCAAATCTTGGCATGCCTCTCTGTGCTCTTTGATCTCTTGAGTTAGCGGATCGTCATCGTGCATAAGAGGTGCACTGATAATAGTGGTTAGAGTTTCTGCCTGCTGAATAAGGGTTTTAATCTGTTCTTGTTCTTCTCCACTCCATTTGTGGCAATCAAATCCCTTAGCCTCCATGCATTGCTCAACAACATCCAAAACTTCTACAAAAGTCACATTAAGATCAAGCAAAGCAGCGATTTTCTCCTGGGCTCTATTACAAAGATTATGCCAAGCAAGCCCTTCAGCTTCCATGCATTCACAAGCAGCGCACACACTATGATAGTAACTCTGGGCATCATCTTTCCTCTCCTCTGCTTTATTCGCAAAGACAGAAGCTGTTACCGCAATAACAGGCGCAGCCACAAGCCCCCCTAAAACTAAACTACCCGCCGCCATGCCAAACCCCCCAGCTGCCAAACTCCCTCCTCCAAACCACGCTAGAGTGGCGTTGGTTGCTGCTGCTCCACTTAAAACACTCAAAGCTGTACCCGTAGAAGCACTCCCCACTAAGCCAGCCGCTCCCCAAGCTCCAAAGCCAGCTATCGCCCCCGCTGCTGCAGAACCCGCTACAGAATTTAACATCGTCTCTAAATCAACAATAGCACTGCATACGCCTCCTAAATGTTGCAAACTTTCTTTATCAACAATTTTTTGCCAGTTTACATCATCCTTAATTTTGCATTTATCAACAATGTCCTTATAGCGTTCTAAGGAAGTGTTGACAATCATTTTTTGCAGATTCCCTAGTTTCTCAAAGGCCTTTTGGGCACTGCCCTGCGCTTCTTCTAACTTTTGCTTAGATTTTCCATGATGGCTTCGTGCGCGCTGATGCCACTCCTCTGCTTCTTTGACATTCTCATAGGCATCCACTCCCTTTTTAACTCCATATCCCGCAATCGCTAACGCTATCCCCCCTAAAATAAATGGTAAAGGCATCTTTCTCTCCTTGCTAAATTCTCAACGACTCTTCTACACCCTCTTTTTCTTGCAAGATTTTGCAAGCTTCTATGTTGAGGGCGTAAAATTCCTCTAGGCTGTAGTGTTTGTAAAACACCTTCTCATACATGGCATCGATCCTGCAAATTTGAGGGCGATTTGCATAGATCAAACACCGCTGGGTTTTTTGATCCAAATGGCAACATACTCCATTACCTAGATCAAAAGGGGCTAATTCTTTCACCCCACTGATATTGCGGCAACACGCTCCACAAATGGTGCAAGGAAAGCCCATGTTTTATAACTGGATTAAATTCTTGCCCTGATCGGCAAGCACCAACATAGCCTTAGTCCAATCTGCATAAACATTGGCAAGCTTAGGTTTTAAGCCAAAGGTTTTAATCATGGTATCTAAAACCGCCTTTTCGCCCTCGTGCAAGGACTCTAAATGGGCGAGGCGATCGGCCATCGCTAAGGCCATTGTTTCTAACAACACGATCTTTTGGTGATCCTTTTGTTTGAAAATAGAAAGTGTTTCTTTCAGATCAAATGTTTCTGCATGATAAACAACATCCTCTATTTGCATTTCCACGCAATAAGTCGCGATCACACCCTTTTGTGCGTCTGAAAAATCGTGATTACTCCATGCAAAATGGTGGGCGATCTGTAAAAACGCCTTTTTCTCTTCTACACTTAACGCGCCCAAAAACATACAAACTCCTTTAAGATTTAATGGCGCTATTTTATCACCCCCCCCCCCCCCCCCCCCTGTCAAGTCGGGGCGCAAGAATAGTTAAAAAAGCGCGCATACAGCGCTATTTTGCATGGGTTAAGTAAGCTACTTGCCCTCCAAAGAGCCCTCTACCAACAAGAATTTAAAAAGGCTTTATTAAAAATTGATCATGTAATTAGCATAAACGGCTATATTGCGTCTAAAAGTGAGGGTTTGCTTATAAGTCTTTCATTATCATTTGTAATCTTGACAAAGTAGCGCAAAACTAGCTATAATGTGAGTTTATTTTGCTGGCTTAGCTCAATTGGTAGAGCAGCTGCCTTGTAAGCAGCAGGTTGGGGGTTCAAGTCCCTTAGCCAGCTCCAGGTGAGGTACTCAAGTGGCCAACGAGGGCAGACTGTAAATCTGCTGACTTAGTCTTCCGTGGTTCGAATCCACGCCTCACCACCATGCGGGAATAGCTCAGTTGGCTAGAGCATCAGCCTTCCAAGCTGAGGGTCGCGGGTTCGAGCCCCGTTTCCCGCTCCAGTTTAGGGAGAGTGCCCATATAGCTCAGGGGTAGAGCACTTCCTTGGTAAGGAAGAGGTCGGCGGTTCAATCCCGCTTATGGGCTCCAGTGTGAGTCCCCTAGCACGCGCTTATTTATAAAATTTTAGAGGAGTTATCCAATGGCAAAAGCAAAATTTGAAAGAAACAAGCCCCATGTCAATGTGGGCACCATCGGGCATGTAGACCATGGCAAAACCACCTTGAGCGCGGCAATTTCAGCTGTGTTGTCTTTAAAAGGTTTGGCAGAACTCAAGGATTATGACAACATTGACAACGCCCCTGAGGAAAAAGAAAGAGGGATTACTATTGCTACCTCTCATATTGAATACGCTACAGAAAACCGCCACTACGCCCATGTAGACTGCCCCGGCCATGCTGACTATGTTAAAAACATGATCACCGGTGCAGCCCAAATGGATGGCGCGATTTTAGTGGTTTCAGCCGCTGATGGCCCCATGCCTCAAACCCGCGAGCACATTCTTTTAGCCCGCCAAGTGGGTGTGCCCCATATCGTGGTGTTTTTGAATAAACAAGACATGGTAGATGATCAAGAACTCTTAGACTTGGTAGAAATGGAAGTACGCGAACTTTTAAGCACCTATGAATTCCCCGGAGATGACACCCCCATTATTGCCGGCTCTGCTCTTAAAGCCTTAGAAGAGGCTAAATCTGGAAGCATTGGTACATGGGGTGAAAAAGTGCTTAAACTCATGGAAGAAGTGGATAAATACATCCCTACCCCTGAGCGCGATACTGAAAAGGCCTTTTTGATGCCTGTAGAAGATGTGTTTTCTATCGCGGGTCGTGGTACTGTGGTTACTGGTAGGATTGAGCGGGGCATGGTTAAAATTGGGGATGAAGTAGAAATTGTAGGGATCAAACCCACCCAAAAAACCACCGTTACGGGTATTGAGATGTTTAGAAAAGAACTAGACAAAGGTGAAGCGGGGGATAATGTGGGCATTTTGCTTAGAGGCACTAAAAAAGAGGAAGTTTTCCGCGGTATGGTGCTTTGTAAACCCGGATCCATCACACCCCATAAAAAATTTGAGGGCGAAGTGTATGTGCTCTCCAAAGAGGAAGGCGGACGGCACACTCCCTTTTTTAACGGCTATCGCCCCCAATTTTATGTCCGCACCACAGATGTTACCGGTTCTATCTCACTACCAGAAGGCACTGAGATGATCATGCCCGGAGATAATACAAAAATTGTAGTGGAGCTTATTAATCCCATTGCGCTAGAGCTTGGCACTAAATTTGCTATCCGCGAAGGGGGTAAAACCGTGGGCGCGGGCGTGGTTACTAAGATTGTAGAATAGGGGCTTTCATGAAAGTCAAGGTTGGGTTGAAGTGTGCGGATTGTGCTGAGATTAATTACAGCACAACCAAAAACGCTAAAACCAAAACAGAAAAACTGGAGCTCAAAAAGTTTTGTCCTCGTGAAAATAAACACACGGTGCATAAAGAAGTCAAGCTAAAAAGTAGCTAAGCAAAGAGGGGGGTGCAAAGGTCAGTAGCTCCAATGGTAGAGCGTCGGTCTCCAAAACCGATTGTTGGGGGTTCGAGTCCCTCCTGGCCTGCCAAGGGGTGAACATTAAAGTAGGTGGCATGAAGAAGTTATTATCACAATATAGACTGACAAAAGAAGAGCTATCAAAGGTGATTTTTCCACTCAAAGAGCAGATTAGAAACGCCTTAATATCTGTTCTGATCGTGGTAACCATTATCACGCTGTTTTTGACTTTGATTGATTTTGTTTTGTCCTCTTTTGTCGCTAGCATTCTTTAGGGGGAAGCTGTGGGCATGGAATGGTATGCAATCCAGACTTACTCAGGTAGCGAGCAGTCTGTTAAAAAGGCCGTTGAAAACATGGTACGCGAAAATGGCATTGCTAATCGGGTAGAAAAGGTAATTGTGCCTACTGAAGATGTGATTGAACTCTCTAAAAAGGGTAAAAATAAAGTTACAGAGCGTAGTTTGTACCCGGGTTATGTTTTTATTAAGGTAGATTTAGACACGGTGCTTTGGCATAAAATCCAGTCTCTGCCAAAAGTGAGCCGTTTTATTGGTGAGAGCAAAAAACCCACGCCTTTAAGCGATGCAGATATTGGCAATATCTTAGAAAAGATGGCCAATCGCGCCGCGCCTAAACCTAAAATTTATTACGAAAAGGGTGAGGTGGTGCGCATTGTAGAGGGGCCTTTTGCTAACTTTACAGCCACGGTTGAGGAGTATGATGTGGAACATAGAAAACTCAAACTCAGTGTGTCTATTTTTGGGCGCAATACACTGATTGATATTTTATATTCACAGGTAGAAAAAATCATTTAAGGAGAGTGCATGGCAAAAAAAGTTGTCGGCCAGATTAAATTGCAAGTCCCCGCAGGTAAGGCCAATCCTTCCCCCCCCATTGGACCCGCTCTAGGCCAAAGAGGGGTGAATATCATGGAATTTTGCAAGGCTTTTAATGAGAAAACTAAGGATATGGGTAGTTTTAATATCCCGGTGATTATCACGGTGTATCAAGATAAGAGTTTTACTTTTATCACTAAAAAACCCCCGGTTACAGATTTGATCAAAAAGGCTAGCGGGGTGGCTAAGGGCTCAGATAATCCACTAAAAAATAAGGTGGGCAAACTGACCATGCAACAGGTAGAGGAGATCGCACAAAATAAAATGGAAGATCTCAACACCACCACCCTAGAGGCGGCTAAAAAAATTGTGATGGGCAGTGCTAAGAGTATGGGCATTGAGATAGAAGGATAAACATGGCAAAGATAGCAAAGCGTTTGCAAAAATTAGCAGACAAGTTTGAAAAGGATAAAATTTATAGCTTGGAGGAGGGCGTAGGAGTGCTTAAATCTCTGGCTTCGGCTAAGTTTGATGAAAGCGTGGAGGTGGCGTTGCGTTTAGGAGTAGACCCAAGACATGCCGATCAAATGGTGCGTGGGGCGGTGGTTTTACCCCATGGCACAGGGAAAAAAGTACGGGTAGCTGTTTTTGCTAAAGATGTTAAACTAGATGAGGCCAAAGAAGCGGGTGCAGATATTGTAGGGGGCGAGGATTTAGCTGAGGAGATTAAAAATGGCAATACAAACTTTGATATGGTTATTGCCACTCCGGACATGATGGCTGTTGTGGGGAAAGTGGGGCGTATTTTAGGCCCTAAGGGTTTAATGCCAAATCCTAAAACCGGCACGGTAACGATGGATATTAAAAAGGCTGTGAGCAATGCTAAAAGCGGGCAGGTGAATTTCCGTGTGGATAAAAAGGGCAATGTACACGCCCCCGTTGGTAAGGTGAGTTTCACAGAGGAGCAGATCAAAGAAAACATGCTGGCTTTGGTGCGCGCGATTAATCGCTTAAAACCCAATACTGCCAAAGGCAAGTATATTAGAAATAGTGTCATGTCCCTTACGATGTCTCCGGGCGTGCAACTCAACTCCCAAGAACTCATGGATGTGAAATAGTTCATCTTAAACTGAAGAAACAAGGGCTTTTGGCTTAATTTACTTTGTAGCCTTGTGGAAGTTGGTTGGAAAGGAGGAAATCTTGAATAGAGAGCAAAAACAAGAACTTGTAGCGCGTTTGAGGGATTCTTTTAGTACGATGCAGGCTTTAGTGGTGTGTGATTATAAGGGTTTGGGTGTGCAGCATTTAGAAAAACTGCGCAATTTAGCCCGCGTGCAGGGTATTTCTGTGCAGGTGATTAAAAATACCCTTGCCTTGTTAGCACTAAAAGAGGCAAATTTGGGCGTTTTAAACCTCAAAGAGAACAATGTTTTTATCTGGGGCGCTGATCAGATCGCGCTTTCTAAACTGGTCATGGGTTTTGCTAAAGATCACAAGGATCATTTTGTGATCAAGGCTGGGATCTATGAGCAACAGGCTGTAGATAGTACGCATATAGAGGCCATCTCTAAATTGCCAAGCAAACAAGAACTCATTGGCATGCTATTATCGGTTTGGAGTGCGCCTGCTAGGTATTTTGTTACAGGTCTAGACAATTTGAGAAAGTCAAAAGAACAAGAATAAAGGACAGATTATGGCTATTGGAAAAGAGGAAGTTTTAGAGTACATCGCAAACCTGAGTGTTTTAGAACTCTCTGAGCTCGTCAAAGAGTTTGAGGAAAAATTTGGTGTGAGTGCAGCGCCTACTATGGTAGCCGGGGCTGTGGCTGGAGCTGTAACAGAGGCTGTAGAGGAAAAAACCGAGTTTAGCGTGTCTCTAGTAGAAACCGGGGCTGAGAAAATTAAGGTTATTAAGGTGGTACGCGAAATTACCGGGCTAGGTCTTAAAGAGGCTAAAGAGGCTACCGAGAAAACCCCGCATGTGCTTAAAGAGGCGGTGAATAAAGAAGAGGCTGAGGTGATTAAAAAGAAATTAGAAGAGGTGGGGGCTAAAGCAGAAATCAAGTAGTCTTAAAGGAGGGGTTGAAGGCGCGTTTTGAGTGTTTGTGGTTAATGCCAGCTGGTTACACATCAGCTTAAATCTCCATTACAAAGGTTTAATGACATGGAAACTTTAAAAAATCGGTTGCGTGCGGATTTTACAAGAGTCCCTCAAGAATTGCAAGTCCCCAATCTTTTATTTTTACAAAAAGAGAGTTACGAGGCGTTTTTATACGCTAAGGATGGGAAAGAAAGCGGGATTGAACGGGTCTTTAAGTCCGTATTCCCCATACACGATAGCCAAAATCGTATCACATTAGAATATGGAGGCTATGAATATGGCGAACCCAAATACACCGTGCGCGAGGCTATGGAAAGGGGCATCACCTATTCGGTTTATCTCAAAATTAAGATTCGTTTGATTTTATGGGAAAAAGACCCTAAAACAGGAGAAAAACTAGGGCCAAAAGACATTAAAGAACAAAGCATTTTTATCCGTGAAATCCCTTTAATGACGGATCGTACCTCTTTTATTATCAATGGTGTTGAACGGGTGGTGGTTAACCAGTTACATAGAAGCCCCGGGGTGATTTTTAAAGAGGAAAAATCCACCACTAGCACGAATAAACTTATCTATGCCGGTCAGATTATCCCAGATCGCGGATCGTGGTTGTATTTTGAGTATGATGTAAAAGATATTTTGCATGTGCGCATTAACAAACGCCGTAAAGTTTCTGCGACGATTTTATTTAGAGCCATTGGTTATAGCAAACAAGACATTATCAAGATTTTTTACCCTCTTTTAAAAGTGCGCCACAAAGTGATCAATGGCGAGAGCAAATATTATATTCCATTTGAAAGCATTATGGTAGATAGCCGCCTTGATTTTGATCTAAAAGATGAAAAAGGGCGGGTTTTGCTAGCGGCTAGTAAAAAAATCACGGCTAAAAAGGCTAAAGAAATTAGAGAGAGTGGGGTTAAATGGGTGGAGTATCCCACTAAAATTTTACTCAACCGCTATTTAGCAGAACCTATTATGGATACAAATCAATCTGTATTGTTAGATGCACTCACTCTTTTAGAACAACCTAAATTAGACAAAATTCGCGAGGCTGGCATTGATGCATTTGTAATTGCCAATGATCTAGCATTAGGCCATGACGCCTCTATCATTAGATCTTTTACATCTGATGCTGAGTCTTTGCGCAATGAATCGCTTAAATTACTCAAACAAAGCGAAAAAATTGAAGATGAAAGCGCTTTGGCTGCAATCCGCATTTATAAAGTCATGCGCCCGGGTGATCCCGTTACAACTGAAGTGGCTAAAACTTATGTACAACAGCTCTTTTTTGATCCAGAGCGCTATGATTTAACAATGGTAGGCCGGATGAAAATGAATCATAAACTGCATTTAAAAGTGCCTAATTATGTAACCGTTCTTACCCATGAAGACATCATTGAGACCGTTAAATATCTCATTAAAATTAAAAATGGACAGGGGCGTATTGATGATCGCGATCACTTAGGTAATCGCCGTATCCGTGCGGTGGGCGAATTGCTCTCTAATGAATTGCATGAGGGCTTAATGAAAATGCAAAAAACCATTAAAGATAAGCTCACCACGATGAATAACGCATTAGATTCACTCATGCCCCATGACTTAGTTAATTCTAAAATGATTACCAGCACGATTTTAGAATTTTTCATGAGTGGCCAGCTCTCCCAGTTTATGGATCAAACAAATCCCCTCTCAGAAGTTACGCATAAACGCCGACTTTCAGCTTTAGGTGAAGGTGGGCTTGTTAAAGATCGCGTGGGTTTTGAGGCGCGCGATGTACACCCCACCCACTATGGCCGTATTTGCCCTATTGAAACCCCTGAGGGGCAAAATATCGGGCTTATTAACACCCTTTCTACTTTTACGCGGGTTAATGATTTAGGTTTTATTGAAGCGCCTTATAAAAAGGTGGTTGAGGGGCATGTGGGCGAACAAATTGAGTATTTAACCGCTATTCAAGAAGAAGGGCATGTGATTGCACCGGCTAGCACAGTTGTAGATTCTAAGGGTTATATCCAAGAGGATTTAGTAGAAACCAGAGTGGGGGGCGAAATTGTGCTTAATGAAAAGCACAAGGTTACCTTAATGGATTTAAGTTCACGGATTTTAGTAGGTGTAGCCGCCTCTTTGATCCCCTTTTTAGAACATGATGATGCTAACCGCGCTTTAATGGGAACTAACATGCAACGCCAAGCTGTACCCTTGTTGCGCTCAGAAGCGCCTATTGTAGGAACGGGTATTGAAAGCGTAATTGCACGCGATTCATGGGGCAGTATTAAGGCTGAGCGTAAGGGCGTGGTAGATGAAGTGGATGCGGGAAATATTTATATTGTTGAAAAAGACCCCCAAAAAGGCCCGCATATCACCTCTTATTTGTTACAAAAAAATCTACGCACCAACCAAAACACCTGTTTTAATCAAGTACCTATTGTCAAAGTTGGCGATGTGGTAGAAGAAGGCCAAATTATTGCCGATGGCCCTAGCATGGATAAAGGCGAGCTAGCTTTAGGTAAAAATGTCCGTGTGGCTTTCATGCCTTGGAATGGCTATAACTTTGAAGATGCGATTGTGGTGAGTGAGAAAATCATTAAAGAAGATGTTTTCACCTCTGTACATATCTATGAAAAAGAAATTGAGGCTAGAGAGCTTAAACATGGCATTGAGGAATTTACCGCAGATATTCCTGATGTCAAAGAGGAGGAGGTGGCGCATTTAGACAGCGGGGGGATTGTAAAGATCGGAACTTATGTGGCCCCGGGCATGATTTTAGTGGGGAAAGTTTCGCCTAAGGGGGAAATTAAAAGTACACCTGAGGAGCGTTTGTTGCGCGCTATTTTTGGGGATAAGGCCGGGCATGTGGTCAACAAATCGCTTTACTGCCCGCCTTCGCTAGAGGGGACTGTAATTGGGGTTAAGATTTTCACTAAAAAGGGTTATGAAAGAGATACCCGGGCTACTAATGCTTATGAAGAGGAAAAATGGGTCTTAGATGATAGGCATGATAAACATTTTAAAATGATTGATAAAGAGGAGCTTTTACAAATCAGTGATATTTTCTCCCAAGAGCCCCTAGAGGAAGAGGCTGTGTTTAATGAAATCACCTATCCGAAAGGCTCAAAAATCCCTAGAGAAGTTATAGAGGGGAGTAATCGCTTTGGGTTGATTTCTCTAGCTAAAAAGTACAGCAAAGAGGTACAAGACCGTTTTGAACAAATTAAGATCAATATCTTAGAACAAAAGAAACTTTTAGGTCAAGGGCATGAGAAAAAACTTTCTATCTTAGAAAAAGATGATATTTTACCCAATGGGGTGATTAAGCTGGTTAAAATTTACATCGCCACTAAGCGCAAATTAAAAGTGGGCGATAAAATGGCCGGACGGCATGGCAATAAGGGCATTGTGTCTAATATTGTACCTATTGCTGACATGCCCTATACAGCTGATGGCGAACCGGTTGATATTGTGCTTAATCCTTTAGGCGTGCCAAGCCGCATGAATATTGGGCAGATTTTAGAAGTGCATTTAGGGCTTGTGGGCAAAGAGCTAGGCAAGCAAATTAAAGCCCTTTTAGATAGCCAGACTAAGGATTTTATCGCCAAATTGCGTTCTAAAATGCTAGAAATTGCCCATGTAGTTAATGTAGATAACCAAGCTCTAGCCCAAATACTAGAAAGTTGTAGCGATACAGATTTGCTTAGCTATGCTAGAGACTGGAGCTCTGGGGTGAAATTTGCTATCCCTGTTTTTGAGGGCATCTCTGAAGAGCAATTTATGGAGCTCTTTAAGCTAGCTAAGATTGATTTAGACGGCAAAACTGAGCTTTATGATGGGCGTACAGGTGAAAAAATGAAAGAGCGGGTGAATGTGGGTTATATGTATATGCTTAAACTCCACCACCTAGTAGATGAAAAAGTACACGCTAGATCTACCGGGCCTTATTCTTTAGTAACCCACCAACCAGTGGGCGGTAAGGCACTCTTTGGCGGGCAACGCTTTGGGGAAATGGAAGTGTGGGCACTTGAGGCTTATGGAGCCGCACACACGCTTAAAGAAATGCTCACGGTTAAATCAGATGATATTAAAGGACGGGAAAATGCCTATAGAGCCATTGCTAGAGGTGAGCATGTGGGCGAATCAGAAATTCCAGAAACTTTTTATGTTTTAACTAAGGAATTACAATCCTTGGCTTTAGATGTGAATATCTTTAATGAAGAAGTAGATGAATTTGGCATGCCAAAACCCATTGTGATTAAAGAGGACGATCGCCCTAAAGACTTTAATTCCTTCCAACTCACACTAGCTAGCCCGGATAAAATCCGTGAGTGGAGTTATGGGGAGGTGAAAAAATCAGAGACGATTAATTACCGCACCCTTAAACCCGAACGAGACGGGCTTTTTTGCATGAAGATCTTTGGGCCCACTAAAGATTATGAATGTTTATGTGGCAAGTATAAAAAGCCGCGTTATAAAACCATTGGAACTTGTGAAAAATGTGGGGTGGCTATCACTAGCTCTAAAGTGCGATCTTTTCGTATGGGACATATTGAGTTAGCCACTCCAGTAGCTCATATTTGGTATGTTAACTCTCTACCAAGCCGCATTGGTACGCTTCTTGGCATCAAAATGAAAGATTTAGAACGGGTGCTTTACTACGAAGCTTACATTGTTAAAGATCCCGGTCAAGTTTGTTATGACTTAGAGGGCACTAGACCTGTACTTAAATACGATATTTTAAATGAGGAGCAGTTTCAAAGTATCCAACGCCACTACAGCGATCAAGATTTCAACGCCCAAATGGGAGGCGAGATCATTAAAGAACTCTTAGAAGAATTAGACCTTGTTAGTTTACTTGAATCGCTTAAAGAGGAAGTTAGAGACACACATTCAGATGCTAAGAAAAAGAAATTAGTCAAACGCTTAAAAGTGGTGGAAAGCTTTATTAATTCAGGAAATCGCCCTGAGTGGATGATGCTTACGGCTTTACCCGTACTACCACCTGATTTAAGGCCTTTGGTGGCTTTAGATGGAGGCAAATTTGCGGTAAGTGATGTTAATGAGCTTTATAGAAGAGTGATTAATCGCAACCAACGACTCAAACGGTTAATTGAACTAGGCGCACCTGAAATTATTGTGCGCAATGAAAAACGCATGCTCCAAGAAGTGGTAGATGCTTTATTTGATAATGGACGCAACGCGAATGCAGTGAAGGGAGCCAATAAACGGCCACTTAAATCCCTTTCAGAAATTATCAAGGGCAAACAAGGGCGCTTTAGACAGAATTTATTAGGTAAACGGGTGGATTTTTCAGGCCGTAGCGTCATCGTGGTGGGGCCTAATTTAAAAATGGATGAGTGCGGATTGCCTAAAAATATGGCGCTAGAACTCTTTAAACCCCATTTATTAGCCAAATTAGAGGAAAAGGGCTTTGCCACTACGCTAAAACAAGCCAAGCGCATGATTGAACAAAAAAGTACCGAAGTTTGGGAGTGTTTGGAGGAAGTGGTGAAGGGTTATCCGGTGCTTTTAAACCGCGCGCCTACTTTACATAAACAATCTATCCAAGCTTTCCACCCAAAACTCATTGACGGTAAGGCAATCCAATTACACCCCCTTGTGTGCTCAGCCTTTAACGCCGATTTTGATGGGGATCAAATGGCTGTACATGTACCTTTAAGCCAAGAGGCAATCACGGAATGTAAAGTTTTAATGCTTAGTTCTATGAATATTTTATTGCCCGCTAGTGGTAAGGCTGTAGCCGTACCTAGTCAGGATATGGTTTTAGGGATTTATTACCTTTCTTTAGAAAAAAGTGGCGTTTTAGGCGAACATAAGCTTTTTTCAAGTGTGGCTGAGGTTTTAATCGCTGTGGATACTAAAGAATTAGATGTACACGCTAAAGTACGGGTTTTACAAGATCGCCATATGTTACAAACCACAGCCGGACGCCTTATTATTAAATCTATTTTACCGGATTTTGTGCCTGCACATTTGTGGAATAAAGTGATGAAGAAAAAAGACATCGGGGCTTTGGTAGATTTTGTTTATAAAGAAAGTGGCATTGGCCAAACGGCTAGCTTTTTGGACAATCTAAAAATGTTAGGTTTTAGATACGCGACTAAGGCCGGGATTTCTATCTCTATGGAGGATATTATTACACCGGCTAATAAAAACCGCATGGTAGAAGTGGCTAAAGAGCAGGTTAAAGCAATCCAAGCACAATTTGAAAGCGGGCATTTAAGCGATCAAGAGCGCTACAATAAAATTATTGATATTTGGACAGAAGTCAACGATTCTATGAGTAAGGAGATGATGGAGGCTATTTCTAAAGATAAAGAGGGCTTTAACTCTATTTATATGATGGCTGATAGCGGGGCGCGTGGCTCAGCTGCTCAGATTCGCCAACTCTCTGCTATGCGTGGACTTATGACTAAACCAGATGGCTCTATTATTGAAACGCCTATTATTTCTAACTTTAAAGAGGGCTTGAATGTATTAGAGTACTTCAACTCCACTCACGGGGCGCGCAAAGGTCTAGCCGATACCGCACTTAAAACCGCTACAGCGGGCTATCTCACGCGCAAACTCATTGATGTTTCTCAAAATGTTAAGGTGGTACAAGAGGATTGTGGCACGCATGAAGGCATTGAGATTACAGATATTACTGTGGGTAGTGAACTAATTGAGCCTTTAGAGGAGCGCATCTTTGGGCGGGTTATTGTGGAGGATATTTTAGATCCGCTTACAAATGAGATACTTTTTAGCGCAGATACTCTCATCACAGAGGAAAAAGCCAAACGCATTATTGAGGCTGGGATTAAATCTGTCATTATCCGCACTCCCATAACTTGTAAGGCACAAAAGGGTGTGTGCGCAAAATGTTATGGGCTTAATTTAGGCGAGGGCAAGATGATTAAACCGGGTGAAGCTGTAGGCGTGGTAGCAGCACAATCAATTGGCGAGCCGGGCACGCAATTAACCCTAAGAACTTTCCATGTGGGCGGTACGGCCTCCAGAAGCCAAGAGGAGCGCGAGATTATCGCTGAAAAAGAGGGCTTTGTACGCTTCTTTAACATTGAAACCTACCAAAACAAAGAGGGGCATAATATCATCACCAACCGCCGTAACGCCGCTATTTTGGTGGTTGAGCCTAAGATTAAAGCCCCCTTTGATGGGGTGCTTAAAATTAACAATGCCCATGAGGAAATCTTTTTAAGCGTAATAGGAGAGAGAGAGGCTAAGTTTACTTTGCGTAAAAGCGATGTGGCTAAGCCAAGCGAGTTAGCTGGAGTGGGGGGTAAGATTGAGGGAAAATTTTATCTACCCTATAGCCATGATCAAGAGGTTAAATACGGCGATAGCATCGCAGACATCATTAAAGATAGCTGGAATGTGCCCCACCGCATTCCCTATGCAAGCCAAATTGCCATTCAAGATAATGAGCCTATCGCTCAGAATATCTATGCCAAAGAAAAAGGCATTGTGCAGTTTTACTATTTAGAAGGGGATCATTTAGAACGGTTTGAAGCGGTAAGAGCGGGGGAAGTGGTACAAGAAAAGGGCTTGTTTGCGGTGGTGGTGGATAAAAACGGACAGGAGGCTATCCGCCACTACATTGCTAGAAATTCTTTAATGCAGGTAGGCGATAAAAGCCCAGTTGAAACGCATACACTTTTGGCTAAACCTAGTGTGGAGGGCAAAACCACGATTGCTAGTTGGGACCCCTATAACACACCTATTATTGCGGATAAAAGCGGGGTGGTGCGCTTTGTAGATATTGTAGCAGGGGTGAGTGTAACCGAAACAGAGGATGAAAATACGGGGATGCGATCTTTGGTGGTGAATGAATACATCACTGGGGGGCTTAAGCCTAGTTTGGTGATTGAAAATCCTAATCAAGAAAATATCTTTTACCCACTAGAGCCTAAAACCTCTATTGTGATAGCAGAGGGCGCACAGGTAGAAGTGGCCGATGTGCTAGCAAAAATCCCTAAAGCTACGGCTAAGTCTAAGGATATTACCGGCGGTTTACCCCGTGTTTCAGATATTTTTGAGGCCCGCAAAAGTAAGCCAAAAGATCTGGCCATTTTAAGCGAAATGGATGGGCAGGTGAGCTTTGAAAAACCCGTGCGCAATAAAGAACGAATCTGTATCACCGCTAGTGATGGAAGACAAGCAGAGTACTTTATTGATAAAGGCAAGCAGATTTTAGTCCGGCCGGGCGAATTTGTACACGCCGGTGAGGCAATTACTGATGGGGTGGTCAGTAGCCATGATATTTTGCGCATTAGCGGGGAAAAAGAACTGCATAAATACATTGTAAGCGAAGTACAACAGGTTTATAGACGCCAAGGGGTCAATATCGCAGATAAACACATTGAAATTATTGTTTCGCAGATGTTGCGCCAAGTGCGGATTTTAGATAGCGGGAATACAAAGTTTATTGAGGGGGATTTAGTGAGCAAGAAACATTTTAGGGAGGAAAACCAGCGGATTTTACAAGCTAAGGGCGAACCAGCCATTGCTGAACCCGTGTTGCTTGGTATTACCCGCGCGGCTATTGGCAGCGATAGCATTATTTCAGCTGCCTCGTTTCAAGAAACAACTAAAGTGCTCACAGAGGCTAGTATTGCGATGAAAAAGGACTTTTTAGAGGACTTAAAAGAAAATGTAGTTTTAGGGCGCATGATTCCTGTGGGTACGGGGCTTTATAAGGATAAAAAGGTAGGGGTAAAGATTGAAGAAGAGCAAGAAGTGATTAAAGATACTTAAGGCATCAAGAGGGAGGGGAGTAAAAAATATTTTCTACACGGGTTATAAAATGAGGGCGGTAGAGGGTTAGCGTCCGGTTTTAAGGGCGGTTTGTTTTGTGTAGGTGTGAAAAATATCTTTGTGTAGCATAAAATCTTTAAGCTTGCATTTTCCGGATTTAAGGGTGATGCAATCTTGATATTTTTTTAACCACAATATGACAAAAATCATTGCTATATTCCATAGAATACACTTTAATAACGGCCTTTTTAGGTGATTGAATATCTAAAATGCACACGGTAGAGTACTCCATCTGGTTAGGTTTTTCTGTATAAAAATCAATATCGCTATTATCAAAAGAACTTCTGTTTTTAGAATACCCAATCTCACAGTAAAATTTCCCCATTCCATCATCTGTATCATTTGCATAACAATTATCACTCACTAAAAAAGCCATTTGGATTTTTTGCCCTTTTTGTAGCCATTCTGTTTTATAAATCCCCTGCCATGCGCGCACAAACGCAGGGAGTTCATGGCTATCTAAGTTAAGAGAAATACACACAAGCAACAAGGCGATGATGTTGTTTTTGTGGTTGTAAAGTGGCAATTTTTGTAATTTTTCCTTATATTGGAATCTTTGCGACATCGGTTGTTTGTGGGTTGTATAAAGGCATAACTACTGCATTTGATCAAAGCGAGGATATTTTAAACAAACAAGGCGACTAGTGAAAAGCATTAGACAATAGCAAAGTTCTAAAGAGTTAACCTAATTGTCCTCTTCCTCTTCTTCCTTGTTTAAATTATCCTGCTGGGCATTATAGTAGCGCCCTTCTCTTTCTTGTTCTTGGTTTTGCACACCACGAGGGAAAGACACCTCATATGCGGGTACTAAAATTCCTTTGAGTGGGTTTTCTTCTCCCTCTTTTGTTGTTAGTTCTAGGATATATAAAATTAAAGCTGGTTTCTCTTTTATTTCAGTTACTACTCTTTGATGCGACAGTCGCGGGAATTTGCGCTTTAAGTAGTTCCCCTCCACTTGAGTATTCCGCTTTGCTACCTTCCATTCATCCACTTTTTCACGACCTTCGTTATTAAAATACACATCCCAAAGATCATCTTTCTCATTAAGATAATTTAATATTTCTTCATGTTTAAATTCTTGCTCAAATTCTTCAAGAAAACCCAATATTTCCCCTTTACTCACTCCTCTACAAACCTTATAAAACCCTTTTTCTTCAAATTCCTTTGATTTAACGAATGCAGATAAGATTCTTAGGTTTTTCTCATGTACTTGCTTATCTTTTACAAAACGATAGACACCAAAAAATGACGAGAGCTTTTTATTTGTTCGTATTTGGGCATTTCTCATCTTATTTCCAGATGTAGGCCGTAATCTAGCGACTTTTTTAACAGCTAGCCCAAAATCAAGAGGTGTTCCTCCCTCCTCATTCATCCTTTTTAATTGTGCCATAAGATCATTTATAGCATCTGTGATCTTTTTAAATTTTTCTTGAATCTTTTTTGGTATGTAGATTTTGCACAAATCCTTATAATCATCTCGATAACCAAACCAGCGACCCATTTGCATGAGTGTGTCATAAAATTCGGAGTCTCGAATAAAATAGCTCACACTTAAGCCCTCAAGTGTAAACCCACGCGATAAACTTGCCCCTCCCACCACAATTACATTTAATTTTTTATCCTTTGGATAACTAAATTCATCACTCTCTTGGTTGACTAGCCGAACCTGCATGCTAGTTAGAGTTTCAGGCAACACTTCTTGCACTTGCTCCCACAAATGTTTATGATCTGCAAATCTGCGATCAAAAACATTCTTTGCCTCTGTAATAAAATCGCCCAAACTCCCTTTTAGTTCTTCTAATTTTTCAGATATTTGTCTTTGCTCAACATTAGAGCGGCTAACATGGACCAACATGCTGTTATGTTTTTCTTGCCCTCTTAAATACCTTATGGTTATATTAAGACAAAAAACAAAGATAGCTTCTACCAAGCTCTCGGGTAATTCTAAAATCTGGTGTTTCTTTTTATGTTTTAGAGGAAAGGCTTCCTCATAGTCTTCTATGTTTATCAGAAATTTCTTTGGGTAATCTATAAAAATTTTTTGTGCTCCAAAGTAGTTTGTGGCCGTCTTAAGGGCACGGATAAAATCCTGTGGAAACAGATCGGGGAGATTATCCTTTTTAAGATTGTAATTGATAAAAATATTAGCAAAGGGTGTAGCTGTGTAGCCGACATAGGAATATTTTTTAAAACGATTCAAAATCTCTCTAATCTTTCTATTGATGGCACTGGCTTTTTTCTTAGCTTCTTTGGTATCAACAGAGGCATAATCTGACTCATCATCAACAAGCAATATGGCATGTTCTGAAATTCCCTTATCCTTATAAGCATCAAACCATTTCATAAGGGCATCCAGTACTTTGCTGTTTTTCTTTAAAACTGCATAAATAGGTACTTCCATTTCCAAATTAAATCGAGCATCCCTATCAGAATCCCTTTTATTAAAGTCATAGTCCTCTGTTGTCAGGCTAATGGGTTGCTTTTTACCTAGCATACCAAACACTTCATTGAGGCGTTTTTGCGTTTGGCTTCTTAGATTTTTTTTATCTCCAGCAAGAATAACGATGAATTTATACCCCGCATCCATAGCTTTGTGAATCAAACAGGTATAATTTAGGGTTTTACCTGATTGCACATTCCCTACCACCATGCCATAGATACCAAAATTATTCTCTTCTGGATTGCCGATTTGATTCATAATCGCGTCTGTATCTTTATCAAGCGCTTCAACCACCTTTGAAGGGTAACTCTTGAGGTATTTTTTTAGCCTATCCCAGTAAAAATTATTATTTTTAGATTTAAACTCCGTATACCACCTAGTATTTCGTTTTCTTTGTTCCTCTCCTTGTAAAGACATGCCCACTTCCATTTTTATGTTAATAAAATGATCGCTTAAAACTTGGTATAGTCTTGTATAGTCATCTTCGCTCATTTTTACACCATCACCAACGCTAAACACGAAAGACGCCCGTCCTAATGAAAAGAGGTCTCTAATATTTTGGATACAATCGGTTATGTCCTTTAAACTAACTTCAGATTTTTCGTTAAGTCTGTTTCTTGCAAATTCAAAAACTTTTTATAATTAGAATCATCCATTCAACTATTCCTCATCTAAAAATTCTAAAAAGCCGGTCAAAAACTCAAAACTAACCAATCCGGGTGATTATAGCACGAAATACACACCAAGCACACCCAGCTCTAAACTACAGATTTAGTTAAAATTTCAGGTTTAAAAAATCTCGCACATTCACAATTTAGTTTAAAGTTTTACTAATGTATCTAAGAAGTAAAACACGGGCAAAGCCCCAGCCTTTGCCCTAAACTTCTCTAAAAATTGATCACATAATTAGCATAAACGGCTATATTGCGTCTAAAAGTGAAGGTGGCTTGCCTGTGTGCCCCAGTATCACCGATTATCTTTGGTGTTGTGAAATACGGATCATCAATAGTAGGGATACGCACGCCAAATTCAAAACCCTGATGTTTACTAAAGTTAGCCCTAAAGCCGACATTAAAGATAAATTGCACATAACTAGGAGATGACTTACTACCAAGTAGTCTTGCTATTTGATTAAAAGAATGATTCATTGTAGTACAACCAGTGTAATCACCCTGTGCATTGAATGCTGGCCATAAACATTGCCCTTGATGATAGGCTTTCCCCATTAACCACGAACTCCCTCCAATCATTACGCCTAAGGCCATCCCAAAGGTTTTATCACCTCTTTCATAGAAGTTATAAAGCGCGTCTATCCCTGCACCATAAAAGAGATTAGCCGAAGGTTGGCTAAAACTATAGCTAGGAGAATTATAAAAAGAACTAGAATACCCCGGGACATGAATAGTAGCACTCCCCCCCTGACCGCTAAAAAAGCCATAGTAGCGCAAACCAAAACGCTTTTTAGTCCCAAAAAATTGTTTGTACCCTATCTGAATATCTGCCCCAAAGAGGTTACCATTATACTTGTTGGTATAGCTAAAAGCTTGGGACTGAACCACCCCATTATAAGAATACGCCCCACTAAAAATTTTATCCGCACCACTAAAATTAGAATACTCAAAACCGCCCTCTACAAATGCGCCATTTTTCTCTGCACTTAAAGGTACTAAAGAAATAAGACTAAGCGCGCCGACTAAAGTAATAGAACGAATAAAAACTAGAGGGAAAACGCTACGCGTTTGCTGTTTGCTGTTTGCTGTTTGCTGTTTGCTGTTTGAATCAATGATACCATAAAGACCCTTTCAAAAAAATATAAAGTCATATCCTAGCAAATTTAAAAATAAAATGTCAAATATGCGTTTGGGCTAAAACTTGATAGCTAAAAATTAATGCGTCTCAAAATATTCTTGGATTTTTTGGCGATTATGGGTTTGGCTTAAGGCTAGCATTAAAAGCACCCTAGCCTTTTGAGGGTTGAGATTATCGCTAGTTAAAAAGCCATATTTAGAATCATCAATTTCACCTAAAGGTGTGATAAATCCACTCCCCACGCGGCTAGAGCGCACCACCACTACACCTTGTTTAACTGCATTAGCTAGTGCATTTAACACGGCCGGATAAAGATTACCATTACCCACCCCAGCACTAATAATTCCTTTAGCGCCATGTTTGATCGCACTTTGGATCAAATCTGCATGATCATTAGCATGGCTATAGATAATATCCACGCGAGGCATTTGATCAATCTTAGCAATATCAAAAGCACTCTCTAGCGTGTGTTTGCGCAAAGGTTGCATGTAAAAGCGCACATGCCCATAAATCACCTTCCCTAAAGGACCACTATTAAGAGATTTAAAAGTAGCCACATCTGTCGTGTGTGTTTTACTCACTTCTCTAGCCGCATGGATCTCGCCATTCATCACCACTAAAACCCCCTTGCCTTTAGATTGGGGATTGCTAGCTACTGCAATTGCATTATAAAGATTAAGAGGGCCATCTGCGCTTAAAGAGCTAGCATTGCGCATCGCACCAACCATTACAATAGGTTTATGGCTTTTAATCACCAAATCTAAAAAATAAGCCGTTTCCTCCATTGTATCTGTACCATGTGTGATCACCACTCCATCTACATCTTTTTTAGAGAGTAAGGCCTGTACCCGTTTGGCTAGTTTGAGCCAAATTTGATTATTCATTTCTTGAGAACCGATATTGCTTATTTGCTCAGCTCTGAGATTAGCTAAGTCTTTAGCCTGTGGGATTACACTAATCAGACTATCTACAGATAACGCCCCAGATTTATAAGCACTATTTAGCGCACTAGAAGATTTCCCGGCGATAGTTCCCCCTGTAGCAAGAATATACAAATTAGGTTTTGCACACACAACCCCCACTAACGCCATTACAATCATAAATGGATAAAACAACCTCAACATACACACTCTCCACTATTTATATAAATTTTACCCACTAAGGTCTGATTCTTTAACTTTAAAATAATATTGTAACAGAAAATAAAACTTCCAACCCTTTTCTCAAATAAGCCTAAGATTTTGCATGTTAAAATATTGACTCAGCTGAGAAAAACATAAGGAGTTGTTGATGGGGTATTTAAGCCATTGATGTTTGCGGTCTTTGTGAGCCGCGTGGCACATGTTGAAGTTGGCTACGCTAGGGATTCTAGCGTGCTTGTTAATCCTTTAAAATTATCCGTTTTAAGTATCGGGTCTTTGGTTGCTGGTAAAGAAGAGAGGCGTACTTTTAATGCTATGTTTGATGCCTTCGTTTTAGGCAACACTAAACAAGTACTCAAGCGATTAGCAGCCCCTAAAACTACAAACATCTTATACCGCCGGCGCAGGGATATTATGGGTCAATCTAATCTGACTATTTTAAGCCTTGAAGCTTTAATTGCTGGTAAAAAGATAAGACGGCTTTTTAATGCTAGATTTGATGCCCTAGTTTTGGGTGATGCAGATCAAGTGCTTAAGCGTCTGACAGCCCGTAACTTTTCAAATATCTTATCTCACCAGTACGATGATTTCGTGAGCAAGTGCCAAAAACATGTCAAGGTCCACCTCCCTAAAATGGGTTCAGGAGTATCACCAACTTCTACCTTTCATGCCAGTTTTCACTGGAAATTTTAGGCGCTCTTGGTGATAACCCCTCCCCCTAAAACGCAGTCTTTTTCATAGACCACGAGCGCTTGCCCCAGAGCCACACCATAAACCGGCTCTTCAAAGGTGGCGTGGATGGTTTTATGATTTAGAGTGATTTTAGCTTTAGTGGGGGTGCTTCTATAGCGCACCTTAACCATGTAAGTGCCTGTTTTAAAATTAGAAGGCAAGGATTTATTTTCAGCCTCTAGAGTAAAGATT
The DNA here is from genome assembly GCF_902196135.1 of Helicobacter suis. Lineage (GTDB taxonomy): Bacteria > Campylobacterota > Campylobacteria > Campylobacterales > Helicobacteraceae > Helicobacter > Helicobacter suis_A. The sequence continues at coordinate 74,459 of NZ_CABIKE010000004.1, read as the reverse complement.
GCTAGATCCTCTTTTTCGCCTACAATAATCTCATTGCTTTTAGCATGGATACCCACAACAAAATGAGGCGTATGTGCCCCTTGAACTGTAAAACCCTTGCGTTTGCCAATTGTATAGTGCATATAACCCTTATGCGTGCCCACCACCTCCCCTTTTAAATTACGCACCAGACCCTTTTGATCCACATCAATATGCTGTTTAAGCGTGTCTATATAAGAACCCTCTACAAAGCAAATTTCTTGGGATTCTTTATAAGTTTGTAAGTCTCCTAAAAAGGGCATCACTTCTAGAGCTTTTGGTTTGATCTCACTTTTTAACAAGCCACCTAAGGGAAAGATGAGCGCATCAATGGCGCGTTGTGGGAGCGCGTATAAAAAATAGCTTTGATCTTTACTCAAATCAAAGGCCTCTTGAATGCGTAGCACACCCTCCAAATCCATTAATCTAGCATAATGCCCTGTAGCTATTTTTTCACACCCACGATCAAGGGCAAATTCTAGCCCTAAACCAAATTTCATCAAAGGGTTACACAGAGCACAAGGGTTGGGTGTTTGGCCACTTTTGTAGGTGTCAATAAAAACTTGATAAACCTGTTTTTTAAAAGATTCTTGTAAATCCACCACTTCAAAGGGGATATTCAAAAAAGAGGCCACTTCTTGGCAATTTTTAATATACATGGCATGTTTTTCTTCTTTCCCATGTAATTTTAAATACAGCCCTAATAAATCATGCCCAGCCTGCTTTAACAAATAAGCGCTATAAGAGCTATCCACCCCTCCACTCATCAAAACAGCAACTTTCACGGCCTAACCTTCTTATTTAATAGGGCGGCATTATAACACATTTTAACAACCCACCGTGAGTCTAGCCGTGAGGCTAAAGCTTTGTTGTGTCTCTTGTTGTTTTTCTATTTTAAAGCGCATAGGGAAATGATTGGGGTAAAAATCTAGGCTTTTAACCATGCATTGTTTTTTAAATTTTTGGCTAAAAAAGCTCACTTTCTCTTGGGCTTTTTGTAATAATGCATCCTGCAACGCTACTAAATCAGATTCTTGCATTTTGGCATAAAGGGCGGGTGTATTGAGTACAAATAAAGCATTTTTTGTAACCACTTCAGAGATTTTACCTTTAAGGGCTTCATACTCGCTTAGCTTAGAAGTAGGGATTTCACAAACCATTAAAGCATGCAAAGAATAGCCGTTTAACTCTTGTTTAAAAGTGTAATGGGGTTCTAGGCTGTAAGAAGTTTGTTGGCATAAATGGCTATCTTTTGCCAGATCATTAATTTGTTTAAAACTCTCTTTGATACTTTGCTCTTGTTCAGGGGTTAGTTTTTCTGTTTTTAAGAGCCCATTAGCGCTACTAAAAAGAAGATGCGCGCTATAACTTCCGGGCATCACCACTTGCTTACTTTGGATTTGCATGGTAATTTCACTACCACTTTTAGCTTTGTGTTTGCCCAAAACAAAGCGTTCAAAGGCAAGCCCCCCGATAAAACAACCTAAAAACACCACCGCCAACACTAAGCTTAAAACATACCGCATATGATCTCCTTTATCAATTAATCTAATTCAACAGCATCTAAGGCCTGTAAGCGCGCTGCCATTTGTTCTACCTCATCTGGCTTATAATGATCTTTAACATGGGCTAGTACCTCCTGTGTTAGGGTTTTGGCTTTATCATTGAGTGCCTTGTCTAAAGCGATATTTTGGGTTTCATTAGTGAGTACGCTTTTATAAATAGACATCTTTAGAATAATCCACTCAATATGGCGCATGATTTTACTCAAACCCTGTTCTAATCCTGTATTATTCTCTAAACTTTTACGGCTACCCTGCACAAAGGCCTCTAACACCTTTGAAAAATCCTGAAAATGCGCGCCAATTTCTGTACTTAGACTTGTTACTCCTGAAAAAGCCTCCTCTAACTTATCAATTTCCTCTTTAAAGCCACTCAAATTACCTTTAATACTGCTAACTTCCTTAGCCACCCTTTCAGCAAGTTTTCTAATTTCATCAGCCACCACCGCAAAGCCCCGTCCATGCTCTCCACTTCTAGCTGCCTCAATAGCTGCATTTAAAGAGAGTAGGTTAGTCTGATCGGCAATATCTTTAATAATATCAGCAACCTGCATGATAAAATCCATGTTTTTCTTCAACTCTTCTACAACCGTGTTGGCATGTAAACAATGCGCGCTAAAATTATCTAAATTAGTGTGGATACCTAAGATTTCATCTTGGCTTTTTAAAGAACTCCCTTCAATATTTTGCGCTAATTGCTTATTCTCTGTACACTGCTGTACTCTCCGGCTAAGTTCGTTTAATATGGCTAAAATCCCCTTAGCACCCCCTCCCATTTCTAATAATCGTTGTACAATCTTACTATTATTGCTTGCAATGATTCCATCAACATGGGATTTAACATGCACTCCATATTGTTTAAAAATCCCCCGATACCCCTCTAAAAAGATGTTGCGATAATCCCTACCTTCTTTAGCCGCCTGTACACACGCATCCATTTCGCGGAATAAAGATTCGATTTGATCTAAAAGATCGTTTAAACCATGCATCATAGCGCTATAAGGGCTCTTTTCATCAATATCTACAATGCGGCATTCTAAATACCCATTTCTAACCTGAGCAATAAACTCATGGATCTTCTGAATAGAAGAATCTGAATCATCTGAGAGCCATTTAAACATGCATGATCCTTATAATCGTTGTAGCTGGTTGACCCATTGGTGGTAATCACAACCCTGTTCTTGTAAAACCTGTTGGAGGGCTTTTAAACTAGCCTGTATCCCCTGTGTTTTTTCAGCAGATAACAAAGAAGTATAAAGAGGGATGATCACCTTAAGGGCTTTTCTATTGGGGGCTCTTCGAACAGAATAATACCCGATAGAATTTTGCGATTCATCTACAGAGGCGGTTACATTGGCAAAAACCCAGTAAAAATGCCCATCAAAGGTTTTATTTTTGATGTAGGCAAAAATTTCATGCTGGGCTTTGATGTTATCCCAGAGGAGTTTAAAAATGACCTTAGGCATTTCTGGATGGCGCACCACGCTATGGGGTTTATACAAAAGGTCTTTTTCTCCACTGCCCCCCACAATGTCTATAAAGGGTTTATTCGCATAAGTGATCACTCCCTTTAAATCCGTCTTAGTAACCAAAAAGTGATCTTCATTCACAAACTTTTCCATGTAACCCTTTTTTATTCTTGTACACATAGCCCATCAAAGGGCAACAAAACCTAAACGCGTTTACCAATATCGTCCAAAAACTAGCTTTTTGACACCTCCTTATGGCTAAGCTAAGGGTTTTATGGCGCTAGTTGTAAAAGCCCCGCCTCTTTTAAAAAACATGAGGGTTCATAACGGGTATTTTTACGCCGATCCTCTCTAGCATAGGATAAATAAAGATGATCTTTAGCCCTAGTAACTGCCACATAAAACAAACGGCGCTCCTCCTCTAAACCTCCGTTTTGTTTGGCTAACTTGGTATTAGGGAAGCGCTTTTGCATTAAATCAATCACATACACCTCGCTAAATTCAAGCCCCTTACTTGCATGCACGGTGAGCAAATGTACCCCACTTCCACTATCCATTTCTCTAGAGTCAAGCCCTATTTCATTGATAAAATCTTTCAAATGGCCATATTTGTTAGATAGCTGCATAAGTAGTTCCCCCCGCCTTTTAATTTTTTCTAAAGCCTGTTCATAGCGGTTTGTATCCACACTCCCATCTTTATTTTTAGAGCGCTCCCGTGCAAGCTTTTGCATAATGTTATCAAACCACACAGATTGCATAATATGCTCTAGGCTTTGGGCGGGGGTTTTAAAAGAGTGGGTTTTACAAAGGATATAAAGATCTTCTAAAAAGCAGGCGATGGGTGGTTTTATTTTAGGGTGGCTTAAAAGGGGGTGATCTTTAAAATCAGAGTGGAGATTAAAAGGAGAGGTATTAGCTAAGAGATTCTCAAACAAACCCATTTGGGGGCGTTTTATACTAGGATAGGGCTCTTTTTGATTGGGGGTGAGTAAGCCCTTTAAGCTATTACCCTCGCCTAAAATCTGCAAAGCTTGGTAAAGTTCTGCACATAGCTTAGCCCCCACCCCATGCCCATAGCTTAAAATCTGCATGGTTGCTACCATTTCCTTAGGCTGGATCAAAAAAGCACAAACATCTAAGAGTAATTTCACCTCTTTAGTATCAAACAAACCCACCCCACCCTTGCGAATAGAAGGGATACCAAGTAGCCGCAAAGCTGCCTCACAGCCTTCAGCGCTAGCGTTATTTCTAAAGAGAATGGCCACTTCCTCAAAGCGCCCCCTTAGCGCGATTTGCTTAGCAATGCCTTGATATTGATCTAATAACTCGTCATAAACTAAAAGTTTAGGGGTAGAGGGGTTATTTTGTTTCACCACTTCTAAACTCTTAGGATAAATACGCGGGTTATTAGCAATCACGCGATTAGCCAAATTTAAAATAGCCCCTGATGAGCGGTAATTTTTACGCAAACTAAAAACCTGCGCGTTTGTGTATTTTTGTGTGAAATTACTAATAATAGAAATGTCTGCCCCATTGAAGGCATAAATGCTTTGATCGTAATCACCCACACAAAAAAGACTAGAGGGTTGTAGGGCGTCTAAAATAGAATCTTGTAAGGGGTTTGTGTCTTGATACTCATCGCATAAAACTTCACAAAAGGCTTCAGGTTGGTGCTTGATTTGCTCTTTAAAAAGAATTAATAGATCGTTATAATCTACATAGTGTTGCTCTCTTTTACAGTTTTCAAAAAGCCCTAGCGCGCATTCATACAACTCTGTATACTCCTCTTGCTCAGGGGTGCGCTTTAATAGCCAATCTGTAAAACTTTGCGCGCAATTTTCATTCAAATAAGAAGAATACAATTCATATAAATACTTCGCGCTATAAACCCCCTCTGTCTCTGCTAAAAAACCCTTCAATAAGGTTTGCATGTCTGTTGGTTGTTTTAAACTTAAAGAGGGGTCTTGTAATTTAAGAAAGCGGTAAGCCACAGCGTGGAAAGTCCCGGCTTCAATTTTTTCAGCCTCTTTAGTGTAGCGTGCTAAACGCTCCTTCATCTCTTGGCTTGCTTTATTGGTAAAGGTGAGTAAAAGAATTTGGCGCGGATCAATGCCACTTGTCAGCAGGTGTAAAATCCGCCCCACGATAGTAGAAGTCTTACCCGTACCAGCTGAGGCAATCACTAAATTACGCCCCAAAGGCGCTTTGATAGCCTGTAATTGTTCGCTATTAAGTTGCAAAATAACCTACCCTTGATAAATTTTAAAAAGAACGCTTTTTACCCTCTAAGATTAACAATAGCATCCACCACTTTATTACACGCATCAGAACCGCGTTTGCACCATTTGTATTCAATATTTGTAAAACCACTCTTAAGAGTAAAACCCTCGTTTTGACACCTATAACCATTAATCACAGCCTGATTATCCCCTATTACAAAAAGTTTATAGCTAGAGTCTAGTTTTTTGGTTTTAAACATGTTTTGCAAACATTTCATGCTAATAACAATGGCTTGTTTTTCGGCTTTAAAACTTTCATTGAGATCTGATTTTAGGGGGCATTTGTAACGGCCTATCTCTTTAAAATATCCATTTTCAAAGGAATACAAACAAAATCCACACATCACCTCATTTTCTTTAACCCCCGCGTCTGTATAAAGAAAATAAGCTTTTTCTAAATCTTTAAGATCATAATCTCTAAAAATAGTCTCAGATAGCGCAATACTCTTTTCTCCAATGTGATCGTAGGTACTTTTTGGAGGAATATAGTTAGTTTTAGGTTTTATAGTTCTATTTTGAGTTGTTGTTAAACAACTGCTTAGATCGTTTAGATCGCTAATTTTAAAACTTTTAATTTCAAGTTTGGAGCTATCAAAAAGGGTTTTAATTTCAGATAAACAAGTATAAATTTGGGCTAATGGATTGTCATGGTGCGAACTTAAAATATACACACCCCCAATTAATTTAGAAAACCCATAATCATGCAGCACATCTTTAAGCGTATCTATATCCTTATTTTGTTTATGTTCAATCCCTAAACACCACATTATTATCCCTTTTTTAAGTGATCTCGCGGATTTTTTCTAAAATCAAACGCGCACGCAGGTTTAAAAATTTTGAATAATCCTTTAACATTTCAGGATCGTCTAAAGTAATTAAATGGGTTTGTAAAGTTGTTTGTAAATCCTTGTTTACTTGTTGGTAGTCTGCTATGTATATTTGAGGCGATTTATCTTTAATGGCTTGGTTGAGGCGAGCATCAATGAGAGTAATATTGGCAATCACATCTACATGTTCTATATCTTTATTTTCAAGGTATTTTTTAGGGAAGAAGTGGTGGAAATTTCTTTTATGTTTTCCTGCTACAAAGAGATGATCTAAAACCACTTTGCTATTATTATCAAAGTTTTTAGGTTCTAAGGTTGCTAAAACACAAAAAACACCTCTATGAAGCCCATTTTTAATATTGAGTTTTTCCTCCATTAAATACTTTTTCGTGATGTAATAGGGCAACTCTTTATTAAAATCAATAGTCTCCTCTTGATAAATCCGGCGGATTAACCCTAGCTGTTTGAGTAAGGTATCACCACTTGGGCCAGAACTAAAAAACGCACTTCTAAAAAAGAGTTTTTGTAAATTTGTAATTTGGCTAGCATTAGGACTTTTTCCCTCGCTTAAAACAAAGAAATAGGCTATGAGCATTAAAGAGTTAGCAGAGGGCAAAAAATCAGAGGAAGGGATTTTTAGGCTATGTTTAAGTAAGTGCGCTGCCTCTTTAAAGCAGGGGGCGACAGCTTTCCATTGTCCCTCTATACTTCTTGGCTCTAGTTTTAAAAGGGTGGATGTAGAAATTTTCTCTGTTAAATTGCCTGAGGCGTTATACCGCAAAATAAAAGAGATTAGCTGTAAAACCACTACACATGAGTTAAAGCCATAATCTAGGCTTTTAAGCTCCTCTTGGAGTTCTTTAAAATGTGCCTCTAAATCAAAGCCTTTTTGTGTGTTTGTAGGCGCGATATAAAACTTAGCATACAAGATTTCAGAAAGGCTTAATTTAGTACCCCCCGTATTGATACGGGTAAAAATTTTGATAATCTCCTCTAAAGAGGCGTCTGTAATCTCTACAATAGGGAATTTATAGTTTAAAAGCTTAGTTTTAAAACGCTCAAATTCCCTAGCCGTCTTTTTATCAAGCCCGTATTTTTCCTCAATATCATAGATGCTCTCGCTTCTAAGTAAATCTGTAGCCCTAATTGCCTGCTCTATCTTTTCAGATTTTTTAGGTTTAACAAAGCAATATTCCCCATTGGCATTAGGTTCTACACTTAATAAAATATCTTTGTAATTTTCCTCCAATCCCTTAGCTTGGGGTAGTGTTAAGCCCTCATAAACCAAATAAAGCGCGCTCATGCGTTGTTGCCCGTCTAAGACATAGAACACTTCACCCTCTTTCAATTCTTTAGGCGCAGAGTCTCCCATTTTGCGGCAAGCTAATTTCTCTTTACTTTTCCACAGCACAAAAATACCCGTAGGATACCCCATTAAAATGCTGTCTAAAAAATTGGCTACTTGTTCTCTTTTCCACACAAGGCCTCTTTGAAAACGCGGGATTAAATACTCCCCCTTTGATAAAAGCGCCACAATTTCCTTAAATTCTTTTTCTATGTAGTTATTAAAAGGCATGGATTATTTCTTTAAATTAATGGCTTCTTTGATTAGATCATCGCCCGTTGTAAAGGCTTTAGCGTTCATAGAATAACCGCGCTGCATTAAAATTAAATTCGTTAAAGAGCGTCCGGCGTTGACATTACTAGTTTCTAAATATTTATGCATGATCTTGCCAAATTTAAGTTTGCCATCGTCGCGATCCCAGCCTAAAATGGGGTTTCCGCTTAAAGGTACAGCGCGGCCATTGCGCGTAGCATTGCTAATATCAAATAAATTACTCCCCACTTTTTTAAGCCCTTGATCGTTAGTAAAGGCTGCAATGCCCACCCGCCCCATAGTTTCAATTGCTCCATTACTAAAAGATAAATGAATGATCCCATCATCATCAATGCGCATATTTCTTAATAACCCCTTAGGCTTGCCGTCTTGAGAAACTTGATAAATTTTAGAGTCCTCATAAGGCACATCGCTAGATTCAAAATCATCGCTTTTATTGATTGAATAAGTAAGGGGGTTACCTTTAAAGTTAAGCGTGATAGGTTTAGATTGCATTTTACCGGCTTGATCAAAGGTGATAGTCTGGCGCACGGGTTTAGGGGTGATGGGTTTTTTATCCCGCATTTCTAAAATGGAGCTCTCTACATCCCATTTTTGTTCTGTAGGCGGGGTTGCCATAGGGTCTTTGGAGTTAGTCATGAAAAAATCACTCTTAAGCAAATATTTATCCCCAGCCTTGTCATAAATTTCTACAGTGGTGCTATAAAAAGGAATGCGGATATTTACCGAATCACGCGTTTCACCCTTTTTTAAAATCATCCCACTTGCTGTCCAACCTAATTTTTCGGCCATTTGACCACCAATAAAGAGCGTAGCCTCTGGATCGCTAGGATTTTTAATCTGTAACATCAAAGGCGAGATCACTTGATCGGGTTTACTTTTGGCAATGCTAAGATCTAAATTAGCCTTGCTTTTGAGTAAGTTTTTTAAATCCCCCAAAGTGTGAAACTCGTTTTTTTCAGGTCCGCCTGTGCCGTATTTAAAGGTCAAATCCTGAGCCATATCGCCCTTAACAATCATGATCTCTAAATTGCGATGCATAGCTAAATCCAAAGGTTCATTATCACTATTGGCTAAAGCATTGGCATCTTGGTTTAAAAAGCGATCAGTAATCACCTCTCCATTTTCATCTAAAAAATATTCCTCAGCCGGGCGCACATGGTTTTTAGGGTTTAAATTTAAACTCATGTTAACCTTAGTACTCACCACCGGTTGATACTGCACATCGCGGGGCAAATACAGCGTACTAAGCTTGCCACCCTTTAAAATCTTGGCTTCCTCAGCCTCATTACCCGCCGTAAGTACGCCATTTTTGATCTTGTGTAAATCAATGCCATAAACATAATAACCATGCGTGTTGACAATATAACCATCTGCATCGCGTAAAAAATTCCCATCGCGGGTAAAAAAGTTTTCTTGGCTTTGTTTATAGCCATCTTTATCAATTTCAAAACTCCCATCTTTATTAGGCCCTACAATAAACCACCCACTCCCTTGATAGGCCATGTTAAAATCCGAATCACTTGGCATATACTCGCCATCTTTATCTGAAATCGCATTGCTCCCCTTAGCAACCCCAAAATTGCGATCATCAGCCGTAACATTATTACTCATCGAATCAAAATGGGCTGCAAAGAGAGATTTAAATTCAGGTTCATTCTCGCGATACCCCACCGTATTAATATTAGCAAGGTTATTAGAAAGGCTATCAATTCCAAACTGGTGGGTTTTAATCCCGGAGTAGGCATGTAAGAGGGTGTCGTTCATGTGGCGCTTTCTTGTGGGTTAGAATGGCTACTAGCCCGTTCTAAAGGATTGAGTTTAGGTTTTAAAGCAGTGTTTGAAGCAGGCGTTTCAAAAGCACTTTTAGGGGCGGGGTGGACGCTATTAGCACTACTTGCCACATTATGCGCTAGAGTGGGGTTATTGGGTGGGGTTTGGCTATGAGTTAGAGGACTTGAGCTATTAACTCTAGCTGTATTTTGATTTGTAGTTTTTACCGGATTTAAAGAGGGCTTTTGGCCTAATCCTTGTAAGGTTTTATCTGGCGCGTGTAAGCTGTGTTGTACTTGTGGGGGTTTTTGATTAGATACAAACGGGGTTTGTGTATTTACGAGGGCTTTAGGATTTAAAGGGGCGTTTGTACCATGGCGCGCATTTAAGGGGGCGTTTAAGGGGTGATTTTGGTTAGTATTTAAGGGAGGGTTTTGTGTGGGTGCGGGGGGTTTTTGGGTTTTGGAGGGTACAAAATGGGCAATATTTTCGCGTTGCTCCTCCTCTTGACGCGAATTAGTTTTATCATAAAACTCTAAAGCACTATCCATAGGCAAAATCATCTCCCCCATGCGTAACATGGGCTTTCCTTTATCAAACACCACGCCTTGTATCTCGCCTCTACCAATGCGGGTGTGTAGGTATTTATTACTCGTCGGGTCTAAATTGTATTCGGCAAAAACTTCATAAGTGCCTGCTGGCACGGGTTTACCCTGATCATTTAACCCGTCCCACTCAAAGGCTACATACCCCTGTTTGCCATTTTTCTCTTTTAAAGAGAGGGTGCGTACTAATTGCTTATCCTTATCAAAAATCTGCACTCCCGGGCTACCCTCACTCACTTTAATCGGCTCATCAAAATACAAAGAAAAATCCACCTTGCCCTTAGTAACATTAATCCCCTTCACATCGGTTTCAGCAATCTTACCAATCATAGAGACGCTATTTAACCCTGCTACCTGAGCCATAGCCATGTTGCTTTGCAAGGTGTTATTCATTCCCTTATTCAGATTTTCAAGGGTATCTTGAAGCTTGCCCTGAGAGTCTTTTAAAGATTTATTTGTCTCTTTAGTTGATTGCATCGCATCGGCTACTTCTTTCATCGCCTTTTTGTTTTCCTCTTGCATTTCTACTTGCGAGAGTTGTGCGGTCTGGCTGATAATTTTATCCGTCTCCATAGGCGCGGTGGGGTCTTGGTTTTTAAGTTGCTCTAAAAACAACTTCATGAACGCATCTTTATTTAAGCCATTGGCAACTTTGGGCTCGTGTTTCTTTTTCTCCATTGCTGCCTTAGCCCCGGTTACCTCTGCTAAATCAATGGGCATGTGCGCCTCCAAACAGGATTTGCGCCCATTATACACTAGAACTTCTAGCTTTTAGGCGTAGTTAGGGATTTGTGTACTAGTAGAGGGGGGCGCATTTTGATCGCGCGTAGTGAGTGTAGGGGCTTGGGTAGATGGCTCTATATTTTGCTGGGGCTGGCTTTGCTGGGGTTGGTTTGGGTTTTGGTCTAAATTTTGTTGTTGCTGGGGGTGTTGTCCGGGGTTTTGGCCTAAATTTTGCTGAAAACTCCCCCCTGTATCATTTTGAGCATTAAAACGCAAATCCACATCGTTAAAGCCCATTTGGGCTAAATTTTGCCGTAACTCACTTTGGTGGGTGGCTAAAAGAGCACTTACCGGCGGACTAGAAGCCACACTCACCTGAATATTTTTACCCACTTGCTCAATCACAACCTCTACTTTGCCTAAATTATCGGGGTTAAGCTCTATAGAAAGTTTTGTGATGGGTGGTTTAAAATCTAAAAGTTCTTGGCGTAAAGTAGTGGCAAAATTTTTTAAGGTTTCTTTAATTTGAGGAGCTTGTAAAGAGGGTTGGGATTCTACTTGGGTGTTGTGCATAGAATGATTAGGCGTTTCTACAGAACTAGTTTTAACTTCCTCGCCTGTGTCTTTAGAGGGTGTGGGGGGCTTACCCGGACTTTGTAAAGGCAAATGGTTAGGATTAAAGGAGAGGGGGATTATGGCAGGTTTTTGTCTTAAAGGCCCTTCAAAGGCTTCTTCAAAGGCCTGCTTAATATCTCTATCATTTGTATGGCTATCTTTAATTATTTTAGGGGGAGTTGGTGTTTGGTTTTTACTAATGAGGCTACTTAGTGGTGTGGTTGGCGCGGTGGTGGGGGTTGTGGAGGCTAGCTTTGGGGTTTGAGTAGGGGTTTTACTAACTTCTGCAGGGTTAGGGGTTTCTTTAGGGGTGGCTTGAGGAGTGGGGGTTTTAGGGGCAGTGGTGGGGTTATTTTTAAGAGCCAATAAATCAGCTGTTGACATTTTATCAGCTTTGCTTTCTGGATTAGGGGGATTTTTGGCTTGCTTTGTTTCTGTGCCTTGATTTTTAGCACTACTTGCACCGGGTTTACTCTCATGTTGGATTTTACCTAACTTGAGTTGTTTGGCGCTATCTAGTTGTTTAATATCTGAAAGCTTAGCACTATTTTTTTTAAGGGCATTTGCCTTTTCAAAGGCTTTAGATTGCTGTGCAAAATTTAACGGGGCTTTATCTTTACCTTTGGTTCCTGCTGGGTGTGTTTCTTTAGACTCTGTGCTTTTAAGAGGGGCTTTTTTATCAAGCAGTTGGGCTAAAGGGCTATTTGGAGAGATATGGGGGTGCTTAGTTTTATCGGTATTTTTCTCAGAGGTTTTTTCTTCCTTATTTAAATTCTTTGTCTTATCTGGGGGTACTTTAGCCGTACTAGGAGGTGTTTTAAGGTTAGTTTTCTTTGTTTCAATAAGCTTTTTAAAGGCGTCCCTGTCCTCTGTAGCTGTGTGTTTTTTGCTAGCCCCTTGCGTGGGTTTACTTTTAAGATTAGGGGCATTTAAGCCCTTGACACTGCTTGGCACAAATATCCTTGTGGTGGTATTGGCAAAATACAAGCAAAAGCAATTCCTCTAAGATAGCCTGAAATTGTTAACAAAAAAAGGAGTACAATTTGCCCTAGTTTCCCGGTCTAATTTTGAGGAGTTTTTCATGGCAATGCGTGTATTTGTGTGCTTTTTGGCTACTTTTGTCTCAAATGGTCTAGCTCGCTTTGGTTATATCGTACTCATTCCTTTTCTCATTCTTTCGGGCAAATTTAGCGAGTCACAGAGCATGCAACTAGGCATTGCTGTGATCGTAGGCTATATTTTTGGGAGCGCCGTTTTAAGTTTTTTAAAAAAATACTACTCTTTAGAGAGTATCAGCAAAGCCAGCTTTTTAATCATCGCGCTTAGTTTTTTTGCTTGCTACTTAGATAGCTTTCCTTTTGTTTGGATCTGGATTTGGCGCTTTCTAGCAGGCATCGCCTCCTCTTGTTTGATGATTCTCTCCGCGCCTTTATGTCTGGGTTTTATTAAAGAACAATACCGCTCCTATGTGAGCGCCTTAGTCTTTAGCGGTGTTGGCATAGCAGCGGTTTTTAGTGGTTTTATTCTGCCTCACTTTTCTCATATCCTCTCTTGGTCTTGGATTTTTCTAGGGGGGTTTAGTTTTTTAATCTTTCTTTGTTCGCTCTCTTTAAAAACCCTGAATCCACCAAAACCCACCACCACACAAACAGAAAAATTTAAATTTTCCTATTACTTTGTACTTTTACTTATCTCTGTTGCCCTCAATGCGATTGGTTATTTGCCCCACACCCTTTTCTGGGTGGATTATTTAGTCCGCTTTTTACATTTCAATAAAGCCACCGCCGGAGCCTCATGGGCACTTTTTGGCTTTGGGGCGGCTTTAGGGACTTTTTTAAGCGCGAGTTTGGCTAGTGGTATTGGGCTTAAACATGCCCACAGCGTGATTTTGTTACTTAAAACCCTCTCTTGTATTTTAGCGGCTTATTGTACCAACATTTACTGGCTTAATCTCTCTATCTTTTTAATGGGCTTTAGCTCTATGGGTAATACCGCTCTGACAAGCACTATGGGGCTTTATATCGTGGGCAAGGAATATTTTATGCCCGCCTCTAGCGCTATCTTTTTAACCTTTGGGATTTTTCAAGCGCTTTTTTCTTTCTTTTTTACTTGGTGTTTGGGGACTTTAAGTTTTTATTGGATGTTTATGATCTGTGCGGCTGTGTGTTTTGTAAGTTTTATAGTGTTGCTCCCCATTGCACAAAAAACTTTTAAAAGCGCCTAACTTAAAAGGAGTTGATGATGACAATGCGTGTATTTGTATGCTTTCTAGCTACCTTTGTCTCCAATGGTCTAGCTCGCTTTGGCTATACAGCGCTTATTCCCTTTCTAATTCTCTCTGGTAAGTTAACAGAAAATCAGAGTTTGCAATTAGGCATTGCTGTTATTGTGGGCTATATCTTTGGGAGTGTGGTTTTAAGTCTTTTACAAAAACACTTTTCCTTAGAGAGTATTAGCAAAATAAGCTTTTTAATCATCGCTCTTAGTTTTTTTGCTTGCTATTTAGATAATTTCCCCTTTATTTGGGCATGGATTTGGCGCTTTCTAGCTGGCATTGCCTCCTCCTGCTTGATGATTCTCTCCGCGCCTTTGTGTCTAGGTTTTATTAAAGAACAATACCGCTCCTATGTGAGCGCCTTAGTCTTTAGTGGCATTGGCGTAGGGGTGGTGTTTAGCGGTTTTGCCTTGCCCCATTTTGCTCATATCATTTCTTGGTCTTGGATTTTTCTAGGGGGGTTAAGTTTTCTAGCCTTCCTCTGCTCACTCTCTTTAAAAACCCTGCACCCCCCAAAACCCACCACCACCACACAAACAGAAAAATTTAAATTTTCCTATTACTTTGTACTCTTGCTTATCTCTGTTGCCCTCAATGCGATCGGTTATTTACCCCACACGCTTTTTTGGGTGGATTATTTAGTCCGCTTTTTACACTTTAATAAAGCTAGCGCTGGGGCTTCATGGGCGTTTTTTGGCTTTGGGGCAGTGTTAGGTACTTTTTTAAGCGCGGGGATGTCTAGTAAAATCGGGCTTAAAAACGCTTCTAGTGTGGTTTTGCTGCTTAAAACTCTCTCTTGTATCCTAGCTGCATATTGTACTAACATTTACTGGCTTAACCTCTCGATCTTTTTAATGGGATTTACCACGACAGGCAATGTTGTTCTTACAAGTACTATGCTTATCTATATCGTAGGCAAGGAGCATTTTGTACCCGCCTCTAGCGCTATCTTTTTAACCTTTGGGATTTTTCAAGCACTCTTTTCCTTCTTTTTTACTTGGTGTTTGGGAGTTATAAGCTTTTATTGGATGTTTATGATCTGTGCGGTTGTGTGTTTTTTAAGTTTTGTAGTACTGCTCCCCATTGCACAAAAGATTTTTAAAAGCGCCTAGTCCATGCTAAAATAGCCCTATTTTTTGATTGAGGATAATGGATGGGTTTTGCAGACTTTTTAAAGAATTTTAAGAGAAATAGAGTGCAATCCTCTGGACAGGACATGCCAAGCCATTGGATCAAATGCCCTAAATGTGCGGCTCTCATGTATTATAAAGAAGTGTTTTCTAAGCACCATGTTTGCCTTAAATGCAATTATCATTTTAGAATGAGTGCTAATGATCGCCTAGAATTTCTTTGCGATCCTAATACTTTTGTAGAAAATGATCAAGAATTACAGCCCGTTGATCCCCTCAATTTTGTAGACAAGGAAAGTTATAAACAGCGCATTAAAAAGTACCAAGCTAAAACAGGACGGCCTAGTTCTCTAATCAGCGGAGAGGGGCAAATCAATGGGATTTCTTTACAAATTGCTGTTTTTGATTTTGCCTTTATGGGAGGGTCTTTAGGCTCTGTGGAGGGTGAAAAAATTGTGCGGGCAATTAACCGGGCTGTAGAAAAATCCCAAGCTTTGCTTATAGTTTCTGCTAGCGGAGGGGCGCGCATGCAAGAATCAACTTATGCACTCATGCAAATGGCCAAAACCAGCGCTGCGCTTAATAAACTCTCAGAGGCTAAATTGCCCTTTATCTCACTACTAACCGATCCGACCTTTGGGGGTGTGAGCGCCTCCTTTGCTTTTTTAGGCGATTTAATCATTGCTGAACCCGGGGCGATGATTGGCTTTGCTGGGGCGCGAGTGATTAAGCAAACTATCGGGGCAGAATTACCAGAAGGCTTTCAAAGTGCAGAATTTTTACTTGAGCATGGCTTGATTGATATGATCGTACAACGCAAAGGTTTAAAAAAGACACTCAGCGATTTAGTAGGGATGTTAAGAGAAAATAGATGACCTGCATTATTTATTCTATTTCTAAGAAAAATCCCCTCTATGCATCTCTTTTAAAACACCACCAACAGGCGTGTTTACAATTTAAGACTAAGCTTGAAATTGTAGATATTTCTGTATCAAAAGAGAGTAAAGAGCACTACAGCAAAGCCTTTAACCCCTATCTTAAGCCAAATTCTTATGCCATGCACCCAACAGGTAAGCTTTATGATAGTTTGCAATTTAGCCAGCTATTAAGCACGCATGCCCGCGTGCAGTTTTTCATCGCGGGGGCTTATGGCTTTGAGAAAACCTTTTTAGATAAATTAATCCCGCTCTCTTTAAGCCCACTGACTTTAAGCGCGGGACTAGCTAAGCTTGTCTTATGCGAGCAGATTTTTAGAGGGCTTAGCCTTTTAAACAAACACCCCTATCACAAATAAGAAATGGAGGCAATATGAAACTGCGCTACTATGGTACATTTACAATTTTATTTATGGCAGCTATTGGCTGGTATATCTACCACGCTACCCCAGAAAAACTCACACTCAATATCGCACAACACACTTTTGTTTTACCCGTTGCTTTTTGGGTGGTGGGGGCGGTGTTTGTGTTTTTCCTTTTTACCCTATTTTTTATGCTCTTAGGAGGGATTGGTAGCTTTTTTAAACGCTACAAGGAAAAACGGGATTTTGAAAAACTTGTAGGGCAGATCATTGATCAAAACACCCATAATAGTTTTAGTAAGCAAAATTATTCTAACGCCCATTTTGCAGAGCTCTCTAACATTCTCTCCCGCTTTTTTCTCAAAGAGGATTTAAACACAGCACAAAGTGGGCATGAAAGAGTCGATCAGCTTTTTGAGCTTTATCAAAAAGTACAAAGCGGAGAGGAAGTGGAGTGGCAAAAATACCATTTAGACACGCATAATTCTCTTTATACCCAAAATATTTCCAATAAAATAGATCGCGATCTGAAATACGCCTCTTATGTTCTTAAAAAAGAGGGCTTTAGTCCGGAGGCTAAAAAACAGGCATTGATTAATATCATCCAAAGAGGCTCTTTAAAAGAAATCCCTAAGGTGCTTAAAGGCGCTAAAGGGCTAGTGGATAAATCTGTTTTGGCGGTTCTTTTGCAGGTGTTTTGGCAAAAAAATGTGGGTTTAAATCAAGTAGAAGTTGTGGAGCTGTGTGTGGGGGTGGGTTATGATAAACAAGAGTATTTACAAATGGCACTAGACTCTAAACCCTTTTTATCCCCTGATGATTGGTTTAAATTCTTTGAGCTGTTAGCTAGCAAAGACGAGTTAGCTGAAAAGGCCTTGTTGTTTGTGCTACTAGATTTAGAGATGCTTGAGCAGGCTAAAGAGCGTTTAAACACCCACCCTCAAGATGAGTTTTTAATTATCAAAGCCTATTTGGAGTTGAAAAAATCTAACCAAACCTACCCGCTTGCTATCTTCTTTGGCTTGAGTAACCCCCCTGTTAAATTAAGTAAAATAGATAACACGCCCCCACAGCTTAGTTTACCCACTGCGCGCTAAAACCAGCAAGCTTCAGCAAACGGATTAAGGCGCATGCTAAAGGTTTTGTTATAATCGCCAGAGTAAGGGCTCACTCTTGGAGTAGAGGCTGTGTGATCGCTTAGCAGGCAAGATGATCCCATCAACCTCTAGCTTTAGCTACGGGGAGTATGTCCATTAATCACCACCAAGGCCCATACATCATGGGCATGCCTCCCATCATCGGATACATGCCATAAGGATACATTCCCATAGGATAGCCCATTGGATACATTCCCATAGGACTTATCATCGGACGCATCATCATGGGATTATAAGGAATATAACCCGCTCCTGTTGGAGGTAGAGCCGAGAGAGCAAATTTACCCCCGTGGGCAAGTTTGATACCGGCTAAAAAAATATCATGGAAAGACCCATATTTTTTAGGCTTAAGTGCTACAGGAATATCCCCATCTTTATTGCCCACACACTCATTTTTCATCTCGTTGCACTCATTAAGAGTATCTACATCGGGGAGTTTAGGGTTAACATCTTTAGGATCGCCCACCCAGCACCCCCCAAAAAATACAGCCACGCCTAAGCACTGGAAAGTTTTCAAATTCATCGTCTGTGGCTGGGGTGCTTGCTATAATCTTTAACCCCGACATTGACCACATTCATAAAATCGGAGCGATACTCTAAAGACTTATTGGTAAAAACTGGTTTGAAATTATTTTTTACAAGAGGCTGGGCGTTGGCTTGGGGAGCATGGCAAAGAGTGCAGTTAAAACGCGCATCGCTCACATTACCCTTTCTAGTGGGGCGGTTATGCCTAAAATCAAAAAAATGCGATTGGGGTACAGGTGTTGCCCCCACGGTTTTAGCCACAGCTGGCATATGACAACCCAAACATTGGTTATTATCTTTTGTAATGGGGAGTAACCCGGTGGTGTCATGGGGGATCATGGGTGGGGCATTTTCATAAGCCCGTTCGAATCGTTGGCTTTCTCCGGGAGGATTTTTATGGAAATTATAGTCATGTAAGTGCAAGTCTTTTTCATCCTCTAAAGGGGCTTTGCGCAAACCAATTTGTGTATCGCTTAATAAGGATATATCTTTTTCATGGCTTGGACTAGCATAAAGCCCACCTGTAAGTACAACAGCTAAACATAAGGCGCGTAATTTCATGTTTTCCTCCTAATATTGAGCTTTTAACGCCAAAATTATAGCACACTAAAGAGATCTAAGGCAAATGGTAAAAATCCACGCACCCGACTTTTTTAACCACAATTGCCCCTTGTTCATAGAGAGTTTTTAACTCTACTGGTAAAAGATAATAATGTGCCTCATCTACACTTAGGGGGCGGTATTTGAGTAAATCTAAAAAAGCTTTTGGGGTGGTTTGTAATTTTGTTGTTTTAAAAGGAATGCGGCTAGGTAAGCTAATGGGCAATCTTTTAAAACAAGTGGCTAATTTGAGTAGGTGATCAGGGGTTAGGGGCTGGACTTTATAAGCTGGAGGGCGATCGATACTGCTTAAATCCACACGGGCGAGGTTAGGGACTTTTTGTAAAAAGGTGGCTAAATCTTGAATATGTGCCTCTTGATCGTTAACCCCTGCTACTAATAGCACCTCTGCAACTAAAAAGCCTTGATACTGGCTAGCAAAATCTAAAATACCTTCTAAAATAGATTCTAAAGATAGATTTTTATGCGGGCGATCTATTTTGTTAAAAACTTGTGGCCAAATGGCATCTAAAGAAAATTTAACGATGTCATAGTGCAAAAGCGCCTTTTGTACTTCTTTATTGCCAAGACGCGCGCCATTGCTTAAGATTAAAGATTGTACACCGCGAGGAATAAAGGGCTTTATTGCGGTGATGAGTTCTTCTAAATGAGGATAAAGAGTGGGTTCGCCATTAGCTGTTGTGGTGAGTACATCTAAATGATCATATTTATAGGTTAAAGCTTGTTTGATCTTAGAAATTAAAACCTCTGGGGGTAAGACTGAGTGCATAGTCTGCATGGGTTTATTAGGCGTGAGTTCGCAGTAAAGACAATCAAAATTACACTGCTTAGCCTCTCCTGAAACATCAATCCCTAAGGACCAGCCAAAACGGCGCGATTTAATAGGGCCAAAAACTAAATTAGGCATCTGCTGGCTCTGTAAAATCACATTTTAAGCAGTTATGAAGGCTTGGTTTTTTCTTATAAGCTTTTAAAACCATTAAAGAACCACACTGCGGGCATGGTTTTTCTATAGGCTGGTAATTGGTTAGAAAAGTACATTTCGGGTAATTATTACAGCCATAAAAAACCCCCCTCTTGCTTCTTTTTTGCACCACCTGCCCCTGACACTGTGGGCATGGATAAGTAGAGCCCTGCTCTTTAGGGGTTTGTGAGCGGATATTTTTACAGGTGGGGTAATTACTACAGGCTAGAAATTCCCCAAAACGCCCTTTTTTAACCACCATAGCAGATCCGCATTTTTCACAAGGTTCTATATTTTCAGAATCTTTAGAGGTGAGTTGGATAAATTTACACTTAGGATAACCACTACAGGCAACAAAAACCCCAAATCTACCTTTTCTTTGTACTAATTCCAAACCACATTTTGGGCAAAACTCTCCAGTGGGGATACTGACTTTCTGGGAGGCAATTTGGGCTTTTCCTATTTCTATTTGTTCCATAAAAGGCATGTAAAAATCCATGAGCATTTGTTGCCAAGAGGCTTTATTACCGGCAATGGCATCTAATTTATCCTCTAAACTAGCGCTAAAGGTGGCATCTACAATATTGGTAAAATACTTCTCTAAAATGCCAACAACGACAAAGGCGTTTTCAGTGGGGGTTAGTTGTTTTTTCTTGAGCTCTACATAATTGCGGCTTAGTAAAAGAGTAATAGTGGGGGCATAAGTGCTAGGTCTACCAATGCCTAAACTTTCTAAAGTTTTAATCAAAGAGGCTTCAGAATATCTAGCAGGGGGTTCTGTGTGGTATTCATGGGCTTGTATTTTTTCTAAGGCAATGGATTCTTTAAGGTTTAAAGGCGGGAGAAGTTTATCCTCGCTATTATCTTTAAGAACTCTATGATAACCATCAAAGATTAGTTTACGCCCACTGGCTTTAAACACAGCCTCTAGCGGTGTACAGGCAATTAAAATCTGTTGTTGTTCAAAGATGGCATCACTCATTTGAGAGGCTAAAAAGCGTTGGTAAATGAGGGTGTAAAGTTTATGTTCCTCAGGTTTGAGATAATCTTTGGCAATATTGGGGGTGAAGGTTAATTGTGTGGGGCGGATAGCTTCGTGGGCTTCTTGGGCGCTTTTATTTTTAGAGGTGTAATTTTTAGGAGTAGGTGGCAAATAGGAATTACCATAGGTGTTTTGGATAAATTCTCTAGCGGCTTGCTGGGCTTCTTTAGCGATGTGTAAACTATCGGTGCGCATATAAGTAATAACCCCGCTTATTCCATCAGGAGTAGCCACGCCCTCATAAAGCTTTTGGGCAATCCCCATAGTTTTAGAAGGGTTATAACCTAAATGGGTAGAGGCGCTTTGTTGCAGGGTTGAGGTCATAAAGGGGGGCGGGGTAGGAGAGGTTTTATTTTTATGGCTAATTTCTTGGACATGATAAACCTGCCCCTTTAAATTAGCCACCATTTCTAAGGCCTCTTGCATATCCAATAAACTTTGCTTTTTAATCTTAGCACCTTGATAGCTTTCTAAACTTGCTTCAATTCCATGAGCAAAGATAGCTTCAATATTGTAATAAGTGAGGGGTTTAAAGGCCTGAATCTCTTTTTCGCGATCTACAATGATTTTTAAGGCTGCGCTTTGTACGCGCCCTGCACTCATGCCCCGTGAAATTTTATGGGCTAACAAAGAGCTTAGACTAAAACCCACGATGCGATCTAAAAGTCTTCTGGCTAGTTGGGCGTTAATTTTATCAATGTCTAAAGTTTTGGGGTGTGCTAGGGCATGCAAAATAGCTGATTTGGTAACTTCGTGGAAAACAATGCGGGGGAGGGCAAAAATGGGGTTGTTTGTTGGGTTATTTGTCTGTGTTTCTAAATCTAGGATTTCTTGCTTTGTAGAATGAGAGGTTTTTTTAGTGCCCCCTTGTTTTTCTTGGATGAGGTAGGCAATGTGATAACCAATGGCCTCCCCTTCGCGGTCTTCATCTGTAGCGATATAAATTTGTGAAGCATCTTTGGCTAAATCTAAAATTTGGCTCACAATTTCTTCATGATCTTTACTCACCGTGTATTTAGGAAAAAATTTCTCATCCTCAATATAAATCCCCATAGCATATTTGCTTAGATCGCGTACATGTCCTTTGGAAGCAATAACTTGGTAATTAGGATCAAGAAAATGCGCGATTGTTTTAGCTTTTGTAGGGGATTCTACGATAATGAGATTTTTAGCAGATTTTCTTCTCATACAAACTCTTTTTTTGATTTAGTAGTGGGCGGCATTATAAACTATTTTAAAAGACATTGCAGTTAACAAGTTGTGGAACAGCCCTTGCTTGGTGTGCGTATCATAATTAGCAAAGGATGCAAAGATGAGTTTTCGAATCAACACCAATGTCGCGGCTTTAAACGCCCACACTATAGGCGTACGCAACAATAGAGACCTTGCTAGCTCTTTAGAAAAATTAAGCTCGGGTTTGCGCATTAACAAGGCAGCAGATGACGCTTCAGGAATGGCCATTGCGGATAGTTTGCGTAGCCAAAGCGCAAGCTTAGGGCAGGCCATTAAAAACGCCAACGATGCCATTGGGATAGTCCAAACAGCAGATAAGGCAATGGATGAGCAGATTAAAATTTTGGATACGGTTAAAACAAAAGCCGTCCAAGCCGCCCAAGATGGCCAAACAGCTGAGACTAGAAAAGCGTTGCAGAGTGATATTTTACGGCTTTTAGAGGAACTAGATAATATCGCTGACACCACTAGTTTTAATGGCCAGCAGCTTTTGGCAGGCAGTTTCTCTAATAAAGAGTTTCAGATCGGGGCTTATTCTAATACAACGATTAAGGCCTCTATTGGCCCTACTGGATCGGATAAAATAGGGCATGTGCGCTTTGAGACCTCAGCGATAGATAGGGGCGGCATGGAGGTTAGTGCTGGGGCAAAAAATTTGCAAGAGGTAACTTTAAATTTTAGACAAGCTAATGCTGTCAATGATTTTAAGCTTGAATCAGTCAAGATTTCTACCAGTGCGGGTACGGGTCTTGGGGCTTTAGTAGAGGTTATTAATAAAAATTCTAACACCCTAGGGGTACGCGCTACAGCTACGGTAATAGGAACGGGCGGAAAACCGGTACAATCAG
This sequence comes from Helicobacter suis, assembly GCF_902196135.1. Classification (GTDB taxonomy): domain Bacteria; phylum Campylobacterota; class Campylobacteria; order Campylobacterales; family Helicobacteraceae; genus Helicobacter; species Helicobacter suis_A. The sequence goes on along the minus strand of NZ_CABIKE010000004.1, from coordinate 51,878 downwards.
GCACGGTTAAAGGGCTTACTATTAATGGGGTGATGATAGGTAATATCAATGATGTTAAACGCAACGATCGCGATGGGCGGCTTATCAATGCGATCAATTCGGTTAAAGAGCGCACAGGGGTAGAGGCCTATATAGATATATCAGGCCGTATTAATTTAAAATCTACTGACGGGCGGGCTATTTCTGTGCATGCAATTAGTGCCTCCGGGAAAGTTTTTGGGGGCGGGAATTTTGTAGGGATTTCGGGAAATGCCCATGCTATTATTGGCCGTTTGACTTTAGTCAAGCAAGATGCTCGAGACATCGTTATTAGTGGCATTAACTATAGCCATATTGGGCTACACTCAGCACAAGGCATAGCGGAGTATTCAGTCAATCTACGGGCTATTCGCGGGGTTTTTGATGCCAATGTGGCTAGTGCTAGCGGGGGAAATGCCAATGCCGCGCAGGCTCATCTTAATTTTAAGGGCATTGGCGCGGGGGTTACAAGTTTGCGCGGGGCGATGGTGGTTATGGATATGGCTGAGAGTGCGCGCACACAACTAGATAAAATCCGATCAGATTTAGGTTCGGTGCAAATGGAGTTAGTTACTACGATTAATAACATCTCTGTAACTCAGGTCAATGTCAAGGCAGCCGAATCACAAATTAGAGATGTAGACTTTGCAGAAGAAAGTGCAACCTTCTCTAAATACAACATTTTAGCCCAAAGTGGGAGCTTTGCTATGGCACAAGCCAATGCGGTACAACAAAATGTGTTACGACTCTTGCAGTAGGTTTTAAGGGGGCATGGCATCTATTTATGAGCAAAATTTAGAGGTTTTAAAACATAAAGACCCCCTTTTAGCCTCAGATCTTTTACAGATTAAGGCTAATTTCAAATACGAAGTCTTCATGCAAAAAGAGGACTTTAATATTTTAGATATCCGCACTAACACTCCCCTGTTTACCCACAAACCCCTAGAGGAAAACTTAGAAAAATTCAAACGCATAAGCCCCATTCCCTATCTTTATTTTTATGGGGCGGGTAATGGAATGCTGTATCGCCTGCTTTTAGGTTTAGATTCTATTAGCCGTATTGTAGTGATTGAGCCTGAAATTGAAATTCTTTTTATCATTTTTAACCTACTTGATTTTAGTCAAGAAATGCAAAACGATCGCATTATTTTTTTGCATAGCCAAGCTTGTTCTTATCAAATGCTTGCCTCGCTTTTTAACATGGATAAAAAGGCGCGTATTTATACCAAACTTTACGAATTAATTGTATTTAATGCTTACTATGAGCGCTACTTTACAGAAATTGAGCGCATTAACCAAGATTTAATTAAAGCCTTAGAAAATGCGGTTTTAAGTGTGGGCAATGATGCCAGAGATGCCATTATCGGGATTAAAAACCATGTGCAAAATCTCCCCTTAGTACTTAAAAGCCCAACCTTACTAAGTCTAGTTGCTGCTCTGCAAGAGCGCAATCTTACACATAACACCGCTATTATTATCTCTACAGGCCCTAGTTTAAATAAACAACTCCCCCTTTTAAAAGAAATAGCCCCCTATGCTACTCTTTTTTGTATAGATGCCTCTTTTCCCATTCTAAACGCTTATGGCATTAAGCCCGATCTTGTTTTTTCTTTAGAGCGCGTAGAAGCTACAGCAAAATTTTACACAGACACCCCCAAAGAAGCCCAAGAAGGCGTGATTTTTGTACTCACCTCTGTTGTACACCCCATATTGCCCCAAGCCATTACAAAAGGGGTTAAACAATTTAGCCTACGCCCTTTTGGTTATACTAGCTTATTTGGTTTGCATGATTATGGCTATCTTGGCATTGGAATGAGTGCGGCCAATATGGCTTATGAGTTGGTGGTACATGCGCGATTTACGCGCTGTATTTTTATTGGACAGGATTTAAGTTTTTCTAAAAGCGGGCATAGCCATGCCAGTGGAGCGCTCTATGGTAATACAGAGATCAAACCTAAAATAGAGGATAAAATTTTTATAGAAGGCTATGGAGGAAAAGGGGAAGTAGAAACCACCAAAATTTGGAAACTCTTTTTAGATTTCTTTGAAAAGGATATCTTCCACACGCCTTATAATTTAGAAGTGATCAACGCCACAGAGGGAGGGGCGCGCATACACGGCACAAAAGAGCTAAGTTTTTTAGAAAGTGTTGCAAAAATCAAGGCCGATCTTAAATCTCTCACCCCTAAACCCCCCCTTCTTTTACCCTACCCTACAAAAGAACAATATCACTACAATTTACAAAAAGCCAAACAAACCTGCTTTAATCTTATCGCCTACACCAAAGAGTGTAAGGAAAAGATTGAGGGGCTTTTTTTGGAGGTGGCTGCGTTTTTAGAGGAAGTAGAAAGTTTGCATGCTAGGGGGCAATTAGATCAGTTACAAAAAGAGCATTTAGAAGAGCTAAGCCAAAAAATCAATGATTTAAAAGATATTTTTGAAGACCCTAGATTTAGCCATTGTTTTAATGATGCGATCCAATCTTATATTTTCCACCAAGAATTAGACATCGCTAAAATCGTGGCTAAACCCGCTTTAGATAAAGAGAGTTTACAGGCTAAACAACTAGATTGGATTTATGCGCATAAATACTGGCTTTTTAGTTTAGCAGGGGGCATTACCTGCGTCATGGAGGTCGTAGAGCAGGCGCTTAAAACTTGGGACGCGTAAAATCGTTAAATAATCCAAGCCCCATAAGAGAGAGTAAAAAAGCAAGGCCTAGCGCGTTAAGAATCTGCATTGTCTGCGGACTAATTTTGCGTTGGATTAAAGTTTCTAGCCAGAGTAAAAAGAGTTGTCCGCCGTCTAAAAGCGGGATAGGGAAGAGATTAAGTAAGCCTAAATTAATAGAGACAAAAGCCACACTTAAAGCCCAAGTTTGTAGCTGGCTTTGTGTGGCTAAAAAATCTACAATCCCTACAACCGAATTAACTTCTGAAAGGGGTAAAGCCCCTATTAATAATTTTTCTAATCCCTTAAGCGTGAGGATTATCATCTCTTGTACTTGTTTATAAGCACGGCTCAGAGCTTCTAAGGGAGGGTAGGAGATTAGAACAATTTGTCTAGAGGGCGTGATGCCTAACATTTTAATTAAAATTTGTTCTTTAAAGGCGTTAAAACTCTTTTGTTCTTTTGGGAGGGCGTGTAAATATAAAATTTGGTTTTGCCGTTTGATTTCTAGTAATAAAGACCCTTTTTGCTGGATCGCGCTTTGTAAATCCTGCCAGTCTCTTATGGATTTATGATTGATAGAAAGAATTTGATCTTTGGGCTGGAGACCGGCTTGCTTAGCGGGCATATTGGGTAAAACAGATCCTATAATAGGGGCAAGATGGGGGCTTGGAGTTAGAAATAAAGCCAAATAAATTAATCCAGCTAATAAGAGATTAAAAAGGGGGCCACCTAGTAAAATCAAGCTTTTTTGAACGGGGGTTTTAGCTAAATAGCCCTCCTCTCCCTCCTGTTTAAGCGCCACATACCCCCCTAGCAAAATAAGACAGAGGCAGTATTTGGTGTTTTTGTATTGCTTAGTAAAAAGTTTAGGGCCAAAGCCTAGAGAAAAGACCTCTACTTTTACCTTGCAAAGACGCGCCATACAAAAATGCCCAAATTCATGGAAGATAATTAAAAATGCCAAAGCCCCTATGGCTAGTAAAATCCCCACTAATTGCGCACTAATTGGTAATATTTAAAGACATAGTCTGCTCCCGAATAAAGGGTTGCAAAGACAGCAAGAGCGACTAAAAAATAGCCCACCACCACCCCGTGTATGTGAATATCAGCGAGTAAAAAGAAAATAGCACAAACCTGTAAAAGAGTCTTGTATTTACCCAGTTGGCTTACTGCGATACTTTTACCCATGTATGAAACAGAAACTCTTAGCCCAGCGATAAAAAACTCCCGCCCTAAAATCACAAAGGGTACCCAAGGTGTGATGCGCCCTAAATGTAGTAGCCCTAAAAAAGCAGCTAGGATCAAAATTTTATCTGCTAAAGGATCAAAGATTTCTCCAAAGAGAGTTTTAAAGTGATAACGCCTAGCAATTGTGCCATCTAAAAAATCAGTGAGGGCTGCAAGGATAAAGATAAAGGCACTGGCATAATCTGCATGGGCTTTAGAGAGTTTAAAAAGGGTGGGGGCGTGTAAAATAAAAAAGAGCAGAAAGATAGAAAGGGCGATACGCAGGAGGGTTAGGGTGTTTGGGATGTGTTTGATCCATTGCATGCTAGTGGGTTGAAATATACTTCAGTCTATAAAAGCCAATAAAAATCATGCCCCACCCCACTAAAATCCCTATGAGAAATAAAAAGGCTAATAAAGCTTTTTGGCTTAACACAACCGTAAAGAGCAATAAACTTAAAGATAAACTTAACAATAAAATTCCCTGTCTAAAAAAATGTTCCTGAGTAACACGGCTTAACTCATAAAAGAGTTTACAAGAATAGTAGGTATAAAGGAAAAAGGTGATGATTTTAGAATTAAAGAGTGTGGTTACACTGGCATTAGGTAAAATTAAAAATAGACCTAAAGAGAGAATCGCATCGGCAATATAGGGGAAGGCAATACAGCGAAAAATCAAAAGGTTACGGCCTACTTTGGCTAGTTTATAGTAGCCAAAAATCTGGCACACAAACACAGAAAACCACATGCACAGATAAAACCCTACCCATGTTGGGTGGAGGTTTTTTAAGGCGCTAGCTACATCGCCTGCATTAGATTTTTGTAGCCATGCAAAGGTGTAGGTTGTGCTGAGTAGGAGTAAAACTAAGAAAACATGCGAGCATAAAATAGCTCTTCTTGCAGCCTGTAATTCTCTATTATCTTGAATGTTAATAATCATTAAGATTTACTTAAAAGTAGTGCCCCCATCTACTACGATAGTTTGCCCGGTGAGCCAGCCGCTTTGATTTGGATCGCAAAGAAAATACACAGCCCCAGCTAAATCCTCAGGATTTCCCATACGCTTTAAAGGCGATTGTTCTTCAACTTTGGCTTTAATTTCTGCATAATCGGGGAAGGCTTTTAGCGCATCTGTATCAATTGGTCCTCCACTAACAGCATTAACACGGATTCCAAACTCCCCTAAATCTACTGCCGCGTATTTCACCATAGTTTCTACCGCATTTTTAGAATTGCCATGTCCGGCATAATTAGGCATATACACTAAATTTCCTGTAGAACTTAAAGATACAATCGCACCCCCGCCTATAAGTTTCATCCGTTTAGCCGCCTCTTGTGCCCCCACTACAAAGGCTAGCACGGTAGCGGTGTAGATGTTATTAAGACCTTTTGGTTTTAAACGCATAAAGGGCGCAAACCCCCCCACCACAGAGCGCCCATAAATAATGGCGTTAGAGACAAAACAATCCACCCGATCAAAGTCATTATCAATTTGCTTAAAAAGCGCGACATATTGCTCGGGCTCTAAAATATCTAAGCGGTAGTATTTGGCTTTAATGCCATAGAGCTCCTGTACCTCTTGAACAATTTTGATCGCCTCCTCTTCGTTTTTATTATAGGTGAAGGCCACATTGACACCATTTTGTGCAAAGCGATACAAAATAGCCTTGCCAATGCCTCGAGTCGCTCCGCTAATCACTAAAGTCTTGCCCTGCATGCCTGTCATTTTAATACCTTATACCTTTCTAAAGTGGTTTCTATTCTTTTAAAATTCTCCTTTGTGGGGGGCACTAGCGGAAGGCGGTAGGTTAAATGCTTGATCAAACCTGCAAGATACATCGCGGTTTTAATAGGGATAGGGTTACTCTCACAGAAAAGAACCTGATTGAGGTTATAAAGCTCATTTTGTATGGCTCTTGCGGTGTTAAAGTCTTGTTTAAGAGCGGCTTTAATCTGGGTTGTTATTTTGTCGGGCAATAAATTACCCGTTACAGAAATCACCCCCATACCCCCACCAGCCATAAAGAGATAGTTTAATTTATCCTCCCCGCTATAAATGGCTAGGCCTTGTGCTTCATGTTCAAAATCTACAAGCCGTTGCATGGCCCCTGAAGCCTCTTTAATCCCTGCAATATTTTTAACCTCTCTAAAAAGCCTAGTAGCCGTTTCTACCGCAATTTGTACCCCCGTACGCGTGGGTACATCATACAAAATAACCGGAATTTCTACGGAGTTTGCAATGGTTTTATAATGCTCAAAGAGGCCTTGCTGGGTGGGGCGGTTATAATAAGGCGTAACGCATAAAATCCCATCGGCTCCAGCCTTTTGGGCAAATTGGGCTAAAAGTAGCGATTCACTAGTGGCATTACTCCCCACCCCAGCTAAAACCTTAGCCCCTAAAGGCTTGCACACTTGAATTGCGATTTCAATACAACGCATGTGTTCTTGATGTGTGAGTGTAGCTGATTCACCGGTAGTACCCACAGGCACGCAAGCATCCATTCCAAGCCGAATCTGGCGCTCAATTAAGTACGCATAGACTTCCTCATCTACCTCTAAATTGGGCTTAAAGGGCGTGATTAAAGCGCTAAGGGCGTGCATTTTAAGGTTTGAGTGTAACAACGCTGTAGGCTTCATCGCTAAAATAGGTGTTTGCCACCCGCACAATGTCTTTAACCTCTAAAGCCTCAAATTCCTCTTGATAAGCTGCCATGTCCTCAATCTTGCCCTGTGTGAGGTATTCAGCAAACATTTCGGCTACATCTGAAGAATCTTCTAATCCTGCGATAAAATCCACGCGGTTATTGATTTTGACCTTATCAAGTTGTTGTTGGGTGATGCCCCCATGTTTGATCTTATCCAGAATGGCTAAAATTGCCTCGCGGATTTGATCGGCTTTGACATGCTGGTTAGCCCCTGCGACAAATAAAAACACACTGGCATCTTTGAGTTCCATATTTTGCGCAAGAACCTGAGAAGCCAATCTTTTATGATCAATGATCTCTTTTTTAAGTAGGCTACTGCCCCCTTCGGCTAATAATTTGGCTAAAGCATTCAGCGCGACTTGATCTTTATGTGCAAAGGGAGGGACTTTAAACCCAATGGCAAGCCATTCTAAGGATAAATCTTTTTTATGAATCACCGTTTCGCGCAAACCATTTTGCACCGGTTCTTGCATATACACCTCTGGCATGGGGTTGTTATCTTTGTTAGCAATCTTAGAAAAATGCTTTTCTGCCTCTTTAAAGACATTTTTAGGGTCTAGATCGCCTACTACAAGCAAAATGGCGTTTTTGGGCTGGTAGTATAGAGAGTGGAAACGGCGGATATCCTCTATCGTCCAGTTTTGGATATCTTGCATAAAACCAATGGGTGTCCAGTGGTAGGGGTGGTAGACAAAAGCGGTATTAAAAAAGCGAAAGTACAAATAACCCATAGGTGAATTATCCGTACGCCACAAACGCTCCTCAGCCACAACTTGGCGCTCGGGTAAAAATTCCTCTTCTTTGAGTTGTAACGAACCCATCATTTCAGAAAAAAGCTCAAGGGATTTATCTAAATTAGCATTGCTAGCCTTGATGTAGTAGCGGGTGTAATCAAAACTAGTAGAGGCATTACTCACCCCCCCAAAACCCTTAACAATGGCATCAAAATCGCCCTCTTTTAAATGTTTGGTGCTTTTAAAGTTCATGTGCTCAAGCATGTGTGCGATTCCGCTTTTGCCCATTCTCTCATTGCGCGATCCTACTTTATAAAGCACATCTACCTCTATCACCCCGCTTTTATTAGCCAAAGGCACGGCCACTACCTGCAAACCATTTTCTAAAGTTGTGGTGTAGTATTTAGGCAAATACGCGCGTATGCCTTGATCGATTGTTGCTCCCATGCTCACTCCTACCCATGAAATCAAAATAAAAAAGCTATAAAAAATCCGTACCATCATAAATTAACCCCAACTGCTTCATGGACTGATTTTAACCCGTCTTGTTGGAGCAATTCTACTATATCTTGGTTGATTTGTCTACAAATAAAAGGGCCTTGGTAAATAAAAGCGGTGAAAATTTGTACAAAACTAGCCCCCATTTTTATGCGTGCATAAGCCTGTGTCGCGTTGCTAATGCCACCCACTGCTACCAAAATAGCTTTTTTAAAAAATACCCGCGCGATTTGCTCAAATACAGCCATTGCTTTATTTTCTAAAGCTTTGCCACTAATGCCGCCTACTGTCTGTGCGTGTGGCAATACTGAGTAATCTGTGGTGGTGTTAGTTGCAATAATGCCACTAGCGCCATGATGAATGGCTGTATCACAGATTAAAAGAAGCGTATCTATAGGTGTATCTGGGGATATTTTAAGAAATAAGGGCTTATGCGTTTTAGCCCTAGCCATCGCAAAAAGTTCGCCTACAAAACTTTCATTTTGTAAATCTCTTAGATTAGGGGTATTGGGTGAGGAAAGATTAAACACATAATAATCCCCCACCCCTAAACTCATCTGTAAGGCCTTTTCATAATCCTTTAACGCATGATTTAAAGGCGTGCTTTTATTCTTGCCTAAATTAATCCCAATCAGGCTAGAGAGTACAGGGAGATTTTCTAGGCGTGATACAGCCTTTTGAATGCCTTGATTATTAAACCCCATTGCATTTTGTAGGCTTTGTTCTTGAACAAAGCGCCACACACGCGGCTTTGGATTGCCAGATTGGGGTTTTGGCGTAAGCGTACCCACCTCAAGAACTCCAAACCCTAAATAATCAAGCCCGGCTAACATTGTGGCATCTTTATCAAAACCAGCGGCTAGCCCGATAGGATTTTTCAAAGATAGCCCTAAAATCTGTTGTTCTAACATGGGATGGGTAATAGGAGAAATTTTAGGTAAAGCTCCTAGTATTTTAAGTGCTAGTTTTGCTAGATTGTGCGCTTTTTCTGGCTCTAAATAAAATAGCAACTGGTGCAAGTTCATAGGGTAGTTACCTCTTGCTCATAAAAAATCTGTGCGTTTAAAAGATCCCCTGTAGGTACAACTTTTATATATTCTCCACTAGGAGCAAGTGTATAACTTTGGGCGTTATCTTTAAGCTGTATATGCAAAATACGCAATAATTTTTGTTGGATCGCCTTAGAGGTAGAAGGCACTAATAACTCCACCCGTTTTTCTAAATTGCGCGGCATCATATCCGCACTAGAAAAGTATATCTTGGCCTTGTCATGGGCAAAGTAATAAATGCGCGCATGTTCTAAATACTTGCCCACAATGGAAAACACGCGGATATTTTCGCTTAATCCTTGAATCTGTGGGCGTAAACAGCAAATCCCACGAATCAGCAAATCAATTTTAACCCCCACACATGAAGCTTGGTAAAGATGTTGGATCACATCTGAATCTACAAGTGCATTAGCTTTAAAAATAATCCGCCCTCTGTGTTTAGCGCGCATTTCCTCTTGGATTAAGGCTAAAATTTTTGTTTTAATTTGTTTGGGCGCCATAGATAGGGTTTTAAGTTTAATCTCTGCTGCCATTCCTGTACTTAAAGAGTGGAAAAGCTTTAAAATATCGCTAGCAATTTGTGGGTTAGAGGTGAGTAGACTTAAATCTGTATAAATTCTAGCTGAAAGCGTGTTGTAATTACCCGTGCTTACATGTACATATTCTTTAATGCTTTCTCCTACTTTGCGCACCACTAAAGCCAATTTGGCATGTACTTTTAAATGGGGCACACCATAAATCACATGCGCTCCGGCATTTTCTAAGGCTTTAGCCCAGTGTAAATTATTTTCCTCATCAAAACGGGCTTTAAGCTCTACAAGTACGCTAACTTGTTTATAAGGGGCGGCCTCTGTTAGAGCTTTAACAATGGGCGATTCTCTACCCACGCGGTATAAAGTCATGCGGATAGAAACCACATCTTTATCTTCTGCAGCACTTTGGATAAAGCGCACAATTGGGTCAAAACTTTCATAAGGGTGGAATAACAACACATCTTGTTTATCTAATAAGTCAAAAAGCGCCCCACTCTTTGAAAAATCAATATTATTAAGAGGCGCTAGAGTTTTTGGTACAAAGCTAGGGAATTTAAGATGGGCATAGTTTTTTAAATTCACCAGTTCCCACAATCTGCCTAAGTCTAGTAAGATATGGCTGGTATATAGATCAACATCAGGTATTTGTTGCTTGATTAAAGAAAGCAAATCTGCACAACTCCCCCCCACTTCTAAACGCACCACATCCCCCCTATCACGGGTACGCAACCCTTCGCTAATGCGATTAACTAAGTCATGCCCTTCATCTTCAATAATCTCCATATCCGCATTACAAGTTATTCTAAACACTAGACTTTCTAGCACGCGGTGGTGTTCAAATAACAAAGGAATAAATTTTTGCACCACTTCCTCTATAGCGACAAAAACCCCTTTTTCTACTTCAATAAAGCGTTTTAAAAGAGTGGGGATCTTCACCGCTGCATAAACTTTTTGTGTTCCTTGCAGGCTTAAAAGTATCCCAAAACTTAAATTGCGCACAAAAGGAAAAGGACGCGCTGGGTCTAAAAGAGTGGGGATAACTACAGGATAAATATACTTGTAAAAGTATTCTTGCAATTTGGGTAAACAAGACTTTGGTAGGTTTTCTATACTGGCTATGGATAAATCTTTTTGGGCTAATTCTTCCTTTAAAGATAAAAATTGCCCCTGAACAATTCTTTGCTCTGCTAGTACATAAAGACGGATAGATTCTAGCTGATCTTGATGACTCATTGCATCTACACTACTTTGTAGGGTGTTATTATCAACCAAGTGTTTAAGCCCGGCTACTCTAATCATATAAAACTCATCTAAATTAGTGCCATAAATAGCTAAAAACTTAAGCCGTTCTAAGGGGGGTAAGGCGGTATTACAAACTTGATCTAAAACGCGGGTGTTAAACCGCAACCACGAAAGTTCTCGGTTAAAGTATAAATCCTTTGCCTCCATCTACTCTCTTATGCGTTTCTAATAGATATACCATAAGTTCAATAAGTTAACCAACCCAATTTGTTTAAATCCAAGCAATCATTCCTCATCATCGCTTTTAGGTTTAGGGGGAGGTGGAGGAGGGGGTGGGGCTTTAAAGGGCGGGCCTTTTTGCAACATTTCGGTTAAATTAGCCGCCTTTTGGGGGTCCATTTTAGCTAAAATCTTACCCATATCCTTAGCCTCAAGCTTAGATAAAATCATAGCAGCCTCATTGATCGGCAAATCTTGTAAAATAGGCGCGGCTTTAGAATCTTTCATCTTGGCATAAGTACTAGCTATCTTGCTACTGCTAGCCTCTTTGATCTCTTTAAGGAGTTTTTCATTATCAGCCATCATTTTTTTAAGCTTTTTTTCTCTATCATCTTGCAGGCGTTTAAAGTTAGCTTCTTTGGCTTCAAATTCCTTCATTTTAGCCTCTAAAGCCTGCTCTCTTTCATTCACCTTAGCCTTGCGCTGATCAAGTAGACTCTGGGTTTGTTCTTGCAGAGTTTGCAAGGCTAAAGCTCTCTCTTGGAGCATTTGTAATTGGTTTTTAATTTCGGCTTTTCTGGATTCAAAAATGGCGTTGCACTGCAAAAACTCTTTAGATGAAGGCGTTTGGGCTTTTGCAAAAATAAAAGCTAGGGCTAATAGAAAAAGCCTAAGCACGATTCTCCCTTTGTTGTTGGTAAAATATCTCCGCTCCAATAGAATCCATTTGCTGATCTTCTAGCTTTTTAAGTCTTTTAAGTTTTTTCTGTTCTTCTAAAGTTTGTAGATATTTGAATTTTTCATATTCAATAGAGGCGTTTTTATATAATTCCTTTAGATGTCTGCCCATTTCTTTAAGCTGGCTAATCTCCTCCCCTATGCGCTCTATTTGGTACAAATAATTTTTCTTCAAAGCACTTAGCTGGATAAAGGCATTAAACCCCCCTTCTGCAGGTACACTTAAGCCGTATAATTCTACTAGCAAGGCATGTTGTTGCTCTTGTTTGCTTGCAATTTGGCTTTTATTATGGGCTATATCGCTCTCATAGCGCTGCATGGCTTGCTTTTTAATTTTGACTAATTTTTTAAAAGATTCAAGATTCATGGAATAACCACCATATCCTCGCGTCTAGGGCTAGTAGAAAGAGATTTAATTTTCACACCCACCAACTCCTCTAAGACTAAAACATAATCCTGCGCCTCTTTAGGCAAATCTTTAAAGTGAGCAATCCCTGCCGTGCGCTCCCAACCTTTAAAAACACGATAAATAGGCTTTAATCCTTCTAAATTACTGGGTACATATTCTAATGTTTTCCCCTCCCTCTCATAACCCACCCCCACTAAAATCTCCTCTAAGCCATCTAGTACATCTAATTTCATTAAAGCTAATTGCGTGCAACCATTCAAACGGCAAGCATAGCGCACAGCCACCGCATCAAAATACCCACAACGGCGCGCGCGCTGTGTGGTGGTGCCAAATTCATGCCCTTTTTTTTGTAAAAACGCGCCTATTTCTGTACTCTCTTCTGTAGGAAAGGGGCCATGGCCTACGCGGGTACAATAGGCCTTAGCCACTCCAATAACTTGATCAATATCTTTAACACTTAGCCCACTCCCACTACATGCCCCAGCGCTTATGGTAGTAGAACTAGTAACAAAAGGATAAGTGCCAAAATCAATATCTAACATGCTCCCCTGTGCTCCCTCTAGTAAAATCTTTTGGCCTTTATCTACACTTTCCCATAACAGTTCTGTGGTATCTGTAATGTAGGCAATCACTTGTTTAGCATAGGTGTTTAAATAATCCTCTAAAGTTTTAAAACTTAGCCCTCGTGTGGGTAAGCTACAATAATGCGCGATTTTTTCTTTAAGAAATTTAGGTTCTAAAAGATCACCCATGCGCAAACCCAAGCGCGCAACCTTGTCTTGATAAGCCGGTCCAATGCCTTTTTTTGTTGTGCCAATGGCCATTTGGGGGTTATTTTCATGGCGGATGTCTAAAAGTGGGTGATGGGGTAAAATCAAATGCGCTCGATTGCTAATAAATAAACGCCCTTTTAAATCTTTAAACAAACTCATCTCTTGAATAAGAGCATCTAAGGCCACCACCACACCATTCCCAATAACATTTTTACATTGTGGGTAGAGTATGCCAGAGGGAATTAAATGGAGTGCATAAGTTTTTCCATTAGCAACAATGGTATGCCCTGCATTGTGTCCGCCCTGAAAACGCACCACAAAATCATAATTAGGCGCTAGGCGATCTACTAATTTACCCTTGCCCTCATCGCCCCACTGCACCCCCACAACCACATCTGCCATACTAAACTCCTTTAGACAAAGAGCGAATGTACGCTCTCATTATGATAAACCCTACGAATCACCTCCGCAAATAAGGGCGCTACACTCAAAACCGTGATTTTAGCATGCTTGCCTTTTAGAGGAATAGAGTTACTCACCACCACTTCATCTAAAGCACTCTCTTGGATACGCCTTATTGCATTCCCGCTTAAAACCGCATGCGTGCCAATTGCCATAACTGAATACGCCCCCTTAGCTTTAAGCATACTAGCAGCCTTACAAACCGTCCCAGCCGTATCAATCATATCATCTACTAAGATCACGCCCCGTTTTCTCACATCTCCAATAATATTCATCACCTCCGCTTCATTAGCCCGTTCTCTGCGTTTATCTACAATAACTAAATCTAGCCCCATTTGGCTAGCAAAATAACGCGCCCGTGAAACACCCCCAATATCTGGGCTAGCCACAATCGGGTTTTTAAAATTGCGTGAGAGAATATAGTCTTTAAAAATAATAGAGCCATAGAGATTATCCACCGGGATATTAAAAAAGCCTTGAATCTGGCCGGCATGTAAATCCATTGTGATGATGCGATCAATTTGCACGCTTTGCATTAAGTCAGCCACTAATTTAGCGCTAATAGGCACTCTAGGGGCGGCTTTGCGATCTTGTCTGGCATAACCAAAATAAGGAATTACTGCCGTGATTGAATTAGCTGAACTGCGCCTAAGCGCATCCACCATGATTAAAAGTTCCATTAAATTATCATTCACCGGCGCACAAGTAGGCTGGATAATGCAAACATCGCGCCCACGCACAGATTCGCTAATCTGTACATTGATTTCTCCATCACTAAAATACCCCAAAACGGCCTTAGATAGCCCAACATTTAAATGCCTAGCAACTTCTTTACTAAAACTCGGGTGTGCACTCCCGCTAAAGATTTTAAAACTGCGCGTCTTCATGCTTCTCCTTAAGTGGCTGGAAATATTGGATTGCTTTTGTTTTTAAATTTGTATAGATTGCCTCAAAATCCACGCCATAAACCCGCGTTTGCGCGATAGTGGTGATAAAATTCGTATCTCTATTAAACCGGGGAATGACATGTCCATGCAAGTGGGGAGCAATCCCAGCTCCTGCTGCTTCTTTAATATTAAAACCCACATTAATACCACTAGCCCCAAAGGCATATAAAAGCTTAACACCCTCATAGATGCGTTGTTGCAAACATTGCCAATGATTAAGGCTTAAATATTCAGGGCTGTCTACATGTTGGTGTGGAATGACCATGAAATGTCCGGGGTTATAAGGGTAGCGATTCATGATCACAAAACAAATAGAATCACGGAATAAAACATGGTTTTGTGTGTCTAGGTGGGGATTTTGGCTAATGCCACAAAAAACACAATCCCCGGATTTTTCCCCTGTTAAATAGGCGCTTCTCCAAGGCGCATAAAGTCTTTCCATAGGTTCTCCTAGATGTAATTGGGTGCATCGTTGGCAAATAAAATAAGGTCTTTAGCAATCGTGATGGTTTGTAAAATCTGTTCTAATTGCCCTTTGTCTTTGAGAAACACCCTTTGAGGCCTTTGTAAAGTCTGTGCAAATACACTCACATTTAATTCGCCGGTGATAATGGCAATGTCAAATACGCTATCAATAGCTTTAGCCAGCGTGGTATTAGATTCTACATCACTCTCCACTAGGCCGGGTGTAACAATGATTTTACGCCCCTCATATAAACTAGCTAGCCGTACGCTTTCTAGCATGCCCTTTAAATTGCCATTAAAGCCATCATCTATGATAAATTTATCATTAATGCGCAAAGGGTGGAGGCGGTGGGGGACTGGGTTAAGCTTGGCTACTAATCTTTGTAACTGCGGGATAGAAATATCAAAATAATGCCCCATTAAAACCGCTAAAGCGATGTTATCCACATTAAAAGCGCCTAAAATTTTAGTCTCAAAGGCCACCCATTGGTTGTCTAAAAATAACTCAAAAGAAGTTCCCTCTAAGGTAGCGTTAGCATGGCGGATTTGTCCGGGATAGAGTTTGATTTTATCTGTAAGTTCTGTATAAAAAGACTCTAGGGGGTTTTTATCATAACAAAAGGCTTGGATTAAGCGAGGAGATTGGAGTAATTCGGCCTTTGTTTCATAAATCGTTTCTATATCTTTAAAATACTCAATGTGCTGGTTGCCAATTTCAGTAATGATAGCATAGTGATGTTCTAAGAGTGAGGCGATGGCTTTAATATCACCCTTTTGTCTAGCCCCCGCCTCAGCAATATAAAGGGTACTTGTTTCATCTAGATTTTGGTTAATATCCTGACTGAGACCTAATAAGGTATTTACACTATTAAGGGAGGAATAAATAGTGAATTTGCCTTGCAAGATTTGATAAAGATAATTCTTAACACTTGTTTTCCCAAAGCTACCGGTAATAGCAATAATTTGTAAATTTGCCATGCGCTTTAGTTTTTCTTTAGCCAGACGCACATACCCAGAGGCAATTAAAGCCTCATAAGCCTTACAAGCGATGTGGACTAGGATAATGAGTAAGAGATAGAGCAAAGAACACACTTTGCCATAAATATGCACTAAAATCGCATCGGTAAATAAGAATAAAAGTAGAAAGGTAAAAAAGCGTACCACCCGTGGGGTAAAAACAAGCCGTTTATCTAAGTGTACATTCCAAGAGATAAGGCTAGGGATCTGCACAAAGCCTACAAACACGATAAAGGCCAAATCCCAATGCATGATCTGTGTGGTGATAAAAACAGCAATGGGTAAGATAGCATGCTGAAAATGCCAACGCCGTTTATGGTGCTTGGTGATCACCCGCACATAACTATAATGATACCACTGCAAGAGTGTAATGAGATAATAATTTAGACCTAGTACAAATGCCCATACCGCGATCCACTCTAGTGTATCCATCACCATGACTAGCGACTCTAATCCTCTTTAAAATATTCTAAACAGCGTCTCTCCACTTCCAATCCCTGCTTTAAAAAGAAATAATGATCGCCCTTTAACACAGAAAAACAATTCTTAGGTACTAAAGAAGCGACTCTTTGTCCTGCTTCTAGGGGGGTTGTGGTGTCTTCTTGCCCCCATAAAATTAAAGTTGGCTTTTTACAGGCTTTAAATTGCTCCTCAAAATCCTCTTGTACTGTGTATTTGAAGGTTTCATACATGGCTTGATTTAGATTATGCGCATCTTTACTAGCTAGTAAGCCTAGCGCTTTTTTTAACCCTAAAACCTTTAAGCCTTTAGCCATTTTAATTTTAAAACGGGTTGTAAAGGATTTGGGGATTAAAATTCCTGCTGTACTTAAAAGCACTAAATTAGTACTCCGGCACAATAACGCCACTTTACCCCCAAAGCTATGCCCAATGGCCATGTCAATTTCTACTTGCAAGGAAGCAAAAAACGCGTCTACGATTTTAGCATAATCTCTAGGGGTAAGGAAAATATGATTGGGGCTTTTACCAAATCCGGGTAAATCTAAATAAAAATGGTTGTAGTGATTAAAAAAGGCTTTAAAGGCCGTTTGCATTAATTCTTTAGAGCTCCCCCAACCATGCAAAAACACCAAATTTTTAGGTACGCGCCGGTTATCAAAAATATAGGCGATTTCAAAAGTGTATCCCTGATACAAGACACGACGCTTAGCCATTACTTGGCTTTTTGAATCTGGTTGATATAGTGATAAGTAATAGGAATAATGGGCTGTTTAGGCAAATAGATCTGTTCTAGCAAAGAGGAAAAATCTTCAAAGAGATAGTGGGCTAAACTGCCCGGAATGGGATTGATCTCATTTAAATAGACTTCCTCATTGATCACAAAAAAATCGCAACGAATAATAGCCCCAACAAAGAATGGATCGTAAATAAGTTGGAATATTTGGCGCATCTTTTCCTCTAAATGGCTACTAATATCTGCTTGCTTAACTTTTTGTGTACGCCCAAAATCTAAGTATTTCTCTTCAAATCCCAACCATTCTTTTTTATGTGGCTCCTCTACAACAGAAAATATAAATTTTCCCTCCTCCCCCTCACTTTGAATTTTACAGCCTGCTAAATTATATTCTCTCACCCCTTGTTTAAAGGGTTCAATGAGCACTTGGCTATCAAACTCAAACACTTCATCTAAAACATAGGCCATATCCTTTGCATCTTTGATCACCCTAATACCAATAGAACTACCTAGCCGGTTTGGTTTAACAATTAGGGGATAATCTAGGTTTTGTAGCGCTCCAATATTGTGTTGTTCTAAAAAGATATAGGGCAAAATACTAATCCCTTTTTCTTTGGCTAACATTTTTGTAAAATACTTGCTATAGCTTAAAACACAGCCTTCAACTCTAGGGCCTATAAATGAAATCCCAAAAAAATCTAAAAAAGAGGCGATCTTGCCATCTTCTCCATCGCCTCCATGGATTAAATTAATTAAAACAGACATGCTAACACTTTTGCCACCTAAAAGGCCGTGTGTATAAAAACCTCCGTGTTTTAACACCAACTCAGGGCTTTTTTTATACTGCCCACTGGAGAAAAAGTGAGAACGCATGTCTTTTTTATCAATCAAATAAAATTTATGCGCCCCGTCTAAAAAGATAAAAGAACTAATCTGCTCCCCTAACACTTCCTTAAGCGCCACAGCACTTACAATACTGATCTCATGTTCATAACTCTTCCCGCCAAACAACAGCCCATAATCCACTTCTATCCTTCAAACTTACAAGAAATCTAAGGGGTCTATTATACCTAATCTTTTGAAATATCCCCTATGCTACTTAAACATGCATAAGGCTTTTTAAGATAGAATAACTGGCTGGTTTTACGCAGAAGTTAAGCGCCACAGGTGCGATTTTTCTAATTTAAATTAACAATCCGGCCAAAGTGAGTTTATGGAAAATAATATCTCAAAAGCCTTGTATGAAGCTAAGAAGGTACTTAAAAATAGGGGGGTGCGTAGCGCTTTAGAATCTGAACTTCTTTTAAGCCATCTTTTAGGTGTAGACCGGGTGTATTTGCACATCCATGCCCAAGAAGAACTAGATAGTTTTGCCTTTGAACGCTTCATGCGTATGGTAAAAACAAGAGCTAAGGGTTTTCCGATTGAATATATCACCAATGAGGTGAGTTTTTATGGCCGTATCTTTTTTGTAGATGAGCGGGTACTCATCCCTAGACCAGAAACAGAAATTTTAGTCCACCAAGCTTCTGAGTTAATCCAAAATTATGGGATTAAAAATGTTGTGGAAGTGGGGATTGGTAGCGGTGTGATCTCTGTAAGTCTAGCTATGGCACACCCTAAAATTTCTATCTTGGCTACAGATATTACAATGGAAGCTTTAGAGGTGGCTAGTGTGAATATCTCTACTTTTAATCTACAAAACCGCATTAATTTATTCCAAACCTCTTTGCTAGAAGGTGTAGATATCAAGGCTAGAACTTTAGTTGTGAGTAACCCGCCTTATGTTGCGCTAGATTACCCCTTAGAAGATTCAGTGCGTTATGAACCAGAGATTGCACTTTATGGGGGCGAGTATGGAGATGAGATTTTAAAAGCCCTTATTGATCAGGCGGCAAATAAACGGGTGAAATATCTAGCCTGTGAAATGGGGCATAACCACAAGGCTTCTTTAAGTGAGCACTTAGGGTTAAAAGGCTATCAAGCAAATTTTTACACCGATTATTCTAATTTAGATCGAGGCTTTGTAGCGACTAGGCCGACTTAATTGCGCTCTTTATAGTGAGAAAAATCAAACTTTTTTAGTAACTTGAATTGGTTATGTTCAATAAGACCCAAACTAGGTAAAGCAATTCCATTAAAAGTATTGTTTTTCACAATCGTATAATGCAACATATCCTCAAAGATAATTCGATCGCCCACTTGTAAGGGGTTTTCAAAGTAATAAGGCCCAATAAAATCTCCAGCCAAACAACTCACACCCCCCAGAAAATAGCCAAATTCTCCTGCCTCACTGCCTACTTCTACACTGCCATCTAAAGCCACCTTGAAAATTTCAGGTTTATAAGGCATTTCTAGGCAATCTGGCATGTGGTTGGTGATACTCACATCTAAAATGGCAATTTGTGCGCCATTTTCCACAATATCTAGCACGCTAGAGAGTAAAAACCCCGTCTGATAACCCACCGCCTCCCCGGGCTCACAAAAAATTTCTCTCAGATTAGGATAGTCTTTTTTAAGTTGTTGTATGGCTTGAATCAAAACTTCTAAAGCATAGCCCTCTTTGCTCATGTGTTGTCCTCCTCCCATGTTAAGCCATTGCACTTGGGCTAGAGTTTCTCCAAAATGTTTTTTTACATGATCTAAACCCTCTTGCAAATCAGAGGCATCTTGTTGGCAATGGGTGTGGAAGTGTAAACCACTCACCCCTTCTAAGCCGTAGCGCTCTAAACCTTCTTTAAAGGCTTTTGGGGGGATACCCAAACGACTATGAGGGGCACAGGGATTATAAATCAAGGGTTGAACACGGCTAAAAAGCGGATTGATGCGTAAACCCATTTTAATAGATGAGAGTCCTAGTTTACTCAGTTGTTTATTTTTTGCTAAGATGAGGTCTTTATAGGCATGATACTGGGTAAAGGAATTAAAAATAATGTGTGTGGCAATGGGCAAGAGTTGTTTAATATCCACCTCTTTAAACCCCGGACTAAAAACACAGATCTCTTTACCACTCTCTCTAGAACCAAATTCTTCATAGGCTAACAAGGCTTCATATACCCCACTTGCACAGCAACCATGCAAACTCACCCGTAACCATTCAAAACTCCGCCAAAAGGCAAATCCTTTCAACGCGAGTACAATTTTAACCCCCGCTTCTTTTTGCACTCTCTCTAAAATTGCTAAGTTGCGTTGTAACTTAGCTAGCTCTAGTACATAGCAGGGGGAGGGGATAGAATGATAATCCATTAAGCCTGTTGTGTGTGCATGAATTGTTTGACAATGCGCTCTACATCTTTGGGGTTAGATTTGGAGATAAAATCATCGGCATGTAAAGAGCGTGCCATTTCCTCATTGCTACTCCCACTCATGGAAGAATTGACAACAATAGGGATACGCGCCATATTAGGGTCTGATTTAGCCCGTCTAATCACCTCAAACCCGCTAGCTTCTGGCATTTCTAAATCTGTAATGATGAGCCCTATGTCTTCAATGGCTGTTTCTTTAGCAAAGAGATAATCTAAAAGTTGTTTTCCATTAATAAAATCTAAATGTTTAATGCCTAGTTTATCTAAGATCACCTGCATGGTTTTAAGCACGCTAGGAGAGTCATCGGCTAGTAGCACTAGTTTATCGCTATAAAGCTGGGTTAGTGTGTCTAATTCTGCATGGCTTTCTTGCTCAATCCAGGGAAACACATCTGTTAACATTTTTTCAATATCTACCACCTGCACCAAACGCCCATCAAAATAGCGGGTACGACTCACTAGTTTACTATTTCCCGTATTGCCCCCCACACCCGCACTCTGCTCGATTTCAGTCCATTTTTTATTCAAGATGCGATCGGCTTCATAAATGCGCACCCCAATTGTCCAGCGGGAAAATTCACAAATCATCACGATATCATCTTTACCATCAGCCTTTTCAATGCAATAAGGGCGTAAATCCTTTTGTTTATTGCTGCTGTCATAATAAAACCACTTTTTCATGTCAATTAGAGGGATGGTGAGTTCTCTAATAATAATGAGCCCCTCTACTAAAGAGTTAGGTTCATGGCTAATAATGGTTAAACTCCCGTTATACTTCACCACTTCGCGGATTTTAAACACATTGACCGCGTATAAATCCTTGTTTTTGCCTAAGCGAAAGCACAAGAGTTGTAGCTCGTTGTTTTTATGTAGACTTGTAACCTGATCGATATGGGCTAAATTGTTGGGCATACACTTCCTTTAACTACAAAATAGACATTACAACATCTAAACATTAAATCTAAAATGCATCACATCGCCATCTTGAACGATGTAATCTTTGCCCTCCACTCTTAAAACTCCCTTTTGTTTAGCGCCCTGTTCCCCCCCACAGGCGATAAAATCCGCATAAGAAATAGTTTCAGCTTTAATAAAGCCCTTTTCAAAGTCCTTATGAATCACCCCAGCAGCCACCGGTGCACTAGAGCCCTTTAAAATAGTCCACGCGCGTACTTCTTTAACCCCAGCGGTAAAATAACTCATTAAACCTAGAGCATCAAAACCTAAAGCAATGATTTTATCTAACCCGCTTTGATTTACCCCTAAGCTTTGTAAAAACTCTTGAGCCTCATGTTCTTCCATGCCCCCTAGTTCTTCTTCTAATTTAGCGCTTAAACCCACAAAAGGCGCGTTTCTTTGCTTGGCTAAATCTTGTACACAATGTGCGTGGGCATTCAAAGAATTGACATGTGCCTCATCTACATTAGCCACATAAATCACCTTTTTAGCGCTTAAAAAACGCAACTCGCGGTTAAGTTCTAAAAAATAATCATCTTGGGGAACAAAAGTACTAGCCGGTTTTAATGCGTTTAAATGCGCTAAAAGCGCGTCAGCAACTCTTAAACTTGCTTGGGCATCTTTGGATGTTTTAGCAAGTTTGTTTAGCTTATCTAAGCGTTTTTGTAAACTCTGAATATCAGCTAAGATCAACTCAATTTCTATGGTTTCTATGTCGGCTAAAGGGTTGATTTGACCGCTAACATGGGTGATATTTTCATCTTCAAAACAGCGCACCACATGCAAAATCACCGCACATTCTCTAACAGCTGCTAAAAATTGATTCCCCAAGCCCTCGCCTTGACTAGCTCCTTTAATCAATCCAGCAATATCTACAAATTCCACGCTAGAGTGTTGGATTTTCTCAGGCTTAACAATGCGTGCTAACTCTTTTAAACGCGCATCGGGCACATCTACCACCGCTTTATTAGGATCAATCGTACAAAAAGGGTAGTTTGCACTCTGGGCCTGTGTTGTGCGGGTTAAAGCGTTAAATAAGCTAGATTTACCCACATTAGGCAAACCCACAATCCCAATAGATAGACCCATTAAGATTTAGCCAAAACTTCTAGTACAAATTCTACACACATGCGCACCCCCGCCCCGCTAGCTCCGGCCGTATTAACATCCCAATCTTTTTCAATATAAGCGGGCCCGGCAATATCAATATGTAGCCATTTGTCTTTATAATCCTCGCGGATAAACTCATTTAGGAAAAGTCCGGCAGTGATCGCACCCCCATAGCGTACAGGGGTAACATTGCTAATATCTGCCATTTTAGAATCTAGCAACTTGCGCAAATGGCGGTTAAAGGGCAATTTAGCCGCTAATTCCCCGCTTTTAAGTGCGGCATGCTCAAATTGGCTTTTAAGATGCTCATTATTGCCCATAATGCCACTAGTATAAGAACCAAGACCCACCACACAAGCCCCTGTAAGTGTGGCAAAATCCACGATAAGATCGGGTTGTAAATCTTGTGCAAAGCTTAAACAATCAGCTAGCACCAAGCGCCCTTCTGCATCGGTGTTGCGTACTTCAATGGTTTTACCTTCTTTAGAGATTAAAATATCATCGGGGCGATAAGAATTGCCAGAAATCATGTTTTCAGCTAGGCCTAATACTCCATGTACTTCTGCATCTACAGCCAAATGCGCTAAAGCATTAACAGTGGCTAATACCGCGCATGCCCCGCCTTTATCTGCCTTCATTGTGAGCATATACTCAGGGGTTTTAATGCTAAGCCCCCCGCAATCATAAGTCAGTCCCTTACCTACAAGAACGATTTTTTTCTTAGCATTTTTAGGTTTATAGATCAGATGGACAAGTTGGGGGGGATTGGCTGAAGCTCTATTAACGGCTAGATAAGCCCCCATTTTCTTTTCCTCTAAATAATCCTCTCCATGTACAAAACAATCCAATCCATTCTTTTCAGCTAAATCCTGTGCGATCTTAGCCACATAGGGCGCGTTGGCCACATTGGGGGGTGTGTTGACTAAATCGCGGGCTAGGTTGACATGTTCAACTAGAATACGGGATTTATGCAAGGCTTTTTCTAAAGCGTGTTCTAAAGTTTTGCTCTCGGTTTTTAAATCTTTTGCCTGTAGAGAAACAAAAAGTTCTTGTAAATGTGCGGGTTCTTTTTTTTGCTTATAGGCCTCATATTCGTATAGCCCAAACTGCGCCCCAGTAAAGATCGCTAGCATTGTTTCTTCTAGGGCGTGTTTATCTACAGAATGTTTAGCCGCATAGAGCCCTACTTTTGCGCTTTTAAACTTGGATTTTTTCAAGGTACGCACAGCTGTGCAAGCAGCCTCTCTAAATAGGTGCACATCACTCTTAGCAAGCCCTACATAAAGCACGCGGTTGGCTTGATCTAAAAATACACCCTCTCCTTCATAATGGAAGGTTTCTAAAGTATTTTTATCCACCGCTACGCTTAAATCCTTATCCACCACAAACACGATGGTTACGCCTGCTTGTATTTGTTCCAAAGAAGCCTGTTCTAGTTTAAGTGTTAACATCACTTTCCTTTCTTAAGTTTTAGTCCTTGCTGGACTTTTTGGATTCTCTTATCAATCCTTCTTGTAGACACATTAAAATACCAAACCACAGCCCCTAATACAAGAGCTAATAGTAGTATAATTAGGTAAGGATAACGCTTAAGCAATTCTAGTAAGTCATAAAGTTGTTCACCAAAATACCACGCAAGTGAAATGGTAATTGATGCCCATACAAAGGCGCTAGCTAGATTAATTAGGGCAAATTTAAGCATGTTATAACGAGTCAAGCCAATACTAATAGGAATGATTGTACGCATCCCATACATGTAGCGCTGGATAAAAATAATAAACCAGCCGTATTTTTGTAAAAGTAAATGCGCTAGGGCTAGCTTGCGTCTTTGTTTTTCTAGTTTTTTATTGATAAATTGTTTGCTCGTTCTGCCAATGTAAAAATAAGTTTGATCCCCGCTAAAGCCCCCCAAAGCAGCTACGCTAATGGCTAAGAAAAGATTCATATGCCCCGCATAACAAGCCATGCCCGCTAGGATTAGCCCAATCTCACCTTCTAAAATACTCCAGAAAAAGAGAATTAAATAACCCCAGTTGGCCGCGTAATTGTTCCACAATTCTAGGATATACGCTTCCATGAGCCTCTTTTATCTTTCATACTCTAAAACACTAAAGACACTGGCCTTTTGAGCAACTTTAGACAACCCTTCTAAATCTCTAAGGGCGATCAAAAAACAGGCTTCTATACACTTAGCTTGGAGTTTTTCTAATAACTCTAAACTAGCCAGAGCCGTACCTCCCGTAGCGATGAGATCATCTATGAGAATCACATGGGCATTTTTAAGCTCTCTAAACGCATCGCTATGGATTTCTACGCAATCTTGCCCGTACTCTAAGCTGTATTCTGCACTTAGTGTGTGGTAGGGCAATTTGCCTTTTTTACGGATGGGTACAAAACCTGCTTGAAGAGCATAAGCTAAAGCTGCGCCTAAAATAAACCCCCTAGCCTCAATCCCTACTACAAAATCAATATTATAGAGTTTGTAGCGATCTTTGAGCGCATCAATAAGGGTTGCAAATAAAACCGGGTGGCTTAAAAGCGGGGTGATGTCCTTAAATAAAATTCCCTTTTGTGGGTGATCTTTGATCTCGCGAATCTCTTCTTTGAGTTGGGCTTTTAATTTCTGACTAAACATGTTTTCTCACAACAAGGCTTCAATTTTTTGTTCTAATTCGCGGATACGCGACTTGTATTTATCTGTCTCTAAGCGGTACTGGGCATTTCTTTGTTTTAAAACTTTGACTTCGTCTTTAAGCGCATTCATCTCGTGGGTGAGAATATCAATATTGCCCAAAGAGCGCTGTAATTGTAGCTGGTATTTTTGGATCAAAACTTCTGCCTCCTGCAAAGTGAGTTTCATGGATGCGGTGTATTTTTCTTGCTTTTTAGCCACAGAGCGGTAAAAAAAAGTACGCACTGCCATGTAACAGGCAAATAAAATGATAAGCGTAACTAGCATCCATTGGGCTAGCACTGCATCTCCTCTATTTTAGCCACCCGCCTAGCATGCCGCCCGCCTTCAAAATCTGTATTTAAAAACGCCTCTAAAATACTCTGTGCCACTCCAAAACCCACCACATTTTGCCCTAAGCATAGCACATTAGCATCATTGTGTAATCTTGCCATTTTAGCCATATAAGCATCCGTGCACAAGGCCGCACGCACACTAGGTATTTTATTACACGCCATGCTCATGCCTATCCCACTCCCACACACAAGCACCCCCTTAAGGCGTTGTATATCCTCTAAAAGAGTTTTAACAACTTGTTTAGCAAAATCTGGATAATCCACAGATTGCCCTTTTTCTGGCTTATAAACCTTTAGTAAAGCCTGTCTTTCTTGTAAAAAATCTTGTATAAATGCTGCTAAGTTTAAGCCCGCATGATCACAACCCAGTACCACAAATTTTTGCATCAATCCTCCTGTACATGGCGTTTCTCTAGTTGGCTTTCTAAACCTGCTAGAGTTTTAAACATGCGCTTCCAGCGAACCGTAAAGATATTTTTAGACCCCTTGCCAGCCTCAATGCTATTGGTAAGATTAAGGCTAAAATAAACAAACCAAGGCGTACCCACAATATGGCTATAGGGCACACTCCCCCAAAAGCGCGAATCACTGCTATCATCGCGGTTATCCCCGATCATAAAAAAGTGATCTTTTTCAACCTTGACATAAAAGATATTTTCCCCATCGTGATCAACTAGCCGCATGCTAATCCCGGGCAAATTAAGGATTTGGTGCGCATAAATAGCTTCCATGATGTTAAAAGTTTGGTTATTCTTGCTATAAAAAATCCCTAAGTGTTTATCTGCATAGGGTGCAAAGACAAAATCTTTCCCCAAAAATTGTTTTGTTGGGTGGTTGGGAAAATGTGTGGCGATGTATTTTGGATCTTTTTCGCTTTCTACTGGGTGCAGATAAAACCCCTCTTGGTTAAACACCACCTCATCGCCTCCCACTGCAAAAAGCCGTTTGACATAATAACCCTTATTTGTTGGCGGAATGAAGACCACCACCTCACCCCGCTTAGGTCTTTTGCCCTCAAAAAGATGGCCATTACCTTTAAAATCGGGTAGCAGTGGAATATCTAGCCAAGGCAAACGCGGGATAGGAATCCCATAACTAAATTTTTTCACAAAAAGCATATCGCCCTCATAAAGTGTACCCACCATAGAGCGCGAAGGAATCACAAAAGCTTGGGCTACAAAAAAGATAGCCAGTAACACCAAAACAACCGTCCCCGTCCAACTCATCACAAAACGGCGCAATGCCTGCAATATACCCATATCTACCCTTGCAATATAATTTAAGCCCCCACCCCTACTTGCTCTTTAGCTGCTAAAATCGTATTTTGTAGTAAGCAAACAATGGTCATAGGCCCTACTCCCTTAGGTACAGGAGTGATATAACTAACCTTATCTTTTAACCCCTCAAAATCTGCATCCCCCACCACTTTACCCCCTTCTTTATTAATCCCAATATCTACCACCACAACCCCCTTTTTAACCATGTTAGTCTGGAGTAATCTAGGTTTGCCTACACCCACACAAATAATATCTGCCCGCTTAGTATAAAGGCTTAAATCTTTTGTGAGGATATGGCATATACTCACACTTGCTCCGGCATTAAGCATTAAAGAAGCTAGTGGCCTACCTACGATATTACTCGCCCCTATAATGACCACATCCTTACCCTTTATCTCAATCTTATAATGTTTTAAAAGTTCTAGCGCTCCCATAGCCGTAGCCGGTAAAAAGCCCGCATGCAAACTATTAGAATACACCCGCCCTACATTTAGAGGATGAAACCCATCCACATCTTTACGCGGATTGATCGCCTCAATGATGCGCCTTGTATCAATGTGTTTTGGTAGGGGTAATTGGACTAAAATTCCATGGATTTCTAGGTTTTGGTTATGCTTTTCAATGATTTGTAAAAGCGCCTCTTGGGTGGTTTGTTCTTCTAAAGTTTGGAGGATACAGACAATCCCTACGCGTTTACAAGCCTTAGCTTTCATGTTCACATACAACACACTAGCCACATCTTGCCCCACTAAGATCACAGCCAAAACGGGGCGTACCACCGCGCGCAATTTTTCTACTTCTTGGCATAATTCTTTTTCTCTTAAGTTGGCAAGCGCTTGCCCGTCTAATAAAACCATCAACCCCAACCAAATTTTTGCGCTATTATAATCAAAGTTTTTTGAAAAACTTTTTTGAAAGGGAGAACTTGCATTATCTCTTAAGCTTTTTACTAGGTTTTTTCATGTTTATTAAGGCCAGCACGCAAGATGATAGTTTTATCACACTTTTAGAATATGGCAAGGAGCTTTATCACAACCCGCGCAACATTAGCTGTGCTAAGTGCCACGGAGAACTAGGCGAGGAGAAAATCATCACCCGCTACACCACAGCCAATAACCAAGAGAGGATTTTTAAAGCCCCTCCCATTTATAACCTTGATTTTGAGCGCTTTTCAAAAGCCCTTTTTAGCGGCAAATCCATCATGCCTCGCTACAATCTAACCCCTGATGAAATCCGCGCCATTTACTACTACATCACCTCCACCCATAGCAAAAAAGATTAAGCTTTATTGCTCTCTTTTTGGTAATTTTTAAAAATATCTTGGCTCACCTTATAGCTACAAAACTTAGGCCCACACATAGAGCAAAATTCTG
Source organism: Helicobacter suis (assembly GCF_902196135.1). Classification (GTDB taxonomy): domain Bacteria; phylum Campylobacterota; class Campylobacteria; order Campylobacterales; family Helicobacteraceae; genus Helicobacter; species Helicobacter suis_A. The sequence continues at coordinate 23,925 of NZ_CABIKE010000004.1, read as the reverse complement.
CTTCTTTGAAAACATCTTGGGGTAGCGCCTCATCGTGGTATTCTTTGGCGCGATCAGGATCAAGGGCAAGTTCAAACTGCCTATTCCACTCAAAAGCATAGCGCGCATCGCTCATCAAATCATCGCGCACTCTAGCATTAATCCTACCCCGCGCAATGTCGGCTGCATGGGCAGCAATTTTATAGGCTAAAATCCCCTCCCTTACATCTCTTGCATTGGGCAGGCCTAAATGCTCCTTAGGCGTAACATAGCAAAGCATCGCTACCCCCTTCCATGCCGCCACACATGCCCCAATCGCACTAGCGATGTGATCATAACCGGCCGCAATGTCTGTAACCAAGGGCCCTAGAACATAAAAGGGGGCGTGGTTACATAGCTCCTTTTGCAATTTTACATTGCGCTCAATTTGATTTAAGGGCACATGTCCAGGTCCCTCAATCATCACCTGTACATCTTTTTCATAGGCGCGCTTAGCTAATTCTCCTAAAACTTTTAGCTCAGCAAATTGGGCTGCATCGCTAGCATCAGCTAGGCATCCGGGGCGCAAAGAATCGCCTAAACTCAAACTCACATCATATTTTTGGCAAATGGCTAAAATGTCATCAAAGGCACTATAGAAAGGGTTTTGTTTATGATAGTGCATCATCCAAGAGGCCATTAAGCTCCCCCCACGGCTCACAATCCCCATTTTGCGCCGGCTCACAAAGGGCATATGCTCAAGCAAAAACCCGCAATGGATTGTAAAATAACTCACCCCCTGTTTGGCCTGTTTTTCTAACACCCCTAACATTGTATTAATGTCTAATTGCATCACATCGTTGTTGACATCGTGTAAAATCTGATACATCGGTACAGTTCCAATGGGCACACTAGAGGCCTTGATAATTTCTATACGGATCGCATCTAAATCCCCACCAGTAGAAAGATCCATCACCGTATCTGCCCCATACTTGATAGCTATGCGGAGTTTTTCTACCTCCTTATCTGTAGAGTGGATAATAGCCGAGCTACCAATATTAGCGTTGATCTTGGTTTTAAGCGCCACTCCAATGCCCATAGGTTCTAAATTGCTATGCTCTATATTAGCCGGAATGATCAGCCGTCCTCGTGCTACCTCAGATCGCACTTGCTCTGGGCTCACCTCTTCTATATTGGCGATGTAAGCCATTTCCTCTGTAATAACGCCCTTTTTGGCGTAATGTAGCTGGGTTTTAATCAAATCCTTACTTCTTTTAGCTAGATAACTGCGCATGCGCTCTCCTTTATATTTAAAAGAGCAACACACTAGCAAAAGCGCTTGAATATAGGCTTAAGAACTCTTATTAATTTTAAATAGCTAGGATAAGGGCTTTTAAATTTGTCTATGGAGTTTGTTTTGGAAAGAAGTTTTTCGCTTATTTTGCTTGCTGCGGGTTCAAGTAGCCGCTTTATTAAAAGTCTGCCCCCTAAATTGCCCCCTATTAAAAAACAATGGTGGATTTATCAGGGGCTAGCTTTATGGGAGAAAGTCTATAGAGATTTTAAGGCTTTGGGTTGTTTTGAGCGCATTTTTCTAGTGGTTAGCAACTCTTTAGAGCAAATTTATATTAAGCAAGCTTTAGAGGACTTGGAGCTTAGCGTGATTTTAGGCGGAGAAAGCCGCCAAGAATCGGTGCTAAATGCGCTTAAATTAGTACAAACCCCCTTTGTGGTGGTAAGCGATGTGGCGCGCTTTATTGGGGGGGCACAGATGTTTTTAAAAATGTTAGATTATTTTAAAAACCAACCTAAATTAGATGGCATCGCCCCAGCTTTAAGCGCCTCTGATACGATGGTTTTAGAAAATCAAGGCTACACTCTTTTAGATCGTGCCCGCACCTTGCATATACAAACCCCCCAGATTTGCCGGACAGAAAAACTTAAAGAGGCTTATAGTAAGGGAAATTTTAGCGATGAGAGTAGCGCGCTTTTAAGCAGTGGAGGACAGGTAGCCTACATAGAGGGTAGTTTAGATTTGCATAAAATCACCTTTGCTCAAGATTTGCCTCCCTACACAAGCTGTTTGACAACCCATACCGGTTTAGGATTTGATGTACATGGATTTGAAGCCAATAAATCTATGAAAATAGGCGGGGTTCTTATTGATCCTAAAGATAGTAAAGAGCAAGGGTTTAAAGCCCATAGCGATGGAGATGTACTTTTACATGCTCTTATAGATGCGATCTTAGGGGCGATTAAAGGCGGGGATATTGGCATGTATTTTAGCGATCAAGACCCACGCTTTAAAAACATGGATTCAAGTTTAATGCTCAGCCAAATTTATCACCTAGCGCAGGGAATGGGACACACTATAGAAAGCATTGATTGCATCCTTTTAGCTGACATGCCAAAAATCGCGCCTTACAAAGAGGCGATTAAATCGCGCTTAGCTGATCTATTAAATTTAAATAAAAGGGCGATTAACATTAAAGCCACTACCTTTGAAGGGCTAGGCTTTATCGGGAGAAAAGAGGGGATAGGCGCGCAGGTATTAGTCCAAACAAGTGCGTTAAGTGCTGTTGATCAAGAAAATATGTAAGAAAAATTGCTAGAGTTATGCTTTAGTCAGTATAAAGATCACACATAACGCGCTAAAGATCACTCTATAAACTCTCTACTACTTTAGAAATAACCCCCCTTGACAGCCAATCAAGCGCGCATAAAAGAATAAAGACATGGGTCTTTATTTGTTGGGGTTAGCAGTTAAATCTGTAGACTAAGAGTTTTTAGAAATCAAGTTCTATATAGAATATTTCTTCTACTCCGCTCCGTCCACCTAGTCTGCCGCCCCATTGACTTAAGGTTAAGGCCGTTTCTCGGGATAGGGTTATTTCTTGCAATGGGAGTAATTTTAAAGTGCGGGTGATGTATAGGGCTCACCGATGCATTTAAGCGGTTGGTTATCTTTATCAACAAATGAAAAGAGATCGTCGTAAGCTGTACAGGCTAAACAAACAAGTTTACCAAAATCATAGGCTTCTGTTTGCAATGTCTTCACTAACGCTTCCCTCCTAGAATTATCCTTACCAAATAACTCTCTTCTTAAATAAGGTACGGGCAACAGCTGCTTAATATCATCCACGCCTACTGGGAGTCCAGACAATACCCCTATCATTTTTCCCACTCTTGATGTTGATAGAAATTTGGATAATCGCTCTTTATCTATGCCAATTTCTTGAGGTATTACTTGAGATAGCGCTTGGAACAAAACCAGAGTCATTTGTTCTTGATCCATGCCCATGTCTTGAGATACCATTTGAGATATCATTTGAAACATTTGTTCTTGACCTATATCTGTACCCTGGAGTGTATAAAACCTCGGACCCAGAGTCCCCAAACCTCCCATTGTAATAGATTTATTAAATGTCGCCATTATTTTACTCGTTACTGGATTTTTTTGTAGAGACATGGATAATTCTATATCTGTTAGATTAAATAGAGATGCACCTGTTGCACTCATTACATCATTCCCGAACATACCCAGCTTTGTTATCCACCCCTCTTCAATCTCATTTGCATCAAAAATAGGACTGGCTAGAAAGTACAAAAGGAGAGCCTGAAAAACTTTTTTTCTATAATCTTCTGGGCCACTCTCCTTAATAATAGACCAACCTAGCTGATTTGTTATTTCCCTTTTATCTTTTTCTAACAAATCGCCATGATTTTCAAGCAACTCTTTTAAGGCTTGCTTACCTCCTATAAAACTTTTAGCTTCCAAGAATTCTTTTTTAAGTGTGTTATAACTCTTTGTTTTATCCTCTAGGCCGGAAGTCTGCGGGGGGGGGGGGGGGTGGAGATTGGTAAGGTTTGTACTTGTGTTTTAGATGCCTTAATCCCTGCTTTGAGCGTCTCTTTTTCTGTACTATTTTTGTGGCTTTCTAACACCTCTTGGATCATCTGCTTGTCTGCCTCTATCTCAAATACAAGGCACAGCGCGCTTAAAATTTCTGTATCCTGTGGGGCATTGATGGCTTCTACGCTTTCTAGTTGGCTTGTGAGCCCACGCGATCTAAGCCAACGCTGTAAGCGGCCTGTTTTGTAATGTTCCAACACATCTAAGAGATTAAAATGCTCTTTAAGTTGTTCTAGACTGGTGATTCTTTGGCCATCACAAAGTAGGGGGAACTTAGCTAGTTTCATGGGTTTTCCTTTAAGCGATAAACTTTATCGTAAGATTTATTGCCTTTAGGTAATCTTTAACAAAACCCGCGCTTATCACACAAAATCTAATGTGCTAATCCAAACTTCTATGATCAACTTTTAAGATTCTAATATTTTTGGCAAAAATCTCGTGCAAATCGCGTTTATTGCCTGTTAGCTAGATCAAAAACCTACACTAAACCCTAGCCAACACTAAAGCAAAGATCACGCGTGCCCCAGTATCTGTTACGGTCTTTATAGCCTCTTGCATCGTACTACCCGTAGTGAGTACATCATCAACTAGAAAATAATTAAGATGAGGATCTCCTTTAAAAACAAAGTCTTTTTTGTGTTTTTGTCTAAATTGGTAGCTAGTTCCAGCATAAGTTACATTAGATCTAGCCATGAGTTTGGCATAAACTGCTTTGCAGTGATTCTTAAGTTCTCCTTTACAAAAAGTGTTGGCAATAATAGCTGTATGTGAATAGCCTCTTTTAATGTGATCATCAATGGGCAAGGCATAAAGAGGGGAGGATTTAAAAGTGTAGTGGGTATAAAAATATTCTCTTGCCCTTTGAGAGAGTAAGCTTAAAATACGGCTACCTAGTGTTTTATATTTGCTTTTAAGAAGCATTTCTATCTCCTCGTAAAGATAGAAACTATAAACGGGCAAGCCGTGTATCATTTGGGTTTGGAAGACAAGAGGCAAATGATCATAACAACGCTTACAAAGAAGGCTAAAGGGTCTAGTCCATGCCAGACACAGCATACAGCGCAAGGCTAGACTTTAAATTTATCAAATTCTTTCCCCAACTCTTTATTTTGTGTAATGATTTGTGTGTTGTAATCCTCCAGACTTTTGCGTATCTCTTTAACTTCTGTAAAGATTTTAGAAAAATTAGTGATCACCTGACCTAATTCTTCCATCTTGGCTAGAACCGTTTTATTTTGATTCACCGTATCTTGGGATTTTTGCTTGGTTAGAGTCAGATTATCCTTAGCATTTTTGGCATCCTCAATCAGAAGTGAAGTTTTATCAGAAACCTCTTTAGATTGGGTGGCGATATTTTGTACTCTCTCACCCATGCTTTCAATACTTTGGGTTACCATATTCACCATTGCTGTGATCTCACCTAGAGATTTTTGGGTTTTACTAGCTAGATTGCGCACTTCATCAGCCACCACAGCAAAGCCTCTGCCATGTTCACCCGCTCTAGCTGCTTCAATGGCAGCATTAAGGGCTAATAAATTGGTTTGATTGGCAATTTCTTCAATGATAGAAAGCACGCTTTTTATTTCAGTAGCATGCTGGACAAGTGCGGTTGAATCGGTGGCAATTTCTTGTTGCCCTTGTGCAGAAGCAAGGATCAAATCCACAGAATTTTGGATTTTGCTGATAAATTCATTAAGAGTTACATCGGTTGTATCCAAATTGGCAATGGTTTCGCCTAAGTTACCTTGCGCTAGTTGCAGATTTTCCTCCACCTCGCGGTTAATTTGTTTAAGACTTTCTACAGCCTCTAATTCTCTTATAGCTGTTTGTCTTAGAGTTGTTGCAGATTCTTGCATAGATTCACCTGTATGGTTAGTATCTGCAACAATTTGCTTACCAACGCGGACAATTTCTGTAATTTTATCAAAGAATTGATCGATAAAGCCAGCTACAATTCCGATTTCATCTCTAGTTTTGATATTTAAGCGCTTGGTCAAATCCGCCTCTTTAGAAGAAACGAGATCTTTAGCCGTGTCTCTAAATCTAGCAAGGGGTCTAATAACATTGATTTGTACTACCGTTACAAGTAGGATAATGATTCCTGCAGAAATTCCTATCATCCAGTTTAAAGTTCTACCACTAAATGTTTTAGCGTTGTTATAAGAATCTTTCAAGGAGAGTTTAACCTCCATCACCCCAATCATATCCCCGGGCTTGTTATTCGTGTGGCAACTCACACACTGCGCATCGCCTGCTAAAGGCTGGAGTACCACCACCTCTTTATCTTTACCCTCCCCATGCGTAAAAATTTCCTGAGGCAACTTTGGATTTTTAAAAAACTTTAACACCCTAGGATCTTTGGTAAAGGTTTGGTTTAAGCCAAAGAGGCGGATATCTGGCTCTCCGGGATAAAACTTCATTTTTACCCCGGGCAACTTATTAGTATCATCAATGGCTTTATAAATTGCCTTAGTTGTACCCACCGTGATGGCCTGTACAATTGCATTAATAATGGAGGCATTGATGCTTTGAGCTACCATACGCCCCTGTATTTCGGTTAAATTAGCATAATCGCGCTTGACGATTGTGAAGATAAAAAAAGTAAAAAGACCTAAAAGGACAACTAGATAGATCACAGTTCTAGTCCGAGAACTACTTAACATTTCTAACACAGGCATCTCCTTGTAAGCAATACAAGTTGCTATGATAGCAAAATTACAACTATGTTTGGCCCACATAGGGCAAAGAAGTATGCGGGCAAATGTCTAAAGTCTGCAGAGGCGCAAATTCTTGGTATTTAAAACTCTGTACACAACAACGCCCAATCATGGCCGCATTATCGCTACAAAATTCTAAGGGAGCAAGCCATAATTGAATCTGAAATTCTTGACAAAGCTTTTCAATGGCTTGGCGGATAAATAAATTTGCGCTCACCCCGCCTACTAAACCAAAGTGAACAATCTCTTTTTTGCTAAAGTAGTTTCTTAAAACCCGTAATAAATGCGCGCATGCTATTTTTTGAAAACCCGCACACACCCGCGCTTGAAACACTTTTGAAAGCTCACCTTGCTCTTTTTGCTCCAAAATAGCTAAGCGCACGGCATTTTTTAAACCCGAAAAACTAAAAGCTAAATTATTGTTATGTTTGAGAGGAAGCGGAAAATCTAAGGCATCACTATTTAAACAAGATTGGGCTAAGTTTTCAACAATGGGCCCCCCGGGATAACCAAGACCTAGCATTTTAGAAACCTTATCAAAACTTTCGCCTAAACTATCATCTAAGCTTTTAGCAATAATTTTTATATCCGTGTGGCTATTACATTCTAAGAGTAAAGTATGCCCTCCAGAGACAAGTAGCGCGCTTAAAGGAAACTCGGCTTGAGGGTTATTAATAAAGAGTGAATACAAATGCCCTTTGAGGTGATCAACACTAATAAGGGGGATTTGTAGCCCTAGCGCTAAAGTTTTAGCCATCATCAGCCCCTCTAAAAGCGTGATGCTAAGACCCGGGCAAGTGCTTACCCCGATAGCTTTAAGATCGCTAAAAGAATGCCCTTTTTGATTTAAAAAAGACTTTGCTTTTTCTAAGAGTATGGGTAAATTGGTTGCATGCAAACGCGAGGCAAGTTCGGGTACAACGCCTCCATAAGGGCTATGTGCGCTCTCTTGAGAGATTTTAGCATGCCATAAAAGTTGGCTACTTAGTAGACAAGTTAAAGCCAAAGAAGAATCATCACAACTGCTTTCAATGCTTAAAACCATGCACTCTCCACTAAGATATAATAGCAAATAAAAGTTTTTTGGAGGTTGAGGTGAAGCGATTTAAGGCTGAGTGGGAGGAGCAAAGCGCGATTTTAATCGCCTTTCCCCATGTTGTCAGTGATTGGGGGGCGTATTTAGAGGAAGCGCAGGATAGTTTTTATAACTGCATTTGCGCGCTTTCTAAATACCAACAGGTTTTAGTCTGTGTACACCCAAATGACACACAGGCTCAAGATCGTTTAGCGCGTTTGCAAGTACAAATTATCCTAGTTGAATACAACGATACTTGGGTACGCGATTTTGGGCCTTTATGCGTAGAAACTAATGGGGTTTTGCTTTATTTAGATTTTATTTTTAATGGGTGGGGGGGGAAGTATCCATCCGTTTTAGACAATGCTATGAGTGCCAAATTAGCCCAAAAGGGGCTATTAAAACACCCTTTACGCCATGTAAATTTAGTTTTAGAAGGGGGGGGAGTAGAAAGCGATGGAGCGGGAACTTTGCTTGTTAATGAAGTGTGTTTATTAGATTCTAATCGCAACCCTAATATAGAACTCAATAGAATCAGTGCACTTCTTAAACAAGAACTGGGTTTAAAGCGTATTTTATGGTTAAATACGCCCCCCTTAGAAGGCGATGATACAGATGGGCACATTGATACTCTCGCGCGCTTTTTAGACCCACAAACCATTGCCTATGTTGCCTGTGGTGATACTAGCGATTCACATTACCAGCCTTTAAAGCAAATGGAACAACAATTAAAAAAGTTTAAAACTCTTGAGGGGCGATCTTATCGTTTGATCCCTTTGCCCCTACCAAGCCCTAAATACTACCAAGAAAAACGCCTACCTGCTACCTATGCTAATTTTTTATTTGCCAATAGCGGGGGGCAACGGGTGTTATTTGTCCCCACTTATGACGATCCAGCCGATGAAATTGCTATTAAAATTTTAGAGAAATACACCCAATTAGAAGTGGTGGGCATTGATTGTTCTATCTTGATTAGAGAACATGGGAGTTTGCACTGCGCGACGATGCAACTTTATTAAATGCATATAAGAATTATTATTAGTGGACGCGTACAGGGGGTGGGTTTTAGGCCCTTTGTTTATAAATTAGCTAAAGAATTAGGCGCACATGGTTTTGTACGCAATATAGGCGGACGGGTGGAGGTGGTGCTAGAGGAGGCGCTATTGCCTGCTTTTTTACAGGCTTTAAAAACTAAATTACCCCATAAAGCTTACATCAGCCACCTAGAACACCACAGCCACCCCCCCCTAAAAACACAAGATTTTATCATCGCCCCTAGTCTATCCCCACGCCTAAGCCTGCAAGATAGCTTACCTTTAGATTTAGCTATTTGTGAGGCGTGTTTAAAAGATTTTAATGGCCCTTCCAGCCGTTTTTTTAACTATCCCTTTGTTGCCTGCGCACATTGTGGGCCTAGATTTAGTTTACTTTATACTTTGCCCTACGATCGCGCCCATACTTCTATGCAAAACTTCCCCCTCTGTCAAGACTGCACACAAGATTATCATAACCCACAAAGCCGCCGCTTTTTTGCCCAAAGTCTTTCTTGCCCACATTGTCCCATTTCTCTTACTTTTTATGACCACAAAGGTGCACACACAAAAAGGCCATTAGAAAAAGCTATTGAGGCTATTTTAGACGGGGAAGTGGTGGGTTTAAAAGGCATTGGGGGCTTTGTACTTGTATGTCAAGCAGAAAATAAAAAGGCTGTGCAAACTATCCGTACAATCAAAGCGCGGCCGTTTAAACCTTTGGCGATGATGTTACCCTCTTTAGAAAAAGCCTTAGAAGTTGTGCATTTAAACTCTTTAGAGCGTGAGGCTCTTAGCTCAGCAATAGCTCCCATTGTACTAGCTCTTAAGAAAAATAACCACTTTGATCATTTAGCGCTTAATTTAGATAGCTTGGGTGTGATTTTGCCTTATAGCGGGTTGCATTATCTACTAACGCGTGCCTGTGGATCGCTTGTTTTTACTAGCGCAAATGTAAAAGGTGAACCCATTATTACAGATTTAAAAAGTCTGCAAGATAAATTACCCTTAAAATATATTTTAGATCACAATCGCCCTATTGTGCATGGCATTGATGATAGCGTGGTGCGCTGTGTGGGGCAACAAATGGGGATTGTGCGTTTAGCCAGAGGCCTAGCCCCCCTTTATTTAAACATAAAAGCTAAATCTTTTTTAGTTGGCATGGGAGCACATCATAAAGCGAGTTTATGTTTTGCACACCAAGATACAGCTTTGATCGTGCCGGATTTAGGTTCTTTAGAAAGTGTATCTAGTATTGAGCATTATAAAAACACGCTAGATTTTTACACGAAATTATACGGACAGCCTGAAAATGTTGGTATTGATAAACACCCTAGATATATTTCTAGCCAAATTGGACAAGAAATAGCTTTTAATAAAACTAAATTAATGCCTATTCAACACCATAGAGCCCATTTTCACGCGCTATTAGGAGAATGGGAGCTAGAACACAGCCTTAGGGAGGGAATGGAGATTCTAGGTTTTATTGCCGATGGATTTGGGCTTGGGGAAAACCAAGAATTATGGGGCTGTGAAGTCTTTAAAGCATGTTTTAAAAAATCTTGGCAAGTGGAGCGGATTTTATCTTTAAAGAGTTTTTTAATCCCTCAATCAGAGCAACTCATTAAAGATTCTAAAGTACTAGGCTATGCTTTAGCTTATCAATACCATTTAACAGATCTATTAGAGCGCCTTAAAATTCCTTATGCTCTCACTCTTCAAAACATGCTAGATAAACAAATTCAGGTGTGTTCTACCACTTCTTTAGGCCGCCTCTTTGATGCTATTGCTGCCTTTTGTGGTGTGGGCGCGCTTAATACCTATGAGGGGCAAGTGGCGATGCAATTAGAAAGTTTGGCAAGAAGTGTGCCAAGCAATGCGCATTATTCTTTTAAAATCCACGATCAAAAAATCCTTTATGCCTCCATGCTAGAGGAAATGCAAACCGAGATTTTACAAAAAAAATATGCCCTAGTGGCTAGAAAATTCCACAACACCCTAGCCCACATCGCTTTAAATCTAGCACAATCTTATAACCTGCCCATACTCTTTGGGGGTGGGGTGTTTTTAAACCGCCTTTTATGCGAATGTATTACAGATTTATTTAAAAACCACCCCTTTTTTCTGCCTAAACTTTTGCCCTGTAGCGATGCAGGTTTAGCCTTTGGGCAGGTGCATTTTCTGGCCAATTTAAAGTTTTAAGGAGCACCATGAAACTAGCGGTATTTGATTTTGATTCAACTTTAATTCAGGTTGAGACTTTAGAGGTTTTGGCTCAAGCTTACAAAGCAGGCACAGAAATACAAACGATCACACAAAAAGCTATGGAGGGGAAAATGGATTTTTATGAAAGTTTGATGCACCGGGTGGCGTGTTTAAAAGGCATGGATTTTAAAGAAGCTAAAAATATTTGTGAAAACCTGCCTTTACAGCAGGGGGCTTATGAAGTGGTGGCGGGTTTACAGGCACGGGGTTATAAAGTGGTGTGTTTTAGTGGGGGCTTTACATTAGCCACCTCATTTTTTAAAGAGAAGTTAAAATTAGACGGGGATTTTAGCAACACTTTACATGTAGAAAAAGGGGTGTTAAATGGGCAAGTAAGTGGCCCGATGATGCGCGGGGATTCTAAATTTGAGTTTTTACAAAAATTACAAGGGCTTTTGGGGGTTAAGCAGACTTTAGTTGTCGGAGATGGGGCTAATGATATTGGCATGTTTGCCTTAGCTGATATAAGTATTGCCTTTAATGCAAAAGAAATTGTTAAAAAAGCGGCTAAGATCGTGGCGCAAACAACAGATTTACGCGAGATTTTAGAATATGTTTAGGGCTTGATATAGCCTAATTCCACTAAGGCATTGGCCATTTCTTTAAGAATAAACCCGTTTTTGCTCCCCCCGCCTCCATGTTCAACTAAAATGGTGATCACATATTTAGGTTTTTTATAAGGTAAAAAGGCGGTGATCCAAGCATGGGAGCGGTGTAAATACTCCATATCTTGTTCTTTAATACGGGTTTTAGTGCTTTGATCAATTTCTACAACCTGAGCCGTACCCGTCTTACAAGCCAAAGCCACCTTAACCCCTCGCGTGCTGTAATATGCCGTCCCCCCTTGTGTGCTACAAGCCTCATACATGCCCTGACGCAAGGCACTTAGTTTAGATTTTTGGAAAGTATTTAACACATCTTTAACGGGAAATTGGCCTTTTAAAAAAAAGTGGGGAGTGGGGAGCTTGCCTGAGGCAATTAAGGCGGTGTAATTAGCCACTTGTATAGGGGTGGTTAAAAAAGAACCCTGACCTATGGAGGTGATTAAAGTATCGCCCGTATTCCACACATCTCCAAATCGTTTCATTTTCCAGCTAGGATCGGGCAAGATTCCAACAAATTCATTGGGTAAATCTATCCCTGTTTTTTTCCCAAATCCCATTTGTCTTAAGGTTTTGGCTAGGTTTTCAATAGAAATATCTAAAGCAAATTTATAAAAATAAACATCTACAGACTCTTTAATAGCCTTGTATAAATTACTCTCTCCATGCCCTCCGGGTTTCCAGTCTCTAAACTTGCGTTTGCCCACCTCAATATAAGCGGGGGTGGGGATTTGCGTTTTCTCGGTGATAGGGAGGTATTCTAAAAAACTTAAAGCCGAACCCATTTTCACCACCGATCCGGGCGGATACAGCCCATTTATAAAGCGATTTAATAAAGGGTTATAAATATCCTCTTGTAGATTCTTCCAATTAGCTACACTAATGCCCCCGATAAACTCATTAAGGTTATATTCAGGATAACTACCGGCAGCTAAAATCTCTCCAGTGTGTATATCCATCACCACTAACGCCCCGCGTTTATCTACAAAAAGCGCATCGGCTCGTTGCTGCAAGCGTTTATCTAAACTTAGAATTAAATTATTATTTGTCTTTGGTTCTTGCTTTTTTAACACTTCTAATTCTTGATTAAGCGCATTGACACTTACAAGCTTATAACCCATCTCGCCTTGTAAAAGATCGTTATATTGCTTTTCTAAGCCTGTTTTGCCTATGGTGTGGGTGTATTGGCTTTTTGGATCGCTTTGTAAATCTTTGCTATCAGCTGCCCCTAAATACCCAATGACATGGGAGGCTAGGGTGTTATTAGGATAATGGCGTTTATTAGTTGCTGTGATATAAATTTGGGGGTTTAATAAAAGTTTAGGGTAGAGGGTTTGCATCTTATCATAGGGGACAAAATCTAAAATAGGGATTGTGTTATGGTTATAAAAAGAATTTTGGCGCTGGTAGTTTTCTAGGGCATCTTGAATATCTAGGGTAGGAAAATAATGCTGTAAAAATTCTAATTGGGTTTGTAGTGTGTCTTTTTTAAGAGAAGGGGCTAGAGAAATACTAAAACCTAATTCATTAATGGCAAGTAATTCGTGGCGTCTATCCATGATAAGCCCGCGCGTGGGGACTAGAATTTCTTTTTTAGTCATGTTGCGCAAAGCAAGCTGTTCAAAGTAATCATTGGTTTTAATGGTTAAAATGAAAATACGCAATAAAAGCACCGCCCACACAAAGGCCAAAAAACCCAAAGTCAAGCGGTGTCTAAGACTTTGCATAAATTCTCCACAACACAAACTCTACAACGCTACAAAAGAGGAGATAATCCCACATCTTTAAGGGGGTGTTATGCAAAGAAGAAAGCAAAGTGAAGTAGAGTACATAAATGGCTAGAATGTGAAAGGCGTTCCATAGAATGTGTTCTTGTAAAATACTTAGTAGGCGCTTGATTGCTAATTCCTCATAGAGGATAAAAAGCAAAATTAAAAACCCTAGAGGTTCTTGATGGATAGCCTCTAAAAGCAAAAGGCAGATAAAAATCCACACCACATAGCGATCTTGATGTTCTTTAGTTTCTCGTGTTTTATAAAGGATAAATAAAAATCCAATCAAGGGGGGCATGGTAGGATAGAGGCTACACAGGTTGCTATAAAGATAAAAACATAGGCCATAAAGAGAATAGGGGAGCGCTTGCATCATAAACCTAACAAAGCATGAATCACTCTTTGTTGGATACCCTTTAACGATCCAAATTTAGGGGATAGAGTTGCTATTTTTAGAGTGCTAACAAGCAAGTGTGGGGTTTTATCATAAAGGGCGTGTTGATCGTGGCTATTTAATTTATCAAACTTGGTATAAACACACATGATCTGTTGATCGGGTTTGATCACACTCTTTAAGAATTGTTGCAACGCTGTATCTATTTCTAAATTAGGGTGTCTAGAGTCTATGAGGTGTAAAAATAGTTTGATACTCACCCGTTGCTTTAAAAGGGTATATAAAAACCCCTCCCACTCTTGTTTTAAACTTTTAGAGACTTTGGCATACCCAAATCCGGGCAAATCCACACAGCCAAATTTAACCACCTCTTGATCTAATTGCCAAGTGGTGGTGAAGAAATTAGCCGTTTTAGTTTTACCCGGTGTGGCTGAACTTTTGGCAATCTTGCACTCTAAAAGCTGGTTAATAAAAGTACTTTTACCAACATTGCTACGGCCTAAAAACGCCACTTCAGCCATGTTAGCCGGCGGGCAATCTTGCAGACGCGTACTAGATCGCACAAAGTGGGTTTTTAAAACTTTAATGGGCATGTTTTTGCTTAGCTTTCTTAGCCTTCTGTTTTTTCTGTGTTTGTTGTACATCCTCCATATCAAAGACAAATCTAGCCGGCTTATCCTTGCTTCCTAGTACATCAGCATAGCCATGTTCTTTGCTTAAGATAATTTCCTCGCCCTTAACAGAGTTGACTTTACCTATTTCATTAACCACTGCATTTTGTAAGAGGCGGTATTCTTGTTTGAGGGCGTCATAAATCAACCGATCAGAATGCCCCTCAACTTCTCGCCCATCTTGGGTAAACAAATGAAACTTAACATCCCCGTAAGCTTCGTATCTAGTGGGTTGGCGCTTTTCATTGGTGTAAATAATTACTTTATTAGCTATAAGTGTATCTTTACCCTTTTTGATGTGTACATGCCCTTCAATAATGGTGGTTTTCTTTAAATCATTGGCTAAAAATTTATCCGCGGTAACTTCTAAAGTTTCTTTAATAGGCAAAGCAGAAACTAACCCCACAAGTAACAGATAACATAATAATCTTTTCAAAATTTAAAGCTTTGAGAGCGCGGGGTTTTTTGTGATCGCTCTGCGCTAGCTAGATTGATAATGGCATGGATACTTTGGGCTTTCAGGATTTTAGTGATGTGATCATAGGCGATATTTTGGCCGCTAAAATCCCCCTCTGGTGCGCTAAGTAAAAAATCACCCTGCCCTTGAAAAGTTTGCTTGCTGTGATCATAAACCCCTTTCTGACTCCAAAAACTTTCGTGGTTACTGGTGGTGTAGAGTACACCTTTTGGAAAATTATAGAGATTTTCATGCCGAATCAATTCCTCCCCTTTGGCATGTTCAAGCATCTGGTTTTTTGGATCAAATTTACTCAAAGTAAAATTATAGAGTACTTCATGATCGCTAAATTGCAAAGCTCTACTCCCCTTAATACTTAGATCCGTATCTATCGTGTTGGTTTGGAAGGCATCAAAGTTATGTAGTTCAATTTTGGCAAATTTTTTACTTGTGGGCATTGTATCTTTTTGTGGTCTAAGAAAAAATAAAATCAACCCCCCCATAGCAATGGCTAAACCGATAAAAAATAGCCATACAGAATTTAAGCGCACCTATTCACGCACCAAAATACTAGGTTTACCCAAATTCTTAGCATAGTCATTAGCTTCATCTTGGCTTTTAAAACCCTCAATAAAAACGCGATAAATGGGTCTATTATTTTTAATCCCCTGTACTACTTGGGTGGTGTAGCTCTTTTCTTTTAAACTCGCTTGTAAAGCCCTTTTTGCTTGGAGTGCTCCTTGTTGGCTTCTAAAAGCTCCCATTTGTAAAGAAAAATTGCCTCCGCTATAAGTTTTTTGACTCTCCCCTACTTTAAACTCTTGTTTGAGTACTGTAGCTTGCTTGTTTTGATCAAGTGATTGTTCATATTGCTTAGCAATTAGCCCTCCAAAGCCTAGCACCTCTAAACGCACCGGAGCGACCCCTTTGCCCACTAAAGCAATATCTCTAGCAGCAGCATTGGAAAGATCGATGATGCGATTAGCCACAAAGGGACCGCGATCATTAATGCGCACAATTGTACTTTTATTGTTATTTTTGTTAGTAACCTTGACAATAGTATTCATCGGTAAGGTCTTATTGGCCGCTGTATGGGCGTACATGTTATAAGTCTCCCCATTACTGGTACGCTTAGCATGGAAATTAGGGCCATACCAGCTAGCATAACCATCAAAGGTCTGCCCGACATTAACTCTAGTTGGATAATACATTTTCCCACCCACGCTATAAGGACGCATTGTAGCGCGTTGTATTGCCTCTGAATCGCGCATGCCCGCTGTCAAGCTAGTAGAAGAGGGAGTTATAGATTGAGGTTGTTTATTCTTTTTATGGCGGTGGAAGAAAGAGAAAAAGGAATGTTTATGAGAACGGGATTGCTCAGGCGATCCAAAATCTCTGGCGTCTTCATAAGCCCGCAAGCTTTCATGTTTACTAAAAATAGAGTGTGTAACCGGTGTACTCACTTGGGTACTTTTTGGCTTAGTACAACTCACCAGCGCGATACACAATGCTGCTAAAATGTAACTATCTTTCATCAAAACTCATTTTGTGCCACTTTTTTAGAGTGGTAGGACTTTTTAAGCACAGGGATCATGATCTGTTGGTTACGGCTTAAATAAGAACTTGTTAGATTATTAGCAGATTTGATCGCCGCAACACTTGTGTGGAATCTGCGGGCGATAGAATATAAAGTTTCTTTAGGTCTGACTTTATGCCTAATAAAAAGCGTGGCCACACCACTACCCGGCTTATAATGTTGCCTAAAATAGGCTAGATTCTCATAAGGGATATAGACCATACTAGAAGTTCCTGTGGGTAGAAAATTATAACGGAACTGGTGGTTGTAGGTTTTGAGTTCTGATAAAGAGAGGTGCGCACTTTTGGCTATCTCTGAGAGTAAAGTCCCCCCTTGTAACTCTAAACTCGCTAAGCTTTGTCTAGCGCCACGATTGAGTAAGTAGGCTTTGTGCCCTAGTGTATCTAAGTTATTAAAGGCAATGGCTAAACTCAAGATAGAGCGGATATAGTGGCGTGTTTCTTTAGGTAGAAATTTTTTATCCTCATCTAAAAGCACATTGATATTATCCGTGCCTGCTAGCATGACCGCCTCTTGTACTCTTCTAAGCCCATAATTATAAGCCATAGCCACTAAATACCATTGTTTGGTTTGTTTATAAAGCATGTGGAAGTAGCGAATTGCCGCTTGCGTACTTTTAATCGGATCGCGCCGTTCATCTAAATAACGCCCCACATGCAAACCTAGCATCTTAGCCGTCTCTGGCATGAGTTGCCAAATCCCTACAGCCTTCTTCACACTGCAAGCACGGGTAGAAAACTTAGACTCTGCCATAGCTAAAAATAAGAATTCTACGGGGATATTAGCCTGAATAAGCATGCTTTTAATGGTGGGAATAAAAATCCCATTGGCATCGTAGTGTTGTACTAATTTGCCAAAGGTTTGTTGTACACCCTCAAGGGTTTGTGTATTTTGTACACTTGTTAAAAACGCTACATCTACCCCAAAGGCATTTAAGGTTTTTAAACTCGTGTTATTGATAACAGATTGGGCATTAAGATTTGGTATTAAAAAAGTACAGCCAAGTAAAAGGATAAAAAACTTTTTTAAGGGTGGAGTCATTTAAGAAACCTTTGGTAAGCCAAAGAGAGTTTTGGCATTATGTGTAGTGGTTTTGGCAAGATCTTCTAAGTTAATGCAACACACCTCTGCTATTTTTTGCGCGATTAAAGGAATGTGGTGGGGTTCGTTGCGTTGGCCTCTAAAAGGGTGGGGTGTGAGATAGGGCGCATCGGTTTCTAATAACAAACGATTTAAAGGAATTTGAGGCAAAATGGCTACTAAGTTTTTGGCATTTTTAAAAGTTGCCACACCTCCGATCCCATAGTAAAACTGAGAGGAGAGTTTTAAAAGCAAGGGGTGGGCATTATAGCAGTGTAAAACCCCTTTGAGTTTTGGGTATTGTTTTAAAATCAAGTAGGCATCTTCGCTAGCCTCTCTAATGTGCACAATTAAGGGTTTTTCAAACTCTAAGGCTAGATCAATTTGTGTAATAAAAGTCTCTTTTTGGCGTGCTATTATTGTTTGATCGGGTGTTTCTAGGCGGTGATAATCTAACCCACACTCCCCCACAGCCACGCATTTAGGGTGTGTAATATGCTCTCTTAAAACATTTAGATCAAATTCTTCTAAGTCTAAGGGGTGTACTCCCACAGCAAAGTATAAATTCTGGTAGGTTTCACATAGATCAATAGCGCGTTTTAAATCCTTAGGACTAGCTGCAGGGATAATCGCTGTCTGTACTCCCACTTCTTGGGCACTTTGCAACACTTCTAAAAAATCTGCTTGGTAGGAGGGGTGATCTAAATGGCAATGGGTGTCCACAAGCTCCATATTTATTTCCTCTAATGATAATAAAAAAGCTCCATTGTACTATAATTTACGCGCCATATACATTAAAAACTAAAGGATTGAGGCGTGTTTAGTGGACTAATCCAAGAAATGGCTGTTGTAAACTCCTTTTCAGGCGATTTACTAGCGCTTAAAAGCCAGTATCGGCCTAAAATTGGGGATAGTATCGCTGTTAATGGGGCTTGCTTGACTGTGGTTGGGATTTTTCAAGGGGGTTTTTCTTTGCAGCTAAGTACGCACACACAACAAAGCATCGCGCTAGAAAATTATCGTCCGGGATCATTAGTGCATATAGAGCCAGCCTTAAGGGCTAGCGATCGCCTAGATGGGCATTTAGTACAAGGGCATGTTGATGGAATAGGCGTTGTACTAGGAAGTAAACCTGTGGGTAATCAAGTTTGTGTGCAAATTAAAGCCCCTACGCATATTTTAGAGTTATGCATTCCTAAGGGTTCTATTGCCATTGATGGGGTGAGTCTTACTCTTGCTAGCATAGAAACAGATTTTTTTGAATTAGTCATCATTGAACACACCTTTAAAAATACCCTCTTTGCTTCTTATCAAAAAGGACGGCGGGTTAATATTGAAAGCGATATGTTAGTGCGATCCATTGCTCATTTCTTGCGCCATACAAAAAATAGCGCTACAAGAAATATTGTTTCGTGGCAAGAGATGGATGCCTTGGTGATGGGTTATTAATGGGCATGCCAAAAGCTGTAGCGCTAGCCTATAATATTGAGCAAGATCATGCGCCAAAGGTTGTAGCTAGTGGCGTGGGTAGCATTGCAGAGGCCATTATGCAAAAAGCCAAAGCCTTTGATATTCCGCTTTTTTGTAACGAGACTCTGGTAGAATCTTTATTGCATTTACCGGTAGATCATGCAATTCCGCCTGAACTTTACCAAAGTGTGGTTGAGGTCTTTATCTGGCTACAGGATTTAGAAAAAGATCGCCAAATGAGTTATTAAATCAAAATTTCTTATTTTAGCTGTATAATGGCGCGGCTTCGTGTTTATAAATCTACATCAATAAGGAGTAAAATGCTACAGATTAGATGGCATGCAAGAGCTGGACAGGGGGCAGTTACGGGGGCTAAGGGTTTAGCCGATGTGGTGGCCACTACAGGCAAAGAAGTGCAAGGCTTTGCAGTCTATGGTTCGGCTAAAAGAGGGGCGGCGATGACGGCGTATAACCGGATTGATTCAGAGCCTATTTTAAACCATGAAAAATTCATGAATCCAGATTATGTCTTAGTGATTGATCCGGGGTTAACTTTTATTGCAAATATTACAGAAGATGAAAAAGAGGAAACCACTTACATTATCACCACCCACCTTTCTAAAGAAGAGTTATTAGAGAAAAAGCCTGATTTGGCTAACAAAAAACTCTACACGCTTAATTGCATTAAAATAGCGATGGATACAATCAAACGCCCCATTCCTAATACGCCTATGTTAGGGGCTTTGATGAAAGTTTCTGGCATGCTAGAGTTAGAGTTTTTTAAAAACACTTTCAAAGAAGTATTGGGTAAAAAGATGACTCAGGCTTTAATTGATGCTAACATGATGGCTATTGATCAAGCCTATCAACAAGTACAATAAAGGACTCCCATGAATAATTGGCAAGAATTTGCAATTGGTGCTGTACTCTTTCCCTTTGAAAAAGAAGGGCAGGAGGAATTAAACAAACATAACGATACGCGCAACTACACCCAAGAAAGTTCTTTTACAGCTAGCGTAGCCAATTGGCGTGTGGAAAAACCCGTGCATAATAAAGAAGTTTGTATTAATTGTTTTAATTGCTGGGTTTATTGCCCGGATGCCTCTATTCTATCTCGTGAGGGTAAAATGAGCGGGGTAGATTATGAGCACTGTAAGGGTTGTGGGGTGTGCGTAGATGTGTGCCCCACTAATCCTAAATCTTTGCTCATGTTTGATAATCTTGAACCCTTAGAGGAGGCGCTTACTAAGTGGCCGGAGAAAACACCGGGCATTAAAAAGAAGAGTTACCGTACAGAAGGGGGTTATAATGGCTTCTAGTTATCAAATGAATGCCGTAGAAGCTTGGGATGGTTGTACGGCTAGCGCGCATGCCCTGCGCCAAGCCCAAGTAGATGTTGTAGCGGCCTATCCTATCACTCCCTCCACACCCATTATCCAAAACTACGGCTCATTTAAAGACAATGGCTATATTGATGGCGAGTTTGTACTAGTTGAATCTGAGCATGCGGCTATGAGTGCATGCGTGGGGGCGGCTGCGGCTGGGGGGCGGGTAAGTACAGCTACTAGCTCACAAGGTTTTGCCTTAATGGTAGAGGTGCTTTATCAAGCCTCTGGTATGCGTTTACCTATTGTACTCAATGTGGCTAATCGCGCCCTAGCCTCTCCGCTTAATATCCACTGCGATCATTCAGATATGTATTTAGGACGCGATAGTGGTTGGATCAGCCTTTGTACCTGTAATCCCCAAGAAGTTTATGATTTTACGCTTATGGCCTTTAAACTAGCCGAACATGCAGAAGTGCGCGTACCTGTCATGGTGCACCAAGACGGATTTCTTTCTTCTCACACCGTGCAAAATGTACGCCCACTTAGCGATGCGGTTGCTTATAAATTTGTGGGGGATTATTTGAGTGTGCATTCTATGCTAGACTTTGATAAACCCGTTAGCTATGGGGCGCAGGCAGAAGAGGAGTGGCATTTTGAACACAAAGCTAAACTCCACCATGCCATTATGCACTCTAGCAGTGTTTTAGAAGAAATTTTTGGCAATTTTGCCAAGATCACCGGTCGCCAATACAATCTCATTGAAACCTTTGGAATAGAAGATGCGGAAGTGGTTATTTTTGCTTTAGGCACTACCTATGAATCTGCCATAGTAGCGGCTAAAAAAGCCCGCGAAAAAGGGGTTAAAGCCGGTGTAGTTACCACGCATTTACTACGCCCCTTCCCCTTTGAATTACTTGCTAATGCGCTTAAAAATGCTAAAGCGGTGGCTATCATGGATAAAAGCTCCCCTTCTGGTGCACTAGGTGCGCTCTTTAATGAGATTGCAGCCAGTTTATACCAAGCCCCCGGCTCCAAACACCCCGTGTTAAGTAATTATATTTATGGGCTAGGCGGGAGAGACTTAACCCAAGCTAATTTAGATTCTATCTTTGAGGCATTAGTGCAAGACGCTAAAAAAGGGGGGCTTACCCACCCCACCCAACAATTTATCGGACTTAATGGTCCTGAATTGTCTTATTTCTAAAAAGGAGAACACATGGTTAAAGAAGTCAAGACACTTAAGAGTTTTAGCCAAGCGGCTGAAAAGTTTGAAGGCTCACACCTTCTTTGTCCGGGTTGTGGGCATGGCATCATCATACGCGAGGTACTCAACGCCGTAGATGGACCTATTGTGCTGGGTAATTCTACGGGCTGTTTAGAAGTGTGCTCAGCGGTTTATCCCCACACTTCTTGGGATGTACCTTGGATTCATGTAGGGTTTGAAAATGGCTCTACAGCTGTATGTGGCGCAGAAAGCATGTATAAAGCTCTAGCTAGAAAAGGCAAATATACAGGGCAACGGCCTAAATTTGTGGCTTTTGGAGGCGATGGCGCAACTTATGATATTGGGTTTCAATTTATCAGTGGTTGTTTAGAACGCGGGCATGACATGACTTATATTTGTTTGGATAATGAAAACTACGCTAATACCGGCGGGCAAAGGAGTGGGAGTACGCCTATGGGAGCGAGCACAAGTACCACCCCCGCAGGCAAAGTCAGTTTTGGGAAAAAAGAGCGCAAAAAAGATCTACCCCTAATCATGGCCGCTCATGGCATTCCCTACACCGCTCAACTTGCCCCTAATAAGTGGAAAGACATGAATAAGAAAATTAAAACCGCGCTAGATACAGAAGGCCCATGTTTTATTAACGCGCTAAGTCCCTGTCCAACTGAGTGGAGATACCATTCCTCTTTAGCCATTGAAATGACAGATTTAGCGGTGGATTGTCTGATTTTCCCCCTCTTTGAAATTTTCCATGGCACAGAATTAAAAATCACCTACCGCCCGCGCAATATTTTGCCCGTGCGCGATTATTTAGGTGTGCAAAAACGATTTGCCCATTTATTTAAAAAAGAAAACGAACACATCATTGAAGCTTTACAAAAAGATGTAGACACCCGTTGGGAGTACTTACAACGACGCGAAGAAGCTAAGGTTTAAATGCTTGATCGCTATGCTAGGGAGGGGATGTTAGCCTTATGGAGTTTACAAAACAAATTTGACACTTATCTAAAGGTTGAAAAAGCCGTTGCTAGTGCGTGGTATCAACTAGGTTTGATGAGTGCTATAGATTGTGAAAAAATCCAAAAAGCATGGTTTAGTCTAGAGCGTATCCACGCCTTAGAGAAAATTACAAAACATGATGTGATAGCCTTTATTAATGCTGTGTGTGAGAATCTAGGCGATGAAGCGCGGTTTTTCCACTATGGCATCACCTCTAGCGATTGTATTGACACAGCTCTAGCCTTGCTGTTACAAGAAAGCCTTAAAATCATTCTAAACGATTTAGACGCGCTTTTAGCCGTACTTAAAAAGCGAGCTTACGAATTTAAAGACACGCTTATTATTGGCAGAAGCCATGGTATCCACGGTGAGCCTCTCTCTTTTGGGCTAGTGTGGGCGCTGTGGTTTGATGAAATGTGGCGGCATATGCAGTCTTTAAAAGTTGTGTTAGAGGAAGTGGGGGTTGGCATGATTAGTGGTGCAATGGGTAATTTGGCACATATCCCCTTAGAATTAGAGGAAATTACCTGTGCTTTGTTAGGCCTTAAAGTCGCCCCCATTACAAACCAAGTAGTTTCTAGAGATCGCCACGCTAAAATGATCAATGCCATAGCACTACTAGCTAGCAGTTGTGAGAAAGTTGTGATCAATATCCGCCACTACCAACGCACAGAAGTTTATGAGGCAGAGGAATATTTTAGTGAGGGGCAAAAGGGGAGTTCAGCCATGCCTCATAAACGCAATCCGGTGCTTAGTGAGAATATTACCGGTCTTTGCCGTGTGATTCGTGGGTATTGTATGCCTATGATGGAGAGTGTTGCACTCTGGCATGAGCGCGATATTAGCCATAGTTCAGTAGAGCGCTTTATTTTCCCGGATATTTTCACCACAACAGATTTTATGCTCGATCGCCTCACAACACTTTTAAAAAATTTAGTGGTTTATCCGGAGAATATGCAACAAAATTTAGAAAAAACGGGGGGGCTGATTTTTTCACAGCGGCTTTTGTTAGAGTTGCCTAAACTAGGTTTTAGTAAAGAGCAGAGTTATACTATCATTCAAGAAAACGCCGCTAAAGTTTGGAAAAGTTTACAACAAGGCAAACACACCCCAGATTGCTTTTTACACACGCTTTTAAAAGACCCCCGTTTAGAAAAAGTTGATCGTAGCTTTTTAAAGGAGTGTTTTGATACTAGCTATTATCTGAAAAATACAGATCAAATCTTTGCACGGGTTTTTGGTATTTGGTGAGATTCTATTACAATAGATATTTAATAAAAGGGTAGGCATGGCAATACAAATCACTAAGCTACAAGATCAAAAAGTAGATGCACTTGTAGCGTGCTATGAAAAAGTAGTCTACCCCCCCCC
>NZ_CABIKE010000003.1 GCF_902196135.1 Helicobacter suis | reverse complement strand
TGCCCATCAAATCCCTAATTTTGTTGATTATGAGTTTGTGAAATGGGCGCTACAATCTGAGCGCTACGAGGAGTTAGTAAAAGTCTTTCGCTACTTTTTACGCTTTGATGCCCAAATTAGTAGCGAGGTGTTTAAGCGGCGTTTGCAAGTGGCTAAACTCCCATTAATCTTAGAATGTGAAAACCAACAAGCACAAGAGGCCTTTAAGCATATCCAAAAAAAAGGGTTTTATCAGTTTGTTTTTGATTGCACTAGCGCGCTTTTTTTTGGCTGTGCTTATTTTATTAAGGGCTTTTCTGAGGGCGGGGTTAATTTTAAGCTAATCCCACATAATTTCATACACTATGATGGGCAATTAGAAAAACGGCCTTTTATTTTCATAAGCGGGGAAAAAGTCTATTTAGATAACCGCCCCGACATTCTTAGCGTTTGTGATCTAAAGGTGTTTTAAATGGGATACCAAAGCATCTTGGATTTGTTCAAAAAGTTTTTTGATCAAGGGATTAGTAAACTTTAAAGATATAAGACTTGCAGGCTTTTTTACTCTTTAAAATCTTATTCAAAGTTAGAAGATTTGCTATAGACCCTGCATTTAACACCTCCAATCTCAACCAACCCGTAACTTGCCTGCTTCAATGATAAAATGTCTTTTAAAGTATTTTTGTGCAATGGCTCTGTCATGGGTGATACAGATCATGCTTGTTTTAGTTGCAAGTTGATAATCTAGCAACACTTCCATAATCTCGTATTTCAAACGCTTATCTAGTGCGCTGGTGATTTCATCTAAAAGTAAGATTTGGGGCTTAACTAGCATGGCTCTGGCTATGCCTAATCTTTGGCGCTCCCCTCCGCTTAATTCTCTGGGAAACTTATCTAAAAGAGAGGGTTTAAGCCGCGTACTTTGTAAAATTTGGGGTAAATCTTTTTGTGTTTTAAAACGCCTAGCCACACTTTCTAAGAGGTCTTTAACTTTTTTGGCTGGATTGAGCGCATTTAATTGATCTTGGAAAACATACTGGATGCGTTGCCTTAAATATTTTTCAGGCATCTGTAAAATATCTTCTTGCTGGTAGGTGATTTGGCCTTGATCAAAACTTTCTAAGCGCGCGATGCATTTAGCCAGCGTACTTTTCCCGCTCCCACTTGAGCCTAAAAGTGCAACACTCTCCTCACTTTCTAGGTACAAATGAATATCTTTTAAAATACAATACTCCCCATAGGATTTATATAAACCCATGACTTCTAATCCCATGTAAAATACCCCTTTTTATCCCCAAAATAAGTGATCGCGCCATTTTCTAAAACAAGTACCTGTTCACACAAACGATAGGCCACCTCTTCATCATGGGTAATGGTGATCTTTTGAATCTTTAATTCTAGGAGTAATTGCACCACACTTTGGGTATTAAGACGATCTAAAGAACTAGTTACCTCATCTAGCAAGAGAATTTGAGATTCTAAAGTGAGATTAAGCGCGATTTGTACGCGACTAGCCATGCCACGACTCAATTCGTAAGGATAAAGCCCCCATACTTTAGAAGGAATATTTAGACTCTCAAAAATAGGTAAAGCTTTGTCTAATTTGTCTTTAAGAACCATTTTAAAGGTGTCTCGTATTTTTAAATAAGGGAAAAAGCAACTAATACAATCTTGAAAGACATAGCCCGCACGCCCCTGTACTTCAAGCGCGCTATAGCTAATTTTAAGATTAGGGCTTAAAAGCCCACAAAGGGCTTTACAAAGCGTACTTTTCCCACTCCCACTACTCCCCAAAATAGCCAAATTAGCCCCCGTTTCAAAACTAATATCGCGCAAGATTTGGCTAGTTGGGGTGTAGATATTTAAATGCGCCACTTTAACCATCTTCTTGTATTTTTTCTCCTAATAACATTAAGCCAAACACCATAACAAAAACGGCTAGCCCGGGGGTGAGTAGCAACCACCAAGTACCCGTAAAAATTGCCTCAGAGGCTTCATTAAGCATATTGCCCAAACTTGCCTCCCCCACTCTAAGCCCCAAACCAAAAAAACTAAGTAGGGCTTCTGTGCTAATGGCATGGGCACAGATATTAATAAAAAGTACAAACACGCTATTTTTAGCTACAGGTAGAATTTGTATAAACATAAGCGCTAAACGAGTCGCCCCTAAAGCTTTTTCATTTAAGATAAATTCTTGGGTGCTGATATTGCTAAAGCTATCATGGATAAGCTTACCAGCACTCCCCCAAGCAAAAAATGCCACCAATAGACTTAGCCCTAACAAATTAAACCCGCGTTGGTTAAAGGCGCTAAAAAGCAAGATGAGTAAAAGATTAGGTAGGGCTAAAAACCCATCTAAAAAGCGCAATAACAAAGAGGCTAGCCATTTAGGAGCATTAAGACTAACAAAGGCAAAGCCTAAAGCAAGACACATAGCACCTAGTGCACTTAAAAGCCCGATATAAATAGAATTTCTAAGAGCAAAGAGTAGCCTAGAAAATTCATCGCGCCCTAAAAAGTCTGTGCCTAAAAGGTGGGTGAAACTAGGGGGGAGTTTGAGTTGGGTTAAATTGATTTGAGTGGGTGCAAAGGGAGCGCATAGGGGCAATAGTGTTAGACCCACGATCAAAAGCGCGCCAAAAAGAAAAGTCTTTTTCAAGAACGCCATCTTGGGTTTAAAAGTTTGGCGCTAATCTCTACGATGAGGTTAAATAAAACCACTACAAGGGTGCTAAGTAAAATAATGCCTAAGGCTAGAGGGTAATCTTTATTAAGTAGGGCATTAATGGTTGTACTGCCTAGTCCTCCGATAGAAAACACGCTTTCTACAATATAAGTCCCTCCTAAAATCCCGGCTGCATTAGCCCCAAAATAACTTAGGATAGGCAAAAGGCTATAGCGCAACACTAATTTAAATTGAATGATTTTTTCACTAACCCCCCATGCGCGATAACTCATGATAAAGGGTTCTTTGAGAGTATCTAATATCACACTACGAACTAGACGGGTATAAATGGCTAAATGCGAAAGGGTTAGTACTGCTATGGGGAGTACTAGGTGGTGAATCAATCCTTTTAAACTAGGCTCTTCTCCTAAATCATAGATTCCAGAACTAGGAAAGAGTCCTAAAGATACGCTAAAGATCATGATAAAGAGCAAGCCTAGCCAAAAACTAGGGACACTAAAAAAACCTAAGGTGATAATCATAATCGCCTTATCCCATAGTGAGTTTTTAAATAGTGCGCTAAAAACTCCCAAAATAAGGGCTAGAATAAAACTTAAAATAAAACTTGTTAGGCCTAAGATCAAAGTGTAGGGCAAGCGCTCTTTAATAATCTTTATTACGCTTTCTCCACTAGCAAAACTCACCCCTAAATCTCCGCATAAAACCCGCCCCAACCATTCTACATAACGCACCAAAAGCGGGCGATTCAAACCTAAATTAGCCATCATTTGCTGTTTTATAGCCGGATTAGCCGCTTGGATACTATCCCCATAAACACCAGAGATCACACTCCCGCTAGAAAAATCTAACATCACAAAGATCACAAAACTAAAAACAAGTAAGAGTAAAAAAGCCCCTATAAAACGCCTAGTGGCAAAGCGCCACACTAATCCTTACTCCACTCAGCAACATCATAGGTAAAACGCGCCCCGTGATGCCCTAAGATAGTAGGTTTAATGCCATGGACATTAGCGCGGTAGGCTAAAGGATAGCGCAAATACACTAAGAAGGCAAAGGGAGGGTCAACATATAGCGCATTAATAAATTTAGCATACCAAAACTTGCGTTGATCTAGTTTGTTTGTGATGCGGGCTTTAAGTAGAGCCTCATCAACTTTTAAATCGCTGTAATGGTTGTAATTCCAGCCATTTTTATTAGTGCTGATATCCATTTTAGAACTAAAAACGCGATAAGTCTGCATATCTGGATCAAGCGGGCTTCCCCAGCCAATAATAAAGCTATCTACCTTGTCTATATCAAAGGCGCCGTGGTTTTTGGCAATCACATTGGTTTTAATCCCAATTTTGGCTAATTCGCTTTGTAAAATGCTGGCTAGGGCTATCCTAAGCGGATCGCTATTAAAGGCATAAATATCAAACTCTAAGGCTTTGTTATTTTTATAGTAAAACTTTCCCTGTAACTTCCACCCATCTTTAACTAAGATTTCTTGGGCCTTTTGAGGGTTGTAGGTGTAGGTTTGTGCATTTGCATCATTAGCCCAACTAGCTTGGATAGGGTTATTAGCCACAAAGCCATAGCCGTGTAAAATCTTAGCAGCAATTAAATTTCTATCAATAGCGTAGTTAATTGCCTGCCTCACTGCTAGAGACTCGAAAAGAGGGTTATGAAAATTAAACATCAAAGCGCGATAATCCGCGCTCTTCATATCCATAATCTTAATATTTTTATCATGCTCTAAACCCTTTACTAGATTGGGCTCTACTAAAGCCACATCTAAAGAGCCGTTTTTAATTTCATAAGTGCGCACATTGTAATTAGGCACGATTTTTAAGATGACCTTAGCAGACTTTGGCCGTCCACGATAAAAGTTAGGGTTGGCTTTAAAGCTAATATAACTCCCTTTTTGCCACCTCACAAATTCAAAAGGGCCTGTGCCAATGGGGTGTTGGTTAAAAGCATTGGTGCTTAAATCCTTACCCTCTAAAAGGTGTTTGGGCAATATTCCCATGCTTAATGCGTCTAAAAGCGCAGGAAAAGGGGTTTTAAGTGTAATTTTTAAAGTATAGGGGTTTAGCACTTCTATCCGTTTGATCTCTTCAAAATTAGCGCGTGCGGGTGCATTGAGTTTTTTATCCATAGCCTGCTCTAGTGTAAATTTAACATCTGCAGCGCTAAATTTATACCCGTCATGCCATAAAACATCTTCTCTTAAGTGAAAAATCCAAGTGAGTCCATCAGGGCTTACTTCCCAGCTCTTAGCCAAATCCGGCTCAATTTTCATGTCAGGTGAAAAGCGTGTGAGTCCGCTAAAGACAAAATCTAGGGCGCTATCATGATCGGTGTCAAAAAGCGGATTGATGCGGGTTGTTTCGTTTTCAATGCCAATAACAAGGGTATCTTTAGGGGTGCTAGCAAAAACTTGAGCAATCAAAAGAGTGGCCAAGAAAAACTGTTTGATCATCACTCTCCTTTGGGTGCTATGTTTATATTTTTAGTGTTATTTTCTTAAAAATTAGTTAACAAGGGAAAATATTTTTGTAAGAATATTAACCGCTTAGTGGAGTTTATAAAATTCTGCTTTTATGGCTTTTTCTAGTTGTGAGGTTTATCTTTTCTCCTTATAAATCTCTCTAAAATCAGCAATAGCCTCTGTGTACATGTCTAAAGCTTGCTTAATAGAATCATCTAAGCGGTAGTTTTGCGTGGCCTGAGCGTATTCTTTTTCTGCTAATGCGCGTTCCTCTGGGTGTTCTAGCCAGTAGTCTATTTTTTGGGCTAGATCTTTGGCGTCGTTAGATTTAAACAGCGATCGCGCATCTAGGGCAAATTGGTTAGTCGCGCTGATTTTGCTATCAGAAATCACGGGCACCACCCCGCAACTCATCGCCTCTAAACAAGCAATTGCCTCCCCCTCCACATCTGCAGCATGCACATATAAATCGCATTGATACAGCAGAGTTATTAAATCTTGTGGTTCTAAAAAGCCAAAATCTACCGGATAAGTTAAGCCTTGTGCGCATTTTTGTAGTTTGGCTAAATTAGGCCCAATGCCTTTTAAATGCAATTGAATCTGTTGGCTAAAGCGACTCAAACGCACCGCTTCTATGAGTACCTGTTGGTTTTTTTCATTAGAGTAGCGCCCCACCATGATGATGTGAAATAGGTTATCGGTTTTGGTGTTATGGGAGCGTTTGGTATAGAGTGGATCAAAGCCATTGCTAATTACATATTTTTTACCCCCATAGCCATGCCTCTCTAGTTCATTTTTAATCAAAGGGGAGGGGCAGTGGATATGATAGAGATATTGGTAATAATTCTTTTTAAACCACCAAAAGATTAAGCGATTAAGCCAATCTAAATTTTGTAGTTTAATGTTGTATGTGATGTGTTCGGGTTGTAAATGAAACGCCCCCACATAGGGGATTTTAAGCTCTCTTGCTACCTTGATTGCTGTTTTTTCTAAATCAAAGGGTAAAAACACATGCACGATGTCTACCCCTCTAAAGGCTTTTTTTAAAATCCTTTCATCAGGTTTGCCAAAGATCATGTGTTGTTTGCGTGCAATTTCTGTAACCAGTGGAATATAGCGCTCTTTAAGAGTAAAAAAACCCTCACCTTGTATAAAGGGTGCTACTACCCGTACTTCATGCCCGCGCTCCTTAAGCGCCTTATAAAAGCGATAGCAGGTCATAGAAGTCCCGTTGCTTTTATCCTCAAAACTATCCACCACTAAGGCAATGATCACGACTCTTCCTTAAAATTAAACTTGAAGGGGCGTTTTTCAAAGACCAAAATCTCAAAATCTCCCTCAAAAACTTTAATTTCCATAAACTCACCCTCCACGCGAATTGAGCATTTTTTAGAACTTGCGTGTACCACTATGGCGTTAAAATAGACTTCTTGTTTAAGCTCAATGGGGGCAAGTAAATTAATTTTCATAGAAGAAATTAAGCTGTTTTTCTTATTAAGCGCGCACAAAGCCGCAAAACTAGCCGCACTCACAATAAAGCCCGCATGTACAACATCTTCCTCACAGAGCATAAACTCCTTAGGGGTGAAACAAACTGTGGCTTTATTAGGGCTAAAAGAAACCAAATCCGCACAAAGAGTTTGATCTAATTTAGAACAAACAAATAATCCTTCCTCTAACATAGGTGTTTCTGTCATCACTATCCTTATTTGTGTAAAATAAAATACCCCCTACAGGGAGCAGGGTAGCCCTCTATGCTCTTGCTAGCATCTTTAGGGTCTAAAAAAGATTCTAAACTTAGGCCTTCAATCCATGGGGTTTTGCGTTGCTCTAATAAAGTGGTGGGTTTAATTGCTAGAAGTTTACATTCTTGAAAGCCTGCTTTAAAAGCCCAATTTTGCAAGGCCTTAATGCTAGGAATAAAATAGACATTACTCATCTTGGCATAAGTCTTTGGGCAGAGGGCAATTTCTAGCGGGCTTTCAAAAATGAGGGTATCAAGCACTAAAATACCGCCTTTTTTTAAACCCATGTAAAGAGATTTTAAGGCGCTGTGGGGGTCTTTTCTATGATAAAGCACACCCAAACAAAAGATCACATCAAAGCGTTTAGGGTAAGTGCGCAGATCCTCCACCCCTAAGCTTTCATAGGTGATAGGCAGTTGTAAGAAATGATTTAGAAAATTAAATTGTTGCTTGTAAAGTAAACTTGGATCAAAACCTGTTAGGCTTTGTGGGTTTTGTTTGTGCATACAAAACAGATAATAGCCATTATTACAGCCCACATCAGCTACATCTAAACCACACAAACTAACATTTTTAATTAAATCCCACTTGATATAACTTTGCCATTCGCTATCAATACAAAACTCTTTTTTACCTTGCTTAAAATAAAAAGGACCTTTGCGCCAAGGTCTTAATTGCCAAGCTTTTGCTTGGAGTTGATCAAGGCTAAAATGGGGATCTAATTTTATACTAATCCCTTGATCAATGCTATAGCCCATCAAATAGACTTTTCTTATAGGGCTTGTAGAGTAAATCTGTTATTTCTACCTCTCCTATAATGAAGGCTAGATGATAGATTTGTGAGGTGAGTAGAGTTTTAAGCTCATGAAGGGTTTTATAGAGAATATGGGGCATGTCTAGTTCTTCTTGTGTGAAAATAATTTGTTTAAGCCAAGGGGCTTTTCTTTGCGCATAGATTGCCAAATTGATCATCTCTTTATGTTTTTCTAAGAAGAGAATCTGTGAATACTGTGCACAAGGTTCTAAGCGCTTATTAGTATAAAAAGGTTTAGGAAATACCCCCAAGCGATTTAAATCTACTGGTATATTTAATGCCTGAGATACCTGTAAAACTTTGGCAAGCTCAGGTAAGTAAAGCCCTGCAAGTTTAAGATGATAGCGCCTATTTTTATATAAAATCGTGCTAGTTAATAGCTGTTCTTGTAGAATTTGGTAGGGGAGGGTATCTACAATCTTTAGGCTATTGGGCAAGAAAGATTCTTGCATGATTAGCGCACTTATAGCGGTTAAATCTAAATCTAATAAATCTACAATTTCTCCTTTAAAAAAATAAAGACCACTGGGCACTAGCCTAGAGAGTAATAGACACTCAATTCTGGAAAGAGTAATAATTGGGATTTGGCTATCCATGAATTTATAATAAAGCAATCTATTTAGCGCATCTTGTAAGTTTTGTACATAAATCCAAGCAATTTCTAAATCACTGGGGTTTTTCTGATTAGTTAGTACCCCATAAGCCCCTAGTTTAATGGCTAAATCAAGATAGCTAGGCTCTAAAGCAATAAAAAGCGCGCCTTTTTTAACCCGCTCAATGGCATGGGTGATATGGCTAAATGTATGCACCACCGGGTTACTTTGTAATGTTCCTCTTGTGATGGATAAAACCTCATCTACATTCACTCAATCTTAGCTCCATTGCTTACATATTCAGTAGGCGCGATGAGTTTAAGATGATTGGCACCACTAGCTGTTAAGATCATGCCCTCAGATTCTAAGCCTAGCATTTTTCTAGGTTCTAAATTTAGTAAAGCACATACTTGTTTGCCTATTAGTTCCTCGGGTTTGTAGTATTTAGCAATACCTGAGAGAATTTGGCGTGTTTTTAGACCAAAATCAACCTGTAAACACAGCAATTTAGAGCTTTTAGGTACTTTTTCAGCTTTAATAACCGTGCCCACTCTAATCTCTAATTTAGAAAAATCCTCTATCTTAAGGCGCTTTTGTTCCTGTTTAATAGAAGTTTCTAACTCTAGTTTGGGGAAAAGCGCTTCTGTTTTGTGTAGGGTTAGGGGGGGCAATACATAATGGCTTTGTTTAAAGGTTAAAAAACTCTGTGAATCTAGGTTAACTCCAAAGATAGCCGCTAATTTTGTTGCACTCTCTGGCATCACTGGGTAAAGATAAAACGCACTCTTAGCTAGAATAGTGGCCACAAGAGAGAGTAAAGCCATAGTTTTTTTAGGTTGTGTTTTAACCATATTCCATGGCTGCTCTTGCGCAATAGTAGCATTACACACTTCAAAAACTTTCCATAAATCTTCTAAATAGCGGTGGGGTTGCATCTCTTGCATGCTTTGATCTAAAGAGTTAAGCAAATCTTGGAGTTGTTGGTACAAAAAAGCATAGTGGGTTAAAACGCCCCCACTCTCTAGCTTGCCACCAAAATACTGGCTAGCCATGCCTAGTAATCTTTGTACTAAATTGCCTAAAGTATTGCTCAAATCTGCATTAGATCGCCGTATTAAAGCCTGCAAGCTAAAATCCCCATCTTGGCCTAAGGGCACTTCGCGCAATAAAAAATAGCGCAGCGTTTCTGTTCCATAAGTTTTTGCTAGATCCTGCGCATCTAGCACATTGCCAATACTCTTGCTCATCTTCACCCCATCAATTGTCCACCAGCCATGTACACAGAGCTTTTCAAATAAGGGGAGTTCTAAACTCATTAAAAACGCCACCCAATAAATTGCATGGAAGCGCAAAATATCCTTACCCACAACATGGATGGTGTATTTAAAACACTCTAAATTAGCTCCCTTGCCATAGCCTAAAGCACTCACATAATTAAGCAACGCATCTAGCCATACATAAATAACATGCTTACTTTCTTTTAAACTACTAGGCAGAGCAATGCCCCACTCAAAACTCGTACGGGTAATAGAGAGATCATAAAGCCCCTGTTCAATAAAGCGCAACACCTCATTGCGTCTAAAGAGAGGATAAATAGCCTTAGGGTGGGTGTGATAAAAATCTAGTAAGCGATCCTGATAGTTACTGAGTCTAAAAAAATAACTCTCCTCCTCAACTAAAGTACTCTCGCGGTTGCAATCAGGGCAATGCGTGGTGGTTACAAAACTCTCACAACTCACACAATAAGAGCCCTGATAAACTCCCTTATAGATGTCTCCTTTTTGATACATTTGCTCAAAGGCTTTTTTTACGGCCTCTTTATGCTGGCTATCTGTAGTGCGTACAAAGTGGTTATAATCAATCTTAAAATAATCCCACTGATCTTTAAAAAGACGGCTAACATTAGAGGCGTATTCAAGGGGGCTTAAATGATGTTTTAAAGCGCTTTGTGCGATCTTTTGGCCATGCTCATCTGTGCCGGTGAGTAGAAAAACTTCTTTTCCTTGCAGGGCATAGTATTTTTTAAGCATGTCGGCAATAAAAGTTGTGTAAGCATGCCCTAAATGAGGCTTATCATTGACATAATAAATAGGAGTAGAGATCAATTTAAAATTTTGCATAGACAACACCTTTTTAAGCCTAAAGCGCCTATAATAGCACAAAACCATAAACTAGGGCATGCATGCTATCTAAGATGTTTCTAAAGTCCATGTTTAAAAAATGGAAAAATGGGGATTATCGGGTAGTTTTTTGGGATAAAGAGGTGTATCAAAACGGCACAAAGACACCACAAGTTACTATCAATATCAAACGGCCATTTAAGATGAGTGATATTAAAAAGGACATGTCTTTAACCGTCGCAGAGGCTTATATGGACGGCCTAATTGAAATTGAAGGGTCAATGGATGAGCTGATGCGGATTTTATATCTACAAACCAATTATACACACCTGCACAAGCACGATAACGCCATGCCCGTACAACAAGCAAGTAAAGAGAGCTCTAATATTAAAAGCCATTATGATCTAGGCAATGATTTTTATGCTTTATGGTTAGATGAAACCTTGAGTTATTCTTGCGCTTATTTCAAAAAAGAAGAAGATAGCCTGCAACAAGCCCAACTCCAAAAACTTGATCACACCCTTAAAAAATTAGACCTCAAACAGGGCGAAAAGCTTTTAGATGTGGGTTGTGGCTGGGGTTATCTTTCTATTAGAGCCGCTCAAGAATACAATGTAGAGGTCATGGGCATTACAATCTCTAATGAACAATTTAAGGCTGCTAGTAAGCGGGTTAAGGACATGGGATTAGAGGATCGAGTTACCATTAAACTTTTAAACTACCAAGATTTAGATGGCATGCGCTACCGTTTTGATAAAGTTGTGAGTGTGGGCATGTTTGAGCATGTGGGCAAGGATAATTTGCCTTTCTATTTTAAGAAAATCAAGGAAGTTTTAAAAGTAGGGGGGATGTTTTTATTACACTCCATTTTATGTTGTTTTGAGGGCACGACAAATAGCTGGATTGATAAGTACATTTTCCCGGGCGGGTATTTGCCTTCTTTACGGGAAGTGATCTCTGTTGTGAGTGAAAGCGATTTTCACTTAGTTTTAGCCGAAAGTTTGCGCCTGCACTATGCTAAGACCCTAGATATTTGGTATCAAAACTTTTTAAACCAACAAGAGAAGATCACTAAAATGTATGATGCCCGTTTTGTGCGCATGTGGTCGCTTTATTTAAGAAGTTGTGCCTCTGCCTTTAGGGTGGGTAGTGTGGATTTGTATCAACTTTTATTAACTAATAGCGTGGATAACACCATTTCATTAACCCATGCCTATATTTATAGTTAAATATTTTAAAGCCGGAGGTATGAAAAAAATTACCGCTATCTTTGTGCACAATTAGACAAATTCGCTAAATTGCCCAACAATAATTGCGCCTTGCAAATCTTTAACACATCAATGTACACAGACTCCCATTAAGCAATGCAAACATTTCTTAGGGGTGTGATTTCTTCTTAACAATCAGATCTTTTAACTTTCAAAGGCTATCGTCTTTTTAGGCTTTTTGATTACACCACAATTCACTTCTTTATTTTCTCCTTCTCCTTCTCCTTTTATTTAAACCTATTCTAATAAAATAACCTGATCGAGCTTGTTGCTGATTATTCCTAATAGCGTTAATAACTCCTCGCCTTTTTTTTAATTTATTCTCAATTCTATTAATCCGTTTAATCTGTTGTTGTCGCTCATACTCAAAAGCAGGTTTAGCAAGTTCTCTACCATATTGATTAATCAATTTACCAAGTTTTCTATGTTTGCTGTATTTACTAACTCTATTAAATGTATTATTAGCTTTACCGCCAAATACGCGCTCACCAAGATATTCGCCAGCTTTCTTAGAAGCCCCACCAACTATATTCTCAAGAATCGACCACCCTATCTTTTCCCAATTCATCAACACCTCCTACACAAAGATTCATTGCAACTCATGACAACCACGCCTTAGTATAAATAATTTAATATAAATACTCAATGTAATAATTAATAACAATGTTATAGTTCTTTAATTGATAAGACAACGATGAGACCTAAAACATGGCGCTTTTGCCATTTTTTAAGTAGTGAAGTACCAAATGCTAAAGACTTTAATCTTTTAAAGCTAATTTAACTTTAAACTATAGACAATGATACTTATACTTAGAAACCACTTGCACTGTATCCTGAGCAATGGCTAATTCCTCATTGGTGGGTACGCGCAAAATGGGTAGTTTATGCGCCTCACTTAAAAGCGCAATGCCCGGTCTAGGATTAGCATTGATTTTCTGATCTAAATAAAACCCAAAGTTTTCTAATCCTGTGCACACTAAAGCCCGTAATCTCGCGCAGTTTTCCCCCACCCCTCCGGTAAAAATCAACGCATCAAGTCGCCCCAAAGCAAAAGCATAAGCCCCGATATATTTTTTAATGCGGTAAGCATAAATTTCAAAGGCTAGTTTAGCCCGCTCATCTCCGGCCTCAATGCGCGCATCAATCGATCGCATGTCATTATCCCCACAAAGCCCTCTAAGCCCACTTTGTTTATTTAACATGCTAATTACTTCCTGAAGGCTTTTTTGGCTCACCTGTGCGATATATTCTACTAAAGCTGGATCTAAATCCCCTGAGCGCGTGCCCATCACTAAGCCCTCTAGTGGGGTTAATCCCATAGAAGTATCCACACTTTTTCCCTCTTTAATCGCGCACACACTCGCGCCATTGCCTAAGTGTAAAGAGATCGTGTTAAATTCTAAATAGGGGATGTGTAAAAACCTAGCCGCCTCTTTAGTCACAAAATGATGGGAAGTCCCATGGAAACCATAGCGCCGTATGCGATGCTCCTCATAAAGAGAGTAGGGCAAAGCATATAAATAAGCGTGCTTAGGCATGCTTTGGTGAAAAGCCGTATCAAATACAGCCACTTGAGGCAAATTAGGTACTTGTTCTTGTAAGGCTTTAATCCCGGCTATATGGGCTGGATTATGCAGAGGGGCTAGGGGACAAAGCTTTTCTAAATGCTCCATGACATCAGGGGTGATTAGCGTGGGTTCTACAAATAAATCCCCCCCTTGCACGACTCGATGCCCCACCCCATCTACATAGGCTAAACTACGCAAAACCCCCATGCTTTGCAATCTATCTTGCATTTGCAATAAGCCCTCAGCGTGGTTACTGATGTGTAAGCCCTCTGTTTTATGTGTATGCCCGCTAGTACTAATGCTAATATGGCTTTGCTTTTCTCCAATTTGCTCCACAATGCCCTTAGCAAGTACCATGTGTTTTTCCATATTAAGAAGTTGGAACTTGATAGAGGAACTCCCAACATTAAGTACAAGAATACGCATTAATTCCCCTGTGCCTGAATGGCTGTCATGATAATTGTGTTGATCACATCTTCAACTAAACAACCGCGACTCAAATCATTAACCGGTTTTTTAAGACCCTGTAAGACCGGTCCAATGGCTAAAGTTTGCGCACACCTTTGTACGGCTTTATAGGCGATATTGCCCGCATCTAAATCTGGGAAAATAAGCGTATTGGCTTGTCCAGCGACTAAACTCCCCGGCATTTTTCTAGCGCCCACAGCAGGATCAACGCTAGCATCAAATTGCAAGGGCCCATCAATGGCTAAATGTGAATCGCTTTTTTTAGCTATTTGCAGGGCTTGGGCTACTTTATCCACATCTGCACCTTTGCCAGAAGTGCCACTAGAATAAGAAAGCAAAGCCACCTTAGGTTCAAAGCCAAAATTTTTAGCCGTTTTAGCTGAGGTTATGGCAATTTGGGCTAACTCCTCACTATTAGGGTTAGGATTGATCGCACAATCCCCAAAGATATAAACTTTTGTCTGTAAACACATGAAAAACACACTAGAAACAAGGCTATTACCCGGGGCTAATTTGATAATCTGCAAGGCTGGACGCACGGTATCAGCTGTGGTGTGGGTGGCCCCAGAAACCATGCCATCGGCATGACCCATGTGTACAAGAAGTGTTCCAAAGTAAGTAGGGGTTTTAACTAAATCTTTTGCCTGCTCTAGGCTAAGACCTTTAGCACGGCGCAGGGCAAAGAGGGTTTGGGCAAATTCCTCTAAATACTCTGAGTTGTTCGGATCAATAATGGGGGTTTCTTTGAGATCAAGGTTTAGTTTTTGAGCCTCCTTATCAACGCGTTTTTTTTCCCCTAATAAAATTAGCTTGGCTGCTTGCATCTCTAAAATGGCATGAGCAGCTTTAAGAATGCGCATATCACCACTTTCAGGGAGTACAATTGTTTTTAAGTTTTCTTTAGCGCGCTTTAAAATTTGGTGTTGGAAGGCTAAGGGACTTAAACAGGTTGTATGGATGGTTTCTAAACTTTTAAGAATTAATGGTTCTTGAGGGTTGTTAAGATCAATCACATAGGGTTCTGTGATAGGTGTATCTAAAGGCTTTTGTATCAGAGTTAAAGGGTTGCATAACCCGGCGCGCTTCCAACTAGTATTGGCTAGTTTAATTTCAGAAGCACTCACATCACCAAAAACATGCACAATAGCTAAGTTTAAATGTCTAGCTAAGTTAATATAAATCTGGCTATCTAGATGGATTAGAAAATTAAAACAACTCCCTAGCACTAAAACATAGTCATGTTGCTTAGCTAAGGGGGTGTATGTCTCTAATATTTGGGTAAAAACTCCATCATCTTCATTAGCAAGTCTTTCTAAAACCACCTGTATACTCCCATTGATAGGGGGAGTAAATAGCGCTACGGTTTTATGGTGTTGTTTTAAGAAAGCCTCTAAAAAACTAACCGCCTTTTCTTCTAAATCCAAAGGTGCATATACTAAAATTCCTTGACCCATGCATTTCCTTTTACAATAAGTACTATTATAGCCCGCAGAATTAAATAAGGATTTATAAGCGCTTTAAAATATCTGCAATCACCCTTTCTGGGCTTTGATTAGCATTGATTTGGTGGTGTGCCATAGACTCATAGCGGCCACAACGCTTGTTATAAAGGGCGTGTAGTTGCTCTGTTGTTTGAAAAAGAGGGCGGGGAGTGGGATCGTTTAAAAGGCGTGCATGCAGAATTTTAAAATCTAGGCACAGATAGATTAAAACGCCCACTTCTATAGGGGTAAAAATGGGTAACCCTCCCCCTGTGGCAATCACTAGGGGGGTTTGTAATTGGCTAATTTGGCTGACTAATTCTTTTTCTAGTTTTCTAAAATGCCTTTCTGAATGTTTGTTAAAGATTTGTGTAATCTCTAAGCCTTCTTGGGCACTGATTTGTAAATCTGTATCTAAAAAGCTACAGCCTAGATTTTGTGCTAAAAGCGCGCCTACTGTACTCTTGCCACTACCCATAAAACCAATAAGCCAGATTTTAAAAGAGTGAGGGGCCTGCATAAATGCCTTCTATACTTTCCTCAATCTCTAAAAGGCGGTTGTATTTAGCCGTGCGCTCGCCACGAGTGGGCGCGCCTGTTTTAATCTGCCCGGTATTAAGCGCGACTGCAAAATCAGCGATAAAACTGTCCTCACTCTCCCCACTACGATGACTCATTACGCAAGCATAACCTGACTTTTGCGCTAGGTGCATGGTTTGAATAGTTTGTGAGAGCGTGCCTATTTGGTTAGGTTTGATTAAAATTGCGTTGGCTAGTTTAGCCTCAATGCCTTTTTGTAAAAGCTTGCTATTGGTTACAAAAAGATCATCGCCCACTAATTGGACTTTTTGCCCCAGTTTAGCGCTTAATGCTGCCCAGCCACTATAATCCTCCTCACCTAGTGCATCTTCAATAGAGACAATGGGGTATTTTTCTAGCAGTTTGTCATAATATTCAATTAGCGCGCTTGCTTCAAGTTCTTTATTTTCGCTACTAAGCACATAACGCCCCGCAGGATTAATTAATTCACTACTGGCTATATCTAAAGCCAAAGCGATCTGTTCACCGGGCTGATAACCTGCCTTTTCAATGGCTTTTAAAATCCAATCCAAAGGTTCGCTATTGTTTTTAAAATTGGGAGCAAACCCGCCCTCATCTCCTACACTAATGGATTGTTTAGATTCTACTAACATGCCCTTTAGTGTGTGATAAACCTCCACACTAGCGCGTAAAGCCTCTTTAAAACTTCCAAACTTAAGGGGCATAATCATGTACTCTTGGAAGTCTAAATTATTGTTAGCATGTGCGCCCCCGTTGATGATATTTAGCATAGGAGTAGGCAGTATCAGGCCATTAATGCCTCCTAAATAACTATGGAGAGCTAAATGTAAAGAGCAAGCAGAGGCGCGTGCTAAAGCCAAAGACACCCCCAAGCTAGCATTAGCCCCTAAATGCGCATAATTTTCTGTGCCATCTATTTTTTGCAATAAAGAATCAACATGGCTTTGATTATAAGGATCTAAACCCACTAATGCCTCTTGAATCACCCCTTCTACAAAGCCACAGGCTTTTAAAACCCCTTTGCCTAAAAAGCGTTGATTGCCATCTCTTAACTCTAGCGCCTCTCTCTTGCCTGTGCTAGCTCCACTGGGCACAATGGCCACACCTACAGAACCATCGCTAAGCATAACCTTAGCCTTTAGAGTAGGATTACCCCGACTGTCTAATACCTCACTTGCTAAAATTTTTTGAATTTGCATGCATCTCCTTATTTAAAAGGGGCATATTAGCAAAAGATCAATAGCTTTTAACATGGCTTGAGTAAAAACCTTAATTATTAGCTGTACTCAAACAAGTACAAAAGAATTTAAGAAAATTTTAAAAATGATACACATAATTTAAGTAGGCTGTTACATTGCGCCTAAAACGAATAGTTGTTTTAGAAGCTCCAGCAACCCCCCAAGCAGCATTCTCTTTAGGACTAGAATAGGTGTAGTAAGGATTATCAATTGTAGGGATTCGTACACCTAATTCGATACCATTGTGTCGGGATAGCTGAGCCCTAAAGCCTAGATTAAAAATAAATTGTACAAAGGTGGGTGAGAAATTGGCTGTAGTGCCTTTTATTTGTTGTTGGGCCAGTTGGCTATAATGCGCATTCATCGTAGCACATGTACCTAAATAGCTAAATCTACACTGTCCAAACTGCCCACTTTTGCCCATTAACCAGCTACTCCCTCCCACCATCGCGCCTATAAAGACTCCAAAACTATGCTCGTTTTTTTGATAAAGATTAAATAAAATGTCCATACCCACCCCATAAAAGAGATTAGCTGCAGGTTGTGTGTATCCAAGGGTACTGTTTTGGTTTTGCCAAATACTACCTCCCTGTCCGCTAAAAATAGCGTAATAGCGTAACCCCCAATGCTTTTTAGCCCCAAAAAAATGTTTATAACCTAGCATAATATCTGCACCATAAAGATCGCCATTAGATTTTTGCATGGTGGCTGTGCCCGGAACAAGGATAGGGACTAAACCGATGTTTTTAAGAGTCTCTGGTCCTCTGCTTTCTTTTTCTATACTTTCAAAATTAGAATAAATAAACCCCCCTTCTAAGAAAACACCGTTTTTTTCGGCATTTAAGGGAGTAAACAGAAGAGTATTAGATAAAACAAGAAAGGATTTATAAACGCTCTTTTTTATAGAGATTGTCATCAATATTCCTTGAGAGCAAGGTAAAACAGGTTATAGCAAAAAATAAGGAATTTCTCAATAAGACTACAGGGACGGTCAACTTGCAAGTTCTACCATATTCAATTAAACTACTTTTATGTTGTAGAATAGGTGCAAAACTCTACGCGGTACCCCTCGCATAACCCGTGTGGTGTTCAAATGAGGAAAAATACCGCCTTATAAGTTTATTAATCAGTGCTACACTGAAATAGCGCCTTTGGGTCTGTATTTAAGGTTATAAAAAGAAAAAATTCTGTATAATAGTCGCTTGTTTTAAAACCTTTAAAACCTTTAAAACCTTTAAAACCTTTAAAACCTTTAAAACCTTTAAAACCTTTAAAACCTTTAAAACCTTTAAAACCTTTAAAACCTAGAAAGGAAAAGTAATGAGAAATGGGAAGTTTTATGGCGCTCTTGTAGCAGGGTTTGTGTTTTTTGGTTGTGCGCATGTGGAAAATCGCGCGCAGTTAGCACAGTTTTCAACTGCTTACTATGCCACGCAACATGCACAGGCTGATAAAATGTCTAAAGATTTTATCAGTAAGGATAAGAAAAACAGAGATACGCCTTTATGGAATCTAGAAAATGGGGTGAATGCTTTCATGATGGGTAATTATCAGGCCTCTGTAAACACCCTA
This sequence comes from Helicobacter suis, assembly GCF_902196135.1. Taxonomy (GTDB): domain Bacteria; phylum Campylobacterota; class Campylobacteria; order Campylobacterales; family Helicobacteraceae; genus Helicobacter; species Helicobacter suis_A. The sequence continues at coordinate 155,484 of NZ_CABIKE010000003.1, read as the reverse complement.
GATCTGGCTAATAAAACCTTTGATACTAATTATCAAAATATGGAAAAAGGGATAGCCAAAGCAGGGGCGGCTACTTATGGTTCAGCGGCTAATATACCCTATGAGGGGCATATGTATGAATGGACATTAACCAACTACTACATGGCACTTGACTATATGTTTTTAAACAAGAAGCAAGATGCTAGAGTGGAATTTAACCGCACCATTGAGCGGCAAAGACGCATTAAAGATGCTTATAGAAAAGAGATCGCTAAAGCTCAAGAACAAGCAGAAAAAGCTAAAAGTAAAAATGGTAATAAATTTGCAAAGCTACTAGCTGGGACTAACCAAATGGATGCGGAGTTAAAACAAACTTACTCTAATCTGGAAAAATTTAAGGCCTACGATGGCTTTATTAACCCTATGGTGAGTTATGTGAGTGGGCTATTTTTCTGTAGCAATAAAGATGCAAAAGGGCTAGATGATCTCAAAGAGGCTTATGGGGTGAGCAAGAACCCTGTTGTGGCACAAGATATTAAAAATTTTGTATACGGTTCTAAAGAAAAATTTACTTGGGTGATTGTAGAGGATGGCAAACAGCCCATACTTAAAGAATACAAAATAGATGCGATCAATCTTGCCCTACCTCTTTTAGTACCCGGACAAGATTTTCATAAAAGTTTCCAGCTTGTGGTAGAAAACAAAGCAGAAAATTTATCCGTACTCTCTAATTTTGGCGCGATTGTGGGTAAGGAATACCAAACAACCCTCCCTGCTATCAAAGCCCGCGCGATCACTTCTGCTATCTTAAAGACTGGAACAGAGAAAGGATTAGAAGCAGCAGGCCAATACGCGGGGGGTTATGGAGGTCTTGCTGCAAGTATAGGAGGAACGGTCATGCACGCGGCTAACAAAGCTAGTACAGCAGCAGATACCAGAAGTAGCAATATTTTCCCCAATATCGTTTATATAGGGCGGATTAAAAACAGCGAGGCGAATAATTTTGCGCTCAATGTAGATAATAGCCCTAGCTTGCACGCTACTTTTCATATGATTGCCTGCGATGCTGAGCATGGAGCTAGTTTAGCGCATGGAGCTAAAGATCACCAAGTGTGTATTAATACTAACAATATTATTTTTGTTAGAAGTCTCCCCTCCTCACTTAATGTTAAAGTTCTCTCTTTGTACTAGTTAAAAGGGCGTTTTTCTTGCACTCTAAAATAGGGAGAGAGGATAAACCTCTCTCTTAGAGGGGCATATATTCTTATAGAACTTTGCTGGGATATAACAACTCTGCCGCACTTCTAAAGCCCGCAATTAAAAAAAGGATAAGCACGCGTACAAAGCCAAAAGCCGTTATTATTTTCCCCCATTGCCCTTTAGCACGAGAGCATAAAATCTAAGATTGCTAGTAAACAATCTGGATACTGCGCGTTTTGCACGCCTTCTATTTTTGTGTGAAGTTAAATGTAAATGCTACAAGAGGGTTTAAAGTTTAAGCCATAAGGTTAAATGAGGGCCAAGCTTGTAAATAAAGAATACAAACCCATTTCCAACTTTTCTACAGCTATTTACTTAGAAAAAAGATTAAGCGCCAATGATTATTTGACTGGCTTTGATCATGGCTGTTATCTTATCTCCAATTTGGAGGGCTAGATTTTTAATAGACTCATTAGTAACCACTGCGCTTAGTTTATCGCCCCCTATAGTTTTTATCATCACCTCCGTATTTGTCATGCCCTCTTTTATCCCTATAACTTCCCCTTTAAACTGGTTAGCAGCACTTAGTTTTAATTGATTCTCACCCTTAGCAATAATGATAGAGGAAGCTTTAAATAAATAGAGCACTTTTTGACCCACCACTAGTTCTAAAGCTTTTTGGCTATCTGCTGTTATAATAGCTTTGATAATCTCTTTACTTTGTAATTCCCCCACGATTAGCGAATTGACTACACCTTCTTTAATCTCAATAATCTTAGCTTCTAGTTGGTTTCTTGCACTAAACATTGTACTTTCCTTTATAAAGTCTAATTTTAGTTAATAGTGTTTTTAGGCAAAAGCCCCACAGGCCATAAGTTTTTGGTAACGCAATTCTAAAAAGTCCGTGTTTTTAATGATAGCTAATTGCTCTAAGAAGTAGTTTTTGATAGACTGGCTAGCTTGGATTTTATCGCGGTGGGCCCCGCGCTGTGGCTCTAAAATAATATCATCAATTAAATTAGCTTTTTTTAGATCAGTAGGGGTGATCTTCATAGCTTTGACAGCCACTTCAATTTTACTTGGATCATTCCATAAAATGGCCGCACACCCCTCAGGGGAAATCACGCTAAAAATAGCATATTCCATCATAGCCAAACGATCGGCTATAGCAATGGCTAAAGCCCCTCCACTCCCTCCCTCTCCAATGATAATAGAAATTGTGGGTACTTTAAGGGCTGCAAATTCTTGCAAATTTTTAGCAATGGCCTCACTTTGGCCTCTCTCCTCTGCTCCAATACCCGGATAAGCCCCCGCTGTATCTACTAACATCAAAATAGGCAAGTTGAATTTTTCTGCAAATTTAGCGCTCTTTAAAGCCTTACGATAACCCTCTGGGTGGGGCATGCCAAAATTACGCCTTAATTTATTTTTCGTGCCCCGCCCCTTTTCCTCAGCAATGACAACAACGCTGACATCTTCAATTTTACCAATAAAACTTACAATGGCTTTATCATCGCTAAAATGCCGGTCTCCAAAAATTTCATACCTATCTTTGAGAATTAGCTCAATATAATCCATCGCATAGGGTCTATCTGGGTGTCTGGCTAGCTGGAGTCTTTGGTAGTCTGTGAGATTGGAATAAACAGATTCGGTTTCTTTAGCCAAACGCTTTTCTAAAATCTCCTTAGCATCCACATCCCCCCTAATAGTGGCCATTTCAACATCTTCTTGAAGTCCCTTGATTCGATTCTCAAAATCTAAATAGATCGCCACTTTGCTATCTCAATCCTTAAATAGTTTTGAATATAACCACCCCATTAGTGCCACCAAATCCAAAGGAATTACTCATAACAGCCTCTAATTTAGCCTCTCTTGCTTCATTGGGGATATAGTCTAAATCACAACCCGGATCGCGAACCTCTTGGTTAATGGTAGGGGGCAATATCCCTTTTTGCATGGCCATAATAGATATAATAGCCTCAATCGCCCCTGCTGCTCCTAAGCAATGCCCTATTTGTCCTTTAGTTGAGCTCACAGGAGGCACATGATCTCTACCACCAAAGACATTTTTTAAAGCAATGGTTTCGTATAAATCATTATAGCTTGTGCTAGTGCCGTGGGCATTGATATAACCTACCTTAGCCCCCACTTTAGCCGCCATATGTAAAGCTTGTTTCATGGCTCTATAAGCCCCCTCACCCTCAGGCGCTGGAGCGGTGATATGGCTAGCATCTCCACTTTCACCATACCCTACTAACTCTGCTACAATGTGTGCTCCTCTTTGTTTGGCATGCTCATACTCTTCTAAGATCAAAGCCCCCGCACCCTCTCCCATCACAAAACCATTGCGCCCTTTATCAAAAGGTCTAGAAGCTTTTAAAGGTTCCTCATTGCGATTAGATAGAGCACGGATAGAAGCAAAGCCCCCAATACCTACAGGACAAATTGTTGATTCTGCTCCCACCACTAGCATGCGATCAGCCCCTTCTAATATGATCGTCTTATAGGCCTCTATAATGGCATGGGTACCAGCCGCGCAGGCAGTAACACTGGAGAGATTGGGTCCCTTAATGCCATACTCTATAGAAGTAAACCCACCAATCATATTCACAAGGGCTGAAGTGATGAAAAAAGGATTGACTTTTCTAGGACCTTTGTCATAGCAGTAAATAGAGTTTGCCTCTATATTGCCTAGGCCTCCAATCCCTGATGCAGAACTCACGCCCATTCTCTCAGCCCATTCCTCTGGGCATTTGCCCTCTTGTAGAATCTGGCTTTCAAACATGGCCTCTTTACTGGCTAATAAAGCTAGCTGGATAAAGCGCCCTGCTTTTTTAATATCCTTCAAATTCATAACAGAGGCAGGATCAAAATTTGTGATCTCAGCTGCAATTTGTACGGGAAAACCAGTAGCATCAAAACTGGTGATCTTTTTTACGCCACACTCCCCGCGCGCAATGGCTCCAAAAGCGCTTTCCTTATCTAGTCCCAGGGCATTCACCATTCCCATACCCGTTACCACAACTCTACGCAAAAGAACTCCTTCTAGCCACGCGTGAACATTTCCTAAAAATTTTCTTTATGCTAATTTGTTCTCTTCAATGAAGCGGAGCGCATCGCCAACCGTTTTAATTTTTTCGGCTTGCTCATCAGGAATCTCAATCCCAAACTTTTCCTCTAGTGCCATAATCAGCTCCACCACATCTAAAGAGTCTGCATTCAAATCCTTAATAAAATCCGCCTCTTCAGTAACCTGCGACGCGCTCACATTTAACTGCTCTACAATCACCGCCTGAACATCTTCAAACAAAGCCATAAAACCTCCTAAATTAGTGTAAAAACTCTTAACAAGCAAAAATTCTAGCTTAAAAATCCTTCAAAATCCCAAACCATGCCTACTTGTGCTCTAAAATATCTGCAATGCGATATAAAAAGTAGATGATCACCAACAGCAAAATTACAACTAAATACGACATCACTTCTCCTTCTCTAGTTTTTTCTTATATAAGCTTTCTTAATCACATATATAAACCCCCATTTACCTTTAACACCTCTCCTGTGATGTAGCTAGATAAATCACTAAGCAAAAATGCCACAGCCCCCGCTACTTCTTGTGGTTGTCCTAGCCGTGCTAGAGGGATAGTTTTTAAATAACTTTCCTTCACTTCGTCTTTAAGGTTAGTCATGTCTGTATCAATAAAACCGGGAGTAACGCAATTAAAGCGGATATTGCGCAAAGCCCCCTCGTAAGCAAAAGATTTAGTCATGGAAATAACCCCCCCCTTACTGGCTGCATAGTTCACCTGCCCCATGTTGCCTCGCTCTGCAACTACTGAGGAAATATTAACCACACCCCCAAATCTTTGCTTCCCCATTACCTTTAAAGCTTCACGACACCCCACAAAAACAGATTTTAGGTTAGTTTCTAGCACTTGCATGAACTCCTCCGTTTTCATGCGCACGGCTAATTTATCTAGTACAATTCCTGCGTTATTGACTAAATAACTCAAACCCCCATCAGATTCTACGATAGTTTTAATTCCCTCTATAAAAGCCTCTTCTTGGCTGACATCAAATTTAATCACGCCAGCCCTGCCCCCTTGCTGCTCAATCTCTTTTTTCAGATTATCCGCACTCTCGGGATTGTTGCGGTAATTGATCCACACCTTCAGGGGTTGTTTATTTTTATTTGTATAACTAGAGAGTAGAAGGGCGATTGCGCGCCCAATCCCCCTAGTTGCTCCTGTAACTAACACATTATGCCCGCTAAATTCCATAACTACCAACTACAGCTTTGACTCATAACGCCTAAGCATATACAAGCGTCTCAAGATTTTCTTTTTTGCATTGATTTTTTGTCTTTTGCGTTTTTCAGTTTTAGATTCAAAGAAACGCCTCGCGCGACACTCGGTTACTACCAAGTTGCGATCAGTTTGTTTTTTAAAACGCCGGTAGGCTTCATCAAAACTATCTGTCTCCCTGACTTTAATCCCGGGCATGCTATCACCTACTTTCTCTACTCAAATATCCGCGATACTAGCAAAATCTTTGTAAATTTAACCTAAAATTTACAAGAATTTGGCTATAATGATCTTTTTTGAGTGCTCATAGCTCAGCTGAATAGAGCAACAGGTTGCGGTCCTGTAGGTCGGGGGTTTGAATCCCTCTGAGCACACCATTTTTTAATATCCTTGTTCAATCATCGCATCGGCTACTTTTCTAAAGCCCGCAATATTAGCCCCCAAAACCAAGTTTGTTGGATCGTTAAACTCTTTAGCTGTGTGTGCCGTATTTTGGAAAATATCTTTCATGATCGTGTGTAACTTTTGATCCACTACCTCAAAACTCCAAGGGTGCATGCTGGCATTTTGTGCCATTTCTAACCCGCTTACAGCCACCCCGCCTGCATTAGCAGCCTTACCCGGACCATAGCAAATTTTAGCCTCTAAAAATGCCTGTGTTGCTTTAATGCTAGAGGGCATGTTAGCCCCTTCAATCACACATTTACACCCATTTTGTAAAAGAGTTTTAGCATCTAACTCGCTTAATTCATTTTGAGTAGCGCTGGGAAAGGCCGCAAAACAAGGTACACTCCATACCCCATTTGTGCCTTTTTTATAATCTTTAGCATCGGTGTATACTGCGCTTTTTTTGTGCTTGGCATATTCAGAAACACGCCCCGCTTTTACTTCTTTAATCTCTTTGAGTAATTCAAGATCAATTCCCTCTTTATCATAGACCATGCCATTAGAGTCGCTAGCTGTAACAGGAATTGCCCCCACTTGGTAGAGTTTTTCAATAGTGTAAATAGCCACATTGCCACTTCCAGAGACACTACATATCTTACCCTCTAAGTCTTCTTTACGCTCTTTTAACATCTCTTGGGCAAAATACACACACCCATAGCCGGTGGCCTCTTTGCGTACTAAACTCCCACCCCAACTTAAACCCTTACCTGTAAGCACGCCATCAAAACAATTCATGATCTTTTTATAGCGGCCAAACATATAGCCAATCTCACGCCCCCCAACTCCAATATCTCCAGCTGGTACATCTACTAGTGCGCCGATGTGGCGGTATAATTCATCCATAAAGGCTTGGCAAAAGCGCATGATTTCTGCTTCACTCTTACCTTTTGGATCAAAATCACTCCCCCCCTTAGCACCGCCCATGTTTAAGGTTGTGAGGGCATTTTTAAAAATTTGTTCAAAACCTAAAAACTTAATAATGCTCTCATTAACGCTAGGGTGAAACCTCAAACCTCCTTTGTAAGGTCCAATGGTTGCGTTAAACTGGATACGACACCCTCTATTAACGCGCACTTTGCCCGCATCATCAACCCAAGTTACACGGAAAAAAACCTCGCGATCAGGCTCAATCAAGCGTTCTAAAATGGCGTGTTTTTCATATTTTGGGTTTTTATTAAGCAAAGGGGCTAAAGAGTGGAGAATTTCTGCTACAGCTTGGTTAAACTCTGGCTGGTGTGGATATGTGCTTTTTACTCGTTTTAAAATTTTTTCAATGTACATGCAACTCCTTTTATTTGGTCTTTACAAAATAGGCAACTTCAGCGTATAATAAAACCAGAACACCAACGATACGGAAATACAATGGACATTTACCAGTACAGCGAGTTACTTAAGGGATTGCAAAATAAATGCCATAATATCGCACAAATCATCAAACCAGAAGGGCTAAAAGTCCAATTAGAGCAAATCACTCAAGAACAAGTTGATCCAGCCTTTTGGCAAGATAAAACACTAGCCGCGCAAAAAAATCAAGAGAAAATGCGCATAGAGAGACTTTTACAAACTTATGAGCACACCAAACACACGCTAGAAGAAGCCTTAGAATTATTTGAGTTAATCCAAGAAGATACCCAAGCACTTACACAACTCTTTGAAGAAGCGCCTAAACTTGCTGCCCGTGTGCAAAGCATGGAAGTGAGTGTGATGTTAGCCAACGATCAAGATAGCATGGATGCCATTGTAAGTATCCAGCCCGGAGTAGGGGGGACAGAGAGTCAGGATTGGGCGAGCATGCTTTATAGAATGTATTTACGCTGGGCAGAACGCAAGGGCTTTAAAGTAGAACTGTTAGACTATCAAGAGGGCGAGGAAGCAGGGATTAAGGGTGTGGCTTTTGTGATTCGTGGGGTGAATGTCTATGGCTACATGAAAAATGAAAATGGGATTCACCGCCTAGTGCGCATGTCGCCCTTTAATGCTAGTGGCAAGCGGCATACTAGCTTTGCTAGTGTACAGGTGAGCCCAGAAGTTGATGATGATATTAATATTGTGATTGAGGAGAAGGATATTCGCGTTGATACTTACCGTGCGAGCGGAGCAGGCGGGCAGCATGTTAACAAAACTGAATCAGCCATTCGCATCACGCATTTTGCTACCGGCATTGTGGTGCAGTGCCAAAACGATCGAAGCCAACATAAAAATAAAGCTATGGCCTTAAAAATGCTTAAATCCAAACTTTACGAATTGGAGTTGTGTAAACAAAGAGAACAAAGCAATATGGAGGAAAAAAGCGATATTGGTTGGGGACACCAGATTAGAAGTTATGTCTTAGCTCCCTATCAGCAAATTAAAGATGCCCGTAGTGAGATCGCTTATAGCAATGTGGGGGCTATTTTAGATGGGGATTTAGACACTCTTATGGAAGATGTTTTAGTTAGTAGAGCCAAGCCTAATGGCTTTGTACCTATGGTTTAGTTATCATCTGATCTTAGCCCATATTTTTAAGTTAGTACATGTTAAAATGCGCGTTTATTTTATTTTGCTTGGAGAGTGGACATGTTAGAAGGTGAAATAAGGGGTGAGCTTAGTAAATCAGAGCGCAAGGCTGTAAGAAAGCAGGGAATGTTGCTAGCTAATCTTTATGGTAGAGAAACCCCCAATGTATATGCAACATTTAAGATTAATGATTTTATCCGCTTTGTCAAACACAAACCCAATTTAGATTTCATGGTTAAAATCGGCGAGAATGCCTATAATGTGGTGATTCAATCCTATCAAAAAGATCCCATTAGCAATACGCTTATGCATGTAGATTTAATGGTTTTACAAAAGGGGGTTAAATCTAAGTTTTATATCCCTGTTAAAATCCATGGGGTTGCTGTTGGCATTAAAAATAAGGGGATTTTAATGCTCTCTAAACACCGTATCCATGTAGAGTGCACTCCAGAGCATTTATTTTCTAACTTTGATTTAGATGTTAGCAATTTAGATGTAGGGGATGCTATTTTGGTGCGCGATTTGCAAATTCCTGCTCATGTTAAAGTTTTAGAAAATCCCAATAACGCTGTTGTCGGGGTTATTAAGGCTAAGTAATGTTGCTTGTGGGACTGGGTAATCCCACACCTACCTATGCCCATACCCGCCACAATGTGGGGTTTGACATCTTAGATTTGCTAGCACAAGATCTAGGGGTACACTTCATACACAAGGCGCAGTATTGCGGCGATTATGCTAGGATAGATTTAATCCATCTACTCAAACCCACCACTTATATGAATTTATCAGGTCAGGCCTTAGAGGCATTTTTGCGCCACCACAAACCCCGATCCATTTTAATTATCCATGATGATTTAGACCTGCCTTTAGGGACTTTGCGCTTTAAAGCCAAAGGAGGACATGGGGGGCATAATGGGTTAAAATCTATCATGCAACACTGCTCACAACCTTTTTACAAAATGAAGATCGGGATTGGCCGCGCCCATGAGAATACACGCGATGCTACTATCTCTTATGTCTTGCAACGCTTTTTAGCACAAGAAGAGCCACTCAAACAAGAAATCTTTACCCACGCTAAACAAGCCCTTTTATTTTATGTCAAAACCCAAGATTTTACAGCCATGCAAAACCAATTCACCCGCAACACATGAGATTGTGGGTATTTGTAGGGTCTTATTATGCTAAATACTGCCTAATTATCTTACTCGCCCTAGAATTTTTCTTCTTAGGCATTGATAGCCTCCAGTATGCCGAAAAATTTCCCAGTGCAGCTAATCTTATCTTGTTATTTTTTGTCTACGATGGGCTTTATGCAATCAATTATACCCTGCCCATTTCTCTACTCTTAGGCTTAGTACTTTTCTACACCGCTTTTATCCGTTCTAACCAGTACACGGCCTTACTCTCTATTGGCTATTCTATTAAAGAAATTTTAAAGCCCATGCTTTGGATCAATGGCTTATGTATCCTCATTTATGTAGGGTTAAATGCCACCCCCTTTGTTTATATGCAAGAAAAAGCACAATCTATTATTTATAAAGACAATACAAATAGCATTTCTGAAAATTTATTGGTGAAATACAACAACGATTATATTTACTTTGGCAAGATCAACCCCCTATTGCAAAACGCACAAAATGTTAAAATTTTCATGCTAAAGGATAACCAGCTTAACACCTTTGCTCAGGCTCCAAGTGCTTCCTTTGAGGGGAAATTTTGGGTTTTACACAGCGTTACTCTTTCTACTTTACCCACTCCTTTACTTTTAGGTAAAAAAGGGCTATCTGTTCAAAAACTCCCCCTACTTAAAACTCTTAAAGGTTTTCGCCCTAAGGTGCTAGATACAATTTATCAAAATAAACCCGCTGTTTCTATCACAGATGCCTTCCGCTCTTTGCATGTTCTTTATCGCCAAAAAGCAGATACCAAAAAGATTCGGGGGTTTTTATATGTCTCTATTTTTTTGCCATTCTTTGTACCCCTCACGGCTATTTTAATTGCTTACTATACACCCAATCTAGCGCGCTATGAAAATCTCGCGCTTTTAAGCTTAAAATTTATCCTGCTCTCTCTTATTCTTTGGGGGCTTTTCTTTGCTATGGGGAAATTTAGTATCTCAGGCGTGTTTTTACCAGAAGTAGGAGTCCTAGCGCCCTTTATTATTTTAATAGGGGTTAGTTTTTATCACTACACTAGACTTAACAAACGGCTGTAAGCATGGTTTGGCTAAAGCGTTGTAGTTCTGTTAGCATGCTTGAGGAATTTAGATGTTTTTCTATAATTTGCACCACAGCCGAGCCACAGATCACCCCATCTGCTCCCATAGCCAGCGCCTCTTGCATATGATCTGGCTTAGAAATTCCAAATCCTAGCAAACAGGGCACATCGTTATATTGTTTTAAAGTAGATATGACCCCTCTAGCCTCTCCTCCTAAAACCTGTTTAGCCCCCGTAACCCCCGCGCGGGCTAGTACATAAATATAGGCTTGGCTAAGCGTGGCGATGCGTTCTAAATCTGCTTTTTTAGTGTGTGGGGCGGCGATAAAAACCGGGCTAATCTGGTATTTATACGCTGCTTCTAAAAAAATTGGACTTTCTACTAAGGGCACATCAGCAACAAGTACACTATCCACCCCACTCTCAAAACAAGCGCGATAAAAGTTTTCAATCCCAAAATGATAAATTAAATTAGCATACACCAACAGCCCGATAGGGATTTTAGCGTTATAATCACGGATTTGAGAAAGCCAATTAAAATTAGAGCGCATATCCACACCCGCTTTTAATGCCCGCAAATGGCTAGCTTGAATCACCACTCCATCAGCCATTGGATCAGAAAAAGCAAAACCTAACTCTAACGCATCCGCCCCCGCATCTATTAACGCTTTGACAATTTCAAAACTAAGAGCATAACTAGGATCGCCTGACATCATGAAGGGTACAAAAACACCCCGTTTATTAAAAATTTCTGCATATCTCATTGGGTAGCCTTTTAGGTTTCAATGATCTTAGGAACATCAAAATAGCCCTCCTGAGATTGGGGGGCTTGTTTTAAAATGGCTTGTGAAACACTAGGGTTATGCACAGCACAATCTTCTCTAAAAGGGGTGTTTTCTTGCTCTAAATTGCCCACTTCTTTTAAATCCATTGTGTTAAGATTTTCTACAAAATCTAGTACCTCTTCTAAATGCGCTTTTAATTTATCATGTTCTGAGTTTTCTATTTCTAACATAGAGAGCTCAGCTAATTTTTCTAAGAGAGTGTTATTAATTTCCATTCAATTCCTTTTTATTAGGATTGTAACATATTCTAGGGTGTGTAAAGTACAACCGGTGGAGGCGGGTTAAAAAAGCGTTTTAAATCATAGATAAAACCTTGAGGCAAGAGAAGAGAGGATATTTCTAAATTTCTAAAAACACCATGCCCGATTACCAAAATAATGGCATGGTAGGTGGGGGTTTTGGGGAGTTGCTCTAAAAGCGAAGTTTGATACAGCTCCTCAAGGGTTTTAGAATCAATGAGAGGATCAAAAAGGGCTACACAACACCCAAAAGATTCTAATTCTTGTTTTAAAAGCAGGCTTTGGGTGTTGCGCAAGTCATTACAATTTTCTTTAAAACTCACCCCTAAGAGTAAAATCAAAGCCCCTTGTATGGGTAGTTTGTGGGTATTGAGTAATTGGGTGATTTTAGAGGCGATAAAATTTGGCATGGCATTATTAATTTGTCTAGTTGTTTGGATTAAAGCCGGATCATAATCTAGTTGTTTGGCTAAAAATGCTAAGTAATACGAATCAATACCAATACAATGCCCACCTACAAAGCCCGGGCTAAAGGGTAAAAAATTCCATTTGGTTTGGCAGGCATCTAAAACTTCATAAAGAGGAATATCAAGACGGGCTAATAACATCGCCATGTCATTTACAAAAGCGATGTTTAAATCTCTTTGCGTGTTTTCTAAAATCTTAGCACTTTCAGCTATTTCTATGGAACTAGTCAGATAAGTCGGTGCAATGTGGCTATAAAGCCAATCCACATAGCGCGCGCTTTCTGGAGTACTCCCAGAGGTGAGTTTAACAATTGTGTGTAAAGGCCTCTTTTCTCCAACATTGATTCGCTCAGGGGAATAGCCGATAAAAAAATCTTGGTTATACACAAGTTTACTAGCTTGTTCTAATAAGGGAGCGCAAAATTTTTGTGTGCAGGTGGGGTAGGTTGTGGATTCATAGATAACAAGCCCAGATGGGCGCAAAAGAGAGCCTACCAGAATAGAAGCGCTTTGGAGTTTAGATAAATCCGGTTGGTTATTGGCATCTATGGGGGTTGGCATTACAATAATGAAAACATCTACCCCTTCTAAATCATAAAGGTTATTTGTAAAATGCAAAAGGGGGGCTTTTGTAAAATCTATGGGGGCTATTTCTTGGTTGTAATCATGGTGGTTGGATAATTCAGAGATTCGCTTTTGAGAAATATCATAGCCAATTGTTTTAAAATGCGCTCCAAAGGCTAAGGCTAAGGGTAATCCAACATAACCCAAACCCAAAATAGCCAAAGTGGGGTTATTTTTAAACATAGGCGATGATCTGAGCAACTTTTTCTAAATCCTGCATGCTTAAACTTGTGTTTAGCGGTAGGCTTAAAATGTGTTTTGAAACACTGAGGGCGTTTGGAAAAGCTGAGGGAGGATAGCCTAAATGTTTGAGCGCTTCTTGGTGGTGGAGAGGTTTTGGGTAGTGGATAGCTGTTTGAATCCCTGCTTGTTTGAGCTTTGCTACTAGCTTATCTCGTTTAGGGTGCAAAATGGGGTATTGAGAATAAATATTTTGGCGGGTGCAGTGTTTTGTCTGGATTGTATCTAGGGGTAGTTGCAAGTTTAAGGGGCTTAAAAGAGTGTGGTAGATTTTTGCTAAAGCGCGCAGGCGCTCTAAATGCGTCTTGTAATACTTAAACTTAACTTTTAATATGCTAGCCTGCAGGGCATCTAATCTAGCATTAAGGCCTAAATAAATATGGCTATATTTTTGGCTTTGGCCATGTACGCGCAAGGCTTTAAGTTTAGCGTATAAGTTAACATCATTACAAAATACAGCCCCCCCATCGCCATAACACCCTAGTGGCTTAGTGGGGAAAAAACTAGTGGTTAAAATATCAGGCATATCGTTAGTAGCACTATCATAGGGGGCTAAAAAACTCTGAGCGCAATCCTCAATTATTACCAAATTATAAGCCTTTGCAAGCGCCTTTAACGCATAACGATCACTAGCTATTCCAAAAAGACTTAAAGGAACAATGGCTTTTGTTTTAGGAGTAATTGCCCTTTCTAAGGCGTTTAAATCTAAGTGATAAGTCTGCGAATCAATATCTACTAAAACCGGTTTAGCCCCTATGAGTAATAACATTTCTGCGGCTGCTATAAAGCCAAAAGCAGGCGTGATCACCTCATCCTCACGGCCAATGCCACAGGCTAAAAACGCCAAAAGTAAACTAGCACTCCCACTAGAAGTACCTAAGACAAATGTAAACCCAGCTTTATTAGCTAACTCTTGTTCTAGCTCTTCTACAACACCCCCTAAAATATAGCGCCCACTTCTAGCACACTGCAAAAGTGCGTCCTCAATTTCTATTGCATGTTCTTGGTGCAAGTCTGCTAGGTTATACAGATCCATTAGAGTAAGCGTACTTGGTTATTTTCTAACACATAAATAGAGCCATCTAAGCTATCTATCGCCCGGTTATTTTTAAAAACTAAAGGCTTGAGTGCCTTATCTATGAAGCGTACAAAACGCCCGGGGTTACCCTTAATCATTGCAAAATCCGGTACATCTCTAGTTACAACACTCCCTGCTGCTACAAAGGCATAAGCCCCAATACAAATCCCGCATAAAATCGTCGCATTAGCCCCAATGCTACAACCTGTTTTTAGGCGTGTGCGTAAAAACTCTGAGCGTTTGGTTTTGATAAAACTTCTGGGTCTTAAAACATTGGTAAAAACCACACTAGGCCCAATAAAAACAAAATCCTCACACTCCACCCCCTCATGCAAACTCACATTGTTTTGGATTTTACAACCCTGCCCGATACGCACTCTAGGCCCAATTACACAATTTTGCCCCACACTCACATTTTTGCCCAAATAGCTTTCCTCTAGTAAGTGGCAAAAATGCCAGATTTTAACCCCCTCTTGGATACAAACGCGCGCATCAATGTAAGTAGAAGGATGGATACTAGCGCTAGGGTGAATCAATCTAATACTTTATGGCATAGCGGATGGCAATCTGTATCTGGTTCTGAGGGTTTAGCATGACGGATGCTATCTACTAGTTCAATTGCAGAGCGCAGATCGTCTAAAGTTAAACCTTCGTTATTGATGATTTGCTGGTAATTTTTGGTGTGTAATTCTTCAAAGCCTGTGCTAAAATCAATTTCTTGTCCCTCTAGCACTAAATAGCGGTGCGCTTGATCTTGGCGCAACCCTAAATTGCCCGGGCTAACAGAGAGAAACCAAGATACTTTAGCATGCTCTAAAGTTAATAACCCCCCCATACAATGGGCTGTGTGTACATGCACTACACTATCCACTACAGCGCCAAAAATATACAACAACATATCAAAGAAATGAATCCCAATATTAGCCGCCAATCCTCCACTGCGATCTGCATCGCCCTTCCAAGAATTAAAATACCATTTTCCCCGTAAAATGATGTAGGTAAGAGAGATGTGATAAACCTTTGTAGGTTCATTGAGTAAAGTTTCTTGTATATTTTGCTTTAAATCTAGCATATTAGGGTGGAGGCGCAATTGCATGATATTAAACACACGGCGATCGTATTTTTTCTCTAAATTTTTGATCTCATCTAGTTCATTTGGATCAAGCACTAATGGTTTTTCACAAATGGCATGAATTCCATGACTTAGAGCAAACTCAATATGCTCAAAGTGTAAATAATTAGGGGTACAAATGGCTAGGAAATCTAAAAATTTTTCCTGATCCTTACAACTTAGGATATATTGGTGCAAATCCTCTAAAGAAGTGAAAAATTCGCAGTCTAAATAGTACTGATCTAAAACCCCTACGCTATCATGCACATCTACAGCACAATCTAATACATGCCCGGTTTCATAAATAGCCTTGATATGTCTAGGGGCTATAAATCCTCCAACACCAATGATTCCAAATAACATACATGCTCCTTGATAGCTTGTAAAATAAGTGAAGCGCTATGCCCCTCCCCAAAGGAATGCATACTAGCAAAACTAAGTTTAGGTTGTTCTTTAAGACTTTGCATGGCTATCTGTATAATGCGCGCTTTGTCATGCCCAACTAATACCCCCGCTCCCTCCTCTATTAATGCCTGATACTCACTCTCCTCGCGTAAAATTAAAACCGGTGTCCCACAAAAATACGCCTCTTTTTGTAATCCTCCACTATCTGTGAGTACGAGACGGGCGTGTTTAAGCATATAAAGGGTTTCTAAATAACTTAGAGGTGGCAAAATGTGGGTGTATTTTAAAAAGAGATTGTATTTTTCTAAGGCCATAGCAGTTCTAGGGTGCAGAGCTAAAAATACCGGTATTTGTTGGGCTAATTCTTCTAAGGCGCTAATAATGGCGCGTAAACAATGTGGGTTATCAATATTGCTCGCTCTATGCAAAGTTGCAAAGAAAAAGTTTTTAGCGTTAAATCCTTGTGGAGGGTGGGCATGGTTTTGATAAAACAACACATTATCTAACATCACATCTCCACTAAAATAGAGCTTTTGGTGGGGCTTTGGTTTAAAAGCATGGTAGGCTTGTTTAGTAGGGCAAAAAAGCAGTGTACTTAGTTTATCTGTAGCGATGCGATTATATTCTTCGGGCATGTTAAAGTTAAAACTTCTTAAACCCGCTTCAATGTGTATGAGTGGAATCTTTAAAAAATGTGCGATCAAGCTTCCAGCTAGAGTAGAATTAGTATCCCCATAAACTAAAATCAAATCTGGGCGTTCTTGAGTACAAATTATCTTGAGTTTAGCAAACATAAAGCCCACATGCTCTAAACGGCTTAAATGATTAGGGGCTTTTGGTAGGGTATGTGTGGGGCTATCTAGGTGTAATTCTTTGAAAAAATCCATGCTCATGTTAGCTTGGCTGTGCTGGTTAGTGTGGATATAAAACTCTTGGAGTTGGTAGGTGGCTTGTGGGCTATGGATATATGGATTTTGTTTAAGTGTAGCGCTTAAAGCCCTAGCCTTGATAAACTGCGGGCGCGCTCCTAAAATGGTGTAGAGTTTTACAGGCTTAATACTGGTAGACAATTTCAAAACGCGCGTTAAAGCCGGGTTTAACTTTGATTCAATTTGCATCATGTTTATTTATTAAAATATTTTAAGGATAGTTTAACAAAACGGTGCATAATTAGCAATGAAGTGATTTAGTTAGGTTAGCCTAAATTAAATATTTTAGATAGTAACTGACTCTGAGATGGGGATGTTGCCATAGAAGGTATTTTGTAATACGCCTAACCGGTGTTCCAATAAAGAACAGTTTCTTTATCCCAATGTTCTAAGAGCACAGCCCTAAAAATCGTTGCAAAGAGTTTAGAGTATAATGAGCGCTTTATTTTGTAATAAAGGTCAGTAAATGAGAAAAATCAAGGTAGCTTTACTTGTGGGTGAGTATTTTGGCGCATGTGGTACGGGCTATGGGGGCTATGGTTTTTTAGCCAGGCGTTTAGTGGCTAAATATCTTCCAAATATTCAAATATTCAAATATTCAAATAGATGTTCTTTTTAGGATTAATAGAAAATATTGGGGATTGTTTGCACACAAGACAATTATTGATGGTACTCGCGTTTTTGAGATACCCTTAAACGACTATTGTGCCAAAAGATGGCTCTCTAAACAAAACTACGATTTGTATCTAAGTATAGAGGCGGCTTTTCCGTTTCCTTTCCTGCATGATTTAAAAACCCCCATTCTCTTTTGGATTCAAGACCCTAGACCTTTTGGTGACTGGAAGGAAATCGAGGGGGTAAGCTTGATGAGTGAGCCGAATTATTTTGATGAGGGGCTCAATAACCTTATCCACACTCTCTACAAACAAAAGCGTATTCAATTTATCAGTCAGGCTTTTTGTTTGAATGGTAAGGCCAAGGAACTTTATAAGCTCGATGAGGAAGTGGAGATCACCTATGTGCCCAATCCTATTGAAATCGAAGAAACTTTTGATCCTGCTATTTATCCCAAAAAAGATCACATTATTTTTCTAGGGCGAATCGATGTAATCAAACGGGGGTGGCTGTTTTGTGAAATCGCTAAGCAGTGCCCCGAATATGAATTTTTTATGCTAGGACAATCTAATGAACCGCCAGGGCAAACCATGAGAATCTTAAAAGATAGAGGCTATTTTAATGTCGCCAATTTGCATTTTATAGGGCATGTAGATTGGGACATCAAAGCCACACACTTAAAAGATGCCAAAATCCTTGTCAACACTTCCATTCACGAAGCCCTACCCATTTCCTTTTTGGAAGCACTCTCTTATGGTGTTTTACTGGTGAGTAATCAAAATCCTGATGGACTGAGCGAAAAATTTGGTTCTTTTGTAGGACCTGTACTAGGGGATGGCTTTGAGAGTGTTCCCAAGTTTGTAAGCGCTCTACGCTCTTTGATGCAAGAGGAAGAAGTGCGCAAAAAACTTTCAGTAGAAGCCTTTGAGTATGTTAAAAAGGTCCATAATCTTAAGAGGTGGCTAGCCACTATGCAAGAAATCATAGAAAATATTCTAAAAAATCAGAGAACACATTGAATACAAACTACAAACACAAATCTCACGCGTTCAAATAGCTTAATACTGGTAGACAATTTCAAAGCGCGCGTTAAAACCCGGTTCTGGTAAAGCCATGCGAATCTGGCCATTTCTAGCAAGCATATCTCCATGCGGGGCATCAGCACTAGCTTGCCAAACAGAGGTTTGGCTGACATACTGCTTATTTAAAATATTATTAAAGACGGCTGATAAACGCAAACCATTGAAGCGTTTATAAGGCGGTGTCCAGTTAACAAAAATATTATGCACACCATACCCGGGTTTATGAATAGGGATTAATCCATAACCCGGATAATAAATACTATAGCCGTTATAGTACATATTTGTAACAAAGCGGCTTAGCCATGTCAGGCTTAAACCGGCGCGTTTAAAGACATAGTCGGCTTTAAGAATAAAGACATTGCCATAGGTGGCGGCTAAAGCATAGGTATCGGCTAATAAATAGTATTTACCCTTGATACTAGCTGTAGGCCAAGATCTAGCGATAGAAAAAGTACCTGTAAAGCCTTTGTATTTCACATTCCCACTCACTTCATACCCAAAAATAGCAATGGTTTGGGGGAGATTACCGGTAAGATTTTTAGCCGTAGCATTGCCCCCTCCATTTTTAGAAACATCTTGCCCGTAGGAATTAACAAAGTTATTAATCACCTGATAAAAGCTAGCGCCACGGATATTAAAATAAGGGCTACTATAGTCTAAATTAAATTCTACATTCTGCCCAATGGCTGGTTTAAGATTTTTTTCATAGATCACACTTGGATCGCGCATTAACACCCCATCACCGGGCAATGCGCCCTTAGTAACATAAGCATAAGAGAGTTTTAAGCCCAAGTTCTCAACGGGGTTATATAAAATAGTCGCGCTAGGGCTAAAACCGGAGGTAAAATGATTATCCCCATCTTTATCTTTTAATAAATAAATATCATAACGCGTACCCGCCCCTATGATGAGGTTTTTTAAAAAGTTGTAATTAGCCTGCACATACCCCCCGATGATATTGCCCACTCCATAGGAATTTTGGGGCAAATCACGATAAGCCGGATTAGCCACGCTCATGTTTTGGTTATATGCATCATCAGGATCCATATAGTAGTGGCGGTAGGGTAGTCCTGGACCGGTTGGATCATTGGGGTTAATATTGCCCGGATACAAGCCATTTTTTTGGGGCAAACCGGAGAAAGCGGTGAGGTTTTGATAAATCGCGCCGTATTCAAAGACATTTTCATAATCAGGGCTAATGGGGTGTTGGACTTTAACATTGACCCCAGAGTTAATGAGGAAAATATCGCGTTGCAAAGTCCCTTCAGCATCAGCATTGCCTAAAGTCCAGTCATTAGCTTGGGGATTTTGTGCATTAGGAGGAGTCATATCATAGGCTTTATATTTTGGAATCATTTGTTGCCCGCTTGCATTCGCGCTAATATTATAACCCCCACCGGGTGCGGGAGTGATTGTACCTTTCTGACAACTACTAGGATTAAGTGCGCACCATTGATTTAGCTCTTGGATATAATAAGGGTTAGTGGGCTCATTTGAAGTAACTCCAAAAGGATTATTCACCGGTTTATAATTGCCATTGCGCACATTTAAAAAGGTTGTTGCGCTGATACGGGGTTTATTAAAATCACTTCCTCCTTCATGGTTGTATTTAAAAGAAAGGTTATGATTAACATTGATCAAATAAGCCAGTTCTTTACCAAAATCAATTAAAAAGGGGGCTGGCTGGGTACCCGGCTCATTAGCCTTACTCCAAGCACTAGTGGCATTAGGGCGCAATAAACGAGTAGAGTCATAGCGCGTCATGTTATAACTCACGGCTAAACTATCCTTTTCATTAAAATAACCATTGATTTTAAATAAAATATTGTTTTGCTGGCTAGGACTCCCAATAACTTTATCGCTTGCAGCCGGATTATTAATATCATAAGTGGGGTGGAAGAGATTTTTCATAGCGTTATTGCCATCGCGGTAGTAATAAATATTTTGGTTAGTGTAATAACCTAAAATATCCCACTTTGCAGCGCGGTAAGCCGCGATAGTGTTAACACGGTAGCCAAAGTTAGTGTAAAAACTCACCGCAGCACTGCTCCCATAATCTTGTCCCTTGCGCAAAAAATCATTTGCCCCGATGGTTTCCATCGCCATTTTCCCGGCAATAGCTCCCGGTCCAGCTGAAGCACTAGCCGCGCCTTTAATCACATCAATTTGTTTAAGCATTCCTGGATCAATAATGGTGTTGCTATCATGGTGAAACATATTCCCATTTTGAGCTGCTCCATCAATAGTAACGCGCAATAAACGACTCTCCATGCCCCTCACATAGATTTTTTGCGCCATTAACCCTCCCCCAGAAACATTTACATCAGCCCTTGTTCTAAATAAATCATTGATCTGATTACTTTGTCGTTGTTGTAATTCTTTACGGCCAATTTTCATTTCATTATTATACTCAAAGGTGCGCTTGCCAAGAGTGGTTACCTTACCTAGCACCCGTGACTCCTCAGCCAAAAGCGCCCCAGCCCCTGCCACACTTAAAGCACAAATAGTATGCCCCCATTTCTGTTTGATAGATAACATTTTATGATTTTTTGAATGCATGGTAAATCCTACGAAATGAGCTATATAGTAATAATTTTATAAATTTAAAGCTTATATTTTATTAAAAATTTATCAAAATTAATATAATATGCCTAATATTTATCTCTAATTAATATTAAATAGATTATAAAACTGATTATTTATCATCAAAAACAGGTATAAATAATATTCAAGGAAAGTAGAGATGTTTCATAGCAAAAATTTAACTTTTAAGAGAAGTTGTAAACTAATCGGGTTTTCTTTGGGTGTTTGTACCCTTAGTTTACCGGCAGAAAATAGCGCGGCCTTTATTGGAGTGGGCTTAGAAGTGGGGCGGGCTAATAAAGAGGTTGTAGGGGAGAAAAATGGGCAATTATTCCAGGTCCCACAAGGCAGCGTTGTACTGAGTGCGTCTAATCCAGATGCTAGTCAAGTTGGGGGAGATCAATGCGTACTAGGAAATTGTAAGGCGGTGTGGTCTAGTGCAACTATGTTAAGCAGTAATGCTAATAATCCCGGGCGCAACCAACCCATGTTTGGGCTCAATGTTTTAGCAGGCTACAAACAATTTTTTGGCAAAAAGAAGTGGTTTGGGTTGCGTTATTATGGCTTTTTTGACTATGGGCATAGTAATTTTTCTAATGCCACAGCTTCTAATCGCGTGAGTGTGTTTTATCTTAACGATGCTAAGGTGGATATGTACACCTATGGGGCTGGAATAGACATGCTTTTTAACATCATTAATAAAGCTAAGTTTGCCTTTGGCCTTTTTGTAGGGGCGCAATTTGCGGGCAATTCTTGGACGAGTAATAAAGTCAGCTATTTTAATCAAGGTTATGTGATTGGCACTGTTTCTGGGGAATGTGCCTATATCCCAGATAGCAACAATCCTTGTAATGGTTCTACTCCCACTGCTGATATTGGCACGAGTGGAAATATCAACCCCGCTTCTTTAAAAACCACAGGCCCCCTAAAACACAGTATCAACAGCACGCATTTTCAATTTTTAGTCAATGTGGGTTTGCGCACCAATATTATCAAACACCACGGGGTAGAATTTGGGATAAAAATCCCCACTTTGCCCAGTCTATACTACAAGGGAAGCGCTTGGAAGGGGAATAATCTTTACACGCTACAAGAAACTTTTAGACGGCAATATTCCATGTATTTGCGCTATATTTATAGCTTTTAGGATTAACCAAGCCAACAACCCCAAGTTAAAATTAGAAATAAAACCAAAAGTCTTAGACTTTTGCGATGCTCTCTTAGAACTTATGTTAAAATGCGCAAGACTTGATGTTTTTTATTTTTTCATAAGGGGGAGAACATGGACGAAGCGCAGTTTCAGCCCATTATCAATTTTATTTGGAATATCGCTAACTTGCTTAGAGATCACTACAAAAGGGGCAAGTATAGAGATGTGATTTTACCAATGACAGTTATTAGGCGTTTAGATGCAATCTTAGAACCTACAAAAGCAAAGGTACTAGAAAAGAACAAAAAATGCGAAGAGCAGGAAATGTCAGAAGAAGATAAAGCGCCGCTTTTATGCGTGGCTAGTGGTTTAAAATTTTATAATGCATCTCAATTCACCCTAAAAACACTTTTAGATGATCCAGACAATCTCAAAGATAATTTTAAAAATTATTTAGCCGGCTTTAGCGCCACTATAAAAGACATCTTGGATAAATTCAAGTTTGAAGCAGAATTAGATACCCTTGAGCAAGCAGGGATTTTATTTAATCTGATACAGGAGTTTTGCAGTAACAAAGTTAATTTTTCCATAAACCCTACTTCAGATAAACCCGGTTTGAGTAATTTAGGAATGGGTTATGTGTTTGAGGAGTTGATCCGCAGGTTTAATGAGGAAAATAATGAGGAAGCAGGGGAGCACTTCACCCCCAGAGAGATCATTTCTCTAATGGCTACCCTCATCTTTAAACCAGTATCTGAACAAATTTTAAAAGGTGTTTTTTCAATTTATGATAATGCTTGTGGGAGTGGTGGGATGCTCACTGAGTCTAAAGCCTTTATTAAGAATTTGCAATCAACAGCTGAGATTTGTTTATACGGACAAGAGGTTAACCCAGAAACTTATGCGATCTGTAAGGCAGATATGCTCATTAAAGGAGAGGACCCAGAGAGAATTAAATTTGGCTCAACCTTGAGTCAAGATGGGTTTAAAGATTTAAAATTTGATTTTATGCTGACAAACTATCAAATTCCACCATGTTCAAGTAGATCACTTTTGATCAATACTACAATGCTTTAGAACTTCTGGCAGCAATCTAAGTTGAGTGGGCGGTATTTTGCGGGCTCACCATATCTTTGATAGTTTCCAGATTAGCCTCTCCTATAGAGCAAACAAAAAAACCCGTCTATCCAAAATGTTTTCTCTTTCCAAAAATATTTGTGCAAAATTGCTATGATAATAAAAAAGCTGGAGACATGGGAAGCGCTGATGCTTAATCAGCTTAGGCAGGTGTATAAAGCAGAAAATGGTGTAAAAGGGAATCACCAAAGAGCTAAGCAATATTTTCAAAAAGCCTTGCAATGCTACCAAAGGGCTGGAGAGAAAGGAGACTAAAGCTTATAATGGCTTAGAAGACTGTATAAAGAGGTATGTAGTTATAAGATAAAGTAAAATACATACAAATCCGTGTGATAAAAGAAGTAAGCGCCACTAATGCCCAAGGGCTACCAGTAATTTTAAAATTGTCGCTCCAACCACACATAAAAACACTATACGGATAAATTTAACTTCTTTGGTAAGGACTAGATTAGACCCTATCCACCCCCCAATTATCTGCCCTGCACTCATTAAAAGCCCAATAGACCACAACACATGCCCGCCTTCCATAAAAATTACAAGGCTTACAATATTGCTTGTAAAACTCATAATTTTTGCGCGCACCACCGCCTTTTTCATGTTAAAACCTAGCAAAGCGACAAAGGCAAAAATGATAAAAGAGCCCGCTCCCGGACCAAAAAAGCCATCGTAAAACCCCAAAATAAAAATCACAACGGTATAAAAAAGTGCGGGTTTGATTTTAGGTTTTGTATCCTCATCGCCTACTTTGGGAACTAATAGGGTGTAGATAAAAACGCCACACATTAAAATAGGGATGATAATACGCAGTACTTCTGGTGTCAGATACAGGGTAAATAGCGTGCCCAGAGCAGTGCTAAGCGCCATAAAAACCACCCCTAAAGCCACCTCTTTAAGAGGCAACGACCCCTTTGTAAGGAAATTCACCATAGCACTCAAACGACCCAAACAGATCTGTAACTTATGGGTGGCTAAAACCATATGCGGAGGGATTCCTAAAGCCAAGAGTGAGGGCACTGTAATCAGCCCTCCGCCTCCAGCAATAGCATCTACCCACCCGGCACAAAGGGCGATAATAAAAGAGAGGGCTAAAACATACCATGGAAAATCCATTGCTTGCTCCTTGAAATAAACTAGTGTAACAAATCCCAGATTAGTTTTAAAATCGTCGCCCCCACAACGCATAAAAACACTTTGCGGATAAATTTAACCTCTTTGCGCACCACTAAATTAGAGCCCACCCACGCCCCTAACATTTGCCCAGCACCCATTAAAAGCCCGATAGAGTAAATTACATGCCCAGCAATTAGAAAAACAAACAAACTCATCAAATTAGCCGTAAAATTAAGAACTTTAGTGTGCACAGTAGCCTTTTTCATGTTAAGCCCTAAGAGCGCAACTATAGAAAAAGTAAGAAAAGAACCTGTGCCGGGGCCAAAAAAGCCATCGTAAAATCCTAGCCCAAAGCCAAAGACACTATAAAAAAGAGGCGGTTTAAGCCTAGCATGCCTATCTTCCTCGCCTACTTTGGGAGCAAATAGAGTATAGATAAAAATACAGCTTAGAAAAATAGGGATGAGTACGCGTAAAATATCTGTTTTAAGATGCAAGATAGAAACACTCCCAGCACCTGCCCCAAGACCTATAAAGAGTATCCCTAAAGCTAACTCTTTAAAAGAGACTAATCCTTTCAGAAAGAAATTAAAAGCAGCCATGAAACTACCAAAACTGCTTTGTAATTTATTGGTAGCTAGAGCCATGTGTGGAGGGATTCCTAAAGCTAGAAGTGAGGGCACTGTAATAAGCCCTCCGCCTCCAGCAATAGAATCAACAAGGCCTGCACAAAAGGCGATGATAAAGAAAAGGGGGAAGATATACCATTGCATTACACACTCCAGACTAGGCTAGGTTATTTAACAGAAATCATACACTTTAAAATCACTAATAAGAAAAATGCTAAAAGTTTTTTATTGATAGGAAAAGCTCTAAATCTTATGCCAACTTAGCCACGATTGTTTTTATCACATTTTTAATCTAGGGGTTTGGCTTACCAATTGCGCACTAAAGCCCGCAAGCTTAGTCAAAGCATTAAGGCACATGCTAGATTCTACAATCATCAGAGTAAGGGCTCAACTCTTGGAGTAGAGAATATAGAGCGCTAGCCTAGCCTATGATGATCCTATCAATCCTTTAGCTTAATATGCGGGAGTATGCCTTGAGGGGTAGCCCCCTCTAGTATTAAAGATTAAGGTTTAAAGTTTAAAAGGAAACGATAAGGTTGTTATAAAAGGCACTTCTATCCTGATAACCTCCACCACAATAAGTTATTGCAGGGTTACAAAATCCATTAAGCCCGGCTTGATAACCCTTATTAGTGTGGACACCATAATAGGCTAGATCAATAGCTGCGCGAATCCACTGGTTAAAGACATATTCTAAGGTGAGCATGTAACGCCCTTCATAAGAAACTGGCGCGCTTGTCCACTGCCACTGCATTTTCCAAGTAAATTTTTTCTTAAAATGCGTACCACCATAGGCAATAGAACCTGTTACTGCATCGCCTGTAATAGCACTGCCCCAGCCACCTGCATACATGCTACTACCTCCCATTAACACCCCAGACGGGTTACCCATGTTGCCCACATAAGCATTAGTATTCCCAAAGTTTTTATAAAAAGTGCCGACCAAATAAAAGTTATTGTAATCAAAACGCTGGCGGATAATTAGGCTTTGGCCATTGGCAGTAACGGGTCTATCGTATTTATAAATGGGTGCGCCGCTACTATTAACCACCATCCAAGGCTCATAGACCGGAAAGAAAGCAATGAGGCGGGTTTGGGAACGAAAGCCTTTTTCAGAAAAGTTAGGATCGCTATCCCACACTAAACTAAAACCCGGTGCGTTAAACATTTTGGGCGAAAAATAGTAGAAAAATTCGGCTAAAAGCTTATGTTTGTTATAGATTAAGCGGAGCGCATGCGTACCATAAGAAAGTTGATAACCATGGTGAGTCCAGCCACCTTGTGCGTTTCTGCTCCAGTTGCCACTATAAGAAGTACGGGGTGCATACCAGTTAATCAAAAACCCACCACCTGCAATAGCCCGCCCAAAAGAGCTAAACCAGATAAGGCGGGTGTGTTTGTATTCTCCAAAAACTTCAAAACCCTGAGTTTTTCCGCTCCTATAGGGCATAGTAGAGGTGTAGCGCCCTCCTTTAATCCCAAAGAAATCTTTATATTTATACTCAATGAAAGCATCGCTAAAGATATAGGTTTTGGCTAGGCTGCGCTCCTTGCCATTTGCCGTTACGATGTCATCTTCAGAAAAAATATTAGAAGCCCCGCCTAAATACCCGTCATAAAACCCGTAGTAATCATAAATCTTACTCCCTCCATGCAATTTACGGGTACTATCAAAAAAGACCCCACCTGCCATGCCCCCAATCCCAACTTTTAAGCTGTGGCTGTTTAATTTTTTAGGCAATAGATTAAAATCTACATTTAAAAAGCCCGAAACTGTGCCATATTGTTGCATGGGATAAATCCCTTTGTTGCGATTCATAGGCGCTTGATTAAAGCCAACTTGAGAAGTTTGTACGGCCTTAGCCCCGATCTTATAATCAAACGCTTTAAGAGAGGGGGCAAAAAACCAGAAACTCCCTAAAAAGATGAAGGTTAGAAGAACAAATTTAGTTGCTACACTTGAGAAAGGAGAATTTTGCATCCAATTCCTTTAGGCTTAAGGTCCTGCGCCGGAGCTAGTGGTGTTTTCTAAAAATCCGGTTGCATAAAGGACAAAATGAGTTAAGTAAGTTTTTTGGTTTGTGGTAGCAAAATGTGTAGCGTGTTGCGTATATTTATCATCAAAATATAACATATCGTAATACTAACCAACAAAACTTAAGGGAAACTAAAACATCATTAAAACCTAAGCCAACATAAAAAATATAAATACTCTTTTATTAATGTGCTTTGTAAGATGTAAAATAATAAGATATTTAATAAGAAAGCAAATTTTTAATGTTGTTATTGCACTTATAACTCAATCACATGAGGAGTAATGTCTGAATCGTGTGTAGCAAGAGATTTAATACATTGAGGCGACATGGATTCTTCTCTAATCCATTCTAAGGATTTACTAGGTAGGATTATGGACTATTAACTTAGCGGTTGTTAAAAGGATTTTGGGGAGTTTGTTGTAGTCTAAAAAACTAGCGCGGGAGGTGCTAGCACTAGAATATTACAAAAATAAGAAATGATTTTTTCAATTCTACCTTTGCTCACCACAGCTAAATAGCCTAGCCTCTTTAAATTTTAAACCACTTCTAGCTAGTGTCTAAGCGCAAAAACTCTAAAGGTTGCATTGCCTCCTCCTTTTTTGGGTTTGTCTTTCAACAACCCCCCTTTTGCTTGATTTTAAAACAGCACTAAAAGAGCCAAATGGGGTAAAAGAGAGGCGGAAAAATCTATAACCTAGACTAGAGGGGGTGTTTTTGAAAGAGTTTGAAAGAGTTTGAAACTCCAAAAGATTTAACTTTTTTATTTAAAAATAAGCAATCCACGCAAACAAACTCCCTTGTGAAATTTAACAAGAAACTTGCGTTCTAGCATAAATAGCCTTTTGAAATTCTTAATAACCTCATTAACCCCCTTGTTATATTTTATTTGTTCTTAGTTTGTAAGCATGCTGGTTTCCCCAACTCAAAGTAAGGCTACTTCTTTAAGAAGGCAAGATGTACCCGGTTTGTAGATAAAGATCAGGCGCTTAAAGTGATAGCTTTAGTTACTCTTGTTCTATCGCCTTAAGTTCCTCAGAAGTGAATAAACGGCTCTTGATCTCAAAACTCTTACCCATGCCATACTCTAAAGAATACTCGCTGGCTTCTATGGGCTTGACGCTTAAAATAAGCTGGGTGTGTTTTTGGTATGCATATTGGTTCTTGTGCATGTAAAACTCCACCCCTCCCACAGAGCCTAAGCAAATATCATTATCGCCTAGCTTAAAATCAGCCCGATCATAGACATAAACAACACTCCCATCACAGCAACCACAAGACTGATAAAAAATAAAGTCTGGATGCAAAGCCTTGAGTTCTTGGATCAAGGCTCTAGCCTCCTCTGTCAGGATAACCTTTGGCACACCCATTAAAAGAATCCTAATTTGTTGATGCTATAACTTACCAAAAGGTTTTTAATCTGTTGGTAGTGCTCTAAAATGACCTTGTGTGTCTCGCGCCCAATCCCGCTTTGTTTGTATCCTCCAAAGGCTGCATGGGCAGGATAGGCATGGTAGCAGTTAGTCCACACCCGCCCGGCTTTGATGGAGCGACCAAAGTGATAAGCACGATTAATATCTCTAGTCCACACCCCAGCCCCTAAACCAAATAGCGTATCATTGGCAATCTCTAGGGCTTGATCATCATCTTTAAAAGTAGTCAGTGCCAAAACAGGGCCAAAAATTTCCTCTTGGAAAATGCGCATTTTATTATGCCCTTTAAAAATGGTAGGCTCTATATAACACCCCTTTTCAAGCCCTGCAATGTGGTTTCTCTGCCCACCAATCAGACACTCCGCGCCCTCTTCATGGGCGATCTTAATGTAGTTTAAAATGGTGTTGACTTGGTTTTCATCTACTTGTGCACCCATCATGGTTTCTAAGTCTAAAGGATTGCCCACTTTAATGGCCTTGACTCGTTCTAAAACTTTTTGCATAAAATCATTATAGATTTTTTCATGTACAAGCGCTCTTGAGGGGCAAGTACACACCTCACCTTGGTTAAACGCAAAAAGCACCAAACCCTCAATGGCTTTATCCAAAAACGCGTCTTCATGTTCGCAAATATCAGGAAAGAAAATATTAGGGCTCTTGCCTCCTAGCTCTAGGGTGCAGGGAATAATATTTTCTGTTGCAAATTGCATGATTTGCCTTCCTACCGCTGTTGATCCGGTAAAGGCCACTTTAGCAATTTTAGGGCTTGTGGCTAAGTGTTTGCCAATTTGTCCGCCATTGCCATTAACAATATTGACCACGCCTGCAGGCAACAAATCCCCGATAATCTCAAAGAGTACCAAAATACTAGCAGGTGTGGGTGAGGCAGGCTTGATAACAACAGCATTGCCTGCAGCCAAAGCGGGAGCTAGTTTCCAAGCAGCCATCAAAATAGGGAAATTCCAAGGGATGATCTGACCTACCACCCCTAAAGGTTCGTGGAAATGGTAGGCAACCATATCCTTACTAATATCACTAATACACCCCTCTTGGGCACGGATACAACCTGCAAAATAGCGGAAATGATCGATAGCTAAAGGAATGTCTGCATTCAGGGTTTCACGGATAGGTTTGCCATTATCCCAAGTTTCAGCATAGGCGATCTTTTCAAGATTAGCTTCAATGCGATTAGCAATTTTAAGTAAGAGATTAGATCTTGCCTCCACAGAAGTAGCTGCCCATGCATCTTTGGCCTTATGAGCAGCATCTAGGGCTTTATCTACATCTTCTGGACTAGATAGAGGCACTTCACACAAAACACTCCCATCAATGGGGCTTTTATTGGCTTTATACCCTCCCTTAAGAGGTTTAACCCACTCCCCGCCAATGTAATTTTCATAGCGGGATTTAAAAATTTGTTTGCTGTCTTTATAAGCACTCATGCAAACTCCTAGTTTCTAAAATCAAGCACCATACGCCCATCAATGCCGCCTTTTTTCATGCGCTCAAAGATCGCGTTGATGTCTTCTAGTTTGGCAGGTGCAACATGGGCTTTGACCTTTTGATCTTCAGCAAAATTAATCGCCTCTTGCAGATCTAGTCGCGTACCCACAATAGAGCCACGCAAAGTAATCCCATTTAAAACCATGTCAAAAATATTAACGGGAAACTCCCCTGGAGGAAGCCCATTCATCGCCACAGTCCCGCCACGACGCACAAATCCTAATGCCTGTTTAAAAGCCACCGGATGCACAGCAGTAACTAGTACGCCATGTGTACCCCCGTTTGTTTCTTGGATAATTTTATCAATAGTGCCCTGCTCGCCTAATTCTTTGGCATTGGCCACCACACTTGCGCCGTATTTTTTAGCTAACTCTAATTTGTCCTCTGCAACATCTACAGCGGCTACATTCAAGCCCATCGCCTTAGCATACTGCACGGCCAAGTGTCCTAGACCGCCAATACCAGAGATAGTTACCCATTGCCCGGGTTTGGCCTCTGTCATTTTAAGGCCCTTATAAACCGTAACACCTGCACAAAGAATGGGCGCGATGTTTAAAAAATTTGTATCTTTTTTAAGTACGCCAACATAATTAGCATCTGCTAGAGCATATTCTGCATACCCGCCACTAACTGAATACCCGCCATTTTCTTGGTGCTCACACAGCGTCTCCCAGCCAGCCATGCAGTGATCACAATGCCCACATGCGCTATAAAGCCAAGGAATGCCTACTGCATCGCCTTCTTTAATGTGTTTAACCCCCTTGCCCACTTCCACCACATAACCCACACCTTCATGTCCGGGGATTAAAGGAAGTTTAGGTTTAACAGGCCAATCTCCATCTACGGCGTGTAAATCAGTATGGCACACCCCACACGCCTCAATCTTAACCAGCACCTCTCCTTCATGTACTTGAGGAATGTCTACTTCCTCTACAAAAAGCGGGCCTCCAAATTTCTTTACAATAGCAGCTTTCATTTTTTTAGCCATGTGTTCTCCTTTCTACTCATAAGATAAATATTGCAAATATGAGCGCAAAAAGATTTTACACACAAAAAATTAACCTATTTATCCCTCTGCCTCTTTTTTTGTGTTACTGGCTAATGACAAATTTTGGCTAGATTTTCTTAGGCGTAGAAATTACTAAGCTAGACTCTCTATGCTCTTTTAATTCTCAAACTATTTAATGATTTTAGAGATGGCTTTAAAACATGGATGGGTGTAGGTTTGTAGCCATTCAAAAGCTACGATCTCAACAGAAACCACCCGCGCACCTAAATGCCTTAAATCTTCTAAGGCTAGGTTCTTGTTTTGTAAATCCCTAGAGCTGGTACAATCTGCTAACAAACTAACTTCAAACCCTTGTTTTAGAAAATCTTTTGCTGTTTGATAGACACATACATGGGTTTCAATACCTAGAATATATAAAGGGTCTTTAGGGATAGACAAAACTGGATAGGCGCTAAAACTTTCTTTAGTGGTGGTATTTTTAATAAAAGGCCTGAGTGGTTCTAAAGTAGTGCCTAACTTAGCCGGGTTTTGTTCGCTTGCTTGGATAGAAACGCCAAGTTCTTGGGCAATTTTTAAAAAGCGCAAACAATTTTCTAGTAGGCTAGCAGACTCAGTCATAACAGAAAATAACTTTTCTTGCATGTCAATGAGTAAAACCATGCCAATCTCCTAGCCTAAGTACTACCTACTTCTTTTTTCAACAATTTCCTTAGCGATATTGGCGGGTACTTCGCCGTAATGATCAAACTCCATAGAATAAGTCCCTCGCCCTTGCGTGGCTGAGCGCAAGTCTGTAGAATAACCAAACATTTCTACTAAGGGCACAAAAGCATCCACAATTTTAAGCCCTAATCTATCATCCATGGCATTAATCTGGCCTCTGCGGCGGTTTAAATCCCCAATCACATCGCCCATATACTCCTCAGGTACTTCTACCTCCACCTTCATCATGGGCTCTAAAAGCACAGGGTTAGCCGCCCGGCAAGCTTCTTTAAACGCCATAGAACCGGCAATTTTAAACGCCATTTCAGAGGAATCCACCTCGTGATAACTGCCATCATAAAGCGTTACTTTAAAATCTACCACCGGATAGCCCGCTAAAACCCCGCTTTGCATCGCTTCTTGTATGCCCTTATCCACAGCGGGGATATATTCCTTAGGAATGACTCCCCCGCTAATCTCATTGACAAATTCATAGCCGGTACCGGGTTCTTTAGGCTCTAACTTGATAAAAACATGCCCATACTGCCCGCGTCCACCGGATTGTTTGGCGTATTTATGCTCTTTTTGTACCGCGCTTCTAATGGTCTCTCTAAAGGCCACTTGAGGGGCACCTACTTCTGCCTCCACTTTAAATTCGCGCTTGAGGCGATCTACAATAATTTCAAGGTGTAACTCGCCCATGCCTCCAATTAGAGTTTGTCCGGTCTCCTCCTGTGTCATCACTCTAAAGCTAGGATCTTCCTCTGCTAATTTGCCCAAAGCCACACCCATTTTTTCTTGATCGGCTTTGGTCTTAGGCTCTACGGCGATATGAATTACTGGCTCTGGAAATTCCATGCGCTCTAAAATTACCGGATCTTTTTCGCTACAAAGTGTATCACCGGTTAAAGTCTCTTTAAGCCCTACAAAGGCACAGATTTCACCCGCATACACCTCTTTAATATCCTCGCGCTTGTTAGAGTGCATTTTTAAAAGCCGCCCCACACGCTCTTTTTTATCCTTTGTAGAGTTGTAAATATAACTGCCTGATTCTAAATTACCTCTATACACCCGCACAAAGGTTAATTGCCCCACGAATGGATCGGTCATGATTTTAAAGGCTAGCCCGGCAAATTCGCCTGTATCGCTACTTTGCACATGCACCTCTTCCTCGTTTTTAGGATCGACTCCTTTAATGTCGGCTACTTCTGTGGGTGCGGGCAAATAATCAATCACAGCATCTAAGAGAGTTTGCACCCCCTTATTTTTAAAAGAAGAACCACAAAGCATAGGAATAAGACTCATGCCCAAACAGCCCTTTTTAATGCCTTGTTTAATTTCTGCAACACTGAGTGCCTCACCCGCTAAATACTTCTCCATTAAAGCCTCATCTTGTTCGGCTACTGCCTCCAAGAGTTTTTCGCGGTACTCCTCTGCTTTAGCCTGCAAATCAGAGGGGATTTCTTGAATCTCATATTTAGCGCCCATAGTTTCATCATTCCAGATAATGGCCTTCATTGCCACTAAATCAATCACACCCTCAAAGGTATCTTCTGCTCCAATTGGAAGATTAATAGGCACAGGGTTAGCCTTGAGTCGTTCTTTAATTTGGCTTTCTACATTGTAAAAATTAGCCCCGATGCGATCCATTTTATTGACAAATACAATGCGGGGTACGCCGTATTTATTTGCCTGACGCCATACAGTCTCACTCTGGGGTTGTACGCCACCTACTGAGCAAAACACACCCACAGCGCCATCTAAAACACGCATGGATCGTTCCACTTCAATGGTAAAATCCACATGCCCGGGGGTATCTATCAAATTAATTTGATGTTCTTTCCAAAAGCAAGTTGTAGCCGCTGAGGTAATTGTAATCCCGCGCTCTTTTTCTTGCTCCATCCAGTCCATAGTAGCCGCGCCGTCATGCACCTCACCAATTTTATGGCTCACGCCCGTATAAAACAAAATCCGCTCGGAGGTGGTGGTTTTTCCCGCATCAATGTGGGCGGCAATCCCGATATTTCTGATTTTTTCTAAAGGGGTTCTGCGTGGCATGTTTATCCTTACCAGCGGTAGTGGGCAAAGGCTTTATTGGCCTCAGCCATTTTATGCACTTCCTCTTTTTTCCTAAAAGCTGCGCCTTTATCGCTAGCTGCATCCATTAATTCATTAGCTAGCTTGTCTATCATCGCGCGTTCGTTTCGTTTGCGAGTGGCTTCTAAAATCCAGCGGATAGAGAGGGATTGTTGGCGCACAGGCCGCACTTCTACCGGCACTTGATAAGTCGCCCCACCCACGCGCCTAGATCGCACTTCTACTAGAGGTTTGACATTTTCTAAAGCCTTTTCAAAAACTTCAATGCCCTTTTCCCCGCTCTTTTCCTCAATCTTATTTAAAGCAGCGTAGATAATTTTTTCTGCAATGCTTCTTTTACCCGCATACATCATTTTGTTGATAAATTTTGTAACAACCTTATTGTTGTAAACAGGATCCCCTAAAACCTCTCGAACCGGTGCTCTTTTCCGTCTCATTTTTTTCCTTTACTTGTTCCTTTAGCTGTTTTCTCAGCCCCTGCTTTGGCTTTTTTAGCCCCGTACTTACTACGAGAAACCGATCGTTTATTCACCCCAGCTGTATCCAGTGCCCCGCGCACAATGTGGTATTTCACCCCGGGTAAATCTTTAACCCTTCCTCCGCGCACTAATACAATGGAGTGTTCTTGTAAATTATGCCCCTCACCCGGAATATAGCTAATGACTTCAAATTTACTAGTCAAACGCACCTTTGCAACTTTGCGCAAGGCTGAGTTAGGTTTTTTAGGTGTGGTGGTATAAACACGGGTACAAACCCCGCGCCTTTGTGGGCACTCTACCAAAGCCGGAGATTTAGTTTTTTTTAGGATTTTTTTTCGCTCTTTGCGGATCAACTGGTTGATAGTTGGCACTTTTTCCCTTTATAAAAATTTACGCTAAAAAAAGGGCTATTATAGCCTAAAAATCTTTAAGTGATCTTAGGAAAAGTTAGCGCCCTTGTTTGTGGGCTTGTTTAAAAAATGATCTTTCAATCACACCTAAAAACCAACTATTCTTCTGTATCTCCCTCTGTATCTCCCTCACAAAGATCATCCATTCCTTTATCGCAAAAAATATCTCGTGCATGTTCTGCTAAGGCTTCAGCCTTTTTTAAATTTTTGGGTACACCTAAGCCTTTTTTATACATGCCGGCAAGATCATAATAACAATGAGCAACGCCCATATTGATACATTTTTGAAAGTACTGCGCGGCTTTTTTGTAGTTTTTAGGGATATGGGGAGCATAAGGATCATCTGCCCACATAGTTGGACGGCCATAATAATAGATATTCCCTAATTTTTCATAGCTATACCCATCCCCTAAAGCCCCCGCTTTTTCTAAGTACTCCATGCCTTTTCTGAGTAACCCCACTCCTCCTCCTTGATACACTCCTCCTTGATACATTGATACCAATTTTGCATACCCCTGTGCATTCCCAAGTTCCCCTGCTTTTTGATAATACCATTTGGCCTTATCATCATCTCTATACACCGTTGAACTCCCATACTCATAATACTCTCCCATGTGTACATAGGCTTCAGTATTTCCTAAAGCAATTGCCTTTTGGAAATAAGCAACCGATTTATGCCCATCGCTTAGGATATCTTGCGGATCATCATCATAATCTTTATAAAGCAAACCTAATTCGTTATAGGCCTGAGAATCGCCTTTTTCTCCTGCCTTTTCTAACACTTCTGCGGCCTTTAGAAAATATTGCTTAGCTTTTTTATAACTCCGCACAAATCCAGGATCGCCACGACGATATCCGTTTCCTAAACGTATGTAGGCTGTAAAGTTACCCATTTCCCCAGCCTTTTCAAGATAAAACATGCCTTTTTGGTAGTACCGGTCGTCTTTGTCTGGATATGCATTATAATCTGCGGGGCAATCTGCCATTGATGTTGCAGATAAGTAAAAATTCCCTAAACTCTTATAAACATCTGCCCTTTTTTGATTTAAATCTAAAGCTTTTTGATAATAGATAAAGGCCTCTTTGCAAGAAACTCCCCTAAAGTCTATGGCCCTGTCTGTTAATTTAAGATAAGCATCCACCACGCCCATTTTTCCTGCTTTTTTAAAGTATTCAATGGCCTTATCGCGGTCTAAATCCACATACTGCCCCAAATCATACATCAACCCTAAATGATAAAAAGCCTGCGCATCCCCTATTTTAGCCATCTGTTTATAAAGTTTAAAGGCCTTTGGATAATCCTTAGACTTGTAGGCTATCTCTGCCTCTTTTAAAATCACTTGATCTTGAGAATACAATAAGCTTATAAAAAGAAAGATACTTAAAAATTGCGACATGCCCATTTTTAATCCTTAAATTAGGTTTTTTAGGCGTAGCGGTATAAACACGGGCATAACCCGCGTGTAGGCATTTGCTAAGTATAACAAATCTTTAAGAGGTCTTAGTTTCTCTAACAGGCAAGAGTCTACTAATGAGTTCTTTATTCTTGCGGATACTCTCTCTAATCCCTTCAACTTGTTCTTGGATTCGTGAAATATCTTGCAGACTTTTTTGGGCGATTTGCTCCATCTGCTCTGATTGGGTTTGTAAGGATAGTACGGCTTGACTAAGCTCATCTAAACTTACATTATTCTGATTAGCCGAATCTAGCACTGCCTTAGATGAACCCTCAATATTTTTAACCGCCTCATTCATAGAGGAAAAAGTAACCCCGATTTCCTCTAATCGTTGTTGCACACTACTAGCTAAATTACCCACCTCATCAGCCACCACTACAAAGCCTCTTCCATGCTCACCTGCTCTAGCTGCCTCAATAGCTGCATTAAGGGCTAATAAATTAGTTTGATAAGACACGCGATCAATTTTTCGTAAAGCATTAGAAACCTCTGCAATGTTACCATTAATCGTTCCCACGGTTGAAGAGAGTGTATGGATAAATTTTCTAAGCTAGACATAGAGTTTTGTAATTTAAGCATCTCTTCTCTAACCGCGTTAACATAAGTCTGGTTAGCCGTAGCCTTTGTTGCAATTTCTTTTAAATAGGCGTGATTGATCCCGGCAACTTGATTATACCCCTCGTATTGTTCCAACAAGGTATTTTTAATAGTAATAACCCTTTCTAAATAGTTATGCCTAATTTGCTCATAATAAGATAGCGTGTTTCTATAATGGATCAAAAACTCTTTATTGCCTTCCTTGCTTGGTTCGCCTTGAAAAATACAAAGAGCGACTAGGGTTTGGTTTTGGTGCAAGTTATTAGATATTTCCCCAAAGGAGGAAAATCCACTAATGGGGCAATTATCAAAAACAGAAAATCCGGGCAAATCCTTTTGGTTATTAATCCGGCGCAAAGCACAGTCATTAGCTAAAATGGCCACAGCCTCTCTACCCTTAGCAAATTCTTGATACGCCTTTAAAG
Source organism: Helicobacter suis (assembly GCF_902196135.1). GTDB lineage: Bacteria > Campylobacterota > Campylobacteria > Campylobacterales > Helicobacteraceae > Helicobacter > Helicobacter suis_A. Next base: position 118,455 of record NZ_CABIKE010000003.1, on the reverse strand, counting down.
TGCTTTGTATAAAATTAGTAGCCTTCACTAAAATTAGGCTTTCACCAAAATATAAATCACAAAAGAAAGTGATGCTTTTATCAGCATTAAAAGTCCCAATTGATCGGATAAAAATTTGCCCTAAAATCTCTACCGCAAAAGTATAACCCACTAAAGCATTGGCTAAATTTTCTGGAGTACATTCAAAATGGGCACAAAGGGCATCTACAGCGCTCACCAACTCATTACCTATTAAAAAAGACTTGACCTGCCTGAGTTCTGGTACATATTCCCCAATTAAAAAAGAGGTGGGCGTCTTTTCAAAATTATGGGTAGTGAAGACCTCATAGTGATACCCTTGATTTAGCTTGCAGTAGATTAAAACCGCCTCTTGTGCGCTAATACGCCCATTTAATGCTAGATAAGATTCTTTAAAATCTAACTTTCCTCCCGCACTCCCGCCTACTAAATTACTCAAGGGTATATTAGATTTTATGAGTGCTTCTAAAAAGAAATTCTCAGAGGCGGTAAGTCCGGGGAAGTAGGTTAAAATAAAAGTATCTAGCAAGCCAACATACATTCGTGGGCGGACTTTTTGCTCAATAATGGTTTTGATCTTGTTCTTGCGCGTTTCTAAATCCATGTGCACTTGTGCTTTTTGGATATCCTCACAAAGAGTATCTACCATGAACGACTCTACCTGTTTAAACAATCTTGAATCAAAAATAGTAATCAGAATGGGTTCAGAATTGAGGTGGTAAAAATCCTGCTTAGAGCCTCCAATTTGCCCGGCTGTTTGCAAAACAAGACGGGTGGGGATATGGTTAAATTGACTCTCAAGTGTATTGACCACCTCTTTAAAAAGAAGAGTTGCCGGAATAAAAGCGATGAGTAAAGAACCTTCCGGTTTTGGAGCATTTTTAAGATTATTGTAGGAAATAGCTAAGTGCGTGCTAAGCGGTGCAGAATCAGGATGATTTCTAGGATTAGATTTTTTAAAGAACATAGAATCTCCCCAAACTTTAATAAAAGTCTGCTGTTATTATATCCATTAACTTAGATCGTTTTTAAACACAAGTTTTTGCATTTACTTTTTTGGTTAAAATAGCCACAAACACTATAGCAGGCAAATAAAGTGTCCGTACATTACAGCTCTAATAAAGATGTCAATGATTTAATCCGAAATCTAGTGAAAAATGGTTGGCTATTTAAAAAGAGATCGAAGCATTCCATGCTAGTTTCACCTAACAAACTCCAACGCATTTTTATCCCCGTTTCACCAAGTGATCTTAGAGCGCTAGCCAACATTAAAAAACATTTACGCAATACAGGTTTTAAAAATAAACACTAGTTCTAGGTATTTACAATTTTACAGGTCTATTTTAGTTTATAAAAAGAAATTAAGTTAAACATATCCAAGCATTTTATGGTATCTATAGCCCCTTTATTGAGTAAAAATGGCTATTGCACTTTGGCTAAAAATTTGTTAGAATGGAGCAAAGGATTTTTAATGCAAATTCAAGTCCAAGCCTTTGGGGATACGCAAACAAATTGTTATATTTTGCGCCTTGAGCAAGGAGATTTAGTTATTGATCCGGGGCTGGGGGCTACTTCTTGGGTGCTTGAAAAAAGCAAAAACCCTTTGGCCATTCTCATCACACACGGGCATTATGATCATATCTGGGATGCCCATGCACTTAAAAAAGCTTGGCCCCTTGTACCTCTTTATGCCCCTCAGGCTGATGTTTTCATGCTCACCTCTGATTGTTTTAATTTAGGCCTTACCCCGTGTAAAGAAGAGGATATAATAGGCATAGAGTGCACTAAAAGTTCTTATAGCTTTGAAATAGCAACTATCCCCATTACTTACTGGCATTTTCCGGGGCATACCCCGGGCTGTTGCATGATAGAAGTGGGTGGGGCTTTTTTCAGCGGGGATTTTATTTTTTATAGAAGCATTGGTCGCTATGACTTTCCCTTTTCTGATCCTAAGGAAATGCGCGCCTCTCTGCTACGCTTTCAGGATTTACAAAGCGAGGACAAACCCCTTTATCCCGGGCATGGACAGCCCACTAGTTTAAAAGCCGAACAACCACACATGCGGGCTTGGATTGCACATATCAACCCTTAAGGACTGTAATGACAGAGGAACAAAAAGAGCGTTATAAACGGCATTTGATGCTTGAAGATGTAGGGGAGGAGGGGCAAGAAAAATTATTAAAGGCTAGCGTACTTGTCATTGGAGCAGGAGGGCTAGGCTCGCCTAATACGATGTATTTAACCGCAGCCGGGATTGGGCGCATTGGGGTATTAGATTTTGATATTATTGAATTAAGCAACTTACAGCGCCAAATTATCCACACCACAGCCGAAATTAATAGTTCAAAAGTACAATCAGCCGAGCGTAAAATGCTTGCTCTTAATCCAGAGACTCAAGTGGAAACTTACTTTGATAAACTCAACGCCTCTAACGCTCTTAAAATTATCCAAAACTACGATTTTGTCATTGACGCAACAGATAATTTTGCGGGTAAATTTTTAATCAACGATGCTTGCGTACTAGCTAACAAACCCTTTAGCCACGCCGGGATTTTCAAACACCGCGGACAGACGATAACGGTTTTACCTAAAAGAACGGCTTGTTTTGCCTGTGTCTTTGAAGAGCCTCCTGAATTAAAAGCACAGGGCATGTTTAAAGCCGGACTCTTTGGGGTGGTACCCGGTATTGTAGGCTGTATCCAAGCTTCAGAGGCGATTAAATATTTCTTAGGTTTTCCGCTTTTGACTAACCAAGTTTTGCATGTGGATACCAAAAACATGGAATTTAGAAAAATTAGCGTACAAAGAAATGTAAAATGCCGTGTGTGCGGGGAAAATGGCATTAAAACCCTGAGCGATTACCCGCAATAATTAAGAAAGGGCAGTAGTTTTATGGATTTATCATCACTCTTGGGTGTGATTTTAGCCCTTACGGCTATTTCTGTGGGGGATTTGTTAGAGGGGGGTAACCCTATCCATGTGGTGCATTTAAGCTCTATTATCATCATTGTACCCACTACGCTATGTGCGGCTATGGTCAGTACCCATGCCCGCTATGTTAAGGCTGCTTTTAAAGAAATTAAAATTGTGTTTTTAAACCCAAAGGTTGATTTGCAAGAGACGATTAGAAATATCGTAGAGTTTTCTACAATGGCTAGAAAAGATGGGGTACTCTCGCTTGAGTCTAAAGTTAGCCAGATTGAGGATGATTTTACCCGCAATGGGTTTTCTATGATTGTTGATGGTAAGGATATTAAATCTGTGCAAGAAAGCCTAGATGTAGCCATTGAAGAGTTAGAAGAGTATTATCACGGCGCGGCGCATTATTGGATCACAGCTGGCGAGTCAGCGCCTACTTTTGGGTTAGTGGGGGCGGTGCTAGGCTTGATGCTTGCCTTGCAAAAACTAGATAACCCCCAAGCAATGGCGCTAGGCATCGCTGGGGCCTTTACAGCAACCGTAACCGGAATTACTTGTGCTTATGCGCTCTTTGGTCCTTTTGGTAATAAACTTAAAAGCAAGGCTAAAGACATTCTTAAAGAAAAAGTGGTGATTTTAGAGGGCATTGTAGGGATTGCCAATGGGGATAACCCACGGGATTTAGAGATGAAGCTTTTAAATTATATCGCCCCGGGCGAACCTAAAAAGTCGCAGTTTGAATAATGGCTGCTAAAAAAGCTAAACCGGTTGAATGCCCTGCTGGAGAGCGCTGGGCTGTTCCTTATGCTGATTTTCTCTCTTTATTACTAGCGCTTTTTATCGCGCTTTATGCCATTTCTGTGGTGAATAAATCTAAGGTTAAGGCGTTAAAAAAAGAATTTCTTAAAATCTTTGATTATGCACCTAGACCTGATTCTGTGCAACCTGTTATCACCATTCCACCCGCTCCGGGGGATACTCAAACTAGCATGGAAACAGAGTCAAGTAAAGCTAATGAAAATTCTAATCGCTCCCAAGTTACCATTAGCAAAGTAGGACAAGGCGCGATTTTAGAACAAATAGCCCAAGGTGTGGTTTTAAAGCTACCCTCTTCTCTTCTTTTTGAAAATTCTTATGATGATACGATCAATGCGACTATGCGCGAGTATATCCACCGCATCGCTAAGATTATCCACGCACTCCCCGATCAAGTAGACATTAATGTACGCGGGTTTACAGATAATACACCCCTCCCCTCCAATTCAAGGTTTAAAGATCACTACGCCCTTGCTGCTAGCCGTGCTTACAAAGTCATGAAAGTCTTGCTTAGCGATGGAATCGATCCGCAAAAACTCTCTTTTACCTCCTATGGCAAGAATGATCCCATTGTCCCTAATAACAGCCTAGAGGAACGCATGCAAAATAACCGCGTAGAGATTTTCTTCCATGCCGATCAACAAAGCGTTGTGAAAATCCGCTCAATTTTAGATCGCAATTTTGGTAGCGAGAATAATTGATCCGTTTTCTTTGTTTTCTTTTTGTCCCTCTTTTGGCTCTGCCAACCGGTGAGCAGTTACTCAGAGAAGAGCAAATGCAACTACCCAAAAACCCCGTTCAAGCCCTCTTTTTTAGCCAAAGACAACCTTATACTTCTTGGAGTAAAAAGTATGGAGTTTACCGCACCAAACACATTTTAGAAATTGAAGCACTGGTTAAACAAGTGCATATCAATAAAATTAGCTTAAACCGCGGTCATTGCGCTCTCTTGCCTATTTTACCTAGCTATGTTTTGAGTTTGCATGAAAAAATGCGCTATGAAGTCTTTTGTGAGGGGGCACTGCGCGTAGAAATTGATACTGACTTTGGTACGCAGGTATTACACCTGCAAGAGGATTTACCCTAATGGCTCTTTTTAAATTTTTGCACTAAATAGTTATAGCGCATGAGATCATCGCTTCTAAGTTTGCGGCTGATTTTCTCAACCCCTTGGGCATAAATCTGTGATAAAATCTGATACACATTGCTATCAAATCCGCTACCATGTATAGGCGTAACCACACTAACAGGCATATAACCCCCCGATGAAGTTCTTTCTTGGCGCACGGTAACCCGCGTTCTTACCTGATAACCGGGCAATTCTAAACTAGCTTGATCTAGAGCCTTTTGACTCTTAGGTTCTAGAATTTTAAGCTCTAAAAAGCCCATAGACAAATTGCTATTTTTACCCTCAAGCCCCCCATTGCGTAATCTATCCTCCCTTAAACTAATGTCTTCTAAAACCTTAACATCTCCACTCACTTCTACAAGAACATACCCTTGATCTTGTTCAGTAGCGCTAAGAGGTGTATGGGCTACTGCAACAGAAAAACCCCTTTTTTCTAAAATCATCTGGATTTGATCGAGCATGGAATCTTTAAAGCCTTGTTGCATATTAGCGGGTACATTTTTACTAAAAGTGATGTGCATAGGGGCTAATAAAACCAATAAATGGTTTTTAGGCTGTGGCTTTTCATTAGACTCGTAATAAGAAAATGGAATAGGCCCTTCTGCATGTTTATCTGCCTTAAACCCACAGCCCACACCCAATAAAAGTACAAATAAAGCTAAGACTATCTCTTTCATGGCCATCCTTAATTAGCGTTTTTTAAAGAAACGGGCAATGATTTTAACAGCCCGCATAAAAAGCTTAAATTTGCTGTAGCTATCCTTAAAAGAACTGCCTCTTTTACGCATTAGCAAGAATAGGTGGTTTTAAATTCAAAGGGGTGTGGGCGGCTCTCCCAAGGGAATACCTCAGATTTAAATTTAAAACTCTGGTAGGTTTGGATAAATTCCTCACTAAAGACCTCGCCCTTTTTAAGATATTCTTTATTGGCTAGCATTTCCTCAAGCGCACTTCTAAGGGTGTGGGGTAATTGTTTGATCCCCTTCTCTCGGATTTCATCTAGGGTGAGTTTAAACAAATTCATATCCATAGGTTTTCCCGGATCGCTTTTTTGTGCAATCCCTTCTAAGCCTGCCATTAAAATAGCTGCAAAAGCCAAATAGGGGTTAGATGAGTTGTCTGGAAAGCGCAACTCAAAACGCGCAGCCTTGCCCTGTGCCCCATAAGGAATGCGCACACTTGCGCTGCGATTTTGTGCTGAATAAGTCAAAATAGAGGGGGCTTCAAAACCCGGGATGAGTCGTTTATAAGAATTACTAGAGGCATTAGTAAAGGCTGCTAGCCCTCTGGCATGCCTAAGTACCCCGCCTAAAAAGTGTAAAGCCATTTGGCTTAAATTTTTATACACATCTCCGCTAAAAAGATTTTGCCCCTCTTTCCATAAACTCACATGGGTGTGCATGCCACTTCCATTATCTCCATGCAAGGGTTTTGGCATAAAAGTAGCGGTTTTGCCATTAAGATGAGCCACCATTTTAACCACATATTTAAGTTTTTGTACATTGTCTGCAGCCTCTACAAGATTACCAAAACGCACCCCAATCTCACACTGCGCCTGCGCCACTTCGTGGTGTACCACATAAGTTTCAAGCCCCACTTGATTTAAAACTTTGACAATCTCAGCGCGGATATCTACAAGCGTATCTGTGGGGGGGGTGGGCAAATACCCGCCTTTATGCCCTGTTCTGTGGCCAAAATTCACTCCCCCCTCAAAACTGCGATCGCGATTCCATTCGCCCTCTTCTGTATCAATCTCATAATACTGGCAGTTAGCGCTATTTTTAATCTTAATAGAATCAAAGATGAAAAACTCGTTTTCTGCGCCAAAGTAGGCGATGTCGGCTATGCCTAAATCTTGTAGGTGTTTTAAAGCCCGTTTAGCAATGCTTCTTGGGCATTTTTCATAATCCTGCTCCTTATACACATCCCACACATCGCAGAAAACCACCGCCGTAATGTCTGCACTGAAAGGATCTAAAAAGTAGCGGATTAAATCGGGCTTTAAAATCATGTCTGAGCGATCGATGCTTTGCCATGCTGGAATGGAGCTTGCGTCAAAAGGAATTCCTTTTTGCAGCAAATCCTTATCCACCCCGCCAACAGAATAACCCAGATGATTCCAAGTACCTTTCACATCAGTAAATCTAAAATCTACAAACTCCACTTCTTTTTCTTTGCAAAATTGCAAAAACTGCGCCACATCAGCATCGCTATTATGTCTATCCATTGCATTCCTTAAGTATTTTTCCTCATTTTAACATGGCATAGCTAATTTTTAGAGGGTACAAAAACAGACTCTGCAAGCGGGGGCGCTATTTTGCCAAAATAGGCGTTATAGCAAATGTACAAACCCACACAAAGTACACAAAACGCCACACACATGAAAAAAAGGCAAAGAATGGCATCTATGCTATGGTTAAAAATGGCCTGCTTAAGCTGGCTTATTTGCTTTAAATCTGTGGTGTAGGCGAGTTTTTCTTTTAAAGCTTGGATTGTAGCCACATGGGAGACTTTATTAAGCACGGCGTCCTCTCCTCTTGGCCAAATCTTTAACACCCCGCTATAAAAGGTAATAGAAAGGATAAAAAAGGCAGGTAATGCCGTAGTTAGGGCGTATTTAAAGCGTTGCATTTTAAATAAAATGGTGGTGCACAAGATTAAAGCCATGCCGGCTAACATCTGGTTACTCACTCCAAAAAGAGGCCAAAGGGTGTAAATCCCGCCTTTAGGGTCTAAAATGCCTTGATATAAAAAATACCCCCAGAATACGACGGCTAGAAAAGTGGCTAAAATACCTGCACTATAAGACTTGTGATTACCAAGAGGTTTATAAAGATGGCCTAGCATGTCTTGGATCATAAAGCGCGCGCTACGGGTGCCGGCATCTACAGCGGTTAAAATAAAAAGAGCTTCAAAGAGGATAGCAAAATGATAGCCAAAGGCCATAATAGAGGGGTGGCCTAAAAGCTGGTAGAGTAATAAACTTAACCCGATAGCAAAGGTAGGTGCGCCTCCTGTACGGCTTAAAATGCTTTGTTCGCCTATGTTTTGGGTGAGGGTTTTAATTTCCTCAGGTGTGATAGAAAAGCCCCAAGAACTAATCACCTTAGCCGCTTGGGCTAGATTATTGCCTATGCTTTTTTCGGGGGCATTGATAGCAAAGTACAATCCGGGGTGTAAAATAGCAGCCATTAAAAGAGCCATTAAAGCCACTACAGATTCCATAAGCATCGATCCATAGCCCACTAAACGGGCATGGCTTTCTTTATCAATGATTTTAGGGGTGGTGCCGGAAGCAATGAGGGCATGAAAGCCGCTAATTGTCCCGCAAGCAATCGTGATAAATAGAAAGGGAAAGAGCGCACCGGCAAAAACAGGGCCATTGCCATTGATAAAAGAGGTGAGTTTGGGAATGTGCATGGGCGGGGCAACAAAAATTAAACCAAGAGCCAAGGCAAGCACCACCCCGATTTTTAAAAAGGTGCTTAGATAATCCCTTGGGGCGAGTAAAAACCACACGGGTAAAATAGAGGCGATAAAGCCATAGCCCATAATGCCCCATGCAAGGGTACTTGCCTTGAGGGTGAAATAAGAGGCTAATAATGCATTGCTGGCTACAACCTTGCCATAATAGATTGCTAAAAATAAAAGAATCAAACCTAAAGCTGAGCTTTCTAGTACTTTGGGTCTAAAAAAGCGGGTATAGAGGCCCATAAGAATAGCAATGGGAATTGTACAAGAAATGGTAAAAAGCCCCCAAGGTGAGTGGGCTAGGGCCTTAACCACCACCATAGCTAAAATAGCGATGATAATAACCATGATGGCTAAGGTAGCTAACATCGCTAAAGAACCCACAAAAGGACCCATCTCCTCTTTAATCATCTCGCCTAGAGAGTGCCCACTGCGCCGCATAGAGACAAAAAGCACCACAAAATCATGAACACAACCTCCTAGCACGCTGCCTATTAAAATCCAAAGTACAGAGGGCAAATAACCCATCTGTGCGGCTAGAATGGGTCCTACTAAAGGCCCAGCTCCAGCAATAGCAGCAAAATGATGCCCAAAAGTTACAGCCTTATGTGTGGGGATAAAATTTTGTCCGTCATGAAGCACATGGGCGGGGGTGGCGCGTTTGTCATTAAGCTCTAAAACCTTGAATGCTATAAAATGGCTATAGAAACGATAACCTAAAGTGTAAATACACACCGCCGCGCACACTAGCCAAAGCGCGTTAATGCTCTCGCCCTTATGCAAAGCCAAAACCCCCAAACACACAGCCCCCACTAAAGCCAAAAGCCCCCAGAGTAAAGAGATCACCGCTTGCATCGTTTGCCTTATCTTAAAAATAAAATCTTATTGTGCTCTTTGTTAGTAAATATTTTAGGGAGGGTGGTCTTTGTGTTTAAAAAAAGGGAGAAAGAACTAAAAACCACGAATTTGACTTCTTTTAATGATCCAAATGTTTTACCATTTTAGCATGGCTGATTTGACATAACCAAGAGATAGGGGTAAAACCTATAAATTAAAACTAAATAAAGCCAGAGACGCAAGTATAAAAAATGCGCCTTAATATAATGTATCAAGATGATGTTTAACTCGTAGCAAAGTAAGATTAGTAGCAACTTAATGGAGTATTTTATAATTGCTAGTGTGGGTAGAATCTAGGAAAATAGCGCCACCAAATTTTATGCATAAGTTGCAGGGAGGGAGAAAGAGATCGTTCTAGGTGCTGAATTTGGCTAGAGTACAATCCGCCATCTTTAATAGCAAAAGGCTTGATAACCAAATTAGGGATTTTATGCAGATGGTAGGCATCCATGAGCCAATCTACAGATACATGAAAAAAGCGGGAGGCTTTAATGAAAGCAGTAGCTGCTTGGGGTGTGAGTACATAGCCTTGTGTACCTATACCATTGTATACCCCTATAATTTCATGGATTTGTTTAAAAGGGGTGGGTTTGGTTTTTGTGTGCTTCCATGAGTAGTTTAATCTAACATAGTACAGACCTCGTATTTCTTTTTCTAAAAAATCAAGGGCTTCAAAAAAAGAGGATTCTATTTCTATATCGTCTTCTAGCACGCAAATAGGGGTGTTATGACAGAGGCAATATTGCCACAGAGCATAATGGCTAGCAAAACAGCCCAGTTCTGCTAAAGACATGATTTTTCCGCGTTTTAATAGGGCAATAAAGTGGGCTTGTAGATAATCTTTGAAAGTGGGGGGGAGGCGATCTCTTTTTGTACAAAAACAGGCTGTAGATACGCTTTAATAAGCGGGTGCAAGGCTTCACTTGTGGGCTTATCCGGATCTACTCTAGCATAGATGGCATCAAAAACCTTCACCTCATGTTTAGGGTGTTTTAAACTTTTTAGCAGAGGGCTAATATCGCGTGGTTCTAACCCAAACTTTTTACAAGTAGCATCGCTTAGGTGGACTATAAAAATTTGCATTTTCAAACCTTTCTTAGAAAAGAGGACAAAGTATAGTCAAAATTCTTTGAAGACTAGGCTTAGCTCAGGCTAATACCTGTTATGATTCATACACCACTTCTAACAGGTTGGGATTAATACTATTAGTTTTTGGCTGTAAACGCTAATTACCTTTTTAAAAACACAAATAGCCCTAAAATCCCAAAATCTTTTCTCGCACCCCCTCAATGATCCAATCAGGAGTAGAAGCCCCTGCACTAATGCCACAAAGCTTTTTGCCCATAAACCAAGTGGGATCTAAATCTTTAAAATCCTCTACTAGGTAGCTATCTGCACAAAATTCTTTAGCGATGTTAAAAAGTTGTTTGGTGTTTGAAGAGGTCTTACCCCCTACTACAACCATAATATCTACCTCCTGACTTAGCTCTTTTACGGCTTCTTGGTTTTCAAAGGTGGCATTACAGATCGTGTTAAAAATGCGCACTTCAGCACAATGCACAATTAAAAAAGAGGCAATTTCTAAGAGCTTAGGGGTTTGTTTGGTGGTTTGAGAGACAAGCGCTACTTTTTTAGAAAGTTTTTGGGTGTAAAGCTCTTCTAAAGAATTGATCACTAAGGGCGGGGTGTGTGCATAACTAATCACCCCTTTAACCTCAGGGTGGTTAGCATCGCCAAAGATCACAATCTGATAGCCCTTAGCGCTCATTTTTTCTACAATTTGCTGGGGTTTGATCACATAAGGGCATGTCGCATCAATGATATGTGCGCCCTTTTCCTTAAGCAAAGTCAAATCGTTTTTAGGAATGCCATGGGTGCGGATAATCACATGGCTATTAGACTCAATAGCACTCACATTTTCTTGTACCTTAACATTAAAATTTTGCTCAAGCCTTTTAATTTCTTTAGGATTATGAATCAAAGACCCTAGAGTTACACTATTTTTATTCTTTTGGGCAATTTCAATAGCCCGTTTCACGCCAAAACAAAAACCATAATTTTTAGCCATTTTAACTTGCATGCACTGCCTTAATGGGGGTGATTTGGTTTAAAATCTCTTGAAACTTAGGGAAGGAAATAGCCATGCACTCTGTATTTTTAATCTCCCCTCCGCAGGCTAAAAGCGCTATTGCAAAACTTAAGGCGATTCGATGATCGTTAAAACTCTCTAGGGGTTCTTGAGGGCTTTTTAAAGTCCCCCCTTGAATGCTAAAGCCATCTTTAAAGGCTTGGCACTCTACTCCCATTTTTTTTAGATTAGCTAGCGTAGTAGTGATGCGATCGCTTTCTTTAACGCGTAGCTCCTGCGCATTTTTAACCACACTCACCCCCTCAGCCACCGCCATAGCCACCGCCAAAGCGGGTAATTCATCAATTAAAAAGGCAATATTGCTCTCTAAGTTAATGGCTTTGAGAGGGGCATGTTTAACATAAATATCTCCTACCTCTTCTGCGCCCATGGTTTCTGTGGGAATGTAGCTTATCTGTGCGCCCATTTTTTCTAAGACTTTGAAGGCTTCTATACGCGTGGGGTTTAAAAGTACCCGTTTTAAAAGCACTGCACTTTGAGGCACAAGCATCACCGCTAGGGCAAAATAAAAGGCGCTAGAAGGATCGTTTGGAATGTGCCAAGAAAAAGATTCTAAGGGTTTATTTAAGGGCTCTAAAAAGATTGTCTGTTTATTCATTTTAAGATTAGCGCCCAAAGTTTGTAGCATTAATTCGGTATGGTTACGACTCAAAGATGGCTCTTTGAGAGTGCTAGCGCTTTTAGCCTGCAAAGTAGCCAACAAAAGAGCGCTTTTAAGCTGGGCAGAGGCAAGCGGGCTAGCATAGTTAATCCCTTGTAAAGGTGTACTTACAATACTAAGCGGGGCCAAAGTATCATGTGCTCTACCTCTTATCTGTGCGCCCATTTGTTTTAAAGGCATAACCACGCGCCCCATAGGCCGCTCACTCAAAGAAGCATCGCCTATTAAAATATAATGGTTTTGTTGGGTACTACTACTGCTTAATAGACCGCTTAAAAGGCGCATGGTTGTGCCTGAATTATGGCAATGGAGCACTTTTTTAGGTTCGTTGAAGTGTAAAAATTGTTTAGGGGGGATGAGTTTAAGTATATTAGGCGCTTCTTTTTGCACTCTAAGTCCTAAGGCCTTCACAATACTTAATGTACTCAAACAATCCTGTCCCATGAGTAGGTCTTGTATAAAACAGGGTTTATTAGTAAAAAGGGCGCATAAAAGTACGCGATGACTCAAAGATTTATCCGTGCTTAGCTCTTTTAACTCTAGATCAAAACTTTTAGCCGGGCTAATGTGCAAGATCATTTGAGTTTAGCCTGAAAGTGTTGTTCAAGTACGCGTAAAGACTGCCCAACGACTTCTTCTATAGCAACATCATTTAAAGCCTCTTGAGATTGGATTTTAAGACGCAAACTCAGAGCTATTTTGTGGGCATCTTCGGGGTAAATATCTAAAGGAAAGACTTCTTGTAGGTGGGTAATGTCTGCCTCTAAAAGTTTATCTTTAATCTCTGCAAAGATACAATCTTTAGCCACTATCACTGTTAAATCCCGTAAACTAGTGGGCATTTTAGAAAACGCCTCAGCTTGATAAGCTTTAGCAACAAGTAAAGCGCTATTAATTTCAGCAATAAAGCCCTCTAATAGATCTTCTTGTTGGATCATTGCTGGGTGAATCGCACCCAAAAAGCCTAAAGAGTGCCCATCTTTAAAAATACGCGCGCTTTGGTGGGGGTGATAGGTGGTGTTTAAAAAGGGGTGATCTTGATACTCTTTTGTACTAAGAGGTTTGAGATCAAAAGGGCCTATGATTTGGGAGAGTGTACGCGCAAAGCTATAAAAATCCCAAGGTATTCCTTTAGGGTTTGGGTAGTGGGGGGTAATTTGTAATCCACATGCTAGAAAAGCCAAACTTTGCCCCTCCTCTCTTTGGGCATTGTAGACACTGCCTAACTCAAAAAGAGCGATGTTTTTAAAACCCAAGTTTTTATTGCGTTTGCTCGCTTCTAAAAGCCCGGGGATTAAAGAGGTACGCAGGGTGTTAAGATCGCTACTAATGGGATTAAGTAAGTCTAAATGTTCTTGCAAAGTTGGATAACCTAGCTTTTCTAAATTTTCTTTTTTGGTAAAGAGATAGTGCACCACCTCATTAAATTGTAAGGCTAGGGCTTTATAGGCTAACTGGCGCTCAAAGAGAAAACGAGTGTAGTGGGGGTTATTAATTTCTTTTTCAAAAAGAGGTAGGGGGGTAGAGGGGATTTTATCTAGGCCTACAAAGCGCAATACTTCCTCTGCAATATCCTCCTCAAGCGTAACATCATGGCGATCTAGTGGGATTTGTACAATTAAGCTAGAATTTTGAGATTGCACCTTAAAACCCAAAGCTTCTAAGACATTTTGGATTTTCTTATTAGAAAGTCTTAGGCCTAAAATCTTGGCGATTTTTACAGCGCTTATCTCTAGGGTTTTAGGATTTAGTGGGGGGCTTAAAAAGCGCAAATGCAAAGAAAAGGGAATTTCAAAGCGCTTTAAAAGAGCCTGCAAAATGCCAAAAGCTAAACCCACATGAGGATTACTCCCGCGTGTGGTGCGCTGGGTTAGGGCGTTGTGTTCTAGATTGTGCGCGTGTAATCTAGTGGCTATGTAGTTAGGGTCTAAAAAACTAGCCTCTAATAAACAATCTAAATCTTGTGTTTGGGTGGAGGAAATAGCGATGTTAGAGAGCTCTTTTTGAGCGTCAAAAATTCGCACAAAACCTAAAGAATCTTTTTGGATATTTAAAGAGGTATGCGCAGGGTAGGCATGCACAACAATACCACTTAAATAGGTGGTGTACTCTAAAAGGTTAGAGAGGGGGTTTTTTTGCAAATTATTTTGCAGGGCTAAAGTGAGTAAAATTTCTAAGGGCAGATACGGGTTTTCTAACTTAAAGGAGGCATAACCTAAAGCAAGGGGCAGATTTTGTGGAAGGCTTAAGGAAAGCGGGTCTTGCAAAGGGGGGATTTGTGGCAGAGTGAGTTTTAAAGAATACAGGGCTGCGATCTCTTTAGCTAGGCCTAAAACACTTAAACAATCCCCGCGATTAGGTGTAATGGCAATGTCTAAAAGTACGCCTTGAAAAAAATCAAGTTGATCAAGCGGGGTACCGGGCACTAAGGGGCTTTTATGTAAACTATTATCTAAAATTAAAATCCCCTCATAGAGAAAAGGCAAGCCTAATTCTTTGGCTGAGCAGATCATGCCAAAACTCTTTATCCCGCGAATTATGCTAGGTTTAATGTGCGTACTAATAGCTGGCAAATATGCCCCCTCTAGCGCTAGAGCCACAAATTGCCCCGCCTCTACATTATGCGCCCCGCACACAATTTCTAAAACCTGCGATCCGCTATCAACCTGACAAAGGCTTAATTTCTCAGCGTTGGGGTGTTTTTCTTTTGTTAGCACCTTTGCGACCACGACATTTTGCCAGCTAAAAAAGCGCCTGCTTTCTACCTCTAGCCCACGCGCGGCTAAATCCTCGCTAAGTTGTAAAATATCTGGCGTCTTTGTATCTAAAAAATAATTTAGGTGGGCGGTGTGTAGTAACATTTAAAAGGCCTTTAAAAAGCGCAAATCTGTTTCAAAGAAACTACGCAAATCATTAATCCCGCAAGAGAGCATCGCAAGCCGTTCTATCCCTAGCCCAAAGGCATACCCGCTAACATCTTTCAAGCCCACATTCTTAAAAACAGCAGGGTGTACACAGCCTGCTCCTAAAACCTCAAGCCAACCGCTTTGTTTGCACACCTTGCACCCCTTTTGCTTGCAAAAAACACAGCTAATATCTACCTCTGCGCTAGGTTCTGTAAAAGGAAAAAAGCTAGCACGCCAACGCACCTTAATTTCTCCAAAAAAGGCCTGTAAAAATTCCTCTAAAATGTGCTTGAGATGCCCAAAATGCACCCTCTTATCCACCACTAACCCCTCTACTTGAGAAAACATGGGTGTGTGGGTGGTGTCGTGATCGCGCCTAAAAGTATGCCCAATGGCAATCATTTTAAGCGGAGGGTTTTGGCTTTGCATGGCATGGATTTGAGCCGGTGAGGTGTGGGTACGCAAAAGCTTAGCATCTTTAAAATAAAAGGTATCTTGCATGGCGCGAGCGGGGTGATGAGGAGGGATATTAAGCGCACTAAAATTATAAAAATCATCTTCTATTAGTTTTCCTAAATGGAGTTTGAAGCCTCGCTGAATGAAGTGTGTGATAATGCGCTCTTTTGTGTAGTTAAGCGGATGGCCTAAACTTGCGCCAAAATGGGTATTAGCTAGGCTAGGATCAAGCTTTTCAGAGAATAACCTCTCCTCTAGCTCTAAGGCCTGTAACTCCTGCTTTTTTCTAGCATGCAGAGTGATAAAGCTCTCTTTAAATTGGTTAAGCTTAGCTGCTTGCTTGCCTTTTGCCTCAGGATCAAGGCTTTTTAAATCACTAAAGGCTTGAGCTAAGATACCCTTTTTGCCTAAAATCTTTAAGCGCAAATCCTCAAGGTCTTTAAGAGAATCAACTCTCTTAAGATATTCCAGTTGATCTTTTAGATTTTGCAAAGACTTTCCTTTAGCGTACATCTAGTTTAAAGGTGTGTGTTTCCCCCTCTAAAGACACTTTGATCATGACAACTCCGGGTGTAATCCCCCTAGAATTAATCACCACAAAGCCACCCTTTGCCTTCCCATTTACTTTTAGAGTAGAGCGTTTAAGGTAGTTAATTGCCATGATTTTAAAGGCCTGTCTTTCCTCTTGCATAATCTCTTGGGTTTGTACATCATCCATCATCATAAAGGGGCCAAACATCATGTCATAGGCTAGAAAACCCCCTTGTCCATAGTAAAACATGGAAGGACCTATGCCACTTGTTGCGATATTGCTATCCGGGGTAGCGATATTATAACTTTGTAAAATGGGTTCAAAATCATAACTGGACTTAAACATTTGTTGGAAAGTCAATACCGGCAACTCTACCCCATTTTCGCTCGCAGAAATATTAGAAGTGTCAAAATCCACCGGGCTACCCCCTATAAGTTGTGCCCCCACATATAAAACTAAGGGCGGATTATCTAGCCCCTTGAGTTTTTTTTGTGCGACTTCAATTTGTACCTTAGATTTGGCCTTGCCTGATGTGAGAACTTTAATTCCATTGTTATAACTGGTAATATTCTCTGGCCTGATTTGATAACTCGCACACCCGGTTAGAAAAAAAGCTCCTAGCAAAAAAGACAAAAAAACAGACAAACGCACCATCTCTCCTTTCTAAAGTTTAAAAAGCTCAAAAGTTAAAGCGGTTGGTAAAAAACCCCTTGCTCTCCTTTTCCTTGCTAAAAGCCCTCTCCAGTTGCTCTTTAATATCATAGTAACTAAAACTCTCTTTAAAATCCTCAATTTTTCCTCCGCTGGCGTTTTTATGCCCCCCGCCATTAAAATACTGCTGGCTTAACTGACTCACATCACATTTTCCATTAGAGCGCAAACTCACCGAACCCTTAAACCCAACATCAATATAAAAATCAAATTCAGGATTTTGGGTTAAAAAGAGATTGGCTAGTACGCTAATGCCCCCCATTGCATAACTCATAAACCCCACTTTATCCCCACAAGAGACCTTACACTCCTCTTTTTTACGCGAAAGTAAAGCCACCTGCGCATTGGAGGCAATATCATCCATGATTTCTTTATCTGGATCACCCCCTAAGGCCTGTTTTTTTAATTTAAATAAATCGTTATCAAAGAGCACAGCGCCGTTATCTTGATCGAGATAATTCAATACCTTTTCTAAGAGAATAAATTTATAAACGCGGTGTTCTTGATCAAACATGAAGCGGTTAAGCTCATGGGTGCTAGCAATCATGCGCATGCACACCTTGCCTAAATCAAAGCCAAATTCCCCTTCTTTCCAAATATCAATAGAATTAATCATCGCCACTAGTAGCTCTAATTTTTCTTTATTACTCCCCTCTTTGAGTGGATATTGCGCCTTTAGAGTTTCCCAAGTGATCTTAGAAGCGCTGCGCTCCGTGTCTAAAAAGTACCATGTATAAGCCTTAGAGGCCTCTAAACCTGTGGCGTGGTGATCAAGGAGTAGTACTTGGATTTTTTGATCAGAAAGGCGTAACGCATCGCTTTGTTCTTGTAAAAACTGCGCCTCGCTTAAAGTCAAGTTTAAATCTGTAATTAAAATTAAAATATCTCTCTCCCCTTGAGTGATAGCCTTTTTGGTATCAGTAATAATTTCATGCAATCTAGCCCCTACCTCGCGCCCATAATTAGCGTTATAAAACTTGATTTCACTAAAAAAACAACGGCTAACAAACTGGCAACCATAGCCATCTAAATCAATGTGGGATAAATGAAAAACCTGCATGCCATTCCTTAAAAGTTGATGTTAATTGTACCCAATACCTCATACTTAGCGTTGGTGTCTAATTCAGCGTGGCTAAGCACCACAATATCAATTTTAAATTGTTCCATTTTAGTTGAGAGCGGACGGCGCAACTCTGGATCAACAATTAAAATAACCGGAGCAATCCCGCGTTGTAAAATTTTCATCGATTCTGCTGAGACATTTTCTATTAATTGCTGCATCTCTGTTGCGTTTAAAAGTAAAAATTTCCCGGAGGGCTGATCTTTGAGTTTATTGAGTAAAAATTGTTCGGTAGCTGTGCTTAAAGTGAGGAGCTTAAGCGTTCCATCTTCGGATTTAAAAATATTAGTGATCACGCGTGAAAGCCTAGCGCGCACCTGTTCGGTTAGAATACCAACATCGTTTTGCACACTTGGGGCAATATCGGTGATGGTTTCTAAAATGGTGAGCATGTCTTTAATGGGGATTTTTTCATGTAAAAGTTCTTGCAGGACAGATCGAATCACCCCCGTTGGGACTTTTTTAGCCTCCTCTACAATGGCTGGATAATCATTGCTTAAACGATCTAAGAGCGATTTAACCTCATCTTTGGTGATGAATTCCTCCGCGTAACTTTTAACTAGTTCGCTGGTGTGTGTGGCAATCACGGTAGAAGGATCAATAATGGTATACCCCTGAATGATCGCCTCCTCTTTATCTTTTGGCTCAATCCAAAGCGCATCCATTCCAAAGGCCGGCTCTTTAGTAGCAATGCCCTCTATTTGCTTACCTGCAAAACCTGTATTCATCGCTAAGAAACGATCGGGCATCACGCTCCCATCCCCAATTGTAATTCCTTTGAGTTTGATCTCATAATGGGTGGGGGGGAGTTGTAAATTATCACGGATACGAATCTGGGGCATTAAAAAGCCATAGTCGCTTGCAATTTTCTTTCTAATGCCTCTAATGCGCTCAAGTAAATCCCCGCCTTGCTTGACATCGGCTAAAGAAATAAGCTGATAACCTAGCGCAAGCTCTAAAAATTCAATTTTAAGTACCTCATTAATGGCTTGCTCTTCTTCTTTTTTAATCTCTTCTGCGCTCTTTTGGGTACGCACGGGGGCTTGATCAAGGGGAGTGGATTCTTTTGGCATTAAATCTATCCCTGTTTTTTTGCCAAGCCACTTTTCAAACTTGGTAAAAAGATTGTCTTTACCCTCTCTTGAAATTAGCCATGCAATAAATAAAAATAAACTCCCCACAAAGGCCATAGAAAAAGTAGGCAACCCGGGGATACTAGCAAAAAGTAAAAGCACGCAACCCACGATCACTAAAGTTTTACTTTTATCGGTTAACTGGGTGATAAGCTTACTGGCAAAATTTTCTTCTTCATGCTGGGTGGTACGCGTAGCGACAATACCGGTTGCGGTGGCAATAATGAGGGCTGGAATCTGCCCTACTAGCCCATCGCCAATGGTTAAAATCGTAAAAGTAGAGGCGCTAAAACTCACACTCATATCTCGTTGAAACACCCCCACTAAAAACCCCCCGATAATATTAATCAGCGTGATAATAATAGAGGCAATCGCATCGCCTTTTACAAATTTACTAGCCCCATCCATTGCGCCGTAAAAATCTGCCTCTTGTGTTAAGCTTGCGCGCCTTCTTTTTGCCTCTTCGCTATCAATTAATCCGGAGTTTAAATCCGCATCAATGGCCATTTGTTTACCCGGCATGGCATCTAAAGCAAAACGGGCGCGTACTTCTGTAACACGGGTTGAGCCATTAGTAACAACTAAAAGATTAACTAACACCAAAATACTAAAAATAATCGTGCCAATAACATAATTCCCGCTTACAGTAAATTCCCCAAAGGCGCTAATAATATCACTCACTGCACTAGGGCCTTTATAGCCTTGCGTTAAAATCATGCGCGTGGTGGCGACATTAAGAGCAAGGCGGTACAAAGTTACAATTAAAAGCAAAGTAGGGAAAGCGCTAAAGTCGGTAGGTTTGGTGATATAAAGCCCGATAAGAATAATGAGCACGGAGAGGGCGATAGAAATGGTGAGTAAAAAATCTAGTAAAAAAGGGGGCAGGGGCACGATGATGATGCCTAAAATGGCAATCACAAAAGCCACAACCGTTAAATCTTTAGACTGGGTGAGTTGTCTTAAGAAAGGAAAGGTTCTTTTAAGAATGCTCTTTTGCTTATTGCTAGCCACAGACTATCATCACCTCTAATTTTGAGAAATGAAAGCCTATTTTACAATCTTTCATATAAAATTTGACTTTTTAGGTTATAATGGGCGCTTTATTTATTCTTAAGGAGCAAGTTGTGGCTTTGAGTATGGAGAAAAAACAGGAAATCACTAAACGCTTTGCAAGACAGGAAAACGATACGGGTTCTTGTGAGGTACAAATCGCGCTTTTAAGCCAAAGAATTGCCGATTTGACTACACATTTAAAAAGTAATCCCAAAGATCATTCCAGCCGTTTAGGGCTTTTAAAAATGGTAGGGCAACGCAAAAGTCTATTGAATTATTTAAAACGCACCCACCACGATCGCTACACCGATCTAACTAGCGCCTTAGGCATTAAAACCCGCTAACAATGGAGCTATCCGCCTTTAATCGGGTAGCCACCCTCTTTTTTGCTCTCTTTTTCCTCACTTCCTTTAAAAAGCCAATGGCACAGACTTTATTGGTGCTTTTGGCCTTAGCATCATTAATCTATTATTTCAAATACAAACCCCCCTTAGCGTTGAATAAACCTCTTAAATGGCTTGTTGTTGCTCTTTTGCTTTCCTTTCTTTGCGTACTGCCTAATTTATTTGTACAAAGCGATCTAGAGACTTGGCGCTATAATTTACGCGTACTCAACATGCCTTTAATCTATCTTTTAGGCGCGATAACTCTTATTTGCTTGAGCGGAATCTCTTTACAACTTAATGACAAACCTATTTTTTATAGCATGGCCTTTACCTGTGTGATCAATGGCGTTATCGCGCTGATTCAAAAAATAGGCTTAGCAATCGCGCGTACAGATGGATTTAGCACCATTGTGGGTTTTGCAACTTTAAGCTCTATTGCAATCTTAGGCTGTTATATTTATGCAATCTATTATGCTAGTAAAAATGAAAAGATCGCCTTTACTTTGGCCATGCTTTTAGGCTTTATTGTACTGCTCTTTAGTGCCACTAGAAGCGCTTGGATTGCCTTTACCTGTACTTTTTTAATCCTCTCTATTTGTATTTTAGTCCTGCAAAAATCCTTGCATGCTCTGCCCTACATGCTTGCTCTCACTCTCATTTTTACGGGTATGTTTTTTTGTAACCAAGCCTTAGAAACTAAACACCTCATCCAAGCCCCAAGAGCGCTTAATCAATCTTTTAAACAAGATTTAGAACTCTATGAGCATAAAAACCCCGATTCTAGCATTGGGGCGCGGCTTGCGCGCTGGAGGGAGGCAATGGCTATTGTACGCCTCTCACCTCTCTTTGGTATGAGTTTAAGTACTAAGTGCAAGCATTTAGAAGAAATTGTCAAACTAGCCCATTCTTATAGAAAAGCAAACACCATTGATTGTACCGAAAAATACGATAACCAGATTTTTAACACCCTTGCCCGTACTGGGCTTTTTGGCTTAGGGGTACTTTTGCTGCTTTGGGGGGTTATTTTTACTCTCTTTTGGCGCGCTTTAAAAACCCAGCCCACCCTTTGCTTACTCATGCTTAGCATGCTTTGTTTTTATATTGTGCTAGGGATTGGTTTTGATCCCTTTTCTTTCTTTATTGAGGGTAGTTTTTTTGTAGGGCTAATAGCATTGGGGGCTTTGCATGTTAAATCAGCGGTTGCGCCCGACTTTAGACATGCGGTTGCGCAAATCAGCTAAAGTGCCTTGTAAGGGCAATTCTTTAGGGCAGGTGTCATGGCAACCAATTAAACTCATGCACCCAAAAACCCCATCATCATCACCCACTAACTCGTAAAAATCATCATCGCTACGCTCATCATGTGAATCAAGCATAAAACGCACCGCGCGATTCATTCCTGCAGCCCCAATAAAATTAGGCCGCATGAGTTTAGTCCCACAAGCTGCAATACAACACCCACATTCAATACAGCGATCTAATTCAAAAACATTTTGGGCTTCATCTGGATCGATGCGCTCCTCTGGGCGGGTAATATCCACCTCTTTTTTATGATGTGCCCAACTCTCCACCCGTGCATCCATTTGTGCAAACCATTCGCCCGTATTCACGCTTAAATCTTTAATGAGGGGAAAAGAGGGCATGGGCATAAGTGTAATTGTATCCTCGCTAAAATTAGAGGTTAAAGTCTTGCAAGCCAAGCGCGGACGGCCATTAATCATCATCGCACAGCTCCCACAAATCCCCGCACGGCACACAAAATCAAAGCTCAAATCTGGATCCATCTTTTCCCGGATAATACCTAGCGCAATAAAAAGCGTCATAGAAGGGATTTCCTCAAGTTTATATTCTTTAAAATGCGGCTTAGACACCGCGCTTTGGGGATCAAATTTTAAAACTCTAATGGTAATGGTGCGACTCATGACTCTTCTCCTAGTCTGATATTTCTAGCTTTATATTTATCCTGCAATTCAAAGGGCATTAATGCTTCTTGTAAATCGTAGCGATCGCCTCCCTTAGCCTTGATTTCCTCTGTAATCTGAGCAATTTCTGCATCTCTTTTTTCTTTAAGAGGGTGGGGGATAAAATTACCCTTTGCGCCATACCCCCTAAAATCCGGGCTAATTTCCATTTTCATAATGTCTAATGGCTCATATTCTAGTGTGGGCAAGGTTTGGTTAGGATCAGGCCAAGAGGCCAAAGTGCGGTTTAGCCAGTTAGCATCATCTCTTTTAGGGTGATCAATTCGTGTATGCGCCCCGCGGCTTTCAGTGCGATCTAGCGCACCTTTGGCAATACAAAGCGCGATTTTAAGCATTTTTTGGGTGCGGTAGGTATCCTCCAACTCGGGGTTATTGTGTAACTTTTTATTTTTCACTTGGATATTTTTAGATCGTTTATAAAGATCTTCAAGCTCGTTTAAAGCCTCCTCTAACACCTGCCCCTCGCGAAACACACCCACTTTTTCATCCATAATTTCACGCATGCGCTCTCTAATCACATACACATCTTCTTTTCCCTCATTGTGTAACAAATGGTGTAAATAATCCTCACTTGCGCGGATGAAATTCTCTACAATGTGGGTACTAATATCTAATTCCGCGCTTTTACAGTGTTGGGCAAAATAATCCCCGATGATCATTCCAGCCACCACAGCCTCACTTACTGAATTACCCCCCAGTCTGTTAAACCCGTGTAAATCCCAACACGCCGCCTCACCGGCACAAAAAAGCCCCTTAAGGTGGGTATGCCCCTTACAATCGGTGCGCAAACCCCCCATCGAATAGTGTTGCATAGGCTTAACAGGCACCCAACCCTTGCTCCCCTCATCAGCTGGATCGATTCCTGCAAAGGTTTTAGCAATGCCTTGTACATCGCGTAAGTTCTTTTCAATATGCGCACGCCCTAGAATAGAAATATCTAACCATAAATGCTCCCCATAAGGTGAGGGTACGCCTTTACCTTTTTTGATATGCTCTAACATGCGCCGACTCACCACATCACGGCTGGCTAATTCTTTTTTCTCTGGTTCATAATCCGGCATAAAGCGATAACCATCTTTATCGCGCAAAACCCCGCCATCGCCTCTGCACCCCTCCGTCATTAAAATCCCGCTTGGTACAAGCGCGGTAGGGTGAAACTGCACCGCCTCCATATTGCCCAGTTTAGCAATCCCTGTTTCTAAAGCGCTAGCTATCCCTACACCATCACAAATTACAGCATTTGTGGTGTGTTTATAGACCCGCCCATAGCCCCCTGTAGCTAGAAGTGTGCCTTTGGAGACATAACCGGCTAATTCTCCAGTGATAAGATCGCGCACCACCGCGCCATAACATTTACCCCCATGGTGGATAAGCGCGATCATCTCTTTGCGATCTTCAATCTTGACATTATGGTGTAAAGCTTCATTAGCCACAGTATAAAGCATGGTATGGCCAGTCGCATCAGCAGTAAAACAAGTACGCCACTTTTTAGTCCCCCCAAAATCACGACTCAAAATATAGCCGTGCCGATCCTCGCGTTCGGTAATGGTTACATGTTCGCCATTAATTACAGCCGGTCGATCGCCCTTTTTAATGCGAGTCCATGGCACGCCCCAACTAGCCAACTCGCGGATAGCCTTAGGTGCGGTGGTTACAAACATGCGCGCTACTTGTTGATCACACCCCCAGTCGCTCCCCTTAACCGTATCTAAAAAATGCAGATCTTCATTATCCCCCTCACTCATCTTAGCATTGCCTAAGCTTGCTTGCATGCCCCCTTGTGCGGCAGCTGAGTGGCTGCGTCTTACAGGTACTAAACTTAGCACCACCACATCTAAACCTACTTGGCGGCAGGCAATGCTAGCACGCAAACCCGCTAAGCCCCCCCCAATCACCAACGCATCGCAATAAACAATCTTCATTTCAAATCCTTTTTAGTCTTTATGGAGTTTTTCATCGGCTTGTTTAGCCTGTTGCATGGTTGTAATGCCTGCCTCTTTTCCGGCTATGCCTTTTTTGATATAAGCCGCATAGGTGAGTAAGCCTAGCACGATAAAAAACACACTCATGCCCCATTTGATTTTGCGCAATTGTTCAATGCCTAAGTCTTTAAACCACCCCCATTTAATAGCTAAGCGGTAAAGCCCAATAGAGCCGTGCAACTCTACAGAAATAAGCAAAAAGATGTAGAGTAACCAAAAATGCTGGGTTACAAAACGATAAGAGGAGGCATGCGGGCCAATGCTACTAGGCTGGGTGAGCATGACAAAGAGGTGGATACTGGCTAGAAAAAACATCGCAAAACCCGTTCCGGCTTGTACCATCCACAAACTCGTATCGCCATGGGCCATGAGGTGTTTGTGGGTTTTAAAAACTTGGTATTGGCGGTAATTAATAGGAAATTTGCGCATGGCTAAAAACGCATGGGCAACTAAAATCACAATCACCCCTGCTGCTACCACGCTTACAATGGCTGGCTCTCCTGCTTTGATTAAAAAACTCCCTTCAAAAAACTTAGCCACAGTTTCCATGGCCTTATCGCTAATTAAAATACTGCTCACTAAAAACATATGCGCGATCATAAAAAGCGCTAAAATAAGCCCCGTGGCACTTTGTAAAAAATCTAGTTTGGCGTAGATTCCACTTTTTTTGCGTTCTGCACTAACCCCATAATACCCTTCAATAATTTCCTCTTGTTGCATGCCTGCCTCGTACTTTCAAAAATTTTGCCCAAATAGTAGCGCATTTATGATATTTTTGAGTAAACTTTGAATTAGGATTTGTAGGTTAAGATGTTTGAGAAACTTTTTGGAGTGTGGCGTGAAATATGTTTTGGCTAATTTAAAATCGTACGCGTTAGATGTTTTGCCCTATGTGAATTATTTAGAGCAAAATTTAGATCCTAAATTAGCTCCCTTTATCACGCTTTTTCCTCCTCTGCTTTGCTTAGAAAAATTCAGTTCCTCTAAGCATTTCGAGCTAGGTATGCAAAATGCCTACCCTGCTTTAGAGGGCGCTTTTACAGGAGAGATCACGCTAAAAGCCCTGCAGAATCAAAAAATAGAAACTGTTTTAATCGGGCATAGCGAAAGGCGCTTACTTTTAAAAGAAAGTTTAGAGATGTGCCGTGCTAAATTTGATTTTTACAAAGATCAAGGTTTTAAGATCGTCTTTTGTGTGGGAGAATCTTTAGAAGTGCGCCAAAAAGGCATAGAAGCACTTTTAGAGTTTTTAACAAACCAACTAGCCGGTATTGATGTGTCTTATCCTAAACTCATTTTAGCCTATGAGCCTATTTGGGCCATTGGTACAGGAATTAGCGCGCAAACAAAAGAGATTGAGCAGACTTTAGAGCGCCTTAAGGGAGTTTTAAAAAGCACGCAGGGCGTTACACCCTTTATTGTTTATGGCGGGAGTGTGCAACTAAATAATGTAGAGGAAATTTTAAATATCCCCGTTGTAGATGGCGTGCTTGTTGGCAAAGCCTCTTTGAAAGCCAAAGACCTACTTGAAATCATAAAAATCAGTTCTACTAAGGAGTTTGCATGACCTTGCAACATTTGCTTAAAACCTATGCGTTAGAAATCACCCTCCCCTCTAATTTTAAAGATTTTGAGGTAGCCGGGATTGCGCCTTTAGAGTTAGCCACGCAACAACATATCAGCTATGTGGATCAAAAATCCTATGTTAAAAAGCTTAAAGATACTAAGGCCGGGGCTGTTTTTATCCGTGCCGAGCATGCAAACAAAGTCCCCTCAATGAGCCAAGCCCTTATCGTAGAAAACCCCCACCTTGCCTTTGCCCTTATTTCAGATGCCTTTAAAGTAGAAATGTTTGCAAATCCACATGCTCAAAATACCCCAAAACTAGGCGAGGGCGTAATCTTAATGCCAAATGTTGTGGTGGGCGAAGGCGTAGAAATTGGTAATCACAGCGTGATCATGGCTAATGTGGTGATTGGCGATCATGTCAAAATTGGCGCGCATTGTAAGATTTATCCTAATGTTACTATCTATCAAAACACCACCATTGGCGATCATGTTTACATCCATGCTAATAGCGTGATTGGTAGCGACGGTTTTGGATATGCCCACACTAAACAAGGCGCGCATGTTAAAATTGAGCATACCGGCTGTGTATGCATTGATAATTGGGTAGAAATTGGGGCTAGTACCACTATCGATCGCGCTGTCTTTGGCATCACCCATATTAAAGAGGGTGTTAAAATTGATAATCTTGTACAGGTGGGGCATAACTGCGTTTTAGGCGAACATTCCATTATTGTAGCGCAGGTGGGGCTTTCAGGTTCTACAACTATGGGGCGCAATGTGGTTTTAGGCGGACAAGTAGGCACAGGAGGACATATGCACATTGGTGAGTTTAGCCAAATTGGAGGTAAGGGAGCTGTGGGTAAGGATTTACCCCCACATACAAATTATGCCGGAGCCATTCCAGCAATGGAGATTCACGAGTGGCATCACTTTTTAGCCACGCTGAGGCGCTTTGTTAAAAAGCAAAAACCTAGCCTGCTTGAGAAGGCTAGAGGGTTGTGGAGACGCTAATGCAAAATCTAAGCCGTGCCCAAAAAATTAGGTCTCTCATCGCCGCAGCCAGCGGGAACTTGGTAGAGTGGTTTGATTTTTATATTTATGCCTTTAGTGCTACCTATTTTGCCCACTCCTTTTCTGAATCAAGTAGCCCTATTGTCCAGCAAATCCAAGTTTTTGGGATTTTTGCTGTCGGTTTTCTTATGCGTCCTCTGGGTTCTTGGTTTTTTGGATCATTGGCTGATAGAATAGGGCGTAAAAAATCCATGATCTTATCTGTATGCTTAATGGCTGCTGGGTCTTTTCTCATCGCGGCCTTGCCTACTAAAGAAAAGGTGGGCGATTTGGCGATTTTACTTTTGTTAGTAGCGCGCATGATTCAGGGTTTAAGCGTGGGTGGAGAATATGGCATTGTAGCGACTTATTTATCTGAACTAGGTTCTAAAGGTAAACGCGGGTTTTATTCCTCTTTCCAGCATAGTACCATTGTCGGGGGACAATTTTTAGCGGTGGCCTCTATTGAGCTGGTGTTGCTAGTTTTTAGTGCGGCTGAGGTGATGGATTTTGCATGGCGATTTCTCTTTGTACTGGGCGGACTCTTGGCTTTGGGCTCTTTACTAGCGCGGCGGCTAATGGATGAGAGTTCTAGTGAACTTGAAGAACATGCCGATCGCGGAACTTTAAAAGGCTTGTTGCCTTATTGGAATTTGTGCTTAATTGTCTTTATCATTGCTGCTGGCGGATCTTTAGCCTTTTATACCATCACCACCTATGCTAAAACCTACATAGAAAACGCGGGCATGGCTAAACCTGTGGTGAATCAAATTTTTATGGGGGGGCTTTTTATTTTAATGGTTATCCAACCCCTCTTTGGCTTTATAGGGGATAAAATTGGGCATAAAAACGCGGTTCTTGTTTTCACGGTTTTAGCCTTCTTTGGTATTTATCCTCTCTTCAAGCTCTTACCCATCTATGTGAACCACCCGGCTATTGTCTTTTTTATCGTGATCGCGCTTTTTTCAATTTTAAGTTTTTATACCTCTGTTACAAGCATCGTTACTGCTTCGCTCTTTCCTGAACATGTCCGCGCTTTAGGCACGGGTTTTAGTTTTGCTCTGGGTAATGCGCTGTGTGGGGGCTCAGCTACTTATGTGGCCTTGCAGTTTAAAAACGCCCATATAGAAAATGGCTTTTTTGTGTATGTGGCGGTTTTAATGGTTTTAATGTTTATTGCGGCCATGTGTTTACCCAAAAAGGAATTGTTGGATTGATAGAGGTAAAATAGGCTAGTTAGTTGTGGCGGTTTTTATGTATCTGTATAAGCCTTTTATTAAGTGGCTGTCTCTCTCTTAAAACATTAAAAGAACCCTACAAAAGCCTAGAAACCTATGACCCTCTGCAAACTCCTTTAGGGCAGATTTATGCAAAGACTTTACAAAAAGACCCACTCAAAAGCTTAGGTTTTATTTTACAAGAGGGCGATAAAGCCCTTTTGCAGCGCATCGCACTCATTCGTTTAGCTGTGCACAATATAGATATCCAAACTTATTTATATAAAAACGACATCTCTTCGCGGGTGATGATGTCTGAGCTCTACAAAGCGGCTAATAGAGGTGTAAAAGTGCGGCTACTCATTGATGATAATGGGCTAGATTCAGACATGTCAGATATTATTATGCTTAATACCCACCCTAATATTGATGTTAAAATCTTTAACCCCTATCATATCCGCAATAAAGGTCTGCGCTATTTTGAGATCATGGCCAATTACGATCAGATTGAAAAACGGATGCACAACAAGATTTTTATTGTGGATAATGTGGCTTTGGTTATTGGGGGGCGTAATATTGCAGATGTTTATTTTGATAATGATTTAGAAGAGAATTTTTTAGACACCGACGCGCTGTTTTTAGGGGCTGTGAGTTTACAGGCTAAGAAAAGTTTTTTAGATTATTGGAATTGTAAAGATGCTGTCCCTGCTAACCTGCTACCAAGCCATGCTAAGTTAAAAAAATACGCCAAAAACTACAGCCACAGCCTTTCTAAATTGCTTTTAGGCGAGCAAAATAGCTATGATGAGCAGGTAGAAGCCTTTATAGAAAAACTCCTTCATAAGAGAAATAAAGCTTATGAGGGGCAAGCCTCTTTTATTGCCGATAGCCCTTTTAAAATCCATGATCTTAAACCCCACTCGCCTATTAATCAAGCCCTCCAAGATATTCTCAAACAAACCACTAATTCTTTATACATCGCCTCCTCCTATCTTATCCCCGGCCCCACTCTTCTTAAACTTTTAACAGAAAAGCTTGATCAAGGCCTAGAGGTAAATATCTTGACTAATTCGCTAGCCTCCACAGATGCCATTGTGGTTTATGGGGCGTGGGAACGGTATGCTAAAAAACTGGTCAAGGCAGGGGCTAATGTTTATGAGACTAAGAGTGATTTTTTCCACTATGTCAAATACACCCGTAAGGGGCTTAAACTCAAGATCAAAGGCCGTTTAAAAAATTCTTTGCACAGTAAAACCTTGATTTTTGATGGGCAAAAAACTTGGATAGGTAGTTTTAATTTAGATGCGCGCTCGGCTAATATCAACACCGAATCGGTGGTGGTGTTTGATAATAGCGATTTTGCTACTTATTTACAGCAGCGCATGCAAGATCAAATGCGCGCTAGTTGGCATTTGCTCTTAGAAAAACATGCACTCCATTCGCGTTTAGTGTGGGAGGGGGTGGAGGGTGGGCAGGTGGTGCGCCATATTAAGCCCCCGGACACTTCGCCTTTTTTGCGCTTTATTAAAAATTGGTCTAAGATTTTGCCAGAAAGTGAATTATAATGCTTGTTTTCTAAGAAATTTTACTTTATAATGCGCCCTTGCATGGGCGGTGGTTGCTTTGGGTCAAACCAAAGAGGAAAGTCCGAGCTACTCAAGACAGGATTCCATTTAACGGATGGCTAGCGTAAGCTAAGGGAAAGTGCCACAGAAAAGAACCGCTCTTTTTAGAGTAAGGGTGAAAAGGTGGGGTAAGAGCCCACCGCACCCCAAGTAATTGGGGTTGGCTTAGGTAAACCCAATCCGTAGCAAGAAGTGCATGGTAGAGTCTTAAATGCGGCACTTCGCAAGAGGTGGGTTGTAAAACCCATCCACAGATAAATAACCACCCACGACAGAACTCGGCTTATGCCCATGCACCCATAAAAGGAAAGTATCTGCACCAAAGTGTTTTATTAGAAGAAGTTGTTGCTATTTTTCAAGAAGTGATTAAATCCCATTTAGAGCCTGTTTTAATAGACTGCACTCTAGGTTTAGGCGGGCATACCCTAGCCTTACTCCAAACCTACCCAAATCTGCGCGTTATTGGCATAGAAAGAGATAAAGAGGCTAGTGAGCAAGCCTTAGAAAAGCTCACACCCTTTGCACATCGTTTTTCCTTTAAAAGCGGGAATTTTGCGACTATTCTACCCTCTCTTTTAAAGGAAAATCGTATTTGTGGGGTTTTAGCAGATTTGGGGGTGAGTTCTTTACAATTAGATCGTTTAGATCGTGGTTTTAGTTTTAACGCCCCCACTTTAGATATGCGTATGGACACTCATCAAAGCTTAGATGCCTCTAAAGTGATTAACACCTATAGCACCTATGCCTTAGAAAAGATTTTGCAAGCAGGAGAGGTATATGCGCCTAAGAAAATGGCTAATCTGATTGTGCAAAATAGACCCTTTTATAGCGCCAAAGACTTTGCAGATTTTATAAGCCAGCATAGCCGCCATAGCAAGCACCACCCCGCTACCTTGATCTTTCAGGCTATTAGAATGGAAGTTAACTCAGAAATGCACAATTTAGATCAGCTTTTAGAGTGTGTGCAAAGTTTAGAGGAGGCGATTGTATGTATCATCTCTTTCCACTCTTTAGAGGATAGAAAAGTCAAACACGCCTTTAAAGAATGGGCGCAAAACAGAGGGGTTTTGCTCTTTAAAAAACCCATTATTCCTAGTAAAAAGGCAATTCAAGAGAATAGGCGTGCGCGGAGTGCTAAAATGCGCGCGTTTTATTTCAAAGGGGCTTAAGGGTGATTGAAGAGACAGAGGAGAGGCGTCTTAGAACTAGCAATAAAGAGCGGGAGGCTTTATTTGCACATGAGCAAAAAGAGCGACAAGGACTTTCTCCTGCCTCTTTGGCGGTGGTTTTGGGCATGTTATTTATTGCTTTGATTCTTTTTACCCCTAAAATTTATTTAACCAATAATATTTATTACACTAGCCGCGTGATTCAAAAGTTATCTAGCCAAAAAGAATTACTTCAAGAGGAAAAACACCGCCTTGAGCTTGAGTTAGAAAAACAGCGCTACAAATACAATATTGAAAACATGCCCTAGATTTTGCTTTTATGCTGCAAAACTTGCCAGCGGTAGCGCCCTATCATTTTCTCTAAAGTGGATAATAGGATTTCTTTAGCCTGTGCATAAAAACTAGGGATGTCGCTTTGTTTGAGGTGTAAAGAAGAGACAAGCATGTGTAAACATATATGCGATAAAGAGCCCTCTAAGAGAATACCGGCTAAAGGTTCTTCTTGAATACTTTTGACACTCAAAGTACTGATACAATCTATTAAGTGATACAAGTCTTTTTTACTTGTAATAGAGGTTTGTAAGAGAGCCTTTAGTTTTGTTTGAAAAGTTTCTAGGGGAGTTATGCAAAGAGTGGGGGATTGATTTTTTTTAAAGGCTTGTTTGATGTGCCGGATAGCTTTGGATTTTTGATAAGGTTTAAAATGTAAATCTTGTGGGTGGGTAGGGATTGTATGCTTGATAAAAGCCCCGCTAGAAAGATTATAAACCCGCATTTTTTGTTTGGCAAATAGCGCAGACATTTGCATTTGAGAGAGCAAAAATAACCCATCGCTAAATACTCTTGTGTCTTCAAAATTAGAACGCACCTCTAGGGTATCAGGAGGGATAGAGGGCTTTTCAACCCCATAATAAGAGCCTTTGGCATGTTTGCTCTGTCCTTCTATATAACCACAATCTAACCCGCATAAAATTAAAGTAGAACTAAATAGGCTAGCTAGCGCTACTCCGGCATTACCTACAAAGGGTGCGCTATATTCTACGCTTAAATGTGGGTAAATATACCCGCTAGCGCTCCCTCCACGCATGAACATGTAAGATTCTTTGGCTAATTTTAAAGCTTCTGGATTGATCATATTAGCACACATCAAAGGAGTATCACCTAGGGGAGCGTTTAATAACACTTCTTTTAAGTAACTAATGCGTTCAATTTCAACTTGAAAATCTACCAAAATCCCATGCGATTTAAGTACCTTAAGCGCTGTACCGCAACTAAAGATCACCATTTCTTTAGCATGTTCTTTTAAAAAGGGAAGTAGATTATTTAAACTAGGTCCATTACCCACAACACAAATAGGCATTTCTATGCGCTTGATTCTTTTTGGGTGGAGTAAAGAGGGGTTGTACTTGAAATTTTCTAAAGTGTTATTTAAACCCAACATCTCATCTTCAAAGCTACCCCAACCCCTTAAGGCGCTTTTTTTAGCCATGTTAAAGCGGTGGGCTATTTCTTGGCTTATCTTGTCTTTATAGGGGTCAAATTCTAAATGTAAAAAACTATGCGTGATTTTTTTATGAGTAAAAATATGCTGGAATAGATTAACATTTAGCTTTTCAAGACTAATCACACAGCTATTTGGGGGGGTTGTGTTAAACAATTGCCTATAATTGATAAAGTAACAGCTAATGCGCAGCAAATCTATATGCTCTTCAAAAAGATAAAGCGCGTGGAAAAAAGCCCCCTGTTCTAATAACAAAGCTAAAAATAGCCCTCCAGCTAGCCCATAAATAGCCGTAGGCGGGTAAAAATTTCGTCCTAAATGGTATTCTTGGCTACAAGGATAGGTACTAACCACTTCAATTATAGCTTGGCAGGCTTGATTGGTTAAAGAAAGCGTACTTGGGCCTAAACTCACCCCATTATCATGGAGTTGCCATTTTGGGTTATTTAAAATATGCTCTGCCCAGTCTTTTGAGATGGCTAACATCTGGTGCTTGCCCTCTAAACAAGGGAAGAGTAAAGTACCATTTGTAAGATTAAGAATATTGATCCCACCTACATCATAGAGGAGATTATAAAGAGTGGGGGGGGGTAAAAGTTTAGCGTAAAGCTTAGGCAAATGCGCTTTAAAGAAAGTCAAATTATCTCTAAAACACGCCCCTATTTTTTCCTCAGAAATCCCCTCCTGAGTTAAAACACTCACTTAGCCACAATTTGTTTATAGCCTCTATTTGGATCAAAAACCAAGAAGCGTTTAGTCATATTTCTATAGCGTGTAAGCGCACGGTTGAAATCCTCAATATTTCTAATGCTGACATTTTCAATTTGCATGATCACATCTCCTTGTCTAAAGCCTAATTCTTGAGCTTTAGAATTATCCTTAACATCTTGGATAAACACGCCATGGATATTTTCAGGAATGTGCGCTTCTTTGCGTAATCTAGGGGTGAGGGTTTCAACTTTAATGCCGCTTAATTGGCCATTTACGCCCTCATGGGTTGTACTAGTCTCTCTTTTATTGGGATTTTTGCGCTCAGCTAATACAAGACTTGTTGTGTATTCTCGCTTGTTGCGTATGTATTTAATGGTGATGTGTTGGTTAGGTGCAAGAGAGCCAATGAGATTGCGCAATTCAGCCGCATTTTTGACCCTTTTACCATTTACCTCAGTGATTAAATCCCAGATCATCAAACCCGCTTTTTTAGCCGGTGAGTCTTTTTCAATGCTAATCACAACAGCCCCTTCTTTACCATTATAGCTATCTTGTAACTCGCTACTCACATCTTGAATCCCTACACCCAAATAGCCCCTATGAATCGTACCGGTTCTAATAAGCTGGGTTGCAATGTGTTTAACTGTGTTAGAAGGAATGGCAAAACCTACGCCGTGATTACCCCCCGTGCGAGATAAGATAGCGGTATTAATGCCTACTAATCCCCCGCGACTATCAATTAATGCCCCCCCGGAGTTACCCGGATTAATCGCCGCATCGGTTTGGATAAAGTTTTCATAATTATTAATCCCAATTCCGGTTTTGTTTAAAGCTGAGACAATGCCTTGTGTTACGGTTTCACCCACTCCAAAAGGATTACCAATCGCAAAAACTAAATCCCCTACTAAAGTTGTACTGCTATCTGAAAACTGGATCACAGGTAGGTTTTCTTTATTGATTTTAATGACGGCCAAATCGCTATCTGCATCTGTACCAACTAAAGTAGCAGAATATTCTTTATTGCTCCCCGGAATGGTTACAGAAATTTTATCAGCCCCGTCAATGACATGGTTATTAGTAACAATGTAGCCATTTTTAGAAATGATCACCCCACTCCCTAAAGCCCTTTCTATGCGATCTTTAGGGATAGCGTTGTATAAATCCCCAAAAAATTGCTGGAAGAAAGGATCGTTAAACATTCCCCCACCCATGAAATTGCTCTTGATTTTCTTTTGGGTAGAAATATTTACAACAGCCTTAGTTGCCTCTTTGACAGAATCATGGTAGGAATAGATAGTACTATTCCCACTATCTGCACCTACGCGCTTTTGTACCGGTGGCATGTTTTGGATATTAATCGTAGCAGCCCCTAGCGCTACGGCTAATGCTGTACTTAACGCCATAAACCTCATCAAACATCCTTTAAATTATTTTTACACACAAACCGCCCCAGTATAGCTAAACTTTGTTTAATCTAGCCCCATTTGAGGGCAATACCCCCATCTATTCTTGGTTGCATAATAGGCAATATAGCAGAAAAACACATAGATCAAAGTCGCATAAGCCCCAATGCGCTGTTCAGGGTCTATATAAGCCCCAATCACCCCCACAACACACCCGCTAATTCCTACAAACTGGATTAAGGGTAAAAATGGAGCGCGGTAGGGTAAATCATTAAGAGATTTGCCTGAGGCGATAAATTGTTTACGGAAATTATACTGCGCGATGCTCACACTAATCCAGACAATAATAACGGTAAAACTAATAAGATTAATGAGGGCTTCAATGATTTTTTCGGGTGCATAAATTTTAGTGAGCATGCCCAAACAGGTAAATGCCATAGAAAGATAAACCGCATAAACAGGTGTTCCTTTGTTATTGAGTTTAGCAAAAAGAGGGAAAAACATCTTTTTTTGGGCTAAACCATAAATCATACGGCTAGAAGCATAAACACCGGAGTTAGCTGTAGAAAGAATAGCGGTAATGATGACAAAATTCATAATATCTGCGGCGTAGGGAATACCCGTACCTAAAAAGGGCAAAGGGATACGCTCTAGTGTGTTGACAAAGGGGCTTTGTGAAATACTTGAATCGGTCATGGGCAAAAAAACAGAAATGATAAAAACAGAGCCTAGAAAGAAAAAGACAATGCGCCATAATGTAGCCTTAATCGCTTTTGGCATCACAGAACTTGGATCTTTAGTTTCACCCACAGCTACGCCAATAATTTCTGTGCCTGTATAAGCAAAGATCACGGCTAAAACAACCCCAAAAATGGCATAACTCCCCTTAGGGAACAATCCGGGGTTGAGGTGATGGATGGAATCAGCACTGAAATAAAAATTATGTAAAACACTGCCTAAACCATGTAAATACGCTTGGTATAAAATCCCAATCACGCCTAAAACAATAAAAATAAAGACAGCTAAAACCTTAATAGAGGCTAAAAAAAACTCCCCCTCAGCAAAAATACGCACAGATAAGGAATTAAGTACAAAAATAAGTACAAAGCAAGCACTCACCCAGTAATAAACAGGGACATGGGGAAACCATCTTTGCATTAAAAACCCCACCGCGATGTATTCCACAGCTACAGAGATAATCCAGCCCACCCAATACACCCAAAACACCATGTAGCCTGTTGCAGGGCCAATAAAGCGACTCGCATAATCCCCAAAACTTCCGGTTGAAGGGTAGACACTGGCTAACTCCCCTAAAGATAAAACAATGGAGTAGACAATCACGCCCCCTATTAAATAGGCAATCAAAGTCCCCAAGGGTCCAGCATTAGCAATATTGCCCCCCGTCCCTACAAATAAGCCCGTTCCAATCGTCCCGCCTAAGGCAATCATGAGTAATTGCCGTAGTTTAATATCGCGTTTTAATGTTTCATTTTCCACAAGTTTCCTTTCACCCTCTCCTCTCACACCGCCACTAAAACCACTTAAGCACAGCGCCTCAAAAACGCGTGCCAAATAAAGAGTTTAAGATTATGCAAGAGAAAGATAGTGTAGGTAAAACGCATCAAACAAACCACATGAGTTTAGCACAAATGATAATCAAAGCGCCTAGAGTTAAAACCGCTGGATGGATAATTGAGCCTAGAGGATTGGGCTTACCTAGAAATTTACAAGTAAGTGCAGTGCCTACCATTGCAAAAATTAAACAAGCTAGAAAGATTTTAAGCATCAGAAGTTTTTGAAAGGGAGTGTTAAAAAATCCCTTATCTCCACCCATATACTGGCTTACCATCATACCCCCCGTTATTAAGAGCAACAGCACACAAAGAGGCATGATTTTAATGGCTCTCTGACTAATGCCTTGAGCGGCCTTTTGTGCAATCTCTTCGCCAAAAAGCCGTTTAACATTGGGGAAAATCACCACATCAAAAAACAAATAGCCGATAAAAATAATGGCACAAATCAAATGGACGATCAAGACATAAGGATAAATAGCAGCCATCAATCACCCCTAAAACAAGATCAAATCCCTATTATAACTTAGATAATTAAACCACCATAAGCTACCCCAAGAATAGAGATTTTTACATTTGCCAAATTAACAAGTGCTAGGCATAAATTTTAAACAAACTAAAGAGTAGAACCACAGCTTTACTTAATTTTGATAATTCTATCATTTCCCTAGCTTGAGCGTGGGGGTGTGTCAAATGCCTAAGACTAAGAAATTAGAGCAATAATAATTTTTTGGTAAAAATTTCACTTTCTTTACATAGTAGAAGTGGTTAGCTTTAGCATTAATGCAGTCTGTCTATAAGTGTGGGTACTTCATAGCTATAGCCAACCAAAAAACAAGCGCGTTTTGCTTGGAATTTAAAGGGGTGGTTTTACATCCACTCAATGATCTTAGACACATCTTTAGCTTCATAGCAAGCAATGGAGGTTGTAATATTAGGCTTTTTAGGCACAATGGCCTTTAAAAAACCATAGTTTTCCATCTCTTTTAAACGCACATTCAAGTTAGGCACTTCTTGTAAAGATCCAGTTAAGCCTACTTCTCCAATAAAGGCTGTTTTATTGCTAATGGGGCGGTTTCTAAAGCTAGATAAAATACTTGCAATCACGGCCAAATCCGCGCTTGTTTCGCTAATTTTAATCCCTCCAGAGACATTAATAAAAACATCGTAACGATTAAGCGGGATTTCTAATTTTTTCTCTAATAAAGCTAAGAGCATGTGTAAGCGGTTAGTATCAAAGCTAGTGGCTAAGCGTTTAGGATTATTCAAAGAGCTTTCGCATACAAGGGCTTGTATTTCTAAAATAAGCGCGCGCGAACCCTCTAAAACAACACTTAGCGCACTACCCGCCAAACTCTCTTTTTGTGAAAAAAAAAGTCTAGAGGCTTCCTTAGCGCTGATCAAACCCTCTTGGTGCATTTGAAAAATACCCACCTCGCTAGTCGCGCCAAAGCGGTTTTTAAAGCTGCGTAAAATGCGCAGTTCTCTACTTGGATCGCCCTCAAAGTAAAGCACACTATCAACCATGTGTTCAAGTACTCTAGGCCCGGCAATAGAGCCCTCTTTAGTGATATGCCCGATGATAAAAATCGCGATTTGTTCTTGTTTAGCTAAGCGCATGAGTTCAAAGGTGATTTCGCGTACCTGAGAAATAGAGCCCGGGGCTGCGCTAATAGCGCTTGAATAGAGGGTTTGAATCGAATCAATCACACAAATAGCATAATTTTTAGCACATAAACTAGTTTTAATCACATCTAAATTAATTTCATTGAGTAAATACAGCTCTTCTTGCACGCATTTTAAGCGCTCCGCTCTTAAACGAATCTGTCCTGCACTCTCCTCCCCACTCACATACAAGACGGAATAACCCTCTTTAGCTAACCCGCCAGCTACTTTTAATAGCAAAGTAGATTTACCCACCCCCGGGCTACCTCCAATTAAATATAACCCACCCGGTACAATCCCCCCACCTAAAACAATGTCTAATTCTAATTGGGTAGAGCTAAAGGCACTAATTCTTTCATGTTCTATGCTAGCAATAGAAACAGGCATAGATACATCTTTAGAAGAAGAGCTTTTAATTTTCTCTGTGCTGTGCTCTATAAAACTTTCCCATTGGTTACAATTATTGCATTTACCTAGCCACTTAGGGCTAATAAACCCGCAATGTTGGCACTCAAAAACACGGGATTTTTTAGCCATCGGTTTTAAAGATCGCATCTAAGAGGCTTTTAATATATTCCCTCTCCTCAAAGACAATTAAATCATCTTCTTTTTCCCCTACACCTAAATACAAAATAGGTAATTGTAATTCATAAAGAATACTCAAAATACACCCCCCCTTACTTGTGCCATCAAGCTTAGTTACAATCACCCCGTCTAATTCTAAGCTTTCATGGAAAATTTTAGCCTGCTCTAAAGCTGAACTACCTTGCGTACCATCTAAAATCAAGATTTTATAATAGGGCGCGCCCTTTAAAGCCTTAGAACAAACTTTAGAGATTTTTAATAACTCGTTTTTAAGATTAGTTTGGTTATGTAATCTCCCGGCAGTATCAATGATAATTTGATCCATGCCTCTTGCTGTGCCGGCTTCTATGGTGTTATAAGCCAGTGCACTAGGATCGCTATTTTGCCCCGCACTAATAACTTCTAGTTGTAACTTTTCCCCCCAAAGTTGGAGTTGTTTAACCGCAGCCGCTCTAAAAGTATCCCCCGCTCCTAAGATCACCTTTTGCCCGTTTAAAAGGTGTTTTTTAGCGAGTTTAGCAATGGTAGTGGTTTTGCCCGCTCCATTGACCCCTAAAATTAAAGACACTAAGGGTTTACTCTCAATGGGTTTTAAACTCACTTTATCGTAATAACTTTCTTTGCGCAAAAAACGCATTAAAGCCACTTCTAAATGGTTGCGTTTGATTTGCTCGGGTAGGTGTTCTAGTAATTTTTCAACTAAATCATATTGCACATCAAAACCAATTAAAATTTCCTCTATACTTTCCTTGCTAAAAGTGGCGTCTTTATTTTTAAGTAAAGAAGCGACATTTTGGATTGTTTTTTTAAAAAAGTTAAACATTATTTTCCCTCATTGTCTAATAAATCTTGGAGGTCTTTAGACAACATTTCCTCCACAATAGCCCCGTGGTAGTTTTGTAAAAGCTCTCCTTTAGCGTTATAGAGTAAAAAATAAGGCAGAGGCCAAGAAAAACGCGCGCTAAAAGAAGTTGTTTCCATAGGATTAAGTAAAGAAATGTGTAAGGCATGATCTTTGACATAGCTATCTAATTGATCTTGAGGATAGGCCTTATTAAGAATAGCTAAAAAGCGCACCTGTTTAAAATGGTTTTGTAAATGCTCTAATAAAAGGGTGTAGGGGGACATTTGCGGACTTAAATCTAAAACCATGATCAAAGTTGGCATGACTTTAGTAGGCTTAATTTCTAGGGTCTGATCGTTTATTTTAAACTGCATTTCTTGGTGTTGTTGATCTAAAAAGTGAAAAGTTGGCGGGGTTTGTTTTTCTACTTTCTCTTGTGGTACTTGCTTTTTCTTTTTATGATCTGAGCACCCCCCTAAGATAAGTAACAACCCTACTAAAATAACGCGTAAATAAGCCATAGAATTTTTTACATGCACATTAAACCTTAAACTTACCCAGTTCTGTATCAAAGATTTTAGCCATTTCATTTAAAGAAGTGCTAGCCTTGCCCACATCTTGCACATTTTCATAGCTTAAACTAGCCAGCTTATTAATCTCTGAAATTTCATTCACAATCACTTTAGCCGCGCTAGCCACCCCTTTAAATTCCTCTACATCTTGAGTTGTAGCACTAATCACAGCCTGAATATTTTTTACATTAGAATCTACCATTTCTTGTAAAGAATGTGTGAGTTCAGAAGTTTTAAGGATTTCTTGGGAGTTGGTGTGTAGATTTTGGCTAATATCGCCCACACTTTGCACCACTTCATTAATCGTACTATGAATTTCAGTTAAACTTTTTTGGGTTTTTTCGGCTAACTTTCTGACTTCATCGGCCACCACCGCAAAGCCTCTTCCATGTTCACCCGCCCGTGCGGCCTCAATAGCTGCGTTGAGGGCTAATAAATTAGTTTGTTCGGCAATATCAGAGATGATGGTTAAAACCGCCTTGATATTCTCGGTATTTTTAGAGGTTTCTTCTAGATTGTTAGAAAATTCTACACTGAGTTGGGCATTATTGGCTAAATCCTTGCTCAAGATTTGGATTTTAGATCGAATCTCCTCTAGGGTGTTATCGGTTTGCAATAGATTTTTATTGTTATTATCTGCATTAGCAACACTGCTTAGAATCGTGTTAATGATATTATTACTATTTTCCATAGCCACCCCAATAAGTTTACTCTCCTCTTGGGTTTGCTTTTGCACACTCACAGAGCTAGCATGCAAGGTGTTAGCAATTTTAGTGTTCTCAGAACTCACTTCTTTAATTTTAGAGATAATCCCTTGTATTTTAGCCAAAAGTTTATTGACATTTTCAGAGATAGTCGCAATCTCGCCCTTTCCCTTAACCGCTAATCTTTTGGTTAAATCCCCCTCTTGGGACGCAAGCCCAACAATGAGATCACGCAATTGAACTAAGGGTCTAAATAGGAT
Source organism: Helicobacter suis (assembly GCF_902196135.1). Taxonomy (GTDB): domain Bacteria; phylum Campylobacterota; class Campylobacteria; order Campylobacterales; family Helicobacteraceae; genus Helicobacter; species Helicobacter suis_A. The sequence goes on along the minus strand of NZ_CABIKE010000003.1, from coordinate 77,688 downwards.
TTGAATCACACCATAAAGGACAACCAAAGCGATAATTAAAAAAATAAATGCGCCACTGAGCATAGAAAACTGGATACTTGATAAATCTTTAAGCGCTTCTTTTTTAATAACTGTGGTGATAAATTTCCAATTTAAACCCTTAATCGTATCATAGATATAAAATTTTACTTCTCCGTCTTTTTCTTGCTGTTCAAAAAAGCCAGATGGGGTGGATAGAATGCGTTGTAAAAATTGTGGATCGTTAGCGTGGTATTTTGTGCCCTCTTTATAAACAGAGGAGCTTAAAATCGTGCCCTTTTGATCTATGAGGTGTATCCGTTGGTTAGGCTTAAAAGACCTACGGATAGAGTGAAACACATCAGCTAGATAAATATCAGAGGCTAAAACACCTTTAAAAACTCCATGCTGAATTAGTGGCAGAGCATAAGTGATTACCATCTTTTTTGTAAAAAGCTCCATATAAGGCTGGGTAACAAAAAGCCTTTTATGCTCTTTGGTGTATTGATACCACCCCCTAGTTCTAGGATCATACCCTTCAGGCGCTTCTCCAACAAGTTTAATAATACTCCCATCTTCAAAGGCCACATGTACATCTGCTGATCGAAGGCCATCTTGTACAAAACTTAGAATCTTTTTAAGTCGTGGTGTATCGCTTAAATCTACATTATTAAAGGTTTTGGCTGTTCTTTCTAAAGTTGTGCGGATATTATTATCCCACTCTTCTAAAAAATTAGAGAGAATATGAGCACTCATAGAAAGAGATGTTTGGGTGCGTTGCATAATCCCTTTTCGTATTTGATAAGTGGCAACGGCGGTAATCACGATAGAAGATAAGCTGATAAGAACTATCAGTGAAAGAATAATTTTGCTCTTAAAAGTCATGAAATTCCCTTAAAACAAAAAATTCATAAAAGCCATATCGCAAAAAACAAAAAGGCAAGAATTGTAGCAAAAAAATCATGTGGCCTAGTAAACAATTGGCGACTTTTGTAGTAGATGATTAGCCCCCTTAAACTGCCACACACTTGCATAGGGTTTAAAACAATGCAAGGCTTCTTTAACATCTAGTAAATTATCTTCTAACCCTAAAAACACGCTAATAGAGATGCCTTCATCGCATAAAAACGCTAATTTTTCTGTGCTATAGGTGTATTCTAAGAGAATTTTTAAATCCTCTAAACTGCCTAAATGTGTAAAGCGCGCTAAATGAGGGTTAAGATCAAGTAGGCTATTCCAACCAATGTTTTGTAAAAAAGAGCGCACATAAAGGGACGGATTTTTTTGATAACTTAAGATTTGTAAGCGCTTAAAGACTTTAGGTTTAAAGGCTAGCATGCAAGGAGAAATTAAAAAGAGTTTTTGTACCCGTAAACCCTGTTTAACTTGTTTATAGGCAAACTCAAGGGCATTGATAGCCCCATAGCTAAAGCCGGCGATGTTATAAAGCCTATAAGGTTTTAAAATCCAATCAAATAACCATTTTTCCCCTCTAAAACAAAAGCCACTAAAATAATGCATCACACAAAAGAGCGCAAGATTTCTTGCATTTGAGACTTAGAGAGCTTTTCTTTTTCTAATAAAATCTTAGCCATAGCCTCTACCTGCATTCTAGAATTACTTAAAAAATCCCGTTGTTCTTTATAAAGCGTGCTTAATAAAGCCTCCATATCCGATCGATCCCCGATAAACTTATCCCCCATGCCATATTCCTCACACATGCGTTTGGCTATCTCAAGGGCATGTTTAAGATCGTCTTTGGCTAAAGTGTAGTGTTCTTGGAAGAAAAGTTCTAAAATGATCATGCCACTTAAATAGACTTTGATATTATTATTCATCTCGCTTTTGCTTAAAATCCTTTGATCGCTAGCGATGAGAAAATCCCCCACTAATAAAACTTTATCAAATGCCACTTCTAACCAATAAGCACTAAGCGCCTTAGCACTCTGATAAAGCGCATAGAGATTCTTTTCTTGTTCGCTTAGAGCGACATTCTTCTTTTTGCCAAAAGCGATTTTATCTTTTACTTCTAAAATATCTCTCATGGTGATAACCTGCGTATTATGCCTTAATGCATTAAGCGCGCTTTCATTGACTAAAGAGGCTAACATCGCCCCGCTAAAGCCCACACAGATTTTAGCCACCTCCATGCAATCTAGGGTGTGGTTTTTATCTTTCAAATAAGATTGTAGAATCTGAACTCTTTCCTCTAGATCGGGTAGAGAGATAAAAATGCGCCGATCAAAACGGCCACTTCTTAAAAGCGCTTCATCAATCACATCTATTTTATTAGTCGCACCAATCACAATCACTTGCGCGCTTTCCTCAAAGCCATCCATTTCTGTTAAAAGTTGGTTGAGCGTGGCTTCTCTTTCATCGTTGCGCTGGTGGCCTCTGGCCTTACCCACCGCATCAATTTCATCAATAAAAACAATGGAGGGGCTAAAGGCTTTGGCTTTGGCAAATAATTCGCGCACCCGCTTAGCCCCCACACCCACATAAATTTGTACAAATGCGCTCCCGCTATGATAAAAAAAAGGCACTTTGGCCTCAGAGGCTAAAGCTTTAGCAATCATGGTTTTGCCCACACCCGGAGGGCCCACTAACAATACACCCTTAGGTAGTTTAATCTTAAGCTCTTGGTATTTTTTAGGATTTTTAAGATAATCCACAATTTCATACAGCTCCTCTTTAACTTCCTTAGTGCCAGCTACATCTGCAAACCTCACATTGGGCAAGGTCGCGTGTAAAGAGGGCAGGGGGGTGTTTTGGAGCTTGGGGGTTTCATAGGAGGGTTGTAGTAAAGTTTTTCTGCTCCATACAAAACGCAACAAAATAGCCAAAAGCACCAGAAAGAAGAAAATAATGACTAAATCTAATAATTGCTCTGTTGTTTTACTCTCTTGTAACACTTCAATGGGGATATTTGTAGGAAATTGCATGGAATCTTTCCAACCTAGCCGCGCGGTTTTATAAATCTTAAAATTGATCTTAAGATAAATATAGTGGCTATCAATTTTGATACTTTGGATTTTATCAGAATGCAAAAGCGCATTAAAATCACGGATACTCACAAGCTCTGTAGGTTCTCTAAAAAATAAGAATGCAATAAAAATCACCCCTACTAATAAGGCAAACCCCCCAATCAGGGCTTTTTTAGAGCGTAGCATAGTTGGCATCAGCCCTCACTTCATAGGTATTTAAGTATACAAGCCCTTGTAAATTTTGCTTAGAGAGGATTTTAACCGGGTTAAAATACTGATCATAGCCGCGATAATAGGGTTCTTTAAAATTCTCCACGATCACCTCTAAAACCTCTCTGTTTTCTTTAAGTTGTTGTCTAAATGCCAGATTTTGCATAGCCACATGGGTTTTGATTTGATCTAATCTAGTTTTAGCAATATTACCCGGAACGCGTGCATTTAAAGGCATTTTACTAGAGGGGGTATTATCACGCACGCTATAGATAAAGGGGTGGATATGGGTTAGGCGGAGTTGTTTAAAGTTTAATAACGCTTCTTGCCAAGTTAATTCATCTTCATAAGGATGGCCTACAATAAAATCTGTACCAATTGCAAAACCTTTAGAAGCTATCTTTTCTAAAAGCTTAATATCGCTATTCACGCGGTTACGCCGCCGCATGCGCCTTAACATGTTGTCATGGCTGTGTTGGAGCGCGATATGCAAATGCCGCTCTAAAATGGGGTGATCTAAAAGCTCTAAAAATTCTGTATTGATTTGGCTAGGCTCTAAACTACCAATACGCACCCGTTTAATAGGGGTTAAATCCGCAATTTTAAGAATTAGACGGGCTAAATTAGTGTTTCTATCAAGCCCATAACTGCCTACATTAGTCCCTGTAAGCACCACTTCTAATACCCCTGCTTGGGATAACATCTCAATTTGTTTTAAAACATGATCTTGATTCAAACTTCTAGATTGTCCCCTCACAGTTGGGATAATACAATAACTACAGCGAAAATCACAGCCCTCTTGAATCTTGACAAATGCGCGTGTTTTACCAACAAAATTAGATAAAAGGATTTGATCTAAGTGTTCTTGTTTGTCTTCATAAAAAAATCCCTGTTTTTCTTGGAGTAAAGCATTAATCTCTTCTTTGTGATCATGGCCAAAGACTCCAAAGACATGCCCGCTTTTAAAGAGTTCTAACCCCTGTGTATTTGCCCCACAGCCGGTAAAATACACCTTTTTACCTAAACGGGTGGCTTTTTTAGCATAACTTCTAGCGCTATAATCTGCATCATTAGTAACCGTGCAGGAGTTAAGAATAATGATTTGTGCCTCCTCCTCATGATTTGTAGTTTCAAAATCCTTTAAATGCGCTAGCATAACCTGAGTATCAAATAGATTAGTGCGGCATCCAAAGGTTTTAAAATAGACTTTTTGTTTCATCATAAAATCCTATGCTCTTTATTGGCAAAACCATCCCCACCTTCTTTAATAAACTTGGTTGTGTTGTAGGCTACAAAAATATCGGGTTCTTTCAAAAGCGCATCTAAAATATCAGCCGAAATTTTAGACTTGAGTACTAAAGTGGCGTATGAATTTGTTTGATACCATATACTGATATGAACCCCGTCTTTTTCTAAAGCCATGAAGACGCGCGGATTAGCGCTGGTGTTGCGCAAAGAATACCTCGTGCGCATGTTACTCATTTGTTTATAGGTCATCTCGGTATATTGCTTGGCATGGACATTAGCAACGCTAAGAGCAATTTCCATAGCCTTTTTATAATTAGAATCAAAGGTAACAAAAAAATCAATCCCGTCCCACACGGTTTTCATGCCCGCATGGCTATAGTTTGAAAGGAGGTTAGTAAAAATATAATTATTAGGGATAAAAATAATCCGCCCCGCGCGATAGCTATTCTCCTTAGAACTAGTAAGGGTTACTTCCTCTAAGATTGTGATGTAAAGCGCAGAAATATCTAGTACATCTCCTACATAGGTGTTGCCATCCTTAGATACTTTGATTCGATCGCCCACATGGATATTGCCATCTATGATAATGGTAAACCACCCTAAAAGACTCATGAATAAATCGCGCATGGCAATGGCTAGCCCGGCACTAGCAAAACCTAGCACAGTAACTAAATAAGAAACATTTTCAAGATAGGCAAATAAAAAAATCAACACCACGACATTAGCGTTGACAAAGTTAATCGCCTTGTTAATGGTGTAGGCGCGTTCGTTGCTATGGATATATTTATGGCTAATGATTTTTAAAGCCCATGCCAAAACGATGCTAACTAAGGCGATTAAAACAACATAGATTAATTTAAGGATTTGATCTTTAATTTGGGAGTTGACATTTAAGCTAGCTTCTTCAATATCCTTAGCAAAAACATCAATGCTGATTTTTAAAAGATTTTGTGCGCCTTGTAATTCAATCTTTTTGATCTGTTCTTGATAAATTTGCTTAGCAAGTTTTTCTTTCTTAGAAGCTTCGCCCTCCTCTTTAGATTCTAATTGGGTTAGAATCTCTAACTTTTTGTTGATTAAGGCTAAGATAGCTTGTAAACTCTTTTGGTGAGACTTCATGACACTATACTGGGCTTTGATTTTTTTAATAAAGGAAATCCCCTCCACAATTGCAATAGGGTTAGTGATACTAGGAATGTTAGGGATACTGGGTTTTTCTACAAGGTCTTTAAAAGGATTCATCTTATAGCGTTCGAGTAATTCCTCTTGGTGTTTAAGGGCTTGTAAAACATGCTTTAGTGTATTAATTTTAAGCGTATCGCTATCTTTCTTGCTGTCAAGAGTTTTGAGTTGGCGCTGGACGCTTTGGATCTCTGTATAAATTTCCTCATAACTTTCAGCATTACTAAATTTTTTCAACCAAATGCTATTGCTAGAATCAATCTGGTGCTCGATACGCTTATATTCTTCTTTGAGGTGTTGTATTTGCAAATTATCAGCTCCAGCCCACCCCCAAACAAGCAAAACCATAGACACAATAGGCCGCGTATACCACGATTTTAAAAAATACAACACACCCTCGTTTAATAGGCTAAGGGGCAGTCTAACACAAGGACAACTCAATCTAAATAATAAGGTGTAACTAGAATCAAATCTAACCGCGCCCTACCAAGTAAAACCTCTAAGCACACTACCTATTAGGTAGTGCTTACATGCTTTGTGGAACCTTAATATCACCATAATCTATGGCCTCTTTAAAGATGGTTTTTACAGATTGTATAATGTCCTTAATGGTCTGCGTACTTAGAGACTCTATTTTTTCAAGTCTATCTTGTAAAACACCGGGGCTATAGCCATCTACTCGCATGAGCATAAACACCTCTTGGTTATTAGGGTTAATATACTCCCCTAATTGCACCCATTTATCAAAACTAGCAGCGATTGCCTGCGTGATCTCTGAAAAGACTTCGCTATCATAGGATTTTTGGTCGGCATTTTGATCTTTTGTGTAGATTTCTTTAATCTTATTAGCGATGTGCTCCGCTACACGGAAACGCGCCCGTTCTCTGGCTATTCCCTCTGAGCGCTCCACTTGTCCGTCAATAACATGGGAGCTATCAATGCCTTGGGTAACAAACATGCTGCGATCTTCTACCATCCAAGCTGGCATGTTTTGCAAAAAAACATCTCTTTTGTGGGGAGGATTAGAACCACAAGCAGAAAAGCCCAAAACTCCTAGAAAGGCTAAGAAGATCATTTCAGGGTGCAAATAACACCGTCTAGGTCGCATAGGTTTCCTTATAATGAGATCAAAAGGTTGTTACACATACTCATGATAAACAAACCTGAAAAACCCCTCCTCCCTACAAGTTTTTAAAAAGGCTAATTCAACTGCCCCTTAATTTCATTAACCCAAGCACTAATGCGCCCATCTGTTAATTCATCTTGGTTATCCACATCTAGCACAAGCCCTACAAATTTACCACCCTCTACAGATTTAGACCCCTCAAAGGTATACCCATCTGTGGAAGTAAAGCCCACAACTTTACCCGCCTTAGCTTTTTCATAGATATGAAAAATGCCCTCAGCAAAGGTTTCAGAGTAAGTATCTTGATCGCCTAGTCCCACTAGAGCAATGGTTTTATTAGCAAAATTGGATGCATCTAGTGTCCCTAAAAATTCTTCCCAGTCGCTTTGTAAATCCCCCGCCCCTGCTGTAGGCGCAACCAAAATCACAGAACTAAAGCCATCAAAATCGCCTTTACTAGCCTTGCTCACATCAAAGACTTTTGCGCCACTAAAATGTGTTGCGATTTTATTGCTCACTGTTTCTGCATTCCCGCTATCTGTGCCATAGAAGATGCCAACTGCCATGCTATATCCTTTAAAAATAAGATTTGACCATTCTAACTAAGTTTAGTTAATAAAACTAGTGGCAGGTACTAGAAAGTTTAAAAGAAGCTTGTTTATAAGGATAGGGCTCGATATTCATAACCAGATTTTGTTCTTTGTGGGGTGGTAAAAAGAGTTGGAAAGGTTGGATATAGGAATGTGCAAAAATCCACTGGTGTAAAAAACTCTGGAATTTATTAGTAGAGGGCAACAACACATCTAGGCGTAAAAAACATTTGCGGATGGGTAAATAACCCTCATTTTTAATCCGCACCTTAGCAACAAAAGCACTTGTATAAGTGAAAGAAAAAGCTTGTTGTACGGTGGCTTGGATTTTAAAAAGCTGTTGCTCTAAAATATAGCGCACTCCAAAGGGCGTTCCTAATAAAAAGACAAGAGCGATTAAATGCAATAGAGTAGATGTAAATCCCCTAAAATACAATCCTAGAATAAAAAAGCCAAGAAAAAAAGCACAATGCAACCCAAAGATCACCAAAGCAAAAAGACTAGCCTGTTCCCAGAATATTTTTAGGTGATCTAAAACTGTTTGTAAAAGAGTGGAGATGAGCATGTAATCTTAATGTTGGTTTGCATGCCCTGCTAGGGCTTTTTGCTTACTTTTTGTATCTAGCCAAATATTAGGCACTGCCCCCCCGGGGGTTAGTAAAATCTGAGCATCTTTATTAGCCTTAAGCGCTTCGTTAAATTGCCCTTGTACCTCAATTTGGCGGAGTTGTAAGAGCCGATCATTAAGGCTTTGCCCGATACTTAAATTAGCCGCAGATTTAGCCTTAGCCTCAATTACAATTGCATCAGCTACCCCCTGTGCCTTAATGCGGTTAGCATCCGCCTCACCTTTTGCTAAAGCCGCGAGTTTTTGGGCTTCTTGTTTGGCGCGCTCTACCTCATATTTAACCCGCTCAGATTCTTGGCGTGCAATTTGTACCTTTTCAATTTGTTCTTTAATTTTTTGGGGTAGTACAATTTCTCTAAGTTGAATCGAACTTAACTCTACCGGAGAATTAGGCAACTTAGAAACTTCTTTATTAATATCTGTATTGATCAAAGCAGCAATTTCATTGCGTTTAATGGGCAAATCCTCAGCTGGATAGCGCCCCACCACCGATCGCACCACATCGCGCACAACCGGATTAATGATCTTTTGCTCCCAGCTTAGTCCATAGGTGGCAATAGTTTGGGGGGTGGTTTTAGCATTTAAGCGGTACTGCACGGTTAACTCAATAGAAACGGTAAGCCCTCTAGAATCCATCACATTGATCGCATCGTTTCTAAAAATCCCTTGATTTTTGCCCACAATGCCCATGTCTTCTGTACGCGAAAAGTTAATGGTGCGTACGCGCGTGTCAATCACTAAAATATCTTGCACAATGGGGACAAAAAAGTGAATGCCCGGTTGTAAAGGAATGGGATCGTATTTACCGGCTGTGATTTTAATTCCAATTTCGCCTGATTGAATCACCGTAAAAGGTTTGGCGATCAATAAAAAAGCCAAGAGAATAAAAAAGATAATTAAATAAGTGATCTTTTTAGATTGCAATACAGGGGGGAATGGGGGTTTAAGAGGGGTGGTATTTTTGGGAGGAATCTTAGGGGGTTCTGATTGATTGGATTGTTTTTTTTTCAAATGCTCGTTTAGATCAATGGGCATGTGTTTCCCCTACACCTTCGTTATATGGTGTTTAAGTGCGCTAAGCTCGCCTCTGACTAATTGCATATACGCCTCTGCTAGAGCTTGAGTAATGGGTTTTTCTTGGCCACCTATGGGTCTAAAATCTAAAGATTGAATGGGTAAAATTTCTGCCCCTGTACCTGCAAAAAAAGCTTCCTGCGCGCTATAAATTTCCTCCCGTGCTATGTGGCGCTCTATGGTGGGGATTTGTAAATGCGTCGCTAATTCTAAAACGGTTTGGCGGGTGATTGAATCTAGGGCATAATCTAGGGGAGGAACGATGAGCTGATCGCGGTGCACCATAAAAAAACTTTCAGCAGAACCTTCAGCCACAAAACCTTGATTATCTAGTAACAACGCATCTTCAAACCCACACAGAAGTGCCTCCTGTTTGGCTAGTTGGGAGTTAAGATAATGTGCGCTAGCCTTAGCTTTATTAGGGCTAGATTGTACATCGTTTTTTCTAAAAGAACTGGTTTTAACCTTAATGCCCTCTATAGGGTTGTGTTTCCATGTTACTGTGGCAATTACGGTATGGATAGGAGGATTATTACTACAAATCCCTAAACTACCAAGCCCCATGAATACAAGCGGGCGGATATAAGTATCCTCCATGCAAGCATTGGCTTTTAAAAGATCTAAAGTAGCCTGTTTTAAGGCCTCCAAACTATAAACCTGATCAAGCATCAAAGTTTTACAAGAATCTAAGAGTCTTTGCATGTGATCGTGTAATCTAAAAACATAGAGGCCATCGCTACCTTTATAGGCGCGGATACCCTCAAAGACAGCGTTTGCATAGTGCAGGCTATAACTCAGCACATGGACTGTAGCCTTATCAAATGGAATAACGGCGTTATCTTGCCAAATATAGCGATGATTCATATCTAACCTTAATATCTGCGTCTAGAGTCTTTAAAGCGCCCACTTTTATAAGTTTTGGAGGCATGTTTTTTAGGGCGCGTAACCGGTTTGGGTTCTGCTAAAACCTGATCTAAATCAACTTTATAGCTTTTAAATTGCAAACTCAAGAGTTTAAGCACTAATTGAGAAGGCTCAAATTGCTCGGTGAGTTGTTCGTATAGACTTACCACCTCTGCATCTACTTCTACCTTAGAGATAGCCTGAATCAAGCGATCTTCATTCATGTTAGGGATTTCATAAAGCTCAATAGAAGAACCGATGTCTTTTTGCATGCGCTGGAGTTCTTTATATTCTAGGGGTGTTACTAAAGTGATAGCCACACCCTTTTTACCCGCGCGCCCAGTACGCCCAATGCGATGGATATAGCTCTCTGTGTTTAAGGGTAAATGATAATTAAAAACATGGCTCACATCACTAATATCTAAACCACGACTGGCTACATCCGTAGCCACCAAGACATCAGCGAGTTTAGATTTAAAAGCTTTGATAGATTCACGGCGGGCGCGTTGTTCCATATCGCCGTGTAAAGGCGTGGTTTTATAGCCCTTAGCGCTTAAAAATTGGTGTAACTCATCTACTTCTCTTTTCATGCGCATAAAAATAATGCTTTTGCTGTGATTTTCTTTATCTAGTAAGCGCATGATTGCCTCATTGCGCTCATGTTCATTGATAACATAAAAACGCTGGGAAATATCTGCATTAGTTACATGGGTAGGGGCGATGTGGATAGATACCGGATCTTGTAGTATTTTGTTGGCTAAGTCTTTGATAGGAGCGGGCATGGTTGCTGAGAAGAGCAAAATTTGGGCATCTTCTGGCAAATAATTAAAAATCTCTTCAATGTCATCTAAAAAACCCATGTCTAGCATTTCATCGCTTTCATCTAATACAACTACTCTAGGAGCAAAACGCTTAAGCCGTTTATTTTTTAGATGATCTAAGAGTCGTCCGGGGGTAGCAATCATGACTTGTGGGTTTCTCTCTAAAAGATCGCATTGCTTTTTAATGCTTTGCCCCCCATAAACACAAATAGTGCGGGTGCGTGAACTTTTACCTAGCTTAAAAATCTCATCGCTAATTTGCATGGCTAGTTCACGCGTGGGGGTGATGATAAGTGCTTCTATACTTTTATCATTTTGTAAGTTTTGGATAATGGGTAAAGCAAAAGCAGCGGTTTTACCGGTACCGGTTTGGGCTTGGGCAATCACATCTTTACCCTCTAAGATAACAGGAATGGCCTTTTCTTGGATAGGGCTAGGGCTAGTAAAACCCGCATCAGCAATAGATTTTAAGATTTTAGAGTGCAAACCCAAATCTTTAAAAGAACAAACGGGAGATTCTTCAGGGTTATTTGTCGGCATGTGGTGTATGTCAGTATCCTTATTTTTAGTGCTAAGTATCCTTAAAGATTTGTTATTATAGCAAAAAACACTTAGGATAACTGAAATGTTGGAGGATACTTTACTATCTATTTTTGATCACATGCCCCTAGTGGCCTCGTTTTTTGCAGGGATTTTAGCCTTCTTAAGCCCCTGTATTTTACCCCTCATTCCAGCCTACATGTCTTATATCTCCCAAACCTCCCTAGAAGACCTTAAAAATGGCCAAGCTAGCCGTTTTTCTATCTTGATTAAGGCTAGCTTATTTGTGCTAGGTTTTGGGCTGATCTTTTGGCTCATTGGGGTTTCTATGGCTAAGATCATGCATGCCTACTTAAATGGCACATGGACGCGCATAATTTCTGGATCTTTAGTGATTTTATTTGGGCTACACTTTTTAGGGATTTTGCCCATTAAATTGCTCTATCAAAGCAAAACTTGGGATATGCGTTTGGAATTTAAAAACCCGTTTTTACAAAGTTTAGTGCCCTTAGTACTTGGAATGAGTTTTGCGCTAGGGTGGACTCCTTGTATTGGCCCTATTTTTACAAGCATTGTACTACTAAGCGGAGCCCAGCATGTTTATGGCATGGCATTATTAGGGGTATTTGTACTAGGCTTTGGCGTGCCTTTTTTAATCGTGGCTTTGGTGATCAACCAAGCTTTAGGGTTTCTTAAAAAGATTAGACAATATGCTTATTGGATTGAAAAGATTTCAGGGTTAGTGTTACTTTTAATGGGGATTTTAATTATAAGCGGACAGATGGATCGTTTGGGCGCTTTTTTATTGCGATTATAGGAGATCTTTTTGGTATTAAAAAATGCAAGATTAGCAGAGGGGGAAAAAGTAGATGTGCGGGTGGTGGGCGATTATATTGTGGCAATAGAAAATTTTTTAAGCCCTAGTCAACATGAAAATGTAATAGATTGCCAGCAACATACCCTCTTACCTAGTTTTGTAGATTTAGGCGTGTTTTTACATAATTTGCAAGCCCAAACCTATCTAAAACTTAAGAATCAGGCCTTAAAAGGGGGTGTGGGGACTTTAATGGGCATTGATCTAACCCCCTTATATTCTTTGAATGAACCTGACATGCAACCTCTAAGTTTAGAACAAGAGAGCCCTAGCCCCCTAGAAGCTGCATTAGAGCAGGCTATTACCTTTAAAGACCCCATTTGTTTTCACCCTCTAAACAATAAGGAACGATTACAAAATTTAGCCATGTTACATGGACAATTACCCCCAAATAGCCCGGCGTGTTTGTATATTTATAACTTAGAGGGGCAAAAACTCTTACCCGCTTTAGATTATGCCAAAATGCTTGGTTTGCCTTTGGTATGCGGGGTGCGTGGCTATGAGGGGCGGCCTACTCTTGCTATCATGGACTCTAGTCCTTTAGCTTATGAATTAGGTTTGCCCAGTGTAAGCCCCTTGATTCAAATTAAAGAAGTGGGCAAGTATGCAGCTATGGCTTTACACACCCAACTACCTACTATGTTAGATAGTGTAGTGGAATTAGAAGCGCTTCAAATTACACAGGCCTTTAAGTCTTTAGGCGCGCCTCTTTTGATACAAACCCCCTTACACCATTTGATTTTAGAAGAGCAAATTTATAGGCGCTATGATTCACGCGCTAAAATTTTGCCCCCCCTCAAAAGTAAAGATCAACAAGAGGCACTCAAACACGCTTTGCAAAATGGCCAAATAGACATGCTCACCTCACTACACTACACCCACACGCCCTCTTTAACAATATTTGAAGAAGCCCCCTTTGGCATGCAAAGCATTGATCATCTCTTTCCTTTGGCTTATACCCACCTTGTGCACAATAAAACCCTCACACTCAAGCAGTTAATCACTTTAATGGCAACTAATCCTGCTTGCTTTTTGAAAGCTAATTATGGAGAAATAGCGCTAGGAAAAGAAGCCCGCTTGATGTTAGTAGACTTAGAGGCAACTACTCGCGTAAATAACCCTTTAAGCATTTATGAAGGAGAAGTTTTAAAGGGGCGGGTGTGCCAAGTGTTGCAAGGAGAGAGGGTACTTTTTGCCTACTAAAATCATTGGCGCAGGGCTTGTTTTAACCTGTAACCCTAACTTTGATATTTTAACAAATGCGGGTGTGGTGATACAGAAAGGCACAATTATAGAATTAGGTGATATAACATATCTTTGTAAAACCTATCCAAATGCCCCGGTTTTCTTTGATAAAAAAGCACTTTTACTCCCTGCTTTTATAAACCCGCATGTACACTTTGAATTTAGTGGCCAAAGATGCTTTGAGTATGGGAGTTTTGAAGGGTGGCTTAGCTCTCTTCTTAAAAAGCGTACAAGGGTTTTAGAAAAATCACAAATTTCTATGCAAAAGACTATTAATGCCCAGATTCTTAGCGGAGTAGGCAGTGTGGGGGCTATTAGCAGTTATGGGCTGGATCGGTATTGCCTTAAAAACTCGCCCTTGCGGGTAGTCTTTTTTGATGAGCTCATCGGGGGGCAGGCCACTTCTTCTAATTTTAAAGCTTTTAGCCAGCGCCATACCCTCACTAAGCAACTTAAAAGTGCGCGTTTTATCCCGGCTATTGCTATCCATGCGCCCTATTCGGTACATAAAGATTTGGCTAAACAGGTTTTACACACCTTTAAAAGTTCTGTGATCTCCACCCACTTTTTAGAATCACAGGCCGAATTAAAATGGCTAGAAAACCAACAAGGTTGGTTTAATCATTTTTACACAGAGATTTTAAAAGTTGTACCCTCACCTAGTTTTGCAAGCCCTTTTGAATTTTTAGACCTCTTTAAAAACCAGCGTTTATTACTCGTGCATGCTTTATTTGCAAACCGCCAGCATTTAAAATATGCTAAGCGTATTAGTACACAAACCACCCTTATCACCTGCCCGCGCTCTAACCGCCTTTTAAGTGGCAAAATTTTAAAAACAGGATTAGCTAAGCAATTAAACATCCCTATAGCTATCGCTACTGACGGAGAGAGTTCTAATTACAATATCAATTTTTTAGAGGAATTGCGCATCGCCCTATGGTCATTTCAAAAACCCTTATTAGATTTATTGCCAGAGGTTTTATTAGGTACAACTCTACATGCTAGTAAAGCCTTAGGGCTAAATACCGGGAGTTTAGAAAAGGGCAAGGATGCAGATTTGGCACTCTTTGGCCTCTCTGGACAAATAGAGCCCACACTTGCCTATATTTTAAACTGGCTTTTACATGCACGCCGTGTGAAAGATTTATGGATACAGGGGGAGAGGGTCGTACTAGCATGGCGCTTAAAAACGCTTTTAAGCCAACATGCGCTAAGCTAGGCGGCTAGTTCATTGGAGGTGTTTTATGGAATTGCGTTTAGCTAAGATGGATAGAAAGCAAAGTAAACTTTATAGCATTAGTTTAGAAGAACTCTACCAAAAAGCCCTTAAGAAAGAACATATTTTTTACTTTGCACCCACCAACTCCCATAAGGATATGCTACAAGCTGTGGCTTTTTTAGAAAAGCAAAATTGCCGTGTGCATTTATCTGAAGTACAGGTTAGTTCAGATGAGAAGGATTTTATCTACCAGCTCCACATCATTTAAACCATGCACCAAAAAGTTTATATAGAAACCATGGGCTGTGCGATGAATACCCGCGATAGCCAGCATTTAATAGGTGAGTTAAGTAAAGTAGGTTATGTAGAGGTAAAAGAGGCCAAAGAAGCTGATTTGATCTTAATTAATACTTGCAGCGTACGCGAAAAACCCGAACGAAAGCTTTTTTCTGAGATCGGGCAGTTTGCCAAGATTAAAAAGCCCCATGCTAAAATTGGCGTGTGTGGGTGTAGCGCAAGCCATATGGGTGCACAAATTCTACAAAAAGCCCCGAGTGTGGATTTTGTTTTAGGGGCGCGCAATGTTTCTAAGATTACAGATATTATTAAACGAGAAAAAGCCGTTGAGATTTCTTTAGATCATGATGATAGCACCTATGTTTTTAACACCCACGCCCCTAGCCAAGTTAAAGCCCTTTTAAATATTTCCATTGGCTGTGATAAACACTGTACTTACTGCATTGTACCCCATACAAGAGGTAAAGAAATTTCTATCCCTATGGATTTGATTTTAAAAGAGGCAGAAAAACTAGCCAAACAAGGGGTTAAAGAGATTTTACTTTTAGGGCAAAATGTGAATAATTATGGGGTGCGTTTTAGTAGCAAGCACCCCAAGGTTAATTTTAGCGCCCTTTTAGAAAATCTTAGCCAGATAGAGGGTTTAAAGCGCATCCGTTTTACCTCCCCCCACCCTTTGCATATGGATAATGCCTTTTTAGAATGTTTTGCTAAAAATCCTAAAGTGTGTAAGAGTATTCATATCCCCTTGCAGAGTGGATCAAATGCTATTTTAAAGGCGATGAAGCGGGGATATAGCAAAGAGTGGTATTTAGATCGCATCACCCGTTTAAAAAGTCTTGTACCAGATGTAGGGATTAGCACAGACATTATTGTGGGTTTTCCGGGTGAGACACAGCAGGATTTTGAACAAACTTTAGAGGTGTTAGAACAGGTGCGTTTTGATACGCTTTATAGTTTTATTTATTCAGCACGCCCGCTTACCCCTGCCTATCATTTAGAAAAAGTACCAAAAAACATCGCCCACCATAATCTAGAACGGTTACAAAGCCGCCATAGAGAGATTTTAGAACAAAAGGCAAAAGGTGAGGTTGGGAAAGTCCATCAAGTATTAATAGAAAATATTACAGAACCCCTAGCAGAAGGCCGTAGCGATAATGGACGGCTATTAAGCTTTGAGGCGCTGAATGCACGGGTGGGGGATTTAGTGCGTGTGCAAGTAGTAGCACATCATAAAGGCAGGTTAAAGGGGCGTTTAATAGAGGATTTTAACCTTGTTAAAGCGCTTTAGAAATGGCTTTGTTTTGCGGGCTGTACCGGTGTTAATTTATTGGGTTTTGACATGCCTTTTTAAGACTTGTAGAAACCGCTTTTATTTGGCTCAAGGGTTAGAAAAACAATCTTTTATCGCCAGTTTTTGGCATGGAGAAATTGCGATGTTGCCCTTTGCTTATTTGCGCTTGAAAAAAAAGCCTAATTTGTATGTGGTGGCTAGCCAACATTTTGACGGGAGTTTAGCCGCAAGGCTTTATGAATGCTTTGGATTTATGTCTATTAGAGGTTCTTCTAAAAGGGGAGGTGTGCGGGTGTTAGTAGAGGGCATGAAACATTTAAAAGAGGGAGCAGATGTAGGGCTTACACCAGATGGGCCCAAAGGGCCTTATCATAGCATTGCCGATGGGGTGGTGGCTTTAGCACAAAAAACCGGAGTGGGGGTTGTGGTTTGCCGTGTGATCTTTGCTAATGCCTTTACTTTTAACACTTGGGATCGCTTTAAACTCCCCAAACCCTTTTCTAAAGTCCATTATTACATGTTAGAGCCCTTCTTTATTCCAAAAGACATGAATTTATCAGAGGCTAAGGCTTTACTTGCAGCACACATGGAGGTTGTTAAATAGTGGGGGTGTGGCAATCTCTTAAAGATGCTTTTTATGACAATGTGCGGGCTTTGTTTTTCTCTGATGTGTTTTTGTGTTTTAATTATGACAGCGATATTTTTTTAAGCCGCATTGAACGCATTAAATGGAAGCAAACCCGTGAAATTATTGATAGAGTCTACCCGGTAAAAAATGGCCTTGTTACAATTAGAGCCTTTAAAGATGCGAGTGATTTTTTCACAACTTATCCCTTCTCCTATCTATGTGGCATGCCAAAGAGTACAGAACAGGGTATGTGTAAAAAAACAGACTTAGAGCGGCATTTGCCCCCTGAAACAACCCCTAAAGATTTAGTTATCCTTGAAATTGATAATTATTATTTTTTCATCACTAAAAGGGCTTTGGAACAAGAAGTCAACACCTTTAACTCTGACTTGCGCGAATTTGATTATCTCTTTTCGCCTTTTTTATTGATGTATAGTTTTATCAAACCCATGTTAGAGGATAATATCGTTATCTATGCTATTTTAGAACATGCGCGCTTTCTTGTAATGGTTAGTAATCAAAAGGAGATTTGTTATAGTAAATTTTATCATTTTGAAAAGGATGCTAAATTAGGGTTGCAGATGCAACAAGAGGACAAAGAAGCTTATGAACGAGAAGAGCACAAGCTCCAATCTTTTTTAAAATCCATTGAGGCAAATTTGATGAATATGGATTTTGGCCAACCTGTATCCAAAGAACAGCCCACAGACGATCCAGAGACATTAGTGGATAACATGCTCCATGCAACTAATATTGTCCAGTTCTTACAAGAGTCTATTAAAGCGGTTTATGACGATCCTAGTTGCCATGTCAATGATTTTATTGAGAAAGTTGTTATTTTAAACACTTATGAAATTTCCCACCAACTCATTGAAACGCTTGCAGAAGAGACTATGTTAGATGTGGTGAGTATCCCCATGTCTCTTACAGAGCAAATGAGTATTTTGGCTAAAAAAGAGCAGTACCGTGAAACTGAGTTATAGAAATCCACTTGTCAAACGCATGGTAAGTTCGCTTACCAAAATCTGGATTTTTTATATCTTACTCTCTGTGTTGGCAATCTATGGCACAACTTATGCTTTACAAAAATACACTTGGCTAGTTGCCCGTAATGTAGAAATTTTAAAAGTACAAAGCAGTATCTATAACCATGAAACTTTGCGGCTTAAAGAAGACATTGCAAACACCATGCAAACTCTGCAAGGTGTTCAGGATAAATCTAATTACATTGTCAACATTAAAGAGTCCATTAAGGGCGTTTTAGAGATGATTCCAGATAGTATTACGATTCAATCTATCACCATTGATTACTCTAGCCTCATTCTTAAAGGGATTGTCCCCTCCAAACAATCTTTTGAATTAACGATCCAACAAAGACTAGATTCGATCTTTGAAAATAGCCATGTGGAATTTTACCCGCTAAGCAATGGCTGGTTTAGCTTTGTTTCTATCAATTCATCTGTTTTACCCTTCATTGCAAAAAAGGTTAACTGATGCAAGAAGTACAAAAACTAGAAGCCCTCTTTAAAACCCACTACCATAAAGACATCGCCTTTCAAGGCATGGTTAAAAACCTCATCTTTGGCGCGCTGTTTATTATTATAGCAGCAGGGGGCATAAGCATGGTGCTTTATCCTAAGATTAAAGATTTTAGAGCTCAAGATATAGAAGCCAAACAACAGCGCATTATTGAGACGCGCCAGCAAAAGAACTTTGCTAGTGTACTTCGATCTTACTACTCTATTAGACAAGAAAATAGAGATGTACTCAAACCCCCTAGTTATGAAAGAGTGGCTAATGCCATTAGTGCTATTTTAAACCAACATTTTAGCCATGTACAAATCCAAGAGAAAAACCGCAAAATAGACCCCTTAGGGCATTTTTTCCATGAAGAATTAGAGGTTAAGGCTATGGCAAATTATTTAGATGATTTGTATAAATTTTTAGATAATATCGTGGGTATGAGTGCCCATGTACAAGTAGATTTCCCCCTTAGCATCACTAAAACCAACAAAGCCTTCGCACTAGCCTTTGGGATTCATATTGACTATGGAGCAATTGAGCGTTGAGATCATTTTCTTTTAATCCAAATGCTTGTACTACTTGTGGGGCTAGGTGTTGTTTAGGCAAAAGGGGGTATGTTTTTGTGAGTGTGGAGCAAATGCGCGCCATTAGCGCCTTTTTAAATCTATCCTTTGAAACTTTCACTTTAAAATACATTAGAAAAGTCCAAAATGCTTATAGCCTTTTAGAAAAACCCGCCCATGATGCAAAAAACGGGTGGGCTTGTGTGTTTTTAGAAGAAGAAACCAAGCGATGCCGTATTTATCCAGTACGCCCCAAACAATGTGCGACTTTTCCTTTTTGGGAGTGTTTTAAAACAAAGCAACAATTAGAAAAGCTAGCCGCGCTATGCCCGGGCGTTGTGCTTAATGGATTGTAATGTGTGAGAAATACTCTTAATTAAAAAATTTATTATATACTCGTTGAAACTCTAGGAAGTGAGGTGTGATGCAAAAGCAGATGCGTAAATGGAAATGGTTAAATTTAGGATTACTCTGTAGCACCCTTTTAGCCCAAAGCGTTACTGAAGATCAACAGATTTTGATCGCTTCAGATGCTTTCCAGCGGGGGGATTTTGCGGCAGCTAAAAAAGATTATCTCCATTTGTATAAAGAAACTAATAATATCATTTATGCCAAAGAGGCGGCGATTTCTGCTGCTAGCTATGGGGATATTAACACCGCTGTAGAATTAGCCATGCTTTATAAGCGGGTTACTAAGAACAATAAAGACCTTTCTATCAATAAGATTTTAGTAGATGGCTATATTAAAACCGGTCAGCTGGATAAAGCGGTTGCTTTGTTAGAGAAAATCCGCAAAGAAGACAAGTCTTTAATGCTAGATAATGTACTGGGATCGCTTTATATTAGCCAGAAAAAATACACCAAAGCCTTTGATGTTTTAAGTAAGCTTTATAACCAAGTACACGATGAGGATAGTCTAGAAAAACTCATTACCCTCTATTTGATTCAAAATAACCAGCAAGAGGCCGCCGATTTGATCGCCTCACATCTAGAGGAATATGGCTGTTCGCCTGAGTTGTGCCAAAAAAGTTTTAATACTTTAATCCAGCTCCACCAATTACAAAAGGCCAAAGAAGCCTTTGCTACTCTTTATGAAAAAGATCCAGTGGTGCAAAATGCCCAGCTTTATATCGGGATTTTGACCATGCTAAAAGAGTTTAGTAAGGCGGAGAAAATTGCTTTAAATTATCCCTTTGATAGACGGCTATTACTTGATCTATACACCGCGCAAAAGAAATTTGCCCTTGCTTCTAAACAGGCGGGTTTACTTTATAATGAACGCAAAGACCCTAAGTTTTTAGCCCTAGAGGCTGTTTATTCTTACGAGGATATAAGCGCTAAAAAACCCCCTAAAAGGGCTGAAATTCTCCCCATAACCCGTAAATTAGAACAAGCCATTGCAGAACGCCAGTACCAATTAAGGCGCAATAAGGGCAATTTAGACGCCCAAGATGCCTTTTTTTATAATTTCTTGGGTTATTCTCTGATTGAATATAATTTAAATATCCGTAAGGGTATTGATTATGTCAAAATGGCCTTGAAAATAGAACCCGATTCGGTGTTTTATATTGATTCTCTAGCTTGGGGATATTATAAACTGGGTAATTGTGCTGAGGCTAAAAAGCTCTTTTTAACCATTTCTGAGGAGGCGATTAATTCTCAGTCCGAGCTTAAAGCCCACTCTAAATCTATTGCAGAGTGTCACTAGAATATTTAAAGCAATCTCTTGAATTAAGGCAAACTTTACGCCCCTTTGAGATGTTGGGCAGGAGTTTAGCCTATAACCCGCATTTGCCAAGACTTGATTTAGAAAATCTCAGACGCCTTAAAGAACCTCATAAAATCCTTACCCTTAATGCCACCCACGATTTAGAAAATTTAGTACAAAGGGTACAAGAAGCCGAGCAGAGTAATTACTCCGCCCTTTTGCTAGATTTTAGCCAAATCTATCAAAGCCCCCCGTCTTTAGAAACGCTTGATTTATTAGGTTATATCCGCCGTTTAAGCAGTAAGCCTATTATCCAAAAAGATCTTTTTATGGATCGTTACCAAGTTTTAGAGGCGCTAGTGTATGGGGCGGATGCTTTGCTTTTAGAAGCACAATTTTTAGAAAAGAATTTAAAGCAAATGGTGGAGTATAGCGCGCATTTAGGTTTGCTTGCTATTGTACAAATTAGCAGTAGTAAGGATTTACAAAGAGCTGTTTTTGCTAGAGCTAAGGCGCTTTTTCTTGCTAGAGATTCTGAAAACCTACTCAAACTCACCCCCCAAAATTTTGTGATTTTAAAAGAAGCTACCACTTCTGAGTATGGCGCGGACGCTCTGATTTTTTAGGGGGTTTGGACTTAAACGCCTAAACATGGAGGCAATTACTTATAGCGCACAAGCAAGCGGGGACGATTAAACTCCTTTTAATAGTTCAGGCGATAGCACAGCCACAATAGCCACCGATTTTGACCGGTCAATTCTCTTGGCTTAACTACAGGGGTGATGAAAAGGCTAAGCGGTAGCGCCCTTAGGCGCTATCAATCCTTATTGTTGGTTGTTTTTGGAGGCAATTTCGCCCAATTTCTTTAAAAGAACGGGAGCATCGTCGCGATCCATAATCACCTCTATAAAAGAGAGCTTTTTAGATTTATCCGCTTCCTCTAGGGCGTGGTTGAGTTCTTCTACAGAAGAGGCAGTCGCGCTAAAGGCATGCCGTTTGAGATGTACATCAAATACTTCAACTAATTTAGTGTAATGCCACATATTAATATCGTTGTATTTGCGATTGGGCCCATGGATACAGCGCTCCACAGTGTAGCCATCGTTATTAATCACGATGATAATAGGTGTGAGGTTTTCTCGTAGCATTGTGGATAATTCTTGAGCGGTGAGCTGGAAAGAGCCATCGCCAATGATAAGAATATTGCGCCGTTTTCTATCTGCAAGACAAGTTCCAAGCAAAGCCCCAAAGGTAAAGCCAATAGAACCCCAAAGCGGTTGTCCTACAAAAGTAACTTTTTCGGGGAGATGGATTGTAATAGAACCAAAAAAGGAAGTTCCTGTTTCCGTGAGCAACACATCTTTAGGGCGCAGATGTTGTTCAATCACTTGGAAAAATTTATGCTGGGTGAGTTTACCGCTTAGTTTAGTGTGCTCGTGTTTTTCAGGGTGAGGCAACTTAGCGCTGTATTTAAGGGTGGCTAGTTTTTTGAGCACATCGGGCATTAAAATATCGCTATAAACTTTTTCACCTATTTGGCTATAAAGAGGGTGCACTTCTATAACAGGGACACCAAAGCCCGGGGTTGTGTTGATGTAGTGAAATCCGGCTGTTAAAAAGTCTGTAAATTTAACCCCAAGAAGAATCAAACAATCTTTATCTCTTGCCACAGAAGTAACCCGTTCATCACTTAAAATACCGCTATAAATCCCTATAAAATTAGGGTGTGTTTCAGGAAAAGCGCCCTTACCCATAGCAAGCGTGGAGATGGGTAGATTAGCCTTTTCAATAAATTCAAGCAATTCATCTTGAAGTTTGTAGCGTTTGATCTCATAGTCGGCCAGCACAAGAGGCGCTTTGGCGTTTTTGATAATCTGTTTAGCCGCCTCTAAAAAAGAATCTAAAATTTTTTTATCACTCTTGGGTTTATAAAGCATGGGCGTAGAAACCTCAATAGAGAGGTGGGCTACATCAGCAGGGATACCAATATAAACCGGTTTTTTATGCAAAGCACACTCAGCCAACACGCGATCGATCTCGCTTTTAGCGTTTTGTTTGTTAAGCACCGTGCGAGCAACCGTGATAGCACGATACATATCATAAAACTTCATAAACTCCCCATCGCCTAAAGTGTGGTGCATGTAGCGGCGATTGATAGAGGCATTTCTTGAGGGCATGCCCACAATCTTAACCACAGGTACACTTTCAGCATAAGAGCCCGCGATTCCATTAATCGCACTCAGTTCGCCCACGCCAAAGGTAGTTACTAGAGCGGCCATAGAGTTAATACGCCCATAACCATCGCTAGCATATGCGCCGTTAAGCTCGTTACAATTACCCACCCACTCTAAGCCCGGATCATCTTCAATCAGATCTAAAAACTCCAAATTATAATCCCCGGGTACTCCAAAGACATGCCGTACCCCATAATCCTTTAAGCGATCCAGCAGATACTGGCCTACAGTTGTTGTCATCATAAACTCCTTGTTTAAAAATATTGTTGCAATCTCAATCTTTCTAACTTTGTTAGCTAGGCTGAAAATACAAACCACAACTTTAGCAAAAAATCGCTAATTAATCATGTAAAATCTTTAAATTTGTCCGCATTTTAGGAGGACTTGGCTATAATTAAAAGAAAAATAAGGGATAAAAATGGATTGCAGGACTTTAGAGGATTTTTTAGGTATGCATTTTATTTACACTTATGATAATGGGTGGGAGTATGAATTGTATGTGAAAAACAGCCACACCATTGATTATCGCATCCACGGGGGCATGGTAGCAGGGCGCTGGGTTAAAAATCAAGAGGTGGATTTAGTGCAATTAGTAGAGGGCGTGTTTAAGATCACTTGGACAGAACCTACAGGTACAGATGTAGCTCTGGATTTTATGCCCTGTGAAAAGCGAATCCATGGCATGATTTTCTTCCCTAAATGGGTACATGAACATCCTGAAATCACGGTTTGTTTTCAAAACGAACACATCCCTTTAATGGAAAAATCGCGCGATACCTACGCCACCTATCCTAAATACCTTGTCTCTGAATTTGCCACGATCACCTATGCCAAAAATAGGGGGCAAAATAACGAGGCCGTGATTAACAAAGCCCCCTACCCCGGTTTAACAGATACGATTCGTTCTGGAAAAGAACCGTAGGTTCTTTAGGTTATGATTTCTTGCAGAGTTTCTAAAATGCCCTTTTACAGATAACACAAGCATACTAATTTGCTTACAACTACCAAATAACTGACTACGCCCAAAAAAGCAAAAGTTTACGCATAGATTGATAAAAGCCTTAAAAAGACTCTAATAAATCCTTACAAGTCTTTGTTGCTTTAAAGTTTGGTAGTCCTTTGTTGCGTAACTCACAAAGGGTTCTAAGGCAATGCTCCCGCGTTTACTAAACTTGGCTTGTACCTCTAAATATTTAGGCTTTAAAAGAGCAACCAAATCGTTTAAAATCTTGCCCGCACAATCCTCGCCAAACATGCCTTCATTGCGGAAACTAAAAAGATAGAGTTTAAGCGATTTACTCTCCACCATTTTTAAATGGGCAATGTAATTAATGCTTAAGCTGGCAAAATCTGGCTGGGAAGTGATAGGACAAAGGCTTGTAAATTCCTCTGTGTAGAGACGGGTAAAAATATCTAAATGCGGGTGGGGGTTGTCAAAGGCTTCTAAGAGACTGGGGTCGTATTTGTCAATATAGGGGGTTTTATGCCCCAAATGGCTTAAACCTTGCATGCGCTTTTCTTTAAAACTTCTGTACAACGCGGGCAAATATTTTCTTGATCCACACTGTTAAACTGCCAACAACGCGGGCATTTATATTTACTAGCAAGATAAAGGCTAAAGCCCTCACCCTCTAAAAGTGGCTCTTTTGTTTGCAAACCCCCTACTACACTCACCATAAGCCACTCCTCATAGTGGGAAAATTTTAAATCTTTAGGGTTTTTAAAGCCTAATTCTAACTCTAAAGAAGTTTTAATCTTTTTCTCTTTTTTAAGGCTATCTAAAGCCTCGCTAAAGAGGGCGCGCACTTCTAAGGGGCGTTTAAAATCCTCTAAAATTTCTTGATCCCCCTCAAATAACAAAGGCTCTTTTAGATCAAACACCCCACCTCCTTCTAGCGTCACCTCTTTAAACAGATCACTAGCATGTGTGAAAACCTCCTCTATGGTGTAGGTCAAAATGGGGGCTAGAGTAAAACAAAGTTGGTGGGCAAGGTACAACATGGTAGTTTGAATCGCTAGCCGTTTAGGATCTTTTTCAAAGGCGCAGTAGAGGCTATCTTTACAAATATCTAAATAAATGCCACTGAGCTCATTAGCCATGAAAGCTAAAAGTTTTTGTAAACCTTTTACAAAATCAAAATGTTTAAAATGATCTTGTACTTGTATAAAAACCCTAGAGCTTAGCGCTAAAATCCAGCGATCAATCAAACCTAAATCTTGTAAGGGTACTAGAGTTTCTAACCCCTCCATGTTAGCTAGCAAAAAGCGCAGGGTATTACGCACCTTTTTATAACTCTCAGAGGTTTGTTTAAAAAAGGCACTAGAGACGCTGAGGTTATCCTGATAGTCATTCATCACCACCCACAGGCGTAAAATATCACTCCCATAGGTTTTAAGCACTTCCTCTAAAGAAAAGACATTGCCCTTAGATTTACTCATCTTATGCCCCTTAGCATCCACGGTAAAACCATGTGTGAGCACTGCTTTAAAGGGCGCTTTAGAGTGTTTGATACAACTAAGTAGTAGCGAGCTTTGAAACCACCCGCGGTGTTGATCGCTTCCCTCTAAAACTAGATCGCTAGGATAAACCCCCAAGCGCTCCTCACACACCGCCTTAAAAGTACTCCCGCTATCAAACCACACATCTAAAATATGCGTGTTTTTCTCTAAAGTTGGGGCTAAATGTTTAAACTCAGGGGGTAAAAGTTCTGCAATGCTTAATTCCCACCACACATTACAACCCTGCTCTTTAAAGGTCTGCTTAATATGCTTTAAAATCGCCTCCTCTAACAAGGGCTCTTGGGTTTTCTTATCTAGAAAAAAAGCCATAGGCACGCCCCAGTTGCGCTGTCTACTCACACACCAATCAGGGCGCTGCTCAATCATAGCTTTTAAGCGATTTTTACCCTGCTTTGGATAAAAATTTACACTTTCTAATGCCTCTAGCGCCACCTCTCTTAAAGTTTTCAAACTCCCATTGGCTTGTAAAAAAGGCGTATCCATTAAAATAAACCACTGGGTGGTAGCGCGGTATAAAATGGGTTCATGGGTGCGCCAACAATGCGGGTAAGAGTGGGTGATGATTTTGTGGTGTAATAAATGCTCCCCTAAGAGTTCTAAAATTTGGGGCTGGCTTTTTAAAACATGTTTGCCTAAAAAGGCCTCCGGCAAAAGCTTTTTTTGTAAAATCTCCTCATTATAACAACCCCTATCATCTACCGGTACCAGTACCTCTAAATTATAACGCAAGCCTAAATGATAATCCTCCTCCCCATGCCCGGGGGCAGTATGCACCGCCCCGCTGCCCTCCTCTAAACTCACATGATCGCCTAACACCACTAAAGAAGAGCGTTGATTAAGCGGGTTAATAGCGCGTTTATGCTCTAAAAGATCGCTAGTAAAACTGCCAATAATTTCGCCCTCTAAGATGCCTTGATCGAGTAGTTTTTGGGCTAGCTCTAAAGCGATGATGTGCCCTTTGGAGGTGATAGCATAAGTAGTTTTTGGTTTAAGTGCAAGGGCAACATTAGCCGGCAAAGTCCAAGGCGTAGTTGTCCAAATCACTACAAAAAAATGGCTGGGGATATTTTGCGTGCTAAAATGCGCCTCCTCTTTAAGAAATTGCCCCGCCTGCTGCTCTAATCTGAAAGCTACAAAGATCGAATCAGATTGTTTATCTTGGTATTCTACCTCTGCCTCTGCTAGCGCGCTTTGACACGCCCAACTCCAATAAACCGGCTTAAAGCGCTGTTTGAGTAAACCTTTTTGTGCGGCAATACAAAGCATTTCATAAATACTTGCTTCAAAGGCGTATTGGTAAGTTTCATAAGGGTGATCATAATCGCCTACCACCCCTAGCTCTAAAAACTCAGCGCGCTGGATATGGATAAATTTTTGCGCGTGTTTATAGCAACGATCCCTAAATTCTAAAGCATCTAAATTGTGGCGCTTTTCTGGGGGCAGTTTATGTTGCTCTGTTTTAAAATCTTTTTCTACCTGTTGTTCAATAGGCAGGCCATGGCAATCCCAGCCGGGCACATAGTTAGCGCGCTTGCCTAAAAAATACTGGTGTTTGAAAATCACATCTTTTAAAATCTTATTAAGGGCATGCCCGATGTGTAAATGCCCATTAGCATAGGGCGGGCCATCGTGTAAAATAAAACTTTCTTGTGCGTGGGCGCGTTTTTTTTGCATAGCATTGTAGATGTGCTGCTCTTGCCATTTAGCATAAACCTTAGGCGCACTTTCACCTAAATTAGCCTTCATTGGAAAAGAAGTTATGGGCAAAATTAAAGTATCTTTGTAATCTTTGGGCATGGTTAATCTTTAATCAAGGATTTGGAAATACAGATGGCTTTGGCTTTTAGGAATGGTTTTAAGGGTGGGGATAGCAAGCACTTTGTAGCGCTTTTTTTGATCTAAACAATTAAGCTCGATCACATCGCCCACTTTTACCTCTTTACTGGGCTTAACAACCACCCCATTGACAAAAACAACCCGCTCTTTGAGCATGTCTAGCGCTATAGAGCGCCTTTTAGTAAGATTGACAGCATTTAAAAATTTATCTATGCGCATGGGAGTATTGTAGCACCTAATCCTTTAAAACTATCCTAGATGGCGATAAATAGCCAATTTTGTTATTGTTGATCGATCTTTTTGATTATAGCGGTGTTATCTTGACAAACTTTTTTGAACTAGATGCTAAGAAAAACTTAAACTATGTGAAATCCTTACAAATAATGGCTAGTTTGTCTATGTTATTTAGTGAAAATGAAATATCTTTTTTACATTACCGCGTCATGGAAAATTTGTTTTGCCATGCTTGGTGCACAGAATTTAAGCCAAAACGGCTTACAATAGAATCAAATACACTAATCAGGAATGTAAAATGGATTTATTCAAACTGCTCTCAAATGCTCCTTTGATACGCTCACTTAAAAAGAGATTGTATGCATCGCTTTCTAATCTCAACTATGCCTCTACTATCCACCTTAATGATAAATTAAACATGTTACAAGCAGAGGCTTGTTCTAATCAAGATAAATTAGAAAAGCTCCTCATGTTGCAGGCAGAAACTCTTTCTGACCAACATAAAAAAACTTACGAAAACATCATAATATCGGGGGGGGGGGTGGATATTCGCGATTTTGAGTTTAAGGTTTACTCTCAAAATGGCGAGGATGGGATTTTAGATTTGCTCATAGAAACGCTTGATCTTGATTCTTCTTCTCTGCCTACCCCCGTGCTTTTATTGAATTTGGCGTAGAAAATTACAAAGAATCCAACACCCGTTATCTTCTTAGAAAACGCCGTTTTGCAGGTCTTGTGATGGATGGGAGCTTGGAACATAACAAACAAATTAAAGAAGATGATGTTGTTTCTGTCTCGCATGATTTAGAGGCGCGTTGTGCCTTTATCACCCGTGAAAATATCAACTCTCTTTTAGAGGATTACCTGCGTTCTAGAGATTTAAGCAATGTCGCTATTTTGAGTATAGACATTGATGGGGTGGATTATTTTGTATGGGAGGCAATTAAATGTGTAGAGCCGGCAATTGTTGTGATCGAGTTTAACGCTATTTTTGGGGCTAATTGTTGTGTGAGTGTGCCCTATAGGGCGGACTTTAACCGCCTTAAAGCACACCACAGCGGGCTTTATTTTGGAGCGAGTCTGCCAGCACTTCTTTCTTTAGGAATTAAGAAAGGTTATGTTTTGGTAGGCTGTGATAGATCTAGCACCAATGCGTTTTTTATCCATAAAAGTCTTGTAGATAAATTCCCTTTTATCCTAGCACCTCTCCAAGAATACTGTTTGGCCCATGATGTCTGCCAGAGTCGCGATATAAAAGGCAACTTTACTTATTTGAGCAAAGAGGCTAGATTTAAAGAGATTGCGCATCTGCCCCTGCATAGCATCGCTTAAGAGCACACCGCTATACTCAAATGAATTATCAAATCTAGGGGCTTTTGGTGCTTGGATTTATGTATGCCCAAAATATTTATAGAAAAGGGCATGAACAGGGGAAAAACGCCCGTACTTTGTTATTTATGAAGACAAAGTATTTGTTCTAGCTTTCCCGGTAACAACACAAGATAAACAGAGTAGAAAATACCCTTCACATAGAAATTATATTGTAAGCGGTGGGGAGGTGATGGTAGATCAGTTACAAATCATTCCAAGATTACAAATCCAAAGTTTTAAAGAGAATCAGAAAACAGAGCTTGCTAGCCAACTGCGAGATATAAAAATATTAATGGATAGAAAGCGCTTAGTTGAACAATTTTTAAAACAAATCATTTTACAAAATAAATCATGTGAGATTGAATTAGCTCAAAAACTATCTTTTGGAGATGTGATTACTCTAAATAATGAAAATCCTTTATTGTGCCGATACCCTACTTTTATCGTGCTATCTTCTGATAAATTCCACCTTTCTAGCATGTGCTTGGTCGCACCCTATGAAAATGAATCAATTATTTTCAAGTTATTACACTGCATTGATTTTCAAGCAAGGGATTTTTCAATCAAACATAATATCAAAGAATGGCTAGCCCCCGCAGATTTATACGACAAAGTCAAAAAATCTCTTTTCTCTCATTAGTTTTATGGCTAAAATTTAGCCCAAAGTCTTTAAACTAAAACGCGTACTATTTTGCAACAAAGGACCTAGTCGTGAGCTTTTTGCCCATTCTGCTGATTGATTTTTTTGCCTTGTTACTCCCAGGACCTGATTTTTTAATCGTTAGTTCGTACGCCTTAAAAACAAACTTTAAAAGCGCATTTTTGGTTGTTTGTGGCGTTTCTTTAGGCTGCTTTTTTTGGATTATTCTCTCATTAAGCGGATTAAAAATGCTTTTAGAGGCTTTCCCTCTCATGAAAATTTTATTAACTCTCTTTGGCATGTTTTATTTGTCATACTTAGCCTTCTTGCTCTTAAAAAATTTAAAGCAAAAAGAGAATTTTGAAACTTTAATTAACATGGACAGACCCTTTATCAGAGGTTTTATAACAAATATCAGCAATGTTAAGGCTTTATTTTATTTCAGTAGTATTTTCTCAAGCCTAAATTTTTCCTATCACTTTTTAACCCTCTGCTTGCTTGTGTTTCTTTTGGTGGCAGAAAGTTTTTTATACTTTCTTTGTATAGCCCTGCTCTTTTCAAATCCCAAAGTTAAAAATTTATATTTTAAACATTACAAAAAGATAGATCTTATCTGTGCCTTGATTTTTATTGGATTTGTTATTTATATTGCGATTAATCTTTATAGAGAGTGGGTGGTGGGTTAAAAATCAATTGAATTTAAAGAAAATAGATGGTGTTTAAATGTATTTTGTATATGGCGTTGGCGGGGGTGTTGTGTTTGGCAAATATACAGGCTAAGGAGAAGAGCGCTTATTCTATCGCTGAAAAAGCCCTTAGAAGTGGAGACACTCAGAAAGCCTTAAAGTACTAGAAAAAGCTGGAGAGGAGGGAGATTCTAGGGGCTATTTAAGTCTAGCAGAGATGTATAGAGATGGGACTTATAGAAGTGGAGATGGTCTAAATACAGATAAAGATTTTAAAAAAGCTAAAGAATATTATCAAAAGGCAATAGATATGGGAAATGTAGATGCTTATATTGGCATGGGGTTTCTCTATCAGGATGGAGAAGGTGTGAAAAAAGACCACCAAAAAGCTAAAGAATATGTTCAAAAAGCTCTACAATACTGGCAGAAAGCCGCAAAGAGAGGAGATTCTCAAGGCTATTTAAACTTAGCAGAGTATAAAGAGGGGGATATTTATGAAGGGATGGGTGTAAAAAAGACTGCCAAAAAGCCATGCAATATTATAAAAAGGCTGGAGACTTAGGGAATGCAGAAGGATATTATAATGTGGCCGACATGTATTTAGGAGATTATAGGGGGGATCAATATGAGTGCCGTATCAAACAGGATGTGCAAAAAGCCATGCAGTATCTTTACAAGGCTGCAGATATGGGTTTGGCTAAAGCTTATGAGTACTTAGCGACTATGTATCAATTTGAGTCTCCTTTAAAAAAGCAAGATTACAAAAAGCTTTTAAGTACTATAAAAAGGCTGCAGATATGGGGGATACTAAGGCTGCTACCCAACTAGCAATCATGTATAAAGATGGACTTGGTGTGCAAAAAACCCCGCAAAAGTCTAAGGAGTATTATGAAAAAGCGGGCGTAGAATAGTAAAAAGCAATGTGCTAGTAAGCCACTTAGAGGTTTTGATCTTTCTTTTGATCGTTTTTTTGTTTTTCTACGATTTCTACGATTTTAGGTAACACCCTTTCAAATTCCTTAAGAATGTCGCCTTCTTTAAGATCAATCTTAATGGATTCCTCTATCTCCCCCTCTTGTTCTTCTGATTTTATTTTTGCGACCTCGATCATAGATTTTTTACTATCTGCAAAAATAGCAGAATTTTTAATGGTAAATTGGCGAGCTCCCCTGTTGTTTTCATATTCTAAGCTCAGCTCCTTAATTTCTTTTTCCTCCTTAATTTCTTTTTCCTTACAGTAGCAGTACAAGGCATAGCCTAAAAGATCTCTAGATTCCGAAGAAAAATTCCGTTCTTTTATAAGGTAAACTTGTTGATCGTTTATCTGAATTTTCCTACAATCCTTAGATTGATTTTGATTAATAAATCCAAACAACTCTCCTTGTTGGATCAAAAGCTGCTCCCACCAAGACCTCTTTTCAAGCGGCTCTAAACCCTCACCACCCTTTAATTTTCCATCTCTGTAGTTCTGAATAATATCTCTCAGTTTTTCCTCTAATGTTTGCTTTTGAGATTTTAAAAGGTAATCTAAAAGCTTTTTAAAATATAAAATCTCTATCTCATACTTGCCATCTTTAGAGCGCCTATCGCTTTTTTCAAATAGACGGAATACAGGTTGTCTATATCTGAAACTCCCCGTCTCGTGACGGTTACCAAAAAACATGTTATTTGTAGTCTTAGTTGCTCCAACACTATAATTCCCAAAACACAAAAACGCTCTTTGGAATAGTGCTAAATCCTCTGTCTTTAGGAAAAATGTATCTAAAATTTCTATAGTCAACTCGGCATACTTTCTAAACTTTTCTAAATCTTCTTTATCTTTCCCTCCACTAAAATCTAGCAAAAAGTTTACATAACCTCTTAAATATCTATGATCGCTTACTTTTTCTAAAACCTCCCTCCAGTCTGAATTATTAGAGATAAGTTTAGCCTTTCTGTGTTCTACCTCGTAGACTTTTTCATTAAATTGTGATGTTCTTTTATGCTCAGATAAGAACCGGTAAAAATTATCCCCAGTAACCCCCTTAGAAATTTCTTTTAAAAGCCCAAAACACCCTTCAATATCTCCAGTGTACAAGTAGAAGTTCTCTATAAAATGCCCACAAACGCGCAAATAATCTAGATTCAATTTTTCTGCACCGGTCTTAACCATGAATAAAAGCGCAAAGAAATGGCATACTTCTTTATTCTCTAATGTTTGATTAAAGAACTTAGGCCTTTCAACTCCAAAAAACCACAGCTCTTTTCCCTTCTCTTGCCATTTTGGCAATAATTTAATCGTTTGATCAAGTAATTCTAAGTTCTCTCCTTCTTGTAAAAACCTATAAGATTTATCAATAGCACGCTCTGTATTCAAAATATCTGTAATAGTGATATTTTCTCGGCCTTGTTGGTCTTTGTTATCTTGCTCTGTATACTTATGCTCGAGTGCAAAAAAAGCATTGGCATAGTGCAGGAAGTAGAAAAAACGATCATCAAATACTTTTAAGTTGCTTCGGATCAGGATCAAAAAAATAATCGCTCTATTCATTATCCATGGCGCTGAGTAGTTTTACGTTTGAAATATTAGCTTGTTCTATAAAAGCTTTAAGATTCTCAAACTTACTTTTAGTGTTTGGCATACTCCCCATAGGTTAGAGGATCGAGAGGATCATCAAGGTTCGCCCGCTAGGCCGCTCTCACAGCCTCCACCCTTAGAGTTGAGCCCTTACTCTGGCGATTTAGCACAAAACCTTATAGCTGCGCCTTAATCGCTTTAGCTAAGCTTGCGGGCTTTAGCGCGCAATTGGTAATTATCCTTGATGAGAATGCAATGGACATGAAGGACAATCACTACCTCGCCCTAAAAGTGGCTGCTCTCCCTGTAACTTTGATCAAAGTTATGCCATAACCGCCGGGATGAATAATCTCATAACGGGGTAGGAGAAGAGTATCGCAGTTACATGCAGCAATAGCCTTATCAAGCAACAATTCCGTCATATTAGGATTCTTGGGGTTATAGGGCATTTCTGCACTCACTAAGCCACCCACATTAAAATCATTACTATTAAACTGCACAAGATACTTTACATTGCGATCAAATTTTGCTGCTATTACTGTGCGGCTAGAACAACCACCAAGTAGCAAAGCGAGTAACAACCCCTCTAACAAAAACCCACCAAACATAAAACATCCTTGTTAAAAAAAATTAACGGGTATCGTCGTAACATGCGGGTATTGTACCGCGAAAGTGGAAATAGACGGCACTCATTCCACCCGCTAAAGACGAGTGGGATTTTTGCCAAAGATACTTAAATTTCTATATCTAGAAGATTTAGCAAATCATGAGAAAGAGAGATCAACTCTTCAAATAAGGCCTCGAAATCTTTTAGAAGTTCTATGTATATATCCAATATATCATGGAACAAGGACGGATCTAAGTCTAATTTCAGAGGATATTCTTGTGAGTCCACACTCTTTTTAGCAAGCAGGTAGAAATATGCCATGTCGGCCAAAAACTGCCGATGCTTCTCAAATACCCCCGCACTTGGTTGCAAACGCCCACCAGCAGGATTTATACCCTCCCCACGCTTTTTAAAAACTTCCTTTTCAAGAACCTCTAGCTCAGTACCACTATTACCCCCCCCCCCCCCCCCGTAGAACAGCGGAAATGGTAGGATTAAACATGCAAAACCTCCAAAAAAACTAATAGGAGTTATTAATAGTGGATTAAAGTAAATTAAAAATAAATCTATTTTTCCTGATATAACAAATGCTTCGCGTTTGTTGGTACGCCTTTGTTTGGGATTTCTGCTAAGATATGGTTAGAGTCTAGCTCTAACAAACTGGATACCCTAGCTAGAAACTTTTAAAAACGGAATACTAGATGCTTATTTATTTGTCAGTTTATGTAAGGTTAGCCTATGAACCCCTATAGCACCCAAAGCATTAGCGCTGAGGATATTTTAGCTCTCAGTCAAGCCCTGCAAAGCCCACATCTCACACAAGGGCCCTTAGTGGAGCAATTTGAACAAGCTTTAGCGGGTTATTTGGGGGTTAAGCATGTTGTGGTGTGTACCTCTGCAACAAGTGCGCTTTTTATGATCTATAGGGCTTTGCATTTAGAAGGACAGATCGTTCTTACCACTCCGCTAAGTTTTGTGGCCACTTCAAGCATGTTACTTGCCAATAATGCCTTGCCTCTTTTTTGCGACATTAAAGAAGATGGAAATATAGATGAGAATCTTTTAGAGCATGTGCAAAACAAAGCGATTAAGGCGGTGGTGAGTGTGGATTATGGGGGTAAAAGTGTAGAGGCAAATGCGATTAAAGCATTTTGTAAAAAGCACAATTTGTATTTTATCTCAGATAGTTCGCATAGCTTAGGGGGTAGTTATAAGGGATCTAAGATTGGGACTTTAGCCGATGCTAGCATTTTTAGCTTCCATGCCATTAAACCCATCACCACCGGTGAGGGCGGGGCGGTTGCAACCAATGATAGTAACTTATATCAAAAACTTAAACTCTTAGTTTCTCACGGGGTGATCAAAAAAGGCTTTGAGGTAGAAGTAGAAAGTTTGGGCTTTAATTTTAGAATGACAGAATTACAAGCGGCTTTAGGTTTAAGCCAACTTAAAAAACTAGATAGTTTTATTGCCACACGCGAGAAAATTGCTAAGTTTTACGATGCAACTTTTAAAGATAATCCCTATTTTACTTGCTTGCATGCACAAATTCCAAATTACATCACAAGCTCTAACCACCTCTACCCTATTTTGCTCAAACCCTTTTTATGGGCGCATAAGCCCCAGATTTTAGAGCAACTTTTAAAGGCACAAATTGGAGTGCAGGTGCACTATAAACCTATCCACACCTTTAAACTCTATCAAAATCTCTTAGGGCCTTTGCATTTTCCTAAGGCGCAAGATTTCTACAAAAGTGAAATTTCTTTACCCTGTCATCAAAAAATGAGTTTAAAAGAAGCCAAAGACACGGCCCAAAAAGTTTTAGAAATTCTTAGAGAGAAGTCTCAAACTATTACCCACCACTAATAAAGAGCTCAAACCCATGCCAAGTGCGGCAATTAATGGTGTGATAAGCCCACAGAGGGCTAAGGGGATAAAAAGCGTGTTATACAGAAAACTTAGGGCTAGATTTTGCTTAATGAGGCGGTGTACCCTAGTAGAAATTCTAAAGGCTTCTAAAACACCCTCTAAACTATTATTAAGCACAATCACATCGCTATACAGTAAGCTTAAATCATGCCCTTCATGCATGCAAATTGAGACATGAGCCTTAGCTAGGCTTGGCGTATCATTCATTCCATCGCCTACCATGACTACAATTTGGCGTTTGGCTAAGGCTTGTTCTATGTGTTGTAATTTTTGCTGGGGCGTGAGGGGCGCAAAACAGGCAATATTTAAACTTTTAGCGATCTCAAACACCTGAGCCGAACTATCGCCGCTTAAAATGGCTAGATTGAGCCCCTTTTTCTGAAGAGTTTGTACAAGTTGCATGGCTTTAGGTTTAAGTGGAGAATTTAGGGCAAAGCTAGATACCAATGTTAAATTAATGCTACATGCAAAATCTGCACACAAATTGCCCACTTCTACGCCCTTTCTTTTTAAATAAGCCACACTGCCTGCGTGTATAAGTTGATCTTGATAATGCCCCTCTAAGCCGCCTTCCTCTTGCTTGATAGATTTTAATGGTATATCTGGGCGGGTATCTTTTCTTAAAAAGGCACTGATAGCTTGTGAGATAGGGTGGGAGTTATGCCAAATTAAAGATAAAAGTAAGCTAGGATTATAGGGGGCGTGGATTTGATAATCTACCACACTTAAGCCCGTGCTTAAAGTCCCGGTTTTGTCTAAAAAAAGCGTGTTGGCTTTGGCTAAGTACTCTAAACTTTCTGTCTTTTTAAATAAAACCCCTTTTTTAAAGGCCAAATGTACCCCCACCACTAGGGCAATAGGCGTTGCTAAAGCAAAGGCACAAGGGCAGGCAACCACCACCACCGCCATAGCCACCATAAAAGCCTTGGATAAGCCTGCTAGAAAACACCAGATTAAAAACCCCAAAAGAGCGATAAAAAGAATAGCTAGGCTAAAGAATCTAGCTAAAGTGTCGGCTTTTTGTTGTAATAAAGGTTTTTGTGCAAAGCTTTTTTGGATAAGTTGAACCATTTGGCTTAAAAAGGAGAGTTTAAAACTCTCTGTAACTTGATAGATAAAGGCTTGTGCGTGGTTGACATAACCAGCTAGGAGTTTATCCCCGCTTTGAAGATTTATGGGTAGAGTTTCTCCATTGAGCGCTTGCGTACTCACACAAGCACTAGGGCTTTTTAAAATCCCATCTAATGCCACGCACTCCCCGGGCAACACTTCTACACGCGCTCCAATTTCTACCTCTTGGGGTTCTTTAAGTACGCGCTTTATTTGGCCGTTTTCTAACTCTAAAACCAGCACTTGCAAGGGTAAACTATTTTGTAACTGATCTAAGATTGCATTGGCCTTGTGCCTACTTTTAAGTTCTAAGAATTTAGAGGCAGAGATAAAGGTAAGCAGCATGCATACGGATTCAAAATAGGGTTCTAGTCCCTTAAAGGTAGCATAAATAGAGTAGCCATAAACCCCCAGCGCGCCCACACTCACGCTAAAATCCATGCCTACAAATTGATATTTGAGTCCATAAAATGCGCCTCTTAAAAATGGCCACCCTGTAATAGCAAGCGTCAAACTAGCTAGCGTCCATGAGGCAAGGTTGAGTTTAAAGGCCATGGACGCATCCATTCCTGAAAAATAACCCGCATAGCTAGCAATGGCTATCCACATCACATTCATGCTAGCAAAAATCCCCACCACTAGTGCCCTAAAAGCTTTTTCCTCCTCTTTTCTAGCATGGCTATCTTGGATACGCGGATCGTAGACTTGCGCTCTGTATCCTATGGAGGCAATGGTGTTTAAAATGGTGGCGATGTTAATTTTTTGCGGATCAAAGGCTAAGGTAGCGCGCTGGGCTGTGTAGTTGATCTGTACTTTTTTAATCCCCTCTTGTTTTAAAAGTACCCGCTCAATAAGCCACACACAGGCAGCACAATGGATATTTTCTAATAAAAGGGCTATTTCTAAATAGCCATTTTCTAAAGGGGTGGTGAAGTTTTTTAGAAAGTAGGCAGAGTTGTAGTAATTGCTATCATGTTCTTTTATGGGGGAGATAGGCTCTAGAGTGCGATCTCCTAACTTAGTATAAAAACTTTCTAACTCTAAGGAGTGTAGGAGTAAAAAAACTTGTTTGCAGCCACTACAACAAAAATAAAGCGGGGTTTGTAGGGGTTTTTCATGGAGTGTCTCTAGGCTTAGAGGTTTAGAGGAGATAGGGAGTTTACAATGCGCACATTTCAAGGGAGGCCTTGATACTATGGGTTTTAAAACGCGCATAAATGCTAGCAACCTCATCTGTAATGGCGCGTTGATCTTTGGCCTTATGCGTGATAAGCGGGGGGCTAACTTGCAAGAGACTTTTAGAATTTTTACGCGCACAGCAAAGAATTAAACTAGCTTTTTGATTTATAAAGGGGTGTACAAAGCGCAACAAAATAGCTTTCAGTTTAGCCTTTTGTAAGGCATGAAGAAGGGTATCTACTAAGCTAGCGTGGTAACAAAGAATGAAATAACCCTTTGGTTTGAGTAAAAAGGAGACTTTAGTACAAAAATCTAGCAAGGGTAAAAAGCTTTGATTCGTGGCGCGGGCTTTTTGTGTGTAGGGGCTTTTAAGACTTTCTGCTGGGTAGTAGGGGGGATTAGAGAGAATGGCATCATAGCCCGGAGTTAAAGGATAATCTAAAAAATTTGCCTGATAGACTTGTGCTTGAGGGAGGTTTTGGCTATTAAGTCTAGCAAAGAAGGCAAGATTGCTATCTATTTCTATCAAATCTAAAGAATTAGCATATTTTTTAGCGCACAAAATCCCCACAATCCCACAGCCCGCCCCCACATCTAAAAGCCGATCGCCTTTTTTGATAAAGGGCAAAGCAAAGTGGACTAAAAATAAACTAGTGCTGTTGTAGGCATAGCCCTTTAGTGGTTGGTAGAATCGCAAATAAACCACTCCAATACATCAGGTCCTAAAAGCTGGCTATGACAAAAAATAAAGGATTGTAGAGGAATTTTAGTAGACTTAAGCGATCCGGCTAGGGTGCTATTTTGGTGTATTAAAAGCATGTCTATGTGTTTTTGTAGACTGACAAACAAGTCCCAACCTCCCTCAATGATGTTAAAACCCTGTTGTAATGGCAACTCCTCCACTTGGTGGCATATCTGTACTTGGCGTTTTTCTACCTGAAAAAGAGGAATAGTAAGATCAAAGGGCGTTGTGTTTCTTGTAAGAATAGCTATATTAGGGGGGCGCTTTGTATAAGCACTCAAACGGCTATCTAAAATGGGGCGATCGCTACGCACACTCTGGCCTGAGATGATGAGGTAATTGGCAATAGATCGCTGGGTATGGGTAAAAATTTGGCTTAATTCTCCTGAAATTTTGCCCTCAAAAGAGCCATTTAGTCTTAGCGCAATTTTAAAGAGATTAAACACCCCCTTTTGTTCTAAACGCTTAAAAGGATACAGTAAAGCCCTGCCCTCTTTTTCTAATACGCCAGTAATCACCTCAATACCGGCCTCTTTTAAGCAAGCCAAACCGCCCATAGCTTTTTTATGGGTTTCTAAACAGCTAATGATCACTTTTTTAGGTTTGATTTGGGCTAGAAGGGCAGCGCAAGGGGGGGTTTTACCAAAATGATTACAGGGTTCTAGAGTAACTAAAAGAGTGCAATCTTTAAATAGGTTATTATGATGCTTGCTTAAAAATTGGTAGGTTTGTTCTCTATCTTTGCTATTAATTTCTTTTGGAAAGGGTATGGGGCTTAGTTTATCATAAGCTTCTTTAAGGGCGCGTACTTCAGCATGGGGGGTGTTTGCTTGGCTGTGATCTTGCAAGGCTAAAATGTTATGGTGTTGATCTAAGATCATACAAGCCACGCTAGGATTTGGCAAGGCTAAAGTCTGGCTTTTATAGGCACAATCAAGGCAGGCGCGCATTAAAATTTCAGTGAGCATTAGTAGTGGAAGGGTAGGGCTAAAAATCCCTTGATCGCTAGAGCGTTGATCATATCTACAAAAAACGCCCCCACTAGAGGTACAACAATAAAGGCAACATGGCTAGGGCCATAGTGGTTGGTAATAGTTTGCATGTTGACCATTGCTGTAGGGGTAGCGCCTAGTCCAAAGCCACAATGTCCGGCACTTAGCACGGCTGCATCGTAGTTTTTACCACACACACGGAAAGTTACAAAGACGCTATAAAGTATCATCACCGCTACTTGAACGGTCAGAATGATAGCAATGGGTAAAGCAAGATTGATCAATTCCATTAAATTAATGCTCATGAGGGCAAAGGCTAAAAATAAACTCAAACTGACATTGCCAATTACGCTTACTTCGCGATCAAAAACTTGGTGGATTTTGCTATAAAAAAGAAAATTTCTTAAAAGCACGCCCACAAATAAACACCAAACAAAAGTAGGCAAAGTGGGTAGGGTAAAACTCCCGATATGGGCAAATTTAGCGTATTTAGCAATAAATGTACCTAGCAATAAAGAAAGACTGACTAAAGCCAAACTATTAATAAAACTATTAGCGGTGATGAGTCTTTCTTGTTTGGGGGTTTCAAAGGCAAGCTTGGGGGCTAATTCGCGTTGTTGTTTCTCTTGGCTGGTGGGTTCTAAGTGGTATTTTTTAATCAGATAATGAGCTACAGGCCCACCAATAACCCCTCCACTGACTAACCCAAAAGTGGCGCACACAATAGAAACTTCTAAACTTTCAGGGAAATTATAGGGGGGTTGAGAAAAAGTAGAAGACCATGCCACGCTCGTACCATGCCCTCCAGTTAGAGAAATAGAGCCCCCTAACAAACCCATGAGAGGATTAACCCCAATGAGGCTAGCCACCCCAATACCTACTAAATTTTGTATCACCACAAAAACCCCCACTACGATTAAAAACACCCCTAGCATTTTGCCCCCTTTTTTTAAAGAGGCAAAATCTGCGCTTAAACCAATAGTGATAAAAAAAGTGAGCATGAGCGGGTCTTTAAGGCTAGAGTCTAAAACGAGTTTGAAATCATAGAAATGGTGTAACACCGTAATTACAAAGGCAACCAGTACCCCGCCTACTACCGGTTCAGGAATATCATAGTCTCTTAAGAATTTGACATGGCGGATAATCAAACGGCCAAGCAATAACACGCCTACCATACAAACTAAAGTCGCATAAATATCTAGGCTAATCATCATCATAAAGACTCTTTCATTTAATCAAAAGGTAATATACCTCTTGTATAATAGCATAGTTGTGAAGATTGACAGAAGGGAATAAATGCTCACAGTTTTACAAATTGGAGCCGGGGGCGTGGGAAGCGTGGTAGCGCATAAGTTGTGCCAAAACCGCGACTTGTTTGAAAGGGTGGTACTGGCTAGCCGCACTTTAAGTAAATGCCAAAGTATTGCTAGTAGCATTAAAGCTAAGGGGTTAGGGGAGATAATTTGTGAGCAAGTGGATGCAGATTGTATAGAGGCTGTGGTGAGTTTAATTGAAAAATACAAACCTAAGGTGGTGCTTAATATCGCCCTGCCCTATCAAGATTTAGCAATCATGCAGGCATGTTTACTCACCAAGACCAATTATTTAGACACAGCTAATTATGAACACCCCGATTTAGCTAAGTTTGAATATAAAGAACAATGGGCTTTTGATAAAGCCTATAAAGATGCGCAGATTTTTGCTTTGCTAGGTAGCGGGTTTGATCCGGGTGTAACCAATGTCTTTTGCGCTTATGCCCAAAAACACCATTTTGATGAAATCTATAACATTGATATTTTAGATTGCAATGCCGGCACCCACCCCTATCCTTTTGCGACTAATTTTAACCCTGAGATTAATTTGCGTGAGGTGAGTGCCCCGGGGCGTTATTATGAAAATGGGGCATGGATTAAAACAAAACCTTTAGAAATTAAGCAAACTTGGGCTTATCCTGAAATTGGCGAGCGCACTTCTTATTTACTCTACCATGAGGAATTAGAATCTCTAGCCAAGTATATTCAGGGTTTAAAGCGCATCCGCTTTTTCATGACCTTTTCAGATGATTATCTTAACCATATGCGCTGTTTGGCTAATGTGGGGATGTTAGGTATTCAACCTGTAGATGTACCCCTAGCTGATGGCCAAATAGGTAAAATCGTGCCTATCCAAATACTCAAACAACTTTTACCCGATCCAGCTAGTTTAGCCGGCAAAGTGAGGGGCAAAACTAATATTGGTTGTTATATCCATGGCACTAAAAATAAGAAAGAAAAATACCTTTATATTTACAATGTTTGCGATCACCAAAAATGTTATGCAGAGGTGGGTAGCCAAGCTGTTAGCTATACAACAGGTGTACCCGCTGTGGTAGGGGCGATTTTAATTTGTAAGGGCATTTGGGGCGGGGAAAATTCTAAAGGGGTGTTTAATTTAGAACAACTCAATCCCGATCCTTTTTTAGAAGAACTAGTTAAGCAAGGGCTTAAATACGAAGTGATTGAACGGTAGATTTTTAGGCCTTAGTTAAGGCACACATTCTCTTTTTAGAATGGACTCTGATCTTTGGAGTTTCCATGTACTCCTTTTTAATGCGCAAATGGGATTTTGCGCCTTCTTGTCTGGCTTTAAGCGTTGGTTCTGTTTATTACTTTGGTCTTTTGGGCACTTATTGGGCGGTTACGGGTGAGTTTACCCGTTGGGGCGGGGCTTTATTACAAGCCTTGCATGTCAATACAAATCACTTAGGGTATTTTAAAATCATCGGTCTACATGGCAATTTCTTAGAGCGCATAGATGGGGTGATGGTTTTAGGCATGTTTATTGGCATGTTTTGTGCGGCTAGTTTAAGCGGTTCTATTTGTCTAAGTTGGCCTAGAATCAAAGAGTTAGGGCGTGCGTTTTTAGGGGGGATTTTAGCCGGACTAGGGGCGCGTTTAGGACTAGGTTGTAATTTAGCTAGCTTTTTAACCGGTATCCCCCAATTTAGCCTGCATGCGTGGTTTTTTACTTTGGCTACTCTTCTTGGCATGTATCTTGCCTTTAAATGCTTTCCTACCACCTGTTTTATCCCGCCTAAAGGAAAATCTATTTCGCTTAAACTCAGCCAACTCTTAGGCCTATTTGCTTTAGTAGGTTTTATGGGGCTACTTCTATGTGGGTATTTTCCCTCTAAATTAACCTATGCGCTATTCTTTGGCTATGTCTTTGGCTTTATTGTCTCTAAAGGACAGATTTGTTTTACAGCTGCCTTTGCGCGCCTCTTTACTCGGGGGCAGGGTTTAGAGGCTAGCGCGTTAGTTTGGGCTATGTTAGTGGGGAGTATCGGGGTGATGACTTATATACGGTTGGGGGTTATGCCTAAAATTATGTGGGCTAGTCCGGGTATTGTTGTGGGGGGATTACTCTTTGGATTTGGGATTGTCATAGCCGGGGGGTGTGAGTGTGGTTGGATGTATCGCACCATGCAAGGGGAGGGGCGCGCGCTTTTTATAGGGCTGGGTAATATTGTGGGGGCTAGTTTAGTGGCCTTAAGCTGGGATTTTTACGCACCACTTTTTACTAGCTTTCCTAAAATTAACTTATTAGACATGGGCAATTTAGGGTTAATACTCCAAGTAATTTTACTCTTTGTGCTCTATTTTATAATCCAAAGAGTGGCTAAAAGAGTAATGAGTCGTATTTAAAGCGTTCTAAAGGAGTTAATGCCTGCGCTAAAATCGTTGTGGGGGGTAAAGCTAAGGATATTTAGGTAAATACAGCACCATCTGCTAGTTAGGTGCTCAAAAATGCCCTTATTTTTTAAGATAAAGTCAGTCTCATTACAGAGATGAAGACAACTTTTGATTGTAAGTTTAAAAATGTTAATTTTCCGTGGGAAAAAGTCTAAAAAGTATCGCTTGATATGGTATCCAGTATATCAGTAAGACTTGTCAACCAAAAAAGCAAAGAGGGGCTTGATTACAAATAAAACACATTAAATGTAATTGTAGTGGGCGGACTGGGCTTATCGCTAAGTGTGAATTATTTTATTCGGGGGAGGCTATATGATTCAAAGAAACCACAGAAAAAGTTACCGCTGATACTCTCATGCAGATGCCCGTTGGCTTGGCTATAGGATAGGTTATGAGGATTTGTGTAAAATTTACATGCCAAGAGAAGTCTAAGATACTTTTGAGACGATCACTGAAACCACGAATAATCTCATGAAACAACTTAAAAAAATGAGAAAAATGAGAGATAATAAGGAGCAAACTCCCTTAGACA
Organism: Helicobacter suis; assembly: GCF_902196135.1. GTDB lineage: Bacteria > Campylobacterota > Campylobacteria > Campylobacterales > Helicobacteraceae > Helicobacter > Helicobacter suis_A. Next base: position 34,133 of record NZ_CABIKE010000003.1, on the reverse strand, counting down.
TTGCACTAAAAATTCAGTATTTTTTGAAATATTGCCCACAGCTAGAAACAAGGTATTGGTGCAAGTATCTGGGCTCATTCAAGATTTATACTTGAGTGAAAGCGAATCTAACCAATTTCTAGGCGATCTCTTTGAAGGGTTTTTAAACCGCTCAGTACACCAAACAGAAGGGCGCTTTTTCACTCCCATGCCTCTTACTAATTTTATGATTGCTTCCTTGCCCAAACTCAGTTCAGATCTTAAAGTGCTTGATTTTGCTTGTGGAGCGGGGCATTTTTTAACAGAGATGGGAGCTTATAACCCTAGCGCAATCCTAACACAGAGATTTGATATATCTCGGGATGGTGATCTTATTTGTTATCCAAGATTAACAAATTCACCTCGTTTTTTAGTGTCGCTAAAACTATTTGAGAAAAAGTGTAAGGCTCTTAGAGTAGCAGATCTCCTTGAGCTTTTTAAAATCAATTTTTAATTCAAACCCTTTTTTAATATGAACACTTCTTTGGAATGCTCCAAACTGACTAGCTCTGTATCACTTATTTGTATTTGATACCACCGCTCTAGCTTTACCAATTGCGCGTTAAAGCCCGCAAGTTTAGCTAAAGCGATTAAGGCGCAGCTATAAGGTTTTGTGCTAAATCGCCAGGGTAAGGGCTTAACTCTAAGAGTGGAGGCGCTAGACCGGTCTAGCGCTCAAGCCTTGATGATCCTCTCAATCTCGCAAGCTTAACGCTGTGGATAGTATGTCAAGCGCCTCGGCCCCGCGTGTTTCAAACAATATATGCAAAATTAAGTATAGGCGCTATTTCACAGCGGCATTAATCAATAAAACGCAAGTTTGATTAAGCTTAATAGATACTCTCTAGAGCGCACTTTGTATTAGAGGCCACATAATCTTGAATACGCGCATTTTACCCATTAAAAACAAATTTGCTTTTAGTTTACTTCGATCTACTATGATACCCGTTATTTTTTTTAAAGGGCTTTTATGGTTTACTCTTCTACTTCGGGGGGGGGGGGGGGTAACTCTCTCTAATTCTTTTTCTTTCTCTCTAACTAATTTTTGCACTGTTTGTTTAAAGGGGTTTGCATGCGTGATGACTTAGACGCAGCTATTAGTGATATTCAAGCCTGCGTAGAGACTCTTAAAAAAGCATGGGGGGAGTATAAATCCCTTTGTGATAAGCGCCTACAACAAAAAAATACTTTTTTTAAAAGCGTAGAAACGCTTGAATACCATTGGCAGGCATTAATTGGCACTTTCTATTTCTACCTACTTGCTAAAGAAAGTGCGGACCCACAAGAGACATGGAAAGAAGAGGTTGTAAGATTTTTAAGAAGGTCTCCTTTTGGATTAGACTTGAACCTATTCTCTGAAAGTGGAGAGGAGGCAAAATTTCGCATAGATTTTGAGGTTTTATCTGAAAAATTAACCTCCTTTTTTCATACTACAAGAATTTTAAGAAAATATCTGAGTGAAAGGCTTCGTTCTTTAATAAATTCTTATTCTCCTGTATCCATATTACACTTAGATCCATTCTCTACTCTATTCTCATACACAGATACAGAACTTCAAGAGGATTTTAAGACTCTGTCTGGAAGTTTATCCTTTCTTTCTTATTCTCCTTCATCATTCTTTTTCAACACTTTCCCCAACACTAAGGAGCGGAGGTTAAAGGGCTATTGGAGTCTATTAGAGTATAAGAGACAGAAGTATAAGGAGAGGGGTAAGAAAAAAATTAATCATAAGAATCATCTTGTCTATTATGATCTAGAAGGGGCTCTTGATGGGTTTTTGGCATGCATGGATTGTATTTCTGGGATAGGTACTCTGCGCAGGCTATTAAATCCGGGTTATTCGTTGTATTTTTCTAACGGGGGTAAAGCTGAGAATGCGGAGAAAGAAGTAGAGTACTTGTATTTTTCTGATTTTAGATCTGATTATTCTTGGAATATTATTTCTGACAAAATTTTTAGTATTCTCAAACTAAAAGAAGCTATAGCCCTTGTGAGAAATTCAGATACAGAGGTGCAAGAGGCTAGGGCTAAGGTAGAGCAAGATATAGAAGAGATACTATCCCTTTATGCATCAGAAAAGGCTAAAAGAGGTATTAGTAACTCTGATGATGAAAAAGAGGTGTTAGCAAAAGAAATCTGCGAGTCGCTTATAGAGTTAAGCTATCAGTTAGAGGCACATATAAGGGCGTTGCTCTTGGCTAATGATATAAGTTTAGGGGTAGATCAAGTGCGCCGGGCTTGGTTAGCAGGGATAAAATATATGCCAATGGTTTACCAGTTTTATCTAGAACATGACTTCACAACAAATAATGGTTTAAAAACAAGACTAGAGAATTTAGAAAGAGAAATGTTTAAGCCTTTGGAGGATGTTGCCTTTAACATGGCTGTTGATCTGAAGCTAGCTGAAGATGTGGCTCGAATCGATCTAGAATTTGTGCTCTCGCAAACTCAAGGCGCCTTTTTAAACTACCAGCAAACCTACCAGCAACTCCAACAAGAGGGGATTATAACGGACAAGAGGCTGGAAGAATCTGAAAAAATCCTTGATCAAGCTAGGAAAGGTGTAGAAGAAATTCTTAAAACGCTATCTAAGAATAAAAAGGAAAGCATCGCACAAATACTTCAAGAAGCTTTAGAAAAATTATGGGAGGGGGAAGATCAAGCCCTGCCCCCCTTAGAAAAAATCTTAGTCTTACTTGATCATTAAGAAGTTGTGAGTTGCTCACTTTGCCAGTTGGTGGTTGTTCTAGCCGCACAGTAATAGCAGCAAAATTTGATTGCAATGTAAAGTATCTTGTGCAGTTTAATAGTAGCGATTTTAATGTAGGCGGCTTAGTGAGTGCAGAAATGCCTTATAACCCTGAGAATTCTAACATGACGGAGTTATTGCTTGATAAGGCTATTGCTGGTAAGTGCGATACTCTTCTCCTAGTATTAGCAAGTAACATGCTTGAAGTGGCCACAAAACTTAGCGGAGTGGTGAGGATAGTTTGATCTTTGAAGTTTAAAGCCTGATAGATCATAAAAAGCGCACTTGTTGCAGAGGTGCATACACAAACATGCTTAACCCCCAAATAACCCGCCAAAGCGCTTGACTGAGAGCTAAAATATCCTCAGCGCTAATGCTTTGGGTGCTATAGGGGTTCATAGGCTAACCTTATATAAACTGATTAAATTCAAGCAAGCACCTAGTATTCCTTAGCAAGGTATAAAATTTGCTCGCTTCTTAGCATGGGTGCTTTTGTAACAAATCTTGTGGGTCTTTTTGCCTGTGTAGATCCTTATTTGCCTCTACATACTCTGAGGTGTAAATCTCATATTAATGGGGTACTTAAACAGCTTGGGTTTTTATCAACGGCAGAATTAGAAGATATTAAAAGAAGAGTCAATATTTGTTGCAGTTTTCCTAATTCTACTGCAACTTTTACCCCCCCCCCCCCCCCCAATCTTTAGGACTCTTTAAAGGTATAGCTAAAGGAAGTCGCTACTACTACGATTTTATGCAACATTTTAGGCACTTCCCCCAAGGTTTGGCTTATCATTTGGAATATGGTGATGTGAATTACAATATGTTGATTCCTACCTTTTGTAAAAGCAGGCCTGTTTTAAGCAAGACCCACCCTTATTCCTACAATGTGTTGCTTCCCCTAGATAAAAGGCGGCACTTCAAATATATTTTTCCTCCAGTAAACCTACCCTTTGGTGCTAAAAAAGACATGCTATTTTTTAGGGGCGCAAGTTTACAACCCCATCGCATTGCCTTTTTGCAACGCTACTTCAACCATCCTCTTATGGACTTAGGGCATGTGGGTGCTACTCTAAACGATTCTAAGTTAGAGCAAATCTTGCTCCCTCTAAGTAAGCCAAGAGCCAGCATTGCTAGGCACTTAAGGTACAAATTTATTCTCTCTTTGGAGGGTTATGATGTGGCGAGTAATTTGAAATGGATCCTAAGTTCTAATTCGATTGCGCTGATGCCCGCACCCAAATTTGAAAGCTTTTTTTTAGAAAGCCAGCTTATCCCCAATGTCCACTACATTCTCATTAAGGATGATTACAGCGATGTGGAAGCGCAGCTCAAATTTTTTAGTGCTCGCCCCAGGGATTGCCTGAGGCTCATCGCCCATGCTAATGCTTATGTGCGGACCTTTCTCAAGCTAGAAAAACTGGTGGCTTTTTTGGTGATGCGCAAGTACTTCTATGTTACAGGACAATTGCAAGTTTGTCCCTTAGAAGAGGATTTATTCCATTAGATAACACACTTTTTTATCTTAGCGCATCTGATAGCTCAAGACTTGGGCGAGTGCTTGGCTACTGGATTTAAAAAACTTGTCCATAAAAATTTCTAATTTATCCTTTTGAAGCCAGATTGGATTTTTAACCGCACTCAAATGTTGCAGTGCTTTAATCGCTTCATCATAAGTACTAACTCGATCAATGAGCTTTAAAGATAGGGCTTGTTTGGCGCTAAAGATTTTGCCCTCAGCAAATACGGGGGCGTCTTTAGGGTCTAAATGTCTAGCCTTAGCCACATCGCTTACAAACATGCCATACTGCTCATTGAGTAAGCCATTGAGATATTGTTTTTCCTGCGGTGTCCACTCCCGCATAAAAGTACCCACTTCTTTATACGCACCCTTAGCAACACCTTGTGTCTTAATCCCCAATTTATCCATTAAGGGCGCGATATTTACGCCACTAAAGATCACACCAATAGATCCAATAAGTGCGCCTCTGTTGGCATAAATCTTACTAGCCATCATACCCGCATAATAACTCCCACTAGCCATCACACCGCGTACATATGCCACTACAGGCATTTTTTTAGCTAAACTGGCCACCATGTCAGATAACTCCACACTCGCGCTAATAGTTCCGCCCGGAGAATCAATCATCAAAAGAGTGCCTTTAATACTGGGGTTTTGTAATATTTTATTGATCTGATCGTAAAAACTCTCGCTTTCAAAAATAGGGCCATACAGATAGAGTTTTGCCAAATTGGGTTTTTGTGTTGTAGTGCCTTTGGTACTGATGAGTAAAACAGCCACAATTAATAAAAGTACAAGGGCTTTAAAATAACGGGTGATGAATTCTAAGGGAATGGTGATGGTTTTGGCTAACTTATTAAACATAAAAACTCCTAGGATGATAAAGCCTCCATTATACTACCTTTAATGAAAGTGTGTTATAACCGACAAAAAGAAATGTCATGGCGTGCAAGTTTTGTCCTAAAATCAGATCTACGGATTTGCTGTTTGTGTTGATTGCGGGTGGGGCCTTTTATGGGGTTTATACGCACCAAATAGCAGCCATAGAAGCCACAAAAAAACACATAGAAAACCCACGCAAAATCCAAAAGGCTGATTCACACCAAGATAAAAGCATGCCAGAATCTTTAAATCTAGATGCGCCTTAAATGGGGGTTAATATGCTAGCAAAAATTTTACCTTTGGTTTTTGTATCGTCTTTGCGTTTTTTGGGTTTGTTCATTGTTTTACCCGTGATTTCTCTTTATGCGGTTAGTTTCCATGCGAGCGCCTCTATGGTGGGTTTAGCCGTAGGGGGTGCGTATTTTACCCAAATTCTTTTCCAAACCCCCATAGGGGCACTAAGCGATCGTTATAGCCGTAAAAAGGTGGTGATTGGGTGTTTGGGAGTCTTTACTGTAGGGTCTTTGCTCTGTTTTTTTGCCCATGATATTACATGTCTAGTGGCGGGTAGATTAGTACAAGGCATGGGAGCTGTGGGGGGTGTGCTTAGCGCTATGGTAGCTGATGTGGTAGAAGAAGAAAAGCGCACCCATGCTATGGCTTTTATGGGAGCAGGGATTTTTATGAGTTTTACCGCAGCTATGGTAATAGGGCCTAGTATTGGCATGGCCTTTGGGGTGCAGTGGCTTTTTTTTCTTACCGCGCTTTTGACTCTTTTTTCTATGTTTTTAATGGCTTTTAAAGTCCAAGAGCCCCCCAAGATTTTTTATAGCCTCAAAGAAAAACCCCAACTAAGAGATGTATTTAAAAACAAAGATATTTTTATCATCAGTAGTTGCTCTTTCTTTGAAAAATGTTTGATGACTTTGATTTTTGTGGTTGTGCCTTTGGCTATTGTGCATGAATTTAAAATGGATAAAAGTGTGTTATGGAAAATTTATACCTCTGGAGCCGTGCTTGGAATGATAAGCATGGGGCCAGCAGCCATCATTGCTGAAAAATTCCACAAAGCTAAGGGTGTACTTTTAGGGGGCATTACATTATTCTTAGTTGCCTATTTATGTTTAGCCTTTGCCGATTACCATGTTAATTCTCCGGCTACTTGGCTCTTTATCACCGGGATTATGTGTTTTTTTACCGGATTTGGTACGCTTGAGCCTATCATGCAATCTTTGGCTAGTAAGTTTTGTAAAGCACACCAACGCGGGCTAGTGCTTGGGATGTTTGTAACCTATGGCTATGTAGGATCGTTTATAGGAGGAATGCTTGGAGGAATAGGTTATCACTACTTGGGTGTAGAAAAATTAGCGCTCATTGTGGTGGGTGTGTGTGCGTTGTGGTTTGGCTTGGTTTGTTTTTTAAGTAACCCCAACCAACAAAAAAATGTCTATTTCCCCTTAGATGCCTTTGAGCGCGCAAAGTTTAGCACACTGGAAAACACACCGGGGATTTTAGAGTGGTATGTGAATGAAACCCAAAATACTATCATTGTCAAATACGATGCCCTGCAAATTAGTAGAGAGCAGATTATAGAGACTTCAGTGGCTTTTAGAAAGTCGTCTGTGTAGGGTTAAAATCTTAAGTTTAGCCAAGATAAATAAGGCGAATTTATCCTTAAACGCTAATATAGTGGTGTTTGAGTGATGAATTTTTAACGAACTTGTAAATGTAACTTGCAAGGTTGGAAATTTGACCATTAACTACTTCTTGTATTAAAATAGATTGTATTAAAATGAATTAAAAAACACAATAGGGGTTTACATGGGCTTATTTAGTGCTTTATTGGGATTGGAATCTAATGAAGGCAAAGATGAAAGTGAAAAAGTGAAGAAAGGCAAATAAAACATCATGAATGGCTTGAGTAGCTTATTTGTTTTATATAAAGATCAACTAAACCTAAAATATATCTATAGTGAATAAAAGCTACTCCGCTATCTCCGGTTATGAGTGTAAAATCAAGTTTTCTAAACTCCACCCCCACATAGATTCATGAATAACGCCAAAAGCATTAATACTATCCATGCCGCGCATATAATCTTTAAAGGCTTAGGTTAATTCATTATTGCGCCAAACCACACCATTAAAAGGCTCTATATATTCAAAATGCAAACCTAACGGGGCGATTGCCTCATTGGTAATATTGTTAGCGCGTACTAATTTGTTAATCAAGTCTAGCCGCTCTTGTTTTTCTTGATCTGTTAGTTCCGCTTGAGTGGGCGCGCTAGTGTTGCTCACTTCAGGGGCGGCGCTCTGTGTGCTAGTGTTAACCACTTTAGCGGCGCTAGGAGCGGGCGGTATTTGTGCGCTCTGTGGATTAACAAACTTAATAAGCCGCCCCCGCATCACATTAAGCCCACTAATGCGATCCTCTAGTTTTTGTAGCGCTGTAGAAAAATAGCCTTAACTTTTTTTGAATGGACTTTACAATGGGCTTTGATCAGAAAATGCGCGTTTTAGGTTTAGCTAAGAGCGTATGGCTGTTCTTGTGGCGGTTCAAGGGGGATAGTTTCTTAATCCCATGCATATAAAGCCCATATGACACACCACTAGTACCTAACAAAACAATATCATCATCTTCTTGCCCGTTTGAAAAGCATAAGCATAGGTTTTTAGCCAACCTTCTAAGACAATATCACCGCCCTAATCCCCCTCTTTTTTATATTCCAACCCATTACAGAAAATCCGCTTTCTTGTGGTATCAAAGGCTGGAGAAAAAAGGTTTTTACTTTCTAGGTTATCTTTAGTATGGATGCCTACTAAGGGTAAAAGCGAGTGGATCAAATCATCGCTCATAAAGGGCTTATGGGTGGCCAAGGAGATCGCTTTGACTTTTTCGGGGTGCTTTTTTGTAAAAGTTGGGGTGGTGTAGAGGATAAAGGGGATTTGTACGCCATAAACACTACACTTATGCCCATAGGTAGAATCGCTTTGGTAAATGTCTTGAGCATGATCGGATAAATAAAGAATCAAAGCGTCCTTATCTTCAAAAAGCTTAAAGATTTCTTGTAAAACTAAATCAGTGTAGTAAAGAGAGTTGGCATAATCAGCCACAATCTGCTTATCCTTGTTATCTTTTATGTGCAAATGGTTAGTAGGGACTTGAGTCGCGCTAAATTTAGCAAAAGACTTAGGGAAGCGATCTTTGTAGAGAACATGGCTTCCAATCAGATGAAAGATGATAAAATTTTTAGCCCCTAAGTGGGGCTTAAGGGAGTGGTAGGTGGTAATTAAAGAGCCATCATAAACCCTTTTAAGAGAGAGGGGAGTATATACGCGCCACTTGGATTGTCTAGAAATTAAATTGCGGGCGTTGCTAGTTTCTGGGGGTTCTTGATTATCCAGCCAAAAGGTGTTATAGCCCGCACCTTTAAAAATATCAATTAAATTTTTTGTTTTAAACCAAGGGATATTGCGGTTTTCTACATCGCTATAATTAAGTAAAACCTGGAAAGTAGCCTCTGTGGAGGCAAAGGGTGCGATCACATCTGTAAAGACGGATAAATTTCCTTTAAGGGTAGGATTTACAAGTAGGGAGGAGGAAATTAGAGCAATTAGGACAAGCTACGCTTGTACTCTCTCTCTCTCTCTCTCTCGTTAAAGCCACTTAAAAAGGGCGTGTTAGGCAGGCCATAGCCATAAACTCCCATAAAATTTTTAGAGGCACTCTCGCCGATAATAAGCACTACAAAGGATACGCTGTTTTGATCTACTTGCATGTAGTCTTGTGGGAGAGGTTTATAAAAATTTTGATAGATTTCTTGGGCTTGTTTGTGGTTATGCAAGGTATCTAAAAGCGCTAGCATCTCTTTGATCAAAGGAGTATCCCGGGCTATGATATGCACAGTATTAGCAAAGGCGCTGATATTTCTGTGTGTATTTAAGCCTGTTCGTATGCAGTGTGCGCTAAATCCGATTAAAAAAGGTACAAAGACCAAGAGGGCTTGTTTAAGAGAAAGTGAAAGGTTGTAGCGTACAAAGTATAAGAATAAGCCCACTACAAGTAACACAGCTAAGAGAGAGAATAAATGCGCATAGGCGCTAAGAAAAAATTCATAGGCTTCAGATAGGCTGGTGGCTAGTAAGGTTTCTATCAGGGCTTGGTTTAAACCCATTTGGTAATAGTAGGAGGTAAAAAAATCTAAAGAAGCACAGCCAAGAGAGAGGATAACAATAAGATTTTTACAAATTGTGTTGATTTTTGGGGGGAGGAAACTGACTAGAAAATATAAAGTATAGAAAAGTGCAAAGCCATAAAAGGCCACTTTGATCACTAGATAACTTAGCATGCCGCTTATATACACATCTGGAGAGAAAAAGCAAACTACAATAGGCGCAAGCCACGCCACTAAAAAGTGCATATCTAAGATCACTTTAGGCATATAAATTCCTTTTTAAAATGAGGACAAACTTTGTAAGCAAGCCAAAAATTGTGATTTTAGCACAAGTGAACAAAGTTCTACTACTCTAAGAACACCATTTTTTGGTTATTATTACTTATAATCAAAACAATCATAAACAACAGGAGACAGATTTTTATGCAGGCTATTAATGCTCCATTTCTAGGGTTTTTCAAAGATACCTACAATCCATGCCAAACACCAGCCATTAAGCGCCCATAATGCTAGTACTGGAAAACTCAGAAGCCCTTGTTTTATGTGTGGTGGGGGTGCTAACTGGTATTACGGCTGGATTCTTTGGCATTGGTGGGGGCGAAGTTGTGGTACCTGCTGCTATCTTTGCAGGTTTTAGTTATAACCATGCCGTCGGGATTTCACTAGCCCAAATGCTTTGTTCTTCTCTAGTAGGCTCGGTGATTAACTATAAAAAAGGTTTGTTAAATTTACAAGAGGGTATTTTTGCTGCTTGTGGGGGATTAATAGGAGCGATCGTAGGGGGCTTTTTATTAAAAGTGATAGATGATCGCGTACTCATGAGCGTGTTTGTAGTGGTGGTGTGCTATACCTTTACTGAATATGCTTTTGGGCGCAAAGAAAGGCATTATCAAAACGCGCACTTTTACATGCACGCAAAAAAAGTCCCCTTAAAAATCCCTATTATCCATTGGCATTTGAGTAAGACACATGCTATTTTAGTCCTAGCAGGTTTGATTACAGGGATTTTTTCTATTCCTCTTGGCATGGGTGGGGGGATTTTAATGGTGCCCTTTTTAGGCTATTTTTTAAAATATGACACACAAAAAATTGTACCTTTAGGTTTGTTCTTTGTGATCTTTTCCTCACTCTCAGGGGTGATCTCTTTAGCCCACTCTGGCGTGTTAAATAGCCACGCTTTACAAGCTGGATTAATCACCGGATTAGGTGCGCTAGTGGGTGTTGGCATTGGGATTAAACTGATTTTATTAGCTAATGAAAAAATCCATAAAATTTTATTACTCTGCATTTATGCGCTCAGTATTTCAGCCACACTTTATAAACTCATTACAGGCTAATTAAATCCTTAGTCAAAACAATTTCTTGGATATGGTGCTGTTTTTGGATTTTACAAACTTGTATGAGTACATCAACAGCACTTTTAAAATACTTTTCTACAACTCTTAGATCAAATTTAGCCTTATGCCCCATTTCAATATTAAGTGCAATGGCCTCTAAAACTTGAGAGAGGCTATTAGCATGCAAAGTACTTAACATGCCCTTATGCCCTGTATTGGCTAAACGCAAGAATAAAAGCGCGTTTCTAGTATCAATCTCACCAACCATAAGACAATCAGGGCGCATACGCATGGCCATGTTAAGAGCGTTTTCATAGCTAAAGGGAATTTGTTCATTCTTGCCCACTAAAAGCCCTACATGGTTTTCAAACCCGCTTAAATCTAATTCTTGACTATCCTCTACACTCACAACCCGACTCCCCTTAGGAATATATTCTAAAAGCGCGTTAAGTAAACTAGTTTTGCCACTAGCTGTACCGCCACTAATTAGAATGTTACACCCCTCTTTAACCATGTCCTTTAGATCGCCATAACTATAAGCGCAATTTGGCGCTATGATAAAAGCTTCTAAAGGGAATTTTTGGAGATTTGGGATACGGATATTTAAACTAATTTGGTTATTAGTGGTGATACTAAAATGATTAGCACTCACTCTATAGCGGGTAAAGGGAATGGAACAGTTAAGGGTAGGGGTTTGCAAATTAAAGGATAAATGGCGGTAATTGCCCAGTTGCTCACAAAAGTGCAATAAAAACTCTTTACTAAAAGTGCTGTCATGGATTTTATGGCGCGATCCATCTAGTTTATAAAGCCACAGTTCTTGCTCTGTATTGCTAATTAGTTCGCTAATGCCACTTTCTAAATAAGGGATAAAACGGGCAATCTGGGCTTTTAAAACTTTATGGGTGCTGAGTTGATCTAACACGGTTAAGCGCTTTTTTTAAATCTTCTGGGGTATCAATGCCTATGCTATTTGTTTGTACATGGCTAGTTGTGATGATCTTATGGTGGTAGAGAGCACGGAGTTGTTCAAGTTTTTCAATCTCTTCTAAGGGGCTTTTTTGAAGCGCACAAAATTCTAAAAGCGTATGGGCTCTAAAACCATAAATACCAATATGCCCTAAAAGTTCTACAGAAATTCCATCGCGATTATAAGGAATAACAGCGCGGGAAAAATACAAAGCTTGTTTATTTGCCCCTAGCACCACCTTAACTAAATTAGAATCAAGGGCTTCTTTTGGGGTGATTGTTTTAATACATGTGTGCATGAAGGGCGTGTTTTTAGATTCTTCTAAAAGAGTAGCAATAATTTCTGGTTCTAAAAAAGGCTCATCGCCTTGTAAATTAACTACCGGAGTTTCTGGAGGTAAATTTAAAAGCACGCAGGCTTGTGCGCATCTATCTGTACCGCTAGTGTGATTCACACTTGTTAAAATAGCCTTGATCTTAAAATCTTCACAGGCTTTTAATAACAATACATCATCGCAAGCTACCACCACCTCATCTACCTTTTGGGCGTTACGGGCTGTAACCACTAGCATAGGAACTCCACCAAGTGGTACAAGGAGTTTTCTTTTAAAACGGCTAGATTCTAATCTAGCAGGAATAATAATCATAGATAGCCTTTTTATCAGATAAATTATTATAGTCTTTTATAGCAAGCTTAGCTTTTTTGGTTATGCTCTTATTTATCTTTAGAAGAAAGGATTTGTTTGCAAACACTAAATAGCCAAGATTATCAAAATAAAATAGCTAAGGGGGCGGTAGTGATTAATGTGGGTGCGCATTGGTGTCCGGATTGCCGGCGCATTGAGCCAATTATGGAAGTTTTAGAGAAAACTTACACGGAGGTAGCGTTTTTTAAAGTAGATTTTGATCAAAGCACAGATTTGAAAGAGAGACTAGGCATTAAGCGTATCCCTACACTTATTTTTTATAAAAATGGGGTAGAAGTGGGTAACAGGCTAGTAGAGCCTAGTAGTAAGGCAGAGATTGAAAAATCTTTAAAAGCGCTGTTGTGATTTGGTTGCGGGGGATGGATTTGAACCACCGACCTTTGGGTTATGAGCCCAACGAGCTACCGGGCTGCTCTACCCCGCGTCTTTGGCTGGGGTAAAAGGATTCGAACCTCTGAATGCCAGGACCAAAACCTGGTGCCTTACCACTTGGCGATACCCCAACAAAAAGTCCCATTCTATCTAATTGCAGTGTAAAAGTCAAGCTAACATCTTGGAATGTGTACATGGGTAGCTAGACCGCCTAAAGAAGTTTCGCGGTATTTAGGGTCTAAAGATTTACCCACCTCATACATGGTTGAAATCACATCATCTAAGCTCACTTTAGCCTGATAGCCATCTTCAAGCGCTAAACGCGCAGAAGACACCGCTTTAATCGCCCCTACTACATTGCGCTCAATGCATGGAATTTGAACAAGGCCACCTACCGGATCACAAGTTAAACCCAAATGATGCTCCATGGCAATTTCAGCCGCGCTTAAAACTTGCCGCACATTTCCCCCCATTACAAAAGCAAACCCAGCAGCAGCCATAGAAGAAGCAGTCCCCACCTCAGCCTGACACCCCGCCTCAGCCCCGCTTAGTGAGCCATTTCTTTTATATAAATAGCCAATGGCCGCACAGGTGAGCAAAAAATCTACAATTTGTTCGGTTTCTAAAGGTTTAATGTGCTGGTGGCAATAAAGTAACACCGCAGGCACCACCCCACAAGCCCCATTAGTCGGAGCGGTAACCACTTTATGCCCTCTGGCATTTTCCTCACTCACCGCCCGCGCATAGAGTGTAATGTAATCTACTAGGCTTAAAGGATTAGCTTTATTATGTGATTGGCTTAGGCGTGTGTAAATTTTAGGGGCTAAAGAAGCCATGCCAATATAACCGGGCAAGCTTTTTTCACTAGAAGAAACCCCACTTTGATAGCAAGCTAGCATGGTCTGATAAATTTCTAGACAATAATTACGGGCATAATTTTCTTTAAACAGGGTATTTTCATGCATCTCTACAATGCCGGCAATGTGGGTATGGTGTTTCTCACATAATTTTTCTAACTCCTGAGCACTTGCAAAGTCAAAGGGGGTGTGGCAATCTTGTGTAGTGCTATTTTTTTTGTGCTGTAATTCCTCTTGTGTGTAGATAAATCCCCCGCCGGTGGAGTAATAAATTTCTTGGGCTAGTACTTTTCCATGCGCATTGAGGGCTTGTACTTCCATGCCATTTTCATGTAGTGGTAGGGCTTTAGAATCAAAGAGAATATCCTCTTGTAGGGAAAAGGCGATCTCTTTTTTTTGGGCTAAAAGGATTTTATGATCTTGGATAGCTTGTTTTAAAATAACCTCTCTTTGTTCTAGCCGCACCTCTCTAGCACTCACACCACTTAAGCCCACAATACAGGCTAAATCTGTCAAATGCCCCTTACCGGTGAGAGCAAGCGAGCCATGTAAAATCACACGCACGCGATTAACTTGTTCTATTAAACCTTGATCGCATAAAAGAGCACAAAAACGCGCACAGGCATCCATAGGTCCAATGGTGTGTGAAGAACTAGGGCCAATTCCAATTTTAAATATCGCGGTGATTGATTGGTTAGAAGAGGGCATGGATACACTCCTTATTTAAAAACAATCTCAATAATAGCATTTAAAACGGTTAACACGCCGGTTAAAAAGATAAAGCCATCGGCTAAAGGGCTTCTAAATTCTTTCATAGAAGGCAGAGCATACATCGCCACAATGGGTAAAATAAAAGTAACAGCGGCTAGAGCCGGTCCTCCTAAGCTTTCAATAAAACCTAAAATACTAGGGTTGGCATAGGATACTGCAATAATGCTCACCCATAAAAACAAGGTGATCCATAAATCAATGGTTTTATGCCGTTTGGTATTGAGTTTATCTTTTGTAAAGATTTGCACCACTAAGCCTTTTAAACCTTCTTTAGCCCCATAATAATGCCCAAAAAAAGAGGTGGTGATAGCTAAAAAGGCCACAACAGGCCCCGCATAGCCGATAATAGGGTTATTTAAAGTGTTGGCAAAATAACTTAATATGGGGATATTTTGTTCTCTAGCCTTGATTAGATCGGCTGGTTCTAAACAAAGAATACAAGAAAAGACAAAGAACATGACAAAGAATAATAAAAGCGAAGTGTTGAGTAATTCAATTTGGTTAGTTTTATAGTGTTTGAGTTCGCCGTAATGTTTTTCTACCGCTTGGGCAAAAGTAGAGATAATGGCGCTATGATTAAAAGAGAAAATCAAAACAGGCAAGGTAAACCATAGAGCCGCAAAAAACCCCTTGAAAGTGGGAATATCTGTGAGCATGGAAGTTTTCCAGTAAGGAATGAGATAGAGGGAAAATACCAATAAAATTAAAGCTAAGGGGTAAACTAAAGCATTAGAGATACGGGTAACCACAGTAGTGTTAAAAATCATGACAAAAATCATGCCAGTGATGAGGTGCTCGGCTAAAAAAAAGCGGTTATTTTCAAAATAATGCAGGCCTAATTGGTTACTAAAAAAAGAATCAACGGTATTTGTAATCCCCACCCCATAGGCTAAACAAATAGGATAAAGCGCAAAGAAATACATAAGCGTGATGAAAAAACCAACTTTTCTACCTAAATGTGTAGCGGCATGGGTAATATCCTCATTGCCAATGGCATTTACAAAGCGCGCTAAGGCTCTATGGCTTAGCCAAGTCATCGGAAAACTTAAAAGTGCCATCACCACCACAGGCCAAAACCCGTATTCACCAGCTCTAATGGGTAAGAATAAGATTCCAGCTCCAATAGCTGTACCAAACATGGACCACATCCAGCGGATGTCAAAAAGATTAAGAGATTTACGCGAATCGTCCATGCATTGCCTTTGATATAAGATAAAATGTTGTGATACCAACAAATTTTATAATAATACTAATTTTCATGCCTAATTTTTATAAAATCCGCTACAAGCAAGATAAAGCGCTATGAATGGCTATTAAATCTGCATGGGCGGGTATATCATGGACACGCAAGATACTAGCCCCATGTGCTAAAGCTAAACCATGTAAGGCTAGTGTTCCGGCTAATCTATCCTGTACTTCTTGTTTGCAGACTTCCCCTATACTCTTTTTACGGCTACAGCCCACTAATAACGGATAACCAAAGTGTAGAAAATGTTCTAAATGCTGGATAAGGGTTAAATTCTCAGTTGTGCCTTTAGAAAAACCAAAGCCAATATCTAAAATAATGCGATCCACTCCAGATTTTAATAACTCCTCAATTTTAGAAGTGAAAAACACTTCTAAATCCTGCCATAAATTTTTAGCTGAAAGTAAAGTCCCATCCATAGGTACGCCACATGAATGCATTAAAATAACTTCGGGTTTATAATGCTTGGCAATTGTTAGCATTTGTGTATCTCTAAACCCATTGACATCATTAAGTACAGCAAAGCCATGTTCAAGTGCAAAAGCAGCCGTTTTAGGGTTATAAGTATCAATGCTAAATTTAGTGTGCGTATAAAGTTTCTGGTTTTTAATCTCTAAACACAGCTCTTTTAGGCGCGCTATTTCTGTATTAGAGTCTACATAAGTGCTTGAAGGCCTAGAACTAGCCGCTCCAATATCAATATAACCAATCTTATGCTGTAAAAAAGTTTGGATTGTTTTTAGGGCTTCTTTTGTACTGTAGCGGCTATTAGGATAAAAACTATCTGGAGTGAGATTAAGTACACCCATTAAAGTGGGTTGAATTTGGGAGACTTTGAGGTGTTTTTCTAGCATTTGAGCTAAAACTTTTAAACCAAAATCTTGTTTTTTACACTTTTGGCTGAGCCGTTCTAATTGATCTTGAGTGCCCACTAAAAGGCAATCATAGGCTTTCTTTTTTGCCAAAATACAATCTTTGGGTGTGGCTAATTCAGCCCCTGCGCGTAAAGCTTCTTGTTTTAAAATCAAGGTAGCGCTTAAGGGTAAATCCTCAATTTTAAAACTAAAGAGTCGCCCTTTTTTTGCCATGATCTCTTGGCCGATTTTATGGACTTTAATAGTTTGCAGGGCTAAAGGAAAACTTTTAGGATTAAGACGCCGTAAAAACATCAAACTTCTCTAGCCTCCAAAATTGCTAACAATAAAGGTAATAGATTATAACTAGGGCGCAAATACAAAGCATTAGCATAAATGGCCTCTTGAAAATATTCTAGTTTTTCGCGCTTAAGTGTGATATGGGTACGCTTTATTTCTTCAAGTAAAGCGCTAATTTGCATTTGTGTTTCTGCTTTACTCCAATTTTCTTGATCAATTCTTTGTAAGTAGCGATACATTTCATCTAAACTACAGGTGCGCAAATTTAACCCAAAGGGCTTAGGCGTGGGTTTAACGCGTTTATCTATGCATGGCAGGCGTGAACGGATAGTGGGCAATAATGCATGTTTATGCTTAGCAAATAGAATAAATAGTGTTTTTTCAGGGGGTTCTTCTAAAATTTTAAGCAAGGCATTTTGGGCAAAGATATTGAAAGTATTGGCTGCAATGATGCAGACTTTTTGTTCCCTAGAGCTTAAAGTAGCGCGCCGTTTAATTTCATGGGCATGATCAATTTTAAGTTCTTCTTCTATAAACAACTCTATAAAAACCGGGGTATTTTGCTCTAAAAAATGCTGTTTTAATTCTGCTTGGTAGTGCTTAGCCTCCTCACAAGGTGTATTTGCATAAATAAGGCTACTTGTCATGTTAAATTCAGCTTTCCTAATAAAGCGTCTAATAACACGCGTTCAAAAACTTGATAGAGTTGGAGTAATTGGTGATCGCTTAATGGGTCTAAAGAATTAAAGCTAATGATCTCCTCTCTAGGTGGCGAATCAAAAGCCCATAAAAGCCCGCGTTCTTGCAAGACTAGATTAGCTACTGGAGAGCTAAAAGCCCCCACATACCATAGAATATGGCTTTGATAAACAAGATTTAAAGTACTGCTCACCAATGCATTTTCTGACTGATTTAGGCGAGATTGAAGGGTTGTAGGGATTTCAAAAATAGGGATTAAAGGACGCAAAGGGTGGTTATTTAGATGAGAGAGGACATAAAGCTTAAACCATGCGCGCTCTGTATCCGTATCCATCAAAACACTCCCCCCCTCTATAATGTGTTTGATTGCCTGAATACAAGCAATCCAGTTGCAATTTTGTAGCCAATCTTTTAAAAAAGAAGGTTGTTCTTGTAAAATAGGGTATAACCATTGATGCATCCCTATACTTCTAATTTAAAAGCAGCGTGTAGTGTTTTTAAAGCTAGTTGGGCTAAAGCAACATCTACCACAACTGAAATTTTAATCTCACTCGTGCCAATCATCAAAATATTAATGTTTTCTTTGGCTAAAGCTTTAAAGGCCGCGCTAGCAATTCCTGAGTGAGAGCGCATACCAACCCCCACAACAGAGATTTTAGCAATTTGATCATCACATTCTACCGATCCAATATCTTGTAGATTTTTTAAAACCTGTTTACAAGTTTGTAGATCCTCCTTAGGCACTGTAAAATTAATATCTGTCTTGCCATTGCGCCCCACAGTTTGCACGATTAAATCAATATTGATATTTGCATCTGCTAAAAGCCCAAAGATTTCTCCGGCAATTCCGGGGTAATCACGGGCATCAACGATATTTACACGCGCCTGATCTGTATCCATAGCAATACCGCTTACAATGGGTTTTTCCACAATTTGCTCCTCTGAAGTGATGCGCGTCCCCTCTGCTGTACTAAATGAACTGCGGGTAACTAGCGGAATATGATACTTTTTAGCTAATTCTACCGAGCGGTTAAATAAAACCTTGGCTCCCATAGAGGCTAGTTCTAACATTTCTTCATAACTAATTTGATCGATCTTTCTAGCCTGTGGTACAATGCGCGGATCTGTGGTATAAATCCCATCTACATCTGTATAAATTTCACAAAGATTAGCATGTAAAGCCCCGGCTAAAGCCACTGCGCTTAAATCACTCCCACCTCTACCTAGAGTGGTGATCTCTCCATGTACACTTACTCCCTGAAATCCAGCCACCACCACCACAAAATTTTGGGCTAAAAGTTCTTGGATTTTAGAGGGGTTGATCTCTAAGATTTGGGCTTTACTATAATGTGAATCTGTTAGAATCCCTGCCTCCCTCCCACTTAATGAACAAGCCTTTTGCCCTAAAGATTCTAAAGCAATGGCTAATAAAGCACTAGCAATTTGCTCCCCACTACTTAGCAGTCTATCTAATTCTCTTTGATTAGGGCGTGTTCCAAAATGGCGGGCTAGATTTAAAAAATCATCTGTAGTATCCCCCATAGCCGAGACCACCACCACAAGGTCTTCAAAGCGTCTTTTGCTTTCAAGTACCCGTTTAGCTACAGCCTCAATACGCGCACACCCCCCCATACTCGTGCCCCCAAACTTTTGGACCACTAACACCTAGAGATATCCTTCCTTGCGGAAATAACCAATCACTTGCCTATAAACCTGCCGTTTAAAATACACCACCCTATGGAATAAATCCTTAGTTTTGACAAAACAATAACGATCAAATTCTGGACAAAGGGTTTTAATGTTAACTAAAGCGTTATTTTTAAGCCGTACTAAAAAGTATTTTTGTCTTTGGCCATCAAAGGGGTAGAGTTTTTTAGTCATGGTTGGGGGAAAATCATAGGTGATCCACTTGGGATATTCTGCAATCACCTCCACCGCATCCGTGCCTATTTCCTCTAAAAGCTCGCGGTACAATGCCATTAAAGGCGTCTCGCCTTGATCAATCCCTCCTTGAGGAAACTGCCATGCTCCTTGAATATCAATGCGCTGTGCGATTAAAAACTCACAATCACTAGGATAATGTGAGGAAAGCACAACAGCGGCCACATTAGGCCGATAACTTTTCTTAGTTTCCATGCTTGTCCTTTAGCTATTTGCGCCATATCTTTGACTGCGTAACTTAAAACTAAGGGACATTATAGCACACACAAAACTAAGACAAAGACCCCGCTGTATCTAAACTAGATGATTGGATTATTTTTTAAGAGTAGGGATAAATTTTGATAGCGCATCAATATCTTCATCACTCAAGCCCTGAGCCTGTGCATGCATCACACCACCTGCTCCATACCGATTAAGCGTACCGGCTTTATAACCTGATAAATCCTCTTTAATCGTCGCGCTATCTAGGGTGTTAACTACATGCCCTTTACCAAATGCCTTTTTATCCATAGCAGGTCCATGGCATCCAGCACATCTTTTAACAAGCGCAGACGGATCAGCTGCTCCTAACAAACTAAGCCCTAATACAGAGCTTAAAAACAAGTACTTTTTCACACAATCTCCTTTGATTATTTTTATCAAAAAACATGGTAAGATGATACTATTTAAAGATTAAGCCATGTTTAAAATCCCACCTCAAAGCCCTAGTAGCCTGTATTTGCACATTCCTTTTTGTCAAAGTAAATGTGGCTACTGCGCTTTTAATTCTTTTGTAGGTTTAGATGCGCTAAAAGAGGCCTACACACAAGCTTTAATCTGTGATCTAAAAACAAGCCTAGCAGCCTCCCCTGTGCTCTCCTCTATCTTTGTGGGTGGGGGTACGCCCAATAGCCTCAAGCCTAAGTTTTATGAGCAAATTTTTAACACGATTAGCAAATACGCTTATTTAAAATCAGATATAGAAATCACTTTAGAGGCTAATCCAGATCTCATTAATCAAGAGTGGTGCTGTGGATTAAAACAACTAGGGGCTACGCGCCTTTCTATAGGTGTGCAGAGCTTTTTTCCTGATAAATTACACCTCCTACAAAGAAAACACGATCACAGCGCTATTTTTAAAGCACTTGACATAGCCTATCAAAGTGGCTTTGAACATTTAAGTATTGATCTAATCTATAACACCCCATTAGATACAAAAGAGCGCCTAGAAGAAGAATGTAACCAAGCTAGCAAACTCCCCATTGATCACCTCTCAGCCTACAGCCTCACTCTGGAGGATAATACAAGGTTAGCCAAAGACATGAACTCTTGTAGTCTCCTTCATTTAGATACATTCCTCAAGCAATGTTTAAAAGATAGAGGGTTTAAACAATATGAAGTTTCTAACTATGCTAGAGATTATCAAGTACGCCACAATTTAGGCTACTGGGAGGGTTTGGAGTATTTAGGCTGTGGGGCGGGGGCTGTAGGGAGGATCAAACAACAAAGGCTTTATAAAATTAAAGATGTTGCCACCTATATAGACAACCCTTTTAAAGCGCGGGTAGAAAAATTAAGCCAAAAAGATTTGTGGTTTGAATCGTTGTTTTTAGGTTTGCGCTGTATTTTAGGCGCGCCCTTAGAAGGCTTAGACTCTTTAAAAGTCCAAACCCTTCTAAAAGAGAAAATCTGTGAGGTAAAAAATCAAAGGCTAACTGCTAGGGATTTTTCCCTAGCTGATGAAATTGCCCTGTGGCTGCTAGACTAACTAAGTTAAGAGCCGTAAAATGTTTTGTTGCACGGTATTAGCCTGACTCATAGCATAACTACCAGATTGGGCTAAGATATTATTTTTACTAAAGTTAGCGCTCTCTTCAGCAAAATCCACATCTCTAATTTGTGATTCGGCCGCCTTTACATTCACTTGGGTGATCGTGATGTTATTAACAGTGCTAACCATTTGGTTTTGCACAGAACCTAAATCAGAGCGGATTTTATCTAGCATTTTCTGCGCAGACTCAGCAACATCCATAACCACCATAGCTCCCCTAAGAGTGGTAACCCCAGAACCTAAAGTGAGATTTTCTGCGGCTATGGTTTTATTGTAGTTAGCCCCTGAAGCAGAGCGCACTGCTTGGTTAAATTCACCTAAGACATCTCTAAGATTAACCGTCGTATTAGCCGTTTCTCCCCTGCCAAAACCAATGGCTCTATAACCCGCATTAGGATCGGTTACATTAGCCCCCGAAACAATTAAAATATCTCTAGCATCTTGGCGTACCAAAGAAAGACGACCAAAATTTACAGAACCTTGTGTAACCTTTTGGCCTCCATTCATAGTATCTACAGCCATAACGCCAGAACCGCCCCCTTTTCGATCATTGCCCCCCTCATTATCGGCTTTAAGACTAATGCCCCTACCATCAAGACTTCTAAGATTGAGTCGTCCCTTAGCATCTGTATAGGCCTCTACACCAGTTTGAGAAGTTACAGCATTAATCGCTGCGATCAAGCGGCCATCGCTATCGTTTTTCTTAATGCCTATTACATTCCCGATATGGATACCATTAAGCACGATATTGTGCAAATTACCCGAATGCACAGCCGTATCTGAGGTAGAAATCACATTAGCCGTAGCCCGTACACCTGTTGTATTGGAGTTTTTATTAATCACCTCTGCTAACACACCAAGACCCGTACCTGCAGAAGTAGAAATTTTCACGCTTTCTAAAGTTACATCATGGGTACCATTAACCTGTTTGAAAGTTAAGGCTACTTCTCCAGCAGCTGTAATAAGGCTACCGGTTACAATTTTTGTTTGCCCGATTTTATCTGAAGTGGCTGATCCGATACTAGCCTTAATGGTTTCGTTAGAATACGCCCCCACTTGGAACTCTTTATTAGAAAACGCGCCTGATAATAAAGTTTGCCCATTGTAAGAAGTGGTAGTCCCGATATTATCCAAACTTTGAATCAAGCGCACAATATCAGCCTGAAGCGCCTTTCTGGACTGCGTATTTTGCCCATCTTGAGCGGCTTGTGTAGCCTTAGTCTTAATGGTATCTAAAATCTTAATTTGCTCATCCATTGCCTTATCTGCGATTTGGATGATTCCCATACCGTCGTTGGTATTAGAAATAGCCTGCCCTAAACTCTTAGCCTGAGAGCGCAATGAATCCGCAATAGTCATGCCCGAAGCGTCATCAGCTGCCTTGTTAATGCGCAAACCAGAACTCAAGCGTTCAAGCGATTCTTTTAAATCGCGTTGTGTTACTAGCCCCACCGCGTGGGCGTTTAATGCATTGATATTCGTGTTAACCTGAAATGCCATCATAACTCCTTGTTAATGTTTCCTAAAGCTTCCTTGCTTTGGCGCTTGCTATATCGGTTAAAAATAGTTTTACTCAACTTACTATTTAAAATCAACCCATTTTAAGAGACCGGCACAACTTGAGGAAAACCATAGGCAATAACCGTAACAACAATTCCAATTAGAATCACAAATAAAATAGAATATTTAACCGTGAATTTAAACAGATCAGATTCTTTACCCGCTAAGCCCACTGCAGCACAGGCAATTGCAATGCTTTGAGGGCTAATCATTTTGCCCAAAGTCCCCCCCACAGTGTTAGCTGTAATGGTTAAAATTTCAGGAATTTTTAAATTATTAGCGGTGAGTTGCTGGAGTGATCCAAAAAGTAAATTAGAACTTGTATCACTCCCGGTTAAAAACACACCTACCCAGCCGATGATAGGCGAGAAGAAAGTAAAAGCCTTACCGGTATGGGTGAGTGCTAGCGCCATTGTTGCAGAAATCCCGCTATAGTTAGAAACATAAGCAAAACTTAATACAAGCCCGATTGTTAAAACCGGATAGCGCATCTCTTTAAGTGTCTCGCCAAAAACGCCCACCGCCTCACTCATCTTAACTTTTAACACAAGTACACTCAAAATAGCCGCAACAAAAATAGCTGTACCTACCGTGTTAATTAAGGGAAGTTTAAAAATAACGGGGGCTGTTGGGCTTTTACCCTCAATGACAAAAGGTACACTCTTAAATATTTTTTGGCTAATGCTTGTAAATTCAAAGTAAAAATCAGAAAAAGCGAGTAATCCCCCCTTAGCAAAGAGGCCTTTAAACCAAGGTTGTGTCCAGACAATAATGGCTAAAATCAAAATGATAAAGGGAGTCCAAGCGATTAAAATTTTATAAATCGGGTGTTGGTGGTGGGTGCTTTGGGTTTGTCCATCACTTCTAAAAATGTGCTTGGGTTGCCAAAAGCGCAAAAATACAGCTGTAGCCACTAAAGAAATGATGGCTGAGAGAATCCCGGGAAGTTCAGGGCCTAGATAGTTAGAACTTAAATACTGGACTAAAGCAAAGCTAAAAGCAGAAACAAAAACGGCGGGGAAAGTTTCTTTAATCCCGCGTAGCCCATCCATTAAAAAGACGATAAAAAAGGGTACAAGTAAACTAATGAAAAATAAAATCTTGCCTGCCATGGCGCTAATAGCAAGTGCACTCACACCCACCGCCCCAGCCATAGCTGTAATAGGAATACCCACCGCCCCAAAGGCCACCGGTGCGGTATTAGCAATTAAGCATAGCCCGGCAGCATAAAGCGGATTTAGCCCTAATCCGGCTAAAATGGCTGCTGTAATGGCTACAGGTCCTCCAAAACCAATCGCACCTTCTAAAAACGATCCAAAACAAAAGCCAACTAGAATCACTAAAATGCGGTGATCAGGGGTGATGGATTGTACACTTTCTTTTAAAATTTCAAAATACCCGGATTTAACACTTAATTTATAGGAAAATATCGCCGCGATGATAATCCATGCAATAGGCCATAGGCCATAAAGAAAACCATAGGCAAAGCTAGCCCATATCATCGTTGCAGGCATTTTATATACAATAAGCGCGATGAGTGCTGAGAGCGCAACACTTAAAAACGCGGCTACATGCCCTTTTAATTTAAAGACAATTAAGGACATGAAAAACAGCACAATGGGTAAGACAGCAGCCAACGCGCTAAGCCAAATATTTCCCAGTAAGGGGGCATAAACCTGATGCCATTGCATGGTTTTCCTTTATCTTAAATTAAAAACCGCCTAGTATAACATAAACTAAAGGTTAGCCATAAAAAATAAGGCTATTTATCTAAAAAGCAACGCATGCCCGCAAACCCTCTTAAACCCTTGTCTGCTAGAAGTGTGGATAGTTCAGAGCGCATACCCCCTAAGGCAAATAAGTGTTGTTTAACCTCTAAACAAAATTGATCTAAATAATCTAATCCTAGTGGGGGGGGTTTATTAGGCGTAGCAAGAATAGGGCTTAGGGTGCAAAACTGCGCGCCTAAATCTAAAGCTTGCATGACTTCTAAGGCGCTATGGGCGCTATAAAAACTACTTAGAGTGGGCGGAATTGTTATAAGACCTGCAAGTTCTGCTCCCTTGACATGCACGCCCATAAAACCATATTCTAATGCCTTTTGTATACTTAATTCAAGACTAGCTAGGTTAAGATAACTGATAACATGGTGGGCATGGCAGGTTTGGACAAAGAGATTTAAATGAGAATTGGCTATTTGTGTAACTCTTAGGCATGCTCTATCAATGGAGTGGGTTTTAAAAACAGATTGTAAAAGGGTTTGAAAAGCCTCTGTAGAAAGATCGCCAATAAAAGCAGGGGTGATCCAATAGGCTTCCAGATGGTTTAAAGGCGCTCCTTAGAACTTTCTTTAAGCATGGCAGACATGGATTTTGCGATCAAAGCAAAGAAACTAAAAAGGGCAAAAACAAAGAGAGTTAAAAAGATTGAGACCACTAAACCAAAATCGCTAAAAATAAAAAAACACAACCCCCCACAAGTTAGTGCAATCCCTGCAAACAACCCGGCAAAGAAATCTAAAAGAGAAACCAGTGTATCTTTACTCATTGTAAAACTTAATGCCCCTCATCTACTAAAACAGCACCCGCCAAATAGACATAGGTTAAAATCATGAAAACAAAGGCTTGCAAAATGCCCATGAAAAAGAGCACCATAAAGGGCGCAACGGGAATCACCCATGGTACAAGTAAAAGCATGATGAGTAAAAACATATCATCGCCCTTAATATTCCCAAAGAGCCTAAAGGATAGAGAAATGATACGCGAGAGATGTGAAACAATTTCTACAGGGAACATAATAGGCATGAGCCATTTAACTGGGCCTAGAAAATGGGCAAAATAGCGCATAAAACCCTGCGTACGGATGCCCTCAAAGTGGTAGTAGAAAAAGACAATAAGGGCTAATACAAGCGTAAAACTCCAATTTGCCGTAGGCGCTTCAAACCCCGGAACAATCCCTATCATATTGGCATAAAAGACAAAAAGCGCAATGGTGCCGGTTAGAGGAAAATACTTACGCGCCAATTCCTCGCCGATTACATCTTTAGCTACAGATAAAATTCCCTCAATCACAGCCTCATAGATATTTTGTAACCCAAAGGGTACCATTTGTAATCTCTGAGCGGCTATTCTACTAATGATTAAAGTAAAAAGGGCGCAAAATACCGCGTAAAACCCGATGATGAAGTTGTGATCGCCATTAATTAGACCTGCAAAAGTAAAAACCCGGTGCTCCATGCCTTCTCCAAAATCTCTATTATAACAAAATTACCCAAATTTTAGGCTTACCCTTAAAGCCTAAATCACAATTACACTTTAGGAGGTTTATTGAAAAACCGGTAATACCCTTGAGCTTTATTAACTTGGGGGGCGCGTGTTAGCACTAAATCCCCCTCTTGCATCTCTTGACTCACACTGCTACCCGCTCCAATGAGTACATGGGAGGGAATATTTAAAGGGGCGATAAGTTGGGTATCACTACCAATAAATACATTTTCTCCAATGCTTATAGAGTGCTTATTTTTGCCATCATAATTACAAGTGATCACCCCCGCTCCAATATTAGTTCCCTTTTGGATTTGACAATCCCCTAAATAGCTCAAATGCCCAGCCTTAACGCCGTTTAATTGGGCATTTTTGATCTCTACAAAATTACCCACATGGCTATCAATGATAGAACAACCCGGGCGGATATGGGCAAGTGGCCCGACACTACTAGCTATAATTGTGCTTTGCTCAATAACACTATGGGCTTTAATGTGTGCGTCTTTAAGATAACACGATCCAACAATACGCACCCCCTGTTCTAAAATACAATTCCCTTCAAAAACCACGCCTTTTTCTAAATAGATTGTGTGTTCTAAGTGCATACACACGCCTAAATCCATTGCCCCTTGCCGTAGTCTTTGAAGCATTATCTCTTCAGCTCTTGCGCGCTCACTTTGGGAGTTAACGCCTAAAAAGTAGGTTGGGTTGACAAATACGGGGAGAAATTCTACCCCCGCTTGGGTTGCTAACTGCACTAGCTGGGTTAGGTAGTATTCTTTTTGCGCGTTTGAATTATCTAACTTAGGTAGAAATGTGTTTAAAAGTGCTCGATCAAAGAGATACACCCCCGCATTGAGGGTATCAAGCGCTAGAGTATCTGTACTAGCGTCCTTTTGCTCAATAATGGCTTTGACTTTTCCTTGTTTGAGTTGTACACGCCCATAGCCGGCTGGATTTTCTAGTTTAAAAACCCCAATGGCATTATTTGCTTTGTTAATAAAGGGTTGTAGCGCCTCTTTGGTAATTAAAGGCATGTCGGCATTAAGAACTAATACATGGGAGTGGGCAGTTTTAAGAGGGTTTTTATCTTTATTCATGAGTGCCCCCCCAGTGCCCGGGAAGTCTGGATTTTGTAAATGTAAAAAGAGGGGCGCATCTTTGAATGCCTTTTTAATCACCGCCTCTATTTTCTCATGCTGGTGTTGTAAGATCACATGCACATCATCACTAATACAAAGTGCTTCTTGTAACACCCAAAGTAACATTTCTTGCCCACAAATTTTATGCAAAACTTTAGGTAAAGAAGAGCGCATGCGCGTACCCTTACCTGCTGCTAAAATCACAACCGAAACCGCCATTAATCCCCTTTAGGCAATTTTAACATCAGGATTATTATACTCAAAGTTTCTCATCCCCATCCAAAGGTCTATTGTTGCGCTTTTTTCTCTTTTGGGCTATTTTGGCTTTTTCTTTAACATGTGCTGCAACACTTAAAGACCCGGTTATCCCTACTATTAATCTTTCACTAAGTGCCCCCCATACACCTACTCAGCTTGTAACAACGCTAAATGTTGTGTTGGTATTAACCCTTCTAGTGCTAGCCCCTTCGCTTATTTTAGTGATGACAAGTTTTATCCGCCTCATTGTGGTTTTTTCTTTTCTGCGTACAGCCCTAGGTACGCAACAAACCCCGCCCACACAAATTTTAGTCTCTCTAGCGCTTATTTTAACCTTTTTTATCATGGAGCCTGCGGCCAAACAAAGCTATGAAAGTGCGATCAAACCCTATTTGGCAGAAAAAATTTCTTATACAGAGGCGTTTGAAAAAGGAATTGTACCCTTTAAAGAATTTATGCTTAAAAACACCCGCGAAAAGGATTTAGCCCTTTTTTTTAGAATCCGCCATTTAGAAAACCCCAAAAATGCTAGTGCCGTGCCCTTAAATATTTTAGTACCCGCCTTTATGATTAGTGAGCTTAAAACGGCTTTCCAAATTGGCTTTTTACTCTACTTGCCTTTTTTGGTGATTGATATGGTGGTGAGTTCTATTTTAATGGCTATGGGTATGATGATGTTACCCCCCGTGATGATCTCCTTACCCTTTAAAATTTTAGTTTTTATTTTAGTAGATGGGTTTAATCTCTTGGTAGAAAATTTAGTGGCTAGTTTTAGACATATTTCTTAAAGCACGGCTAAAAAACGAACAACAAAGCAACGCTAGAAGGATTTTAAAGATGATTTCACTTTGTGCGTGCATTTGGGCAAATTTTTGGGTTGCCACATAAGCGCTCCCTAGACTTTGAGCCTTAAGAATATAGGGCGTGTAGTAAAAACTAAAGAGAAAGATCAAAACAGCATTAGCTAGGTGAGATAGGCGTAAAAGAATGGCTTTTTTGAGTATTAAACTATCTAGCACTAAGATACAGGCTAGGGCGTTTAAAACCCAATTAGAACGGATAAAAATATGACTCATCAAAATACCCGCATCATAACGGGTAATAGGTGTGGGTAAAATGCTAGAGGTTTTAAAAATAACAGGGGCTACACAGGCTCCGGTAAAAATCACAATCCCAACCCCCATACCGATAAATAAAAGAACCAAACCTCCCCATAAACGCGCTAACAAGGGATTAAAAAAGAAAGTAATAGGCGGCTGTAAAAGCCCAATCGCGTTTGAGGGAAAGATAAGTATCCTCCATAACAGGGGTGTACATGCGTGTAACACGCATAGGGATTTTAACCCCTAGCTCAAAAGCGCTATGTCTAGCCACCACGAGCCTTGCGCCCGCATTAAACATCCATTGAAATTGTGTGGCATTGCTTCCATTAATCGCAGACCAAGTATTGCCCCCTACAGCTACCCCGCCAAAAACACCAAAATTAGACCGCTCACCATTAAATAAATTAATGAGTAGATCGATTCCAACCCCATAACCGGATAAATTAAAGGTATTTTTACCAAAATACGCAGCGTTGTTATACACAATCTTACCAAAGTTAGTCAGCCCCCAGTTATAAAAGCCATAATAACGCAGTCCAAAATATCCCTTCTGTCCAAAAAGCTGGTTATAACCTACATGCACCCCTATACCTTGAGTGATAGCACTGCGATCAGCATAGCTAGGGGTTTGATCGTGCAAGATACGCGCCTTAAAAGTAGACCCCCCCACTTCATACATCGCGCCCACAAAAAAAGCACTTTGTTCTGCTTGTAAATTCCCTGTTAGAGTTAGTACTCCAACTAGGGTTAAAGTTTTTGATAATTGCATTTTATTTCCTTTATGCACGGAGGGCTAGTTTATTAATAGCCTCTGTATGCATGTCATCCATATGGGTTTTTAAAACTTTAGAATACATGTCAACCAAGCGGTTAGCCTCAATTAAACGAGTCATTTCAAGCACGGCGTTTACATTGCTTTTTTCTAGGAAGTGTTGGCGCACAATAGGCGCGTTAAGTTCTATTCTTTCTGCCATCTTTGCTTGTGGGTAGGTGTATAAATTATTGCCTATTTTCTTTAAAAGCTTTTGGCTTTCAAATCCTACAACAGCTAAATTACCCCCCGGCACTTCCTCATTACCCTGTCTAAAAAAGATCGCCCCATTAGGATTGACGCTCACACTAGATCCGGGCAACATCTGAATCCCTGCTTGGTTTTCAATACCCCCACGGCTTAGTACATGGTAGCCCTCTTTGGTGCTTAAAAACCCCTGTGAATCAATAGTAAAACTCCCATCTCGTGTAAAAGCCACCCCTTGCGGGGTTTGCACGGCAAAATAAGCGTTAGGATCGCTTAAAGCAAAATCTAATTCATTATCTGTTTTTTGCATAGGCCCTAAGCTATAATCAGTGTAGCGCTCGGTGATAATGGGCACGCGGTTGAGGTTGCGGTTAAGATATTTAGCCGCTTGTTTGGTTTGATCATGTAAAGGGAGTTTGTCGCGGTAGTTTTGATAAAGCCGTAAAAAATCGCCCACCACCACATCATCGCGTTTAAAACCGGGGGTGTTTAGATTGGCTAAATTATTAGAAATTTGATCTAATTTATTAAATTCTGTAACCATTCCACCGGTGGCAGCATAGTAGCCATTTGTCATGCAGACTCCTAAAACTTTTGTGTTATTATACCCTAAAAATTCTCAAGGACTAGCGTGCAGGAAACCCTCCAGCATTTCCAAGATATGTTTAATACATGGGGTTATTTATTATTATTTGTTTACTCGCTTGGGAGTGGCTATGTAGGGATTGTACTAGCCGGGATTTTAAGCGCTGGGGGGCACATGGATATTAAAATGAGCATGCTAGTAGCGGGTTTGGGTAATTTTGTGGGGAGTTGTTTACTAGTCTATGTGGGGCGCACTCAAAAAAAAGAATTGCATGCTTATTTAACCAAACACAGACGCAAATTTGCTTTAATTTATATTTGGATACGCAAATATGGCGCGTGGTTGATCTTTATTAATAAGTACATTTATGGGGTTAAAACTATGGTACCCTTAGCCATTGGTCTAAGTAAGTTTGATTTTAAACGCTTTGTATGGCTCAATGCTCTCTCTTGTATGCTTTGGACTTTGATTTTAAGTTTGCTAGCCTACTATGCAAGTACTTGGATGCGCCACTCTTTAGAACAAAGTAGTACTTACTCTTATGTTTTACCCTTAATTTTTATAGGATTTCTCATCATTTTATGGCTCTTAATTATTAAGTTAAGCAAGAAAATTAATCGTTAACACGCAGTTATTTTAAACAGTGTAGCGTTAAACTCCCAATTAAAGGAGATTTTTATGAAAATTAAGTGGTTTTTTGTTTCTATTCTGAGTGGTGTTTTGGTGATGGGTTGTACTAAAACTGCAAGTGCAGCTAATTGTTCAAATAAAAAGCCCGCTGTTGCAAAAGGTCTAGCCCAGCAAGCCCCAGCCGATCAATGCCCCAATGATGGCGAACCTAAACAAGTAGAGTAAGCAAAATGCCTCTATGCTAAAGACTTTGGATTTAGCAGGGCTAGCACCGCTTAAAATTTCTAGCAAAGTTAAAAAAAGGTGGTAAAGTCCATAAAAATATCTGTACTTTTATAGCTATCAATGAGTTTAAGATTGCCATCTGGATCAAGGGTGCGGGTTTGATTAACTAGCGGAATATGCGCGCCTAAACTCCATTTAAAACGGTTAAATCGTGCGCTTATACCCACCGTTGCATCAATATTTAAATCATAGCGCATAAGCGAGCCCCCAAAATAATTCGCATTCCAAAAGTTTACCACCCCTAAAAGCCCAGCAAATAAGCCATAAGCTCTAACTTGGACATGCCCTATTCTAGGAAGCCCCATTTTAGGTACGCTAATTTTGCTATAAACATTAAAAAGTAAATTACTCCCCACGCCTAGTTGGTAACGGTTAAGATTATCTATACTGCTTTGTGTGCCCATATATAAATAACGGTAGCCCGCATAGCCATAATAAGACATGCCCACAAAGGAATTAAAATATTTTTGATACCCGGCAGTTGTAAAGAGCCCTATTCTTAAAGAGTTTTGGCGCAAATCTTTAGTAGAAAAGGTGATTAAGGGGGCTTGGGGTTTTTGTACTTGGGGCAGATTAGCCGCGTTAGTGCTGATAGGAATAATTCCAGTAGGATTAGTGGGGGTTAAAGTGGGGATATTAGGCATGGAGGAGAGGGGAAAGGTTTGTTGGGGGATAAAATTTTTCCAGTTATTATAAGCAGTTTGGGCGGTATTGATACTAGCTTGTGCAGAATCAGAGCTTGGATTTGTGCTAGAGCCAGTGGGGCCGTAGGCAGTTTCAAGGACATCGTGTAAGATATCAGAAACTTGATTAGTTAAAAACCCAAAATAGCCTACAAAAATCGCATTTGCCCAAGAATTATATCCGCAGACTTGATAACCTTGTGAAAAACTTAGCCCCACTGTAGGGCTCTGATAACAGTAGGTAACATTGTCTCCGTATTGGGTATCTCTTTTAGCCTGTGCGGGTTCAGGAGGCGTTGTTGGTGGTTTGGGTTTACCAGACTCGATAGTGCTCATGATCCATATAGGGTTATACACAAAAAAATCTATCATATCTGTAGCAAAAACATGGGTATAGGCATTTAGAAAATCACTAACAGCTGAGCTATTTCCATTTTGTAAATCCCCTAGTAGGATACTATACATGGACGAATTTTCAAAATTACCCGCAAAATTAGCCGCTCCCACATAGTTATTCATCAAATTAAAAAAGGTTTGGAAGTTTTTTTCATCTGCTGTACAACCGACATTTGCATGATCGCAATCAGCAGGGTAGATTGTAAACTTATTCTCTAGCTCGTCTAAGTTAAAAAGTGTACCCCAAATCTCTGCGTTGGTATAACCGTCTTGTTTAAGCGCCTGTTCGTAAGAATTATAAGGCGCATAAGTGTCGCTGGCATACCCGCAACCATTAGCACCGGATAAACCATTACCAAAAATAATATTAAAGACGCAAAGATCGCCCGCAGTAAGATAAGAACTATGTTGTCCATTGGTTAAAAAAAAGGTGTGTCCATCGGCATAATTGATCCACTGGTTATGAAAAGCCCGTCCTAGAATTTCTGTTACGCCTGTAATGGAGTTCATCGCTTGAGTGATGTCTGCTTGTTTAGTCGCGTTTAATGCAGAAAGTTTATTAGCATTTGCCACTGCAATTTTTTGATCATCTTGACTTAAAGTCTTTTCATCTGAGCTAAATAAGCCCACCATTTTATTAATATCGCCAGAGAGGGTTAAGAGTGCTTGATAAACTTGAGAGGGGGTTAGAGAAGAGATATGACCCGTATTTAGAGGCGGGGGGAGAGATAGGGGAGTGTAGGATATACCCAAATCCTTAGAAATTTGTTCAATCGCACTATTTAGTGAGTTAAAAGTACTAATAGCCTGTGTGAGTGTTTTTAGATTTTGCGTGTAGGATTGGTTAATCTGAGTCTCATCATGTTTAAGCGCTTGTTGGGCGCTGTTGATGAGTTGTTGGTTTTCCTTGTTGTAGGAATTGATCGTATTTTCAAGGTATTGTTGGTATGCAGATAAAGAACTATTCACACTAGCTAGCAGATTTTTAACATCTGGATTTTTAGCTAGTGCGTCTAATTTATCAATGAGGTGATCTAGAGCCACTGAGGAGGGGTTTGCCTCTTGGAGTTGCTCGGCTAATTTTTTAAGCTGGGTAATGGTTTGTTCTTTATTAGCTTGCAGAGAAGAAATAGCCTTATCATAAGCGTTAATTTCGGCCTTGTAAGCTTGTTGGGCTTGGGCATTAATGGAAGTGGCGTTGCTACTTTGCATAATATCACCCGGCCCCCCTCCCATGCCAAAGGAAACAAAGGGGCCATCTAAATAAGAGGAAAAAGGATGGGCTTTAATAAAGGAGAGCAGAAGAAAGAAGAGAAAGAGGCCTATTTTGTACTTTGCTGGCATTGCATTACTTAAAACACCCGTGTAAAATTCATGAAAACTTGGGTACTTTTGTAATTGTCTATAATATCAAGGGTTTCTAGCCCACCGCTTCTACTAGGGATTTTAATCACGCGGATTTGATTAGTAAGCGGGACATAAACCCCTAAACTCCATTTAAAATGATCGGTACGCAAGCTAATACCTAAAGTAGCGTTGAGATTAGCATTATTGTTAACATAGCTATGACTCTGATCTATGAGGCTTTCAGTCCAGATATTGACCATAGCTAGTAAGCCGCCAAAAAAGCCGTATGCTTGCATTTTAGGGTGGGCTTTGTCTGCGTTTTTGATCTTACTATAGACATTAAAAAGCATGTTAGCGCCAAAACCTAAAGTGTAGCGGTTGACATTGTTTAAATCGCTGGCCATTTTCATAGCGCTATTCATATACAAATAGCGGTAGCCAAAATAGCCATAATAAGAGACCCCAAAAAAAGGCGTGAAGTATCTTTGATACCCCCCTTCTGCCTGCATGCCTATTTGTAAAGAGTTGTACCGTCCATGTCCTGTTGGCTGTAAAAAGGGTTGTTTGGAGACTAAAACACTTCCGCCCCCAAGATTCATGCCCAAAGAGAAAAAAGCGCCACTAAGATAAGAGGCAAAAGAGCGGGCGTCTGCGACTAC
>NZ_CABIKE010000002.1 GCF_902196135.1 Helicobacter suis | reverse complement strand
CCCCCCCCCCCACTCCTCCGCCGCCTCCTCCGCCGCCTCTCCCTTTTCACAAAAAGGCTATTAATAAATTAAAACGCATGGCTAGCTCTTTTTTACAAGGCTAGGGCTAAATAGCATGATCACTAGCGCCCTGTGGGGCTTTCCTTATGCTAGCTCTGATCTTTGTGCAAGATCATAGGGTAATGTAATCCATCTCCATAGGTCTTTGGTGTTGTAAAATAAAAGTTTTGGATTTTTCTACCCCTTCAGAAGTGCCAATCATTAAAAGTTTAGATTCACTAGCGATAATGACTTCGCCATCAGGCATTGGGATATAACGCCCATCTTTTTGGATAATCCCGATGATAAAAACCTTTGTGATCTCTCTAAAATGCGCTTCTTTGAGTTTGCGCTGTACTAACCAGCTTTCTTTAGGCACAATCACCTCTTCTAAATCTAAAAGCGTGTCTTTTTTATAAATGAACTTTTCTAAGATATTTTCCATATCAGGACGGATTGCCATTGCACTTACCCTTTGTGCCATTAACTTTGTTGGCGAGACCACGCTATCAGCCCCTAATTTTTTCAGCTTTTCTAAACCTTCATCGCTGTGTGCGCTAGCGATAATGTAATAAGGTTTGCGCTTTAATTCTTTTTCAAAGAGTCTCACACCCACAATCAAGGCAATATTAACAGGTAAGGTATCTGAAAAAGCCACAACCCCTTTAGCGCTACTTAGATGGGTTTTAAGCATGGCTAAATTGGTGTGTGGGTCGCCTACAATGTAGTATGGGTATTTATACTTAATGGCCTCTTCTTCAAAATTAGGTTTGTTATCCACCACCACAAAGGGAATTTGTGCACTCCTAAATTGCTTACTTAGTTCGATTGTGTATTCATTGTGATAGCAAATAACATAGTGGTTTTTTAATCGTGCAATTTTATAAATCATTCTTTTTTCCCTAATAAGTCGGGCTAATACGCCCTTATTGATTACATTAATAAGTACCGCTACACTAAAGGTTACCACCCCCGTTCCACAAAACATAATAATTGAGGTAAAAAAGACACTAACAGTGCCAAAATGGCTTTCATTAAGCGCCCCAAACCCTGTAGAGGTAAAAGTATAGGTGGTCTGGAAAAAGGCCTGAATGAGGCTGTAATCCTCTAGGGCTAAATAACCTAAAGTCCCCGCCAGTATAAAGCACTGGATGAGTACTAAAGGGAGGCGGAAAACCTCAAATTGTTCGTAAATCTCAGCGTTAAGATTGTAGTCGGCCTTAACTTTCTTCTTTTTAACAGAGGAGAGAAATGCCTTAAGCTTTTGTAGCACCCTCTACTCTAGCGACTCTTGCGCATAGTCCTTAAAGTAGAAGTTGCAACCTTAATTCTTTGCTTAGTGCCATCTTCTAGGGTAATGTGGATGGTGTGCAAATTAGGCAATAAGCGCCTTTTTGTCTTGTTATTAGCATGGCTTACACGGTTACCCACCATAGGACCTTTATGGCTTAAATCACATCTTCTTGCCATTTATTCTCCTTAATTTGAAAATAAACGGCGATTATACCCTTTTTGTCTTAAACTAGTGTGTAGGCGCTTTTTTAGACGCCATATCCCCTTCTGGAACACCTTTTGGTTTGGGTGTATTTGTACTCATAACCGGTAAATCAGGATAGATAATAATGGGTTTTTTACCGGTAAGTGATCCAAAAAAGGTAGCGATCTTTTCTGCTTCTACATCGCTAATTGTAACGCCAAGTTGGATCTTACCCATAGCTTTAATCGCATCTTTAATATCCCAGTATTGCCCATTGTGAAAATAGGGCATGGTTTCTAGGATATTGCGCAAAGTAGGGACTTTTACCATACCATTTTTATCGCCTTTAAAATCTCCAATATTGGCAAACTTATAAGGTGCGGCTACTTGGAAATGTTGCATTGTGCCCCCTAGATTAATCCCATTATGACAACCCACACAACCCTTATCTATAAAGATTTTCAAGCCCTCTTTTTCTTGATGGCTTAAGGCTTTGACATTGCCCCGTAAAAAGTCATCATAGCGGCTAGGGGTGTTTAAAGTCGCTTCAAACATGGCAATTGTGCGCGCAATCAAATTAAGATCAATTTTGACATGGTTGCCATAGGCGCGTCTAAAGGCCTTGACATAACCGGGTATAGAATTAATCTTGGCTTCTACAACTTTAGGATCAGCATTCATTTCTACCGGATTAGCAATAGGGCCTTTGGCTTGTTGGTCTAAATGAGCAACACGCCCATCCCAAAACTGCACGGAGTTAAAAACAGAATTATACACAGTAGGCGAGTTTAAAAAATGAGGGTTAGGTCTCCAGCCCTCACCTACGGCTCTGGAGACATTATCCACGCCTGCTAAACCTAAATTATGGCAAGTGTTACAAGAAACAAGATAGGAGGTGGAGATTCTAGGGTCTAAGTAAAGCTTTTTGCCTAGTTCAATTTGTCCCTTAGTCAAAACAGGCCCCTTATAGCTTGGATCTAATTCTCTTACCTTTTGTGTTAAATATTTATTAAGATCCTTACCCGTTGGCATAGGTACTAAATTAGCTTCTAGGGCTTTTTTAATCAAATCTAGATCATTATTCTTTTGGGCATGGGCATGCACTACACCGCTTAAAGCCAAAACAACACACACAGAACGCAGACCAAAAAAGTTTTTCATAACAATCCTTGAGTTTTTGATAAGAAGTATTCTAGTTTAAGCCGTGTTAATCTAGCATTAATGATCCGCGTTAAAAAGCTAGTAGAGGGTTTTAAGTCAATTTAGAGATTTGGGGGATTTATTTGGTGGTGGGTGTTTGTGATAAAAAGCGTCTTAGTCCCCTCTAGCTTAGTGCTCATATACACTAAATCATTATCTAGTGCAAAATGTGCTAAGGTAAAAATAGGCAAGCCGTTTAAAAAGATCACTAAGTCTAAAGAGTTGTTGTTTTGAGTGCTATAGCGCAACTGGCGCGTCACAGAAAAGAGATTGTTTTGGTAGTTTTTCCAAGTATCTGGGTTTTTTTGGTCGGGAGGTTTGTTATAGGCAAGTTTAAAAGACACGCCTAAAACCTCTATCCCCTCTTTTAAAACCTTAAGTAAACCCTGTTGTTCTATTTGGTTCTTTAAACGCGTTAAAAAAGTTTCTTGCAGATTCGTACTTTGGCGTTTTTGTAATTCCTCTATGTCTTTAGGCTGGGTGGTTTGTAAAAACCCCCATAGCAAGTTAGTATCTAAACAAAGCGCTTTATTATAGTCTTTAGGGTTGCGCTTTAATATATGCCAAAGTTAATTAAATGCAGCGTTTAGATGTATTTAGCAGTAACCTCTTTATCTTGGATACAAAACAGATATTTTTGGCCATCAGGCACTCCATGTGGGGTAGAACTTCTTTAAGATTTGCTTTGGCTGGGGCGGAATAATCCGCCACCACACAGCCTAGTCTTGGTTATTATTGCGGCTATTGTTGTTTTGGTTATTGCTGTTGTTGTTGCGGTTGCTATTTTGTTGGTTATTATTTTGGCTGTTGCAACAACCGCTGTTGTTTTGATTCATATTCATAGCATTCTCCTTCCATAGATTTAGAAATCCTTAGGATTTCCGGGCGCATAGTAGCATAAGTTGTCATGCCTAAAGTAAATGGGCTTGTACCCATTCTTGCAAATAGGTTTTAGCTTGGCTGTGGTTTTTTAAAAACTCTTGGTGCGCGTCTTGTTGCGTGTAGTTTGTGGTGCAAAAAATACCTAAACTAGGGATAGCATAAGCCCGCGCAACACTTAAAACGCTAAAAAATTCCATGTTTTCTAGGGCAATACCGGCAGCATGCATGTGTTTTGAAAAAATAGAATTCGTGTGGATATAATTGCTTGAATTAACCACCACACTAGGTAAATCCCATGTATCAAACTCCCATTCTTGGACTTCTAGGTAATTTTCTAGCGGGGTGTAGCTATCTTGGAGGGTAAAACTTTGCTCAATCTGAGTAGATCGCATGCTTTTATATAAACTAAGTAGAGGCATATTTAAATCATAAGATCCAGCTGTACCAATAAAAATTAACATATTAGGCTTTTCAAGCAAGCAAAGACGACTCAAATTTAAAGCACTCTCTACTAAACCAATCCCAATACTTTTTGCAAAATCAAAACTCTCATCTCTGCCGGCACACACAAACAAAACATCTCCTTTATACAAAATTCCATGCTAGCACTTTTAAGTTAGCCTGTGCTACAATGGGGCAGAAATTTTAGAGCAAAAGAATGGCAGTTTTAGGCCAGCATTTTTTACATGATGCCCATTATCTGGAGCAGATCTTACAATCCATCCCCTATGAGCATTTTAAG
The DNA here is from genome assembly GCF_902196135.1 of Helicobacter suis. Classification (GTDB taxonomy): domain Bacteria; phylum Campylobacterota; class Campylobacteria; order Campylobacterales; family Helicobacteraceae; genus Helicobacter; species Helicobacter suis_A. The sequence continues at coordinate 223,955 of NZ_CABIKE010000002.1, read as the reverse complement.
GATCGGATACAGCTAGTAGAAATAGGGGTTGGCTTGGGAGATCTGACGACCCGGCTATTAAATAAGTTAGAGTCGCCTAAAAGCTTGTTAGCCTACGAAGTGGATCCCGGTTTGGCCCAAAGGTTATACCATAAGCTAGGGCCTTTGTCTGAGCGTTTGGAGCTAGTTGTTGGGGATGTGATGCAATATAAGGGGATTAATGGAGCAGATAGGCAAGTGTGCATACAAACAGCAGATAGAGACATTAGGCTTAGCGTCTCTGAAACCGGTTTTTTATGCCAAAAGCCTTATTTTCTGGTCTCCAATTTACCCTATTACATTGCCACACCCATTATTACAAGAGCCCTTAGAGATGCCTTATGTATCGGTATGGCAGTTATGGTGCAATTAGAAATAGCGGATAAATTTTGTGCCCCTGTGCATAGTAGCGATTATGGGGCTTTAAGCGTGCTAGCAGATAGCCTATGTTGGCAACGCCATTTACTCTTTAAAGTTAACAAAGAGGCTTTTAATCCCCCGCCTAAGGTGCAATCAGCCTTCATGTCTTTACTTAAAAAACCCTTAGTAGAAAGAGAAACAAAAGAGTGGGATTTAAAGAGTTTGGAGCATTTGCTTAAAATCTGTTTTAAAGCTAGTCGCAAGACTTTATATAACAATTTAAAGGGGAGCTATCCACTAGAGCGTATCCAAGATTTCTACACAGCACATAATTTAGAATTTGCATTGCGTCCTCACCAGCTAGATCCAGCCCATTACGCTAGTCTACTTGCTTTTCTCCACAACCCAATACAATAGGAAATAACATGGATAATTTTAACGATTCAAACAATCCGCCTCAAGATACAGGCTCAGAAAACACTTCTCAACCCAAAAAAACAAACCCTCCAAAGCCTGCACGCTTTAATCGTATCAGACAAGGGAGAGGAGAGTTTCACAATAAAAATTTACAAGCACACCCAGAACAAGTTGGGGTAAAAAACATCACAAAAGCCAATGAGCGGGGTAATTTAGGCTTTCATAAAGAACTCAAACAGGGCGTAGAGACTAACCATAAAATCCACATTAACCACCTCAACCCGCATTATAAACTAGATTTAAGCGTTAAAGCACGGGTAAAAATCACCCCCTTAGGAGGGCTAGGCGAGATTGGCGGGAATATGATGGTAATTGAAACCCTCAATCAAGCCATTATCATAGATGTGGGCATGAGTTTTCCAAGTGAGGACATGCATGGAGTGGATATTTTAATCCCTGATTTTAGCTATCTACACAGCATTAAAGAGAAGATCGTAGGCGTGATTATCACCCACGCCCATGAAGATCATATTGGGGCTGTACCTTATTTGTTTAAAGAATTACAATTCCCTCTCTATGGTACACCGCTTAGTTTGGGCATGATTGGTAATAAATTTGATGAACATGGCCTTAAAAAGTTTAAGAACTATTTTAAAATTGTGCAAAAACGCCAACCCATCCAAATTGGCGAATTTACCATTGAATGGATTCACATCACCCACTCCATTATTGATGCAAGCGCATTGGCTATCCAAACCAAAGTGGGCACGATCATTCACACAGGCGATTTTAAGATTGATCACACCCCCGTTGATAATATCCCCACCGATCTTTACCGCCTAGCCTATTATGGTGAACAGGGGGTTATGTTGCTTTTAAGTGATAGTACTAATTCTTATAAAACAGGAATCACCCCCTCAGAAAGTAGCATTGGTCCGGTATTTGATAATCTTTTTAAAAACGCAACTGGAAGAGTGATCATGAGCACTTTTTCTTCTAATATCCACCGGGTTTATCAAGCAATTCAATATGCGATTAACTACGGGCGTAAGGTAGCCGTGATTGGGCGCTCTATGGAGAAAAATTTAGATATTGCCCGTGAATTAGGCTATATCCACCTGCCCTCTAAAGCCTTCATAGAAGCCCATGAAGTTGAAAAACACCCCGATCATGAAGTCTTTATTGTTACCACCGGCTCACAAGGTGAAACCATGAGCGCGCTTTATCGCATGGCTACTGATGAGCACCGCCACATTAGCATTAAACCTAGCGATCTTATTATTCTTTCGGCTAAAGCCATTCCGGGCAATGAGGCCAGTGTTTCTAGTATTTTGAATTTACTCATGAAAAAAGAAGCTCAGGTGGTTTATCAATCTTTTGATATCCATGTTAGCGGGCATGCCGCCCAAGAGGAGCAAAAACTCATGTTAAGACTTATTAAACCTAAATTTTTCTTGCCTATCCATGGGGAGTATAACCATGTAGCCCGCCATAAAGAAACGGCTATTGCCTGTGGCATTCCTGAGAAAAATATCTATCTTATGGAAGATGGCGATCAAGTGGAGGTTAACCCTAACTTTATGCGTAAAACTAAAAGTGTTAAAAGTGGAAAAAGTTATGTGGATAACACCAATAATATTAGCATTGAGGAAAGAATTGTACAAGATCGCCAAGAAATTGCCAGTGCAGGGCTTTTAAGCGCGGTGTTATTTATCTCTAAAGCAGGAGAACTTATGCCCACCTCTCAGATCACCACTTTAGGGATTGTCAATTTTAAAGAGGAACGCTCATTATTAGAGGAATTGCAAGGTTCTTTGAGTTTGCATATTAAAGCTTTGCGTTTTGATGTGATTTCTAATACTAAGCATTTAGAGGATAATGTACGCAATTTTCTAAGAAAAGCGCTTTTTAAGCACACTAAAAAATATCCGGCCATTGTCAGCCATGTGTTTTTAAACCCATGAGAGTTTGGATACTAGGGCTATTAATAGCGGGGATTTTACAAGGGAGTGCTCAGGAGAAAGGCATGGAACATACAATTTATTTAGCTGGAGGGTGTTTTTGGGGATTAGAGGCTTATATGGAGCGCATTTATGGAGTCAAAAAAGCCATAGTGGGTTATGCCAATGGTAAAAGCGATCAAACAAACTACCATGAATTACACAACACAGATCACGCAGAAACCGTGAAAGTAGAATTTGATCCACACCAAATTAGCCTAGATAAACTTTTGCTTTATTATTTTAAAGTCATTGATCCAACCAGTTTAAACCAACAGGGCAATGACCGTGGTCGCCAATACCGCACGGGTATTTACTATGTAGACTCTAAAGATGAACCCATTATTGCTAAAGCCCTCGCGCGCTTGCAGAGTCATTACAAACAAAAAGTACAGATTGAACTTGAGCCTTTAAAAAATTTTGTTGTCGCTGAGGAGTACCATCAAGATTATCTTAAGAAAAATCCGGGAGGGTATTGCCATATTGATTTAAAAAAGGCCGATGAGGTGATCATTGATGCTAAAGACTATCACAAACTTAGCGATGCAGAGCTCAGGGCAAAACTAACTGATTTACAATACCAAGTTACGCAGAAAGGACAAACTGAAGCTGCCTTTCATAATGCCTATTTTGATCAGAATAAGCCGGGCATTTATGTAGACATCACCACAGGTGAACCCCTCTTTTTATCCGCTGATAAATTTAACTCAGGCTGTGGGTGGCCTAGTTTTAGTAAACCCATTGATCAAAAGGTGGTGAACTATTTTAAAGATACTAGCCACAACATGATTCGCACAGAAGTCAAAAGCCGTGTAGGGCATGCACACTTAGGGCATGTTTTTGAAGATGGGCCTAAAGAATTGGGAGGATTGCGTTACTGTATTAATAGCGCCGCGCTTAAATTCATTCCTTTAGAGGACATGGAAAAAGAAGGTTATGGCGCTTTAATCCCTCTGCTAAAAAAAGCCATGCGTAAAGAGATAAGAAAATGAAATCTGATTTTGGCAAGTTAGCAAAGCAAATTTTAAATGCAGAGGCAGAGGCGCTTTTAAAAGTCAGTTTAGATCACACAACCCTAGAACCCATTATCACTCGCCTAGCGCATGCCCCTTTAGTAGTAATCATGGGGGTGGGAAAAAGCGCACATATTGGGCGTAAGATCGCGGCTACTTTGACAAGCACCGGCACTAAGGCAATTTTTCTACACCCCACCGAGAGTTTACATGGCGACATGGGTATTGTAGGGCCTAAAGATGTGATTTTAGCTATTAGCTATGGAGGCGAGAGCATGGAGCTTTTAGAGGCTTTGGGGTCTTTAAAACCTAAAACCCTGATTGCTATGACTAAAGATTGCAATAATTCTTTGAGTAAATTAGCCACTTATTTAATCCCTTTAAATATCACTCAAGAGGCTATCTCTTTTGGTGTTCCTAGCACTTCAACTACTCTAAGCCTAGCATTAGGTGATGTGCTAGCAGCATGCTTAATGGAGGTTAAAAATTTTAGTAGAGAGGATTTTGCTAAATTACACCCGGGAGGGCTACTAGGTAAAAAATTGCGTCTAAGAGTTAAAGATATTTTATTAACTAAAAACTTGCCCCTAATAGATCAAGAGGCTTGTTTACATGCTGCTTTAGTTGAGGCCAATGATAAATGCTTAGGCAATGCTTTATTAGTTGATAATCAACAAAGACTAATCGGGATTTTAAGCGATGGGGATATTAGACGCGCTTTGCTCCAATCTGAGTTTGATTCTACTGCCCCAGCTAAAAACTTTGCAACTCTTAATCCTAAAACAATTAGTAATTTAGACATGCTAGTTGTAGAGGCTTTAGAATTAATAGAGACTTATAAAATTTCGCTTTTAGTGGTTTGTGATGATCAAAAGAAAGTTTTAGGCGTTTTGCACTTGCATACTTTATTAGCCTTAGGGCTAGGGAATAACTAACAGCTTAAAAGAGAAGACGATGTTTGAAAGATTAGATTTAATCATTAAAGATATTGAAAATACCAAAGAAGAGATAGAGCTACTCTTAAAAATAGCGCATTTAAGTTTGAGTGATTTTATTTTGATGAAACGGGGGAGTATGGATATTCCAGAAACTTTAAATATGGCCTTTTATACGCAAATAGGAGAACGGGTAGAGGAACTAAAAGAACATATCAATGCTTTAAATAAATACAAGCGAGAGATGTTAGTTTTTTAGAAAGGATTTTTATGTGCGGGATTATGGGCTATATTGGAATAGCAGATAAAAAAACTCTCTTGCTTGAAGGGTTAAAAGAATTAGATTATCGGGGGTATGATAGCGCAGGGCTAGCAACAATTGGGGCTGCTGATTTTAAATTAGAAGTCTTTAAAACAAGTGGTAAGATCGCAGCTCTAGAAGCATTAACCCAAAATTTTAACGCATCCGGACTTGGAGTAGGCATTGCCCACACGCGTTGGGCTACACATGGCAAACCCACTACAGCCAACGCCCACCCCCATGTTTATCAAAATAGCGCCCTTGTGCACAATGGAATTATTGAAAATTATGCCGCGCTTAAAGCAGATTTAAAAACAAAAGGGCATGTTTTTAGTAGCCAAACAGATAGCGAAGTAATTGTCCATGTCTTTGAAGAAGAATTAGCAAATTTATCTAACTCTAATAGTATTTCTCAAGATTTAGCCTTGCAGGCTTTTAAAAACACCATTGCTAAATTAGAGGGGGCGTATGCGATTTTGCTTATCCATGCCAAATTACCCACCTGTATTTTCTATGCTAAAAACCGCTCGCCTTTGCTTCTTGCTAAGACTCAAGATAGTGTTTATTTTGCTAGTGCTGAAAGCGGGCTTATTGGTAGAGCTAAGCAAATGGTGCGTTTAGAAGAGGGGGCACTTGGGTGCATGGATTATCACACGCCTTTGCATTTTAAAACCACTCCCATTTCAAAAGATATACAAGAGAGCAATAAAGAAGGTTTTGCTACTTTTATGGAAAAAGAAATTTATGAGCAGGATAAAGTTTTAACTCTACTAGATAGATGGACACCCACCCATGCGCATTTAGAACTCCCCAAAGATTTTTTAGATCAGATTTCTACGGTAACAATTAGTGCTTGTGGATCAAGTTATCACGCCGCTTTAGTGGCAAAATATCTCATAGAAAGCCTAGCTCATGTTAAAGTGCAAGTAGAGCTAGCCAGTGAATACCGCTATGGGCATTTTGCAACCAGACAAGATGAGCTTTTTATCGCTATTTCTCAAAGTGGCGAGAGTGCAGATACTTTAGAGGCGTTAAAATTAGCCAAGAACTTAGGGCTAAAAACTTTAGGGGTTTGTAATACGCAAAACTCCACAATGGGCGCGCTAGCAGATACCACCCTTTTAACCCGCGCGGGATTAGAAAAAAGTGTGGCCTCTACTAAAGCTTTTTCTAGTCAAGTTTTACTTCTATGGCTTTTAGCACTTGTGCTAGCCAAACAAAATAAACTAGATACTAAAGTACAACACGATCAAATGCAGGCTTTAAAAACTAGCATGCAAGCCATTACTGATACACTCAAATTACATGAAAAAATTAAAGAAATTAGCAAACACATTTTAGATCAAAACCCACAGGGTTATTTTTTCATGGGGCGGGGTGTGTTTTATCCTTTGGCTTTAGAAGGAGCACTTAAGTTAAAAGAAATTGCCTATGTGTATGCGCAAGGTTATGCCAGTGCAGAGATGAAACATGGCCCCATTGCCCTAGCTGATTGCAATTTATTATGCACCGCCCTTTTACCCGCTCATTTGCTTTTTGCTAAAAATTGTAGTAGTGTTGAGGAATTACAAGCCCGTGATGCGCGTATTTTTGCCCTAAGCCCTGAAAATATTGCCAATGCCCATTTTCAGATCAATACCCCCCACTACCCCCACTACATGCCCGAATTTTTTAGCATGCTGGTTGTTTTGCAACTCTTTGCCCTTGAAATGGCACAATTAAAAGGCTTAAATGTAGATAAGCCCCGTAATTTAGCTAAAAGTGTAACTGTTGAGTAATTTATCCCCTGAATCTTTACCCATTCCTATTTGTATTATCCATCTTCTTAAAACCCCCCAAGAAAGAGACATCACTCCTTTACTTTGGCATTTAAACTACCTTTTAAAGCGTTTTGATCAAAGAGATATTTTTTCTATTGCCATTTTTAAGGCTATCCATGGACACCAAGATTTTTTACAACGAGGAATCACCTTTGAACACACCCACCCGGTTTTAAACGATTTTAGCCCCCATTTGCCTAGCTTTAAAGAGTGTTTGCAATTAGCCTCTTTAGCGCTTAAAACGCCTTTGGATTTTTTAAGTTTTAAACAACTGGGTCGTTTTGCAAGCCATTATTTGCTGTGGCAAGAATGTGTGCGGCTCAAACGCCCTATGATTATTTTAGAAGATGATGTATTGCCCACAAATGATTTTTTTGGAAAATGCCATTTGAGTTTAGAAGCCTTGCATGCTGATAAAGCCCAGATAATACGCCTCCTTATCCACTCTAAGGGGTATTGTGCAAAAACCTCTATCAACTACAACTTTGATCACCTTTTTAGCCCGCAAGGACTAGGAACACATGGCTATATGTTAAACCCTAATGGAGCGCATAAGCTTTTAAAAGCCTGCCCTCCTCTTTGGGCATTAAAAGTAGACACCTATATAGATTCTTATTACAACCACCACGCACTCACCTTTACCCTTAAGTCTGCTGTCTTGCTTATTAACCCATTAGATTCAGAAAGCCCCCCCACTAGTACGGATTATTTCAAGGGTAAATTAAAATGGTTGTTATACCTTCTGCGTACTTGTAACTGCATTCTTAAGATTAAGTTATTTGCCAAGCACTATCTATCCTTATTTTTAAGGCCTTCTTGAGTAGCAAAAATCTTAACTAATAAAACACGCAATACATGCGCGGCATCTCGGTTGGAATTAACGCCCCTTAAAAAATTACTTTTGTAGGTAGGCGCGTTTGGGAGGGGGTCAAGCTTAACGGGTGTGATTGTGCACCGCAAAAACTCCAGCAATCAAGTTAAGATTATTTTTATAGACGGCGATATTTAGCTGAGCCATAATTTCTGTTTTACCAACACCCAAACTAATGCGAGAAAATCCTCCGTATTAGCTTTTTTAATCGTATTTAACTCAATTAACCACTATTGAACCCCGGTTAAACCCGAGTTAAAGGCACATTAAAGACCTTCTATAAAGTCTCTAAATCCACTCACAAAGCCACACCTTGTAAAGATGTATCCGATCTGCAAGAAAACTAAAGCCCAAACTCTATAAAACCTCCGCCTAGAATAACCAAATCCCCTTAAGCCAACCAAACAAGCCCAAATGTTTTTAGCACTTGGGCGTTTTATTTAATCTAGGGCAACAACACAATAAAGCTTCGATCTTATCACTTACCCACCATGCTATTTAGTCTCTCTGGATAGCGCGATCCCTCTATTTTAATGCTAGCTAGCCCTTTATTAAACGCCTCTAATTCCTCATCACTCCAAGAAACTTGCAAAGCCCCTAAATTTTCTAAAAGGCGGGATTCTTTGGTGGTGCCAAAGAGAGGGACTACAATTTTTTGGGTGTGTAAAATCCATGAGAGGGCTAACTGGGCGGGGGTGATGCCTTTTTGGCTAGCGTGATCTTTGATAAATTCTACTAAAGGGTAATTCTTAGCCATATTTTCAGGATTAAATTTAGGCACGGTACTTCTAAAATCTGAGCTAGCAAAAGTGGCGTTTTTTTCAAATTTTGCGCCTAAAAACCCTTTGCCCAAAGGTGAAAAGGCCACAAAACCAATGTTATTTTTTTCTAAAAACCCTAAAATTTCCTTTTCAGGTTCGCGCCACCACAGCGAATATTCACTTTGTAAAGCGCTTAGGGGGCAAACAGCATGCGCTTTTTGAATGCTAGAGAGCCCAGCCTCACTCATCCCCCAAGCTTTGATCTTGCCCTCTTTAATGAAGGTTTGCATCAAATCAGCCACTTCCTCAATGGGTGTATTGGTATCCACGCGGTGCTGGTAGTATAAATCAAGACACTCCACTCCCAAGCGCTTTAAACTCCCCTCAAGGGCGCGTTTAGTGCGATTAAGACTAGAATCTAAAAACATAGTTGCATGTTTATTGTTAGGGTCTTTATAACTAATGCCAAATTTACTAGCAATCACAACTTTATCTCTAAAGGGTTTGATCGCCTCACCTAAAAGTTCCTCATTATCCGCCCCATAAGCCTCTGCTGTATCAAAAAAATTAATGCCATGTTCAAAGGCTTGGTGGATAAGTTTAATCATTTCTTGTTTGTTATGAGTTTCACCATAACCAAAGGTCATGCCCATAATGCCTAAAGCCAAAGCGCTTACTTTTAAAGAACCTAGTTGTTTTTGTTGCATTTTAATCCTTTATAAAAAATAAAAAGCCCGCCATTCTAAGTTAATTTGAGATATTTGTCAACACACCCGCTTAAAATTCTAAGGGTTTAATAATTTTAGCCGGATTACCTCCCACGATTACATTAGGCGGGACATCTTCAGTTACCACCGATCCCACTTCTACAATGGAATTTTCTCCGATAGTAACACCCAAGCACACAACTGTATTAGTACCAATCCAGACGCGTTCTTTAATCACAATCTTTTTAGAATAGAGCATGTACCGCTTATAAGGGTTAGAACCAAATCTAGTGGTGATTAAACGCACACTAGGGGCAATCCAAACTCCGTTTGCTATACTGATCCCTCCCCTATCCATAAAAATACAACACGGACCAATAAAACAACTTTTCCCAAAGCTAATATTGCGCCCAAAATCTGTATAAAAGGGGAGCATAATCCAATTACTCGCATCAAAGGGTTTACCTGTTATCTCGCTCATCAACTCTTCTATTTGCTTATCGCTTAAAAATTCCGTGTTAAGCCTGTGGACAAGTCTTTGGGTGTTCTTGAGCACCTTAAGAATTTTGGGAAATTCAGGATCGGCCATATCTGTCGGCTCACCGGCTAACTCTCTAGCAAAAATATCTGAATCAGACACCTTTATTTTCCTTTCTTATAAAAAAATAAAAAGCCTGCCATTCTAAGTTAATTTGAGATATTTGTCAACACTACCGCTATTCTAAGGGTCTAATCATTTTAGCCGGATTAGCGCCTATAATAGCGTTAAAAGTATCCAGATAGTGTATTCTACAATATAGCTAATTTCATAAAAAAGGACGCATATGAGTGGAGTTTATGATCAAATATATCAAGAGTCTATCAAAAATCCAGAGGCCTTTTGGGCTGAGGCTGCAAAAAATGTACATTGGTATAATGAATGGGACAGGGTGCTTGATGCTAGCGATGGGCATTATAAGTGGTTTGTTGGTGGATGCATGAACACTTGTTACAATGCCCTTGATTTGCATGTGCATAATGGCAGGGGTGATCAGCTAGCCTTGATTTATGATTCTCCAGTAACCGATACTAAGAAAAAATACACCTACCTCCAACTAAGAGACCGCGTTGCTAAGGTAGCTGGTATCTTGGCAAACAAGGGTGTGATAAAGGGGGATAGAGTGCTTATTTACATGCCAATGATACCCGAAGCACTCATTGCAATGCTAGCTTGTGCGAGGCTTGGGGCTGTTCATAGCGTGGTTTTTGGTGGTTTTGCAGCACATGAACTAGCTGTTAGAATAGATGATGCTAAGCCTAGAGTAGTCATAAGTGCTAGCTGTGGTATAGAAGTTAGCAGTATCATAGAATACAAACCTGTTTTAGATGAGGCCATTAAAAAATGCTCTGCTAAGCCAACCACTTGTTTAATTTACCAGCGCCCACAATCAAGAGCTAACATGCTTCCTTGGCGTGATATAGATTGGGAGGTTGAGGAAGAAAAAACAAGGGGTGTAGAACCTGTACCTGTTTTAGCCACAGATCCGCTTTATATCCTTTATACCTCAGGTACTACAGGTCAGCCAAAAGGTGTTATCCGGTCAAATGGTGGGCATTCAGTAGCGATGAAATGGTCTATGGATAATATTTATAATGTAAAGGCTGGAGATGTGTTTTTTACAGCCTCTGATGTGGGCTGGGTTGTTGGGCATTCTTATATCGTTTATGCGCCGCTCATGAGTGCTTGCACAACTATTATTTATGAAGGAAAACCCGTAAGAACCCCCAATCCTTCATCTTTTTGGCGTATCATAGAGGAATATAAAGTAAATGTGCTTTTCTCAGCCCCAACAGCCTTTAGAGCTATTAAAAGAGAAGATCCAGAAGGTAAATGGATAAAGAAGTTTAAGTTAGATAGCCTAAGAGCTATTTTTGTAGCAGGTGAGAGATGTGATAGCTCTACGCTTGAGTGGATAGCAAGGCTAACTAATAAGCCGGTTATTGATCATTGGTGGCAAACAGAAACAGGCTGGGCTATAGCGGCAAATCCTCTTGGGCTTGAGTTGATTAAAATTAAGCCCGGAAGCCCTACAAAGCCAATGCCCGGCTTTAATCTAAAAGTACTTGATGAAAATGGCCAAGAGTTACAAGCCGGTCAAAAAGGCATTTTATGCCTTAAGCTACCTTTGCCTCCTGCTTGCTTAATGGGGATTTGGGAAAATGATGAGGCTTATCACAGAGGCTATTTAGATAGATTCCCGGGATATTATTTAACAGGAGATACCGGCTATATAGATGAGGATGGGTATGTGTATGTGCTAGGTAGAATGGATGGAATTATCAATGTAGCTGGGCATAGATTATCAACAGGGGAGATGGAAGAAATCATTGCAAAACATCCAGATGTTGCAGAATGTGCTGTTATAGGTGTCAATGATGTATTAAAGGGTGAATTGCCAATGGGCTTTATTGTGCTAAAAGAGGGCATAGAAAGAGATCATGTAGGGGTGGTTGAGGGGGTTTGTGCCCTTGTGCGCCAAGAAATAGGCGCTGTGGCTTCTTTTGAGATAGCTACTATAGTGAGTGCTTTACCCAAAACAAGAAGTGGTAAGATACTGCGCAAAAACCTAAGAGAGATAGCAGATGGCCTTACCCTTAATATCCCAGCAACAATAGAAGATGCAAGTGTTTTAAGACTTTGTGAAAAAGCTATCAACGCTCTGGGTTATCCAAAAGAGAAAAAGGCAAAATAATGAGTGCAGGAAAGAAATTTAAAAACTTGGTGAAAGAAAATAAACCCCTAGCAATAGTAGGGGTTATTAATGCTTATAGCGCGCTGCAAGCTAGCAGAATAGGCCATAAGGCTCTTTATTTATCCGGTAGCGGCGTGGCAAGCGCTAGTTATGGCTTGGCTGATCTTGGCATTATAGGCCTTGAGGAGGTTTGCATAGATGTTAGGCGCATTAGCTCAAGGGTGGATACACCTTTACTAGTGGATGCAGATACGGGTTTTGGGGGAGCTTTTAATATCGCTAGAACTGTTAAAGAGTTAAGTAGAGCCGGGGTTGCGGCTATGCATATAGAAGATCAGGTATCTCAAAAAAGGTGTGGACACCGCCCTAATAAAGAGCTTGTTAGCATACAAGAGATGTGTGATCGCATTAAAGCAGCTATAGATGCTAAGTTAGATCCTGATTTTGTGATCATGGCAAGAACAGATGCTTACAGCATAGAAGGGCTTGATCGCGCTATTGATAGATCTCTAGCCTATGTTGAAGCTGGGGCTGAGATGCTATTTGCTGAGGCTGTTAGCAAGTTAGAAGATTATGAGGCTTTTAGCAAGAGTGTTAAAGTGCCTGTTTTGGCTAACATCACTGAGTTTGGAAAAACACCTTATTTTAGCCAAGAGGAGCTCAAAAAGGCAGGTATTGCTATGGTGCTTTATCCGCTTAGTGCTAACCGTGCCATGAACAAAGCAGCTTTTGAGGTGTATACAAGCATATTAAAACATGGCCATCAAAGAGAAGTGTTAAAACTTATGGAAACAAGAGAGGAGCTTTATGAAATGCTAGATTATTATGCTTATGAGCAAAAATTAGATGCTTTATTTAAAAAGGGCAAGAAATGAGTGAGAAAAAACAAGGCGGTTTAGCCGGTGTGATAGCTGGAGAGAGTGCAATCTGTACATGCGGGCTTGGCAATGGTCTTAATTACTATGGCTATGCCATTGAAGATCTAGCTAGGTATGCTACATTTGAAGAGGTGGCTTATTTATTACAATTTGGTGTGTTGCCAACAGAAGAACAGCTGCAAGCATTTAAACAAAAAATCATCGCTCAAAGAGCTTTAAGTGAGCCACTAAAGGCCATTTTAAGGGCTATGCCTAAAAACGCACATCCGATGAATGTGATGCAAACCGCAGTTGCAGCCCTAGGTGCTTTAGAAAGTGAAAAAGAGGATTTTAAAGATCAAGATGAAAAGATCATTAGGCTTTTGGCCATTTTGCCAAGTGTGCTTTGTTATTATCACCACTACACACACTCTAAAAAAGAGATAGATTTTCATTCAAAGCAAGATAGCATCGCTGGGTATTTTTTAGAAAAATTAAAGCTTAAAGAACCCAAGCAAGATTTTATTAAAACCATGCAGTGCTCTTTGATATTGTATGCAGAGCATGAATTTAACGCCTCTACTTTTACAGCTAGGGTTTGTGCCTCTACTAAGAGTGATATTTTTAGTGCTGTTTGTGCTGCTATAGGGTCTTTAAGAGGGCCTTTGCACGGCGGAGCAAATGAGGCAACTATGTATTTGATTTCTAGTTTTAAAAGTGTAGATGAGGCTATTGAAGGTGTTTTAGAAAAATTAGCCAACAAAGAGCTTTTAATGGGTTTTGGGCATCGTATTTATGGTCTTGGTGGGGATCCGCGTAGTGCTTTAATTAAAGAACATAGCAGGTATTTAGGGGGCGATAGCCTGCTTTTTAAAATCAGTGAGGCCATAGAAAATTTAATGAAGCAAAAGCGCCCAACCCTCCCACCTAATGCAGATTTTTATAGCGCTTCTGCTTACCATTTTATGGGCATACCCACGCCTTATTTCACACCCATTTTTATCATGAGTAGGGTTAGTGGCTGGTGTGCTCACATTAAGGAACAAAGAGCCAATAACAAACTTATACGGCCAAGTAGCAAATACATAGGCGTAGAGCCAAGAGCCTTTATTAAAATACAAGATAGGAAAAACAAGTGAGTGATATGGGTATTTTAGATGCAAAGCGTCCAGAATTTGATGAGCTAATAGTTAAGATAGCAAAATATGTAGATACATATGAGATAACAAGCGAACTTGCCATGCAAACAGCTAGGTATTGTTTGATGGATACTTTAGGCTGTGGGCTTTTAGCCTTAAAATATCCTGCTTGCACTAAGCTTTTAGGGCCTAGTGTTGAGGGGGCTGAGTTTAGACCACTGGGGGCTAAAATTCCGGGCACTTCTTACCAACTAGAGCCAATAAGGGCTGCCTTTAATATAGGTACTATGATAAGATGGCTTGATTTTAATGATACATGGTTAGCAGCTGAATGGGGGCATCCTAGCGATAATCTAGGCGCTATTTTTGCTTTAGCTGATTATTTAAGCCGTAAAAATCTAGCAAATAACAAAGAGCCCTTAAAAGTTTCTTGTGTCTTAAAAGCCATGATAAAGGCCCATGAGATTCAAGGTATTTTAGCCCTTGATAATTGTTTTAATAAGGTTGGTTTAGATCATGTTTTATTAGTCAGGGTAGCAAGTAGTGCTGTAGCTGCTAAGCTTTTACAATGTAATTTTGATGAAATTTTAAGCGCTATTTCGCATGCCTTCATAGATGGAGGCGCTCTAAGAACTTATCGCCATGCTCCAAATACAGGTAGTAGAAAAAGCTGGGCAGCTGGTGATGCTTCTAGCCGCGGTGTGGATTTAGCCCTAAAGGCTAAGAGCGGTGAAATGGGCTATCCTTCTGTGCTTAGCGCTAAGTTTTGGGGTTATGAGGCTGTAAAAATGAGGGGTAAAAAACTCAGCTTACAGCAAGATTTTAAAAGCTATGTTATGGAAAATGTGCTTTTTAAGATTTCTTTTCCAGCTGAGTTTCATGCCCAAACAGCGGTTGAGGCCGCTTTAATCTTGCATGATGAGATCAAACACCGCTTAGATGAAATTGAAAAAATCATTATTTCAACCCAAGAATCAGCCCACCGCATCATTAATAAAACAGGTCCTTTATCTAATCCAGCAGACAGAGATCACTGCATACAATACATGGTTGCTATAGCTTTGATCTTTGGGCGTTTGGTGGCTGATGATTATGAGGACGCGGTGGCTAAAGATGCGCGCATTGATGCACTCAGAGCTAAGATGATTATAGAAGTAGAGGAAAGATATAACAAAGACTATTTAGATAGGGATAAAAGAAGTATTGCCAATGCCCTACAAGTCTTTTTTAAAGATGGCACGCATAGCAAAAAGATAGAGGTAGAATACCCAATAGGCCATAAAAGAAGAAGAGATGAGGGCATACCCTTATTAGTTTCAAAGTTTAAAGCCAATCTAGCCACCCGCTTAGACCCAAAAAAATGTAAGATTATCTTAAATCTCTTTGAGGACAAAGAAGCCTTAGAAGAGATGTATTTTAATGAATTTAGCGACTTATTCTGGCTTGGATAAAGCATTAATAGGCCAGCACAAATAACGCTTTTTTGTGTGGCCTTTTTGCCTTTTTGTCTTGAAAATGGGATAAGTGGGATAGGCAGGATAAGTGGAATACTTGCTAATGTGCGGAGCGCTATAGCGTTTGTGGCGCATAATATACCAGTGGCCTGAAGCGCGGTGCATAAATAATTTTTCATAGGTTATAAAAAACCCGATGTCTTTGGCATTATTATCAAGTTCAAGATGATTAAAGCCAGATTGCCAATTAATCTCATGGGGGACTACAGGAATATCAACTCCCCACTTGATAATATTTGTATTAAACTGCAAACGCAAACCCAAATCTACGCTTGTATTATAAGAGGCGCGCCAACTCTCTACTGGGCCGGTTAAAACCCAGTTAGTACTGCCCCCTTGCACACCTGCAAACATGCCATAAAACACGGGGGTAGAGTTGCTTTTAGGTGTATTGAAATCAAAAATTAGATTAGCCCCTAAATCTATGGAGACATTTTGCAACGCTTTAAAAACACTCAAGTTTTTAAGTAGCGGGCTATTCACATAGCCATAACCTAGATCTGAATAAATAGAGTAGCCAAAATGCTTACTAAAAAAATGCTGCCAACCTAGCAAAATACCGGCGTTATAACGCATATTCTCAAAAAATCTTTGGGTAGAGTAAATGCTTTGAATCATTGACTCTAAACTAGGGTGTATATTTTGTAAACTCATAATTTGCGGGCTAAAATTTTGGTAGTTAAACTTAGGTGGGTTACCAAATACTTGTATTGCGCTAGGGATAAATCCCGTACCTGTTACTGCAATATCGCTAAAAGCGTTTTTGTATACCGCCAATAAGTAGACTTCGTATTGGGGGCACTGGCTTTGAATCTCTTTAGCCATTTGTGCAAACCAGTTTACCACCGCGATGAGCTGATCAAAATTTGTATTAGGTAAATTAGAATCAATTGCATTTAGCAAGCCATTAAGAAAATTTTCAGCTTGTGATTGTCCTCCTTGTAATGCTTGGGTTAACACGCTAGCTACAGCACGCGCATCATTGATACCCTCATTGCTATATTGATTATATTGACTGCTTAGACTTTGATCCAGACTAGTAATTGTCTTTAAATCATTGATAATACTTTGTACACTTGTTGCAACGCTATTTGTACTAGAAGCGCTATTAATGTTTGGGGCTAGAGAATTTTTAGCGCTGTTGTAGCTGTTAACATTTGTGTTGTAGTTAAACTGATTGTCATAGCTCTTTATCTCTGAGATAAGCTGTTTATCTAAATTCTTGATTTGGCTTAGTAGTTGGCTATAAGTAGAAAGGACTTCTTGATTTTGTTTGCTTTTAGGATAGAGATCTAAGACACTAGTAAGACGCGCAATAGCGTTACTAATTTCTTGTTCTAACGCATCTAGATCACTAGAATAACTTATGTGTTGGGATTTATCCTTAGTTGCATTGATGCGATTTTGCAAGTTTTGTAGTTGGCTAAGCGCTTTTTTAATATCCTCATTTAGCCCTCTAGTCAAGTTTGTAACAGAAGAAGAATAGCCACTTGGTTCTCCATTAATCAGTCCACAATTTGGGCATGCTAAAAAGCTAGTAGATTGGAGATTTTGGCTTTGTACCCCAAATTCAGCGCCAATAAAAAACCCGTTGCGAATATCTGCCCCGCTTAATTCACCCCCCCCCCCCCCCCGATTAGAAGCAAGCAAAAAACCAGAATCATCTTAAACATGAGAAAGTCCTATATTACCCGTTACAATAACAAAACTATAAAATAAAAAAACCGCTAATAGGCTAATGCGCTTGGTAAAGCCCCTAATTTAGCTATAAGGAGTCAAGGCTTTATTAGATTATTTAGGCTTGGCTGATAAGTTAAATCATCTCTTGTTTGTCTGCTTAATACTAAGATTCAAACTCTAAGGGTCTAATAACTTTAGCTGGAACACCGCCCACAATCACATTAGGCGGGACATCTTTAGTTACCACAGAACCCGCTGCTATAATAGAATTTTCACCAATCGTAACACCCGGGCACACGACTGCATTAATCCCAATCCAGACGCGTTCTTTAATTACAATCCCCTTAGAAAAAGTAACCCGGCGTTTATAGGGATTAAAGTCATGGTTAGTGGTGGTTAAACACACCTTAGGGGCGATAAATGCCCCATCACCAATGCTAATTCCTCCGCGATCCATAAAAGTACAACAATTGTTGACAAAGCAATTTTTTCCAAAGGTGATATTGCGCCCAAAATCTGTATAAAACGGGGGCAAAATCCAATTACTTTCATCAAAGGGTTTACCTGTTAACTCGCTCATCAACTCGCCTATTTGCTCTTTACTCAAAAATTCCGTGTTAAGTTTGTGGGTGAGTCTTTGGGCGTTCATGATCACTTCAAAAATTTTACCAAACTCAGGATCGTCCATACTTATGTATTCACCGGCTAAATCTCTAGCAAAAATATCTAAATCAGACATCTTTATCTACCTTTACTAATAAAAAATAAAAAGCCCGCCATTCTAAGTTAATTTGAGATATTTGTCAACACACACTTAAAATTCTAAGGGTCTGATAATTTTAGCCGGATTGCCCCCCACAATCACATTAGGCGGGACATCTTTAGTTACCACAGAACCCGCTGCTATAATAGAATTTTCTCCAATAGTAACACCCGGGCACACGACTGCATTAATCCCAATCCAGACGCGCTCTTTAATTACAATCCCCTTAGAAAAAGTAACTTGGCGTTTATAGGGATTAAAGTCATGGTTAGTGGTGGTTAAACACACTCTAGGGGCAATCCAAACCCCGTTCCCAATACTAATGCCTCCCCTATCCATAAAGGTACAATTCTGATTGATAAAGCAGTTTTTCCCAAAATTAATATTGCGCCCAAAATCTGTATAAAAGGGGGGCAAAATCCAATTACTCTCATCAAAGGGTTTACCTGTTAACTCACTCATCAACTCGCCTACTTGCTCGCTGTTTAAAAGTTCCGTGTTGAGTCTGTGGATAAGCCTTTGGGCGTTCATGATCACTTTAAGAATCTTGGGGAATTCAGGATCGGCCATATCTATCGGCTCACCGGTTAAGTCTCTAACAAAAATATCTAAATCAGACATTTTTATTTTCCTTTCTCTAAATTGTGTTTGAAAAACGACGCTATTTTATCAAAAGGAATTTTATCCGCCCTGTCGTATAAATCCACATGCCCGGCTCCCTTCACATAATAAAGCTCTTTGGGCTCTTTTGCCTTTTTGTAGGCAGACTCGCTAAATTCTTTAGAATGGGCATGATCGCCTGTGATAAAAAGTAGCGGACGAGGAGAAATCCAATCCAAATTTTCAAAGGGATAAAAGTTTAAGAATTTAACAATCCCTGTTAAAGTGGGCATGGTTGTTTTGTCTCTGGGTGCACCCTTTGGTGTGTACTCACCTCTTTGTGTGCGGTAAAAATCATAGAATTCTTTTTCTATTGGATTGGAATTTTTGGTAATTTTTAAGGGAGTACCTAGCACATATTCTTTAACTTTGCCGCTTAAAAATTCCTCTGTGCGCTCTTTGCTAGCCTTCTTTAAAAGAGCCTGCCTTTGCTCTTTTGTAGTGGAGTGCCTAATTCCATAGCGCGCTGCCTCTCCTGTGTTTACATGCTCACAGTGGCTACAGCTTTAATGCGCAAATCAATCTTAGCAGCAGCCAGTGCAAACCCCCCACTAGCACAGATCCCCAAAACCCCAATTTCTTCTGGATTAACAAAGGACCTAGTCTGTAAATAATCCACCGCTGCGCTAAAGTCTTCAACAAACATGTCAGGTAGCACGCCATTGCGCGGAAGCCCCGCACTCTCTCCCCAAAAGCTTAAATCAAAGGCTAAAGCCACAAAACCCTTTTCTGCCATTTTTGTGGCATAAAGGCTTGCAGATTGCTCTTTAACAGCGCCCATAGGATGCCCGACCACAAGAGCGGGGTATTTTTTGCCCTTTTGCATGTTTTTTGGAGTAAAGAGTTTTCCGACCACCTCTAATCCATATTGGTTTTTAAAGCGCACTTCTTGGACTTTAACCCGCGCACTCACATAAAAATTATTGCCCTTAATTAGACTTGGCTCTGTACCCGTTGTTTTAAAATCCTGGGCATACAGAGTGAGGCACAACATAGCAAAAAAGACTAAAAATAGACGCATAACTAATCCTTTCTATATTCTTAAGGCGCGCGCATTATAGGCCTAACATGAGTGCTTGTCAAGAAAGGGGGTTTGAATAAAATTACCATAAAAGATGCCTCTCTTTATGATTGAGAATTGCTAATATTTAATATTGCAGTACACGGCTTTTAGTGGTGATTTTTAGGATAATTGCCCCTCTAGGGTCTGATTATTAGCCGCTACATTACCCCCAAATAATTTGATCGTTAAAAGATAATTTAGTTTTGGCATGAGAGCCTTTAAAAACTATTGGATATAATGAGCCCTTTAGGGGGTTAGCATGCAAGCTATTTATAAAGACAGTCAAGAACTAGACAAGCGCGCCTGTATGCTCTATCAATTAGAGCCAGAATTGCTTATGGAAAATGCGGCCATAGCTTTAAAACAGGTTATTACAAAGCAAGCTAAAAGGGGGGAGAAGATTTTAATTGTTTGTGGGGGTGGAGACAATGGAGGCGATGGCTATGCTTTGGCTAGGCATTTACAGGGCACAAGTTATCGCGTACAAGTTTTTAGCGCTAAAGAGCCTAAAAGTGCCTTGTGCCGTATCCAATACCAGCGCGCCCTGTGTACTCAAGTAGAAATGATAAGCAATTTAACCCCCTGTGCTGTGCTGGTAGATTGTTTATTTGGATCAGGATTACAAGGGGAGTTAGATCAGCAAATGCAGGATTTAATTAAACAGATGAATGCATTAGGGCAATGGCGCGTGGCCTGTGATATACCTAGCGGCATTGATCAAAATGGTTATATTAGTTCTGTGGCATTTAATGCCCATGTGAGTGTGTGCATGGGGGCTTTAAAGGCAAGTTTATTTAGCGACATGGCCAAAGATTTTACCGGAGAGATTGTTGTAGCGGATTTAGGAATAGGGCGCTCTTTGTATGAAACAGAGACTCCTTTTAATTTATTAGAGAGTTGCGATCTGTGTCTACCTAAACGCATAAAACAAAATGTACATAAGGGATATTTTGGCCATGCATGTGTGTATGTGGGTGAGCAAAGTGGAGCCGGATTAATTAGCGCTAAGAGTGCTTTAGCCTTTGGGGCTGGAATGGTGAGTATTTTAGGAGCAGCTAGCCTAAGCCAAAGCAAACCAATAGAGCTTGTGTATGCTAAAGAAATCCCTACTCAAGCCAACGCCTTTGCTATTGGCATGGGTATGGGAGTAAAACCCGCTTTTATAGAACAAATGCTAGAACAGGGGGCATGTGTGCTAGATGCGGATTTATTTTACGAACCCTTGTTAAAAGAGTGGCTTAAAAAGCCCTATTCTCTTGTTCTCACACCCCATCCTAAAGAATTTTTAGCGCTTTTAAAAACGCTAGGCTTTAAGCTAGATTTACCCACTTTACTACGCTCTAAATGGGAATTAGCTCATGAATTTAGCCAAACTTTCCCACATGTGGTTTTACTCTTAAAAGGGGCTAATACACTTATTGCCTATAACGGCCGCATTTTTATTAACCCTCTGGGTAATAGCGCTCTGGCTAAGGGAGGGAGTGGAGATGTACTAGCTGGATTAGTGGTTGCACTTTTAGCACAGGGTTATACTCTTTTAGATGCAGCTATTCATGCTAGTCTAGCCCACGGCTTAGCTGCTGCTGCTTACAAAGAAAGTTATGCCCTCACCCCAGAAAAACTTATTTCTAATTTAGAGATGCTTGCATGCAAAATGTAACCTCCCTTGATTCTGATTTAATCTCTATGGAGCGCGTGGTACTTTCTGCTCTTTTAGAAAGCCAGCAATATGAAGAGTTTGCCAGAGAGCTTAAACCTTCAGACTTTTACTACGAAGCGCACCAAAATCTTTTTGAGTTATGTAATGAATTGTATGAGGAAAAACGCCCCGTAGATGCGCACTTTCTTAACAAGAAAGTAGAAATAAAGGGCGATGAAAAAACCACAGAGGCTTTAACCGCCATAATGGGTACAACTCCTTTAGCCAATTTAAGCGCCTATATCCATGCGATTAAAGAAGCCGCCTGCCGTAGAAACCTTTTAAATTTGGCTAGACAAATCCATACAGAGTGCGATCAAGCAAAATCTAGCCAAGCCATTATGGATAGCATTGAGCGCGATCTTTATGCTCTCTCTTTACAAACAACACAGGGAGGGTTTAAAGATGTGAAAAGCGTACTCAAACAAACCCTTGATCTTATTAAAGAAGCTAAGTTAAAGGGTAATCAAAGAGTTACGGGGGTGGATACTGGTTTTAATAAGTTAAATGATTATACAGGGGGCTTTCAACCCGGCGATCTCATTATAATAGGGGCGCGCCCTAGTATGGGTAAAACTAGTCTAGTGCTTAACATAGCAAAAACAACCCTTAATCACAATCAGGGAGTGGCGATTTTTAGCATGGAAATGGGAGCAGAGCAACTTATGATGCGTCTACTTTCTAATCTCACCTCGCTACATTTACACAATCTTAAAATTGGCAATCTAAGCGATGAGGATTGGGAAAATCTTAGCAGAAGCGCCCAAAACATCTACCACAAATTTTTATTCATTGATGATACCAGTATTTTAACAATCCAACATGTGCGCTCTAAATTGCGCCAACTTAAAAGAAAATGCCCTGAGATCACCCTTGCTATTATTGATTATTTACAATTAATGGCTAGCGATCAAAGTTTAAACAGGCATGAACAAATCGCTACAATCAGTAGAGGTCTTAAAACCCTCGCTAGAGAATTACAAACCCCTATTATCGCTCTAGCCCAGCTTAATCGCTCTTTAGAAAGCCGTGAGGATAGGCGGCCTATTCTCTCTGATTTAAAAGATAGCGGTGCAATTGAACAAGATGCCGATCAAGTCTTGTTTCTTTACCGCGATGCAGTCTATAAACAACGCGATCACAACGATCGTTTAGCTAAGTTGCGCAAAGAAGGAAAGAATGAGGAGGCTAAAAAATTAGAACAACAATTCAATGCCGAGAAAAAGGCTATTTATGAAAGCACTAAGGGCATTGAGCAAGCAGAGCTTATTTTAGCCAAAAACCGCAATGGAGATATTGGTACGGTTAAAATACTCTTTAATAAAGCTTATACGCGTTTTGAAGATCCAATAGAAAGCCAAGATGGGGAATATAAACCCACTACTTTTTACCAAGAACCCCAGCAGACCCCTGTCCCTGATGTTTTTTAATGCCTCCTGTTGCCCTTTTCCAAACCTCTAAAGAGTGGATCTGTGCTCTAGGCCTTTTATTAGGTCTGTTTGCTTTTTCTTTAAGTTTAAAATACCAACAATACAACCGCTTTTTAGATAAAAAACCTTTAAGCTTGCATGCCCGAGTGTTGCTACAGTATAGCAAGGGTGCTACACAGGTGCTAAAGTTACAAGATAGCCATTACAATGTGTTTTACACCACCAGCAAAGAAGATATTAAAGATTTGAGTCTAAAATTTGTACGCGCTTTTGGTAAAATGGCGCCTTGTTCGTTTTGGCAATTTTTAAAATCCTGTTATTTTTACACTTTCTCCCTCTCTTTAGAACAAGGAAGCGATCCTAAAAACCCTTTAAGAAAAGTTATTGACACCCAGCATACTAACCCTTTAATGGGCAATTTTTACCGCACCTTATTTTTAGCCGATTCTCTTAATCAAAGCTTAAGGCAAGTGGTGGTGGGTTTGGGGGTCAGTCATCTAATTGCCATTAGTGGCTTTCATCTAGGGATTTTAAGCGCTTTCTTTTTTCTCATTCTTAAATACCCCTATACCTTTCTACAACAACGCTATTTTCCTTATCGCAACCGCACTTATGATTTAATGGGAATGGTGTTGTGTTTGCTTTTAGGCTACTTGTTTTTGCTACATTTCCAGCCTTCTTTTTTACGCGCCTTTGTAATGGCATTACTGGGGTTTTTTCTACTCTATAATGGTTTAGAGCTGTTGAGTTTTTCATTGCTAGCACTAGTGGTTTTACTATCCTTAATTCTTTTCCCTTCACTAGTGCGCAATATTGGATTTATTCTATCTGTAGGGGGCGTGTTTTATATTTTCCTCTTTATCAAACACATGCCAAAACTCCACCCCTTAATCTATGCCTTTTTATTAAATACTACC
Organism: Helicobacter suis; assembly: GCF_902196135.1. Lineage (GTDB taxonomy): Bacteria > Campylobacterota > Campylobacteria > Campylobacterales > Helicobacteraceae > Helicobacter > Helicobacter suis_A. The sequence goes on along the minus strand of NZ_CABIKE010000002.1, from coordinate 200,298 downwards.
CTTTTTTTACACATGCTCCCCCTTGTGCACGCCTTTTTTACCCCCTTTAACCCCTACCAGCTCAGCGGTATTCTCCTCTCTTTTGTCTTTGTCCTCTTTTTCCCCCTAAGCTTAATCTTGCATCTTTTTAATAGTGGCAATCTCTTTGATTCTTATTTACTCCAGACTTTAAAATGGCATATCCCTACAATTAACTACCACACGCCTATATGGCTTTTATCTCTTTATGGGCTTCTCTCTCTTTTAGCGATTCGATTTGTCCATGCTTACTACGCTCTTTATACAATCAGTCTAGCCCTATTTCTCTACCTTTTAATTTCTTGATTTTATGTTAAAATAGGGGCTTTAAAGAGGTTTTAAATGTTAAAAAAACTTAAGCTCTTGGGCGATCTTGTTGCCATTGAGCACACGGTTTTTTCGGGTATGTTTATTTTAATTGCCATAGTCGTCTCCGGCACGCAGGCGCGTTTAAGTCTGTGGTTTGGTTTAAAAGCATTGCTTTTATGCGCTCTGGCGTTACTCTTTGCCCGTAATTTTGCTATGGGTTTTAACCGCCTTGTGGATCGTAAATTTGATGTAAAAAACACCCGCACCTATAACCGCCCTAGTGTTGATGGGCGCATCGGTATTTGGACTTTAAGAGGGTTTTGTTTGGCTAATGCCCTTCTCTTTGTATGGGTGAGTTTTCTGATCAATGCCCTTGCCTTTAAGCTTTCCTTTGTTTTTTTACTCATTTTAGGGGGCTATTCTTACATGAAGCGCTTTAGCTATTTAGCACATCTTGTTTTAGGGATTTGTCTAGGTTTAGCGCCCTTAGCTGGAGTGATTGCTATTTTAGGTTATATCCCTCTATGGAGTTTGTTACTAGCTTTAGGGGTGGTGTTTTGGGTAACTGGCTTTGATTTACTCTATTCTTTGCAAGATATAGAATTTGATCGCAAAGAGGGGCTTTATTCCGTGCCTGCTATCTTTGGGGAGCAAATCACCCTTAAACTTTCACGTCTAGCCCATGCTTTAGCGGTGTTATGCTGGATAGGTTTTGTAAACAGCGCACAGCTAGGTTTAGTGGCGGCTTTGGGTGTGGGGGTGTGTTTGTGTATTTTAATTTATGAACAATGGCTAGTTTATCGTGATTTTAAAAATATCCCTAAGGCTTTTTTTGTCAGTAATGGGTATTTGGGTTTAGTGTTTTTAGGTTTTATCGTATTAGATCGCGGAGTGTGGCTTGTTAAGCACTTATAAGCAATTGTGCCAAGAACATGGGTATTTTACCCGTTTAGTAAGCGTGTCTTTGCCAGTAGAATACGCCCCCTATAAGCCACTCCATGATCAAGAATTTTTACAATTAGGACAAGCTAGCCAAGCCCTGCATGTGCCTTGGGAGGTGTTTTATGGTAAAGAACGAGAGGATGTGATTTTAAAAGCATTATCTGAAATTTATAAAAAATTAGATCGTTTAGAGCAATATATCCATGAGAGAGACATGGAGTATATTGCTTTAGAAGATCGCATCAATATTAGCGTGCTAGGGCATGGGGTTTTAGGGGTGAGAGAGCAGGTTTTTATTGTAGATACACTTTATTACATGCGCTTAAAATTCCCCCACATGCCTTATAAACGCATCGCCTTAATGGCTAGGGCTTTTGATTCTAAGATGTTAAGCATTGAACGCATGCATGCTGGTGATGTACGCGATTGGGATAGTTATATCGTCCAAGTTGAATTAGAAAGTTTAAAAAAGTAAGGGTTTGTGATGGATCTGAGTTTTAATGAATTGTTGTGGATTGTGGGGGGAGGGGTGGTACTTATTTTTGTGTGTTTACTCACCTATAGCCACTTGAAAGATAAAGAATTTGCCAGCAAAACCAAGCAATTAGAAAAAGCCCTAGATGCCATTAACCAAGAAATCTATAAAATCCGCAAATGGATTCAGGAAAATGAAATGCAAACAGAATTTAACGCCTCTAGTATTAGCGCTAATGTCAAAGATGAGTTAAACACCAATTTAAACACTAGCCTTACAAATCTTTATAACCATCTCCAAGAAATCCAAGATACTATGCACAAGGATAGGGATTATTTAGAGGAAAAACTCATCGTACTAGAGAATAAATTTAAAGAAATGGGGCATTTTACACAAGGTAGCGATGATATTGATGAAAAAAAGGTGATTCAATTATTCCAAGAGGGGCATAGCATTGATTCGATTGCAAAAGAACTACGCATTAGCAAAGGACAAATTGAGTTTGTACTTAAACTGGCGGATTTACAATAATGGCTACTAGCAATACTTTATCTAGACTCTTTGGTAAATTTGCCCGCTACCCCTTCCCCAAACCCATCCAAAGGCTTATTAATCAAATTTATGTTTCTCTTTTTAAGATCAATTTAGATGGTTTTGCTCCCATAGAGTCTTATCCTACGCTTAATGCCCTTTTTACCCGCGCTTTACAAACCCCTCGTTTTATTGATCCAAACAGAGAAATTTTGATCGCCCCTTGCGATGCTCTCATCACAGTCTGTGCGCCCGTTACTTATAACTTAGCCCTCCAGATTAAGGGCATGTATTATCAAGTAGGGCAATTGTTGGGTCAAAAAGAGGTTTTAACAAATTATCTTTATTTTAATTTTTATCTCTCACCTAAAAATTACCACCGCTTCCATGCCCCCTGTGATTTACAAATTGTAGAAGTACGCCACTTTTGCGGGGAACTCTTAAGCGTTAATCCTGCTGCGCTTAACCAATACCGCTACCGTAATGCATTTATCCGCAATGAGCGGGTAGTGGTGGTAGCAACAGATGTGCGGGGGCAGTTGTTGTATTTTGTGGCTATAGGGGCTTTGAATGTGGGACAGATTGTGCTTAATTTTGATGATACAATTCACACCAACGCCCGCGTGCACAAAGAGCCTAAAATTTATACCTACAACCCCCCTATTAATATTGCCAAAGGAGCAGAACTAGGGCGTTTTGAAATGGGTTCTAGTGTGGTACTTTTTGTGCAAAATAGTAGTACATTTGACTCTCTTCAAGGTCAAGAAATCTCTTTTGCAACTCCCATTGCTACCTTTAAGCAACCTGATATTTCTTAGTTTTATATGATTTTATTAGGATTTATAGTATTTTATAACTAAGACTTAATCTTAAAATAATCATGGAGTGCTGATGCAAGAGATGTACATTGAATTTTTAAGGGAGTGTTTAGCTGAGGATTTAGGCGCGGGGGATTTATTTGCCCGCCTTGTAGAGCCAAAACTTGTACAAACCCATGTTGTAGCTAAAGATACAGGGGTTTTTTCAGGCCAAGTTTATGCAGAAGCGCTTTTAGAGTGGTTAAAAATAAAGCACACATGGAAAATTAAAGATGGTCAAAGTTTTGAACCCAAACAAGTTTTATTAGAGTTACAAGGTGATTGGCGCTTGATCTTACAAATTGAACGGGTACTACTTAATATCTTACAGCACAGTAGCGGGATAGCCACAAAGACAGCGCAGTTTGTGCGTTTAATTGCAGGGTTGCCCATTAGTCTTTTAGATACCCGAAAAACCCGCCCCCTTTTGCGCGTCTTTGAAAAATATTCGGTGCGCAATGGCGGGGCTAAAAACCACCGCTTAGGTTTAGATGATGCGCTTATGCTTAAAGACACCCATTTAATCCATATCCCAGATTTAAAAGCCTTTATCAAACATGCCCGCCAAAAAATCCCATGGACTTCTAAAATTGAAATTGAATGCGATAGTGTAGCAATGGCTAAAGAGATCATGGCCATAGGAGCGGATATTATTATGTGTGATAATATGGGTATAGAGGAGATTAAAGAGGTGGTGGCTTATCGTAACCAAAATTATCCTTTAGTGCTTTTAGAGGCCAGTGGAAATATTACTGAGGAAAGTGTGCGCGCCTATGCCTCTAGCGGGGTTGATGCCATTAGTAGCGGAGCACTGATTCACCAAGCGGTGTGGGTGGATATGAGTTTAAAGTTAGTTTAGTGTGGATTTAGAACGCGTCTTTTTACAAATTTTAGAGCAAAGTGGGATAACCTTTGGGTTAGGAGATGATGGGGTGGTTTTGCCTTCTTTTAAAAATCCCCTTTATATGCTTGATCTTTTTACTGAGGGAGTGCACTTTAAACGAGAATGGTTTACTTTAGAACAAATAGGCTATAAAGCCCTAGCGGTTAATATTTCAGATGCGATCGCGCTTTGTGCTGTACCCAAATATGCCCTTTTAGGGTTACAACTCCCAGAAAACTTTAGCCCACTAGAAATAAAAGAGCTAGTGCTAGGTCTACAAAAGGCTTGTCAAGAGTTTAAAATCCAGATTGTAGGTGGGGATACGATTGTTTCAAAAAGTTTGAGTTTAGCCATTACACTTTTAGCCAATAGTGCAAAGCCTCTTTTACGGCAAAAAATACGGCTTGGAGATTTATTAGTACACACCGGCAGGCTTGGAGAGAGTGATAAAGCCTTGCAGACTTTGCTTAGAGGTGGGAGGGTTGCAGGCCACTCTAAATTTTATAAACCAGCACTCAAAAATCTAGCCCCTTTTCTGCAAACAATACGCCCCCTTTTACACGCTGGGTTAGATATTTCTGATGGCCTTTTAGCCGAGTGTAACCGCTTATCACAGCTTAATCAATTACATTGCAAGCTGATAAATCCCTACCAGCGCGCTTTTTTAAGTGGCGAGGAATATGAAATGCTTTTGTGTTTGCCAGTACAAAACAAACATGCGTTAATCCAGCGAGCAAAAAGACATCGCATTAAGCTTAGCTTTGTAGGGCGTGTGGTGCGGGGAAAATCACGCTACAAAGCTAAGATTTGGCATAAAGCAATAAAATAGCTCCGATCTAAGCAAACCACCCCTAGCACTGAATTTTATAAAGGCTTTAACACGCAATTAGAAAAACCGGACTTTTTGCTTTTTGCTACTCCAGAGTTTAGAAAGAGATTTAAGACGGGCGAGTAATAAACATTTAATAAATTGTTAACCAAAATAAAGTACTAATCCGCTAACACAAATTAAATTTTAGGAGGTTTAGATGCAAAAAGTACTCTTAATCACCGGTGCCTCCTCGGGTATGGGTAAGGTTGCAGCTAAAGATTTAATCCAAGCCGGGTATATTGTTTATTGTGTAGCGCGCAGTGTAGATAAAATGCAAGATTTAGAGCAATTAGGCGGGCATGTTCTTAAAATGGATGTGAGAAATGAATCAGATATTGAGTCTGTTGTTGCGCAGGTGATAAAAGAACAGGGCCGTATTGATGTACTTTGGAACAATGCAGGCTATGGTCTTTATGGTCCGGTAGAGGAGTTGTCTATGGAGAAAATCCAACAACAATTTGAGGTTAATTTCTATGGTGTGATCCGTTTAACACAAAAAGTTTTGCCCTACATGCGCGAAAAACGCAGTGGCCTTATTATCAACACCTCCTCTATGGGTGGGAAAATTTACACGCCTCTAGGTGCTTTCTACCATGCGAGTAAACACGCCATTGAAGGCTATAGCGATTGTTTGCGTTTAGAACTTAAAGAATTTGGTATCCATGTTGTTGTTTTAGAACCCGGTGTGATCAACACCGGGTTTGCTCAAGGTGTGCAGGATTACTTTTCTATGCAATCACAAAATGGCCCTTATCAGAGAATGGTAAAGGCCTATATAAAAGCTATGGAGAATCCACCCATGAAAGGCTCTAATCCAAAAATTATTTCAAAGACTATCCAAAAGATCATCAGTGCTAGTAATCCAAAAACGCGTTACTTAGTTGGGCAGGCAGCATGTTTTTTAGTGTATTTGCGCCAAATTTTTGGGGATCGTGCCTATGATGCTCTAATGCTTAGCCAAATCAAATAAACTTCAGGTAGTAGATGATTGAGAAAATCTACTCTTTAAATCACAGCGCACAAGTTCTATACTCCAAAGCCACATAATGTGCCCAAAAAGTTCAGATAGATTTTCCTCAAATGGGATTAAGAAGAGGGGTGGCACTTCAGCAATAAGTGGCATGACAAGAACATGGGCTAAAAGATAAACAGCAAACCCAAAAACAGCCCCCCGATACACACTCACTATTTTCCATTTTTCAGCTAACAAGCAATAAAGGATAGCAAAAGTGATAGAAAAGCCTACATGCACGATGAAAATAGAAAGGGGTAAGTGGATACCTGAAAAGGTGTAGCTCCAATCTGTGGGTAGGTGCAATTGTTCTAATAAAATCTGTGGAGGTGTAATTCTTTGCATGGCATCAGGAGGCCAGGGGATATGAGGGTTTCTAGGTGGGAAAGGAACTTCCCAGCCCCATTTTACAATAGCCCCAAAAACACCCGCTACAATCCCGATTAAAAAAGTTTTCAGCATTAACGCACCTATTTAAGAATTTTTAGAAACAAGCATGGCTAAAAGAGGCTTAAGGAGAGTATAAAAAGTCCTTATAAAATTCAGATAGGTTTAAAAGCATTGATCGCCTTAGCGATAAAAAGCGTATCTTCTATGCTTTGAGTGGGGCTAATAGGCAAACTTAAAACTTCTTGAGAATAGCGCGTAGTGTAGGGTAGTGATAAATTAGCATATTCTTTAAAGGTGCGTTGTAGGTGTATGGGAATGGGATAGTGGATACGCGTCTCTATAGAATAACTAGCTAAATGTTTTTGCATTTGTGAGCGCAGACCTTGAGAGATACGAATCACAAAGAGATGGAATACATGTTCTTCTATATTGTGCACACTTGGCAAATACACATAAGGGTTATTAATGGTATCTAAATAAATTTGGGCTAAAGCGCGCCGTTTAGCATTGTGGGTATCTAAATGGGGCAATTTCACATGTAAAAAACTAGCTTGAATGCTATCTAACCTAGAGTTATAACCTAAATATAACGAGTCTTTTTTATCTGGTGAGCCGTTATTGCTTAATACACGGATTGTTTCTATTAGCTGGCTATTAGAACTTAGCACACACCCCCCATCTCCAAGTGCCCCTAAATTTTTGCTTGGATAAAAACTAAAAGCGCCTGCATGCCCTAAACTACCCACCCTTTGTTGTGCATATAGCGCCCCTGTTGCTTGGGCACAATCCTCTAGCACGAGCCACCCATGTTTATTAGCAATTGCCTTAATAGCCTGCATATTGGCCACTTGACCATATAAATGCACTACCAAAATCGCTTTAGTTTGGGGCGTAGCGCTAGCTTCTAATGCGCAGGGGTCTAGGAGATAGTCTTTGCCTATATCAACAAATTGTGGCACTAAAGCATTGTGTAAGATCGCTTGGGCTGTGGCTATGAAAGTAAAAGAGGGCAATAGTACCCCACTTCCTTGTGGCAAAAGCCCTAAAATCTGGTAGGCTTTTAGCATTAAAGTGAGCGCGTCTAACCCACTATTTACACCTATGGCATGCGGGCTTTGGCAGTACTGGCTAAAGGCTTGTAAAAATTGTGAGTGCGCAGGACCGCTAATAAAATGGGCATTCTTTAAATGTGCTTGCAGCTGGAGTTTAAAAGCTTCTTGATAGGGTGCATTTATGGCTACTAAGTCTAAAAACGGGTATTTATAGGGCATGTATAACCTTAAGAAAAAAGCACTATAATACACCATTTTGGAGTTGCTATGCGTATTTTTCTAATCCACCTTTCCTCAAAAACCTGCCAAGAACACCAGCTCTTTGAGCGCGATATTAGTTATTTAAAAAAGAGTTTAAACACTTCTTCTAAGCATAGTGTAGAAATTTTTGATGCCATTTATTCTAAAACTAAAACGGGGTTACACCCTTTAGTTAAAGCCCATTTACACCCCTGTTTTACCCACCCAAGTTGTGGAGTTACCCCTAATATTAAGGATACTTTGAGTGCCTATTTCTATGCGCTAAAATATAAAGGCAAATACATGAGTTTAGGAGAATTAGGGTGTTATGCCAGCCACTTTTGCCTGTGGTATAGGTGTTTGGAATACAATGAACCCATTGTGATACTAGAAGATGATATAGAACTAGAGCCCTGCTTTTGGCAATCTTTAGATTTTTTAGAAGAACATATCCATACACTAGGCTATGTACGGCTAATGCATCTATTTGAACTTGTCAAAAAACCAACGCATTTTACGCGTGTACTCCAAATTGTAGGTCCAGTAGATGGGAAAGGCACTCAAGGCTATTGTTTAACCCCACAAGCTGCCATGACTTTTATTAAGGCTAGCGCCAAGTGGGTGATACCGGTGGATATGTTAATGGATCATCCCTACCTACATGGCATCTCTAATTTTGTATTAGAACCTTTTGCTATTGCTGAAAAACCCAATGGCTCGAACATAGAACGACTTAATCAAGAAAAATTCTCTATCGGCATACGCCTACTTAGACGGATTAATCATTTATATGTCAAGTACACCTAAACATGAAAGTTTTACAAGAGGCTTTATTAGTCTGGTATCAAACACATGGGCGTAAAAGTATGCTGATTAGAAACCTTACAGGCCCCAATGCCCCTTATGAAATTTATGTTTCTGAGATCATGTCCCAGCAAACCCAAATTGAGGTTGTGTTAGACAAATTTTATCTCCCCTTTTTGCAGGCCTTCCCCACTCTAATAGATTTAGCAAATGCCCCTTTAGACCGGGTTTTACTTTTATGGAAAGGTCTAGGTTATTATGCCCGTGCTAAAAATTTACATAAAAGCGCGCAGATTTGTTGCCAAAAATATGGGGGTTGTTTGCCTTCTAATTATACAGACCTATTAGCCCTGCCCGGTATTGGAGCATACAGCGCAAGCGCGATTTTATGTTTTGGATTTAGGCAAAATGTGGGCGTGCTAGATACCAATGTCTCGCGTGTGCTTTTGCGCTTATTTGGACTAGATTTAAAAAGCAAGAATCTTAAAACCCTCCTGCAAGACAAGGCTAGAGCCTTTGTTAATCCAACTAATTCTTTTGATCATAACCAAGCTCTCATTGATTTAGGTGCGCTTGTCTGCACCCCTAAGCCTAGTTGCCACATTTGCCCCTTAAGTTTTAGTTGCTGTGGTAAAGAAAATATAGAGCGTTTTAGTGTGGTGAAAAAAACCCCCAGTATTCCCATTACAAAACACTACGGGGTGTGTGTAGAAACAAAGAATTTATACCTCACCTACACACAAAAGGGTTTATATGCCCACCTCTACCAATTTCCTCTCTTAAAAAAGCAGGATTTAATACCCTTGCCTCTCTTAGGGAGTGTGCGGCATAGCTATACCAAGTACCGCGTGCAAGTTTGGCTTTATCAAGCTACTTTAGAGGATCTACAACCAGAAAACCTAGTAGTTGTAGCTTTAGCTAGTCTCAAGCAAATACCTATGAGTTCTCTAGGCGCTAAAATTGTGGCATTACTAGAAAAGAGGGGGATTTTGTAGGTAGAGTTTACAAAGTTATGGGTTGATCTTTGGCATTATTGGATGTGGGTTTTTATGGACTTTTAACATTAGGGGTTTATAATACACCTTTAATTTAAAATTAAAGGGTATAAATGCGCTTGTTACTGGCGATTGGGATTGTAGTGGCGTTACTGACGGCCTGTGCAGAGAGTAAAAAGCAAATTTTAGAGGACGAGAAAGATTATACCCCCTCTGAAAAGACCATTTGGCAACCTGAGCAAAAGTAGTTTTAAGTTAGTGTTTTGGGGGCTTTTCACTCCTAGAGGTTTTTAGGGGTGGGTTAGGTTTTTTAAAACCCATATAAAATATTGAGATCAAATACGCAATTAACAATTTTGAGAGATTTGGGCATGCTTGTAGCCGTCAATTAAAATCATATTTTGCCAGCGATCTAAAACAGAAAACTCATTTTGATCTCTAGCTAGAGCTAATGGCACAATCAGTTCAAACCCACTTTTATGCATGGCCTGCTTATTGATTTTATGTCGCTTAAAATACTCCTCTTTTTCTGCTTGCGATCGCTTTAATTTGGTTTTGTCTTTAATAAGTCCCATATCCCCCACTCTCAAATTTAGCTCCCCCTTGCGTTTATCACCCATGCCAAATAACACGCTATCTTTGAGCAACATAAACATCTGTTGGGCTTCATTAATCCAGTTATGGTAGTCCCTAAGAGCTGTTTTATCAAGTCCCTTATAAATATCATTCCCCTTTGGATTGGCGTATTTTTTAATACACTCCACAATCTGCTCTCTTTGAAATTTAGACAAAGCCCTAAACTCACAAATCAAATTCACAATATACGCTTGATTATTCTCAATATCTGAAATAAAGAAGGCAAATTCCTCTAGGCTGATACTTGAGATATTGTGGTGGCTAAGTTCAAGCATTAAGGCATACAGCGTATTTTCAAACCCTCCATGCAAATTTGTGAGCGCATCTGTCCACAGTCTGCTTAATACAAATGGATTAGGTGGTTTTTGTAAAGAAGCCTGTAAAAGTTTTTTCCCCAAGTGGGCTAAGATTGACATAATAAGTTATGTGGTGTTCTCCTACTGGTTTTAATTTTAATTCCTTATTAAATCTACAAATCAAGCCCATTCTTTCCATGTCTACAAAAATATTTTTACGCAAGCTATCTTGGGTGATTCTGCCTAGAGTGCGTGATAATTGGGTGGTCATCTGTGCGTATAGAGATTCCTCATGGGTGTTAGTAGGTCTCTTGGATAAGTCTGTGGTTCTAATTCTTAAGTGTGAAATTTTATTATTTTCTAAAGTTTCTTTTAAAACTCTTAGAATAGCAATAATAACTTCTTGGGTGTAGCGATTATGCTGTGATAAGTGTAGACCACGATAAGTATCTTTTTGGATTCTTTTAAATAAATACTTCTAGAGGAATCTTTCACAAGCGTAACTTCGGGGGTTTCCCTACCCTAGTTTTATCTACCTTGATTGCATGCCTATCATCTAGCATACCTATAGTCCTCTCTGCTATTCCTGATAGAAGTGTGAATTCTAGCCACTTTCTTTACTTGTTTTTTCTATTGCAAGAACCTTTTAGTTTTTTAGATAATCTCCTTTGGGAGAAAAACTTTTTGTAAGGATAAATAACAGAATCACTAGTAACCACTAAAGATTCTAACCCCTCGTATAGCCTACCAAAGGGTTTATATCCCCATCAAATGTAACATTGTTAAATCCAAGAGACCGCCTAAAAGCCTGTACTTTTGGATTATTTAGAAGAGTTGTTGATCTATACTGAGAGGCTAGAGAAAGATTTAGAGTTTTGCACCCAAAAGCTTAAGCAAGATTAAGCCAAATTACCATGCGCTTAGAAAAACTACAAGTAACTTATCAACTATTTAAAATGGATAAAGACTTAACTTTTGGGGGTTTGTTTGTTTTGATACCACAAATAAAGATCTTTAATCCCCTTTTCTAATCCTATACAGGCTTTCCATCCTAAATGCGTGATTTTACTCACATCGCTACACTTGTATAAAGTGCCATCGGGTTTGCTGTGATCAAAAACCAACGCGCCTTTAAAACCAACAATGTTTTTAATCATCATGGCTAAATCTTGAATGCTAATATCCTCTCCTGTACCAATATTAGTATGATTGTGCATAGGGGTGGCTTTTTGATGCTCTAATAAAAACACGCAAGCGCGCGCTAAATCGCTAGTGTGTAAAAATTCGCGTCTAGGCTTGCCACTTCCCCAAATGCCTACAGTCTCTGCACTAATGGTATATTTTTCTAAAATGGTTAATCCTTCTTGAGGGCTAGAAACTTGCAAATCTTGTAGTACTAGATTCATATGCCCTTGCTCTAAAAGGCGTGCTAGGTATATTTTTCTTAACAGGGCAGGTAAGACATGGGCACTTTGTAAATCAAAGTTATCAAAGGGGCCATAAAGATTAGTGGGCATTGCACTAATAAAATTTGTTTTATACTGGGCATTGTATGCCTCACACATCTTTAACCCGGCAATTTTAGCGATGGCATAAGATTCATTAGTGGGTTCTAAGGCGCTACTGAGTAAATATTCTTCTTTAATAGGTTGGGGGCTTTCTTTGGGATAAATACAAGTTGAACCTAAGAATAAGAGTTTTTTAACTCCATATTGGTAAGCACAATGAATTATATTGGTTTGGATTGCTAAATTTTGATAAATAAAATCTGCCTTGTAGGTGTTATTGGCTAAAATCCCCCCCACTTTGGCAGCAGCTAAAATCACCACATCGGGGCGTTCCTGTTTGAAAAACGCCTCTACTGCGCTTTGTCTGGTTAAATCTAATTCTGCATGGGTTCTTAAAATCAAATTTGTATAGCCCTGATTTTGCAAGCACGCCACTAACGCGCGCCCTACTAATCCTAAATGCCCCGCGACATAAATTTTATCTTTCTTTTGCATTTGTTCATTCTAGCATGGATTTTCAAAGGAAGGCCATAGGTAAGTACACTCCTTAGGAAAATAGCCCACGCATAAATCTAAAAACACCTTTTCTAAAAACACATCGCCACACAAACACACTTGATTCACACTAAAATTAAGATAAGTATCATAAATAAAATTGCCCAAAAACTCAGCTAAAGAATCAAGCACTCCAAAGCATAAAGTTGCATCTTCTACCCCAGCTAAATGAAAACTCATAGCCGTTTTTAGGGGGGCTAGATCGTCTAAATAAAGCTTTTTATAGCGCTCTGTTATCTTAAAATCAATACGCGGGCCTTTATGGCGCAAAAAAGCCCTAGCATGCGCAAAGACAAGCGCGCTATTATTTAAAGAGCTTAAACCTAAAATCTGAGAAAGCACCCCTAAAAGATCTAATAGGTTTTCACTAGGCTCTGATGGCGGGATTTGTTCGAGTGTCTCACACAGGGTTTTAAACTCTTTTTTGTAGTTTTTATAGAGTGAAGCGCCCTTAGGCTCTTGCTGGATGCGTTTTAAAATAGAGGGGAGTGAAGTATCTATCTGCAAATGCAAAAGATGCTTATAATTCCCCTCTTTAATCCAAAAACAACTAGGTTCTTCAAAACTAAGATGGATTAGCACATGGCGCTCTTCTTCTAAGGCCTGCATGGCATGTTTTAAGCTGTGTTGTCCATGCCAAAGAATAACGCCTTTTTTAGAAGGGGTGATAGTTACATCTTTGGGGTAGGTATCTAAACATTGGTAGCTTAAATGCGCCTCTTTTTTACTCTCATGCATAAAAATATAGGGCATTTCTAGCGCGTGTAAAAACTTCCCTAAAAGGCCAAGCAAGGGATCAAAGGGCAAACTGGCTAAGATTTGATCGCTTTGAGCTAATAAGAGCTCTTGTTTAAAAATCTCTTTAGGGCAAACCCACATACTAGGTTTTTCATAGCTAGCTAGAGTCTGTGCGCTTGTTTTATCTATGCGCGTAAGACTAAGTAAACTATTTAAATTAGCAAACATAACCCGCTTACTTGGTTTTAGGCTTAAGGCTTTAAGCCCTCTGCAAGTAGAAAAACACACCTCTTGGCCTTGCTTAAGGGTGTGTGCGATCTCTAAAAGAGTGGGTTTAAGATCGCTTAATGCAAAAGGCACACCTTGATAGCTCAAATGCAAAATAGCACCCTCCCAAACCTCCCCCTCTAAAAAAGCCTGCCATTTTAATACATCTATTTTTGGCTCTAAAGGTTTTTCACTTTGCCATTTGCATTCTAAATTAAGCGCCTCTACTTTAACAAAACTAAAACCCAAAGAGGCGGGTAGTCTTTGGCTAAGCAAAGTGGCAAAATCTTGGGCTTTATTCTCTGTAGCCTTGATATAAAAAGAATAGTTTTTATCTTGCAAAATAGAGGCATAAGGAAGGCAAAGTATAGAGGCATGGAAAGCTAAAAAGCGATCAAAAACTTCTAGAAGAGAGGTATCTAATATAACAAAATAGAAGGCAAAGGTCATAATTTATAAGACAAATAGGCTAACTCTTGCAAATCTAAAGGTTTAGGCTTTAATTGTGCGTGTACGCCCCAGCTTTTTAAAATTTCTAAAGCTTTTTGCAAAGCGATCTGTGTTCCTTTAAGAAGGGCATTTGAGAGCTCAAAGGTGGTTTCTAGGGCTAAAGAGGGTATCAGGCCAATAATGGTTGTGGGGGGCAGATCCCCTACAAGAGCGGTTAGTTTAAGGGTCTGCAGCATCTCTACCTCGTGTGCACTACCTGCCCAAGAGATATTTTCAGGGAGTTTATTAAAATCAAAACAAAACACCTCGCCTACTTGCGCGTCTTTCACATCTACGCAATCTAAGAGCAGTACGCGCTCATACTCCACAATAAAGGGGATAAGCGCTTGGGCTAGAGTGCCACCATCAAGGCAATCAATGGGGGGATTAAAATAATAGTTGTGTTTTAAAAAATGGCATAAATGCACCCCCACCCCCTCATCGCCTAGTAAAATATTGCCAATGCCAAGAACTAAAATTTTCAGATCAATCTTTCACATAGCGGATACCAGAGATGATAGAATCCGCGCCCCCATTTGGGAATTTGACTGAATTGTAAAATACCATGTAGACATGTACAGGGATAAAAAGTAAAATCCCCCATGTGGCTAAATGGTGGATATAGCGCACATTAGAAAGCCCGCCACAAAGCACTTCAAACCATTTAAAGCTATGCCCAAGTATCTTACCTAAGCCATTATGATAGACATTATAATAAAGTACAATGCCGCTTAAAGAAATGATCACAAGTAGCACACACAAACAAAAGTAGGCCACAAATTGCAAGGGGTTATAAGTACTCTTAGCGTGTTTATGTTTACCAATCCAAAAGTACACCTTAAGTTGATCAATCCATGCACTAAGACGCCCCACATGTCGGATAGAAGCGCGTTCATTCCGGCTTTCTTTATCAAAGAAAAAGAGATAAAAACGAAAGAGGGATAGGGCGATGAGGAAAAAGCCTAACATCTCATGGAAACTGCGGATATAGGCCTGCAAAAAATACATGCCACTATAAACACTTGAACCGGGCTGTAAAAAGGGGTAGGCAATGTAAAATCCTGTGGGCAAAAGCAAAAAGATCGCCAAAGCCCGCCCCCAGTGAAACAAGCGCACTAAACCGGAAAATTCTTTTATAGCGTGGTATTTAGACTCTGCCATGGGCTCCCCTTAAAAAACTAGGTTCAACTTTAAAATCGCCTAAATCTGTACCCTGCGTATCTATCATGTGTACCGAGCAGGCAATGCATGGATCAAAAGAGTGGATGGTGCGGATAATCTCTAGGGGCTGAGTGAGATTAGCAATTTTAGTGCCAATTAAACTCATCTCATAGGGTCCCTTTTGGCCTTTGCTATCTCTAGCGCCTCCATTCCAAGTAGAGGGCACTACCGCTTGATAATTAGCCACCACCCCGTTTTTAATGCGCACCCAGTGGCTAAGCATGCCGCGAGGTACTTGCCCGATGTAGCGCCCTTGATATTCTTTGTTTTTATCAATATGGTAGGGCGCACAGGTGCTTTGATCGGATTTGAGATTTTCTACTAGAGAATCAAGGGTTTGTAGGCCATTTTCTACCAAAATTTTAGATTCCAAACAACGCGCGGCTGTACGCCCTAGCGTACTAAAAATAGCCTCTATAGGAAGGTGGGTATCTTTTAAAAATTGGTTGGCGACTTTGGTGGTGTGGGGGTTTTTAGCCGCTAGACCCACTACTAAAGAGGCTAGAGGCCCCACTTCCATAGGCAGGCCGTTATAGCGAGGGGATTTGATCCAAGAGTATTTATTTTGCGTATCTAATACCTTGCTATTTACCATTTTGCCATCCATGCCCACACTTTGCCCGTCTTTAAAACCGGTGTAATGCGGGTTAGTTTGGCCATCATAAGGGTGTAACTGGATTTCTTTACCCTCATATTGATACCACGAATGGGTAACCTCCTCTTTGATCAATTTCTCATCAATTTTATGGAGTGTATTTAAATCGCCATTAAGTACCACCCCTGAGCTTAAAAGGTATTTGTCTTTACTCAAGAGAATCTCCTCATGGGCGATGAAATTTTTAAGCCCACAACCCTTTAGCACGCTTTGCTCTTTATTAAAACTACCCGCTGCCATGACAATATCTGCATAATAAGCCCGCTCTACAAAATCTTTCACCGTTTCAAACTTGCTTTTCCACTCACCTAGCCTAGTGGGATCCAGCACATCCATTACAGAGGTGATTCCGCCCACGGTTAAACTTTGTGGGTGGGGTTGTTTGGCCCCAAAAATAGCCGTCATTTTAGCCGCCTCTCTTTGGATAGCCAAAAGTTTTAAATAGTGAGAAAGTACAATGAGGTTTTGCTCGGGGCTAAAGTGATAAGTAGCATGCCCATAATAGCCATTATTAAAGGGCCCAAGTGCGCCCTGCTTAGCAAAATCACCTACCCGTTTTTGCACTTCTTTAAGCTCATCTGCTCCCGTGCCTAGAGGATAATCGCTATAGTGGAAAGCTATTTGGCTGGCTTTTTTAGGATCGGCCTTTAGAGCGCTGAGTAGATCGCACCAATCTAGGCCATGCAGGGTATAGAAATGTACCACATGATCATGGAGTAATAACGCGATATTCATCATGCTCCTAACGAGTTGTGCATTCAAAGGGGGCACAATGCCTAGGGCGTCTTCTACCGCACTCACCCCAGCCTTATAGTGTGAGTAAGTACAAACCCCACAAATGCGCTGGGCAATAAAACCCGCATCGCGTGGATCGCGGTTTTTAATGATGGTTTCAAGGCCTCTAAAAAGCGTGGAGGAAGAGAAGGCATCGGTGATTACATTGTGGTCGTCTACCACCACCTCAATACGCAAATGCCCCTCAATACGCGTGATAGGATCGACGATGATTTTTTTAGCCATTTAAGCCTCCTTTATGATAAATTTTTGCATAAGCCTCTTTTCTCACGGTTCCACACTAAAAGTTACTTCAATATCTTTTATTCCCCCTAGTGTAGACACATCTTGTGTAATGTGCCCTAGTTGCTGGCGCTCAAAAATCTCGCCATTTTGCCTGTATAAAATCACTAAACTCCCCTGAGGTGGCCAATAAATTAAATCGTCTACTTTGTAAGCATCATGGCGTAACTTCCCTGTGGGCAAAGCTCCTGCTCCTAAGCGATGGACTAGTTCCCGGCCATATAAATTTTGCATGCGCACTGTAAAGGGCATTTTAGCAATTAAGGCAGGGGTAGCGGGGTTATCCTCTAAAGTGGCGTGTAAACTTTGCTCGTGGATGGTGATTTTAATGTGTGGCATGGAAGTTCCTAAAAGGGGGAGTGTGAGGGCTATTAAGCCTAGTCTGTAAGCTATTTTAAAAAGCGCTTGCATTAATCTACCGGCTTATCTTTAGAAAAACTAGAGATGAGAGCATGCATAGCAATGCCAATACCAGCTGCACTTAAGGCCACAATGCCCACACTATCGGCTACTTTATCTGCCCCTATTCCGCCAAAGGCAGTTTTTAGCGGGGTAATGAGGCGATTAGAAATAGGCTCTTCAAAAGGACTCATGGTATCCCAAAAATTAGGCTCAGAGCACCCAATGCACCCATGCCCAGCGCCAATAGGCCAGTTGGTGTGTGAGTTAAAGCGCAGTTTAGAGCAGTTATTAAAGGTATAAGGTCCCTTACAACCCACTTTATAAAGACAAAAGCCATTTTTAGCATTTTCATCGCCAAAGTGTTGTACAAATTCACCCGCATCAAAATGCCCCCGCCGTTCGCATAAATCATGGATGCGGTGTCCATAAGCCCAAGTGGGGCGGTTATAAGCATCTAGGCGCGGAGCAGTCCCAAACATGATCAAATAAAGCACACAACCCACGATGTTTTTTTCACTAGGAGGGCAACCGGGTACATTAATGATAGGTTTATCAATGATTTTACTTAGAGGCTGTGCGTTAGAAGGGTTTGGATAGGCCGCCTGCACACCTCCAAAGCTCGAACATGTCCCAATAGCTAAAATAGCCTTAGCATATTTTGCAGCCCTGCGGCACTCCTCAGCTCCAGTACGCCCCTCTGCACCCACGGTTAAGAAATATTCAGTTCCCTGTGGAATGCCTCCCTCTACCATTAAAATATAATTGCCCCTGTGCTTAGTAATGGCTTGTTCTAAGCTGTAATCGGCTTGATGCCCGCTAGCTACCATAATAGTCTCGTGGTATTCTAAATTGATATAATCAAAGATGATGCTATCAATGCTAGGATCTTCGCTTCTAAGCAAACTCTCGCTACAGCCGGTACACTCGGCCATGTGTAGCCAAATAACAGGCATGCGATTGGCTACTTCCACAGCCTTAGCCGTTAGAGGGGTAAAACTTGCGGGCAAGGCTAGAGTGGCTGTCATTGCCCCAGCCCATTTCATAAAATCGCGCCGATTGAGCCCCTTTTTGGCTAGTTCTGCATGGATATTTTTATGCTCGTTATGGGCATTTAAAGAGATGAGGCGATCTAAACGGGTGGATATAGTTTGAAAAAGTCTTTTATGGGATTGCATGGTTTCCCTTTGTTTAAAATGAAAACTAGTCATGATACATTATGTTTAATATCAGAGTACTTAAGGCAGAAGTTTAGGCTAGCCGGACAATTAAGCATGCTCTAATTTTAAGGTGCAAATTTTAGATAGATGTTAGAATAGTTGGCATTTTGCAAGCAACAAGAGAATAAGGGTAAAATCAAGGTGAGCTTAAATCAAAATGCTTATATTCTCCCCCCCCCCCCCCCCGTTTTAGCCTTCGTGTTTATATTAACCCCCTTTCGTAGTAAAATGGGCACACGCTTTAAATTTCAAATAAGGTGGTTTCATGTTTTTTAGAAAAAGATCAGAGGATAAGTCTGAATGCGACTGTGTTGCTAGAGACGAGCTATTTGAATTAAGATCGATTTATAAAGCCATTGATAAATCCGTGGCTATGATTGAATTTGATTTAGATCATATCGTGATTAATGCTAATGCTAACTTTTTAGAGCTAATGGGCTATACCCTTGATGAAATTAAAGGAAAATCCCATGAAATTTTTTGCTATCCGGAATATGTAAAGTCTCCTGAATACCTTAAGTTTTGGAATACCTTGAGATCCGGGCAATATAGGGAAGGCATTTTTGAGCGCCTAACTAAGGGAGGCAAGGCTGTTTACTTAGAAGCAAGTTATACACCTGTAGTAGATACACAAGGGAAAGTCTATAAGATTTTAAAGATTGCTGAGGATATTACCTCTGTACTCTTAGAACACAATGATTTAGAGGCTATTTATCAAGCTGTCGATCGTTCAATGGCTATTATTGAATTTGACATTAATTTTAATGTGATCAGGGCTAATGAAAATTTTTTAAAAGTCATGGGCTATACCCTTGATGAAATTAAGGGAAAATACCACGCGATATTTTGCGATCCTGAATATGTTAAACAACCTAGCTATAGGGCCAATCAAGATAAATTGCGGCGAGGGGAATTTTTAAAATCCACCTTTGAGCGCATAACTAAAAGTGGTAAAAAAGTGTACTTAGAAGCCACTTATAACCCTGTTTTTAATAAAAAGGGTGAAGTGTATAAGGTTATTAAAATCGCCCATGATGTTACTAGTAAAGAAGACAGCACGAAAAGTAAATTAGCCATGACTTTAAACCTCATCAAGGAAAACCAACAACTAACTAGTGATGGGAGCGAAATGGTAGAAAAAACTCTAAGCAATATCCAAAGTGTAGCCGATACCATGAGAAGTAGCACAGGTTTAGTAGATAATCTTTCATCACAATCTGAGTCAATTTCTTCAATCACCCAGACTATTAAAGACATTGCCGATCAAATTAATTTACTTGCTCTTAATGCAGCCATTGAAGCGGCTAGAGCAGGTGAACATGGGCGCGGGTTTGCGGTGGTGGCTGATGAGGTGAGAAAACTTGCCGAGCGCACGGGTAAATCTGTAACTGAGATTGGGGCTATCATTGGCTCTATCCGCGAGATCACTTCCCAAGTAGTAGAGCATATCACTGCTGGAATGGAGGCTTCTGATAAAACAGTGGATCTTTCCCAGCAAAGTAAGGTTTTGATGGATAAAATTAAAGAGGCTGGCGATCGCGTTGCTAAGGAAATGGAAGTTAAAAAATAAAAGAGTTAAGCCTTTTTAAGCGCCATAATCTAAAAGATCTTGGGTTGTATAAATTTCTTGGGGCAATACGCGCAGGCAGCGCTCAAAAACACGCAACGAAGCAAGCGCATCGGCATAGGCTCTATGAGAAATGGGAATGTCTAACCCTAGAAATGTGTTGAGAAATTGAAGGCCATGTCTAGGGCTAGGGATGCATTTTCTAGCTAAATTAAGCGTGCAAAGTTTGGCATTAAAAAGGGCGCTATCTAAAACTTGCACACAACATGAACTGATAAAATGAAAATCAAAATCTGCATTGTGGGCGACAAAAATATGATCTTGAATAAAGAGTTTAAAATCTTGCAATACAGCTTCTAAAGGGGGTGCTTCTTTAAGATCGTCTGTGCTAATGCCGGTGAGTTCAGTAATTTTTGGGGGGACTTCTAAGCAATGGATTAGACTAGAAAAACTCCGGATAATTTGCCCCCTATGCATTGGATTTTTAGGCGGTTCATAAAGCAAAGCAGCGATTTCAATCATGCTAGAGTTTTCAGGCTTAGATCCGGTGGTTTCAATGTCTACAAAGCAATAAAGCGATTGGTAGTAAGGCTCTGAAAAACATGGTTTAAGGGGGTGATCGCCCATGCTAGCAAAGTGCCGGCAAATTAAGATAAGGCTTAAGAAAGGTATAAAAATAAATAGAGATCATGTTTTGCGCAATTCTTTTAAAGCTAAGGCAGGGTCTTCATGGGTAAATAAATAACTCCCAACCACGAGTATATCAACCCCACAAGCCCATAAGTCTTTTGCATTATCCGCATTAATCCCCCCGTCTACTTCAATTTTGCCGGTATAGTGGGGGAAACGCTGTTTAAAGTGGGTGATCTTATTAAGTATAAGAGGGAGAAATTTTTGTCCGCCAAAGCCCGGATTAACACTCATAAACAGCACTAAATCTAGATCATCTAGGATATATTCTAGCCCGCATAGAGGGGTGGCTGGATTTAAGCTTATCCCGGCTTTAAAACCCAAACTTTTAATGTAATGAATCGTTTTATGGATATGGGGGGTACTTTCTAAATGGATTGTAATATAGCTTGGTCTAAGGCCACTATAAAGATCAATGCAAAATAGGGGATTATCTACCATGAGGTGGATGTCTAGGGGGATATTAAAATATTGATCTAAATTTTTAAGCACACAAGGGCCAAAGGTAAGATTAGGTACAAAATGCCCATCCATCACATCTACATGCAAGAGATCCACGCCATGTACGCGTGTGATACTCTGCTTTAAATCCATAAAATCCGCGCTTAAAATACTGGCTGCTATTTCCATAGGAAAATTATACCAAAAGTGGTGGATTCTGTAGGGTTCGAACCTACGACCAATCGGTTATGAGCCGAATGCTCTGACCAACTGAGCTAAGAATCCACGCCTAAGAGGGCGATTATAACCAAAACCAAATTTAAAAGCAAGGAGATTTTCAAAGACAGCAAAGAGGGCAATAAAGGTAATAAAACTACTCCCCCCATAACTTAAAAGCGGGAGGGGTAGGCCTACTACGGGGGCTAAACCTAAAGTCATGGCAATATCAATGCTTGTATAGACAAAAAGTAAAACCGCAATCCCTCCGGCAATGGTCTGTAAAAATCGATCCTTAGGATCGCTGCCAAAATAGGATAAAAAATGCAAGATAAAACCCATGTAGAAAGCTAGAAGTATAAAAGCACCCAAAAAGCCAAATCTTTCTACAAAATAGGCAAAAATAAAATCGCTAGTAGCAATGGGCAGAAACTTTAATTTAGCTTGGGTGGATTGTTCTTTAGATTTGCCTAGTAACCCACCCGAACCAATGGCGATGATAGATTGGCGCACATGGTAATTAGGCTTTTCAGCAATAAAATCATGGAGGCGCTTTTTTTGGTAATCATGCAAAGAGCTATAAATAAGAGGGGAGGCGATAGTGAAAAAAAGGGCTAGGGTGATCCAAATTTTAGGGTGAACCCCTACTAAAAAAAGTACCCCAAAACCCATCATCAAAATCACAAGAGCCGTACCCAAATCCGGTTGTTTTAAAATTAAAATGACAGGTAATAAAATATAAAAACTTAATTTGCCAAACATCTTCCACCCATAACCACTAGGTGGAATAGGATTTGTGCTAATTAAATGGGCTAAAAGCAGTAAAATAGCAATTTTTACCGGTTCACTGGGTTGTAAAGATAAAGAGATAATCGGAATAGTTAGCCAACGCTGTGCCCCTAGCTTGACAGAGCCGACTACATTTACAAGTAGTAATAAGAAAATACAAAACCAGTAAAAGAGATAAAAGAGGCGATCAAGTTGTCTAAAAGGGATAAAAAAAATCGCCCAAAACACAACAAAAGCCACCACGAAGTAAATGGCTTGTTTAAGACTTAGGGCTGTATTGATTTCATAAACTAGGAAAAAAGACAAGCCCATAAGAGGGAGAATAAAAAACAAAAGCAAAAAATCAAAGTGCATGAAAACTTTACGATTAATCATTAATTAGCTTTTAACTAGGATAAATCATTTTAACATGCAAGTAGTAATAAGACTACAATAGCAAAAGGGTTAATCATTATGTCTCTTTTATTTTTACTAATTGGGATTTTTACAGGCGTGTTATCCGGATTTTTTGGCATTGGCGGAGGAATGGTAATTGTACCAACAATGCTGTTTTTAGGCCACTCGTATGCAAGCGCTGTAGGGATTTCTGTTTTACAAATGGCTCTTTCTTCTGTAGTGGGGAGTGTGGCTAATTTTAAAAAGGGGCTTTTAAATATGTCGGTTGGGCTTTATGTAGGGCTTGGCGGACTCATTGGCTCAAGCTTTAGCGGTTTGATTTTAACCCATATCCCCCACAAAATCCTTTTAGGCCTTTTTATTCTTGTTACTCTTTACTCACTCCTGCGCTTTATTTTAGGATCATCACAAGATTCTCAAGAGAGTCAATTACAAGATTTAACCAACAAGGATAAATTCAACCTCCTTTGGATCGGAGCACTCACCGGGATTTTTGCTATTAGTCTTGGCATTGGCGGGGGGGTTTTAATGGTCCCGCTTCTTTCGCGCTATTTAAATTTAAGCCCCAAACAAAGCGTACCTTTGAGTTTATTTTTTGTGGTTTTCTCCTCTGTTAGCGGGGTTTTTTCATTAAGCCATCAGGGTTTGTTGCATTTACAAAACATGCGCTGGGGGCTTTTGGTGGGGGTGGGGAGTGTTTTAGGGGTGATGCTTGGGGTTAGGATTGTTCCTTTAATACCCTCTATCTGGCATAGGCGATTACTCATCTCTGTTTACACCCTCTCTATTTTAGTTTCTATTTATAAGTGGCTTTAGTTTGAAACTCTTGCGGTGTTCTTTTAAATAGCCTAAATGTGTAATAGCTTTGCGGTGTTCTTGAGTGCCATAACCACAATGCCGTATAAAGCCATAGGCCGGATAAGATTGATCTAAGGCTAGCATTTCCTTATCTTTAGCAGTCTTAGCTAAAATAGAGGCCATAGCAATTTGGGTAATTTGACAATCGCCCTTAATGATTGCCTCAAAGCATCTTAGGTGGCTAAATTGGAGATGAAAAAGTGTGTTGCCATCTAGTTTTACATGTAAAATGTAGGGGAAATGTAAAACAAGCTGTGTAATGGCCTCTTGCATGCACACACTTAAACCCCTATTATCAATTTCTAACGCACTCTTAGCCACCACAAGGCTTAAAACCTCTCTGTGTTCTTGAATCTGTTTTGCAAACTCAAAGCGCTTTTCTCGCTTTAGCTGTTTGCTCTCTTTAAGCCCTTGCTTATTAAAAAAAGCGGCTATTTCTGCTGTGCAGCCCACCCCCGCTACAAATAGCGATCCACACAAACACCCCCGCCCCGCCTCATCTATGCCTAAGATCATTAAAAATTCCTTAGTTTTATACAAACATGCTATCATGGGGTTTTATTTAACTAAGGATATTCCATGCAAAAACCCTTTAGGAAAATTTCAGATTATGCTATTGTCGGGGGGCTAAGCGCTGTGGTTGTTGTGGCTTTGGTGGGTTGTAAAGGTTCAGATAACACCCAAGAAAAAGAAAAGCCAACCGAAAAAACAAGCAACACCACGCCTATTAAAAAAGGCGCGTTTGTGATTTTACAAGAGCAGGCAGATAAGAGTTATAAAGTGGCTGAGGAGTATCCTAGCGATAAAACGCGCGTTGTAGTGCGGGATTTGCAGGGCAAAGAGAGGATGCTTAGCGATGAGGAGATTCAAAAGTTTATCAAAGAGGAGGAGGTTAAAATTGATAAGGGCAATAGCCAGCTAACTAAACCCCCTAGTGAGGGAGGAGGCTCAGGGCTTGGTATAGGCGCGGCAATTCTAGGCTCTGCAGCGGGGGCTATTTTAGGGAGTTATATTGGTAATAAGTTATTTAACAACCCTAATTACAACCAAAATGCACAGAGAAATTACACCTCTCCACAGGCCTACCAACGCAGCCAAAATAGTTTTGGAAGAAGCCCAAATGCAATTGCGCCTTCAACAAATCGTAGCGGATTTTTTAACCAAAGCCCTAGTACTAGCACTCCTGCTAGCTCTAGCCCGCATACTCCCTCCACTACACCTTCTGCTGCGCCCCAAAGCACACATAGCACTAGCCCTTCACATACTAGCCCTTCACAAAGCCCCTCACAAAACCGCAGTGGCTTTTTTGGCTCACATAGCCATTCTAGCGCTATTTCTTAAGAGAAAGGATACCCATGCGCATTAAAACTTTAGAACCTCTCACCCAAGAAGTTTTAGAAGAAATTGGGCTTGATTGGCATACAGATCCGGATAAAAGCCCTTATATCAGCAATGATTTAATTAGTATTAGCCAAAAAGAAGCAGATGCCTACTATGAAGCTTGCGAGGAGCTCTATAACATGTTTGTAGAGACGGCTCAAATGGTCATTGATCAAGAGCGCTTTTTTGAGCTAGATATTCCAAATAGCATCGTGCCTTTGATTAGACAAAGCTGGGAAGATGATATTCACTGGCATATTTATGGACGCTTTGATCTAGCGGGGGGATTAGATGGCAAACCTATTAAATTACTTGAGTTTAACGCCGATACCCCAACTATGCTATATGAAAGCGCGGTGGTGCAATGGGCTTTACTCAAACACAATGGCTATAATGAGGATTTGCAGTTTAATAATATCCATGAGGCTTTGGTACAAAATTTTAAACGATTGGTTACTTTAGGCGAGGATACTAGCGGTTTTGAATCCATGTATGAGGGCTGGAAGATCCTTTTTTCTAGTATACAAGGTAGTAGCGAGGAGGAGCGCACCGTTAAGTTTTTAGAGGATGCGGCTAGGACTGCCGGGTTTCAAACCCAGTTTACTTATATGGATTTGGTGCAATTTAACGCCACTGAGGGGGTGTTTTTTGAGGGAGTGAATTACGAGTTTTTGTTTAAATTAGTGCCTTGGGAAAATATCGCCATTGATGAGCCGGAATTAGCCATGCTCATGCAAAGCATTATGGAAAATCAAAAGGCGATTTTTTTAAACCCCGCTTATACTTTGCTCTTCCAAAGCAAACGCTTTTTAAAACTGCTTTGGGATCGCTACCCTAACCACCCTTTATTACTAGAGGCTAGCTATGAACCTTTGCATAAAAAACAGGTTAAAAAAGTTGCCTTTGGTAGAGAGGGGGCTAATGTAGAAATCTTAGATGCAAATTTGCAGGTACTACACAAAAGCGAGGGGGCTTATGGCAACCATAAACCCGTGTATCAAGAGTACTACGAGCTAAATAAAGCCGGACAAGAATATTACCAACCCAATGTTTTTTATGCTTTTGAACCTTGCGGGCTTGGCTTTAGAAAAGGCGGGTTGGTGATGGATAATTTTTCTAAGTTTGTGAGCCATATTATTTTATGAGTACTAAATGGGCGCGTTTTTTTCATATACATGCCAGTATGTTTTTTTTGCCTATGGCTTTGCTATTTGTCATCAGTGGGCTTGCTTTCTTTTTAGGTATCAAGTCAGAGAGTGGGGCGGAGATTAAAAAGTGGCAAGTACCCTTTGTTTCTGCTAAACAAGAATTAGATTTTCTGCTTAATTTTCTAAAACAAAATAAAATCCCCCTGCCCTCTAAAATTGAGCCTAGAAAGCGCAGAGGGGCTTTAATTATTGGCACGGCTGGCTATGAGATCAATTTAAGTTCTCAAGGCAATACCAGTACCATTACAAGCATTAAGCGCAATTTTTTAGGAGTACTTATGCAAATCCATAAGGGTAGGGCGGGTAAAGCTCTTGTGGTTTTTGGCTTTGCCTTTGGGGTGTTTTTATGTTTATTTTATGCCAGCGGGCTTTTAATGGCTTTAAAATACAAAAACTTAAAAGGGATTGTTACCGCCTTTATTTTAGGTTGTGTGGTGCTAGCTCTTTTGATGATAGAATCGCTATAGCCAACCTTTCTTTTTAAAGTAAAGAATGGGCAATATCGTAGAGATCACCATCGCCACAATCGCCATAGGATAGCCAAATTCCCAGCGTAACTCTGGCATCACCTCAAAATTCATCCCATAAATCGTGCCAATTAGAGTAGGGGGCATCATCGCCATAGTAGCCACTGTAAAGAGCTTAATGATTTTATTTTGCTCTACATTAACCTGTGAAGTGAAGAGGTTTTGGATATTATCTAAGGCATTCAAATTAGCCGTGCTAAAGTCCACCAAAGAGTTAAAATCTTTCAAGATGATAGTAAAGTCTTTTTTCGTCTCGCTATCTACTTTGTTACTCTTAAGTAAAGTGGTGATGATGCGCCGTTTATCAAAGAGTGAGTCGCGTAGTTCCATAGTAAATTCTTGCAAAAAGGAGAGGGTGATTAAAATATCCTCGTGGTTAAGTTCCTCCTGCTCTAAAACAATGTGTTTGCGTAAAGCGCTAGTCTCGCGATTTACCTCCTCTAAACAATCCGCCCCTTTTTCAAAGTAAAGTTCTAAAATCTTAGCCAGAATATCAAACCCGTCTTGAAACTTTTTAGGGCTAGCTAAAATGCGTTTTTGTACATCTTCAAAAATGGGCAAACTACCCTCATAGATTGTAAATACAATATTTTCGGCTAGCAGGTAGGTAATGGCCTCTGTGTGGAAGGCTAGGGGGTTATCTTTGTGGATAAAAAAGGTGTTGATCATGATAGAAGTGCTGTTTTCCCAGTACTTAGTCATGGTGCTTTTTTCTAAACCTTTGCGGTTATAAATATGTAAAGAGTAATTTTGGATGATGCACTCTAATTCTGCTTGGGTGGGGTTGATGAGTTCAAACCATAAAATATTATTTTCTTCCAAAGAGAGAGTAGCAAAACTGCTAAAGACATGGACTTCTACTAAATTATTGTTTCTAGCAAAGACATTAACCATGTCCGCCTCCTATTTGCGATCAAGCACCTCAAAGGCAACTAAAATTTTGCCTTCTAAAAGTTCCAAACTTGCCCCCCCACCGGTAGAGATAAAACTCACGCTATCTTTATAACCCGCACGGGTTAAAACATCAATCGTATCGCCCCCACCTATTAAAGAATAGGCGTAGGTATTAGAAATGCTATGGGCGATTTGAAAAGACCCTCTACTAAAAAGCGGTACTTCATAAACCCCAAGTGGGCCATTCCAAATAATGGTTTGGCTTTGTTGGATCACCAAAGAAAAGAGTTTAGAAGTAGCAGGGCCTATATCTACAACCATATGATTAAGCGCAATATCTTGCGCGGGGGTGATTTGTACCTGATCGGTGTGTTCTAAATGCGGGCTACTCACCACATCTACGGGCAAATAAACTCGTACACCCCGCTCTTTTGCCTTCTTTAAAACCCCTAAAGCTTCATTAATTAAATCCTCCTCCACTAACGAGGCCTGCATATCATACCCCAGCGCCTTTAAAAAAGTATTGCTCATCGCCCCACCGATGATGATCTTATCCACCCGCTCTAAAATGTTGTGTAAAAGGGTGAGTTTAGAGCTCACCTTAGCCCCGCCTACGATCAAAAGCACAGGTCTTAAAGGATTAGCCAAAGCCTTAGCAAAGGAATTGATCTCTTTTTTAAGTAAAAAGCCGGCTACTTTAAGGGGCACAAAGGCAGCGATGCCATAAGTACTAGCGTGTTTGCGATGGCTTGTACCAAAGGCGTCGTTAACATAAATATCACACAAAGCGGCTAATTCCTTAGCAAAGGCCGGATCGTTATTCTTTTCGCCTTTATAAAAACGCAGATTCTCCACTAAGATAATAGGGTGATCTTGAGTCTCTAAGAGTTGCTTAGCCTCTTTGGGTGAATTGGCAAATAACACTTCCTTATTTAAAAGCCGTTCGAGTCGTTTAAGTAGGTGGCTAAAGGAAAACCTCTCCTCTTTTTGTCCTTCTACCTTAGCCTCAGGGCGTCCTAGATGCCCTACTAAAACAACTGATTTTACCCCATTATCCATGCAATAGTTGATCGTGGGGATACTCTCGCGCATTCTTGTATCTTCGGTGATGTTTAGGTTTTTATCCAGAGGGACATTAAAATCTACGCGGATAAGCACCCTTTTATCCTGTAAATCCACATCTTGAATCCCTAGCACTTCTTGCATTTTCTTAATACCAGCTAGCATGCGCTTCCTTTAGAATGAATATACAAGGCTAAATCTACCAATCTATGGCTATAGCCCATTTCGTTATCATACCAAGCTAGAATTTTGCCATGATGTTTTCCTAAAACTAAACTTTGATCGGGAATATAGATAGCACTCAAAGCTGAGCCGATAAAATCGCTAGAAACCCGTTTATCTGAATCAATGCCTAAAATACCTTTTAAATAGCCTTGAGCAGCCTCTTGCAAACAGGCATGTAGAGTTTCTAAATCTAAATCTAGGCGGGTATCAAAACTTAAATCTACAAGGCTTACATCCGGAGTAGGCACACGCAAGGCTAAACCGCTGATCTTATCTTTAAGGTGGGGTAAAATTAAAGCAATAGCCTTTTGTACCCCTGTGGTGGTTGGGATAATATTAAGCGCTGCAGCGCGGGCACGGCGTAGGTCTTTATGTTTAGAATCTAGTAGATTTTGATCGTTAGTGTAGCTATGAATCGTGGTCATGAGGGCATGTTCTATGCCAAATTGGCTATCTAAAACATGCAAGAGAGGCGCGAGGGCGTTAGTGGTACAAGAGGCATTAGAGATAACAGATTCGCCGGTGTAATTTGCATGGTTAACTCCATAAACAAAGGTAGGCGTATTCTTAGCCGGAGCAGAGATAATCACTTGTTTAACCCCATTTTTAAGATGGATTTTAGAAAGTTCTAGATCGTTAAACTTCCCCGTGCATTCTAAAACAAGGGTAGCGGGGTTAAAGTTAAGTTTAGACGGATCTCTTTCATGCAAAACACGCACCTGTTGGCTTCCAATGCGTATATAATCTGTATCTAGCATTTCTATAGGTAGTGAGGGTCTGTGCAAAGAGTCAAAACGCAAAAGGTGGATTAAAGTTGGGGTATCGCAGGTAGAATTGATAGCGACTAATTCTACATCTGTACGCGCCCCGAGGATGCGACTCACACATAAACCAATCCGACCTGTCCCGTTGATGGCCACTTGTAACAATAACGCCCCTTGTAATTTAACTAAAAATTATCATACAAATAGCTAGCTTGTAGGGCTCTTAAGCCTGTGCCTATTCTTAATAGGTAGAGGTGTAATTTATGTTCTCAATTTTAAATGGAGTGTGGATTAGCTTAGATTTATAGGTTTTTTGGGTTTTTGTAGTATAATGCCCCCTCCTTGCACCCAATATAGAACAACTTGAAAGGATTATGAATGAAAAAAGCAGAGTTTGTAGAATTGATGAAAGAGGCAGGGTCCTTTGATAGCAGAAAAGATGCAGAATTTGCCCTAGATGGGTTTGTTAGAGCCGTACAAAAGGCCCTTAGCACCCATGAAAGCGTGGAGTTAGTAGGGTTTGGTAAATTTGAAGTGGCTTTACAAAAGGGCAAGAGTGGGAAAGTACCCGGGAGTGATAAAACTTACATGACTAAAGATAAGATGGTGCCCAAATTTAAACCCGGCAAAGTCTTAAAGGACATCGTATCTTCTGAAAAATCTAGCAGGAGTACAAAGTCTAGTAAGAAGAAGTAAATTTAAGTTTTATCCCCTAGAGTTGTGCTTTCTACAGCTTTAGGCCATTTGGTTAGTCTTATGAAGGGTCCTTGTAGCTCAGTTGGATAGAGCGTATGATTCCTAATCGTAAGGCCGTGGGTTCAAATCCCGCCAAGGACACCACATTATTCAATAATTATAGCAATTTAAACAACAACATAGTATGGAGTTTGCGATGAGTTTACATTCATATAAAAAGAGAGCATGGGGGGCTCTTTTAGCTTGCTTAACTTGTTTGCACTTGCAGGCTTTGGAGCTCCAAGGGTATCAACCCCAGCCTGAAGAAGATTTTAATCTCAATTTAAAGCGATTAGAAAGGCTAGAGGATCATAATTTTGCTTCTACGGAGGCCAATGCGCTAAGTTTGGCAGATTTAATTAAAAATGCCAATAATAATTACTCGCTCCAAGCCGCAAGGTTACAAGTAGACCAAGCGCTTAAAAACCACGCCATTGCTAAGGCTAAGTTTTTGCCAACTTTAAAGAGCAATTACACCTTTGATCACCGCGATAGAAACACGCCTTTTTATCCTAACTATAGCATGCAGTTACTCAATACGAATCTAACCTTAAATCTGTTCAATGGGTTTAGCGATGTTAATGGCGTTAAACAACAAGCGGCTTCTTATCGTTCTAGTAGTGCTAATATGGAATACACCAAGCAAAGCATTTATTTACAAGTGGTACAGCAGTATTACCAATATTTTAACAACATGGCACAACTAGTGGCCTATAAGGAAAGGTTAGCGGAGTTACAATCCAATCTCAAGCGTATTAGACGCTTATACGATCAAGGTTTAGTAGCCATTGATGAGTTAGAGAGTGCCAAGGCACAAAGCGCGTTGAGTGAGAATGATATTACCAATATACAATTTTCTATTGAGCAAAACCGCTTGACTTTAGAATATCTAACCAATAGCAAAATCCACTCTTTGCGCCGTACAACAATTCTCCAACCCTCTTTTGCACTCAGAGAACGAGCCGATTTGCGTGCACTTAGAGAACAAATTACGGCAATTAGTTATCAAAATAAGGCACTCAACTATTATCCTACGGTTGATATTAATGACGACTGGCAATACTACATCCAAAAACCGGCATTTGCTCGTGGTAGGGATAATAGATTTGGAAACTTGTTCCCGCAACAACAAAACACCGTGGGGATTGTGGTGGGGTTGAATATTTTAAGCGATATTGGATTGAGTCTACAAAAACAATATGTGCGCTTAAACCAACTATCACAGGAAAAAACTCTCATGTATAAAAAAATGGAACAGCAAAAAGATGAAGAGCTTTACCGCAGATCCATATACATGGCTATGGATAGAATCCGTAGTTCAGAGGCTAGTTTAAAATCAGCCACCATTTCCTATGATAGTATTAAAAGAAGGTATGCGGCTAATTTGGTGGATTTTACCACCTATCTTAGGGCTTTAAGGACTCGTTTTGATGCAGAAGTGGTTTATAACCAGTCGCTGAATAACTATGAAATGCAAAAGGCCAACTATATTTTCTATAGTGGGCATGAAATCCAAAATTATGTACGCTAAGGGAGAAAGATGAAAATATTTTTAATGATCTTTGCATTGGTGATAGGACTCAATGCTAAAGAAGTGTATGCCGTTTTTGATGTACTTGCCCTCCAAGATGCCAACTTAACTTTAGATTCTGCGGGTATTGTAGATGCCATTTATGTAGATGTAGGCAGTAAGGTTAAAAAGGGAGATATACTCTTAACTCTATATAACAAAGATAAAAAATCCCAAGTTAACTCCATTGTCCAGCAATACGACTTTGCCCAAAAGCAGTATGAACGCTACCAAAAAATTGGAAGAGCCATTGATAGAAATACCCTAGATAGTTATTATTCTAATTATAAGAAATTGGGCTTTGATCGCAATTATGCGAGTTCAGTCGTAGAAAAGACAATTTTAAGAGCGCCCTTTGATGGCGTGATTGCTAGTAAGAATATTGAGTTAGGCGATGGAATGAGCGCTAATAGCACGGTGTTATTTAGATTAGTCAGCCATCGATCTAAAATTGTCTTGCAATTTGACTCTAAATACTTACCCGAAGTTAAGGTAGGGGATACATTTGTCTATAGCATTGATGGCAAGCCTGAAAAAAGACGCGTACGCATCACTAAAATTTATCCTACTATTGATGCAAGTACCCGCAAGGTAAGCGCTGAGGCGCTTTTGCCGGCGAATAGTTCTCTTGTACCGGGCACTTTTGGGGATGGATTTATCCAGTAGCCATGTATAAAATAGCAATTGAAAGGCCCATTACAACTTTAATGTTTGCCCTCATGATTGTTTTCTTTGGGACAATGGCCTTAAAGAAAATCAGTGTGGCGCTTTTTCCTAATGTGGATTACCCTATTGTGGTGGTTAAAACCCAATACCCCGGAGCAAGTGCAGACATCGTAGAGAGTAAGGTAACCGATAAGATTGAAGAAGCCGTGATGGAAATTGATGGGATTAAAAAGGTTACTTCTAATAGCGCGCTTAATGTCAGCGTGGTTACGATTGAATTTGTCTTAGAAAAACCTATCACAGTAGCGGTGAATGATGTGATCAATAAGGTTTCCTCTGTTACTTTTAATGATACCAATATCAGAAAACCCACCGTGGATAAAGTAGATACTAGCGGGCAGGCCATTCTCTCGATCTTTTTGAGCAGCAAAACCCAGAGTTTAGCCGAACTTAACGATCATGCTAAAAATGTGATCAAACCTATGCTACAAAAGGTTGAGGGCGTGGGCAATGTCCAGCTTAATGGCTATCAGGAAAAACAAATCCGTATCTATGCCGATCCAACTCTTTTAAACAAATACGGCCTAACTTTTAACGATCTTTACAACACCCTTAACACCCAAAACCTTGAAATGGACGGGGGTAAGATCATTAGTAAGACCAAGAATTACGCGATTTTAGTAGATGGTAATAGCTACAAACTTAGCGACATTGCCAATATTCAAATCGGAAGCAATGTCCGGCTTGGCGATATTGCTACCATTGAAAAGGGCATTGATACAGATATTACTTATGCGAGTTATGGGAATGAACCCGGCATTGTGTTAGAAGTGCAAAAAATTGCTGGGGCTAATGAAATTAAAATCGTAGATGCCATTTATAAAGAAATGGATGCCATGCGCGCGGCTAGCCCGGGCTATAATATACGCCCCTTTTTAGACACCACAGACTACACCCGCCACTCTATTAAAGATGTTAAATTTGACTTAATTTTAGGCGGGATTTTGGCTGTTTCTGTGGTGTTTATGTTCTTGCGTAGTTTTTCAATCACCTTTGTTTCGGCAATGAGTATCCCTATTTCTATTATGGGAACTTTTGCCCTTGTTAACTGGATGGGCTTTTCTTTAAACATGCTCACTATGGTTGCTCTTACCCTTTCTATTGGGATCATTATTGATGATGCGATCGTGGTGATTGAAAATATCCATAAAAAGCTTGAGGCGGGCATGGATAAAAAGACGGCTAGTTATGAAGGCGTGCATGAAATTGCCTTTGCTATTATTGCTATTTCGGCCATGCTTTTATCGGTGTTTATCCCTGTGGGTAACATGACCGGAATGTCCGGGCGCTTTTTTAAAAGCTTTGGAATCACAGTGGCGCTAGCTATTGCTATTTCTTATATCGTAGTGGTTACGGTTGTACCCATGCTTAGCTCTATTTTGGTTAATTCCAAACAATCAGCGTTTTATAATTTCACCGAGCCCTTTTTCCAAAAAATGGATAAACTCTATGCCAAACTCTTAGGCTGGATTTTAAACCACAAGCTCATTATTTTATTACTAGTGGCTGGGATTTTTGTTAGCTCGGTACGCGTAGCGAGTAAACTAGGAATGGAATTTATTCTACAAGAGGATCGGGGTAGGTTTTATATCTGGGTGAAGGCAGATACAGATATTAGCCTGCAGCACATGTTACAGAAAATGAAGGCCTTACAGCGCGTTATTGATGCCGATCCAGATGTGGATTTTGATTCTATGCAAATAGGCTATGGGAATATCCAAAGCACCTTTAAGGGTAAATTTTATGTCCAACTTAAAAAACACCACAAGCGTAACCAATTTGTGATCATGGAAGAGATGCGCAACAAACTACGCGCCCTACCTGAAGCCAAAGATTTAGTTTCTATTAATGCAAGTGAAGTCCCTCTTATTGGGGGTGGGGATAATGCTGCTTTTCAGGTTTATATTTATTCCTCTGATCAAAAACTTGTGGATCAAACCGTAGAAAATCTACGAAAATTCTTATTAGAAAGTCCTCAACTCAAGGGCAAAGTAGCCGGTTATCACACCAATACCTCTGATTATCAAACTCAGTTTCAATTGCGAGTCTTGCGCGCAGCCACGATTAAATACGGCGTAACAGCCCAAAATATCGCCTCTGTGATCAATAATGCCTTTTCAGGGTCTAACCGTGTGAGCTACTTTAAAGAGCATGGCATGGAATATGACATCATCATCCGCGTGCCCTCTAATAAAAAGATGAGCGAGGAGGACATCAAACGCATTCAAGTTAAAAATAAAGATGGCAAATTGATGTTTTTAGACGGGCTTGTTCAGATCATTACGCGCAAAGTCCCTGCTAACATCACCCGTTATAACCGCCAGCGCAGTGTTACCGTTTTGGCTAGACCTACTGGAGGGGCAAGTTTGGGCGATCTTTTAAACCAAGTCAGGGCACACAAAGATAAGTGGCTTGTAAAAAATGTTTTCTTTGCTTTTACAGGACAGTCAGAAAGAGTTCAAGAAAACAGCGTTGCCTTTGGAACAGCCATCTCTACTGCCTTTATTCTCATTTACATGATTTTAGCCGCACTCTATGAGTCTATTCTTGAACCTCTCATTATTATGATTACCATGCCGCTTAGCTTTTCAGGGGCTTTCTTTGCGCTTGGTTTAGTCCACCAACCTATGAGTATGTTCTCTTTAATGGGCTTGATTTTGCTCATCGGAATGGTGGGTAAAAACGCAACCCTTATCATTGACATCGCCAAAGAAAAGCGCAAAGAGGGACATCCCATAGAGGAAGCTGTTATTTTAGCAGGCGAATCACGCTTGCGCCC
This sequence comes from Helicobacter suis, assembly GCF_902196135.1. Classification (GTDB taxonomy): domain Bacteria; phylum Campylobacterota; class Campylobacteria; order Campylobacterales; family Helicobacteraceae; genus Helicobacter; species Helicobacter suis_A. The sequence continues at coordinate 165,031 of NZ_CABIKE010000002.1, read as the reverse complement.
CATTTTGATGACCACTATTGCTATGGTCTTTGGTATGTTGCCTTTAGCACTAGCCACAGGGCAGGGTTCGGCGATGAAAGCCCCTATTGGGATTGCCATGAGTGGGGGGCTTATTGTTTCTACTTTGCTTAGTTTGCTTGTAGTGCCTATTTTCTACCGCCTCATCGCGCCCATTGATGATAAGCTTAAAAAATTCTATCAGGATAATAAACCGCTTAAATCTCTAGGGGCTAAACCCAAATCCAAAGGGGATAACCCTCCAATCCCACAGGTAGCAAATGAGAAGGCTGTTTAGCTTTTTATTACTAGCTAGCACCTTAATAGGGGCTAGCCCAAACAAGCCAGAGCCCTTAACCAAAAACCAAATTTTTATCGGGGCTACAACAGGTTTTGCGACCTACCGCAATAATAAAGAACCTTGGATTAATTCCTTTGTCTGGGGGCTTAAAGGAGGCTATCAGCATAATTTTAACCCTTATGTTTCCTTAAGAGGCCAAATTGAATATCTCATGGCCATTAAACCCACCGCTTTTAATACGCTAGTCTCCTCTTTTGTAGGCTTGCACCTAGATATGGTCAATGATTTTTACCACAAATCTAAATACGCCTTTGGCACTTATATAGGGGTGGGGCTTGGTTATTTTCAGGGGGCGCATACTTTAGTGAGTTCTACGGATAACCGCAGTTTTATGGGCTATAACGGGGTTTTAGATGTGGGATTTGGTAGCACCATAGACAAACAACACCGCGTAGAGCTAGGGGTTAAAATCCCTTTTGGCAAAATCAACGCGGTTAACAACAAGTTTTTAAGCATGGATTTTTACTACTGGCTGGCTTCCTACGCTTATTTGTTTTGATCGCAAAGAATAGGCTAATTGTTTTAAAAGACTAACATCTCCACTTGCAAAGAGTTCTAAATTACTTTCTTGATTTCTTGGTTTCAGATCGTATTTTTCTTGCAAATATTCTACAATGGCCTCACCAGAGTGGACAAACTCACAAGGGTTTTTAAAACGCTCTAAAAAATAGCCCTTCAAACTAGAAACAATCCAAGGAAAATGCGTACATCCCAAAACCACCACAGAAGGCGCGCATTTTAAATCCTTAAAATAATGCACCATGCAGGCCTCTAAAAGAGGGCCTTCTAAAACCCCCTCTTCAATTAAGGGCACAAATAATCCTGTGGCTAAACTTTGCACATTTTTATAACCATGTGCGCCTAGCTCTTTTGTATAGCGGTTAGAGGTAATAGTGGCCTTAGTCCCTAGTATTAAAATGGGCTGCTCTTGAGAAGTTTTTTTAAGAACGGATAACACCCCCGCCTCAATCACACCTACAATGGGGATTTTACTTTGACTGCGCATTTGTAGCAAAGCCCACGCACTCACGCTATTACACGCTACAATGAGCATATCAATTCTGTAAGGTTTGAAGAAATCTAAAGCTTCTAGAGAAAATTTTTGAATAGTAGCGGGATCTTTAGGGCCATAAGGCACGCGCGCGGTGTCGCCATAATAAATAATGTGTTCAAACAAACGGGCTTTAAGTAGGCTTTCAAGGACACTCAGCCCGCCCACCCCACTATCAAAAACCCCAACCCTCAAGACCCCTCCTGCATGAGTCTTAAAAATTCTTGGTTATCTTTGGTGGTTTGCATTTTAGAGTAAATAAAATTAAGCGCCTCTACATCATCCATTTGTTGCATCACATTTCTAAGCACCCAAACCTTAGTGAGCGTATCCTTGCCTAACAAAATATTATCTTTACGGGTACCGGATTTGAGCACATCAAAGGCCGGATAAATGCGCCTTTCAGAAATGCTTCTAGCAAGTACAATTTCGCTATTGCCTGTACCTTTAAATTCCTCAAAAATCACCTCATCCATGCGCGATCCTGTTTCAATCAGAGCTGTAGCGATGATAGTTAAACTCCCGCCCTCCTCAATATTGCGTGCGGCCCCAAAAAAGCGCTTGGGTTTATGTAAAGCATTTGCATCTACACCCCCGCTTAAAACCTTCCCGCTTGAGGGTGTGATAGCATTATAAGCCCGTGCTAGCCTTGTAATAGAATCTAATAAAATCACCACATCTTTTCCCATTTCTACTTTGCGTTTAGCCCGTTCCAGTACTAATTCAGCAATGCGGATATGATTAGCTGAGGGCAAATCAAAAGTAGAGCTAAATACCTGCCCCTTCACACTTCTTTGCATATCAGTAACTTCCTCAGGGCGCTCATCTACGAGTAAAATCAATAATTCAACCTCAGGGTGGTTATGCGCAATGCCATGGGCTAATTCTTTCATTAACTCAGTCTTACCCGTTCTTGGCGGGGCTACAATAAGCGCGCGTTGTCCCTTACCCATTGGGCTAAACAGATCAAGAATGCGCCCGGTTACCTTGTTAGGTTCATACTCTAATTTAAGCTGTTCTGTAGGGAAAAGCGGGGTGAGGTTGTCAAAAAGCGGGCGGTTTCTAATTTCATCTAAGGGGAGGTAATTAACCGCTTCAATTTTAAGCAAGGCATAGTATTTTTCTTGATCTCTTGGGGCGCGTACTTGACCGGTTACAATATCGCCATTTCTTAAAGCAAAGCGCTTAATTTGGGAGTGGCTCACATAGGTATCGTTTTGGTTATCTGAAAAACTCCCATCTAGCCCGCGCAAAAACCCATAGCCCTCGTTCGCTGTTTCTAAAATACCTGTAAAGAGGATATAACCCCCTTGACTCACCTGATTTTTAAGAATCTCAAACATTAAATCTTGTCGTTTGAATTCCTGCGGGTTTTCTACTCTTAACTCGTTGGCAATTTCTAAGAGTTTTTCGGTAGGTTTTGCACGCAACTCCTCAATGCGATAACCACTCACAGGGGTATGGGTTTTTTGTTTAGGGTGATCTGCCATTAAAATCCTTGTTTTCTTCTGATGATTGGACAACTACAAGCCTCGCTAGGAAGAACTAAAGCGCTTAAAATGAGAAAAAGGCTATTTTAGTGTAGAAATAGCTAAAAGTCAAGACTAAATCTTGACCATGACTAGTTTTCGTTTAAATCCAGCCAAAATCACAAGCGCAAAAGTGGAGGCCACAAAGGGGTAAAGAAAAGCAGGAATGGGTAAAGGATCACCGGCTGCATAGCTGTGCATTCCTGAGAGGTAGTAATTAACCCCAAAATAAGTCATTAAAATAGAGTAAAAGCCTAGCACGCTAGCACTGGCAAAGACATAGGGCATGTAATCAAAGCGCAAAAAGCGCAAATGCAAGATCACCGCATAAACTGCAATAGAAATAAGCGCCCAAGTTTCCTTAGGGTCCCAGCCCCAATAACGCCCCCAAGATTCATTAGCCCACACCCCGCCTAAAAAATTGCCCACAGTTAGCATTAAAAGCCCCATGATCATTCCCATTTCATTAATTGCGCTAAGTGAGAGAATGGTTTGATCAATATGGGGTCTTTTTGGACTTCTAAGCAAGAATAAAAGCAAAGTGAGTAGCCCTAAAATAAAGCATAAACCTAAAAAGCCATAACTAGCCGTGATGATAGAAACATGGATATTTAGCCAGTAGGATTTAAGAACCGGTACTAGATTACTAATTTGGGGATCCATAAAACCTAAATGCGCCACAAATAGCGCTGTGCCGGCTAAAAAGCTAGAAGCACAGAGGGCTAAATTAGAGCGCAAAATTAGACCGGCTAAAGTAGATGCCCATGAAATATAAAGCATAGACTCGTAGGCATTACTCCAAGGAGAATGCCCACTCACATACCACCTTAATAATAAACCAATTGTATGGGCTAGAGTGCAAAGCAAAAGCACCGTGTAAAAACCGCGGTGTAGCCAGACATTTACGGGTTTATTTTTAAAGGTGGCGACTAAAACCACAACTAATAAAAACACACCTAGCAATAAATAAGGGGCCATTAGAAAATGGAAAAAATTGCTGTGGTTTAAAAAGATTTCAGAGTTAATTCTAGAGGCGGGTAAATAAAGATTACTATGGGCTTTTTGGTAGGCATCTAACTCTATTAGGGTTTTATTAACCGCCTCCCATTTGTTATGATCCACCCCCGTATCAAAACCCACGAATAAAGCGTGCAAAAATCCTGTGGCTTCTTTGGTTAGAGTCGCATCGCTACTTTTAATCGCATCTTCTGGATCGAGCCAAATTTGGCCTTTGTGGCTGGGGAAAATTTTTAAGATCGAACCGCTAAAAATCATGTAAACTAGATTAATGCGCTCATCAACTTTAAGCACATCTTTATCAAATTCATCGCGATCTTTAGGGGCTTTTTGGTTAATCTCCTCTACATAGTTGTTGAGTTTATAACCATGATCGCCGAAGAGATCCAAAAAAGCCACCCGCCTTTGGTTAGCAGGGACTCCTATCATCATGCGTAATTTAGGCGTGGAGGTGTAGATCATTTTAATGTTTTTATAATCATCTGGATAAAGCATCATGCCAAGCATCACCTGCAAATTATCCATGCCTTTAAAACCATCTTGGTGGGTGATTTTATGGATAAGCTCCATGCTAAGTGTATCTAAGGGCTTAATGCGCCCCTCAAAACCTTGCACTTGCAAACGGCCAAATCTTTCTAATTGGCCTTTGGAGTGGGCTTTAAGATTTTTCATGCGCGTAATGATCTGTGCGTTTCTTTGAGCGGTTTTATCTATCTTAACTTTAGCCATGTTTTCTACAGGGGTTTTTGCCTCTTTGCCCCCGTGCATGTCAATCTTGCCCTGCTGCGCACGCGCATAAGAGCCAAACCCTAAAGAAAGGGCTAATAAAATCCCGGCTACTTGCTGGGTCTTTAAAAAGCGTGAGAGTTTTTGAAAACGCCCCTCTTTATTAAAGAGCAATAAAAGCGCGCCTAAAATCAGCATGGCATAGCCTGCGTAGGTGAAGTTTTTACCCGGATCGCGATTAACCGAAAGAATCGTACCTTTTTCATCTTGATCATAAGAGGATTGGAAAAAACGATACCCGCCATAATCTAAAACATGGTTCATAAAAATCCTATAGGGTTTGATCACCTTGCCATCTGCGCCTAACACCTCTACTTCAGAGGCATAAGAAGAAGGGCTCATAGAACCGGGGTAGCGCTCTAATTCAAAGCGTTTTAAATGCAGTTTAAAGGGGAGTTTACGCTCTGAAATACCCCAATTCAAACTAATTTGCATGTCTTTAAGCATGGCATGTGCATCTTGGCTTTCTACCTCATGCCCGCCTATGATTTGTAGTGTCTGGCTTTCTCCATCAAAACTTGCCTTAATAACTAAAAGAGCGCGGTTATCTTTTTTATTAGGAGTGATTTTGCGTACACTTAAGGGTTCTAAAAGCAGGGTTTTACCATAGACCATAACCTCCGTATTAGGGAGATGTTTAGAAAAGGGCGAGAGGGGGGTTTTAAGAGAAAAATGCAAAGGGGGGCTGTCTTTTTTTTGCACGGTGAGATTTAAATAGCTATCCGTCGTACGGATACGATCGCTACTTTGATCTTGGCGGATATGCATCGTAGCCTCAAAGCCAAAAAAGCGCGTAACCCCCGCGCCTAAAATAATAAGTACTAGCGAACTATGGAAAAAAAGGCTAATGTAGCGCTTTCTTTGCCATGCTTTAGAAGTGATCATTGTGCCAATAATGACAATTAACAAATACACATGCAAAGCGCTAAACCACCAAGTGCCATAAATAATAGCGCGGCTAGCAGGAGTACCATAGTCGTTTTCTATAAAGGTGGCCATAGCACAAGCGGTGGCGTATACAACAATAAGGGGAATGGCTACCCAAAACGATCCAAAAAAGAACGCAAAGATTTGTCTAACTTGCATGCTTAGACTCTCTTGTCTTTTTAAGGATGTAGGCGCGTAGTTTTTGGATAAAGACTTTATCATCATTAATGCCCTGATAAAGGTTATTGCCTACAAATTCTAAAACCGCTAAAAATTGGACATGGGGCATGTAACCGGGGAGTTCATAGATGGTTTTACCGGTGGAGTCGGCTAAAACAATGGTGGGTGTGGAGTTAACCTCATACATCTGGGCAAGCTCGGAAGTGGGCAATTTAAACTCATGGGGTTTTTCAGGCGTGCCGATTTTAAAATCATGCATCTTGCTATAACTGGTGTTGATGTAGTAGGCACTAAAATGTGTTTTGATGTAGTTTTTAAGCTCTGCATAGTGCTTTAAATCTTGCTTGAGCATTTCGCAGTACGCACAGCCATTTTTGCCAAAAATAAGTAGCATATGTTTGCCATGGGGGCTGATGATACGGGTATCTTGAAAGATATCTTCTAGTCCGGCATAACTTTGTTTATCTAAATTGTCGCTTGTCTCTAGCGTACTTTTAGGAGAGACCGCCCCTGAGGAAATCATGCTCTCATCAATTTCATCATCAGAAGCCAAACTAAAATGGAATAATAAAAGCAATAAAGCAAAATAAGAGATTATACGCATTTAAAAGCCTCTTGGTGTGGATTAAAGGGGACATTGTAGCCTTTTGTCTTAAAATCTTGGCTTAGGGAAGGAGCGTTTTCTACAAGCTCTAAAATAGCCTTGATAAAGAGAGGGTGATCGTTTAAACAGGGGCAAACTAAATATTCAGGCACGGCTAGACGCGTCGCCTCTAGTTTATATTGGATTTGTAACTCAAAAAGGGTTTCAGAATTATCAATGCTAAAGGCCAAAGGATAAATGAGGATTTTATCGCGGCGGTGTTGTTCTATCATGCTCTCAGTACTAGGTTCAAGCCATTTTAAAGGCCCTACTTTAGATTGGTAGGCAAGTTCAATGTGCTTAAATTTAAAGGGTAAAAGGAGGCGTTTTAACAGACTCACTTGGTGTAAACATTCAGCCTGATAAGGATCGCCCTCTTTGATCATGCTTTCAGGTAATCCATGTACGGAAAAAATCAAGACAAAATCTTTTGCAGATCTATTCTGCAGGGTCTTAGAAATGCTTTGAATAATGGCCTCGTTGTAAAGCAAATGGGTGTAAAAGCGATTAACAATGCGCAGATTAGGATAAAAATGCAAAGTTTCTAGGGTTTTAAAAGCTTCTTGCATGGAGGATTGTGTGGTGGTGGTGGAATATTGGGGGTACATAGAAAAAAGCACTAAAGAATTAAAACCTTGTTGGGCTAATTCATTAAAAACCATAGAGGTAAAGGGAGGGGTGTAGCGCATAGCATAGGTGTAGTGGCGGCTTGTATCCAAAGCATTAAGGCGGTTTGTAAGCCTAGCGGTGAGATCGTTAATGGGGGATTTATTGCCGATGCATTTGTAAATATCTTGGGCTTTTTGTAGGCGGTTTTTGACAATGAAACTCCCTAAAATTTTGCGCAAAAGAGGGTTTTTAAAGGAGAGAATACAGGGGTCAGCAAACATGTTTTTAAGGAAAAGCGCGACCTCAGCTAAATGATTAGGGCCGCCCATGTTAAGCAAAACAACCGCCTCTTTAGTAGACATGCATAAAAACCGCGAAAAAAATAGAAAATAGCATAGGCGCATTATGCCATGTTGTGTGTTCAAAAATAAAGTGAAGCGATTTAAAACTAACTATTTGCTAAAACACATGAAGCTGCCAGCATAATTGATACAATCCTACCCGCTAAGAATGGTTTTACTTAAAAATGTTAAATAGCGCGTGGTAAAATGTCTTATCTTTAACATAAGGAAGTCCATGTTTGAAACCATTATCGGGTTAGAAGTACATGCCCAGCTTAATACTAAAAGTAAAATATTTTGCTCTTGCCCTACTAGTTTTAAAGACGCCCCTAATAGTAACACCTGCCCCGTGTGTTTAGGGTTGCCCGGAGCCTTGCCTGTGCTAAATATTGAAGCGGTGAGAAAAGCCATTGCCTTTGGCACAGCAATTCATGCAACAATCAATCAAAATAGTGTTTTTGCCCGTAAAAACTATTTTTATCCCGATCTGCCTAAGGCTTATCAAATTTCTCAGTTTGAATTGCCCATTGTGAGCCATGGGTATTTAGACATACAGATAGAAGCGGGGATAAAACGCATTGCTATTGAGAGGGCGCATTTAGAAGAAGATGCGGGGAAGAATATCCATAGCGCGCAGTATTCACAAGTAGATTTAAACCGCGCGGGCACGCCGCTTTTAGAAATTGTGAGTTGCCCGGATATGCGCAGTAGTAGCGAGGCGATTAGCTATCTTAAAAAATTGCATAGCATTGTGTGTTTTTTAGATATTTGCGATGGCAATATGCAAGAGGGCAATTTTAGATGCGATGCTAATGTCTCTATTCGCCCAAAAGGCGAGGAGAAACTCTATACCCGTGTAGAAATTAAAAATCTTAATAGCTTTAAATTTATCCAAAAGGCCATTGATTATGAGGTGGCGCGCCAGATAGAGGCCTTTGAGCGCGGGACTTATGAAAAAGAAGTGGTGCAAGAAACCCGTTTATTTGATACAAGTAAAGGTATCACCCAATCCATGCGCAATAAAGAGGGTTCAGCGGATTATCGGTATTTCCCAGATCCCGATCTCAAACCTCTTTTTATCCCAGTAGAACTTTTACAAGAGGCGCAAAATATTAAAGAACTCCCGGATGCTAAAAAAGAGCGCTATGTGAAAAATTTAGGGCTTAAATCTGAGGAGGCTGATATTTTGGTGAGTAGTCTAGAAATGGCTAATTATTTTGAAGCCATGTTAGAGCAGGGGGCTAGCGCTAAGGGGAGTTTTACTTGGCTAAGCGTGGAACTTTTAGGCCGTTTGCAGGGCGAGCAGAGTTTGCAAGATAGCCCTATAAAATCCCAAGTTTTAGCCCATTTAGTGCGCCTCATTGATAGTAAGCACATTTCAGGCAAGGCCGGCAAGGAAATTCTAGATACACTGATGGAGCAAAAAATGGCTTGTGTGGCAGATATTGAGCAAATCATTGCTAAGCGCAATTTAGCCCAAATGGGGGATAAAGAGGTGATTTTAAAGGCTATTAAGACGATTTTAGAGGCTAATCCGGATAAGGTTAAGGATTATAAGGGCGGTAAAGAAAAGCTTTTAGGGTTTTTTGTTGGACAGGTGCTTAAAAATTTAAAAAACGCTAATCCGGCGATGGTTAATAGCTTGTTAAAAGAGGAATTAGCCTAAAATCTTAGGGCTTGAGGGTTTTAAAATCTTGCATTTCAGTTACACTATAGCGGCTAACTTGAAAGCCAGTAGGGTTTTTAGGCATCATAGTTGTATCAAAGGAGGGTGGGGGCAAAAAGGTAAAGCTAAGTACGATGTTATAGCGCTTTTGCTGGATTAATTGCCCCGCATCAAAGAGTTTAGCCACAATTTGTACATGGGCGATATTTTGATTCTTAGAATGTTTAAGCAAGGCGATATTGACAATATGAATATCGCGATCCATTTTAGGGGCGGTGTAAATGCTATTTTTAGAGGCAACTAGGCTTTCAAAAACATGCCAAACTGACGCGTTACTTTGTAAACGCACCACCTCATAGCGGTTTTGATCATCAATGTGGTTAATGGATTCGCGGTTTAAAATGTATTGGCCTACCAATGAACGCACTAAAGCTTCATTACTGGCTAAATTTGCATCGGCTCTTTGGATAATGGCATAGTGTTTATCTTGGTTAGCAAAGTCAATAAAATGGTGCTGGGTTTGCTTAAGAGGCAAGAGAATAATTAATGCAACGGTTAGGGCTAAACTAATCAAACTTAGTAGCACCACAAGTTTATAAGCCATAGCGCTATTGCGTCTTTCAATCCGAAACACACTATTTAAATCTAGGTGTGATAAAGCCAAACTTTCAATCTTACTAGCCATTTCCTGTTCTAGTTTGGCTTGATTCTCTTGGATTTTTAAATACAATTCGTGAAAAAGTTGTTCTTTGAGGAGATTTTTCTCATCAGATTCCATACACAGCCCTCAGAAGGGGTTGGTTTTTATTCATCTATTCTGTGTCTCCCCATTTAAAAATCATAATTATAGAAAAGCAAATTTTAAGGTATCTTAGCTTAAAGCAGAATATAGCTTTTCTAGTTTTTAAATAACGCATTCCCAATACGCACCATATTAGACCCGCAGGCAATAGCGATTTCAAAATCTGCACTCATACCCATAGATAAAATTTGGGCATGGGGTAATTGATCAAATAATTCTTTGGCTTTTTTAAAAACGCTTTCTGTTTGTACTCTAGTTGCATTAAGAGGGCCAATAACCATAAGACCTTTTAAATGGATTTGTGGGCAAGTTTGGCTAATAGTTAGGTAGGTTTGTAGGGCTAATTCAGGATTAACACCACTTTTATTAGATTCTTCTGCGATATTGACTTGTAAAAGGGCGTTAAGAGGTTCTTTAGCACGAGTTTGAATCGCCTTAGCTAGTTCTAAAGAGTGCAAACTATGTAAAAGAGTAGGTTTTAAGGCTAAAAGTTTGTTGATTTTATTGTGCTGTAAGACTCCTAACATGTGCCACTCTAAGGATAAATCTTGTAGGGCATTAGATTTGATTTGATAATCCTGAATTTTATTTTCTCCAAAAGCGCACTGGCCACAGGCATAAAGGGCTTTAATTTGTTCTATGGTGGCGTATTTAGAAACGGCGATGAGTTGTACGGGGTGGTTAGAATGGCTGGCTTTTTCAATCCGAGCAAAGAGTTGATCTAATTTTTTTCTAAAATCCATTTTAGCCCTTAGGAGAGGTATAAATGTGGTAGTGTTTATAAAGTGCATCGCTTAAGGGAGGAATGAGATTTTGCTTAGCTAGCTTTTCTAGCACTTTTAAAGAACAATCCGTCTCTCTAGGCCATGTGCGTTTGTGTTCTTGTGTATTTTTATCTGTAGCGTCTATACAAATCAGAGATGTACCTAGCCAAATATCTCGCTGGGCGTCTATATTATTAACCACACGCCAAAGTAGCATGTAAGGGTTATTTAAATCGTTTTTATGTGCATCTACTAGAATGATTGCGCTAAGGTGGGGATAAAGGGGCTCTAAATTTTTAAGCTCAGAATTGAGTGGGTTTGTTTTGGCTACTCCAACTAGTGCGATTGGGTTTTTAGTGTGCGAACCATATTGCTTTAAAGTTTGGATAGAGGGCATAAGAATTTGTAAGCGCTCTAAAAGAATACCATCATCTAAAGGAGTTTTAGGATGGGGGGTGATCTCTAGGGCTTCTAGTCCTAATTTACCCCCAAAGGCATAATCAGGGCTAGCATGATCAAGAGCATCGCATATACCTTGCGTGATAATTGTTTTAGCTAAATTAAGATGATTTAAAATGTATTCAAAAATAGCCGGGTAATTAGTTAATGCGGGCGCATCTGCACCTACAAAAATGGCGTGTTTAACAAAACTCATCTGGCCTGTGCCCCAAAAGTGGTGCATGATCTGGCTAGCATGTCTAGGATAACTAGGCTTTATTTTTACTAAGATAAAATTATGAAATACCCCATTTTCTGGCATGTGATAATCTAGTAAACCATGCGCGCTTTTTTGTAAGAGTGGCAAAAAGAGTCGTTCGGTAAAAAAACCCATGTATTTATCCTCAACTGGAGGTTTACCCACTACACTAGCTAAATAAATGGGATTTTGCTTTAAAGCTAAGGCACTCACTTCTAGTACGGGGTAGGGCTCTTTAGGGGTGTAAAATCCGGTGTGATCGCCAAAAGGGCCTTCTAAGCGCAACTCATTAACATCTACCCAGCCCTCAAGAATAATATCTGCATCAATAGGTACGCAAAGTGGGTTAGTTTTACAAGGCATGAGTGAAGCGCGCTTATTTCTTAATAGCCCGTAGAGAGCTAGCTCAAACATTCCATAAGGCAAGGGCGCTTGTCCACACCAAGTATAAAGCACATCACCTCCAATAGCCACACTCACAGGCATTTTTACCCCCGCTTGTTTATAGGCATGGAAAAAGTGGTTAGCATCTTTGTGGATTTGCCAATGCAGACCTAAATGATTTTGATCATAAACTTGTAGACGGTAAAGCCCTAAATTTTGGTGTTTGCCATCTAAACTTTTAGTATAAACTTGCCCCATAGTGATAAAGGGGGCGGCATCTTCCTCCCAAGTGGTTAGAATGGGTAATTTATAAAGATTAACCTCTGTATCCAAAAAATAGCGGTGAGAAGATGGCTTTTTAGAGATTTTAGGCAGGGTGTGATACAACGCGCCTAAATTCTTAAGGCAAAACCATAAATCTTTAACATTCTTAGGTTTTTGTAAATTAAGTAGGGTTTGGAGTTGTTGTCTGCAGGCTTCAATGGGTCTATTTAAAATCATCTCTAAACGCTCTTTTGAGCCAAAAACATTCATTAAAACAGGAATATCAAAAACAAAATTATCTTTAATGGGTTTATTAAAGAGTAAGGCCTGTCCGCCTTTGGGTTTTTTAGCCTCAATATAGGCAATATGGGGGATTTCTAGCCTAATATCTAGGGGCGTGTCAATAACGCGCAAAGCTTTAATGGTTTGTAATTTAGTAATGAGTTCGTACAAATTAAATAGAAACCAAGCACACGCTCAAACAATAGGGGATTTCTTGCAAGGCGTGTAAGATTTTAGGGCTAATAGAGGCATCTACTAAAATAACAGCTAAGGCCTCTTGTTTACTATTACGGCCTAAACGAAAGTCAGCAATGTTAATATCATACTTAGCTAGGGTTTGGCCTACATTGCCAATAACCCCGGGTTTATCTGTGTTTTTAAATAAGATCATCGTGCCCTGAGGTTTGACATCCATTTCAAAGCCATTAATATTCGTGATTTTTAATAAATCATTTGCAAAGACCGTCCCGCTTACTTGGGTAGTTTGGCTAGGGCTACTCATGTGCAAAGTAATTAAATTGGTATAAGGTGTGGCATCTTCTAAAGTTTTGATATTAAGAGTGATATTGCGCTCTTTAGCAATGAAAGGGGCATTAACATAATTGATTTTCTCGCCTAAAGTAGGTTTAAGTAAACCCATAAGTACAAAGGTGAGTAGCGAATTAGAATATTCCTTAATAGGGCCAGCTAAGGTCAATTCTAACCCATTGCAGGCGTCTTTATTGATTTGTGAACAAAGAAAGCCTAGTTTTTGGGTAAGGGATAAATAAGGTTTAGCATAGGGGGCGATGTTTTCTTGGATAGGGATATTTAGCGCATTAGGATAACTGCTACCTCTTAGTGCCTCTAAAGCAGCTTGGGTAGCCTGTAAAGCAATTTGCTCTTGGGATTCTAAAGTGTTAGCGCCAATATGGGGGGTTACATAGACATTTTCTAAATCTAAAAGCGGGTTATTAATCCCGGGCTCTTTACTAAAAACATCTAATCCTAACCAGCGTATTTTTTGAGATTTAAGAGCATCATAAAGCGCCGTCTCATTATAAAGCCCCCCTCTAGCACAATTAATTAAAATCACCCCCTCTTTCATCTGCGCAATTTGCTCTGCATCAATAATATTAATGGTCTCTTGGTTTTTGGGGGTGTGAATCGTGATAATATCACAGGCTAAAATATCCTTAAAGTTTTTAGTGTAGATCACGCCTAAATCGGTGGCTTTGGATTTGGAGATATAAGGATCGTAGGTATACACTTCCATACCAAAGGCTAGTGCACGCACCCCTACACGCGAACCAATATTGCCAAAACCAATGATGCCTAATTTTTTACCAAAAAGCTCAGTGCCATACCAATCCTCGCGTTTCCAAAGCCGTTTGAGTTTAAGCTGAGTGTTAGCCCCGGGAAAACAGCGCACCGCATTTAATAAATGCGCCATAGTGAGCTCTACGGCAGCAATAGTATTAGCTGTGGGGACATTCATCACCACAATTCCTCTTTGTGAGCAATACTGTATATCCACATTATCCACCCCCACGCCAGCCCTTACCACTGCTTTAAGTGTATGCGCTTCTTTTAGCATAGAGGCATTAATAGCAGTCATGCTACGGGTGATGAGTACATGGGCATCTTTAATTGCTAAGGGTAGTTCATCTTTAGGGAGGTTAGAATAATCTACAAAGGTAAAATCTTGCTGTTCTTGTAAAAGTTTTAAACCCTTTGGGTGGATAGGATCACAGATAGCAATGTGCACGGTTATCCTTTAATCAAGTTCATAGGGAATTTGGTAGTATTTAAGATCATCTAAAAATTGTTTAGCCGTGTTAGGCAGATAAATAATTAAAGTTATCTTTTTATCCTTTTCATCCGTAGCAAAATCAATGTGTTTAACTTTAAGAATCTCATGCAAACAAAAAAGTTTATAGGTATCTAAATTCCTCACTAATAATTTGCGTCTGGGGACATTATCTAAAAATTCAACGGCTAGTTTACGCTCCACAACAGGGTAGCTAAAATCCTCTTTTCCTTCAGCAAATCGGATATGGTTTTCGTGTAAAGATTTGACAAAAGAACTCTTACTTTCTGCACTTGTAGAGTCAGGTTGCTGGTTTAAATCAGATTGCTGGTTTTTAATACCCAAGAGTGTAGAAGACACATTCACACCAAAAGAAGATACTGACGCGGGTCTTTTCCCTTCATAAATATAGGTTTTATAGCCAAGATAGGCCACCACAGCTAAGGCAATGCACGCCACAAGCCCAAGAATTAATGAGCGAATTACAGCGCGCATAGCTTAGTTTACAGTTTTCCTACTAGCTTATCTCCTAGCGTCATCTTGGTATTTGTGTTAAAAGCGTGTAATTGTTCTTGTTCTTTCTTGCGCTCTAAGCGACTCACAGAAGCGCGGACTCTATGGTGATTTTTTTCAATAGCAACCACTACACCGGCAACATTATCGCCCATTTTAATTTCCTCTTTTTTGAGTGGGTATAAATCCTCTGTTTTAATGAGTACATCAATGTGATCCACACTTACAAAAATCCCAAAATCTTTCATGCCAATTACTTTACCCTCAATCACATCTCCAACGCGGTATTTTTGGCTAAATTTTTCCACAGGGGAGGGCTGGGCAAACTTCATTTCTAGAGAAATTTTTTCCTCCTCTTTGTTGATCTTTAAGATTTTTGTCTGGATCACATCTCCGATTTTAAAATGTTCTTTGCACTTTTTATCTTGTTCCCAAAACGCATCTTTATTATGCAAAAGCCCATCTACACCCCCTAAGTTAATAAAAGCGCCAAAATCTGTTAGGGTTGCAACCTTGCCCTCCACCAAATCCCCCACGCGGTATTTTGAGACAAACTCGTTAAAGGGTTTATCAGAAAGTTGTTTGAGAGACACGCGTAAACGGCGGTTTTTGCTATCAATTTCAATGATTTTTACATCAATCTCTTGGTTTAAAGACAAATAATCTTGGGGATGTTTGACATCTTTATTCCAAGAAATTTCAGAGATGTGTAAAAAGCCCTCAATATCATTACCAATATCTACAAACACGCCATAACTCTCAATATTGCTCACCACAACTTTAATGGCATAACCCACCTTGAGTTTAGCCTGAATTTCATTCCATGGGTTCTCAATCGTGGCTTTAACAGAGAGTAAAAGGCGTCTCTTTTTTTCATCATAAGATAGAGCTTTAACCTGAACGGCATCGCCTTCTTTAAAATACTTAGCCGGGTTAGTTGAACCGCGATGGGTGATTTCTGTGTAGTGTACCAACCCTTCTACACCCTCTACCTCCACAAAGGCGCCAAAACTTGTAACGCTTTTGACAATACCGGTATAAATAGCCCCGGATTCAACAAGTTTTTGGGATTGCTCATGCTGGTATTTGCTATACACATCAAAAAAGCGCTTACGAGAGACAGAAATCGATCCATTCTCCGGATTAATGGCTGTAATGCATGCTTTAATGTGCTTACCAAAATATTTACCATCTCTTCTTAAAGAAGATTGGGACTTGGATAGGAAATATTCCACACCCTCTGCATCTGTTATAATATAACCGCCTTTATTTTCTCTGGTGATCTTGCCCTCTATAATTTTGTCTTTATAATCCTCACCTAAGGCTTGGATTTTTTCTTGGTTTTTTATAAAAGATAGAGCGCGTCTGTAGGAAACACTGGGTTTTTCGCCCTTTTGAGAGACATAAACTTGAATGGGATCGTTAACCTGAAATAACAAACAACCCTCGCTATCTTTAATTTCACTTAAAGCCAAACGCCCCTCTGTTTTGCCCCCCACACTCACCATAGCATAGCCCTCAGATTCGTTGATAGAAACAACCACGCCTTCTTTTAGCGCCCCTTTTTGCTCAATCTCCTCAGTGTGCATATATTCTTTCATGTACTCTTGAAATTCCTCAGACTCGCTATTGTCCAGGGATTCTAATTTTTCACTCATAAACAACCTTCCAAAAATAATATTCAGCGCATTATAACCCTTATTTACTTACAATTGGTAAAAAGGCCAAAAATTGGTGTTAGTACTCTTATGAGGAATGTCCACTTTAAAACGGTTTCTCTGATCGTTACAACTTATAACCAAGAGACGCATTTGAGTCTAGTGTTAGATTCGATTTTGCATTTAGTGATTTTCCCTAATGAGGTGTTGATTGCTGATGATGGGAGTGAGCAATCCACCGCGCTTTTAATTAAAAGCTATGTTTCTTCTTTTAAGCAAAAAGGCATATCCCTCAAACATATTTGGCAAGAAGACCTGGGTTTTAGAGTTGCTAAGAGTCGCAATAACGCCATTTTAGAAGCGCGTGGGGAGTACATTGTTATCATAGATACAGATACCATTCTTAGCCCTCTATTCATCTACGATCATTTATACTTTGCCCACCCTAAAGTTTTATTGCAAGGGGGGCGGATTTTTTTAACACAACAAGAGAGTCAAAAGATTTTAAACCAAAGAGATCTCTCTTTGACCCATTCTAAGAGGTCTTATAAAAACTACCGCAATCTAGCTCTAGCCTATCTTGTTTATAAATGCCACCAAATCACGCGCCGTATTTTCCAAAAGAAAACCATGATTAAAGGCGTGCGCAGCGCTAATATGAGTTTTAGTAAAAAGGATTTTCTAGCCATTGATGGGTTTAATGAAAATTTTGTTGGCTGGGGTAGAGAGGATAGCGAGTTTGTTGCCCGTTTTCTTTTTAATCAAGGTGTGATGAAAGTACTTAAATTCTGTGCGATAACCTACCATGTTTGCCACAAGGAAAACAAGCGCGATCTCCTCCAAGAGAACCACGCCCGCTACCTACAGACCTTGCAAAAACAAAGGATCAGCTGGAGAGAGCCTAAAACTCTATCTTATCCGAGTTAACATCAGCCGTACCCGCGCCTACGCCATTTTGGTAATTTCTCATTTGTTTAAACACTTGGGCTTTAATGCGCTCAATTGCAGCCCCACGGGTGTTTTGATCGGCGTTGAGATGTTTAGAATAAATAATATCGCCTTGACAATTTTTAATGTTAATGTCTAGCCCGATATGAAATTGCCCATTGCCCTCGCTGGTGTAAATCTTATTTTCAATGCGGTAATACCCCGGATCATCGGTTTGCTGGATAAAGCGGGCATACTGACCGGTGATAGCATCGCTAATTTCATTATCCGCTCCATTGCTAAATACAAGATTGGCTTTAGGTTTGGGGCTATTATCCTTGATGATGTTTTGGTAAAACTTGACAGGCATATAAGCACGGCCATAGGCACTTAATATTTCTTGCAAAGGCAATAACTTATCCAAAACGCTTTGGATTTGCTGTTTTTGCTTGATAAAAATACCCCGACACTCTTTAGCAGGCTTTAAAGGGGCTAGCGTGTTATAGGCCTCTGTGTAGCGTTTAGATAAAAGATTTAAAAAGGTATTTTTATCCAAACGCAAGCGGGTATAACATGCATGTCTATAACACTCCTCCTTATCTGTCTGGACATTAACAAACTTAATAGAATCTACGATGAGTTGGATATTTTGGCTAGAATGTTTAGTGATCTTTTTATCAATGCGGGTGGTGTTGCTTGTAGTGCTACTAGAAACATGCACAGAGATACTACTAGCCAAATCATTGAGTGCCTTTTGCTTTGCCTCTTCTTTAGTATCTGCCATGCCACTCCCATAGAAATACCCCACCCCTTTAGGGGCATTTTGATACCAATGTGGCATTTGTGGAACTGCTTGGAGAATGAAAGGTAAACTTAAAAGAGTTACCCAAGGTTTTTTTGCAACTAACATAAAAAACTCCCTTAAACTAGTCGCCTTATCCTAGCATAACTATGTTAACATCACCACAAAGTCCGCACAATACTACCAAATTCAAAACTACGGATGTAAAGAATATGGTTTTGGTTAGAACAATAAGTGTTAGGCTCTGGTATGCTGTTGGGTAGGCAGTGTTTGAAAGCAAAGGTATAAATATCTTGCCCATCTGCTTGGATATGCACGCGACTCTTATGAGAATTACTAAGGCGTAAAATATAAATTTTATGGGGAAAGACACTAGCAGAACGGATATCAGCAGAAGTACTCACAGCCGCATAAAGGGAGGAAAATAACCCCCCTAGCCAACCCAAATACTGATTAGATACCGCTTCAATGCCTAATTTAAGTACACTTGAGGTAATGGCTCTTGTGAGAATATAGGGGAGTTGTTTTTTAAACTCGCTAGCAATTAAGCCATCTAAAAATAACAAGGGTTCAAATGTTTGTTGCTGGTTGTTAATCCGTAGGCTAAAGGAATTATGAAAATCACGGCCAACCTTGAGTTGTGGGAGGGCTAAACTAGCATCATAAATGCCATCGGGCGTGGGGAGAGGGATATTAATTTTAAACTCTTTTTTGGTGGCTTGTTTGCCATCTTCAATAAAAATCCATGTGAATCTACTAGACGATGGGTGGGAAAAAAAGAGTAAATCCTCTCCTATGGTTGTAGAATGGCTGATTCCATAGGCCTCCTTGATATAGTCTAGTCCTTTAGAGGTATCATTATCTAGGGCAAAAAAAAGGCCAGAGAGATAGGAAACAACAGGGTTAATCAAATCCTCATAAGCGTAAAAATTATCCAAGTTAGAATATTGAGAGGCTAGGATTTCTTGTACCTTCACATCTGATTGGGCGGCGTCTAAACGCGAAGAACCTTGTTCACGCATTTTATCAATAGCCCTTCTAATCTCCTTGCTATAAAATTCTTTGGCTCTTCTTTGGCGATCGTTGGCGCGGTTAAACTCCACCCGTGCATTTGCGCGGTCATGCAAAAGAAGATAATCCATAGCTTTGTAATAATTGATAAACACACTCTCATAAATATTACCGGTATAAGTACGCACATTGTCATTGACAAAAACAGCCCCTACGGTGCTTAAAGATTTTGTAAAGAGGTTTTGGTGGTGGTTAAATCTAAATTCAGCCGCATCAAGTGCATGCAAAGATTTAGAGTAATCCCCCTGCATTAAAGCACTCATCCCCTTTTGTAAATCCCATAATAAAATATTGCTATGGTTTTTTTTAGCCATTTTTTTAGAAAAAGCATAGGCATTGGAGAAGAGAGAGCCGGTGTAATAGAGTTGATCAAAATGCTGTAATTGTGCCCGACCTCCTGTACAACCGGTTAAAAATAATAACACAACAAAAGCCGTAGTTAGTACAATCCCTATTCTTCGTTTAAACATTTCTCTCTCCTAATTTAACCTAGCATTTTATCAAAATGTAAGCAAACTTAGGATAAAGTCCGCCAGCCTTTCCTTAGACCTATGCAATGGGGTATTAAGCTAATGCTTCAGGGTGGAAACACAGCAGAGCCGCTTGGTATCTTGTGTGCCTTAGTCATCTGAGGGAGGGTGGAACAAATTTTTAAAAAGCAGCATGAAAATCCTATTTATGGGAACTCCTTTATTTGCCCAAGTGGTGCTTGCGCATTTGCTAGAGGAGGGGTTTGAAGTAGTGGGCTTGATCACCCAGCCTAGTAAACCCTTTGGCAGACAACAGCAAATAAAAGACAGTGCCACTAAGGTTTTTATCCAAGAAAAACAATTACCTATCCCCATTTTTGAACCCTCAAAAATAGATGATTCAACTTTAGAAATCATTGATAATCTCAAACCAGATATAGTTGTAGTGGTTGCCTATGGTAAAATTTTACCCCAATCGCTTCTAAATTTAGCCCCCTGTATTAATTTGCACGGCTCGCTTTTACCCCAATTTAGGGGTGCATCGCCCATACAAGAGATGATTTTACATGATTTAAGCGAATTTGGGGTGAGCGTGATTAAAATGAGTGCCCAGATGGATGCAGGGGATATTTTAGGCGTAGATTCTTTTATCAAAGATAGGGATTATAACGCTGAGGAATTAGGTACGCGGCTAGCTTGCATGGGAGCTAGATTAGTAGCAAAAGTTTTAAACCAACTAGAACAAATCACCCCCATTTCACAAGATCACACTAAAGCCACCTATTGTAAGAAAATCAGCAAAGAAAACGGGCTTGTTGCATTTAATAGCGCTAAAGCTGTGTATTTAAAATCTCTGGCTTATACCCCGTGGCCGGGTGTTTTTTTAAAAAGCGGGCTAAAGCTTTTTGGAGTTGGGCTTATCAATACTCAAGATTGCTATCAAGAAGGAGAAATTCTAGCCTTAGAGGGGGAAAGTGTTTTGGTAGGTTGTTTAAGAGGCGTACTTAAAATTACAGCTTTGCAGGCTCCGGGCAAACAAAAGATCGCCGCTAAAAGTTATTTAAGCGGGAAACGCTTAAGGGTTGGGGGGATTTTAAATTAGTGAAAATTTTATATTTTAAAACCCTACCCTCCACCCAATTATACCTAGTAGAACAAATTAAAAAGGGCGGGTTAAGCGCGCCTATTTGTGTGTGGGCTAGATACCAAAGCGCGGGTGTAGGTAGCCGTGCGCAAAAGTGGGAGAGTGTAAAAAGGGCTTTAACCTTTTCTTTTGCATGGAAAATCCAAGTAGGAGTACCCATGCAAAGTTGGAGTTTATACTTTGGTTATCTGTTTAAAGAGAGTTTGCATGATCTTGGCAAATCTGAGGTGTGGCTTAAATGGCCTAATGATCTTTATAAGGAGGAGCGTAAGATCGGGGGGGTGATGACTCAAATTTATCGTGATACTTTAATCTGTGGGATCGGGCTTAATTTAGAATCTAAGCACTATGGCGCACTAGATGTGTGCCCTGAGACTACTTTACATACTTTTTTAGAAAAGTTAGAAACAAAACCCAGTTGGCAAGATGTTTATAACGCCTATTGCCAAGATTTTACCCACAACCACCAAAACCAATTTTTTAAACATGAAAATGATCGCATCTCTTTACAACAAGCCCAGATTTTAGAGGATGGAGGCCTATTAATTGCGGGTAATATTTACTACGCTAACCGCTAAGCCATCAGAAAGTTAGATTTTGTTAGAATGCGCGCTTACACTTAAGGATTAAACATGAACATTTCAATTAATATTTATTTAATGGCTGTGGTCTTTGTAACCTTTTTGGTTTTGCTATTCTTGCTAAATATTTGGGTATACCGCCCTATTTTGGCTAATATGGACGCGCGCAAAGAGGCAGTGGCTAAAGATCAAAGAAGCATTGAGCAAATCCAAAGGGAAGTGGTTGCTTACAAAAAAGAAGCACAAGATCTTCTCAAGGAGGCGCGGATTCAAGCGGATAAAATTTTACAAGATGCGCTTTCTAGCGCCCATGCTAATTATGAGTCTGTAGTGGCCCAAAAAGAGGAGGAGCTTAACAAGGAGTACCGCCAGTTTTGTGCCACATTAAAGGAAACTAAAAGTAATTTAAAATTACAATTATCGCAGGATTTACCAGCTTTAGAGGCTTCTTTAAAGCTTAAAATATCTCAAGTTTAAGGTTGGTTTTGTTAGAGCGTGTGTTGGTTGGAATTATCATTTTAAGCGCTATGGCTGTGGGCATGCCTATGCAAGTGGGGCAAACAGATATTCTAATGCGGGTGTTAAATTTCTTGCTCTTTTTAGGCATTTTGTGGTACTTCACAGGCAGTATGCTTAAAAAAGCGCTACTTAAAAGGCGTTCTAAAATTTCTGATAAGCTAAGCAGTTTACAAGATCAACGCCAGTCTGTCAAAGAGGAAAAAGAACAGGCTTTATCTAACCTAGAACAAGCTAAACAACAAGCCAGCCAAATTGTCTCAAATGCCAAACAAGAGGCCTATTTACTCACCCAAAAATACGATCAGCAGTCTAAAGTTATGATTGAAAAATTGATTAAAAACTACCGCTCTATGCAGGAAAAAGAGGAGGAAAAGATGCAAGAAGAGGCGATTGCGGAGGTTTTAGACACCCTCTTTAATGCTTCAGAAACTGCCCTTAGCGTGCCGGTTTATATGCGCCTAATCCACCAAAAAGTAGCGCAATGATTGCACTCATCGCTAAAAAATATACAGAGGCTTTGCGCCGTAGTTTAAGCCCAGAGGAACTTGAGGCCACTATGGGGGGTTTAGAAACGATCTGTGCGCTTTATAATCATCCGGATTTTTTAGAATTAATTGCCTCTCCTTATTATCCAGAATCGCTAAAGCAAGACATTCTCACTTCCTTTTTAGAGCAAAAAGAGGGCAAACTGCATAACTTAATCGCTCTTTTAACAATCCACAAACGACTCTCCCTTTTGCCTTTAATTTATCAAGAGTTATTAGCACAGGCACAGCGCAAGAAAAATATTTATCAAGGCTACTTGTATTGTAATCAAAATATCCCTTCTAAACAGGCTGAGCAGTTAAAACAAGAGGTTTCAGCCTATCTAAATATCTCTTTGGAACTTAAAATATTCCATCAAGATAAAGAAGGATTGCGGTTAGATATTCCGGATTTAGAAATTGAGATTGCATTTTATAAAGACTATTTTTTTAAACAGCTCAAACGGCATATTATGGAAGCGGTGTAAAACCACAAAGGAGATAAATTGTTAAAATTAAAAGCAGAAGAAATTAGCGCTATCATTAAAGAACGCATTGAAAGTTTTGCGCCTGATATTAACATCACGCAAGTGGGGCGGGTGATTGCTTATGCTGATGGCGTTGCTAAAGTTTATGGGCTTAAAGATGTGATGTCTTATGAGGTGGTTGAATTTGATACCGGCGATAGGGGCTTGGCTTCTAATTTAGAGGAAGGAAGTGTCGGGGTGATTGTGCTTGGTGGGGGGAGAAATATTAAAGAGGGCACAAGTGTTAAACGCACCAAACAACTTATGAAAGTACCCGTAGGCGATGCGGTAGTGGGGCGGGTGATTAATACACTAGGCG
This sequence comes from Helicobacter suis, assembly GCF_902196135.1. Lineage (GTDB taxonomy): Bacteria > Campylobacterota > Campylobacteria > Campylobacterales > Helicobacteraceae > Helicobacter > Helicobacter suis_A. Next base: position 141,887 of record NZ_CABIKE010000002.1, on the reverse strand, counting down.
AACCCATTGATGGCAAAGGCCCCATAGAAGCTAATGCTTTTAGTTTTGTAGAACAAAAAGCCCCGGGGATTATGGATCGTAAATCCGTGCATGAACCCTTACAAACCGGTATTAAAGTCATTGATGCACTTGTGCCTATTGGGCGCGGGCAACGCGAGCTTATCATTGGGGATAAACAAACAGGTAAAACCACCGTCGCCATTGATACAATTATTAATCAAAAAGATCAAAATGTGATCTGTATTTATGTTGCTATTGGGCAAAAAGAGTCTACGGTGGCTCAGGTGGTGCATAAACTTGAGGAATATGGCGCTATGGAATATAGCATTGTGATCAATGCTCCGGCCTCTGCCTCGCCGGCTATGCAGTACCTTGCTCCCTATGCTGGGGTAACAATTGGGGAGCATTTTAGAGATCAAGGACGGCATGCACTCATTGTTTATGATGATTTGAGTAAACATGCTGTGGCTTATCGCGAAATTTCCTTGATTTTAAGACGGCCTCCCGGGCGTGAAGCTTTCCCGGGTGATGTGTTTTATATCCATTCTAGACTGTTAGAGCGCGCTGCTAAAATGAGTGATAAAAAAGGGGCGGGTTCTTTAACTGCTTTGCCCATTATTGAAACCCAAGCAGGCGATGTATCTGCTTATATCCCTACTAATGTGATTTCTATTACAGATGGGCAGATTTTTTTAGAAACCGATTTATTTTATTCCGGGATTCGCCCAGCCATTAATGTAGGCCTCTCTGTTTCTAGGGTAGGGGGAGCGGCTCAAATTAAGGGCACTAAACAAGTAGCCGGGACTTTACGCTTAGATTTAGCGCAGTACCGCGAATTGCAAGCATTTGCCCAATTTGCCTCTGATTTAGATGAGGCGAGCCGTAAACAGCTTGAACGCGGGCAAAGAATGGTAGAGGTGCTCAAACAACCCCCCTATTCTCCCTTACCTATTGAAAAACAGATCGTGATGATTTATGCCGGAGTTAAGGGCTTTTTAGATGGGATACCCACTAAAAAAGTGGTGGCTTTTGAGGAAAGCCTTTATCCCTTTTTAGAGTCTAAATACCCTAATATCCTTGAGGATATCCGCACTAAAAAGGCGCTAGATAAGGATTTAGAGGCCATGCTAAAAGTGGCGATTGAAGAATTTAAACTAAGTTTGACTCTCTAGGAGAAAGATATGGGAGGCAGCCTAAAAGAAATCCGTAAAAAAATTGCCAGTGTTAAAAATACCCAAAAAACTACCCGCGCTATGAAACTGGTTTCTACCTCTAAACTTAAAAAAACAGAGGAAGTAACGCGCCGCTCTAGGGTATTTGCTCAAAAGCTTAATGAAGTCTTTGCAGATATTTGTACCAAGATTAAAAGTAGAGGTTTAAAGAGCATTGAGAGTAAGTATTTTCTTAAATTAGAACACTTAGAAGTCCAGAAGATTGACATCATCTTTGTTACCGCTGATAAGGGTCTGTGTGGCGGGTTTAATACAACAACGATTAAAGAGGTGATGCGTTTAATCAATACTTATAAGAATCAAAATATCAAGGTGCGTTTGCGCGGAGTTGGCAAAAAGGGCGTGGCTTATTTTACCTACAATGGCATTAGCCTTTTAGATCAAGCGCTAGATTTAAGTTCTGCACCCGATTATGATAGAGCCAGTGCTTTTATTAATAAGGCCGTGCAAGATTATTTAAACGGGCTAACAGATAGTGTACTCATTATTCATAATGGTTTTAAAAACATGATCTCTCAAGAGATTAAAATCCAGACTATTTTACCCCTAGATTTTGGTACGCATCTTCAAGATGATGCGCAGGAGGAAAAAGAGGGAATTGTGGTTGAACCTGATGATGAGGAGGGGGCTATTTTAGATTCTTTGGCTAAAAAATTCATTGATTTTAACATGTACTATGCTTTGCTAGATTCGCTAGCAGCAGAGCACAGCGCTAGAATGCAGGCTATGGATACAGCTACGAATAACGCCACTGATTTAGTACGCACACTCACCGTCTCATATAATAAAGCCCGTCAAGAGGCAATCACGACTGAGTTAGTAGAAATCAACGCAGGCGTAGAAGCGATTAAATAAAGGAAGATCATGGAAGGAAAAATTATTCAGGTTATGGGGCCTGTGGTAGATGTAGAGTTTGAAAACTATTTACCCGCTATTTATGAGGCTTTAGATGTCAGTTATCACTTTGAAGATCAGGCTAGAGAGCTTGTTTTAGAAGTAGCAGCTCACTTGGGTGATAACCGCGTACGCACCATTGCAATGGACATGACAGAGGGGCTTACAAGAGGACAAAAAGTCATGGCGCGGGGTAAAATGATTGAAGTACCTGTAGGGGAGGAAGTGCTAGGCCGTATTTTTAATGTCGTGGGTGATGTGATTGATAAACAAGAACCCCTTAAAGAACCTATGAAATGGCCTATCCACCGCGCTGCTCCCACTTTTGAACAGCAAAGCACTAAAACCGAGATGTTTGAAACCGGGATTAAAGTGATAGATTTACTAGCGCCCTATTCTAAAGGCGGTAAAGTAGGGCTCTTTGGGGGTGCGGGTGTGGGTAAAACCGTGATCATTATGGAATTGATTCACAATGTGGCTTATAAACATAGCGGTTATTCTGTTTTTGCCGGTGTGGGTGAGCGCACGAGAGAGGGCAATGATTTATACCATGAAATGAAAGAGGGGGGGGTGTTAGATAAAGTAGCCCTGTGTTATGGGCAAATGAATGAGCCACCCGGGGCTAGAAATCGCATTGTTTTTACGGGCCTGACTATGGCGGAGTATTTCCGCGATGAAAAAGGCTTAGATATTTTGATGTTTATTGATAATATCTTTAGATATGCCCAATCTGGTGCGGAAATGTCTGCGCTTTTGGGGCGTGTGCCCTCAGCTGTGGGTTATCAACCCACTTTAGCTAGCGAGATGGGTAAACTCCAAGAACGCATCACCTCTACTAAAAACGGCTCTATTACTTCTGTTCAAGCTGTTTATGTACCTGCAGATGACTTGACAGATCCGGCTCCGGCCTCTGTTTTTGCGCATTTAGATGCTACCACGGTGCTTAATCGCAAAATTGCAGAGAAAGGGATTTATCCAGCTGTTGATCCACTTGATTCTACTTCAAGGATTTTAGACGCGCAGGTAATTGGCAATGAACATTACCGCATCGCCACAGGCACCCAGCAAATCTTACAAAAATATAAAGACTTACAAGATATTATCGCTATTTTGGGTATGGATGAGCTTTCTGAAGAGGATAAAAAGATTGTAGAGCGCGCTAGAAAGGTAGAAAAATTTCTCTCCCAACCTTTCTTTGTGGCTGAGGTCTTTACAGGTAGTCCGGGTAAGTATGTAACCCTTAAAGAGACTTTGGAGGGCTTTGGCGGGATTTTAGAGGGTAAATATGATGAGATACCAGAAAATGCCTTTTACATGGTGGGTAGTATCCAAGAAGTGATAGAAAAATACGAAAAAATGAAGGCTGAAGGTAAGGATAAAAAGAACGCATCTTAAAGGAAGTGCATGGGATTACTGGTTAGTATCGTAGTGCCTCAGGGCTCTATCTTTTCAGGGAGGGTAGATCGCATCACCTTACCCGGAGAAGAGGGAGAATTTGGGGTTTTAGAGGGGCATAGCAATATGGTCTCTTTGCTTAAAAGCGGGGTGATTGAAATTGAAAGAGGGGGGCAGGTGAGTCTGATTGCTATTAACTGGGGTTATGTGGAAGTTAAACATAAGAGTGTGGATATTTTAGCCGATGGGGCGGTCTTTATTAAGGGTGATGATGAAGTGTATAAGGCTAAAAAACTCTTAGAGGATGCCACTTCCGATCGCCTAGCCATCTCTAGCGTGATTGCTAAAATTGAAGCGCATGGTCTAAGATAAGCTATGGCCTTAGTAGAAAATTTCTTAGCCAGTAGTGGGCTTGTTACTCTCTTTGTCTTGATCCTTCTTTCTATTTATTTTATCTTAACCTTATGGGTCTTTTTTTATAAGTATGTTTCTATTAAGACTAATATCCTGAAAGAAAAGCAATCTTTAGAGGCTATTATGGGAGGCGCACAGAAAGACTTGCATCTTCAAGCCACACATGTAGACAAACCTTCCAAAGAGTGGCTAGCTGTGTGGAAAAGCCAATTATTGCGCCAAAATACTACCGGACTTGTGGTACTTAGCATTATTGCTAGCACTGCACCTTTTGTTGGACTTTTTGGAACGGTGGTAGAAATTTTAGAAACCTTTGGGCATTTGGGGGGGCAAGTTTCTTTTGAGGTGATCGCGCCTACTATCTCTAAAGCTCTAGTGGCTACAGCAGCAGGTATTTTAACCGCAATTCCGGCTTATTCCTTTTTTCTCATCTTAAAGCGCAAAGTTTATGATTTATCCGTTTATGTACAAATGCAAATTGATATGCTCATTGCTAAGGAAGGCATGCAGTAATGGATTTTGAAGGTTGGGATAGCGATAAACCTGAGCTTAATATCACGCCCTTAGTGGATATTATGCTAGTGCTTTTAGCTATTTTAATGCTTACAGCCCCTACTATCACTTATAAAGAAGACATTAAATTACCCAAAGGTTCTCCAAGTGCCCGTGCTCCTAAAGCTCAGATTTTAGAAATACGCATGGATATTCAGGGCAAAATTTATATTTATGATAAAGTTTATAGCTTTGCCTCTTTCCCGGATTCTTTTCACCTTTTGGCTAAAAAGTATAATAAAGATATAGCTGTCCATGTGCGAGCAGACAAACGATTAACCTATGACAAAATTATTTATCTCCTCAAGAATATTAGAGAGGCAGGGTTTCACAGGGTTTCTCTAGTTACTAGTGCCTAATGGAAAATAAAGGTTTTTTCTTTGGTAGTGGCTTTTTAGCCATTCTGTGTTATGCCCTCCTTTTATTTCTCTTATTACAACACCAAAAAGATAGCCCCTTAACTCTGCCTGATCAAACTTTAGATGTGGATTTTATTAGCGATGTTGCTAAATTGCCAAGTAATCCAAATCCCTTTAAAGAGGATCTAGGTGTTAAAAACATATTTGCTGCCCTGCCTGATAAAAAGGCCTCCATTAACCCAAAAGAGATCCAGCAAATCAAACGCGCGCAAGAATTATTGCGCAATATCCAGTTTAGCCAACACAACAAGGATTTTAAAGCATTGCAAGATAGCCTTAATCAATTTGATAGTAGCCTTAAAACCTTGCAGGATAAACACATGGAATTACAAATCCCTAAAGAAGAAAACCCCTCTTCTGAGGAGGAAAAAAAGTGGTTTGCACAGATTTATAAAATTCTTTATGCCAAATGGAAACTTAGTTTTTATCAAAAGGCTTCTGTAGGCGTGCTCATCACAATCTCTACAACCGGACAATTAAGCTTTAGCATTGTGCAGTATTCGCCCTTTGCAGCTTATAATCAAGAAATAGAAACGCTTCTACTCTCTTTACAAAAACAAACATTCCCCCCCAACCCTCAAAAGCGCATGATCACCTTGAGGGTGAATTTTAAAACAAAGGATTAATGATGCGGATTTTGTGGCTTTTTTTGTTGTGCTATACTTCTTTGTTGGCCACCGATGCAACCCTAGATATTGTTAAAACCATTGGAAAATTACCCAAAGTTGCGATTTCCTATCAGAATACAGACCCCTATTTAAAAAAAATTGCCCATTTATTAGCCTCTGATTTGAAAATAAGCGGGCATTTTGAAGTGGCGGGCACACCCCAAATACAAACACAAACCCCCTCTTATGATACTCTAGCGACAAAAGGCATCCAGATTTTAGTAGAAATGAAAGCAGATCAAAACCACCAAATCCATGCCACTCTCTATGACATCGCCAATCGTTCCATTAAAAGTAACAAAGATTACACATTTAACACCAAAGCACTCTATCCCTTCATCGCCCACAACATAGCCATTGATACCAACGCTTTAATCCAAGCCCCCTCTATTGCTTGGATGCAGCGCATGGTGGTGTTTGCTAAATATCTAAGTCCGGGAGTAACTAGTATTGTTATAGCCGATTACACACTATCCTACCAACAAGAGATCATTAAAAACAATCTTTTAAATATTTTCCCTAAATGGGCCAATGCTAATCAAAGCGCGATTTATTTTACCCAGTATCTGCGTGAGCCCACGATCATTAAATACGATATACACACGGGTAAAAGTGAGGTGATCACACAAAGTTCTGGCATGGCCGCTGTTTCTAGTGTGAGTAAGGATGGGAATAAATTACTTTTATCTCTAGCTCCAGATGGACAAACCGATATTTTTCTCTACGACACTCTCAAAAAAAACCTCAAACGCTTGACAACTTATAGCGGTATTGATGTGATGGGTACTTTTGTGGATAATGAAAAAGCTATGGTTTTTGTTTCCGATCGCTCTGGTTATCCTAATATTTATCTTAAAAAACTCCGTGAAAGTGCCCCAGTAGAACAGGTGGTGTTTTATTCTAAAAACAACGATTCGCTAACAGCCTCTGGGGATAATATCGTATATGTTAGCCGTGAGGATAAAGATGCCAATGGACAAAGTACTTTTAATTTACACCTCATCACCCTTAAAAGCGATTATGTTCGGCGCTTAACTGTGAGTGGCATTAATCAAATGCCTCGTTTTTCTTACGATGGTAAAGCCGTGATGTTTTTAAAAAAGGCAGCATCGCAAAGTGCGCTAGGGGTGATTTTGCTAGATTCAAACCAAAGTTATCTCTTTCCACTAGAAAATCTAGAAATCCAATCCTTTGATTGGTAATTTATAGGCGGTTAAGAGAGTAGCGTGTATAATTGGGGCTTACTTTGTTAGATTAAAGGAATTTTATGAAAAAGTGGGCTTGGAGTGGTTCTGTGTTGGCGTGTGCATTCATGATAGGGTGTTCTGGGCAAGTAAATTCTACACCAACAGCGCAGCAGACACCGCCAAGTGCGCAACAAGCCGCCCCTCAACCTCCAGAAAATAAAACAGTGCCTAAAGAGCAAGTGCATGAACAACCCGCTCCACAGGAAAAACCAAAACCACAAATAGCGAGTGGAACTGTTGTGGGGCAAGTGTATTTTAGCTTTGATAAGTATGATATCCGGGCAGATATGGAAAATGTCATTGATCAAGCTGCCCAAAAGATCAAAGAATCGAAGATGAAAGTACTTTTAGAGGGCAATACTGATGAATTTGGCAGTGGGGAGTATAATTTTGCTCTAGGTAATAAACGCGCTTTAAGTGTCAAACAAGCCCTTGCAATTAAAGGGATTGCCCAAGATACAATCCATATAGTAAGTCTTGGGGAAACCAAACCTAGTTGCCAAGACAAAAATATAGCGTGTTACCGTAAAAACCGCCGTGTTGATATTAAGGTGGTAGAAGAATAGGGTGCGTTATTGCCTTTCTTTAGTGGGTACTCTTTTAATAGCCGAGCCCTCAGCCTTTGACTTACAAAGCGGGGCCACTAAACAGGAGTTAAACACTCTTAAATCTAGTAATAAAAACTTACAAGATATTCTCACCACTCTTAAAAGCCAGACAGATACGCTTTTACAAGGGCAGGATGGTTTAAAAAGTTTGGTAGAAGGCCAAGCGCTTAAGCTTAAAGGGGCAACCGATACGCTTGTTGTGCACGCCAACACTTTAAAGACGCTTAAAAGTATGCAAGATATGCAGACTAATCTTTTAAAACAACAAGCAGATTTGATCAATAACCTTAAAAGTCAGATACAGGCTAATCAGGCAGCCCTAGCAGCGTTTGAAAAAAAAACCGATGATACCAATAAGCTATTAGCACAAATGCATACAGAATTTGCAACCAAACTACAGGCCTTACAAAAATCTATTGATGAACAAGCTAGCATCAATACCCAAAAGTTAAAAGACTTAACTGCCATTCAAGAGCAAATGCTCCAGATGAAAACAAAACAAAATGCCCCTTCCTTTGATAAAGACCCTTCAAAAAAAGAAGCCATTGCTAGAGAAGGATTGGAGTTATTTAGACAAAAACAATATGCACAGGCTAAGGTGCGCTTTGTCTGGTTAGCAAATCTGCCCTACAGACCAGCATATTATGCCTACTTAGCAGGTGAGGCTGCTTATATGGATAATGCCTACAAAGAGGCTATTGAACTTTTCAAAAAAAGCGCCTTGATTCAAGATAAAACCTCTTACATGCCAATTTTACTCTGGCATACAGCTTTTGCTTTCAGAGCACTTAAAGATTGGACAAACTATCATAAATTCTTGCGCTCCCTTGTTGAGCTCTACCCAGAAAGCCCACAGGGCAAAAAAGCGCAAGTTATTTTAGAAGAAAAGACAAAAACACGCTAAAATACTGAGTACAAAACCACAAGAAAGGATGTTTATGCAAAATCAAATTGCCATTATTGAATATGAAGTCCGCGATCACATCACCCAAGAAGTTTTAGATTCTAATATTGGTAAACAGCCATTAGAGTTTTTAATGGGAGCAGGGCAGGTAATTATCGGGATTGAAAAGGCAGTTGCACAGGCTAAAGTTGGAGAAACCCTTACCTTACAAATTCCTCCCCATGAAGCTTATGGAGAATACCGCAATGATTACCTCCAAGAAGTCCCTCGTGATCAGTTTGAAAACATTGAACTAAGAAGAGGCATGACTTTATTTGGACAAGGGGAAAACCAAGAGAGTGTGCAGGTGAGTGTGAAAGATTTTAGCGATCACATGGTGATGCTAGATTATAACCACCCCTTAGCTGGTAAAGAACTGAGCTTTAAACTCAAGGTTTTAGGCTTTAGAGAACCTTCTGAACAAGAAATTTTAAAAGGACAATCCAGTGGTAAATGCTGTGGAGGCGGGTGTGGTTGTTCGCACTAAAGTTTTTTTCTGTGCCATTTAAACCATTCTTAAGCAAAACCCTAGCTACTTGAGTGGTTGGGGTTTCTGAACCGTGGTATAACATTTCTAGCTTGATACATCTCTGATCCTTGAATTTATGCTTTAGCAAATAACGCGCTGGTTGTAAAAATACATTAAGTTTTAAACTTTGTAAGATCCCTGCTAATGAATTTCTAAAGCCGCCTTTAAAGGGTTTGAGGGAGCTAGCCCCCAAGAGTGCCAAAGCGCAGTTACTGGTTGCGCGCTAAGCCTCTAACTTTAGCTAAATAGATTAAGGCGCCATGCTAAAGGTTTTGTGCTGTAATTGCCAAAGTAAAGGCTTTACTCTAAAGAGTAGAGGTGCTAGATCGCCGCTAGCTAGCCTATGATGATCCTATCAATCCTACAAGATTAACGCGCGGGGAGTGTATCAAAGGTTATGCTTAGTGGCTTTGGCGGTTGTGTGTTATGCTAGCTCAGACTGCAACTTTAGCAATGCAAATAATCCCCCAAAGCCTCCTCAAAAACCTCTAAGTTCTTGTTGATATTGGGTAAAAACACATCCAGATCTTCTAATAATTTTAAAACAGCATCCGCGCGCAAACGATCATAAGCATCTTTAAACGCCACTTCCTCTGATGTTTTGCCTTCCAAACTTAATTTAGGGTTTTGTTCATTCCAGCCTAAGCGTGTATCCATTTTATGGTGTAGTTCTATGCCTTCTTCTATTTTTTCTAAACATTTTGTTAGATGTTCTTCTTGAAACTCTTGTAAATTATATTCTGTCCTACCGCAATAACCATATTTTTTTAAAGCATATTCTTCTGTAATATCAGAATATTCTTTTATCACTTCTATACAATCTTTTAAAGTATTTTGTAAGGTTTTAAGGGCTTGAGAAGTAGGTTGGATGTGTTGATTAGTGATGATGGTGCGTTTACTCATAATTAGATACATCAAGGCATGCATGCTCTCTTGTAGATTAGCAGTATCTGTTCTAACCCTCTTAATCATTTTATTTATCTCATCTATCTTACTTAATAGATATTTTTTAGATACCATGAAAATCCCTTTGATTAAAAAGCTAAGAATGAAAATAGCCCCAACTAGGGGCTAATAGTGCAAATGGTGACAAGTGGTTAGTGCGTAGCTGTGTGCTGTCCTTTCTCATTATAAACATAAGTATGGCTGCCTTTTTTGACAGATACCGTGCTACTAGTAAAGCCCACTAATTCTCCATCATGTGTATGTGTATGTTGGTTTTTTTCATTATAGACATAAACATGTGAACCCTTTTGAACCGCTGTGCTAATTGCCATAATCTTCTCCTTAAAAATTTTAAAAGTTAAAACAAAAACCTTTACCCGCTCTTATTGAGCACCCCTAAAGGGCACTTATCCAACCATAGCTTTTCCCTCCTCTCTTAAGATTTACATATCTAAAACACAAGCCACAGATTAAGTAAGCTAAACCTTTTGGGTCTCTTTTAACTCCAGCTCGATGTATTCTTTTAATTTATCATGGCTTGAGAAGACTTCTTCAAAGCCTTGAAATTTGGTTTGTTCGCACATGTTTGCCTTAATTGCGCCGTGAAAAAGGCTTAAAGTCTTTAAAAACTCTTGAAAATCAGGGGAGTTTTTGGACAACTCGCCTAGCATGGTGTGATCTAAATTGTCTTTAAGGCGGGCGTTAAAAAGCACGCAGCTTTTTAGCATGTCTTCGGTGTCAAGCAAAATAACCCCAATGCCAAAGCTAGCGTGTAAGCGTTTTAATAAATCCATTAAATCATGATCTTTAGTATTTAACCTCTCTGCTACTAAATAGCCCTCATGTGCCCAAGAACTATTGCTAATTGCCTGAAAGTAGTGTTCTCTACAATTGCTTAAATTGATCTCTTGTTTGAGCTCAAAAGAAAAGAGTTTTAAAGGCAACAAATCAAACTTCTCTACAAATTCGCGCAAAGCAGGATCAAAATCTTTATAAGCAAAGCTTGCCCCCACCATATCCGGATAGAGCCAAGAGTTCTTGCCCTTGCTAGATTTTAGTGCGCTCTCATGATAAATAGTCTTGGTATGTGTGCCCCATTTTTCGTTGGCAAAATAAGCCACTAGGGGATGTAACCGGCGCTCATAACAATTATTCTCTTTAGATTTAGCCTGTATACTTTCTGTGCTCACATTCCCCGCATATTCTTTAAGCGCAATGGTAATAGGGCAATCAGCAACCTTTACAAAGGGGAGTTTTTCACCATTTCTTAGGGCTAGCCACACGGGGTAGTAAGCTTTATCAGCTTTATCTTTAGCTATGCTAAACATTTTATCAATTTTGCCCGCATCATAAAGTTCTTGTGCCTTTGTATAAAGATCATAAATAGACACAGGACCTTTAGCCTCTTTAAGCACCTCTAGCGTGATTTCTATATATTCTTGTTTCATTTATTCTCCTTAAAATTAAAAATACCAATAAAGTCTATGGTTTTATTTTTGATCATTCCCCTCACTCTTAAGGCGCTCTAAAAAAGTTACCTCCTCCATCACCTCTATCCCTAGCTTTTTAGCCTTTTCTAATTTACTCCCGGGGTTTTCCCCATAGATGAGTAAATCTGTCTTAGAACTCACCCCAGTTTGTACATGTGCGCCTAGATTTTCAAGCAATGTAGTGATTTCTGCACGCGAACTTTGTAAAGTACCTGTAATCACGATCTTTTTATCTTTGAAAAAAGAGGGGGTTACTTTTTTCTGTTTTTCCATCTATTCTCCTTAAAAATATAAATAAGCAGAGCATTTAGAATAATAGGCTTTTAATTCCTCTACACTCCAGCCTGCTTGCTTGAGAAGTGCTATATAGCGTTCATAGGCTTCTTTATACTGCTCATAGTGCTCTTCTTCACAGGTTGGTAATGAGATTAGATCTTCCTCATACGAATCAATCTGTTCTTTTAGCACTTCTAGCAATTTATCTAACACCCTAAAAGATCTTTGCTCCTCAAAGAAAGGGGTTAAAAATGCAATCTGTGCGTTGCGCTGTGCAAACTCCCCTTCTAATTCCTCCCCAATCCACTCATAGGCTTCTGCAGCACACATAGCCGATCCAGCCTCAGCCCCTTTTAAGAGGGCTTGTTTTCTCTTTTCCTCATAAAACTCTTCGCCTAGATCATCAGAAGCCTCTGGGACTATATCTTTCTCGTATTCAATGTGCCCTGTAAAGTCTTCAACACCCTCAAAATCATCAGCTCCATAATGCTCAATTGTTTTTGCACGCACCAGTTCTAAGGCTCTATAAAACCCAACTAACCAGTCCTGCACAAATCCATTAGTTCCTAAAAACCAACACCCATCTATAAAACCATTAGCAATGGCTTTTTCAAGACTAGAATACCCTTCATTAGCTGCGTCGTGTGCTAGGTTTTTATAAAGTTCTTCACCTCCATCTCTTGCTTTTATATAATAACGTGCATGATATAATCCCAACAGATCATCTTCATTATATTCATCATCACGCCTAGTATTCTTTACACCCTTGACTTTATCAAGTTGTTCTTCGCCTAATCCAGCACTCATGCGCAAAAGCCCATACCATGCTTGCAGATCAGCTTGTATATCACTCTCTTGGTTCTTCTCTATGGCTTTCTTTATGTCCTCTATAACCTCCTCATAATCAGCTTTACTCCACTCCTCGGGATAATCCAACCATCTCCCCCTATGCTCTTCTGCCCCGCCAACCCGATAATCATCAACCAGACGACCTGTATATCCGCTTGGATTCTCATTAGCTGGCTTATTGATTGGGAAAATTAACCATTGATCTTCTTTTAACTCTGTGATTTTAAGAGGTGTTTCATAATTTAGGTTGAAACCCTCTTTTTTAAGTCCACATCTATGCCAACGCCAATCAACTGCGTCATACAAAGACATTCCATAGTCGCCTTGTGGATTCCCAAGCTTTTGAGCTTTAACAAAGCACACCGCGGCCCCAGCTGGATCGGGAGGCACCACAACACCTAATAAGCTCATCTTACCTAGTTCTATCCAAGCAGAAGAGTTATCCTTATCTTTAGCCTCCATGTAATCTTTAAAGGCTTGTTTGGTGTTTCTGCCATATTGCCACAAGGGTTTAACTTTTTGCTCCTCTTTTTTAGCTTTTTGTTCTGGTGCTATAAAGTCTACATTTTTGGCAAAATTAGGCATGAGTGTTACTGGCTTGATCTGTTTAAAGTCCTCAGCCTCAGCCTCTTTAATGGCTAATTCAAAGGCTTTAGCTTCTTTTAAATCTGCTTGGTATTGTGTGCTTAAAATCGCATGGCTAGGATGTTTACTTAATTTTTCAAGCAATTTTTGCTGTTCTTCTAAAAGCTCTATTAAGGGCTTAATAGCGTTATTAAAACGCAACTCCACCGCTCTTTTAAAACAAGCAAGGGTGGTGTGGTTATATTCTAAGGTTTTTGCATCTCTTTCAGAAGAAGAGAGTTTATAGCGCGCGCCATCAAACTTTCCATATCCATTCCAAAAACTATTGCGCAATTCCCCTAACTCTAAAGCACAGCGCCCACTCCCACGCTCCATGCCTTTTTCATAGTATTCTTTTGCATCTTCATAGGCTTTTTGTTGGTCCTCTTTTTTAGTGCGATTACCGCGGAGCTCATAAATGATTCTAAGGTAACTCAAAGATAAACGGGCATTCACCCCATCCATTGTGGCATAAAAGCTATCACCATACAAATCACCAAAAAATTTGTCAACCCTACTTTCTATAACATGTTGCGCATTATCATATCTATAATCACTGGTAAAACCAGCATAAAATTCATGTTTATAGAGACATTCCCCTTTCATTTCTTTCTCTCTAACAACTGCTTCCCAATCTGATCCAGTACCTGTTATAACATTATCAATGCTAAAAGTGCTAAAGGCGATAGAGCCAGAAAAGTCACTATGCTTCCCACGGTCCCACCCCTCCACATCCCAGATAAACCAGTTGCCACTATCTCCTTCTATATGATCGATTCTCTCTAGCCCTATATTAGCACACCCATCTTTTAACACATGTGCACTTTCAAGACACGCACGGGAGCGCTTAATCATCTCGTCTTTAAACTTGTCCTTTTTAAACTCATCCTCCTCTATTGCATCCACCCCTAGTTGTGCTGCTATTTTCTCTTCATCCCCACTAATTTCTTTCTCTGCTAAATCCAAATACAAAAACCCTAAATGGCTTAAGGCTCGGATAGAACCTAGCTCAATGGCCTTGTTAAAATAAGAATGTGCTAGTAGGAAAGATTGGGGCAAAACAATGCCCTCTTTTGCCATTTTCCCTAGCTCTAAATAGGCTTCTGCATTATCTTGTTGGCTAGCCTTTAGATAATCCTCATAAGCGGTTAAATTATCCCCCTTGTAATACCATAAAGGCAAAGGTCCAGCCTCTTGATCCCCACCTAGTCTTTTTTCTTCTTGTTTGCGTTTGGCTTCAATGTAGTCTTGGATTTGCTCATACTTCGTTTTCTCATGGTTCACAGAAGATTTAGAAGAAGAATCAGAAGAAACCGCATTAGAAGCTTGATTTTGAAGGTAGCTAGCCATTTCTAAAACATTAGGCATGCAAGCTCCTTAGAAACAAGTAAAAAAGCTAAAGAGGAAAAAGAGAGGAAAGTAAGAAGAGTTAACCCCCCCCCCCCCCGCAAAATCTAGAAAGGCTAAACATGGAAGATCCTTTTTTAAAAAATTAACGGAAAAATTCTAGCGGGTTAAAGTAAATAAAAAAGTAAATGGGTGGATTTTTTTAAAATAATGGGGGTTTTATTTTAAACCTGCCCCTCACTCTTAAGGCGCTCTAAAAAAGTTATCTCCTCCATCACCTCTATTCCTAACTTTTTAGCTTTTTCTAATTTACTCCCGGGGTTTTCCCCATAGATGAGTAAATCTGTCTTAGAACTCACCCCAGTTTGTACATACGCGCCTAGATTTTCTAGTAATGTAGTAATTTCTGCACGCGGTTTTTCTAAACTGCCTGTAATCACGATCTTTTTATCTTTGAAAAAAGAAGTGATAGCTTTTGTTTCTGTGGCTATGGGGTTTATAAGAGTTAAAAGTTGCTCAATAAACCCCCTATTTTCTTTTACAAAGCGCACAAAAGAAGCGGCTATTTTTTTCTCCTCCTCTTTTAATCCTTTGCCGCCAAATCCCTCTAAACTAGCAATTTGCTCATAAGTTTTATCAAACACCTCTAACCCAAAATGTTGCGCTAAAATCTTGCTTGCGCCTTTGCCAATGTGTTCAATCCCAAGAGCGCTAATAAAACGCCACAAGGGCGCTTGCTTACTTTTAGTAATGGCTTGTAATAGATTTTGTGCTTTTTTTTGTTGCCAACCCTCTAGTTCAAGTAGGGCTTTTTCCTCTAAATTGTAAAGATCAATCACCCCTTTGATTAATCCGGCCTGTAATAACTGCGCCACCACTTTATCCCCCAAACCTTTAATTTCTAACCCATGTTTAGAGGCAAAATAAACAATGCTCTCTTTGACTCTAGCCATACAATCCTTATTAGGACAAAAAAGGTAGCGATCTTTATGGCTTAAATCTAGATCACAGCGGTAACAATATTCTTTTAACTCTAAATCCCCGCCACATTGTAAACAATGCTTAGGAAATGTTACATCGCTTTGGCATTGTGGACATTTTTTATGCTGTTTGCCTAAAAGAGTTTGGCATGCCGGGCAATGGCTGTACTTTTTAAAAAAGATTTGGCATTTGGGGCAAAAGTTAGGCTTATTTTTTAAGAGTAAAGGGAGATTACACTGAGGGCACACATTTAGGGGTTGTTTTTGTAAAACGCTTTGGCATGCCGGGCAATGGGTGGGGGGTATGATTGGTTTTTGAGTGCCATTGCGCAAATGCTTTAGTGGTTTAATGATTTTAGGAATCACATCGCCACTGCGCACAATCACCACTGTATCATTAATCATAAGACCTTGTTGTTGGATTTGGGTGTAATTATCTAAAGTGGCCTTAGAAATACAAGCACCCTCTAACTTAATGGGTTCTAAAAGCGCTACCGGGGTGATTACCCCACTACGCCCCACTTGATTTATTACATCTAAAAGTTTGGTGTGTTTTTCTGTAGCCGGGAATTTATACGCAAAGCCAAAGCGCGGGGATTTGATTGTAAAGCCTAAAATACTTTGCAAATATAAATCATCTAACATCACCACCATACCATCAGCATCAAAGCTAGCTTGGTAACGCCTTGCATGAAAGAGTTTAAAGGTCTCTTCAATAGCCTGCACACTTTCACAAAGTACAAATTCTAAAGACAAAAACCCCCAATCTTTCACCATTTGCATGCTTTGTTTTAAACTGGTGTATTTTTCCTCAGCTAATCCTAAACCCCAAGGGTAAAAGGTGAGTTTTCTTTGGGCTGCAATTTTAGAATCAAGTTGGCGTAAACTCCCAACAGTGGCGTTTCTAGCATTAGCAAAGAGGGGGAGATTTTGCTTAAGGCGCTCTGCATTAAGGGCTTTAAAATCCTCTCTTTGTAACACCACTTCCCCGCGAATCTCAATAGGTTTTGTATAAGGAATGATTAAAGGGATTGAGTGAATCGTTTTAGCATTATGGGTTACTAATTCCCCCTCTAAACCATTGCCGCGCATGCTCGCATTTTGTAATTGCCCGTTTTCATAATATAAATTCAGCGAAGCCCCATCAAGTTTAGGCGAACAAGTAAAACGGGTAAAAGAGGCGCTAGGGTATGTTTGAGAAATGCGCCCCTTAGCCTTAAGCGCATGCTCAGATTCTACAATACGATTAATCCATACCTGCAACTCTTGTAAATTAAAAACATTCTCTAAACTCCACATGCGCACTTTGTGGGTGTGTTTGGGCAAAGTTTCTAACACCACTCCACCCACGCGTTGGGTGGGCGAATAAGGTAAAATGTTTTGGGGATATTTTGTCTCATAATCTAGTACTTGGCGATAAAGCTGATCGTAGATCTCATCGCTAATCAGCGGGCTAGCTAGTACATAGTAGTGGTAGGCGTACTGGCAAAGCTTGTCTACTAAGTGTTTGTAGTCCTCAAAAGTTTGGATCATTTGCTGGTCTTTGCTATAATCAGGATTTTAATATTTTAGGTCAGATTAGCTTAAGAAGGGATACTTTGGTTGGCGATATTGATAGCATTATTTCTCTCCACCTGAATAATGAAGCCCAGTTTCTGTGTTTTACTTTAGATAGCGATGCGAATAACGATGCTGAATTGTACGCGATTAATATCTTTAAAATCCGTGAAATTATCCACTATGATGGAGATGTTACAGAAACGGTAGGGGGAAATGATAGCATGATGCTAGGTTTTCTAACCATTCGTGGCGAATCTGTACCTTTCATTGATGTTAGGCGGTGGTTATATTTTGATTCTAAGTTTCCCAATCAAGATTTAAGCCAAGCCTCTATACAGAGTGATAAAAATTTGGTGGTTGTATGCGAGTTTTCAGGCTGTGTGGTGGGGCTTAAAATCTTTGCGATTAAATACATTGTGCATAAAAATTGGGCTGAGGTGAGTGTGGGGGATAAACAGGGGTTTAATACAGGTGGCAAAGTGAGCGCGATCACGCGTTTTGAACAAGATCGCGTGATTCAAATTTTAGATGTAGAAAAAATGCTAGTAGAGACTTTCCCAACTATGCAAGAGATCGATCAACTCAAAACCCAGTTTGTAGATGCCATTAAAAGCGATAAACTCATTTTTATTGCTGAGGATTCTCAGGTGGCCATGCATCATCTGGAAAGAATTATTTCTAATTTGCATTTAAAATACGAGGCTTTCCCCAATGGCGATGCACTACTTAAGCGTTTATTTTCTGAAAACATGATCGATCAAGTCGGGGCGGTTGTAACGGATTTAGAAATGCCAGTAGTTTCTGGTTTTGAAGTGCTTAGACGCATTAAAGCAGATGCGAGAACCAAACATTTACCCGTTATCATTAACTCATCTATGAGTAGCGAGTCTAATAAACAACTAGCCGATTCTTTGCATGCCGATGGGTTTGTGATCAAATCCCACCCTGATGAAATCCAAGAACTCTTACAAGAATATCTCAAATAAAAGTGAAGGGTTAATCATGCTAAGAACGCAGTTATGTGCAGAGGTGGGTCTAATTGATCTTAAAAAGAGTGTTAAACTCTGTGGTTGGTGTCATAATTACCGCGATCATGGAGGGGTGATCTTTATTGATCTAAGGGATAAAAGCGGGCTGGTGCAGTTGGTGTGTGATCCTAACTCTAAAGCTTATGAGCAGGCTAGTTTAGTTAGGCATGAAGATGTACTCATTGTTGAGGGTGTGGTGCGTGCTAGAGAAAAGGGTTTAGAAAATCCCAAACTTAAAACCGGCCAAATTGAGGTTGTATTGAGTGATCTATGCATTGAAAGCAAAAGCCTAACCCCGCCTATTAGCATTGGTGATAGTAATGTAAATGAGGATTTGCGTTTGCAGTATCGTTATTTAGATTTGCGCTCCACTAAGGCTTATGAGATTTTTAAAATGCGCAGTAAAGTTGCTAAGGCCGTACGCGATTGTTTGGATTCTTTGGATTTTTTAGAGATTGAAACCCCTATGCTTTCTAAAACAACCCCTGAGGGCGCACGAGACTTTTTAATCCCAAGCCGTGTTCATGACGGGCAATTTTTTGCTCTTCCCCAAAGCCCCCAACTTTTTAAACAAATTTTAATGGTTGCTGGCATGGATCGCTATTACCAGATTGTTAAATGTTTTAGAGATGAGGATTTGCGATCAGATAGACAGCCAGAATTTACCCAAATTGATGTAGAGATGAGTTTTTGTACGCAAGAGGATGTAATAGAGGTGGCTGAGACACTTTTAAAAGCGGTCTTTAGCTGTGTGGGTGTAGAAATTACTCCTCCTTTTAAACACTTAACCTATCAAGAAGCTATCGAATCTTATGGGAGTGATAAACCAGATTTGCGCTTTGAAATGCCCCTTGTAGAAGTGGGGGATTTGTTTGTAGATTCAAGCAATGAGATTTTTAAAAAGATCGCTAGTGATTCTAAAAATAATCGCTTTAAGGCTTTAAGAGTAGAGGGAGGCGATCGCCTTTTAAGCCGCAAATATTTAAGCGAGGCTGAGGCATTTGTACGCCAATTTGGTGCTAAGGGCTTGGCTTATATCCAAGTAAAAGAAGAGGGAGCAAAAGGCCCTTTAGTGAAATTTATTTCTGAGGCTGCTTTGGAAACACTTCTTAAACGCACTCAGGCTAAAGTGGGCGATATTCTTTTCTTTGGTGCAGGAGAAAAAAAGGTCATTTTAGATTATATGGGGCGTTTGCGTCTTAAGTTAGGGCAGGATTTAAATCTTATTGATTCTCAGGCTTTTAACTTTTTATGGGTTGTGGATTTTCCTATGTTTGAGGAAGTAGAGGGTAAACTCAGCGCAGCCCATCACCCTTTTACGATGCCTAAAAATTTAGAAGGCGAGCCAACCCAAATACAATCTATTGCTTATGATATTGTGCTTAATGGAGTGGAATTAGGAGGGGGGAGTATCCGTATCCATAAGCAGGCCATTCAAAAAGAAGTTTTTAAGATTTTAGGCATTAGTGAACAAGAAGCCCAAGAAAAATTTGGCTTTTTATTAGAGGCACTCCAGTATGGCGCGCCTCCCCATGGAGGTTTTGCTATGGGCTTTGATCGACTCATCATGCTTTTAGCCAAAGTGCCTAGTATCCGCGATGTGATTGCTTTTCCTAAGACTCAAAAGGCCACTTGTCTATTAAGTAAGGCCCCCAGTAGCGCTTCAGAAGAGCAGTTACGAGAATTACATATCCGTTTAAGAAACCCTAAACCCCCAAAAATCTAAAGGATAACTATGAAAGCATTGTTTTTAATCATTGGCGCACCGGGCAGTGGCAAGACTACAGACGCACAACTCATCGCAGAACGCAATAGCGCTAATATGGTGCATTATTCTACCGGAGATTTATTACGCGCAGAAATTGCTAGCCAAAGTGAGAGGGGCACGCAGATTGCACAATTTACAAGCAAGGGCGAGTTAGTACCCTTAGAAATTGTGATTGATACCATTATCCATGCGATTAAAAATGCCTCTAAAGAGATCATTATCATTGATGGTTATCCGCGCAGTGTAGAACAAATGCATGCTTTAGATCGCGTGCTTAAAGCACAAGAGGAGGTAAAACTCAAAGGCGTAGTTGAAGTTAAAGTTAGTGAGGCTGTGGCTAGAGAAAGAGTACTAGGACGCTCTAGAGGAGATGATAGCTTGGAGGTTTTTAATAACCGCATGCAGGTGTATTTAAAACCTATTGAGAGCATTGTAGAGTTTTACAAGGTTTTAGAAGTACACCAAGAAATCAATGGCGAGCGCAGTGTTGCAGAAATTGTAAACGACATTGAAACTTATATAAAAAATCAACTTTAAGGATATTTATGAACATCTCAAAAATTCCAGTTAGTAACGCGGATGTATTAAATGCCGTTATTGAAATCCCGTATGGATCGCGAATCAAATACGAAGTAGATGAAGAAAGCGGGGCAGTTGTGGTGGATCGAGTCATGTTTACATCTATGGTATATCCGGCTAATTATGGCTTTATACCCCATACACTTAGTGATGATGGCGATCCAGCAGATATTTTAGTACTCAATGAAGACCCTTTACAAGCTGGTAGCGTGATTAAATGCCGTTTAATTGGTGTGCTAATTATGGAGGATGGAGGGCTTGGAGATGAAAAACTTTTAGCTGTACCGCTAAGTAAAATTGACCCTCGTTATGCGCATGTTAAAAGTTTGGAGGATTTAGCCCCCATTGTGCTACAAAAGATCAAACACTTTTTTGAAACCTATAAAGACCTAGAACCTCAAAAATGGGTAAAAGTTAAGGATTTTGGCAATAAAGCACAGGCTGAGGAAGTTTTAAGAAAAGCACTTGCAAATTACCAACAAGCTCTAGGTTAAGAGTGGGTGTTTTGATTAGTTTAGAAGAGCATATCCCTTATGTTAAACACCCACTAGCTCTTTATGCCTCTTTAAAACGCCCCGATACGCTTTTATTAGAAAGTGCACAGACAGATAACAAGCGCCACACAAAGTCTTTAATCCTCTCTCATGCTTGCTTAAAACTGACCTGTTTAGATTTATGCGTGCTAGTAGAGGCGCTGAGTGCTAATGGAGCGGTGTTTTTAAAACAGCTATCCAATCTTTTTAAAACCCCCTTACAAGAAGGGCAACTGTACTTGCATTATCCCAAAAATACGGCCCTTTATGATGAGTTTTTAAAACTTAAGATGCCAAGCCCTTTAGATGTTTTGCGCCAAATTTTTCAAGGTGTATCTAATAAACCTAGCCATCCTTTTGGGTTATTTTGTGCGGGGCTTTTTGGCTTTGAACTTATCGGGGCTTTTGAGGATTTGCCCACCTTAAAAGTACAAGACAATAGCGCCCCGGATTTTCTCTTTTATGTGGCCGAGACTTTAATCATCATCGATCATGAAAAGCAAAGTACACAAATTCTAGGGAGTTGTTTTGATCAAAAATACCAAGCTCTCATTCAAGACAAAATCAAAGAACTCAAACAGAAGGCTTTAACTCTTAAAGAATTTAGCCCTAAAACCTACCCCCAAAACTCCACCTTAAACACTAATTGTAACGATGCAGCTTTTGCGCGCATGGTTAGCACACTTCAAGAGCAAATCAAGGCCGGGGAAATCTTCCAAGCCGTGCCCTCTAGAAGTTTTTATTTAGAATGTAAAGACCCACTTAGCGCCTATTACCACCTCAAAGTTACAAATCCTAGCCCTTATATGTTTTACATGCAGACACAGGATTTTAGCCTTTTTGGGGCTAGTCCTGAGAGCGCGCTAAAATACGATGCCTCTACAAATTTAGTCCAAATTTATCCCATTGCCGGTACGCGTAGCCGTGCTAAAAACCCCGATGGAAGCATTGATTTTGATCTAGATAACCGCCTAGAGCTTGATTTACTTAGCGATGCTAAAGAGCGCGCGGAGCATATTATGCTTTTAGATTTAGCTAGAAATGATATTGCTAGAGTAGCTAAGCCTCATACTAGACTAGTGAACAAACTTTTAAAGGTAGAAAAATACGCCCATGTCATGCATTTATGCTCATGTGTGCAAGGTGAACTCAAAGAAGGATTAGATGCTTTGCATGCTTATAGAAGTTTTATGAATGCTGGGACTTTAAGCGGCGCGCCTAAAATTGCGGCGCTTAAACTCATTGCAGCACTTGAGGGTAAACGGCGGGGTTCTTATGGTGGATCGGTGGGGTATTTATGCGCTGATGGTTCAATGGATACATGCATTGTGATTCGTGCAGCTTTTGTACAAAATCAACGCGCCATTATCCAAGCAGGTGCAGGCATTGTACTAAACAGCCTAATAGAGGCTGAAATTGCTGAGACAAAAGCCAAAGCTAGAGCTGTGATCAATGCTATTTTAAAGACGCATGCATGAAAATCTACTTTTTAGATAATTTTGATTCTTTTACTTATAATCTTGTCTATGATTTAGAAGGGCTAGGGCATTCTGTACTCGTGTTTCGCAACACCACACCCGCAGATACCCTTTTTAAAATGATGCAGAGTGAAAAAGAAACGCCTTTACTTTTTATCTCACCCGGTCCGGGTGATCCACAACATTCCGGAGAACTCTTGCCTATTTTGAAACGCGTACGCGGGAATTTCCCGATTTTAGGGATTTGTTTAGGATTGCAAGCCTTAGCAGAGAGTTATGGAGCAAGAATTATACGCAGCATAGAGATCGCACATGGCATGAGTTCAAGCATTACCCTTGAGCCCTTTGAACCTTTTAAAGGATTGGGTTATTCTTTGCAGGTGGGGCGTTATCATTCTTTAATGGTTAGCAATTTGCCAAGTTACTTACAAGTAATCGCACATTATAAAGATATTGTAATGGGGATTTATCACCCCCAAGATAAAGCCCTAGCCTACCAATTCCACCCAGAAAGCATCATGACATTAAAAGGCGCGCAACTATTACAACAAAGCCTAGATTTTTTAACTAAAGCGGAGCATGACTAGCTATCATTATCCGGATTGTATAGAAGTTTAATATCTAGGCATTATCCCGCTAAAAGTGCGGGTTTTTGCATACTCCCATAGCTTAAGCTTGCAGGATTAAGAGAATCATCATAGGCTAGCGCTAGGGGCGACCTGAGCCTTTACTCCAAGTGAGCCCTTTCTCTGGCGGTTGTAACACAAAACCTTTAGATGGCCTTAATCTACTTAGCTAAGCTTTCTGGCTGAACGGTGCGGG
This sequence comes from Helicobacter suis, assembly GCF_902196135.1. Lineage (GTDB taxonomy): Bacteria > Campylobacterota > Campylobacteria > Campylobacterales > Helicobacteraceae > Helicobacter > Helicobacter suis_A. The sequence goes on along the minus strand of NZ_CABIKE010000002.1, from coordinate 118,707 downwards.
GGATAAAGACTAATGCCCACCGCGATCTTGGGTGAAATCATGATTAGACTTAGCATCTTTTTCTAATACTGCCTCGTTAAAGACTTTTTGAACACCTGACATGATTTGTTTAATCGTTTCAGGGTCTAGTGTTTTAATCTCGCTTAAACCTCTCCCCAAACGCATAACACTGTAGCTATTGACCCGCACTAACATAAACACTTCTTGGTTATTAGGGTTGATATATTCGCCTAATTGTTCCTCTTTATCTAGACTGTTGGCAATAGCTTGTGTGATCTCTTTAAAGATGGCATCATCATAGGGTTTTTGGTTGGCATTTTGTGTTATTTTAAAAATATTTTTGATTTTGCCAGCGATATGGATTGCTACGCGAAATCTAGCCCGTTCTCTAGCAATAGCCTCTGATTTTTTCACCTCTCCATTAATGACATGGGAACTATCCACCCCCCTAGTTACATACATGCTTTGATCTTGTACCATCCAATCTGGCATGCCAGCTAAAAAAGCTTGCTTTTTATGAACAGGAACACACGCCACCAAAAGTACACCCAGCAAAATCAGAATAACACGCATCATTTTCCTTTGATTGTATGAATATCCAGATATAAATCTGCTGTGCTATATTACCCTCTCTGGCATAAGATAACAATTAATCTCATTAAAGCAGGTGTGATCCACTTTAGTTAGCCCCTCATTTTAATAACCATATCCGTACCACATAAAATATCGTGTAAAAACCGCTTTTGCGAACTAATAAAAGGAAAGATCAACCCTACAAGCAAAGCCACCCCTAAAAGCCAGAGAAAAAAGCGCAATAAAGCCTGTATAAACCCCACACGGGAGTGATCTTTTTTAACAAGCTCTAAGCCAACATAGCGCAGTCCCGGGGTTTGGGCACTCAAACTTAAAAAAAGCGCAGAAATGAGGCCATAGACGCACACACAGGCAAAAATGGCTATTTGGTTTTCTCTAAAGGCCTGCGCTGAGCCTAAAATAAAATAGGTGGTGATGTATAAAAGGGGAGTGTAGATCATAAAAATATCAGTGATAAAGGCCTTAAGCCGCAAGCTAGCATGCAAAGTTTGCATTGTCTGTTTAAAGCCCACGGCTACCCGGTTTGACTGGAGAAGAATGGACACACAGAGGGCAAAGATCGGGAGGATACATGGGAAAATCAAAATTTTCTAGAGTGAAGAAGGGCAAAGAGGGGAGTTTACAAGCAGGATTATTATGCAGATTAGAATCAGGGGTACAGATGCCTCTGTTGGCTAAACTAGCAAAGCCTACTATCTGTGCCCCTAAATTTTGCAAACAAAGACTAGATTCTAAAGCCGATCCGCCCGTTGTGATAATATCCTCACAGATTAAAAATTTTTCGCCCTCTTTTACAGCAAAACCCCGCCTCAAGCTCATCTCTTCTTTTACCCGTTCGGTAAAAATAAAGCGCACACCAAGAGCTCTGGCTAATTCATAACCTGCTAAAACCCCCCCAAGTGCTGGCGAACAAATGCCCTCTATTTTTAAATGGGCATGGATAATTTTTTGTGCTAGGGCTTTGGCAAGTTTTTCGGCTAGTCTTGGGTATTCTAGGACTTTTGCTGATTGGAGATAAAAATTAGAGTGGTTGCCACTGCTAAGCAAAAAATGCCCCTCTAAAAGTGCCCCGCAGTCTTTATAAATTTGCCGGATATCCATTAAAGTTTCAGTACCTCTTCTTCTTTAGCCTTAACCGCCTGCTCGATCTTATTAATAAAAGCATCGGTGTGTTTTTGCACCTCCGCTAAAGCCTTTTTATTCTCATCTGCACTAATGCTTTTCTCTTTTTCTAGTTTTTTAATCTGGTTATTGGCATCTTGGCGGATATTGCGCACCGCTACCTTAGCCTTTTCACCCATAGCCTTAGCTTCTTTAGCAATCTCTTTGCGTTGCTCGCTTGTCATGGGGGGGAAAAAAAGCTTAATAGTTTCGCCATCGTTATTAGGGTTAACACCCAAATTAGCCTCTTGCAAAGCCCGCTCAATTTCTTTTAATAAACCCTTTTCCCAAGGCGTGATAGTAAGGGTAGAGGCATCTGTTGAAAGAATAGAGGCCACTTGGTTAAGCGGGGTTGGGGAGTTATAATAATCAACGCGTACATGTTCAAGCAAATTAATAGAAACCTTACCACTACGCAGGGTAGTAAAATCTTTTAAAAGAGATTGCAAACTCTTTTGCATCTGTTCTTGGCTGTGCTGATAAATGGAATCTAACATTAAAATCCTTTATTTTGAGGGGGTTTTTGGAGGGGTTTGGCTTGGAGTGGGCATTAGACCTTCTGATTTTTTAGGCACAAGAGGACCAGCAGGGGGCGGAGTGAGTAAAGGGTTGTTCAAGGGGTTAGAGTTTGGGTTTTGGGGTACTAAGGGAGCTGGGCTTAAAGAGTTTTTAGGCGCTCTATCTAAGACGCTAATGTTATATTCCTTGTTATAAAAATAACCTAGCGCAATAGTATTAGAGAGAAAGAGAAAACCTAAAAACATGGTCAGTTTAGCCAAAAAGCTAGCTGGGCCCTTAGCCCCAAAAAGCGATTCATTGCTCCCGCTATAAGCCCCTAAACCGATACTAGAGCTTTTTTGTAATAACACAACGATCACAATCAGTACAGCCAAAACAATCTGTAAAATCAAAAACAGACTACTCAAATATCCACTCCAAAATTCACTAGGGTTAAAAGGCGATCTTAGCAAAAATTTATTAAAATTAGCGTTTGATACTTTTAAGGGGTGTGAGTTGGGTGAAGCGGTGTGCCACTCTTTTAACCGGGTAGCAAAAAGTTATGCGCGCTATTGCCATGTACAAGATCAAATCGTTAGGCAATTATTAAGCCATTTAGCCGGGCATTCTTATGTACGCGTATTTGATCTAGGCTGTGGGAGTGGCAATGTGATCAAACAATTTCCCGGTTTTAATCTTTCTGCCCACGAATTTATCGGCGTGGATTTTTCTTTAGAAATGCTCACAGAACACCCGCAGAATATAGAGGGCGTACAAAAAGTCTCTTTAATCTGTGCAGATTTTGAAGACATGTTTTTAAATCCTTGTGATTTGGTTATTGCTAGTTCTTCTTTGCAGTGGGCTAAGCAACTTGAACTTTTATGCACGCGCCTTTGTTTGCAGAGTACAAACATCGCCCTAGCTGTGCACACAAATAGGAGTTTACACGCCTTGCATGCCTTTTTAGGTAGCAACTCGCCTTTGCGGACGCGAGAGGATACGGAAGCGATTTTAGATCGTAGTTTTCATAAATTTAAGCGCAAAATGTGGACTCAAAATTTCACCCAGCATTTTAAAAATAGGCAAGAGTTACTCCAACAGCTTAAATTTGGAGGATTATTAGGAGGGGGGACGCTCTCTTATGCGCAAAAAAAGGCATTAAAACAAATCCCCCTTCAAACTTTAGATTACGAGGTGGTGTTTTGCATAGCACAGAGATAAAAAAACGGGTTTTTTCAGGTATCCAGCCCACAGGGGGCATGCACTTGGGCAATTATTTAGGCGCGATTAGACACTGGGTGAGTATGCAAGATGATTACGAGGCTATTTTTTGTATCGTCAATTCCCATGCCATCACTTTGCCCCAAGACCCTAAGAATTTACGCAAACAAACTTTAGAAATGGCTAGCATGCTTTTAGCCTGCGGGATTAATCCGGATAAATCTAGCCTTTTTATCCAAAGCCAAATAGAAGAGCATGGGGCGCTTGCGTGGCTTTTAGACTGCATTGCTAGCATGGGCGAACTTAGCCGCATGACTCAGTTTAAAGATAAAAGTACAAAGGAGGAAAATATCGGGGTGGGGTTGTTTAATTATCCGGTGCTTATGGCTGCTGATATTTTGCTTTACCAAACCGATGCTGTACCTGTGGGTGCGGATCAAAAACAGCATTTAGAGTTAGCTAGAAATTTAGCCATTAAATTTAACCGCGATTTTGGGCCATGTTTTAAAGTGCCTGAACCCTTGATTGCTACTCAAGGTGCGCGCGTCATGGGATTAGATGATCCAAGCGTAAAAATGAGTAAATCGCACAAGGGGGCTTTCCATGCTTTGTTTTTGCTAGATAGTGAAGAGAGTATTATTAAAAAGATCAAAAAGGCAACTACAGACTCAATAGGCACTCTAATATTTGATGTAAATCGCCCCGGGATTTATAATTTACTCAACATTTATAGCCTTTTAAGTGCAAAATCCCCCTCAGAAATAGAAACCGCATTTGAGGGTAAAGGTTATGGTGATTTTAAAAAGGCTTTGATTGAGGTTGTGATTGAGACCCTGCGGCCTATCCAGCAAAATTATAAGAGATTACAAGAGGATCCGGGTTATGTTTTTAATCTTCTAGAAAGAGGCAAAGAAAGCATTGCCCCACTGGCTAAGCAAACTTATAGAAAAGCTAAGGAATTAATGGGTTTATTATGAAATACCTGACTTTTCTATTTTTGCTTTTGCCTTTAAATGCTGCGCCCTTTATTTCTCTGGGCGAACCCCCCAAATACAGCAAAAATTTTACGCACTTTGACTACGCTAATGCTAACGCCCCCAAAGGCGGGATTTTAAGAAATTACGCGCTGGGTACTTTTGATAGCCTTAATCCCTTTGTGCTTAAAGGTAGCAAGGCTAGCGGGCTGGATTTGCTTTATGATACTTTGCTAGCCCAAAGCCTAGATGAACCCTATGCTGAGTATGCGCTTATTGCTAAAGATATACAAGTCGCCCCCGATCATAGCTTTGTGATCTTTACCATTGATGATCGCGCGCGCTTTAGCGATGGAGTACCTATTTTGGCTACAGATGTGAAGTACAGCTTTGATATTTTGATACAAAAGGGGAGTCCGGTTTTTAGGCAATATTATGGCGATGTTAAAGAAGCACTAGTACTTGATGATCACCATGTCAAATTTACTTTTAAAGATAGCCACAATAGAGAATTACCCCTAATTTTAGGGCAACTACAAATTCTACCCAAACACTTTTTTACAAAGCATGGCTTTGATAAAAATCCGCTTTTAATCCCTGTTTCAAGTGGACCCTACACGATTCAATCCTTTAGTATTGGCAAGCAAATCACCTACACACGCAATAAACACTACTGGGCTCAAAATCTACCCACCCAAAAGGGGTTGTATAACTTTGATACAATTTGCTTTGATTACTATAAAGATGATTCGGTGGCGCTGCAGGCCTTTTTAAGCGGGGCGTATGATTGGCGCATGGAAAGCACGGCTAAGGTTTGGGCGCGGGGTTATGTGGGCAAGGGTATTAAAGAGGGTAAGATCATTAAAAAGCGCTTAGAACATGCTTTACCTGCGGGCATGCAAGGGTTTTTTATGAACACCCGCAAAGAACTTTTTAAGGATTTGCGCGTTAGAGAAGCCCTCTTTTATGCCTTTGATTTTGAATGGGCTAATCGTAATCTCTTTTTTTCACAATACACCCGCACCAAGAGCTATTTTAGTAATTCGATCTTTGCCTCTAAAGGGTTGCCTCAAGGAGAGGAGCTACAAATCTTAGAGCGCTATAAAAAAGCACTCAATGACTATAACCCGCGTATTTTTACAAGTCCTTATATCACTCCGCGTACCGATGGGGCGCAAAAATTAGGGGAGAATCGCCGCGAAAATCTCAAATACGCCCAAGCACTTTTAAAACAAGCAGGTTATATAGTGCGCAACGATCAACTCATCAATGCCAAAACTAAAAAACCTTTTGTTTTCACGCTTTTACTCAATAACCAAGCCTTTGAACGCCTAGCCCTAGCCTATGCTAAAAACCTTAAAGTACTAGGTATCCATTTGCTGATTCAAAAAGTAGATTTAAGCCAGTATATGGGCCGTTTAAAGAAATTTGATTTTGATATGGTGGTGGGGGCTATTGGCCAGTCGCTTTTTCCGGGCAATGAACAGCGCTATTTTTGGGGAAGTGCAAGTGCCAAACAACAGGGGAGTTACAATTATGCCGGCATTGCTAACCCGGTGGTTGATTCTTTAATTGCCTCCATTATTAGTGCTAAAGATCGCGCTAGCCAAATTGCTACTGTGCGCGCTCTTGATCGGGTTTTACTCTGGGGGTTTTATGTGATTCCTCATTACCACGCTCCCTTTTGGCGCATCGCCTACTGGGATAAAATTGGCATGCTTAAAAACCCCCCTTATGGCTTTTCGCCCTATTTGTGGTGGGATAAAAATTTAGAAAAGAAACCCTAATGCTATCTTATATTCTCAAACGGCTTTTATTGATTATCCCTACTTTATGGGGAATTATTACAATCAATTTTTTTATTATCCAAAGTGCACCAGGTGGACCTGTAGAGCAAATGATGGCTAAGCTTAGTAATGCGTCTAATCAAGAGAGTACTAATAACTCTTTAAAAGATCAGCAATTTAAAGAAAGCGCCTATAGGGGGGGCTTGGGTATGGATAATGCCCTTTATCAAGAGCTCACTAAACTTTATGGCTTTGATAAACCCTTATTAGAGCGTTATTTTATTATGCTTAAAAAATATGTGTGTTTTGATTTTGGGCAAAGTTTTTATCGCCAAATTGGGGTACTGGATTTAATCAAAGAAAAACTACCTGTCTCTATCTCACTAGGTTTTTTTAGCACCCTACTTATTTATCTGCTTTCTATTCCGCTTGGCATTTACAAAGCAAGGCATAATAATTCTCCTTTAGATGCGGCTAGTAGTGTGGCTATCGTAATAGCCAACGCCATTCCTGCCTTTTTATTTGCCTTAATTTTAATTGTACTCTTTGCCTCAGGGACTTACTTTAAAATCTTTCCTCTTAGAGGGCTTATTAGCGATAATTTTGAAAGTTTAAGCACTTTGGGAAAAATCAAGGATTATTTATGGCATATCACTTTGCCCGTACTTTGCATGAGCATTGGCGGGTTTGCTAGCCTCACGCTTTTAGTCAAAAATTCCTTTTTAGATGAAATGGGCAAACTTTATCTCATCAGCGCACGGGCTAAAGGCGCAAGTGAAGGCCGTATTTTTTATGGACATGTTTTTAGAAACGCGATGCTTTTAGTGATCTCTAGTTTCCCGGGGGCGTTTTTAGGCATGTTTTTTAGCGGGAGTTTGCTCATTGAAATCATTTTTAGCTTAGATGGACTAGGACTTTTAAGCTTTGATAGTTTGATGAGTCGGGATTATCCTGTGGTCTTTGGCTCGCTTTATATTTTTACGCTTTTAGGGCTTTTGATCAATCTAGTTAGCGATCTGAGCTATACTTTAGTCGATCCGCGCATTGATTTTGAAAGGCGCTAAATGCTTTATCAGCAAAGTGGGGTGGATTTAAGAGGCGCGCAAGAATTTGTACAAGCCCTCAAACCTCTAGCTAAACAAACTTATAGCCCACAAGTTTTACAGGGTGTGGGGGGGTTTTTTGGGGCTTATGCCTTGCCTACTAGTTTAAAAGAGCCTGTACTCATTGCCTGCACAGACGGGGTGGGCTCTAAATTACTTTTAGCCTCTCAAGTACAAAAACTAGGCCAAATTGGGCTAGATTTGGTAGCGATGAATGTTAACGATTTGCTTTGTAGCTTTGCTAAACCTCTTTTTTTCCTAGACTACTACGCCACCCCTAAACTCAATCAAACACAGGCTTTAGAAATTTTAGAAGGCATTGTACGGGGTTGCAAGTTAGCCGGGTGCGCGCTTTTAGGCGGAGAGAGTGCACAGATGAAGGGTTTTTACACAAGGGGGGCTTTTGATTTGGCGGGTTTTTGTGTGGGGGTAGTAGAAAAGCGCGATCTGCCTCAAATAGAGCAAATCAAAGCGGGGGATATTTTGGTTGGTTTTAAAAGTAGCGGGCTGCATAGCAATGGTTTTTCCTTAGTGCGCCATTTACTAAAAACACAAAAAAATCCCTCACTTTTAGGCAATCAAAGCCTGCTAGAGACTCTTTTAACCCCTACACGGCTTTATAGGCATTTATTACACTTGCGATCTAAAATCCGCGCCCTTGCCCACATCACCGGTGGAGGGCTAGTGTATAATCTGCCCCGTATTTTGCCTACCTCTTTGGGGGCTGTGATAGAGCTTAAACATCTCCCGCGCATGCCTGTTTTTGAGTGGTTAAAATCTTTAGTGCCTTTAGAGGAGTGTTTGCAGGTGTTTAATATGGGAGTGGGGATGGTTGCAGTGGTTGCGCCATCTGATCTTAACGCTTTGCGTGCAGCTGGGGGATTTTACTTAGGGGAAGTGGTTTTAAGTTCTAAGAAAATCCAATTTATAGGAGATGATCATGGCATTTAAAATTTATTGGAAATTATACGGGTATGCTTGTGGGGTGTTGTTGTTATTATTGGGTCTTTATGTGGGGGTTTTTATGAGTCTGCGCTACTTACAACAAAGTAAACTAGCGCCTATTGCGCCTCCTATTGAGGCAACTCAAAAAACACCAGAAATCACCCAAAAAACACCGGAGAATACCCCTCCTACACAAAATTTAGAACCACCCAAAACCCAAGAAACCCACCAAAATACACCACAAGATCAAACCCCCCCCCAAAACACGCCACAAAATACAGAAGTTTTAAAACCTAAGCCAACCACAAGCCAACCACAAGCCTCTCCACAGAATCAGAATCAAGATCAAGTCGCCTCGCCTCCAACCCCAACCCCAGAAAATGCTGAACCCTCCTATAAAACTTATTATGTGCTTTATAGTGTGGTCAATGTGCGTTTGCAACCTAGCACGAATGCTAAAGTGGTGGCTAAAATCTTGCATGGTCAGGAAGTACAAGTATTAGAAATTAAACATGGCTGGGGACGGATTAAAAGTGGCTGGGTATTTTTACATCTACTCAAAGAAAAATGATGCGCCTCTTTGGAGTTTTTGGTAACCCTATTGCGCATTCTAAATCTCCTTTGTTGCATAATGCAGTATTGGCGCGTTATGAAAAAGAACTTTTATTTAAAGGCAGCTACCACCCCCTTTTACTAGATAGAGAGGCTAATCTCAAAGAAAAATTTTTAGAACTCCACTTAAGCGGGGCTAATATCACCACTCCTTTTAAAGAAAAAGCTTTTGTTTGTAGCGATGTTATAAAAGGTGTGGCTAAAGAGATAGGGGCGGTGAATGCGTGGGTGCTTGAGGGTGAGCAGATTGTGGGCTATAACACCGATGTAGAGGGTTTTTTATACCCCCTCCAAAATTATACTTTTTCAAGCGCGCTTATTTTAGGGGCTGGAGGGAGCGCAAGAGCTATAACTCACGCCCTTAAATCACGATTCATCCAAATAGAAATCCTCAACCGCAGTACTCCCAAATTAGACTATTTCAAAGCTCTAGGTTTCAACTGTTTCACCCCTCAAGATTTTAAAATCAAACCCTATGATCTCATCATAAACACCACCACAGCAGGCCTTAAAGAGCCTAGTTTGCCATGCGATCTAGAAATGTTAAAAGCTCTTTTGAAGCGCGCCACCCTTGCTTATGATTTGATCTACCAGCACACACCCTTTTTAAATCTAGCTAAGCAAGAAGGGCTCATTACGCTAGATGGCAAGGCCATGCTCATTGCCCAAGCAGCGCTCAGTTTTCTATATTTTTGTGATCACAAACTCCCCTTTGAAGTGATTTTACAGACCATGCAAGAGGTGTTGTTATAAAACCTTCACATCTGCATTACTCCGATCAAATCAACTTAGGTAGTTTTTATACGCCTCCCTTTTTAGTGCAAAAAGCGTTTGAAATGCTCCTAAAACACATCAACCCTAAAGATTATATTTTGCTAGATAGCGCGTGTGGTTATGGGAGTTTTTTAGCTCTACCGGGCTTTGGTGCCTATGTGGGCGTGGATAAGGATAACTTGGCCTTAAAAAAGGCTAGAAAAACCTGTAAACACGCTATCCTCTTGCACAAAAACGCCCTACACGCTGTTATGCGGGAAAATTTTAATATCCCTAGTGCTAGTAAGCTAGTGATTATGGGCAACCCGCCTTACAATGATAGAACCTCTAGGGTGCGTGCACATCTTAAAAAAGATAAAGAGGCGCTTAAAGTAGATACCCCCCTTAAAGCCAGAGATATAGGCATTAGCTTTTTACGCTCCTTTGATTTACTTAAAGCAGATTATGTTTGTGTACTCCACCCTCTTTCTTATCTCATCAAGAGGGCTAATTTAAAATCTCTTAAAGATTTTGCTAAAAACTACTGCCTTGTGGATAGCTTAGTAGTGAGTTCGCAAATTTTCTGCCCAAAATCGCTAAGTTACTTTCCTATTATTATAGCCTTATACAAAAGAGATATTAAGGGTCTAAATGAGGGTTTTCTTGCAAGTTTTAATTTCCAAACCCTAGAGGGTAAAAGCTTTAGATTGCAAGATTGGGATTTTATTAGTGCCTATGTAGACAAATACCCTAATCAAAAGAAAGTCTCCAAAGATTTAAGAGTTTCCATGTTTTATACACTTAGAGACATCAACGCCCTTTCGCGCTCCAAGACTTTTTTAAACAAAGAAAGTCCGCATGCTATCTATATCACTAAAGAGAAGTACAGCTTATATTGCTACATTGATGTCTTTAAAACCCAGATCCCCCATATCCCCTATTATTTGCGCAACTGCGATGTGTTTTTAGACTACGCTCGCTTTTTAAGCTTAGAAGATCATTTTGTTATGGCTAGCCAAACTAAGAAAATAAGCCCTGAAATTGAGTGGTACTTTAAAGATTTATTAGGAGTGCATTATGAGAATTGAAGTAGATGAGACAAACAAAATCATTAAAGTACCGATCCCCCTTACAAGCCAAAGCGGCAAGATAAGAGTTAAAATTCGTAATAATTTTACTGGATATGGGTTACCCACGCCTACAAGACAAATCCCTTTCTCTTTAAAACACTATGTAGAGTGGCAGATTGGTTATGATGTGGATAAAAGCAATTTAGAAAAATTAAACCTCAGTACACTCCCTAACACAGAGTTTGGAGGGGCAAATGGCAAGTACAAAGCTCTTTATGAGTTGAGCGAATATCTTTATTATTTTGTTCAGTGGGGACTTATCACAAAGGAGGAAATTGAAGAACTACTTACAACCATAGAAGAGATTCAGGAGGGATTTTTTATAGAACAGAACTTTAGAATGTATCCCTATCCCTACTACATTCAGCCTATAAAAATTTTAGAGAGGTTGTTTTACCGCTTTGAAGTGGGGTACCCTCTTTTAGTCTACCCCTTTGATTCTTTGGGTATTTTAGTAGAGATTGTGGTGAAAGAAAAACAGCGGGCAGTAGGTGTGCAGCCCATGCTCTATATCTGCTTGTCCCTTGAAAGGCTACAACCCGCACCCGGTATGCCTTTTCTTTTAGGAAGAACAGCCCAGCCTAAAGAGCATGCTTACCTACTCTTAACAGATCAGGACAAATATTTTTTACTAGAAACCATGAAGATTTTTGGTATCTTGAGTGCCAACCACAAGCACGATGTGTTAGAAATTTTAAAAGTAATCTTATGTACCAAAAAGAACTAGAGACCTATTTACAACACAAAATCCCGCGGGCTGTTTTGCTTTATGGGGAATGGGAGTTTTATATAGAATATTATGCTAATAAAATTGCTAAGCTCACCCCACAGGTTCAGATTTACCGGGTTTATTTTAAAGATTATTGTTTTGAAGAAGTTTTAGAGTATATCAGCCAAGATTCTTTATTTGGTGGGGGTAGTTTGGTGTGGCTTAAGCTAGATAAAAAACTAGCCGCTAAAGAAATTCGCATGCTTTTAGATAGGCTAAGCAAACACCTACAAAATGCCTTGATCATAGAATTTTACAGAGCAAAAAGTCTGAGCGAATACGCCCAAGATTTCAAACAATTTGCCGCCCAGTTTAAGCACCCTAAATTAGAAGTTATAGAAGTACGCTTTTTTATGCCAGATCTCTCTACACGATTAGCCTTATTGCAAGAGAAAACACGGGCTTTAAACTTGTCAGTTAGCATGGAAGCACTTACTTTGTTATTAGAAGTGCAAAATAATGATGTGCGCTTGATCTATCAGGATTTAGAGAAATTAGCCTTGTTAGATAAACCCATTGGGCTTAGCGATATACACACCCATGTTTATGGAGTGGGGGGGATACAATTAGAAGAGCTTTTAGCGGTTTTGTTTAAACGATCCTCTAAAGTGTTAGAAACTTTTATGCGCTTGCTAGCAGAAGGGTTTGAAGAGATCGAACTCATACGCGGCTTGCAACGCTATTTTTACCAGCTCTTTGGTTTTTATGCCTATATGCAAAAAGGATCGAGCAATGCTAAGGAGATTCTAGGCTACAACCCCCCTCAGGCGATCACACAAACTTTAAAAGAGCGGTGTCAACAAGTGATGAATTACCAACAGGTTTTTGTATATTTAAATGCGTGGTATGTGGCTAGTATGCAAGGAGGGAATGAAAGCTGGCATTTTTTAATCAAAATACAAGATAATATTTGCTAAAATGGAGGATTAAAACCTTGCTCTAATGAGAAAAAGGGCTTACCCAAAAGGAGATTTTTTGAAACATTATGAGACAATGTTTATTCTCAAACCCACTTTAGTAGAAGAGGAAATCAAAGATAAATTAGCATTTTACCAAGAGGTGATCACAAAAAGCGGGGGGGAAGTGGTTAATACTTTGGATATGGGGCATAGAAACTTAGCTTATGAAATCCAAAAGCACAAGCGCGGGTACTACTTTGTTATCTATTTTACAGCCCATGCAGATGTGGTTTTAGAACTAGAAAGGCTGTATCGTATCAATGAGGATATTTTGCGCTTCATGATTTTAAAATATGAGAGCAAGAAAGAACAAAAAGCATGGCAAACTTTAGTGCATCGTGCTTCTAAAAACTTACTACACGCTGGTTTTGAAAAACCCCATAAAGAAACCCCGCCCCAACAGATTCCCCCTGTGGAGTCTTAAATGTATAATAAAATCGTCCTTGTTGGGCATTTTACCCGCGATGTAGAAATACGCCATTTGCCAAATGGAGGAGTGATAGGCAAGGTAGGCATTGCTACTAACCATGTTTATAAACGCCAAGACGGGAGCAAGGTAGAAGAAACCTGCTTTATAGATGTGGATTTATTTGGGCGTACCGCTGAGGTGGCAAACCAATATCTACACAAGGGATCAAAAGTCTTAATTGAAGGGCGCTTAAAGCTTGAAAACTGGAGTGATCAATATGGCAACAAGCGCAGTAAACATAGCGTTTCTGCTGAATCTCTTGTGATGTTAGATTCTAAAAATACAACACAACCCAATACAGAATACCGCCAACAAAGAGATGAGGCGTATGCTAAACCTGTGCCAAGTTCTAAACCAAGACAGGAAGAAAAAATTCCTGAAATCAATGTTGATGATGACTTGCCTTTTTAACACTATAAGGAGAATGAATGGAAAGAAAAAAGTATTCTAAGCGCTACTGCAGATACACAGAAGCTAAGATTGAATTTATTGACTATAAGGATTTAGAATTACTCAGGCATTCGCTTTCTGAGCGCTATAAAATCATGCCAAGACGGCTAACGGGGAATAGCAAAAAGTGGCAAGAAAGAGTAGAGGTGGCGATCAAGCGTGCAAGGCACATGGCACTTATCCCCTATATCGTGGATCGTAAAAAGGTTGTAGACAATCCTTTTAGGCTGTCTTAGTGTGTATTTTGGTTTTTGTTGTATAATAATTTGATTTTGTTTTGAAGGAGCGTTTATGGTTTTTAAGAAGTGGGTGTTACTAGGAAGTTTAGTAGGTGTGTTGGCAATTGTAGGGTGCGGTCAACCTAAATCAGGGGTGAGTAAGAAAAATAAAGCGTATCGCGCTGAAACTAAAGACGCTCCTAAATGGGTTACTGGGGACTTAAACCATATCAAAATGGAGAGCAAAGAGGATAGCGCCACGTTTAAAGGGCGTGGTGAAGAGGATATTGTGGGTAACAATGTAGATTATGCTACTGACATGGCCGCTGCTAAAGCTAGGGCTAATCTAGCCACAAATCTTAAAGCAGAACTCATGAAAGATGTTCAAGAACAGGTTTCTAGAGGTAATAACGCCTTAAGTGAGACCAGTAGCCGTACCGTTAGTGAAAAAGTAGATCGCGTACTCACGGCTAGTAAGATGTTAGCTAGATGGGTTGGTAAAGATCGCGTGTGGGTTTTGGTGGGCTTGGATAAGGGAGTTATCTCCAAAGTACGATCAGAATTGGGGTTAAACTCTACTAAATAGGCATGAGATGGGTAGTATTTGGTCTGCTATTAGCAAGCGTTTTAGCGGGTGCGCCCAAGTGGGTTAAGCAATGTTCTGGTGTAGCAAAGCTTAGTAAGGGGAATATCGTAGCCTGCGGGTCTGCGGATATTTTGGATGGGGATGTGGATTATGCCATGAGTATGGCTAGCACTATGGCTAGAGATAAGTTAGCAGACTTTGTACTAAAGGATCAAAAGGTTGATTCTAAGGAAAAAGTTTCTGTGCAACTGCCAAGTTTGTTAAAAGCCAAATGGGTAGACTCTAATAGGGTTTATGTCTTGCTTGGTATGGATTCTAAGAGCGCTAAACAGGTTAAGGTTATTGTGCAAAAAAAACCCTCCGGTATTGTAACTCCGCCTGACAATCAAAAACAGACCCCAGCAGAACAAAAAATAAACCCACCTGCTAAAAATGCTACACAACCTCCCTTACAAAAGGAGAGCACGAACTAAAGCAAATAAGGCCTTTAAAGAAAAAACCTACTAAAATCTAAATAAGCAAAATGAAAGGATAACACCATGAAAGAGTGGATTTTAAAAGGGATACACAGCCCTAAAATATGGGTTTCTTGTGTACTTGGATCATTGCTACTTGCCGGTTGTGGCCAACAAGTGAGTTATGTTTCCAAACACGATCAAGAATCTAAAAAATATGTTACAGCGGGACTAGATTATCAAGACATTGAATACGCGGCTAAAACGGCTGTACAATCCATGCTAGCTAGCAAAGAGATGCAAGGGTTACAAGGTAAAAAGGTAATTGCGGTTTCTGATGTGATCAATGATACCGAACAGCATTTTGATCCACAACAACTCACCCAAATGGTGATTCAAACCTTGCAAGAGCAAGTTAAGGATAAATATTATGTAACTAGATTTGTTGCCGGTAGCGGGGGTGCAACCGATCAGATGATTGCTAAAGCCCGTAAGCTCCGAGACAATGAGGAAGTTAACCAAGAAACTACACAAGAAAAAGGCACAATACGCGCCCCTGATCTTTCCTTGAGTGGTAAAATTATCCAAAGAAATGCTAGGGTGAGTTCTACTAAACAACGGATTGACTATGTCTTTATCCTTAGTATCACCAGCGTCAAAAACGGGCTAGAAGTTTGGAGTCATGAATTTCCTATCACTAAATTAGGTAGCAATAAATCAGTGGCATGGTAAAGACCAGTCCATCAACACCCCTTGTTCTTTTAAAAAATCCTCTGCTTGATTAAAAATACGACTCCCTAGAAAGCTAGAGTTTCTCAGCTGGGCTAAAGGGCTTGGGTGGGGGGCTGTGATGATTAGGTGTTTAGGGTTGGGTGTTAAAAGCTTGATTTTTTCCTGTGCAACCTTGCCTAAAAAAATAAAGACTAGAGGGCGCTCTAGTTGGGAAATTTGCTTTAAAACTCCATCAGTAAAGCATTCCCAGCCCAAACCCGCATGGGATTTGGCTCTATTTTTTTCTACGCTTAAAATGGCATTGAGTAATAACACGCCTTGTTGTGCCCACGGGGCTAGATCGCCACAACTAGGTTTGATCTGCAAATTAGCGCTTAATTCTTTGTAGATATTTTGTAAACTCTGAGGAATAGGGGCATTTTTAGGCACACTAAAACTTAGCCCGCAAGCTAGGGGGTATTCTTGGTTTTGGTGCATAAAAGTGCCATGATAGGGGTCTTGGCCTAAAAGAATGGTGTGTAATTTTTCTAAAGGGGTGTCTTCAAAAGCCCTAAAAATTTGGGTGAGTGGGGGGAAAACCCGCGTGTTTTTTTTGTGCGCCTCTTTTAAGCTTTGCATGTAATTTTGATTAAGAGTAGAGAAAAAAGGGCTTTGACTAAGAGGTTCTAATAAGGCAAACCAAGCACTTTGTCGTAGGCGCTCTAAAATGTGGAAAAGCATTTACACCTCAAACTTAGAAAATTCTTGATTAAGGTGGCTATTGTGTTCTAGCATTTCTTGGATATTCTTTTCTAAATTCAGCCGTTGTTGTTTGATTTGAGAAAACATGTCAACTAAGTTTTGGGTGGCTGTGGCCATTTCTTTAATTTGGCGTCCAATTTGCTCATTGCTGCTAATAGCCTCCCCAGCGGTTTTATTAGAGATAGACAAATCATCTTGGACGGCTTTAATGTGGGTGTTTAACTCAGAAGTTTGTTTAGAAAGATCTTCAGATTCTAAAGCCATGTTTTGGATTTTAAGCCCAATATCTCCAATGCTTTGGGTGATCACATTAACCATACTTGTAATTTCTGCAAGAGACTTTTGCGTTTTGCTAGCTAGATTGCGCACTTCATCAGCCACCACCGCAAACCCTCTGCCGTGTTCGCCCGCCCGCGCGGCCTCAATGGCAGCATTAAGGGCTAATAAATTAGTTTGATTAGCAATTTCTTCAATAATAGAAAGTACATTTTTAATTTCAGCCGCGCTATGTGTAAGACCTTTGGCTTCTTTGGCAATGCTATCTTGATTCTTTGCCGCATCTAAAGCCAGTTGGACATGCTGGCTAATGCTTTGGCTAAAGGTGAGCATAGAAGAATCGGCCTTTTTAATATTGTCAGTGGCTAGTTGGAGTAGTTGTAAAGTTGTTGTGGCGTTTAAATCCACATCATGGCTTAAGCTACGCATGGTTTTAATGATTTGATCTTCATTAGATTCTGTGGATTTAAGGGTTTTTGTCGCCTTTTCAATCGCGCCACTAGTGGCCATATTAGAGCTTAGAATTGTTTTAGAGATTTTAATAATCTCTTGGAGTTTTTGGATAAAGAGATTAAAAAAATGGGCTGTACTGCCCACTTCATCTAATCGTTTGCTTTCTAATCTTTGGGTTAAATCTGCCTTTTTAGACTGGGTGAGGGTGCTTGCCATTTCTTTTAAACGCGCTAAGGGTCCAAATAAATTCTTTTCAAAGAGGATTAATAAAATAAAGCCAATGAATGCAAGCATGCCTAAAATAAAACCTAAAGTTTTAAGAGTGTGGGTTAGTATTTGATCGTGGATATTGCTTAAATCAAATTTGACATTTAAAATAGCCAGCACATCGCCTAGTTTAGAGTTAACATGGCAACTTAAACAGAGTTTTTCGGCGATGAAGGGTTGGCGCAATAAAATAATGTGTTTTTTATTTTCCTCAAGAAAGTGGATTTTAGGGGCGCTTGTTTTATCTTTAAAAATACGCAACATCTCTGCATCTCTAGTAAAATGCGCACTCAAACCAAATAATTTAATCACCTCTTGAGAAGGGATAAAACTCACATGCGCGCCTTGCAATCTTTGGCTATCATGGACAACGCGCGTTAATTGGTTAGAATCGCCTGTTAAAGCCGCTTCTTTAACCATAGTAACAAGGGCTTGGTTAATCACTTTAATAAAAGCTATACTTTGTCTAGTGGTAAGTCTTTCATAACCTGCATGCAAGGAAAAGTAGACAACACCCACTACAAGTAAAGATGCAAGAGAAATATAAACAGCCAAGTTAGCCTTAATACTTTTAAACATCATCAACCCGCTTTATAAATGGCAACATTATACATAACAATTAAGCAAAAGTTAAAATTTAAAATGTTTTAGCCTGTTTTTGGCCAAATTAACCCTTTATTGTTTCTGATCATTATTTTTTTTGCTATAGTATCGCCTTGTAAATTATTTTAAGGAGTTTTCATGCGTTTTCGTTTTCTAGCAATCCCAATGGCTTTTTCAACATTTGCAGGTTTAACCCCACTTAGTGCCGAAAAAAGCGGGGCTTATATGGAAGGTGGTTTCCAATATTCTACTATGTTGCGTGGAGCCCACAGTGGCGGTAGTGCTAGCCCTCTAGGTGGTTATGCTAATGCCACTACCCTCTATGGGAACATGTATGGCCTAGATACCCAAGTGGGTTATAAACAATTTTTTGGTAAGACTAAACGCTTTGGTTTGCGCTACTATGCTACCTTTGCTTGGCAACATGGAACTTTTTATAATGGGCGCACAGACCTAGCCAACTTCAACTACGGCGGCGGGATGGACTTTCTGTATGACTTCTATCAAGACAAAGACGGAGTCAAAACTGCCGGTCTCTTTGCTGGTATAGCCTTAGAAGGATCTAGCTGGTTAGCTGCTGGACAAAGCGGATACATGACGCTAAATCGCCAACTAGGTACAAACGCTCAAATGAATACTAGCTACTTTCAGCTCCCTATCAATCTTGGTTTTAGGGCTAATTTCACCAAACATCAGGGGCTTGAACTTGGCTTGCGTATCCCTCTTGTTACAAATTACTACTATAAAGCGGTTGTAGATCACGATGTCAATTCGGTTATGTTCAAACGCAATTTCTCTGTTTACATGAACTATGTAATCAACTTCTAGTAAATGCCCGGGGTTTGCGCCCCGGGCACTGCGTATTCTTTACTTACTTTCTCTTTTAAGATTTAAAATTACAATTTCACTTTTAGCAAAAGCACGCATTGCCGGTCCCCAAAAACCTACCCCGCTACTCACATAGATTTTTGTTTTAGCGCTTAAAGCATAAAGCCCGTGGATAAATCCCTGCTGCCACTTTGCTAAAAACATAAAAGGGAAAACCTGCCCCCCGTGAGTGTGCCCGCTTAAAACTAAATCAAAATCTTTTAAATCATAAATAAGGGCGGCTCTTGGCTCATGGGTGAGTAAAATACTAGGTTTATCTTTATTCAAATGCTTAATAGTTTTAGGCAAAGAGGGCGCGTACTCACCTCCCCATCTAAGCCCTGCTAGATCGGCTAATCCGGCGATATTAAGAGGCCCCATATCTACACTGCTATTAAATAAAATTTTCATATGGGTATGGGTTTTTAAAAGATTTAGTACAGAGGAAAGGCCGTGGTAGTATTCATGGTTACCCACAGCATAAAATGTCCCGTAAGTGGATTTTAAATCATCAAGTTTAGAGATGTAACCTTCTAGGTTTTTAGGGTTAGTGTCTACCAAATCCCCGACAATCACAACCATATCTACTTTTTGGGTATTAACCTTTTGGATAATCTCTTTGAGGAATTTTTCATGCAAGTTAGGGCCTAAATGCATATCTGTTAACATGGCGATTCTAAGGTCTTGTTTTAGCCCGGGTATTCCAACTTGGACTTTTTTAATGGCGGGGATTTCAAGGGCGTTATGGGCAATGATAGCACTAAAATAGATCACTAAAACCAAAAAAGCTAAATCAAAGAGAGGGTAAAATTGGTTTTTAATTTCTTGTTTATTCATTAAAGCAAGGCTAACAAGCGCGGCAAATGCTAAAACATTAACATAATCAAGCAAGGAAATATCTAAATTAAATTGGCTAGCTTTAAAGATAGCCTTGTAAATGCCTATAAAAAGCAAAAAAATAAGAATACACACGATGCCATAGGTGTAAAGAAAAGAGAGGTAGGGGGAGTGGCTTTTGTGGGGTTTGCCTATCAAAGCTAGGGCGATGTTTAAACACTCAAATAGTAGAGTTATCCCAAATAGAACATAGGTAGGCGCGTAGGAAAAAGAAAGAATTTTATAAGCAGATGTGCCTAAATGCAGCCGGCTTGAGGTACTGGCAAATAAAAACACCAACTGCGCAATAAAAAGCCCCAATACCATAAACCCGGCTAATCCACCCACATACTGGAGTAAAACCATTTTTTGGAGCAATCTTTTATACACATACAAGTTAGTCAGACCTAAAAAAACGATGAACACACTATAAAAAATGAGGTACGCCATAGCAGGATTATAAAATTTGATCTGTTAAGAGAAGTTAAAAGGTTTGAGTCTGGTAGTTAGATTACTAAAACCTTTAAAGAGCGCTTATCAATGCTGTATCTAATCACACTAAATTTCACATTATAAGCTTTAGCAAATTTATTTAAACTGCCAAATCTTGCTTTGATTTCACGCGATCAAATTCAATATAAGGGTGCATGTTTTCCTCCTAGTTCTACATGTTGCGCACTAAAATACTTCTGCCACTTACTCCCTTGTGTGTAGGGGGTGGGCTTAGGATTTTGTGGCCTTGATCTTGATCTTATGTTGATCTTATGTTGCAGCGGCTAAATTGGCTAAATCTAAATTCTGGTTGATTTGCCCGCTTGCCGTGTGTGTCTCTACTAAAGTGCCTTGTTGGCTATATTTCTGGGTTTTAGCCTGCCGGCAATCTGAGCGGCGATTTTTTGCATTTCTAAAACCTGTAATTGCTCATTGTAGGGGGCTTGTGCTACTGCTTGTTACTGCTGTGCCTCTTTGGCCTGTGCTCTCTACATTGGCAGTTATGAGGCTATCCTGTCATTTAGCACTAGTGGCAATAAGTTAAAGAAATGGGACTTCAACATTGTATCAAAGTCAAAGAAAGCCTACTTTTAAGCGCGTTAGGCAATTTAGATGAGGCCACATTAAGTAAACTTGGGGTAGAAAAAACCACTACCCAAAGCTTTAGTATAAAGTTGCAAGCATGAGTCGCCACATTAGATTAGAAAAAGAGCTATACAAGCAGCTTTGTGCTAGCACTCCAAAAGAGGCTAAAAAGCTCTTGAGTGGCAAAGAATTATACATCCCTAAAAATGGCACACTTGCAAAAGTCAAGGCGTTTTTAGCCGAATTCACCGGACAAAATGGCTTAAGTTTATGTGTGCGGCTAAATATGAATGAACAGCAATATAAGCGCGCCTTAAAAGTCTATCGCCTTAAAAAAACTTCAAGAAAACAAAAACAAGCCCACTTGTCTTAACAAATCCCGCCCGCCTTTGCCGGTGGGCTCTAAAATCTCATTAATTTCATTTTCTAGCGCTGGAGCAGGTCTCCCCTGATTATCAAAAGGCAAAAAGCGGCGTTGTGGCATTTTTCTAGTGCCATATTGGTGGAATTGTGCATAAGCCACATTCACGCGCGCTTTTATGCTATTGCCTTCAATGTCTACACGGACAGCACTCCGCATAAGGCCGCTACGCTCTAAAATCGGCTTGTTTCTAGGTTTGTACTTGAGTGTCTTAGGCTTTAGCGGACTCCATGAGCGGTTAGTAGTCAAGTCTTTTTGTTGTGTGAAAGACTGGCGTACCTGTTCCTCAATGGCATTGGCTATTTCTTGGGTGATCACGGACAAATCAAACATGCGCATTCCTTGTATTTTTGTTTGTCTAAAATAGCACACAAAAAAGGCCATCCATGCCCTTTTTAGAAGCAATCGCTAGCCTACAAGCTAGAAAACCCCAATTAATCCCCAATGGCGCTAATTTCAAATTTAGCGAGTATATCCGCGCTTTTAGCATTAGTGGTATTAGTAAAATTGATACTTTAGTAGCCTATCAAAGTGCCTTAGAAAAGGCCTTAGCTAAAGGCCAAAGCTTTAATGACTTTGTTAAAACAAACCCCCAACTTGTGCAAACTTTGAATAAAAAGCGCCTTGAGCGGGTGTTTAAATATAATTTAATTTATGCCAACACTAGGGGTAAATTAATGCGCTATGAGAGTGCGCCCCCTATTGTGGGCAGTAGCAATGGTGATGGGTGGTATTATGTTTTTCATAGTCGCAAAGACAACGCGGCGCGGCATTTAGCCTTTGATAATGTTTGTTTGCCAAGAAAACACCCCTTTTGGGATAACCACACTCCGCCACTTGATTGGGGGTGTCGCTGTGAACTCCAGATATGGAGCGAAAGACAGATCAAAACAAAAGGCATTGAGATCACTAAAAATATCCCCACAAGTGGGGGGACTGAAGCGGGGGGTTTTGAGCGTGATAACAACAAATTCTTAGCTACATTTTTCAAGAACAAACTAGCCACTTACGCTAACAACTCCAAAGCCACAAGCCTACTTAAAGGGGTGTTGCAAAATATCGCTAGCAAAAAAGCGCGCTTTAAATCTCTCTTAAGACTTTCACAAAATGGCGGGGGTTTGCGTTTTGGCAACTTAGAAACTTTGCCTATCACATTAAAATCTAAAACCCTAAAATCTAACCCCGCTAATGATCTCTTTGATTTTTTCTTAGCTAAAGAAGTGTTAGATAATCCGCTACTAGTGGCCACTAACAAAGATAGCAGAAAATTAGTGGGGCAGAAATTAGGGCGCTGGTATGAATTAGAGATTCAAGGCACAGAATTAACCGGTTTAGAGCACTTCAAGGAAGCGCCTCCCTTAAAAGAGGGTTTTAAAATCCAAAGTCTAGATTTTGATGAACTAGCTAAACGCCTCCCAGCTGAAAAACCCTATCCCTTCACCCAAAGAGTGCTAGCCACAATCAAAAGCGCGCTATCTTTGTTAAGTTTGAATGAAAAGCAAGAAAAGCATGTTTTAGATAGCCCCGGATACATACAAGGCCGCAGTTACTACACAAAAGCCCCGAGTATTGAGGAGGTGAGGGGGTGGATAAGGGGAAGCGCTGATCTTGGTAGTTTGACTAAAAAAAATAATTCTTGGCGAGGTCATGTAGTTGTACACCACCCAGATTTTGAAGCAATCGTATTGCCACACCCAAAACTAAGCATCAAAGAGCCTACAAAGACATTTTTTAGTAAAATCCATTTGAGCGGGAAAGGTAAGATACACGCCGTACCACTCTATAAGGATAGCCCCGAGCTTTGAGCGCGGGCGGTGCAAAAGGTTAGCAATGGTTAAGTTAGAGGATTACGCCCAATACTTGGGGTGCAAAATGCGCATTATTTGTTATGATGATGACGGGGGCGATGATATTATTTTAGAGGGGTGGCTAAAAACCTATGCTTATGCTTTTCAAACGGGCGATGAAGATGATGATATTATTTTGTTAGGTACTAATGGTGTGCCATATGGGCTTTATATGTATGAGGTTAAGGCCATTATTCCCCTTGAACCGCCAAAAGAACAACCGTACGCCCTTAGTTAACCCCCCTTGCGCATTTTCTGATCAAAACCCCTTGTAAAATCCATTCAAAAAAGTTAAGGCCAAAAGAATGGATTTTACTACAGCGCTTAAAAAGTTAGAGGATCGCATTAGCGGGCTTAATACTATGCGGGGGCGGCTTCTTAAGTTTGTTAACCCCCAAACAGCGCCCGCCACTCAAACAAATACACAACCCCCCGCGCAAAATAGCGCCCCTGAAGTGGAGAGCACTAGTACGCCCACTCAAGCGCCTACACAAACCCAGATCGCCCCCGCCCCTGAAGTGGAATTAAGCAAACAAGAAAGACAAGAGCGCTTAAATCTAATTAATCAATTAATAAGAACTAGGAATATCACCAATAACGATTTAGCCCCCTTAGGTTTGCATTTTGAAAATTACGAGGTCTTTAAGGGTGTGGTTTGGCGCAATAATGAGCTAACCCAAGATTTTAAAGATTATATGCGCGGTTTGGATAGTATTAGCGTTTTTGCTGTTGTTTATGAGGCTATGGGAAACGCGGAATTTAGAAAACTTGATTTTACACTTATAACCGGAGATAGCGGAGTAGCCTCCTTTTATTATCGCTATGTTTTAGGTTTAGTTGAACTTTATACCAAACAAATAAACGCCACTCAAGCCATTCATGATGTTTTATTTGCGCTAGTTGCCAGCGCAACTCAATACTTGTTAATGGCCGCAAATGCGCCTACTGATAATACAGAGGCTCAAGATCAAGCTAAAGCGCGTGTTACGCAATTACAAGAGGCTTTTAGCGAATTTTACCGCGATTTTGGCGAGGACAGATACAATCTAGTCTATAGCTTTATCTTTGCCTGTAGGCCACTAGAGGCACAACTTCAAGAGTCGCTAACTCTAGAATACGCGATCACCTTAAGGCGTAACATGCGCCCAGACTACTACCAAGTAATCCCCCAAATTATTGGCGGTTTTAGCCCGCGTGTTTGAGAAAATATTAAGCTTAATAGGTGTTACTATATAATTCTTATTCTTATACCACTAAAGAATTAAAAAGATAACTTAACAGATAAGGCGTTAGAATCACACTAAAATCTTTAGAAATTAAAAACATTGCACCTTGTAAATTAACCCATATTAAAGCGCTATTTAAAGGGCGTTCAATACGCCTTGAAAGTTTAACTACCTAAACCGATCACATAGATTAACCTAAACCACCCCTAAATTCTATTTATTTAAAACCTTGCCAAAACCCATAACGCTAAACAGCCTTTAAAAAACACATCTCTAAAAACGCTATGCCCCACTAATCCCGCGTGTTTTTTCCCGTAGCTGTCCACAGGCTGCGCTAATATCTAAGCCCTTTGAGAGGCGCATTGTGCAAAGTAAACCCCTTTGGTTAAGAAAGTCTGCAAACTGCTTGACTTTTTCTAAATCGGGGCGTTCAAACTTAGAATGAGGCGTGGGGTTATAAGGGATAAGATTAATTTTAGATCGTAATCCATTGAGCAATCTAAGTAAAGCCTTAGCATGCTCTAGCCCGTCGTTATAATCTTTAATCACCAAATATTCAAACATCAGCCGTTTACGCGTATCTATAGGAAAGCGCTTTGCGGCCTTTATTAACTCTTGAATATTATAGGTTTTATTAATGGGCATGAGTTTAGAGCGTAGTGCATCATTTACCGCATGCAAAGAAATAGCTAGCTGTACCCCCAAATTAAGCGCCCCTAAAATATCCATCATAGGCACAACCCCACTTGTTGAAAGGGTGATGCGCTTAGGAGAAATATTAAGCCCATGTGGGTGGCTTAAAATTCTAATGGAGCGCACCACCTGCTCAAAATTATGCAAAGGCTCGCCCATGCCCATGAAAACTAAATTAATCCCCTTAGTAGGCTCTAGCGCGTGCATGTGCTTTAAAGCCACCACCTGCTCTACAATTTCACCCGCTTTTAAATTGCGCACAAATCCCCCCTTAGCTGTGGCGCAAAACACACAACCCACCTTACAACCAATCTGTGAACTCAAACAAAAGGTGAGTTTTTCCTGTGCTAAAATTTGCCCTTGATCGCCTACCTGTTTTTCTTTCATCACCATAAACACGCTTTCAAAGCTATGTTGATCGTGGGTGGCAAATAAACATTTTTCGCTTTTATCTTGGCTACACTCTTTAACCAATAACTTTAAATTCTGGATATAAAAATCTCTCTGCAAGATTGTTTTTAAAGATTTAGGCAAATTGTGCATTTGATCAAAAGAGCTAGCATAGCGCTGATAAAGCCAAGCAAAAATTTGTTTGGCCACAAAGGGTTTAAAATGGTGATCAGTGGCGTAGGTTTGTAATTCTTCAAAAGTGAAGTTATAAAGCGATTGCATGAAAAGCCTTTCAGAATTGATACACATTTTAGCCCCAAAATGCTTAAATCGCTGTGCTATAATGGGGATTTTGGAGGTTTATATGGGTTTAAAGGCCGATACTTGGATTAAAAAGATGAGTTTAGAACATGCCATGATTAAGCCCTTTTGTGAGAATCAAGTGAGTAAGGGCATGGTGAGTTATGGATTAAGTAGTTATGGCTATGATATCCGCGTGGGTACAGAGTTTATGCTCTTTGAGCAACAAAAAGGAGTGGTTGATCCTAAAAACTTTGATCCGCGCTTAGTCCAAAGTATCCACACCCAAACTTTTATCACTATCCCACCTAATGCCTTTGCACTAGCCCATAGCATAGAGTATATCCGCATGCCTAAAGATGTACTAGCCATTTGTTTAGGCAAAAGCACTTATGCGCGCTGTGGGATCATTGTCAATGTTACGCCCTTTGAGCCGGAGTTTGAGGGGCATATCACTATTGAAATTTCTAACACCACTTCTTTACCGGCTAAAGTTTATGCCAATGAGGGCATCGCACAGGTGATCTTTTTACAAGGCGATAGTGTCTGTACTACTAGCTATAAAGACAAACAGGGCAAATACCAAGGACAACAAGGCATCACTTTGCCTAAAATTAATCCATGACCTCCCTTTCTCAAAGACGACTTAAAGCCTTTTGTGCCAATAGGCGGGCGTTTTATTCGTGTATTATTTTTAGTTTGCTTTTTTTGCTCTCTTGTAGTGCTGAGCTTTGGATCAATGATAAACCCCTTTTTATCTATAAAGATCACAAAAGCTATTTTCCTCTTTTTAAAGATTATCCTGAAACCACCTTTGGCGGGGATTTTTACACCACCACTGACTACACAGACTCTTATGTCAAAAAACACCTGCTTAAAAATGCTTTTGTAATCTGGCCCTTAGTGCCCTATTCTTATAACACCATTATTATGGATCTTAAACAAAGCGCTCCCACTCCCCCTAGTCTTAAACGCCTTTTAGGTACAGACGATCAAGCCCGCGATGTGTTAGCACGGCTAGTTTATGGTTACCGCATTTCTATTTTATTTGGGCTCATTTTAAGCGTGTGTAGTGTGGTTTTAGGTGTGGCTTTGGGGGCTTTACAGGGCTATTATGGCGGCTTTATTGATTTATTTGGCCAGCGCTTTTTAGAGATTTGGAGCGCTGTACCCATGCTTTTTTTATTGCTCATTCTCTCTAGCATGTTTACCCCTAGTTTTTGGTGGCTTTTGTTATTAGTGTTGGCCTTTAGCTGGATGGGTTTAGCCCAAGTGGTGCGCACTGAATTTTTAAGAGGGCGTAATATGGACTATGTTAAGGCTTCTTATACGCTAGGGGTGAGTGATATGCGCGTGATTTTTTATCATATTTTGCCTAATGCCCTTGTGGCTACTATTACTTACATGCCCTTTGTCATGGCCGGAAGTATCACTACCTTAGTCAGCTTAGATTTTCTAGGCTTTGGCATGCCAGTTGGGAGCGCTTCTTTAGGCGAACTGCTCAATCAGGGTAGAAACAACCTTTATGCGCCCCATTTAGCCCTAGTTGGGTTTTTTGCTACCGCAACTTTACTTTCTTTGCTTGTCTTTATCGGGGAGGGGGTGCGTGATGCCTTCAGCGGACAGTAGACCCCTGCTTAGCATTCAAAATTTAGAAGCAAGAATTGGGCAAGATTTTTATTTAAAAGATATTAATTTAGAAGTATTGCCCGGGCAAAGGGTGGGTTTAGTTGGGGAGAGTGGGAGCGGGAAAAGCTCGCTAGCCCAATTAATTTTACGGCTTGTGCCCTTTATCTGTGCTACTCATGGAAAAATCATATTTGAGGGTATGGATTTATTAAGCCTTAAAACTTCTATATTAAGAATGATTAGAGGCGCACAAATTGGCTATATCGCACAAGAACCCCTTTCAGCCCTGAACCCCTTGCATAAAATCCATAAACAAATTTTAGAAACACTTCTCTTACACAATAAACTTTCTAAATCTAGCGCACATGATCGCCTTGTGGAAGTGATCAACCAAGTGGGGCTTTCTTTAGATTTGCTTAACCGCTACCCTTATGAATTAAGCGGGGGGCAAAACCAACGCGTGGCTTTAGCTATGGCACTCATTAATCGCCCTAAACTTTTAATTTGTGATGAACCCACCACCGCCTTAGACGCACAGATTCAAAAGCAGATTTTAGATTTACTCTTGTACTTGAGTGTGCAAAACCAAATGGCTATTTTAATCATCAGCCATGATTTAGGGGCGATTAAACAGGTGGCTAAGTCTGTTTATGTTTTGCAAAAGGGTAGGATTTGTGAGCACAACACAACAGAAGAACTCTTTAAAAACCCCAAACACCCCTACACACAGCTACTTTTAAACGCGCGCTATCTTAGCAAAAAAAGCACGCCGCCTAACACCCAAGAAGTGTTGCGCCTCAAAGATTTTAGTGTGCATTACACCAAAAAGAGATTTTTAGGCAAAGATCGCATTTTTCAAGCCATTAGCGGGGTTAATTTAAGTTTACATGCGCAAGAAACCTTAGGCGTCATGGGGGCATCTGGGAGTGGGAAGAGTTCGCTAGCGCTAGGGATTTTAAAACTTGCTCAAAGTCAAGGGGAAATGTATTTATTAAATAAGCCTATTCATTTGCTTAACTCTAAAGCCTTTAGACCCTTAAGAAAATCAATTCAAATTGTCTTTCAAAACCCTTATGCCTCTTTAAACCCGCGCTGGAGTGTACAAGATATTTTATTAGAAGGCTCAAACTCTTTAGATAAAAATTTAGCCATAGAGAGTTTAGAAGCGGTGGGATTAGAGGCTAAGTATTTAGATTGTTATCCCTTTGAGTTAAGCGGAGGGCAGCGCCAAAGGGTGGCCATTGCACGGGCTATTATCAACCGCCCGCAAGTGGTTTTAATGGATGAGCCCACCTCGGCTTTAGATAAGAGTTTGCAAAAGGTGGTGCTTAATTTGCTTTTAGAGTTACAGGCAAAAATGCGCCTTAGCTATATTTTTATTAGCCATGATTTAGATGTGATTGAGAGCATGTGTGATCGGGTTCTTGTGATAAAGGGTGGCCAAGTGGTAGAAAGTGGCCAAGTAGATATTATCTTTAAAAACCCCAAACACCCCTATACAAAGCAACTTTTAAAGACGCGCTTAACTTGACTTGTTAAGTAAATGTTGCTAAGATAAGCGTTTTTATTGTGCGGGAATAGCTCAGTGGTAGAGCACGACCTTGCCAAGGTCGGGGCCGCGGGTTCGATCCCCGTTTCCCGCTCCAATTTTCTTGAAGGGCTTTTAGTGTTGCGCGTTTCTAAGCTTATAAGTGTGTGTGTGTGTGTGGGCGTTTTAGTTAGTGGTTGTGCATCACCTTTTCCTGTGGGAACTTTATTTACGGGTGTAACACTTCCGGTTTCGGGAAATAGTGAAAGTGGTTCTAAAAGGGGTGAGGCAATTTGTCATAGCATTCTTGGCATTGCCGCCTTTGGCGATTGTTCAGTAGAAAAAGCCGCTCAAGCGGGAGGTATTAAAACCATTAAGTCTGTGGATCGTAAGGTAACAAATATACTAGGACTTTACGGTCACTATGTAACTATCGTTAAAGGCGATTGATCGTTAGCTTCCAAAATGCCGGGCAGATAGCGCCCGCGTTTGTTTGCCCAGGTGGTGGAATAGGTAGACACAAGGGACTTAAAATCCCTCGGTAGCAATACCGTGCCGGTTCAAGTCCGGCTTTGGGCACCATGGCGACGTAGCCAAGTGGTAAGGCATGGGTCTGCAAAACCTTGATTCCCCGGTTCAAATCCGGGCGTCGCCTCCAAAATTTAACTTTTTAACTTAGCGGGAGATGGCTGAGCGGTTGAAAGCGGCGGTCTTGAAAACCGTTGAGGGTCATACCTCCGGGGGTTCAAATCCCTCTCTCCCGGCCACATTCTCTTAAGGAATTTCTTGGGACATTCTCCCTTAAGTTTGCTTGTGCCTCTTTTTGTGATTGCTATGGTGATTTTTACGCGTAGAGTTGCCCTTGCGCTTTTTAGCGGCATGGTTTTAGGCGCTTTATTGCTTACAGATGGGCATCTTTCTAGCCTTGTGATTTATCTTTATACAAAAATTAGCGCCGTGTTTTATCACAAGCAATCACAAGGCCTAATCCCTAATTTAAATAGTCTGTATGTCTTTGGCTTTTTAATTTTGCTAGGGATTTTAAGCCAGATTATTGCTAGCAGCGGGGCGATTAACTCTTTTGTGCGTTGGGCTAAAAACCATGTGCAAAGCGCGCGCCAATCAGAGGGCATTGCATTAATTGCCGGGATTGTGATTTTCATTGATGATTATTTTAACGCCTTAATTGTAGGCCAAATTAGTAAAACCCTAAATGATGCGCATAGATCAAGCCGTGAGCGTTTAGCCTATATTATTGATTCAACATCAGCGCCTGTGTGTTTGCTTGTGCCGCTTTCTAGTTGGGGGGCTTATATCGTAGGGGTGATGCAAAATGAAGGCTCGCCCTTGCTTAAAGAGGGTTTTGCTTTACTACTTAAAAGTACGCTGAGTAATTATTATGCGTGGTTTGCGCTTTTAGCTGTGTTTTTAACCATTCTTTGGCAAATCAACCTACCGGCCATGCAAAAATACCAAAATGTAGGCGTGCAGGATACAAAAATCCAACCCTTTAAACAAGCCCCTCTTTCTATTTTACTCTTAAGCATTGCTATGCTCCTTGTGAGTACCACGATTTTAATGTTTTATACAGGCTATGTAGGGAGTGTTCATAAAGATTTTTTAGACATTTTAGGCCATATTAATAGCGCGCTTTCTCTCTTTGTAGGCGGGATTATTTCTTTAATCTTTTGTCTCTTTCTAGCTTGGCGCTATCTACCACCAAATAGCCTTTTTTCTTTGATCTATCAGGGCTTTAAAAGCATGGCCTCTGCGATTGTAATTTTAGTATTAGCTTGGGCAATTGGTCCCATGATTAGAGATGATTTACAAACAGGGTTGTATTTAGCCAGTTTGATCGCACATTTTCAGGGCGTGTTTTTACTCATGCCCTTGCTCTTATTTTTAATTTCAGGATTTATTGCTTTTAGCACGGGTACTAGCTGGGGGGCTTTTGCGATCATGCTTCCTATTGGTACAGCAATGGTGAGTGTGGTGGGGGGTGATATTGTGCTGGTGGTTTCAGCGATTTTATCAGGGGCGGTTTATGGCGATCACGCCTCGCCTATTTCAGATACAACTATTTTATCAGCCACTGGGGCAGGTTGTTCAGTTCAAAGCCACTTTTTAACCCAATTACCCTACGCCACCCTTACAGCTGTTTGTGCCATGCTTGCTTTTCTCATCGCTAGCCTTAGCCTTTCTAAGATAGTGGGCTTTATCGGGGGGGCTTTATTTTTAATAGCCCTGTTTTATGGTTTAAAGCGCATGTTTAAAAATAACTAAAACTTAGCTTTGGTCCATGAATAGAGGTGTTAATGGCAATCAACTGGCTTCTAAGCGCGCGGTAATAGGTATTAGTCTCTTCAATGGATTCATGTTTGGTTTCAAAAGTACGCACACGGGTATAAGAATTAGAGATTTGTGAAACTAACATTCTTAAAGATTTTTCGGCTTGTAAGTGATCGTCAATGCTTAAGGCCTTTTTTAAGGTTAAAATTTGGGCTTCAAGTTCTTTAAAATGGGGGAGATCAAAAGAGAGCATGGGCGCTTTACGCACGCCGTATAAAATTTTATTGATAAAAGCATATAGGGGAATGTTATGCACCATTTGGTAGAGTGCTAAACAGGCAAGTACATCTGAAATATTATTAATTGTGGTGTTAACTTGGGGGTTTTGATCTAGGGTGTATAAAATTCTTAAAATCATGGATAAATTATGTTGATCGTGGATAATTGCTTGTTCATGGGTAAAACAAGTGTGGTTTAAATAGCGACTCTTCAACTTTTCTAGGTGGTGGTAAACATGTTCTAATTTATGGGTGATGTGGGGGGAATTATCGGCATTATCTACCATGAAAGTTTCTAAATAGCGCTCTAAACTATGGTTAGAGGGAGCTAAAAGGGTGTGGTAAACATGTAAGATATGATTTGTATAAAGGGTTAAATCCGGTGTTTCTAACCAGATATCATCAAAGGGGGTATTAGATAAACTCTCTGTAATAGATCTAAGGGTGCTAGCAAGCAAATACGATCGAATCTGGGCGTGAGCTGATCCGGTGTTTGTGTGGATACTCTCTAAAAGAGATTGCATGGCCACCTTGAGATTAGAATCATTTGGATTGGTTTGCATGTGTTTTTGCACACTTTTAAATTTTTCAATGAGTGCTTTGGTGGCAAAGGGGAGAGGAGAGGGGAAAATTAATTGTGTGATAGCTACTTGCATGAATTGGGGTAAAAGCATGGCTTTAAAGTCTAAAAAACTCTGGGTAAAGCGTCTATAAAGGGGTCTATCAAGCGCTCTTGAATGGGCGCTAGTGATCGTATAGATTTTGAGTGCAAGTTGCATAGCCGCACTGGTTTGTACAACAGAGGTTACTCTTTGATCAAAACCTAGAGAAAAAATCAAATGTTTAACAGGTTTAATCAAATTTCTATCATGGACATTTAAGGATAAAAGGGCTTCTAAAAAAGCCAAGCCTTTTTGTTGTATGGGCGTGGTGTATACGCAGGATTTGCATTTGTCTTTAAAATCTAAAATTAGAGTACTGATACTTGAATCTTCTGGGTTTTCATGGAGAGTTTTTGAAAAGAAAGAAATGTCTGGTGATGGCAAAGGAGGGTTAGAAAAGAGAGTTGTAACAAGAATGGGGGAGATTAAAATCCATTTATTCATGGCGTGCTCCGGATAAAAAATAATATACTTTATAAATTCATAATAAAGACAACCTTGAAAATAATTCTATGAGAAACAGCACGGGTATGTAAGTGTAGAAAAGAAAACAAAAAGTAAATGAAACTTGAGATTAAGCTTAAGTTAAAACTAGTACTTTTTGTGTCTTTAAATTTTTAAAAGCACAGGGGCTTTTTTGCATTTCATGGAATTTACTGCTACAGGCGTGTAAGGTGATAGTTAAGAATAAGAGAAAAGAAATTTTCATAGATGTTCCTTAGAGGCGTTTTGAATCTGGATTTGTGCGGTTGAGAGGGTTTGTATGCTAAAAGAGGGTTCTTGTTTTAAATTTTCTTGTGTAACTGTGTGGGTGGCGTGTTTTGTTGTATCAGAGGATACAAAGGAGGTTAATAGGCTTTGGGTGTGGTGGAGTACTAAGTTTTTACTAGCTGTGCTAATAGTGGCTAGATCTGCTAACCAACCCTTAGTGCCAAAAAGCCCGTTGATAAAAATAGGGACTCTCTTGGTTAAAAAGAGCGTTAAAAGGGTGCTGGCAATTAAAATAAAATAGTTTTCTATGAGTGAGGGGGGTGGAGATTGTAAGGGAGTGGGTGGAATATTTGTAATGAGGGTAGTAAGGATTTTAGCGTTATAAAAGGCTATAAGAATGATGAGGGGCTGATAAAAGCTTAAAACCAAACACTTTTTAAAATAAAGCCCTAATAGGCGCAAACCAAATAATCCAAGTGGCAAGATAAAAATAGCCAAAGCTAGCCATAAATACAGCTCAATAGAGACCATTAGAGTTAAAGCTAGAATATAGATAAGAAGAATCCCTTGAGATATAACAAGGGCTAAAATGAGCATAACAGAAATAAGGGTTTCTGAGTTGATAGGCTTAATTTGGCTGATGAGTAAAACAAGGGTGTGGAAATTTTGATTGATCAGAAATTCTAAATCTAAATGGGTTTCTTCTAAATTAAGAGTAGATGCAGATGCCTTTAAACTTGCATGGATAAGCTCTGTTAGGGTATTAGCCGGGTAAAAGATGAGGTGTTTAAGTTCTGTGTAAAAATCTTGTGGGTGGTGGATTGCATAATTAAAAAGGGTGAAAAAGAGGGCAAAAGAGGCTAGATCAAAAAGGGTTTTCCACTTAAAAAAGTCTAAAGCGCGCATCCTTTGATAAGCCCATAACATCAAGGCTAAAACCATGCAAAGATTACAAAATAAGGAAAATTGTGGCAACTCTAAAATCTGAGTCCCTAAATTAGAGAGAAGAGTTTGGGTTGGATCAAGAAAAAAATGCAAAACACTCTGGTAGAGTTGCAAAGACTCCAAATAATAACCTTAAGGGTTGGGTTTTAGCGATTATAGTGGGCAGGAGTTTAATACAGACTAAAATAAAGTTTAGATTGTAAAATCACGCATTTTTAGATAAAATGGCGGCTTTAACGCGAATAATTAGATAAGGGAAATGATGAACAAGTATTTTACAATGGGGGTTGTGTCGTCTATTTTAAGCGTGTGGCTGGTAGCCCATAATCTGCAACAAGAAGTGGCTCAGGTTACCCCCACACATGCAAGAAGCTTTAAAAAAAATAGCAAACCCACCACTGCTGAACGCCTCAATGCTTTAAAGAAATTTTCTAGCGTGGTAGAGCAAATTGAGCGCTACTATGTAGATCAGGTGAGCATTAATGATATTGTAGATAAGGCCATTGACGGGCTTTTGAGTAATTTAGATGCCCACTCGTCTTATTTAACGGCTAAAAAATTTAGGGATTTTAGAGCCCAAACAGAGGGTGAATTTGGAGGGCTAGGTATCACGGTTGGAATCCGCGATGGCGCGCTCACCGTGATTGCCCCCCTAGATGACACACCCGCCTTTAAAGCTGGGATTAAAGCTGGAGATGTGATTTTGAAAATCAACCAAGAGAGCACGCTTAACATGAGTATTGATAATGCTGTTAATTTAATGCGAGGCAAGCCTAAAACCCCTATTGAACTTACCATTGTGCGTAAATCCGAACCCAAGCCTATTATTATCAAAATGATCCGTGACATCATTAAAATCAAATCCGTACACGCTAAAAAAATTGAGGGCACAAACTTTTTATATGTACGGGTTAATTCCTTTGATCGCAATGTGGTTAAGGGCGTGCTTAGCGAACTTAACAAGGCTAAAAATTTACAAGGAATTGTGCTAGATTTGCGCTCTAATCCGGGGGGATTACTCAACCAAGCTATTGATCTTTCCAATCTCTTTATCAAGCATGGCATCATTGTGTCGCAAAAGGGGCGTATTAAATCTGAAGACATTGAATACCGCGCCAATGGCAGAGCCCCTTATCCTAACTTGCCTATTGCCGTACTAGTCAATGCCGGTACAGCTAGTGCAAGCGAGATTGTTTCAGGTGCGCTGCAAGATCACAAAAGGGCGATTATCATTGGTGAAGACACCTTTGGTAAGGGTAGTGTACAAACCACTTTCCCTATAGGTAGAGACGAGGCTATTAAAATCACCATTGCCCGCTATTATTTGCCCAGTGGGCGTACTATTCAAGCAGTTGGGATCAAACCAGATATTTTAATTTATCCGGGCAGTGTACCCCAAGATGGGAGTAAGTTTAGTTTGAAAGAAGCAGACTTAAAACACCATTTGCAACAAGAACTCCAAGAGTTAAACACCAAAAAGGATAATAAAAAACCTGTGCCGGGCAAAAAAGAGAATAAAGAGGAAAAGGCAATCACGCTTAAAGACATCAACGCGGATATTCAGCTTAAAGTCGCAATTGACACCCTTAAGGTATGGGATATTCTCATGGCTACTAAGAAAGAGAGCGCTCATAAGTAAAAAAATAGGGGTGAGGCATTTTATAGGCTATATTTTAGGGTTTTTAGTTTTCTTATTAGGTTTACAAGCAGAGGAAGAGCCTAAGGCTAAGGTTATTTATCTCAAGGTGTTAAATTTACAAGAACTGAGTAGTAAGCCTGTGTATGTGGGGCAAAGTGTTTCTGTGCAGTATAGTTTTTTACTTTTCCCGCAAGCTAAATTTTTAGGCGCTGAACTCTCTAAAATCCCAGACTCTAAACAACTCAAACGCCTTAATTTTACGCCTACTTGGAAAGCTTTAGGCAATGATACTTTTAGTGCAACTTATACTTATAAGGTAATGGGAACTCAAGCGATAATCCCTGAGCTTAAAGTGAGTGCTTTTGTTAAAGATCAAGGTTATGTAGATAGCTCTAGCGCGCCTAGTATCCCCTTACAAGTAGTTGATCTCTCTTTACACCCTAATTATGTCGGGGTGGTTGCGCGTGATTTTAAGATCATAGGTTATAAGGTTAAAGAGTATGATAGCACCCATAATATCTTAGTCTTTGAAATAGAAAGTAAAGGAGCGAATTTAGAGGATTTTAAAATTGCAGGGAGTATCAAACAGGGATTTGAAAGCACGCATTTTGGAGCGAATCATTCTAGCGGGGTTTATTACTGCATTTTGCCTAAAAATATGCAAGCTCTTTCCTTTAATTATTTTTCTTTACAAGAGGAGCAGTTTAAGGAATTGCATTTTTCTCTCATTCCTATTGATGAGAGTGTGAGTACACAAAGTAACCTCAAGCCTAAAAATAATTTATTACTCTTTTCTAATTTGTTTTTAATCTTTTTGTTGCTGGTGATGCTAATACTTTGCTTTCTTACTTCCTATAAAAAAACCACCCTATTTTTTGCTGTGATTTTACTAGGTGTGTTGTTGTTTAATATCTTTTCTACCTACCGCAACGGGCTTTTAAAAGCGCGATCAGAAATTAAAATTTTACCTACAGAAAATTCTACTTTACTAGCCACTCCACAGCAAGTTTTACATGTAAAAATCATCGGTTCGCATGCTAAGTATTATAAAATTATGACCAATGATGAAAAAATAGGCTGGGTGAAAAAAGAAGATGTGGAGTAAGATACGCGGAATTTATGCGCTTTTGGTGGTAGGATTAGGGCTTGGCTTTATTATTCTAATGAATTTTCTTACCCGCAAACATAACAATTCACGCCGGACTCGCAAATGGTGCCGTTCTTTCTTCTTTTTAATGGGCTCGCCTTTAGAGACAATAGGCGAATTTGATACTAGCGCTAGTTTAATCGTACTCAACCACCAAAGCATCATTGATATTATCTGTTTAGAGGCCTACCACCCTAGTAATATTTGCTGGATTGCTAAAAAAGAGCTAGGCGACATTCCCTATTATGGCTACGCGCTTAAAACCCCTGAAATGATTTTAATTGATCGAGACGATAGAAGAGGTTTAGCCTCTTTAATCAAAATTGCCAAAGAAAAATTAGATCAAGGGCGTCCGCTGGTGATCTTTCCAGAAGGCACGCGCGGCAGAGGTGAGGGGGCGTTTTTACCCTTTAAACCGGGGGCTAGGGTTTTAGCCGAAAAACTCCAGCTTAAAATCCAGCCTATTTTATTATTAAACACCCGTAGAATTTTTAACACCAAACCTTTAGAGTCGCATGCCACACACCTGCGCATGGTGCTTTTAAAGGCCTTTGAACCAGATTTAAGCACAAATTGGTATCAAGACTTAGAGGCGTATATGCAAGCAGAATATACCAAGCATTATCAAGAACTGCTTAGCTAATTTATTGCTTTTTATGTTTAGGCATGTTAGAATGCACATTTCTTGTTGGGGTGTTAGCTCAGTTTGGGAGAGCGCAACGCTGGCAGCGTTGAGGTCAGGGGTTCGATCCCCCTACACTCCACCAATTTAGAAGTCTTATCAATAGAAATCTTTATAGGGGGTTTTTATGTTTAGTTCTTCTCTGATCAAATGGGGTGGGATAGGGATAGTTAGCACCTTTTTCATTTTAGGCTGTTCTAAGGTTGCTAGCATCAATCCAGGCCAGCCCACTACTGGACAGGTAAAACCCATTCATGGATATAGCTGCAACAAGCAAAAAATGTGGCCTATTTGGCCCTATAGCAAAAAAGGGATAGAAAATCTCAAAAAAGAGGCCATACAACAAGCACAAGATCAAGCTGATGCTTACGCTAAAAGTTTAGGCAAAAGTGAGGGGGAACTTATCAACACCACCGTAACCCTAGAAAGCTGGCCTTTACCCCGCTATTTGTTTTTCCTTGGGAGCAAGTGTGTAAAAGTACAGGGTTATGCGCGGGCTAAAGATTAAAGCTTTGCTCTAATTAAGCACTTGGCATACTCCTCATAGCTTAGGCTAGAGAATTGATAGGTCTCACAGGCTAGCTAGTAGCACTTTAGTAGCCTCTACTCTTAGAGTTGGGCCTTTACTCTGGCGGTTATAACAAAACCTTATAGCTATCTGCTTAGCAATCTAGGGGCTTTAGCGCGCAGTGGGTAAGTCAAGGCTTGAGGTTTTTGGTATAGTTGCTGTTTTCATAGGGGCGATAAGGGATAAAACACCTTTTGGCATTAGAGACAAAGGCGTTGTTTTAGACAAACACCTAATTACTCTGCCCCTTTATAAAATTTTTAAGCTTTTTACCCGTTTGCATAATTTTTTATCTCAACCCTCAGGTACTCTTGCCTAAAAAATCTTGAATCGCCTCTATCTTGTCTAATGCCTCCCAGCTAAAACCATCCCGTCCAAAATGCCCGTAAGTGGCGGTTTTTCTATAAATGGGGCGCAATAGATCAAGGCTTTGCATAATGCCCTTTGGTGTGAGTTTAAACAAAGAACGCACGCAAGATTCTAGCGCCTCTGGGCTATAAGAACTGGTGTTGTGGGTGTTGACATAAACTGAGATGGGATCAATAATGCCAATGGCATAGGCTAATTGTACTGTTGCGCGCATGCAAACCCCGCTGGCTACAAGATTTTTAGCGATGTAGCGCGCCATGTAGGCTGCGCTTCTATCCACTTTTGAGGGGTCCTTACCGCTAAAAGCCCCGCCTCCATGCGGGCAACTCCCGCCATAAGTGTCTACAATAATTTTACGGCCTGTCAAACCCGCATCGCCTTGTGGCCCGCCGATAACAAATTTACCCGTAGGGTTGATGTGGTACTTAATATCATCGTTAATAAATTCCTGAGGCAAAACTTTATACACAATCTCCTCAATGACAGCCTCGCGTAAGGATTTTTGATCAATTTCTGGGGAGTGCTGGGTGGAGATGACGATTGTATCAATCCCAATAGGTTTATGCCCCTCATAGCGCACGGTTACTTGTGCCTTGCCATCGGGTCTTAAAAAGGGCAAAACCCCGCTTTTTCTGGCCTGAGCTAAGCTTGAGGTGATCGCATGGGCAAGATGGATAGCTAGGGGCATAAAATTTTGTGTCTCATTGCAGGCATAGCCAAACATCAAGCCTTGATCGCCTGCCCCTACTTCGCCATCAGCTCTATCCACTCCCTGATTAATATCCGGGCTTTGCTCGCCTATGCCATTGAGTACGGCTGCGCTTCTATAATCAAATCCATAAAGCGCGTCGGTATAGCCAATATCTTTAATCACACCGCGGGCAATTTCTTGCATCGGGGCATAAACGCGGGTTTTAAGCTCGCCAGTGATCACACAAAAGCCATTAGCTAATAAAGTTTCACACGCCACCCGCGCCCTCTCATCGCGCTCAATGATGTAATCTAAAATGGCATCGCTGATTTGATCGGCCATTTTATCCGGATGCCCCTCTGTAACCGACTCTGAGGTGAAAAGATAGCGCCCCATAAACTCTCCTTACTGCATTTGTGCGGCCACTTCGGCGGCGAAATCCTCGCTTTTTTTCTCAATCCCCTCGCCCACTTCAAAGCGCACAAACTCCACAATTTCTATGCTATCGTGTAGCTGCGCGCTCTTTTCCTCTAAAATCTGCTGGATCGTCTTTTTCTCATCCATCACAAAAAATTGCCCTAAAAGGCTAAGGCGTTGATCTAAAAGGGTATTATCCGCAATGAAGCGCTCCATTTTACCCGGAATAATCTTTTCAAAAATCTTTTCTGGTTTTTTCTGGGCGCGTAGCTCCTCTTTAAACAATTCCTCTTGCGCGCTTAAAACCTCTGGGGTTAATTCCACACGGCTAACATAAGTGGGCATGGTTTTTAAAGGCTTGCCTAAGCGTTTTGCCTCCTCATTTTCCTTTTCTATCTCAGCTATCAAGGCAATTTTTTCTTTGGCGACAAATTCTGGACTAAAGGCTTTATAAGTGAGTACAACTGGTTTCATCGCGGCAGCATGCATGGCAATTTGGCGGGCTAATTCTTTAAGTTCTGAGGCGTGTTTGGGGTTTTTATGTGCTATTTTAACCACCACTCCCACGCGGTGGTTAGCATGCAAATAGGCGTTGAGTACTTCATTATCTTGAGCTTGCATGTACACCAAACGCCTCACCACGATATTTTCCCCGATCTTGGCAATGGCGGCGTGTAAATGATCCTGATAGCTTTGCCCATTTAAAGAGGCTTTTAAAAGCGCCTCCTCACTTGAGACATGTTGATCTTTTGCCAGCTTAAGGGTTTGTTCTACTAGCGCTTTAAAATGCTCGTTTTTGGCCACAAAGTCAGTTTCGCTATTAATTTCTAACATAATGGCCTGTTTATCGCCCACATCTAAAGCAATCACCCCCTCACTTGCCACACGATCGGCTTTTTTAATGGCCTTACTCAAACCCTTTTCGCGTAGATATGCCACCGATTTTTCTAAATCCCCGCCACATTCTACCAAAGCCTTTTTACAATCCATCATCGGCGCATCAGTCATTTCTCTGAGTTGTTTAACCTGTGCTGCACTTACACTACTCATGGCTTTCTCCTTGTTCCTGACGCACTTGCTCTAAAATTTCCTCCTGCTCAGCCCCACTAGCAGCTATCATCTCCTCTACCACCTCTTCTACCACTTCCTCGCTTTTGCCCACTAATTCGCGCCCCTCTGTAATGGCCTCTGCCATTTCTTTACAAAATAAAGCAATGGAGCGAATCGCATCATCATTACCCGGAATAGGGTAGTCAACCAAATCTGGATCGCAGTTGGTATCTAGGGGGGCGATAATAGGAATGCCTAGCCTTCTAGCCTCAGCAACAGCGATCTTTTCCTTGACCACATCAATGATAAACATCATATCCGGCATTTTTTTCATATGGCGCACACCCCCTAGATATTTTTCTAGTTTTTCCTTTTTGCGCAAGATCATGAGTTTTTCTTTCTTAGTAAGTAGATCAATTTGCCCGCTATTTTCCATCTCCTCCATGATTTCTAACTTGCGTACAGATTTTCTAATCGTGCTAAAGTTAGTGAGCATCCCGCCTAGCCAGCGGTAATTGACATAGGGGACATTGACCTGAGTGGCGTATTCTTTTAAAGTATCGCTAGCCTGCTTTTT
Source organism: Helicobacter suis (assembly GCF_902196135.1). Lineage (GTDB taxonomy): Bacteria > Campylobacterota > Campylobacteria > Campylobacterales > Helicobacteraceae > Helicobacter > Helicobacter suis_A. Next base: position 78,072 of record NZ_CABIKE010000002.1, on the reverse strand, counting down.
AGTGCCTACAAACATGATTGTTTTACCCTCAGCGCTAGCGTCTCTAACGATGTTATAGGTGTAGCGGAAATAGCGCAGGGTTTTTTGTAAATCTATGATGTGGATATTTTTACGCACCCCAAAGATAAAGCGCGCGGTTTTAGGATTCCAACGCCTCGTTTGGTGGCCAAAATGCACGCCACATTCTAATAAATCTTTCATGGTAATCATTAATTCTCCTTAAAGTTTGCCTCCACGCCCTTTTAACACTTTAAGGCTGGGCGTGTGTGATTTTGCATAAAGCAAGTAGGGATTTTAACACAGATAGCCTAAAAAACAACTAAGGCTAAGCCCCTAAAACTAATGTTTAGGGTGGTGGGCGTGGGGCTTGCCTTGAGAGTGTGGGTTACCCTTGCCTCCGACATAAGAAAGATTGCCGTGTGCATCCACATCATAAGCCTGCCCAAACCCTTTTACAAAGCGCCCCTTGATAAATTCTAATTTGATCAAATGAAAATCTTGCATGTGGCGGATAGTCTCTAACCCTCTTCCTTTGCCATGCTTATTTAAAAAGCTATCATAGACGCGATCAAACTCCGCCCCCCTGTCTATAAAATGCAGGTGGGTTTTATAGCGCAAACGGCGGCGCAAAATGGGGGATTTAGCGCTGGCCTCATCTTCTAAAAACATGATTTCTACATTATCTGGGTGGGCTTTAAAAGCCTTAAAATGCTCGGCTACTTCGCTAACATAAATATAAAACTGAGGATGGCCTTCTACCTCATCCACTAATAAAGCGCTATAAGAGCAAACAACTTGGTTTTCTGGGCTGAGGCTTGCAATGCATACACTGCTAAAACCGGCGCGGAAGTTTTCTAAATCTTGTTGTATGCCATGTAAATCTGTGGTTTGTGGAATAGAAGTGCATAAACTAATAATGGCATCTTTAACCCCATTAAAATCACTTACTTTAGAGGGGTAGTCAATTTTTAAGCTACCTTGCTTGCCCTCTGTACTGTAGCCAATTTCAATATGCTCAAAGGTGGCTTCTTTTAAATGCACATCTTGTGCATGCTTAACATTCCCAAATTTGGCTAGTAACGCCTCCATGTCTTTAACATGGTTTTTATTCATGTGATCAAGGATAAATTGCTTATCCATAAAAAACTCCTTATGTTGGTTTAAAAGTACCATTTTAGCATGGGCATAATTTATTTTCATTTTAGAAAAATAATTTTACAACGCGGTTTTAGTACCACTAAAGGAAATTGCTTTGAACTCCATTTTCACCCCCCCCCCCCCGTTAAATCTCTTTTAAAAATTTGTAGCCCACCAAATACAACGAGAAATTTTATGCGTATAAAAAGCGTGTACTAATGGTTTTATTGGCTTTGTGATAGCTTTGACAAAACAACAAGCGAAGAGTAATAGACAAATGAGAACTATCCGTCGATGTTTAGAGTGTGGGTACGAACAAGTAAAACCGGATGATTGGGATGAAAAGAGGATTGAAACATTCCAACAAGAGGAGCCTTTTGCAGAGACTAAAGACAAATTTTCTTCTGTTATCTCAGCGTTGGTGGTAACTTTTTGTGTAGCTGTTCCTACTTTTACAGGTGATTTTGGTGTCACAGCCCGGAATAATGCCTATTCCATTCTTGTGCTCCTCCCTTTTGTAGCCTATACTCTCATATTCTCATCGATTGTAGCATACAGACGTTATTTGTGGCCTATTCTTAGAAAAGTGAATGCCAAGCCCAATGATGTTTGTCCATCGTGTGGGGCTGTTTTTCGTTGGCAAGTATACGAGACTGAAAAGTGGCAAACTGAAGAATGGCAAGAAGATAACAGCTTATTCAAAAGAAAAGGGGGTAGGTGAGACTGGCGCTTTTAGAGTTATTCCATAGCTAAGATTTTAGAGGTCGCGCTTAATCCTAGCAAAACCCCATACAATTATGCTAGCATGTACGCTTGTGAAAAGATTTTTAGAAAGGAGTCTTATGCAGGTGTTTGTCAATGGGCAGGCTAAAGAGTTTGGTGAGGTTTTAAATGTCCATGCAGCTATTGAACAACTAGGGATTGAAAAACATGTGTGTGCAGTGGCCTTAAATGAAAGGGTCGTTAAGAAAGAGAATTGGGAAAACACAGCACTACAAGAAAACGATCGCTTAGAGTGCTTGCAGTTTATGGGCGGGGGGTGAGAGCAGCTAGAGAAGTCCTTGAGGGGGCTATTTTTGTATCTGATGTTCACCACCAAGAGGGTTTAGCCCACTTCCCTCGCCTTTTAAATCGCCTTCTGGCTAGTCCACCCAGTCAGCTTTTTTTAATGGGGGATATTTTCCAGATTTTAGTAGGCAGTGTCAAAAGTAGCTACAGGCCTTATATCTCTATTCTGGAGCAATTAGAACTGCTGAGCCAAAAAAGCACCCTTTTTTATTTTGAGGGTAACCACGATTTTGGATTAGCCCAACTTTGCCATTTAAAAAATATCCAAATTTATCCTAGAAAAATCCAGCCCATTCCTTTTATCTGCCAAGATAAACTCTTTTTACTAGCCCATGGGGATTTATTTTTAAAATGGGGCTATGAAGTTTATATTAGGCTTTTATCTAGCCAGTTTTCTATCAAAACTTTAGGATTTTTAGATCAAATAATCCCCCTTTATGCCCCCCTTACAGCCCCCATTTATCGCAAGAAAATTAGATCTCTAATACCAAGTCAAGAAGTGTTTAAAGACTTTAGTAAGCAGCGCCTAGCTTGTTATGAGCATTGGCGCACTAAAATTGCTCCTACGCTTAACTTAGGCGGTGTAATTGAGGGGCATTTTCACATCGGGCGTTTTTATCAATCTAATCAAGATTTGTTGTATGCAGCTTTGCCCTCTTTTTATCATAACCAAGAAATTTGCCAGTACGGGATTAAAACGGGGTTACAAATCCGCTGTTTAAACTAATAGAAATTAGGATAAAATTAAGCCATTAAACCACCTAATTAGGAATAATTTTGACAGAGCAAAGTTTAGATACGGCGTTGAATTTAGGAGAAATTGAGTTGGTGGATTTTAGGATTTTTGGCTTGCAGGGAGATAAACCCTATGAGGGCATTTATGGAATCAATGTCTCTAAAGTGCAAGAAATTATCATGATGCCTGAAATCTTTGAATTCCCCACCAATTTAAACTATATTTTAGGCGTTTTTGATCTACGCTCTACAATTATCCCGCTTATTGATCTATCTACTTGGCTTGGGATTGTTCCTGATGAAAAACGCGTTGTAGAAAAAGTAGTGGTGATCACTGAATTTAGCAATGTTAAAATGGGTTTTGTGGTGCATGAAGCCAAACGCATCCGCCGCATTGATTGGAGTGATGTAGAACCGGCTACTTTTAGCTCGCATAGCACGGTAGATGGCAATAAGATTACTGGCATTACCAAAGTTGAGGGCGATAAGACTTTACTTATTTTAGATTTAGAAAGCATCTTAGACGATCTAGAACTCCATGTAGCTCAACCCAAGAAAGAATCACAAAAACAACAGGTTAAAAAGTTTGAAGGGACTGTTTTATTTGTAGATGATAGCAGGACTGCTAGAAAAGCCATTAAGCACACTTTATTAAAACTAGGTTTTGATGTGGTGGAGGCCGTAGATGGCAAAGATGGGTTAGAAAAACTAGAAAAACTCTATGAGCAGTATCAAGAGAATTTGACTAAACACCTTAAATTAATCGTATCTGATGTAGAAATGCCTAAAATGGATGGGTATCATTTCTTTTCTAAAATCCAAGAGGACGCCCGTTTTGCTAATATCCCGGTGATTTTTAACTCTTCTATTTGCGATGATTACAGCGCACAAAAGGCTTTAGACTTAGGTGCTAAGGGCTATTTGGTTAAATTTGATGCGGAGCGTTTTATAGATGAAGTGAGCCGGGTTCTGGGTTAAGTGGGCAACAAGTATAATACAACATCAAAAAATTAGAGGTGCTTAATGGATGATATGAAAGAAATCATGGAGGACTTCTTAGTAGAAGCCTTTGAGATGAATGAACAGCTCGATCAGGATTTAGTAGAATTAGAACATAATCCTGAAGATCCAGACTTATTAAATCGTATTTTTAGGGTAGCACATACCATTAAGGGCTCAAGTTCGTTTCTTAACTTAGATACCCTAACCCATTTGACCCACAATATGGAAGATGTGCTTAACCGCGCGCGCAAAAATGAGCTAAAGATCACGCCTGATGTGATGGATGTAGTGTTGCGCTCAGTGGATTTGATGAAAACTTTACTAGTAACTATCCGCAATACCGGTAGCGATGCTAATTCTGGGGTGGATATTTCAGATGTGGTTAAAAAATTACAAGCCATTGCACAAAGCCCTGAAGCAGGAGAGCAAGAAGCAGAGGCACAACCAAGTGTACAAACCCCCCAACAAGAAACCCCCCCCCAAGAGAGTACAGCACAAGCACCTCAAGGAACAGATAATCCTCTAGCAAATGAACCCGAGCCAGATCTAGCTAAGATGAGTCCAGAAGAGGTAGAAAAAGAGATCGCCCGTTTGTTGCAGTTGCGCCAAGAAGCAGACAAAGCCCGCCGTGCCCAGAAAAAAGAACAAGCCGCTAAAAATCCCCCACCCCCTCCCCCACCCCCTAAAGCCCCTCCTAAAGCTACCCCTGCTTCTAAGGGCACTAAAGAAAAATCAGTAGCTCTTGGAGTGGAGCAAACGGTACGCGTAGATGTGGGGCGGCTCGATCACCTCATGAATTTAATTGGGGAGTTGGTGTTAGGTAAAAACCGCTTAATTCGCATTTATGGGGATGTAGAGGAACGCTACGACGGGGAAAAATTCTTAGAAGAGCTTAACCAAGTGGTTTCTTCTATTTCAGCCGTAACCACAGATTTACAACTAGCCGTGATGAAAACTAGAATGCAACCCATTGGCAAAGTCTTTAATAAATTCCCGCGCATGGTACGCGATTTGAGCCGCGAACTAGGTAAAAGCATTGAATTAGTCATTGATGGAGAAGAAACAGAGTTAGATAAATCCATTGTAGAGGAAATTGGCGATCCGCTTATCCATATAATCCGTAATTCTTGCGACCATGGGATTGAAAAACCCGAAGATCGCAAAATGTTAGGCAAGCCTGAAACCGGGCGCGTAGAACTAAGCGCTTATAATGAGGGCAATCATATCGTGATTAAAATTACTGATGATGGGGCGGGGATGGATCCAGAGAAACTCAAAACAAAGGCTATAGAAAAAGGCATTATTACCGAAAGAGATGCGGCCGCTATGACGGATAAAGAGGCGCTTAATATCATCTTTAAACCGGGTTTTTCTACGGCTAAGGTGGTGAGTAATGTCTCTGGGCGGGGCGTGGGAATGGATGTGGTGAAAACTAATATTGAAAAACTCAATGGGATTATTGAGCTAGAATCACAAGTGGGGGCTGGCACTGTTGAGAAACTTAAAATTCCTTTAACTCTAGCCATTATTCAGGCTCTTTTGGTGGGTGTACAAGAGGAATACTACGCTATTCCGCTCTCCTCAGTGCTTGAAACCGTGCGCATTAGTCAAGATGAAATCTATAGCGTAGATGGTAAAAGTGTGTTGCGCTTGCGTGATGAAGTACTCTCTTTGGTGCGCTTAGCTGATATTTTTAAAGTAGATGCGATTTTAGAAGGTTCTAAAGAGGTGTATGTGGTGATCATCGGGCTAGCCGATCAAAAAATCGGGGTGATTGTGGATTATTTGATTGGCCAAGAGGAAGTGGTGATTAAATCTTTAGGCTATTATTTAAAAAGCACTAAAGGCATTGCAGGGGCGACGGTACGCGGCGATGGTAAAATTACTTTGATTGTAGATGTAGGCACGATGATGGAAATGGCTAAAAATGTGAAGGTTAATGTCAATAGCCTCATTGATCAAGCCCAAAATTCTAATGCTAAAAACGCGCCTAGTGATTATATCGTTTTAGCCATTGATGATAGCAGTACTGACCGGGCGATGATGCGCAAATCTCTTAAACCTCTAGGGGTTACCGTATTAGAGGCAACCAATGGATTAGAAGGGCTAGAAATGGTTAAAAACGCCGATAAAGTCCCGGATGCTGTGTTAGTGGATATTGAAATGCCTAAGATGGATGGTTATACCTTTGCCTCTGAGGTGCGCAAATATAATAAATACAAAAATTTACCCCTCATTGCTGTAACTTCCAGAGTTACTAAGACCGATCGTATCCGCGGGGTAGAAAGTGGCATGACTGAATACATCACTAAGCCTTATAGCCCGGAGTATTTGGCCAATGTGGTTAAACGAAGCATTAAACTAGAGGATTAAGGAGAATACATGCAACAAGATACAATGGCATTAAAAGAGCTGTTTGAAAAGCAAAAGAAAGGGGATAAAGAGGAAAAGCCGGAGGAGAGCGAAGAAATTTTACAATTTATCGGTTTTATTATTGGCAATGAGGAGTACGCGATTCCCATTTTAAATATTTTAGAAATTGTTAAACCCATTGGTTATACGCGCGTACCGGAAACTCCCGGTTATGTACTGGGCGTGTTTAATTTGCGGGGTAATGTTTTCCCTTTGATTAGTTTACGGCTTAAATTTGGGCTGCCCCCTGAAAAACTCAATAAAGACATGCGTTATTTAGTGGTGCGCCATAATGATCAAATCGCCGGGTTTTATATTGATCGTTTAACAGAGGCAATCCGCATTAAACAATCAGATATTGATCCGGTACCTGAAACGCTTTTAGAAAATAACCAACTTATCTATGGCATTGGTAAGCGAGAGGATAAATTAGTTTCTATCTTAAAAGTAGAAGAAATCTTAAAAAAAGACTTCTAAAATAAAAGTTAGGATTTAAATGAATGCAATGTTTTCTAGACTAAAGATTGGCACGAAAATCGTTTTGAGTGTGTGTTTTATTGTAGTGCTTGGGATCGCAATTCTGGGTCTCATTGTGAGTAATAAAGTGCGCAATACAACAAGGGTGAATACCATTGAAGTTTTGAGTTCTGAAATTGAGGAGGGCGCATCGCGTTTACAGAGAAATATAAACCGCATGTTTGTTGCGCTTAAGAATTTAAACGCGGATTTAGTCTCCATTGATTTAGCCCATAATGATAAAGAACGGGATAGATTAATGAAGCGGTTTTTAAACGATGAGCACCATATTAAAATTGTTAGCGTTGCTTCCTTGAATAATCCTAATGACTTTTACATGGCACACCGCACAGGAAAATCCATTGAAATTTCAAAAACTAACAGTTCTTATAACCCAGAAATTTATCACAAGGTGTTACAAAACCATAGCTTGCAAAAAAGTAAGCCTTATTTTAAAAATATTGATGGTGAAAAGATCTTTGGCTTTGATTTTGGCATGCCTTTAAAAAAGGTACAAGGTGGTCGCACTAAAATAGTGGGTGCGATTGTTGCCTTTGTGAGTATTGATAGTTTTAGTGATATGATCTTGCGTGAGAAACAAGATACCTTTTTGATGCAAGAGAATGGATATTTGATACTCATTTATAGTGAAAAACTTCAGGGTAAACTTTTAAACGAGGTTAATCCCGATCCTTCAGCAAAAAAAGTAGTCAATCTAACACGAGAGGGTTATTCAGGGGCGATAGATTACCATGCCTTGCGCACTAATAAAGATAGCTTTTTATTTATCAAAACCTTTGATATTTTTGACAAAGTGGATTCGGGTGGTTTTAAATTCAACTGGGCTTTGGCTAGATTTGTGAGTAGAGATGAAGTTTTTGCCGTCGCTTATGAACTACAAAAGTTAATTTTAATTGCTGGTAGTGTTGTGGTGCTTATTTTAATTGTCTCTGTGTATTTACTGGTGCGTTATTTAGTGGGTAATCGCATTACGGCAGTTTCTGCTACACTGGATGGGTTTTTTAGATTGCTAAACGATCCTAAAAAAGAGGGCGCTGTTCATGTAGTTAAGACTAAGGCGCTTGATGAAATTGGATGCATGCAACGATCCATTAATGAAAATGTCTTAAAAATCCATGAAAATACCAAAGCTGATAGTACAACAATTGAGGATATGTTAAGTGTTGTGCGCCACATTAAAGAGGGGGATTTTACCCAAAAGATCGCAGCTATCCCTAATAGCCCAAGCTTATTACAACTTAAAGAACTTTTTAATGATGTGATCACCTATCTCCAACAACACATTGGCTCACACATGCAGGTAATCAACCAAGCCTTTGAACGCTATAAAGTTTTAGACTTCACACAAGGCATTGCTAACCCTTCTGGGGATATGGAAAAGGCTGTTGATGATTTAGGGGCAGAAATTAAAAGAATGTTGCGTACTTCTCTAGACTTTGCTAGCGCGCTCACTCAAGAATCACAAGGCTTAAAAACCTGTGTGGATAATCTAACTAGTAGCGCTAACCAGCAAAATAAGAATTTAATGCAAACTTCTAAATCTATAGAGGCCATTACAGAGAGCATTGCTAGCATTAGCCAAAAGAGTGAGGGGATGATTGCACAAGGGCAAGATATTAGAAATATTGTAGAAATTATTAAAGATATTGCCGATCAAACTAATTTATTAGCCCTTAATGCCGCTATTGAGGCCGCACGCGCAGGCGAACATGGAAGAGGGTTTGCTGTGGTGGCTGATGAGGTAAGAAAACTTGCTGAACGCACCCAAAAATCCTTAGGAGAAATTGAGGCTAATATCAATGTTTTATTACAAAGTATTGCTGATGCTTCTGAATCTATTAAAATGCAAAGCCAGAGTGTGGGGGAAATCAACGCGTCTTTAGAGACTTTCAAGCAAGACACACAAAATAATTTAAATATCGCCCACACCTCACTAGAAGTGGGCAGCAACATTGATACGATTTCTAAAAATATTTTAGAGGACGCCAATAAGAAGAAATTTTAATGCAAATCCTTAAAAAAATCCTTTGGGTTTTATTTATCCTACCCGTTGTTTTGGGGGGATTTTTTGGGGGGGTGTATTTGCTGTATTTGTGGATGCAGGCCTCTGCTGATGTACAAAAGGTAGTCAATTATAAACCAAATGTGATCACTAAAATTGTAGATAGCAGGGGACGGCTTATTGCGAATTTATACGATAAGGAATTTCGCATTTACGCGCCTTTTTCTGAGATTCCCCCTAGAATGGTGGAGGCTCTTTTAGCGGTAGAAGACACGCTATTTTTTGAACATGGCGGGGTGAATTTAGATGCGATTTTACGCGCTTTTTTAAAGAATTTACGCAACCAAAAATATGCCGAAGGGGGTAGCACACTCACCCAACAACTAGTTAAAAACATGCTTTTAACACGGACTAAGACTATCGATCGCAAGATTAAAGAAATGATTTTATCTGTCAAACTAGAGCAAGTGTTGAGTAAAGAGCAGATTTTAGAGCGCTACTTTAACCAAACTTTCTTTGGGCATGGGTTTTATGGGATCAAAACGGCAAGTCTAGGCTATTTTAAAAAACCCTTAGCGCTTTTGACTTTAAAAGAAATGGCGATGTTAGTAGCCCTCCCACGCGCCCCCTCTTTTTATGATCCAACCAAGCGGCTAGATTTTTCCCTAGCTAGGGCTAATAGCATTATTAAGCGCATGCATGATTTGGGTTGGATTACAGATGATGAGATGTACACAGCATTAAATGAAGTACCTAAAGTTTATAACACAACTCTAACCCAAAATGTTGCCCCCTATGTGGTAGATGAAGTGGTGCGTACTTTGGCTTTCTTGCCAGATTTAAAAACGGGTGGGTATACGATTAAGCTTTATATCAATCTGGATTATCAAAAAATGGCACAAGATTCCTTGCGATTGGGCTATGAAAATGTCAGCCATAAACTCCATGAGAGTGCAGATAGTACGCTAAATGGTGCGATGGTAATAACAGAAACTAAAAGCGGGCATATTCTAGCATTAGTCGGCGGTATCGATCACCAAAAAAGCGCCTTTAACCGCGCTACCCAAACTAAGCGGCAATTTGGTAGCGCTGTTAAGCCCTTTATTTATCAAATTGCCTTTAATAATGGACTATCTGGCGCGTCTTTAATTCCAGATGTAGCCCGCAGTTTTAATAACGATAGCGCCACCTCCAAACAACGCCACTGGCGTCCTAAAAATGATAACCATAAATTTAATGGCCTTGTAACCCTTAAGAGTGCGCTCACCCATTCGCTCAATCTAGCCACGCTTAATTTAGTAGATTATGTGGGTTTTGATACGATTTATAGAAATTTAAGCGCCTTTGGATTTGAAAACCTACCCAAGAATATGTCCATTGCTTTGGGTAGTTTTGGTATTTCTCCACTAGAGGCAAGCATGCAATATTCGCTTTTTTCTAATTATGGAAATATACTTGAACCTATTTTAATTGAAAGCATCGTTGATGCTAAAGGGCATAACAAACCCCTTAAAATCCCAGCCCCTAAAACCGTTTTATCTAAAGCACAGGCTTTTCTCACTCTCTCCATTCTTCAAAATGTTGTAGAAGAGGGAACAGGCAAACAAGCCCAAGTTCCCGGGTTAGAAATAGCGGGTAAAACAGGGACTTCTAATAACTATGTAGATGCGTGGTTTTGTGGATTTAGTCCCAGTTTACAGGCCATTATTTGGTATGGGAGAGATGATAATACTAGTATTGGGCATGGCATGGCAGGTGGCGCGGTGGCTGCTCCTGTTTTTGCTGATTTTATGAAAAAAGCCCTCAAGCTTAATCCTGCTCTTAAACGGCATTTTGAAATCCCAGAAGATGTGATCAAACAAACAATCAATGGAGAAACCTATTACACCACCAAAGAATCCCAAGCGCCTACGATGCAAACTACCGCCCCCTTACTTTTTTGAGAGCTTGACAAATACTTTTAAAAAATGCTAAAATCGGCTTTTTGTTTGTGAGAAGACCCGTTAGCTCAGCAGGTAGAGCAATTCCCTTTTAAGGAATGGGCCGCTGGTTCGAATCCAGCACGGGTCACCAAGGCTCCTTCATCTAGTGGTTAGGATACCACCCTTTCACGGTGGTTACAGGGGTTCAAATCCCCTAGGAGTCACCACTTAGGTCGCTTAGCTCAGTTGGTAGAGCGCCACCCTTACAAGGTGGATGTCATAAGTTCGAGTCTTATAGCGACCACCATGGAGCGGTAGTTCAGCTGGTTAGAATACCTGCCTGTCACGCAGGGGGTCGCGGGTTCAAGTCCCGTCCGTTCCGCCACTCTCCCACGCTACTTTTACACTTAAGACCCCTTCATCTAGTGGCCAAGGATACCACTCTTTCAAGGTGGAAACGGAAGTTCAAATCTTTCAGGGGTCGCCACTATCTTGGGCATTCTAAAAAGAGATCAAAACTTGCTTTATTGCGCAATTCTCGCTTAAAGTCTAAATTAATCATGACTTCCTTACTATGGCTAAAGGTATCAATGAGTTGCTTTCTAATCACAATACGGCAGTTTTGGGTATCAAATTGGTAGGGGATTTTATCAATATCAATTTCAAACCGGGTAGGGGTTTTTTGCTTTAAGGCATAGCGCTGGTAAGCGGTGTTAATGCTATGATCCTTTTGATTTTTTTGGGAATACTGATAGGTATTAAGACGGCCTTCAATATTGGTGATTTGTGTTGAAGCGTTATTGAGTGTAAAAGTCTGGGTTTGTTGTTTGGTTAAAAATACTTCCCCTTGCATGAATTTTTGTAGTTCTAAGGAATGGGTATTTAAGAATAATTTACCATGCGATTCTTCTACTCCCACCTCGTTTTGCTTAAGAGGGTAGTAATTTTCTTGGAGAAAAACCACCTTTTTAAGATCATTTCCTTTAACCTTTACATGCTGTGTAACTTGCTGGATAGATTGAGCGGTGCGGGGTGTTTGGAGGTGGTTATGATTGATTGTATTAGTGATATCTTCTTTATAATTAAAGTTATAATTAATCGGGGCCATTTGACGCGGATGCCCACACCCTAGAAAAAGCCAGATAATGATAAAATACACAAATAACCCGTACACACCCCGCACCCTAAACTTATCCATCAAAGACCCTTCTTTAAGTTTTAAAGCTTATAATTCAGGGCTTATAATAAATTAATATGTCTTAAATTTAGAGGGGGTTAGGTTGGTTGTGGTATCTTGTATCTAAAAACTAAAGGAGCTTACATGCTTAAAATTGCTATTTTGGGCAAGCCAAATGTGGGCAAAAGCTCTTTATTTAATTGCCTACTCAAAAGCCGTAGCGCGATCACCTCTGATATTGCCGGCACAACACGGGATATTAAAAAGCAAACTTTTTTACTAGCAGGCCATGGGGTGGAGCTTTGGGACACAGGCGGGTTTGATGCGGATAGTATTTTTGGAGCACAGATTAAATCTTTTAATTTAGAAGCGATTAAAACTAGCGATCTGATTCTCTATGTAGTAGATGGTAAAATTCCCCCACAAGATGAGGATAAAAAGTACCTACTTGAGATACAAAAACAAAAACGGGCTTGTTTTTTACTTGTTAATAAGTTAGATAACCAAGTAGAAGAGTTAGCGGGTTATGAATTTGCTAGTTTGGGCATTAAAGAGATGTTTTTTATCTCTGTTAGCCATAATAAAGGTCTAAATACCCTCACAGCTGCTATTTTAAAACATTTTGCTCTAAAACCCCTAGAACCTTCCACCCATTTAAGTACTAATCCTCCCATCCAAGTAGGAATCATTGGGCGGGTTAATGTGGGTAAAAGCTCTCTTTTAAACGCCCTCACAGAACAAGAACGCGCCCTAGTCTCTGATGTTCCGGGTACCACTATTGATCCAGTTAATCAAAGCATTTTGTACCACGATCAAGAAATTTGTTTTGTAGATACTGCAGGACTACGCCAAAGAAGTAAAGTGGAAGGCTTGGAGAAATTTGCCCTTGATCGCACGCGAAAAGTCCTTGAAAAATCCCATATTGCTTTGTTAGTTTTAGATGCTAGTACGCCTTTTGTAGAATTAGATGAAAAAATCGCCTCTCTAGCTGGTGAGTACAATTTAGGGGTGATTGTGGTGTTTAATAAATGGGATATTAAACATGCGATCTTTGAAACAATTGTACAGGATTTTAAGCACAAATTTAAATTTTTACAATACGCCCCCCTTCTTACAGCAAGTGCAGCTTCTAAGCGCCATATTCTCCAAATCAAGGATAAAATCCTAGAAGTTTATCGCTATTTCTCCATGCGCATTAGCACTAGTACGCTTAATCAAACCATCATAGAGGCCACAGAAAAACACCCACTCCCAAGCGATCATGGCAAAATTGTGCGGATTTACTACAGCACCCAATTTGCCTCTTGTCCGCCTCAAATTGCTTTGGTTATGAATCGCCCTAAGGCTTTGCACTTTAGTTATAAGCGCTATCTGACCAATACTTTGCGCGCTAAGTTTGGCTTTTTAGGTACACCTATTTTGCTACTAGCCAGAGGCAAAGAAGAAACTTTGCAAACATGAGTACGGCCTACTTTTTAGATTTTATACAAACTCAAGATGTGGCGCGCGCGCGTATTTTTTATGCCCTTAAGTGCAGTGTTAAAGAGGCCAAAATTTTACAATACTTAGGTAGCCAATATCTCAAAGGGCATAGCAATCTAGGGGTGGTACACATCTTAGAAACACTTTTTAATGCCAAAGAAAAAGAAGCGCTACCCCATCTTACTTCTATTAAAAATCTATTAGATTTAGGATGGGCGATTCAAGAAAAACATGCTAGAAGACAAGAATTATTACTCCTAGAATTGCTAGATAGCTCTTTAAGTTTAAGCCATGCCTTTTTTAAACTCACAGAAGATGGGTGTAGTAAACACCCTTTTTTAGAGATCACGCCCTATGTGGATCATTTAGATTATTTTAATGATTGGTTTTTAAAAATTGAGCTTTTAATTAAACTACAAAGAGTGGGTTTGCGGGGGCGTGCAAAAATCAAAGAGGAACTTGAACTGTTAGAACATAAAATGAAGGCGCGTACAAAGAGTACAACACCTACCCTCTCTGTGCAAAAATTTTTAAATAAACATAACCTAACGCCTAAGGAGAGACTTATTTTCTTTGCCTTGCTCAAAGATGTTTATAATAGCCGTGATTATGATAAAGAGGAGGAGTCTCTAAGTTATTATCAAAATTTATTGCATCTATTGAGCGCAGATGGGAGTACTCCTGAACAAAGCACCGCGCTTTTAAGCCCCACAAGTCCTTTAATCAAAAAAAAGATTGTAGAGTTTGAGGAATTACTCGATCCCTTTGATCAAGGGCTAGTGCGCCAATTCTTTTTACAAGAATCGATTTTAGAAACCATCACCTCCCCTAATAATTCTCGTACCCATGCCACTCTTAAGAATATCCTTAAAGATAGCGATATTTTTGAGGCTTTAGAGTCTAAAGTGGGTTTAGAGGAGGTGGTGTTAAGCCAAAAGACCAAAGAAACCCTAGAGATTTTACTCAAACAAATGAATCCACAAATGCAACAGCGCTTGAAAGATTGGGGTTTAGCCAATAAAACGCATAAAGATTTTGAAGCAAAGATTATCTTTTATGGGCCTCCGGGCACGGGTAAAACCATGAGTGCGCTAGCCTTAGCTAAAAGTTTAAAAAAAGAAGTTTTGGGTTTTGATTGTTCTAAAATTCTTTCTATGTATGTGGGTGAATCAGAAAAAAATGTACGCAAAATCTTTGATGACTACCAAAAAATTGCCAAACAATGCAAAAACCCACCCATTTTACTTTTAGATGAAGCCGATCAGTTTTTAAGTACCCGTACTGCAGCTAGTGGTGGCGCGGATAAAATGCATAACCAAATGCAAAACATCTTTTTACACCAGATTGAAAAATTTGAGGGGGTGTTGATTGCGACAACCAATTTATTAGAAACTTTAGACACCGCCTTTTCACGGCGTTTTAACCATAAAATTGAATTTAAACCCCCTACATTTGAACAGCGAGTGGAGTTGTGGAAAAAATACCTACCCAAAAATGCCCCCTATGCACCCCCGCACACTAGAGAAAGTTTAGCCCACAACCTAGCCCGCCATGCTCTCAGTGGGGGGCAAATTGCCTTAGTGGTTAAAAATACGGCCTATAAAATCGCCACTTATGAAAACCCTCTTTTTAGTTTAGAGGATTTGATAGCTGAAATCCATAAAGAAAAACAAGGTAATTTTGATAGCTCTAAAAATATTGGCTTTGGTTTACAAAAATTACAATAAAGGATTGATTTGCATTTGATGATTGAAAAAACACGGCTAGAAGAGGCGCTTAAAAATCTCATTGCCTTTACCGATCGCAAGGATTTAACCAATATCACCTCCCATGTTTGTTTAGAGGCCAAAGGAGATTTGTTACGCCTAGAGGCCAATGATTTAGAAATGGGGTTGTGTTTGCATTTAAACGCCTCTATTTTAGAGGAGGGGGGCGCGACTTTTAATGCTAGACACTTTTTAGACATCGCCTCTAAATTAGAGCAAGGAGAACTCACTTTACAGACTAAAGAAAACTATGTGCATATTAGTTTTAAGCGTTCTAAATTTAAACTCCCCCTCTTTGATAAGGCAGATTTCCCCACTTTTCCTAGCTTTGAAGACTTACCCTTTGTACACTTTAGTGATACGGCTCTAGGTGAATATTTTAAAAAACTAACCCATGTTATCAGCACCAACGCTTCTAAATACGAATTTGGCGGTGTACTTTTGGTGTTTAAAGATCGTTTAGAGCTAGTGGCTACGGATACAAGACGGCTTGCTTTGGTTCAAATGGATCCGGATAATATGCCCACAACTAAAACAACCCAAGAATTTATCCTACCCAAACGGGCGATGTTAGAAATTAGTAAGTTATTTGAAAGCGATTTTGATATGTTTTATGAGACCCATGATCAACCTAGCATGCTCTTTTTTAAAAACGCCTCTATGGTTTTATACTCCAAACTTATTAGCGGTAAATACCCCAATTATCAGGCCATTATCCCCTCTGAATTTACCCACAAACTAGAATTAGATACACAGAAATTTAAAGAGGCCATTCAGATCACAAATGCTTTAAGCAGTACCACTAAAATTTGTTTTTATCCGGGTTATATTGAATTTGAGTCTTTACAAGATGAAAACCCTAGCTTTGCTAGTACTTCTATTGAGGCACAAACCACTTTAGAGGGTTTTACCCTCCATGTCCATGCCCGCCATGTCCTAGACGCACTCAACGCTCTTTATACCCCTACTTTTACTCTCTTGCTCAATGATAGTACCCAGCCTTTTTTAGTCCAAAATGAGGGGTTTAAAACCCTCATCATGCCCGTTATGATCTAAAACAATCACCACACTAGAAAAATGCGTATAGCTTACATGGGCTTTACTCTTATTGGTGAATTTGACATGCTTTTTTTGGGTGTAATCAATGGGCACTTTTAAGGTTTGTTGGCTAGTGAGTTTGGGGTAGGTTAATTTAGCCAAAAGTTTACAGGCTTTGAATAAAACACTTGAGGAGGGGTTATTGGGGTGAGAAAAGATAAGCATGTGAGCGCTTGGCTTGTCTTTAATGTGTGCCCAAATATCTCTTGAACGCGCGCTTTTAAGCAAGGCGCGGTTTTCTGTTTCATTGCGCCCAAAGCCCACCCGTATCCCTTCAATTTCAAGACTTTCCCAAGCATTAGAGGATTTTTTAGAACTTTTAGGGGGGGTTAACATGTGTAATTCTTCTAAACTAGCCTTGTCTAAAAGAGTTATTTTAGAATCTAAAAACGCGCTTTTAGAAAGCAAATTTTCTTTTTGTAATCCAATATGGCTAGCTTTTTGTTGGCATTTCTTAGCCTCTTTAAAAAGTTTATCGGCTGCATCGCTAAAAGAGCGCGCGTTTTTAGGTAATTTAATCTGTTCTTGTTCTAAGATGAGTGTATCTGTATAGATGTCTTTAGGTTTTAAAGTGTGCAAATGGCAAAGAATTAAGCAAGCATGGTTATGTTTCTCTGTAGCCTGCTTCTTAAGCTCTTCAGGGCTTTTTAGCTGGTTTAAGAGGGATTGTAAGGCTTCTTTCTTTTTAAGCCATGCGCGTTTAAGGGTCTCTTTTTTAGTTTGTAATTGTTTAGCACTATGATTAGCGTGTAACTCTTCTAAAGATTGTAAGAGTTCTTTTAAGGCCATAGGTTTTAAAGGGGGGCGGCTAAAGGGCGGTTTTTTAAGAGGAGCTAGAGGCTTATTTTTAAGCACAGGGCGATAACTTGAGGATAACCCTACAAAATGCAATGCCTCTATCACATACCCTTCACTACTAAGTAAAATCGCGTTGCTATGCTTGCCTGTAAATTCTAATTGTAAAATGGTATGGGTTTTTTTATAGGTTTCTTTTCCCTCTAAAGTGATTTTTAAAATGCGATCTTCATTCTCTAAACACACATCTACAATCTTAGCATTACTTGCATGTTTTTCTAAAGCTAGATTTAAGGCGGTTTTATGGATCAAAAGAGGGGTTTTATCTATATAAACATAACTATTACCCTTTTGCATGCAGGCTTTAAAAGCATAAGCGGGGGTATCTAGACTGAAAATATTTTGGGCATGGCGGATAGTGATTTTAGCCTGTGCTTTGAGTAGTTGTGCGAAGTGGTAGAGTAAAGAGTAGGGAATCATTTAGGTTTTAACTTCATCTTGGCATAGGCAATGGCCTCTTGGCCTAAATTAGCATCTACCATGCGCGCAATTTCTAAAGTCTGCTCGTCTTTGTTAAGTTGTTTAACTTGCGTGTGTGCACCACTTGGAAAAACTAAGAAATGCCGCTCTGCTAGGGAGGGAAGATGGGGGGCATGAGAAATGGCAATCACTTGATAATGCACACTTAGCTCTTTTAAAATCTCAGCCACACTTGCGCTTTCACGCCCGCTTAAATTTGCATCTAATTCATCAACCAAAAGAATCTGATTAGCCCTTTGTGCATGCAACTTAGCCTTAAGAGCTAAAAGCGCTAAACGCAAGCGATTAGACTCCCCTGCGCTAATGTGTTCTGTATTAGCACTGCCTAAGCGGATTTGGAGTTGATCTAATCCATGCGCGCCTAGTGGCACTGATTTAAGCTCTAAGATAGGCTTTTTAAGCCATAACTTATCTGTGTAACTTTCTAAGAGTTCTTGCATACTAGAAAGATGTTTTTGGCGCTCTGCTTTGATTTGTAAGGCTAGATGCAAACATTCTTGTTCTAAATGCTTTACTTTTTCTTGTAAAGTTTTAAGGTGATGTTGGTGGTTGTTATACTGCTCATAATTAGCGATTAATTGCTCTTTATGGGCTCTAGCCTGCGCTTCACTGCCATGTTTTTTAACCACCGCGCCTAATTGGCTGATCTGCTCTAAAAGGGCTTGGATATCTAGATTTTCTAGTTCCTCTAGGCTAGATTGGGCGTTTAATAAAAAATCTTGGGCTTCTTCTAAAGCTTGGGCTAGGGCTAGAGATTGGGTATTGGGTAGTGCTTTTGTGATCTTATTTGTGCATTCTAGTGCTTTGAGGGCTTCTATAACCTCTATCCTGCGTTTTTCTTGCATTTGGTAAGTTTTTTTACATTCTAAAAGCCGTTCATACGCTCCATCGCTTAAATCTAGGCTTTGTAACTGCGCAAGCTCAAAACGCGCCAGTTCGCTAAGCATATCCAAATGGGGTTGTTTGGCCTGCAACTCTTGTAAACTATGGATAGCCTCTTGGTAGTGGATATAGGTGTGTTTAAAAGAGTGGAGAATTTCTTTTTGTGTGGTGCTATCTAAAAGTTCTATGAGAAAATCTCCATGTAATTCTTGGACATGTTTATGGCTAGAGATGTGCAAGATTAAAGGAGAAAAGAATTCTTTTAAGGCTTTTTTAGAAGTGGGTTTGTGGTTATGGGTATAGGTGGTTTTTTTTCTCTTAAAGGCTTGGATAAGAGAGTGCTCAGAGGTTTGCCAATGCATTTGAATAGAATGTACAGGCATAGGTTTTAAACCCACACTAGCCAAGATACAATCCACCAATACACTTTTTCCACTCCCGCTAATCCCACTAATGACATTTAAATGCGGGCTTAATCGCAAATGCACATGCACAAACAACCCGCCTTTAATCTCTATCTCTTCTATCATGACATAACCTGTTGTTTTTTTCAGTCTAACATGGCGCCCTTTAAAGGCAAATTAGGGATGTGATGTCCCCCATGAAAACTTCTCTTTTAAGACTTTGAAATAATTATACTCTAGGGGCTGGATTAATTTAGCTTGCCGGATAGATTTATAAATTTGCAAACTTTGCTTAGATTTAAGGGTGTAGCGCACTTGTCCATCTATAACTACAGAACAGGATTGTTTAGGCACTATCTCTAAATGGGCTTGATCGTTTAAAATGATAGGCCTTTGGTAAAGAGAGTGGGGGGCAATGGGTGTGATGAGGATATTTTGGCACAAGGGGTGGACAACACTCCCGCCCACGCTAATATTATAGGCCGTAGAACCCAGAGGGGTTGCAAAGATAAGGCCATCTACTTGGTAGGTGTTGGCTAAAATCCCATCAATGAAAAGCTGTAGCCCTAACATGCCGGAATAATCTTTTTTAGTTACCACAATATCATTAGCGCATAAAAAGTGTTGTTTGGCAATCTTTCCCTCTAGCATTAAATGGTTTTGGATTTGATAATGCCCTTGTGTGAGTGCCTCTAAAAAATGAGGAGCGCCTTCTAAATTGGTGGCTGTTAAAAATCCTAAATGCCCGACATGGATTCCAAAGCATAGGCTATTAGAAGGGTGGCGCAGAGCCGCTAGAAGCGTGCCATCTCCTCCAAAACACAGTAACACTTCTTGAGACAAGGACATTTCAGGGAGTTTAAAATCATAAGTAATTTTGGCTTTTTTTAATAATTGTTCTAAGGTAAGCAATAGTTCAGAAGAAAGGGCTGGTTTGCGTAAAACATGTACGCGTAAAATAGGTTCTTGGCGTCTTAAAGAAAATCTTAGCATCATTTAAGGAAAGTCCCTGGAGAAACTCCAGAGACTAAAAAGGAGGGGGATTTGAATAGTAGCACGCAAAAACTTAAACAGAGCTTAAAAATGATTTTAAAATAAAGCAAGATAGCAACACAGAATTAAAAATTTGTCTAAAAAGCATAGCGCATCCCGACATTGCCTGTAATATTAATATCTTGATAATCCAAACCAAAGCGCGCTCCAATGCCAGCATTGATATAAAAGGATCGAAACAAGCGAACCTCACCCCCTGTGGTGAGACTAGCAAAGGTATTATACATTCCCCCATAGCGATAACTTAACATATCATTACCAATAAAGCGTACCATTTTATCGCCCATAGAATGTACGAATAAATCCCGCCCCAATCCAGCAATCACATAATAATAGGAGTTTTTCCTAAAATAGTGGCGACTCTCTAGGGCTAAATTGATCGTTAAAACAGATTTATGGGCTGGATCGGCATTGGCTCTAAACTCGTTATAAATCGGATCATTCATCTTGCCTTGCAAGCCTGAGAGGCCAATGTAATAATAAGTTAAGCCAATTTGGGGTTTGAGAATAACATGTTTGTTTTTAAAAAAGAAATCATAGCCATAGTTAGCGCCGATGTTAGTCGTCCAAGTGCTATAGTGGTACTGCTGGTTAAGAGGGGTGAGAATGGGATTAGTTGCATCAATATAGGTTTTGTTATAGCCATAGGTTTCATTCACACTTCCTGTAATCTCATTTCTACCCTTGATAAAGGCGCGGCTATAAAATCCCACATTGACATTATTAGAATTAGCGCTATTGATATTGCCATAAAAGCCACTATAACCATAGGCCATATAACCCCCCACAATCACGCCTTTAATAAAGCGATCATAACCCACATTCAGCCCATAAAGTGTACCCGTGCCTCCTGCTACAAAACTCGCCCCCCCCACACCGGTTACCCATAGGTTGTTTTTTAATTTATCTCTTTGGGAGTAGGCGGTGATAATATCCATAGCATTAGGCACAGCGCTAGCAAATTTTTTACCCTTCAGACTAACTAAAAAGTCATGAAAATCCGGTAATTCATCATTGGAAGCAAAGTTTGAAAGTTTAGCTAAACGGCTCATCTGTTTGGTGTGTACGCTGATTTGTAGCAATTTAGAGCTAGTGGCTTTCAAACCAGAAGCACCCATCCAATCGGTTGCATTTTGGATATCTTTTACAATTTTAAGTAGATCGCTTAAAGAGTGTTGTTCAAGATAGTAGGGTGCAAAAAGTGGGGTGTTTTTTGTCTCAATTAAAAGTTTACCAAACCAATTCATCACACCCGCCCCGCCTGCATTTTCTAGCGCATTAACTACAGACTGCCCCTGTATCTGGGTGATATATTGTGTGATAGTGGGCGCTATGACTTGTAGACTTTGGCCTATGCCTATTTGTATTTTGTTGTAATCAATAGAGGCACTCACTTCTTGGCCATTTGCACCTTGATAATTGACAAGTAAACCTCGTTGTGAGATATTCACCGCTTGACCATTGTAAGTAAGGCCTGTACCTTGAGCGTTAAGCTGGAAAGCTGTCCCGTTGATTTTAAGGCTAGTGTAGAGCTCTAAATATTGCCTCCAGTTATTAGGATTAAAAGAGGTGGGGTTGTAATGAATCCAGCTATTAGTTTGAATGAGCGTATAAGCGCCATTTGGAGAAGTGATAGGAGAGGCTGCAGGGTTTGAACTATCCGGAGAAGCAGAAGCCCCGCTAGAAGTTGTAGGTATCTGGCTGGTAGTAGCTAGGCTAGTATTATGGCTTAGGCTTAATGTAGTACTTGGTGTGGTACTTGCTGTTTGGGTGGAGCTAGTAGAACTGCTAGTAGTTGTTTGTGGTGTACTTGTAGAACTAGAACCCGCACTTGATCCTGTACTCGTATTTGCTGTGCCCGTACTTCCTGTACTATTTGCTTGTGCCTCTGTATTAAAGTTAATAATCGCATTCCCGCCTAAATTTAAATTCACAAGCCCACCCACTTGGATTAGTGGTATTTGTGTGCTAGGCGTTGGGCTAACCGGATTTACATTAGACCCACTAGAAGAGGCACTATTAGAGCTTGGGCTATTACTTGTATCACTACTAGAGGAGGTACTAGAGGAACTTGTAGAAGTGCTAGCGGTACTATTAGAAGTTGTAGAACTTGTAGGCGTGGTGGTGTTAGCTAGAGTTAAAGCTGTTGTAGAACTAGTAGAAGTGCTAGAGCTAGTAGAAGCTGTAGAAGTGCTAGAGGAGGCGCTAGAATCTCCAGAGCTATTAGAATTACTAGAACTTGTAGAGGAGCTAGAACCGGTGCTACTAGATGAACTTGAACTATCTGAGCTAGGACCGGTGGTTTTAACCGCTGCGCCCGCTACATTAAAAGTTAAAGCCCCTGTACTATTAAACCCACCCCCGATATTCACCCCAGCCCCTTGCGTGCTAAATGTGCCATAGGAATTAAAATTCCCGCTGATATTAAGTAGGTTTAGCGATTGGTTATTAAAGGCGCTTATCGTGGTCAAATTATTAGCCTTAAGGGTGCTATCCTCAGTAAGATTAAGAGTACCTAAAACGGCTAAACCGGTTACACCAGATAAATCCACAGCCCCGTCTGCTTGCACCGTGCCTAAAAAGTCAAAATTGCCCGCTTGCACGCTAAAACTCTCGTATTGATTAAGGGTAATATTGCCCTTTTGGACATAAAGATTATTAAAGGGGGCATCAATGGTTAGGCCATCGGTAGCATTAAGAGTAGTTAGATCAATATTAGACACATCATTACTTAAAAACTCTAGTGTGCCTTGACTGTTGCTAAAGTTAATTGTATTTTGGCCTGCAAAAATAATAGATTTGCCGGCTATAAAACTTAAAGTCCCGCCTGAGGCATTACTAAAAGTGCTATTGCTCACTAAAATATCATCATTGGCTAAGAAGTTAAAATAACCCTTTTGCCAGAAATTACCCAAAGCCTTAGGCGCAAGTAAAGAACCCAAGCCCATGCTTTTTAATTGATCTTGGAGTTTGTTAGATAAAATGCTTTGAAGACCCTTAGTATAAACCTCCCCTAGACCTTTAGCCTGCATAAGACCATTGATCACCTGTTTAATATCCGGGTTAGAGTTTTCCATTTGCTGGACTGCTTTTTTCTCTGAACCAAAGATATTATTAAGGATATTATCAAGCATATTTTTTTCAGCGGCGGTAAGTGCTGCTGTGGGGTTAAGCAAGTCATCAATGGCAGTTTTAAGCATCTCATCTAAAATTTGTGGGCCTAGCCAAGCGATGGTTTTATTAAGTAAATTTTGATTAGACAATAGTTCTTCAAAAATCTGGCCAAAGGTGGTGTTGTTTAAAAAGTTTTGTACTTGGCTTTGCCCACTGCTAGTATTTGGCATGTTTAAAATGTTGTTAACATCTTTGCCCGTCATAGGGGATAAAGAGTTAATGAGGCTTAAAAGGGTGTGGTTACCATAAACCCCGTTGGCAATGGAGGCAATGGCTTTTCCCCCTGAAAAATGCAACTCTTTATCAATGGCATCATAAATTTTATTTTGCTCGGCTTGATTCAAACTAGAAATAAGCCCCCCACTGCCTAGCAATGAGCTCACAGTCTTAGTACTTAAAATATTTTTAATCACATTATCCATACCGGGCATGTTTAAAAGAGCACTCACATCTGAGGCGCTGAGTACCTCGCTAAGTTTGATTTTACTAATCTGTCCGCCTAAATCTTTGGCTAAAGGCTGGATAGAGCTTGGAATGCTACTGGTTGGATCAAGATTAATACTAGAGCCATTGGCTAGATCGTAGATATAATTACCTAACATCTGGGCTAGCCCTTTTTGGCCTAAGATTTTTTGTATCCCGCCCTCACCTAGCATATTAAAGATTTGATCTGTACCTTCTGCATCAATTGTGGCTTGATTAAGGGTTAAATTAGTCGCGCTATTAAAAGTTACATCTGCACTCCCACCTATCCCCCAAGCATTCCCACTGCCTACGGTGCCGGTGATATAAATATCTTTAGCCTTAAAATTAGCCTCAATATAGCCTAGTGCAGCAGAGGTTGATCCTAGAAGCTGACCTAAATAAGTGCCTCTTAAATCCTGACACCCTTTTTCTGTTTGTGCAGCCGTACAAGCCGTAGTATAACCATTGCCCCCAAACCACACCACGCTACTACTTCCGGTTTGTCCTGCCTGAGGCGAACCCACTACAAGCGTACCATTATTAAAAGTTTGGTTGATATTGCTTGATAGCCCGTCTATAAAACTTAAAAGTTCTTTGCTCCGTGTAGGGGTTAATGTAATCCCTGAGTTTTCTAGGTCTTGAATAATATTACTTGGATCGCTTAAATCCGCTAAGATTTTAGGCAAAAGGGTTTTTAAATGAGGCCAAATACTTTGGACAATGCCTACTAAATTATTAAGGGTGGTTGCATTAAACAGACCATTATTAGAAATATAAAGACCTTGTAAAGGCTGGCCTTGAGCGTTGTAAGTGCCCGGAATAACTGGGGTTGAGGTAGTACCTGTTGTGCTAGCCTTTGGATAATACACCCCTTTTAAATTGCCATCTAAAAAGAAAGTCCCGCTTTCATCGCTGGAATAATCATAACTGCTAATATCTGCACTTGCTGAATCTGTACTAGGCAAATTTTGCGCGGATTGTTTGTAAAAAAAGAGTTCGGGGGCGATGTTGTGATAATCAGTGGCTACAAAATGATCGCTATTGCTAATAGTAATGGTGAGTTTACCATTTTGGATTTTTTCGGTAATGGTTTGTGCGCCATCTAAGGGGTTTGTAAAACTCCAACTTTGGATATTATTAGTATCAGAATAGGTAGCGTTATTAATTTTAATGCCGTAATACTCAATTTTTTGATAACCATTTGCCCCGCTCATGCCTGTAATGTTGTTCGCATTGACAATATCATAGGTGGCGGAGGAACTTGTATTATTGGTTTGACTAGAGAGGGGCGCTGAGAGATCAATATTAGAGATATTAAGAATGCCATTTAAATTAAATGTTCCCCCTCCTGTGTTACTAGAGCCATTACTAGAAACAGAAATAAGAGGTTGGCTGTTAGCCGCGCTTTGGGTTGTACCTGTAGTTGTAGGCCCAAGTAAAAGGCCATCTAGATTTAATGTTCCATCAAGATTAAAGCTTGAGCTAGTGATGAGGGAGCGATTAAGAGAATTGACCCCAGAATTAATATTAACAGAATCAGAAGCTCCCACACTCACCGCTCCTGCTTTAATCTGGCTATTTTGCATGTAAAAATTACCGCCATTTAAATTAAGTGTACCCGCATTAAAAAGGCTATTTTGCATATTGATATTAACAGAATTAGCAAAGGTGGTTTGGCTACTTTGAATATCTGCGCTATTTAAGAGCATGGAGGCGTAGTTGTTAAACACTAGATTATTAAACTGCGCGCTATAGTTTTGGTTACTACTTGATCCCCCCCCGCTAATGCTCCCGTTACTACTTGTATTTGGTATAAAATCTGTAAAACTCCCATTCACATTTAAAAATGAGTTGTTATTAAAAGTTGTAATGTCTTGGGTGCTTGTTGTAGTAGGCATAAATGTAGCCTTAGCGCCACTGTTAAGAGTGATACCAGAGCTATTATTAAAAGTGGTGTTGTTTTGAAAATTGGCTTGAGCGGAGTTGATTAAATTAAAATTAGCATTATCATTTAGCGTAGTGGTGCTATTCATTGTAATCTTGCTGTTGTGATCAAGATTAATTGTAGTGCTACCACTTAGGCTAGCTGAGCCATAAAAGGTTGCTTGACTGCCTAAGTTTAAAAAAGAAGTGGTGTTATCTAGGGTGGTGTTGCCATGAAGTTGCAAGTTAGAGTTTTGGTTTAAATTAATAGTGGAGTTGTTGATAGTATTTGTACTAGTAGAATAGCCACTATGGCCATTAGCTGAAATTACATTACCAAAAGTAAGCGTTGTACCATTGCCCACAAAAAAGGCAGAGTTATTTAGAGTGGTTTTTGCGGAGTTAAGGGTAATACTACTTGCGCTACCTATAACGGTGCTGTTTGTAAAGCTAATGTTATTTTTACCGGTAAAGTCTAAAGACCCGCTAGTATCGTCTTCAAAAGAGGAATTGAGCGCGCTAAAACTATTTTGTGCGTTAAAGCTACCATGGCTATGCTGGCTGATAGCAGAGCCAAAGGGAGGGATAGCGGTAGCATCTTGGTGGTAGGTGAGGCCATCAGCGGTAATATTGTTATTAGCATTAAAAGTTAGAGTCGCCCCCGCCCCGCTTAGCGAGCTATCCCCAACTTCTATGGTATTGGTTAGAAAAACATTACCGGCGTTAAATACATCGGTGATATAACCTACTGAGCCCACTGCGCCAAATTCTATTTTACCCCCTGTAGTGGCTTGTAAAGTATTGTTACCTAAAATCAAAGTACCATTGTTAACCCATTTGCCATTTTTTGTTTCTCCAACATTATAAATACCGCCATTGCCAAATTTTGTATAAGTTTGGAGTGTGTGGGTGGAGGCGTTATAGCCAACATGACTTTGTGGGTTTAAAGGGTTGATATAGGCAATCCCGTCTGCGCCCACGCTTTCATTATAGGTTTTAAAACCGGTGTGGAAAAGTCCATAAGTACAATTATGCGCAAAAACATTATACGCACAACCGGGGGTCATGGTATATACATCTGACCAAATATCTTTAGCTTGGCTAATAACTTTAAAGCTAAGCTCATTGTTAGCAAAGGTTTCTTGTATTTTAATGGGCATGCCATTTATACCAAAGATCACATCCCAAACCTGCGTGCCGTTAGTATTACTTATTTCTGTTTCTGAGTTAATAGTAGTTCCGCTAATTTTAATTAAATTCCAAAGATTGCTAGCGTATTGCGTATCGCTACTATAATTAATACTAGCTCCACTTCCGCCTAAGATCGTATAAGTCGTACCTATTTGTAAAGAACTTAAAATATTATTCAGGTTAAAGGTAGCGCCACTATTAAAACTAATGCTTCCGCCTAAATTAGCAAAGGGGCTACTGCTAGTATTAATCGTAGTTGTACCGCCAAATGTAGTTGTGTGGCTGTTATTGTTGCTTTCAGATGTAAAGCTATAGCTACCGTTATTAAATGTATCATTTGTCAGGGTTAATTGGTTAGTTTTAAAAGAGCTGTTGTTAGCATTAAAAATCGTGTTACTAAAGCTTGCTTGGTTAGCAATGATATTAAGTTGCTTAGCGGTAATTTGGCTAGTGCCTTGATTGGTACTATCTTGTAAAGAAGCGTTATCGGCTTCTAGGGTTAAGGTAGCATTTGAGTCATTAAAACTTGTGTTGGTGAGGGTTAGGTTATTGGTAGCGTGTAGAGTGATTGTATAACTATTGCCAGTAAAAATTGTGCTATTAAAGGTTTGATTTTGAGAGTTAAAGGTAAATTGTCCGCTACTTTGATCTTGGAATTGGGAGTTTGAAATATTGATACTGCCATTAGTAGCTTTAAAATTAGCGTTGCTATGCCATGCTCCGGCGTTATCGTTAAGATAATGCAAACCATTAGCTGTAATGTTTGTAATAGCGTTGTAGTTAATATTAGTGCCATTACCATCGTGGAAAGAGTTTCCACTTTCTATAGTGCCTGTAAGATAGATCTTGCCCGCGTCAAATTCCCCTGTCATATAGCCAAGATCTCCGCCGTAGTTGCCATTTAAAGCAAAAGGATTACCCCCTGTGCCTCCAAAGAGAATTTTACCGCTTGAACTGGGGTTTTCTGTGCTATTACCAAGAATAAGCGTCCCACCATTTCCATTATCTAAAGTAACTTTAAAGTTTTTATTGCTTTGTGCCCAAGCTTGATCCACTCCATTCCCGGGGTTGATATAGGCGCTACCCTCTCCTACATTAAAATTCCAAGTAGAGTTAATATTGTGGATTGTACCCCAAATATCACCCTGATTTTTAGCGTAAGCCTCAAGTTGTGCTGATAGAGAATTATTTTCAAAATCTTCTTTAAGAATATCCCAATCACCATTGCCAAAAGTGTATTTCACATAGTAAATCCCATTGCCGGAGCTAGGATTACTTAAAGTAGTGCCATTGCTGAGTTGCCCGTTAAAAAGGCTACCTGTTTGGCCTTGATAGCGGATAAGATCCCACAAATGGTTCACATAGCTACTATCGTTGATACTTTTATTACCACTTGTGCTTACAAGGGTATCAAGATTGTAGGCTCCGTTGGTGGTCTTTGTGAGATCTTCTGTAATGTTAAAAATAGTGTTGGCTTGGATAGTAACATTAGCACCTAGATTGATAAGAGGCGAATTCTGTGCAAAGGTCTCAGTGCCCTCAAGAGTAAGAGTGCCATTGTCTGTAACATGCGAGCTAGTGTTACTATCATTAAAAGTAACATTGTTAAAGATAATATTGTTGCTCTGCAAATTGATCTGCCCTGTACCTTTAAAAGTGGTGTTTGTGAAACTCTCGCTTGTACTATCATTGATATTTAAAACCCCGTTACCTTGATCTGCGTTGATCGTGGCGTTGTTTGCAGTAGTGCCGTTGTTGGCGTGGATAGTGATATGATTTTGCCCTACCTGTAGGTTTCCGCTGATATTAACTTTTTGGGCATTCCATGTATCTGTAAATTGCCTTCCCTGATAACTATCCATGTTGACATTAGAAATATTAAGCGTGCCTTGTGTACCATTGCCATTAATTTGTAAATTAAGGCTACCGCCTTCGTAGTTGAGATTACTAAGCGTGTAAGCGGTAGAGCCATTACCAATTAATGTAACCGAGCCGTTACAATTCCAGTTAGTACAAAAATAACTCCCATTACTAGCCTCATAAAAGACATTAGAGCCACCAGTCCATAACAAATTTTGGCTTCTATGGTTATTTTGCATATACTGCTTAATATCTGTTGTGTTGAGAGTGTGAGAGCCACTAATCCATGAAGGATACCACGCTAAAAGCGGTTGGCTCATTACACCTAAAATAAAAGTCCCCTGCTTGAGTAATTTAGGTTTCAACTCAGAACGCTTAGGTAAGGGGAGTTGTTTTTTAAAGACATAAGTACCCGCACGCCTAGCTTGGTTAGCTTTAATGCGCCGTGCTAGAGCGTGGCCAAATTTCAATGTGAGAGAACTAAACTTTTTCATAAAGAAAACTCTAGCATAAAATCATGCATAAGAAATTAATCTAAGAGCCACTTAGTTTAGTTTACATACACAATTAAAAGTGATTTTTCTAGCTCCCAGTTTGAGGCGTTATAAAAACGCCTGTTAAAAATATCTAGCTAGCAAACTTTAAAGCTAATGAAGTGAGAATAAAAAAGCTTATTTATGAAAAATTTGTTTTAAATGCGCGCTGTAATCTTTGAGATAGGATTCCCCCTGTGGATTTTTAATGATGTCATTTACAATAAAAGTTGGCAGAGCACGCATGCCTAAGAATTTATGGGCTTTATGCAAATGCAGATACACCCCATCTACCCCTATACCTCCAAAAAATTGATTTTTATCTGTGAAAGCCTCAATGGGCGCATTCCATGTGAGAGAAAACATGTATTTTTTGCCCTGTAAAAGCCCACCTGTTCCATAATATTTACGAGGATCATGGCGACTCCTGCCATCTGACTCATAAAAGCGCTTATGTCCGTTTGTAAAAACCTCATCTATATATTTTTTCACCGTCCAAGGTTCACCCATCCACCAGCCCGGCATTTGCCAGATTAAAGCGTCTGCTCTTAAGATTTTTTCTATCTCCTCTTCTATGTTGTAGCCTTGGTTAATGAGCGTTTGCTCGAGGTTATAACCCAAATCTTGTAGGGTTTGCATGGCCAGATCATGCAAGGTGTTATTTAATCTGCCTTTAGATTCTAAAAAGGGAGTAGATCCATTGATGCACAGAATATTTTCCATTGAAAAGCTCCTAAGGATTAAAATAAGAATCGGGATTAATTAAGTGGTGTCAAAGGGGGGACTTGAACCCCCGACCTCCGGCTTATGAGACCAGCGCTCTAAACCAGCTGAGCTACCTTGACTTGAAAAGCTCCCATTATAAGGGCAGTTGGCTTAAATTTTCTTGATTAAAGCATCACATCTAAAGCTTGGTAGGCTTGATCGTAGGCGTTCTTGTAACGATTTACAAAGTTTTGATCTAACCCTAGTGCTTTTTTCATTTGGGTTTCTTGCAACGCCTTTAATCCATCTATTTTTTGTTCTGCCTGTTTATCCTGCTGGATTTGCCCGCCATAAAAACTTGTCAGGCTATAAAGCGACTGCGCTGCTAGGCGTTTTTCATTTTCATTCATCCCTGCGGTAGCGCGTAAAAAGGCTTGATACTCATTATCACTCATCAATTCTAAAACCAAAAACCCATAAGTTTCGCGCTTAAGGCCATTTGGTTCGCGCTCCACTTTAGAAACCTCAACGGCTACTTCGGGGTGTTTTTCTGCTTTAGGGGTTGCTGGGGTTTGCCCTCTTTCTAACTGCGAGGCGTGCAATAAGGCAGATAGATTGGGTTGGTTACGCGTGTCCTTAATTTCCATGAAAGCCATCCTAAAATTAAAGAATACCTTTTAGGAAGCAAAAATCAGTCCACTTTGATCACAAGCCTTCCCGTGCTATAATCTCTGTTATGCAGAATTTAACAGCCCCCTTTTTTCCTCTTAAACCTCCTAAGCGCTTTTTTGCCTCCACCCACGCCCCAATTTCTTTTTACTTTAAAAAATGCTCCAGAGATTTTAGCGTGCAAGAAGAACCGCTTTATCCTTTCAGTGGGCAGGGCGATCACGCCATACTCAAGGTACGCAAAAAAGATTTAAGTACCTTAGAAATGCTTTCTTTGCTTGCGGGGGTGAGTGGGGCTAAGATTAAAGAGTTTGGTTATGCTGGGCTTAAAGATAAACAGGCGATGAGTACGCAATATATTTCTTTACCCAAACGCTACGCCTGCATTTTAGAAAAACATGCTTCTACTTTACTGGATCGGGGCGTTAAAATTTTAGACATCACAGCCCATAACCATAAAATCCGTTTAGGCCATCTTAAGGGTAATTTCTTTTCCATGCGCCTTAAAAAACTTAGTCCTTTAGATGCTAAAAAAATAGAGCAGGTACTCCCCTTTTTAAAAACTTATGGCTTTCCTAATTATTTTGGTTTGCAGCGTTTTGGCAAAAGTGGGGATAATTTTAAGCAGCCTGCTACGCATTCTAAAAAATTGCAAGCCTTCTTTCTCTCTAGCTATCAAAGCCACCTTTTTAACCATTGGCTAAGTATGCGCATGCATCTTAATACCCTCTTGCGCCACTTTAACCCCAAAGAAATACAGGCTAAGTTTCATTTTCTAAGTTTAGAGCAATTAAAGAGTTTAAGTAATCAAGAACACTATTTTAAATTATTGCCGGGTGATATTTTATGCCATTATCCTTTTGGGAAATATTTCACGCATTGTGATTTAGCCAACTTTAAACGCCTGCTTACTAAGCAAATTGTCCCTACGGGTCTACTTACAGGGCAAAAAGTGCCCCATGCCCAAGAATTAGCCCATGTTTTAGAACAACCCTATATCCACACGCTTAAAGCAAAGGGCGATCGCCGTTTTGCCTTAGTTTTTCCGGATGCGCTGGAATTTGTGTATTTGCCTAAAGAGGCGCAAGCTCAGCTTTGTTTTTTTCTGCCAAAGGGAGCATATGCTACGATCTTTTTAGAAGAAGTTGCCGGCCAAACTCTTTTTGAGGCTTGAGTTTGTGGGTATTAGGATTTTTACAATAAAAGGAAAACTTAGCATTTGACACAAGATTTATGGAATTTGTTATGCGCACGCATTGGCGAAGATCCCCAAAGAGAGGGGCTGAAAAACACCCCACAGCGGGTTAAAGTTTTATGGGAATTTTTAACCTCTGGCTATCAGAGTGATCCTGAGCAAATTTTACAAAGTGCTTTTGAGATTGGGAGTACCGACGGGATTGTTTTACTCCAAAATATTGAATTTTATAGTTTATGTGAGCACCATTTATTACCCTTTTTTGGGCATATCAGCATAGGGTATATCCCTAATAATAAAGTGGTGGGGCTAAGTGCTTTAGCTAGATTTGTAGAGAGTTTTGCTAGAAGGCTTCAGATTCAAGAGCGCTTAACCACACAGATTGCCCAAACCCTTAAGCGCGTATTAGAGCCTAAGGGAGTGGGGGTGGTTTGCACGGCTAAGCACCTATGCATGGCTATGCAAGGCATTCAAAAACAAGATAGTGTGGTTAAAACTAGCGTATTAGAGGGGATTTTTAAGGAAAATGCGCGCACAAGGGCTGAGTTTATGCAAATGCTTAGCGGGCTTGCTTAGAAAGGCTAAGCACCAATCCTAAAGCCAAAGAATTAGCCAGTAAAGAACTCCCCCCATAACTTAAAAAGGGAACGGCGATTCCTTTAATAGGGATAATCCCACTCACCCCAAAGGCATTAATGATAAAAGAAAAACCAATGAGTAAAGCCACCCCTAAACAAAAAAGCATGTGTTTGGGATTATCTAGGCGGTTGGTGATTTTAAACATGGCATGCAAAATAATTAAAGTCAGCCCCACGCATGCCAAAATAGAGATAAAGCCTAATTCCTCTGCCATGCCTGCTAATACCATATCTGTGTGTACCTCGCTTAAAAAACCTAGTTTAATCACCCCCTCTCCAAGCCCTTGCCCTAATATCGCGCCATGCTTAATGGCATTACTGGCATGATAAATCTGGTAGGGTTCGGGTAGATGTTCAATTTTTAGACTGCTAGCAATTTTAGAGGGCAGAATGGATAACAAAGAATTTTGTAAATTAGACCACCATAATTTCATGCGCAAAATGCGGTGTTCGCTAGTTGTAATGGCCACCACCCCGATCACAACCGCAATGCTTAAAAACACTCTAAAGAGTTTAAAACTCCCGCCAGAAAAGATAAGCAAAAACCCCAACACCATCGCTAATAAAATCACCTGCCCTAAGTCGTTTTGTAAAACACCAATGAGAAAGGCTGCCACTAAAAATAAAACAAGATAGGGAATAAGAATTGCCATTTCCTCTTTGACACTAGATTTTTCTTGGTTAAAAAAGGTGCGCGAAAGACTCCAAGATAAAAAGAAGATAAAGCCCACTTTGAAAAATTCGGTAGGGGCTAGTGAAAAGAAAGGCAAGCGAATCCAGCGTTTAGCCCCTCCTGCGCTACTAGACAAACTTTCAGGTAAGAAATTCATGATAAACATCAGAAAAAAAGACCCTAAGAAGAGAGTAAAGCCTAATTTACTAAACCATTTGTTCGGATCAAGCCATGAAATCCCCCACATTAGAATAATTCCTATAATCGTGGCAACTAATTGGCGTAAGAAAAAATGGAATTCTTGATAATGATAAATTAAAGTTGTATAAGTTGAAAGCGAATAACTCAAAAGTACGCTTAAAATCATTAAAATACTAGCGCAGGTAAACAAATGCCGGTATGCCATAAAAACCACCAAATAAGATTGAAATGTGTTATAATTATACAAGAATTTGTTTGCCTAATTTTTTGTTTGCAAGGCTTGCTGTGGAATGCTCCTTGCTTACATCTGAAGGCAGAGGAGTTGATCATGGACTTGTCAAAGGCTTATCCGTTAGTTTATGAAGCGATGGATTATCGCTCTTTGCGCCAAGATTTAATTGCAAGTAATGTTGCCAATGTGGACACTCCCTTTTATCGCCCTAGAGATGTAGATTTTGAGACTATGTTAGCCCACAAAAAAGCGGAGGTTTTTGATCACAAGAAAGATCAGATTTTAGAATTGGCTAAAACAAATAAAAGGCATTTAAGTCCAAAATTACAAGAAAGCCAAAAAGCCACGCTTTTTTTTAGAGATGGGCATTTAGCAAAAAATGATGGCAATAGTGTAGATTTAGACATTGAAACCTCTGAGATGGGCAAAAATAGCACGATGTATCTAGCGCTAACAACAGCCCTTAAAAAACATAGAGGGATTGTTAACTACGCCATTGATGCGGCAAAAAACATTTAAGGAGCGCGCATGTTTTTATCTAGTTTTGATATTAGCGGGTATGGGTTATCTGCCCAAAGGGTGCGTGCTAATCTAATTTCTTCTAACATTGCTAATACTAACACAACCCGTACAGATGAAGGTGGCCCTTATCGCCGCCAAGAGGCCGTTTTTAAATCTTTTGATTTTAATAAAGTCTTGAATGAAAAATTGGCAGAAAATAATAATTTAATGGAATATGAAGATCCACTTGATGAAAGCGATGCAATTGAAAAACCTAACCCTCCAATCATGGGTGTTTACATTGAGAAAATCGTGCGCGATGATAAAGCACCACTTTTAAAATACGATCCTAGCCATCCAGATGCCGATGCTAATGGGTATGTTTCCTATCCTAATGTTAATCCTGTTGTAGAAATGGCAGATCTCATTGAGGCCACGCGTGCTTATCAGGCCAATGTAGCGGCTTTCCAGAGTACAAAAAATATGGCGGCTAATGCTATTGGCATGCTACAAGCGTAAAAACTAAAAGAAAGGGGTATTTTTTTGGGTATTTGAATATTATCCAGAAGAGACGATGTAGGTGATATAGGATGCAAGGAGTTCAGATGAAGACTTTATACACAGATATAGGGTTAAACAAAGCAGGTACTCCTTTAGATTCAAAGGTGCATGAAAATCTAGTGGAGAGAGGAGAGTTCTCTCAGATGCTCAAGCAATCTATTGACGAACTCAACAATACCCAAATGCAATCAGATAAGGCTTTAGCAGATATGGCAACAGGTCAGGTTAAAGATTTGCACCAAGCGGCTATTGCCATTGGTAAGGCTGAAACAAGCATGAAATTAATGCTAGAGGTACGCAATAAAGCTATTAGTGCCTACAAAGAATTACTAAGAACGCAAATTTAGGTTTATTAGTGTACCCTCCCTTTTGTAGAGAGTTTCTATACGGGGAGGTTTATGCAAGAGTTTGCATCTAAATCCCTCGATTCAAACAAAGACCCCTCCCACCTAAAATACGACTCAGAACACGGGCGCACCGAGCGTTTACTCATGATTTTTGCCGTTGTGGGGGGGTGTTTTATTCTTTTTGTAGTGGTGATGTTGTTTAAAGCCCTGTTGCCTAGGAAAATGCCGGCTTTAATCATCACCAAAACAGACATCGCCACTAGAGGGCGGATTTTTAGCCAAGATGGTTTTAGCCTAGCTAGTAGCCAAAAACTTTTCAAGGTGAGTTTTAACACCCTCTCTATTGATCCAAATAAAAAAGATTTCTTTATTGATTTGTTATCAATCTATACCAATATCCCTAAAAGTATCATCGCAAGCAAGTTTTCCCAAAATGGATTTGTTACCCTTTCTTATAATGTCAGTGCCAATACAGCTGCTAGTTTGAGGCAATTAAATGCCAAATTTTTGGCCTATAATGTTTTCCAAGAATATGAAGATCAAAACAGGAAAATCATGCCTAAAATCGGCCTTAGCATTGAGGTAAGCGGGAT
The DNA here is from genome assembly GCF_902196135.1 of Helicobacter suis. Taxonomy (GTDB): domain Bacteria; phylum Campylobacterota; class Campylobacteria; order Campylobacterales; family Helicobacteraceae; genus Helicobacter; species Helicobacter suis_A. The sequence goes on along the minus strand of NZ_CABIKE010000002.1, from coordinate 42,599 downwards.
TGCGCGCAATTATCTTTATAAGGATAATTTTGAACCCTTAGTGGGGTATGTTAAAAAGGTTGATATTTCTAACATCACTTCTATACAGGGGGTAAAAGGGATTGAGAAGTTTAAAAATGGCGTGTTAGCCTCTAAACATGATGGCAAGGATACGGGTAAACGCGATTTAGGGTTTAATCTTATTGAAGATAAAAGTTTTAAAAGTATACCCCGCATGGATGGATCGGATCTCATTTTAAGCATTCCTTTAAAAATCCAAAGAGAGTTAGAAAAGATTTTAGATACCGCTAAGGCGCGCTACAAGTCCCACCAAATCATCGCCGGGATTTATCTCCCCCAAAATGGCGAAATACTCACCCTAGCAACCACAAATCGTTTTAACCCTAATAATATCCAGAAAAATGATTACCCTTTTTTAAATGTAGATGCGGTGGAATTATCCTTTGAGCCGGGCAGTACCATTAAGCCCATTGTTTACTCGCTTTTAATTGATAAAAAACGCATTGATACCAGCCAGCCAATTGATCTTAACCATGGGTCTTATAAGCTAGGTAAGTATACAGTCAAAGATGATATTGTCCCTCCTAAACACACCACGATTGAAGATGTTTTGATCCGCTCAAGCAATGTAGGCATGATCAAACTTTCCAAGCGCCTTAGTGGTGAAGAACTCCATACAGGCCTTAAGAGTTTTGGCCTTTCAGAGTCTACGGGGATTGATTTACCCTATGAAAAAACAGGGCTGATTCCTAGTATCCGTCTACTCAATACCGAAGTTTATAAAGGTAGCGCCTCTTATGGTTATGGTTTGCGCACCACATTTTTACAATTAATCCGCGCATACGGGGTTTTTGCTAATGCAGGGGTGATCACTACCCCGCATTTGATCAAACAAGTACGCGCCACTAATGGAGATATTTATATCCCAAATCCTCCTATTAAACGGCAGGTTATTAGCCCTGAAAGTGCGTTAAAAATGCAAAATTTACTCATTAAAGTTGTCAGACAAGGAACGGGTAAAAGCGCTCAAGTTGAGGGGCTTATTATTGGTGGTAAAACAGGTACGGCTAGAACAGCTAGCAAAGGTAAATATACAGAAGCCTATAATAGTTCCTTTTTTGGATTTGTCAAAGATAAAGAAAACACTTATGTTATCGGGGTGGTGGTTTTTGGATCGTTAGGGAGTGAGGAATACTATAGTAGCCAAACAGCAGCCCCTATTTTTAAACAAATTGTACAAATGCTAGTCGCCCACCAGTATCTAACCCCTTCTAGGATTTTAAGTACGCCCCCACAAATCCATACCCCTAACCCCTCTTATAAAAAACACCCCACACGGCATGGGTTAAAGAATATTAAGAAAAACTAGGTATAAGCTTTAAGCAGATCTCTTTAAGGATAGAAATGGTTACGCAGGATACGGTTTTAAATGTGTTAAAGACGGTGATTTATCCCAATTTTGAAAAAGACATTGTTAGCTTTGGGTTTGTGAAAAACATCACACTTCATGAGAAAAAAGTCGCCCTTTTACTAGATATTCCCTCTAGTTCTGCAGAGGTTGCACAGGCTCTAAGAACAGATATTATGGCAAAGATGCAAGAATTAGACTTGACTTGCCAGATTGATATTAAAACTCCCCCCAAAAGGGAAAAACAAAGCCAGCAAGAACAAACAACTAAAAATCTAGCCCCCAATATTAAACATGTGGTGATGATTAGTTCAGGAAAAGGGGGCGTGGGCAAGAGTACCACAAGTGTTAATTTGGCTATTGCACTTGCACAACAAGATAAAAAAGTAGGTTTATTAGACGCTGATGTTTATGGCCCTAATGTGCCCAGAATGTTAGGCTTAATGACGACTAATCCTACTACCGATCCAAGTGGTAAAAAATTAATCCCTTTAGAAGCTTATGGTATACGGGTAATGAGTATGGGGCTTTTATATGAAGAGGGGCAAAGTTTGATTTGGCGCGGTCCTATGCTAATGCGTGCCATTGAACAGATGTTGACAGATATTATTTGGGGTGAATTAGATGTTTTGGTAGTAGATATGCCACCGGGTACAGGAGATGCACAGCTCACTTTAGCCCAAGCTGTACCCATTAGCGCTGGAATTACCGTAACAACACCCCAAACCGTGAGTTTAGATGATGCAAGCCGGAGTTTGGATATGTTTATGCGCTTAAATATCCCTATTGCTGGCATTGTAGAAAACATGAGCGGTTTTATCTGCCCACACTGCGCCCATGAGAGCAATATTTTTGGTAAGGATACTTTGCAATCTCTATCCAAACAATATAAAACCCAAGTATTAGCACAAATCCCTATTGAGTTGCAGGTTAGAGAAGGGGGGGATAAAGGCACGCCTATTAGCATTCTTAACCCTAATTCTGCTATCAGCCAAGCTTATATACAGGCTGCAAACAAGCTCTTAGAGTTTCTCCACAAAGTTAAAGTAGAGAATCTGGCGGATAATAAGAGTATCCAACCCACCATACACTAAGATCAACTAAAACGATGGAAATTTTTAACCGCCTCAAGCGCGCGGTTCATCTTTATGATCCGGGCTATTTTAGTTTGGTTTATGCCCTCAGAACTACCCTCATGACTTTTGTATGCGCCGGTTTAGGGACTTTTTTCTTTGGCTATTCTATTGCAATTTGGGCGGGCTTTCAGGCCGTTTTTTTATATTTCTCAAGCTTGCTTATCAGCGATAAAGAACATGAAATTTATTATCTACTAGTCTTTATTGGAGTGAGTTGTTTTAATGCCTTGATCTTTTATCCTATGGCTCATTTTGGGGCATGGCTATGCGTGCCGATTGCAATCACCACCTTTTTAGTGGGCATGGCTATGGCTTATAGCCTAGATTTATATAAAGTGTGCAATGCCGCCCTTTCTAATGGTCTAGTTACTTGCCTTTATGTAGATGCCAATGCCCCTCTTGATCTCACACAAACTTTACTCATGATTTCTGTCTTAGGTTGTCTAAGTCTTGTAATACAACACTTTATCGTTACCAAATACGGCTATTTTGTCAAAAAGCGTTTTTCTACTCTGCTCTCTAGTATGGAACTGATGTTACAATACATCAATAGCCCTACAGAATACACCCACATCAAAACACAAGTGTTAAGCCAGATTCATAACACCAAAGTGATTTTAACCTCGCGCTCAAGCCGCATTAAAAACCCACACACGATTCAAAATCTCCAACGCGCCCTTTTCCAATTACACGCCTTAGAAGAGATTTATCACTCTATCCACTCTATTGGTGGTTATTTAGGCACTTTAGAATCTGTATGCCAAGAGATCATCTTGAATTTACAAACTCTATCCGGGATTTTTACAAAACAGCACATAGAAATACAAAAAACAGCACTCAACAATCTTAGCCCGCAACTAGATAAAGTGGTGCGCCACTCTATTGCCATTATTTATAATAAAATGGAAATCTTTTTACTAGGAGGAGAGGAACAAGTAGCCCCTAGTAATCCTGAATACAAACCCACTTTTAAAAATGTACTCAAAGCCTTTAATATTAAAAATGCCATTTTCCAATATGCCTCTAAATACGCTATAGCTATGGGTATTGCTGTTTTTATTGCCCGCTATTTTGGATTTAACCATGGCATGTGGATTGCTATGGCGACCTTATTAATTTCTCGCTCCAGTTTAGGGAGTATCCGGGAAGCCCAATTAGAATTTGTAATGGGTTCTTGTATTGGATTAGTACTTGGTTTGTTGGTGGTGGAGTTATTTGATGGCAGTGTTATTTTTTATGGATTTTTAGTAGTGGGTGTCTTTTTCTTTATTTATTTAAAAGTCTACTCTTATGCCACTTGGTCAGCAGCTTTGATGTTTGCCTTCATTCTTTGCTTCTCACTCCTTACCCATGATTTTATGGGCATGGTGGTTTCTCGTGTGGTGGATCTGCTAATTGGTATTGGGATTGTTTATGTGATTTTTTTATTCATATGGCCTAAATACGACAAAGATGAATTTATCCAACACACCCGCCACTTAGTAACCACTTTACGCTGTCTTTTAGAGGCATACAGCGATGCAGCGCAAGTTTTACATCTCCAAAACACTTTTTTAAGACAGCTAGATGCCTTTAGACTTTGTTTGAAAAACGCCCGTACCGAAACTTCTGAGCCCAACACTTTAAAGTCTCTATTCAGAGGATTAAAAGCTGTGGATATTTTAGATACCTGTAGCTATCGCCTCTATGATTATTGTCTAAATATCAAGCTTTCAAAAGACAAGCAACTTTTGCTGGATAATAACACCCAAATTTTACTAGGACGCTATTTACAAATGCTAAACTATCTTAACAATAAACCCCACTACTTCAAGGCTAAAGAGGGTAACCGTTTGCTTAAAATTGATAGCGAATTAGACGCGCTTTTAAGGACCATGTTCTTTACCCAAAATAAACTTTTTAGAGAGATCATGTATGTCTTTAAATATTAAAGCTATGTTATGGGGGAATATAATATAAACTTTGTATGGATATAAAACTTTTTGAGGGTAAAGCCTGATATACAAGTAATGTAGCACCGTTAAAGTGCCCAAATGCTAAAAACATTTGAGCTTACTTGGCTGGTTTTGATTGTAAGGGATTTTACAGAGTTTAAACGCATTTTCTTGCAAGTTTTATACAATCGCACCGTAAAGCCCGCAAGCTTAGCTAAACGGATTAAGACGACTACTAAAGGTCTGTGCTATAAACGCAGGGAATAAGGGCTCAACTCTAAAGAGTAGAGGCTATGTGTCGCTTAGCGCTCAAGCCCTGATGATTCTCTCAATCCTCTAGCTTAACGCTATGGGGAGTATGTCAAACAACAGCTACTAAGGCCCTAGAACTTAGCCAAAACTTGAGAGCCCTAAGCACCGATTAAAGTGTGGGGGTTAAGCCCTAAGCCAACCTAAAACACCCCCCTATCATTAATCTTTATTCCACCTCCGCATCAATCACATCATCTTCTTTTTTCTTAGAAGATTGCGCGCCTTGATCTTTTTGCATCATCGCCTCAGTGAGCTTATGTGAGGCCTCAGCAAGGGCTTTCATACGCGCCTCTATCATCTCCTTGCTTGCATTCTCATCTTTAAGGCTAGCCTCCAACTCACCCAAAGCCTTTTCTATTTTTTCTACCTCGCTAGCCTCTAATTTGGCTTTGTGCTCCTCTAGGCTTTTTTTGGTTTGGTGTGCTAAACTTTCGGCTTGGTTTTTAACCTCTACTACAGCTTTACGGCGGCTATCTTCTTCTTTGTGTAACTCCGCATCTTTAACCATTTTTTCAATTTCACTATCGCTAAGCCCACTTGAACCGGTGATTTTAATTTCTTGGGACTTACCGGTGTTTTTATCTTTGGCTGAGACGGTTAAAATTCCATTCGCATCAATATCAAAAGTTACCTCAATTTGGGGTACGCCTCTTGGAGCGGGCGCAATACCGGTTAAATCAAATTTGCCTAAAGATTTGTTGTCTTTAGCAAATTCGCGCTCACCTTGTAAAACCAAAATAGATACCGCCGGTTGGTTATCCTCTGCTGTAGAGAAAACTTGCGCTTTTTTAGCTGGAATGGTTGTACCTTTTTCAATAATCTTACTCATCACCCCGCCTAAGGTTTCAATGCCTAAGCTAAGCGGTGTAACATCCAATAAAAGCACATCTTTAACATCACCCTTAAGTACGCCAGCTTGGATACTTGCCCCCACAGCTACGACTTCATCAGGGTTTACTGATTTATTAAGATCTTTATGGATAAATTCTTTCACGCGTTCTTGAACTTTAGGAATGCGCGTTGAACCACCCACCATCACCACCTCAGCAATATCCCCCCGACTTAGCCCTGCATCTTTGATCACCCCATCAATTTTAGAAATAGTCTCCTCAATGAGATCTTCAATGAGATTTTCAAATTTAGCCCGGCTAATTTTTTTAACCAAGTGCTTAGGTCCGCTGGCATCGGCTGTAATAAAGGGCAAATTAATTTCGCTCTCTTGGGCTGAACTCAATTCTTTTTTGGCATTTTCGGCTGCCTCTTTGAGCCGTTGTAAGGCCATGATGTCTTTTTTAATGTCAATGCCATTTTCGCTTTGAAATTCTTTAGCGATAAAATCAATGATGCGGTTATCAAAATCATCTCCGCCTAAAAACGCATCGCCGCCTGTGGCTAGCACTTCTACAACATTATCTCCAGTTTCAAGCACGGTCACATCAAAAGTTCCCCCGCCAAGATCATAAACCATGATTTTTTCAGATTCTTTTTTATCCAAACCATAGGCCAAAGCCGCAGAGGTAGGCTCATTAATGATACGCAAAACATTCAAACCAGCAATGGTGCCGGCCTCTTTGGTGGCCTTTCTTTGGCTATCGTTAAAATAAGCCGGCACGGTGATCACCGCCTCATTTACCGCCTCGCCTAAATAGCTTTCTGCGTCCTCTTTAAGTTTAAGCAAAATCTTAGCCGAAATTTCTTGAGGTGTATAAATTTTACCCGCAATTTCTACCGCACACGCGCCGTTTCGATCCACGATTTTATAAGGTAAGCGCTTTTTAGCCTCTTGTGCCTTATCCTCATTGCTCATAAGCCCCATGATGCGTTTAACAGAATAAATGGTTTTTTCTGGGTTAGTTACGGCTTGTCGCTTAGCACTCTCGCCTACTAAAATCTCACCTTTATCTGTGAAAGCCACTACAGAGGGGGTTGTGTTTTTGCCCTCTTTGTTAGCGATGATTTTTGCCTCATTGCCCTCATATACAGCCATTGCTGAATTTGTAGTTCCTAAGTCAATACCAATTACTTTTGCCATTTTGTATCCTTTATGTTGAATTTAACTATTTTTTGCGATGCTCACCATCGCAGGGCGCAACAAGCGCTCTTTATATTTATAGCCTTTCTGGAAGACCTCCACAATCTGCCCCTCCTCTTTGTGTTCAGCTTGAACATGCATGATGGCATTGTGCAGGTGTGGATCAAAATCAGTACCACACTCCACACACTCAATGCCGTGCTTGCTCAGCACTTCATGCATTTTTTGCAAAGTGAGCTCTAGCCCATCAGAAATGGCCTTGTTTTCCTCCTTTCTAGCACTCTCTAAGGCCGCATGCAAGGTATCTATCACAGGGAGTAAGTCGCTAGCGATCTTTTCATAGGCATACTCTAGTGCCACCGCTTTATCCTTCTCCAAGCGCTTTTTGACATTCTCAAAATCTGCATGCGTGCGCAGATAGAGGTCTTGTACCTCTTTAAATTTGGCCTGATAATCTATCTGGGGCTCTTGCTCTTGTGCTTCTACTTGTTCCATCTCAGCACTCATCTGATCTTGTAACTCTGCTTGCTCTTCATTCATGACACTCTCCTAATGGATCCATAAAATCCTTCAAAATCTTGTTCAATTTCCCCCACGCAGAACATGTTAATGTCCTCCCCTTGAGCTTTAGCAGGGCTAAGCACCCCTAAAAAACCTAAGGGCAAGACCTTTTCAAAATGTAGTCCATGCTCTAAATGCCGCAACAACTCCCCTTTAAGAATTTGCAAAAATAGCGACTGGCGTAAAGACTGAGCTAACACGCATAGCCCAAAATAAAGCCGCTTTTGAAAATAGATTTCTATTTGCTTAGCTAGGCTAGCCATGCACACCGAAGAGGCGATTTTATGAATATCTTGGCATTCTAAGCCCACCAAACCTTTTAAAAATCTCTCTAGTTTTTTGTTATAGCTTAATAAAACTTGATCGTCTCCAAAATCTAGGATTAAAAAGCGCTGGCTGTGATCATATACTGCTAATAAAACCGCCCTTTGATAGCGCTCAACCATGCTAAAAATTCTGTAATGCTCGCTGGCCATTTGGAGTTTTTCTAAATCCACTTCAAAGGGCACATGGGGGTTGAGTTTGGCACGCCAATAAGCTTTAAGCGCCTCTAGCGTGGGGATACGCCCACTACTGCTATGACTCTGGCTAAGGGCCCCCTCATCAGTTAAGCGCTTAAAATAGTTGCGGATAGTAGCAGAGGAAATCTGCACGGCTTGATCTTGGAGCACCAAACGCAAGCTTTCAGAGCCCACAGGTACATGGCTACTTAAATAGGTTTTAATAAAGGTTTGTAAAAGCCACTCTTTTTTTGAACCCATGGGTCTCCTTTGAAATTTTTAAAACTGCGTGCAGTATAGCATAAATTTTGGAAAAATTAGCATTCTTTTTTAAATATTGCTAAAATTTCTGTCATTTTATCCCCATTAAAGCGTAAACTTTATACGGCCTGTATCAATTTATATTACTTACTTTATGAATAATTCTTTCTATAAGTAGCAAGTATTAAATAACACATGCCATAACCTTTTAGTCTGCATGCAATCCTTAGCTTGTGTTAAATGAAAATTAGTTAGAATCAAGCTTTTAGCCTAATTATTTGGGGGTCTTGTGCGGTTTTTATGGGTTTTTTGTGTGGTTTTTGCCTTTTTAAGGGCTGAGGGGAGCGATAGTTTTTTTCAAGCCATTGAAGAACAACTCCAAAGCAATACGGCTAAGGGTATTTTAATGGTGATCTTTATTGGCATTGCCTTTTATGTGTGGCGCAATTTAGATCGCTGGCGGGATATTTTATTCACGGTTTTAGGCGTTGTGCTAGGCATTATGCTTTTTTTTAAAGCTCCCGCTCTAGCTTCGTGGTTTATGGGACTCTTTTAAATGCATTATCCCTTGTTAGTGGTTTCTGTCCCCAACCTTAAAGAAATTTCTACTAAAGAAAAATTTCTCTGGCTTAATGCTAAATCTTGGATCGTCTCTATTTTTATCCCCTTTATATGCTGGCCATGGCTTGGTACTCTAGCGACGCTATTTTTTTATGCGGGTTTTTTATTGCTCTTTAGTGTGTTAGAGTTTTTTGATGAAGACATTGCTGATATTTTAATTGCCCGCTCCAAACTTAAAACAAAAGCTTCAAGCTTTTACGCCTGAGACTTTTAATTGATCTAAAATTTGATCCACAATCAAGGCCGTTCCGTTATTAGAGACCTTGTTAAATAATTTTCTACTCACCTCAGAAATATAAAGCCCCTCTTTTGTAGGGGCTTTTAAAGAACGCATGAATTCAAATAAATGGCTAGGATGTAAATCTTTTTGTGCGACAATCCTAGCCAAACCTTCTTGTTCAAACTCTAAAGCGTTGTAGTACTGGTGATTCTTAGCTGCAAAAGGATAAGGGACAAAGAGGGTAGGCAAATTATTGGCACAAAGTTCCCATACACTACTCGCCCCTGCACGGCTCACACAAATATCTGCTTGTTGCATTTTTTTAACTAGCTGGATATCAAAGGCAAATAGATCAATGGATTTTAAAATCCCTAAACCTTTATAAAGTGTGGCGATGCGCTCATATTCTGATGTCCCGCATTGGTGGATAATATGCATTCCTCTTTTAAGTAGTTTACGGGCACATAAAAGCGCAAATTCATTAATGGCTTTAGCGCCTTGAGAGCCTCCCAAAAAGAGCACCGTTTGGATATTAGTGCGTATGCGGGCATGTTCAAAAAAACTTTGTTGGATAGGATAAGGTGTATAGATGTATTTAGAATCTTGGTTAGGATTTTTAAAACTACTAAAAACACACCTAGCATAGGGGGCGATGATTTTATTAAGCGTGCCTTGAATGGCATTTTGCTCGTGGATATAAAGAGGGATTTTAGATAAGATACTTGCAAAACTCGCAGGACCAGCACTAAACCCGCCTACACTAATGAGAGCCCGGATCTGGTGTTCTTGTAAAATCTTTTTGGCTATTTTTATGCCCCGGATTTGTTTATACAAGGCATGCATTTTTTTAAAGGTCTTTTTATCAACCACCCCTGTGGTGTCTAAAAAAAAGCACTGCTTAAATAAATCGCTAGATTCAAACCATGCCTTATCTTGCCCGGAAAGACTACCAATATAAATTAAATCCTCGCCTCTATTTTGCAACTCTTGGGCTAGTGAGCGGGCAATGCATAAATGCCCACCCGTTCCTCCTCCTGTAATGGCCAACATATTAAGAACTTAAACGCGATTGATTCTGTGTTTGTACAAAAGATTTAAGCGTGTCTCTAAAGCCAAAATCTGGATAGTCCATGATAGAAAGGGCAATTTGAGCGCCATAGCCATTTTCAGGATTAAAGATTAAGGGAGCGAGAAAATTAACCATCGAATCCTCTAAATTCTTTTGAATCACCACCACACAATACACCTCTACTTGTGATTGTGCGTTGAGTTCTAAAAGTAATTCAATGTATTTAGGGATACTAAAGCTATACTCGCGCAGTTTATAAGGATTGACTAAAACCATGCTAATAGTGTTATCTAAACTACTCACACGGCTAAAGAGATCATCAATTTTTGTAAGTTCAACCTCCATGATCCTTTCAAATCCTAGAATGGGGGCTTTGAGTGTGTAGAGCATAGACTTCCTTTACAAAATATGAGACTCTCAAAGCAAAACTTATTCCATTTAAAAACTCCTAATATTTAATATAATTCTTATAATTGTTTTTATATAATCCGCCCTCGTAATTTTGATAAAAGGTTATGAAATGAAAAAGATTGCGTCTTTTTTTGCTGGGGGGTGCTTGGCCATAAATAGCTTGCAAGCCATTAAAACCCATAGCTTGCAAAAAGTACAAACCACAGGGGCAGCTGTGAATGAAGAAGCCCCTAAAAGCTGGCGCAGTGAGGAAGTGAAAAACTATTTAGGTAGCCAGACGGTTATCTCACACAAACAACTCACCCAGCAAGCTAACCAAAGTTTTGAGGAGGCTTTGCAAAATGTGCCCGGGGTGCATATTAGAAACACCACAGGTGTTGGGGCTATACCTAGATTTTCTGTTAGAGGTTTTGGAGCTGGAGGGAGTGGAACAAGCAATACTGGACTTGTTTTGGTTAATGGCATTCCGGTCTATGCCGCGCCTTATGCAAGTATTGCTATGGAAATTTTCCCCGTTTCCTTCCAAGCAATTGATCGCGTCAGTGTTACTAAGGGAGGGGAGAGCGTGCAATATGGCCCTAATCCTGTTGGGGGCGTGATTAATGTCATCACCAAACCCATTCCCTACAAATGGGAAAATCAGGCGGCTGAAAGAATGACTATCTGGGGCCGTCCTAGTAATGGAGGGATTACAGGACCTACGAGTAAAAATACGCCTTTGGATAAAACACTTGGCAATAATCTCTTGTATGACACCTATGTTAGAAGTGGAGGCATGATTAATAAATACATTGGCGTGCAAGCTCAGGCTAACTGGACTAATGGACAGGGCTTTAGATACAATACCCCAACCAATATCCAAAACTATTTGCTAGATTTGCTCTACCAAATCAATGACAACAATAAAATCACGGCTTACTACCAATACTATAAGTTTTTCATAACCCAACCGGGCTCTTTAAGTGAGCAAGCCTACAATCAAAACCGCTTCCAAAATGATCGCCCCAATACCAATAGAGGTGGTAGAGTTATGCGCTGGGGTGCGGTCTATCAGACATTTTTTGGCGACACTTCCAAAGTAGGCGGGGATTTTACACTCACCTACTACGGGCAAGATCTTAGCCGGGATATGCAGATAGATTCTAACTATCTAAGTGTCAACGAACCTAGCATTAATCCTAATCTACCGGTTTATACTGACCAAAACTACAAGGGATTTTTTATTGCCAATCACATCAGGCGCTATGTGATCAATGGCATTGAGCCTAATGTTAATGTGGTGGTTAATACAGGACCTGTCAAACAAACTTTTAAAGTGGGTATGCGCTTTATGACTAGCAATATGTGGTTTAAGGCCATGCAGTCTAATTGTGAGTGGCAGAATAGTACATGTAGCATGTCGCCCTTTACTTTGGTAACCAAGCCAAGCCAAAACCTACAAATGGCCAATAATTACACGGCTGGCTATCTTAGCGATAAAATGGAATTTTTTAAGGGCAAGCTGATTTTCACACCTGGGTTGCGTTATACCTTTTTGAATTACAAAAGAATGAGGCCTGAAAGTGGAGATTTTGCTGTATGGAATGCCACTAAGCAATATCAAAATGAATGGAGTCCGGCCTTGAATGTGGGGTATAAACCCCTTGATGGTTGGTTATTATATTTTAACTACCGCAGAAGTTTCATCCCGCCACAATTTAACACCATAGGGCTTTTTTCTATTAATTACAACCAAATTTTTAACGAGGTTGAGGTGGGTTCACGCTATGCTTACAAGGATCTACTTAGCTTTAATGCCGACTATTTTGTTACCTTTGCGCAACGCTACTATGCAGGCGGGTATAGTAATGATGCAGTCAATGCTAGAAGTCAGGGCGTGGAGCTAGAGTTGTATTATGCCCCTATTAGAGGGTTGCAATTCCATGTAGCCTACACCTACATTGATGCGATGATCACCTCTAGCGTGGGTGATGTGTTAGCTGACTTTAAAGGCATTGTTAACCAATCCTTTAACATCAAAGGCAAAAGACTCCCCTATGTAAGCCCTAATCAATTCATTTTTGGCGCGACATACACCTACAAAAAGACCACCGTTGGGATTAGCAGTTACTTTTATAGCCGGGCATACTCCTCTGTACTCAATCAGGCTAGATCAGAAACTGTTTGTTTTCAGTTTGACAACCCTGCTAAAAGCGGTGGTTTGAGGTATGGCTGTAATAGTGTGGGCTTATTGCCTTGGTATTGGGTATGGAATATCCAAGTGAGCCAAACGCTTTGGCAGAGTGGGCGGCATCAAATTGTGGGTAGTTTGCAGGTCAATAACATTTTTAACATGAAGTATTATTTCAGGGGTCTTGGCACAGGCCCTGCAGGTAGAGAACCTGGTCCTGGGCGCTCAGTTACGGTGTATTTGAGTTATCAATTTTAAAATTAAAATGGTGAGGGGATAAGCAAAAGAGCGCTATTGCTACTAAGTTTTAGTACGCATGTTACTAGAGGTTTTTTAGTTTCTAGGAGGAGTGAATCACTCGCGTGCTAAAGATAAGTGGGATTTGTTAAGAGAAATAAAATTTTTTTAAAGCGGAGTAGCTGGAGGGGTGGCTTTATAGCCAAAACAAATCCTAAAGCACATTACAACTTGGCATACCTTGATTATTTTATTCTATGACACGCATCTTTAAATCCTAGCTTGCAGGCTTTCTTATGATATTCTAAAGCCTTTTGTGGATCTTTTTGCACACCCTCCCCATTCTCATACAAGTTTCCCAAGTTATTATAAGCCTTCGCACTTCCCATACTTGCTGCTTTTTTAAAACACTCTATAGCTTTCTGGTAATCTTTTGCTACACCCCAACCAATATAATACATGCTCCCTAAGTTATTATAGCCGGCCGCATTCCCCATGCCTGCTGCTTTTTTGTAGTACTCTATAGCTTTGTGGTAATCTCTTGCTACACCCTCCCCATTCTCATACAAATTCCCCAAGTTATTATAGCCGGCCGCATTTCCCATGCTCGCTGCTTTTTGATAATATTCTAAAGCCTTCTGATAATCTTTTGCCACACCTTCCCCATTATCATACATAACCCCCAAGTTAAAATAGGCCTTTGTATCTCCCATACTTGCTGCTTTCTTATAATACTCTAGGGCTTTCTGGTAATCTCTTGCTACGCCCTCTCCATCATTGTACATAACCGCCAAGTTGAAATAAGCTTTCACATCTCCCATGCTTGCTGCTTTCTTGTAATACTCTATGGCTTTGTGGTAATCTTTTACTACACCTTCCCCATTAGCATACATAACCCCTAAGCTGTTATAAGCATTCATATCTCCCATGCTCGCTGCTTTTTGATAATATTCTAAAGCTTTCTGATAATCTTTTGCCACACCATCCCCATCATTGTACACAACCCCCAAGTTAAAATGAGCCTCCGCACTTCCCATGTTTGCCGCTTTCTTGTAATATTCTAAAGCCTTTTGTGGATCTTTTTGCACACCATTCCCATTAGCATACATAACCCCTAAGCTGTTATAAGCATCCGCATCTCCCATGTTTGCTGCTTTCTTGAAATACTCTATAGCTTTCTGGTAACCTTTATTTTGATAAGCTTTTTCAGCAATTGAAAAATACGCATCGCCCTCCCCCTTAGCCTGCACACTGCAAAGTACACCCACCAACGCTACACATAACATACTTTTTAGCATTTTTTCTCCTTTGTAGAATTTGCAGAAACCAAGCCTTCATTTTTAAATGCTATCGGCTTATCTTAAAAACACAAAAGAAAATAACGCGATCCCTTCACTTTTTATCTTGATTAAACTTAACATACAAACTAATGAGGTGTTCTGTAGAGCTATCTTGTTGCTTTTCAGAGGGTTCATGGCGCAATCTTGCTAAAATGTCTTTTGTGAGTTCTTTACCTAATTCTACGCCCCATTGATCAAAACTATTAATATTCCAAATCACCCCTTGTATAAAAATTTTATGTTCATAAAGCGCAATTAAAGCCCCCACACTCTTAGGACAAATGGTTTCTAATAAAATCACATTGCTAGGGCGATTACCCGAAAAAATGCGGTGGTGGGCAAGTTTACTAGCTTTTTGCTCAGAATAACCCATTTTTAAGAGCTCTTTAAAAGCCTCTTCATATTCCTTACCCTCCATAAAAGCCTGTGCTTGGGCAAACATGTTACTCACTAAAATATCATGGTGTTCTGGTAAATGCCCCTCTTTGCTTAGAGAAACAATAAAATCAATCGGGCTAATATGCGTACCTTGATGGAGCAATTGGAAAAATGCATGCTGGGCATTAGTACCCACATCGCCCCAAATAATGGGCCCTGTATCATAATCCACCACTTGCCCCTCTAAAGTAGTACTTTTGCCATTGCTTTCCATGTCTAGTTGTTGGATAAAACGAGGAAAATAGCGCAAATATTGATCATAGGGGGCTATTAAATGACTCCCGGCATCAAAAAGATTAATATACCAAATGCCTAAGAGTGCTAAAATAACCGGCATATTCTGCTCAAAAGGGGCGTTTTTAAAATGCTCATCCATTTCATACGCCCCTTGTAATAAACTTTTAAAATTTTGTTTGCCTAGATAAATCATAATAGAAAGCCCAACAGCTGACCATAAACTATAACGACCCCCCACCCAATTCCAAAAAGAAAACATGTTTTCTGTATCAATCCCAAAGTTTTGTACCGCCTCTTTATTGGTAGAAACAGCCACAAAATGCTTAGCAATGTGGCATTCATCTAAGGCGTGGGCTAAAAACCATTGGCGCGCGCTTAAAGCATTAGTTAAAGTCTCTTGGGTAGAAAAAGTCTTAGAGGCGATGATAAAAAGCGTGGTTTCTGGATAAATCTTATCTAATACTCCTTGTATTTGTGTACCATCTACATTAGAAACAAAATGTACATTTAAACGCGGACTAGCATAGTGTTTAAGCGCCTTACACACCATTAAAGCCCCTAAATCCGATCCGCCTATGCCAATATTAACAATATCAGTAATGACCTGATTAGTATAGCCAAGCCACTCCCCGCAACGCAGCGCGTCGCTAAAGGCTTCCATGCGTTCAAGCACCGCGCGTACCTGTGGGAGAACATTTTGCCCCTCTTCTATAATGGGTAACTCTCCTTGATAACGCAAAGCGGTGTGTAAAACGGCGCGCTCCTCTGTGGTGTTGATTTTTGCACCCGAAAACATCGCCTCTATTTTGTGCTTTAGCCCGCATTCTTGAGCTAGAGCTCTTAAAAGTTTTAAAGTGGTGTTGTTGATGCGGTTTTTGGAGTAATCTAAATAAATAGAGCCAGTTTTAAGAAAATAACGCGTGGCACGGCTTGGATCTGCTTTAAACATGTCTTTCATATGGATCGTTTTAATGCTGTTAAAATGTTCTAATAAATCCTTAAAGGCCTGTAATTGTGTTAAGGTTTTCATACACTCCTCTAAATTTTTCAAACAAAAATTCCCCCATTATAACAACAAAGTTAAAACCTCTCAACCCACATTAACCCCTCTTTTGTTACAATGCCTTTATTTTTAAGAAAGATTCCCATGCGTTTTATCACAAACAATCTCTTTACTCCCTACACCTTAAACGAAGAATTTCCTATTCTTTATCACTTTGATCAAAGTCAAGCACAGGCTAAACAAGCTTTAGATCGCATGAGCGCGCTTAATTTAAACACACAAAGCAACGAACACCAGTTTGAAGATAGCTTTATTGCCCCTGTGCTTGAAATCTTAGGTTGGCAATTTTTACGCCAAGAGGAAAAGATCATTCAAGGAAAGTTAGAAAAACCAGACTTTTTACTTTTTGCTACTAAAGAGTGTTTATCCAAATACAGCGCATTAGAAAGAGATTTAAGACGGGCGAGTAATGAACATTTTGCCGTGATTTTAGAGAGTAAGGCTTGCTCTGTGATCTTAGATAATGGCAAGGTAGAAAACAACCCCCACTACCAGATTTTACACTACTGCAATGCCTTAAGGCATGATTATGGCTTTTTGACTAATGGGCGTTTTTGGCGTTTTTATAACACCAGTACCCTTTCTACCCATAAAGTCTTTTTTGAGGTGCATTTAGAGGGGATTTTACAAAATCAGGATTTAGAAGAGTTTTTATACTTCTATCATCTTTTCAGCGCGCAAAACTTCACCCCCAAAGATAGCCCTATAGAAAAGACTTTAGAGTGTAACGCAAAAAATATTGTACAAATTGAGCAAGATTTATCTAGTTTAATTTATGGCACAAATGGGCAGGATTCGCTCTTTGAGGACATCGGCGCAGCGCTTTTTGCTGTTTATGCCAAACAAACTAAAGAGGAAGAAAGAGAGATTCTTTTAAAAAATATCTATGAAAACACCCTATATTTTTTATTCCGCTTACTCTTTATTGCCTACTTTGAGGATAGATTTTTAGATAGCCTTAAAGATCACCCCGCCCTTTCTCATTATTTGAGTTTATATACTTTGTTAGAGGATAAAAAATGGGGGGAAAATAGCGCTAGTTTTGTAGGAATGGCGCGTTTAGAGGAGATTTTTAGGGTTTATAACGCGGGCAATGCTAATTATTCCATGCCTCTTTTTAATGGCGGGCTTTTTGAAGAATCTAAAAGTACACTTTTTAAAAAAGGCCAAATCATCAATGACACCCTACTCAAGCGCATTCTGATCAAACTTTTTTATTATGACTATAAAAAAGGCTATAAGCGGGGTTATTCTACTTTAAGTATTTCGCATTTAGGTAGCATTTATGAGGGGTTGCTTTCTTTTAAATTTGCCCTAGCTAGTGAGGAGCTGTATTATTGCGTGTATGCCACAAATGAGGGTTATTTTGATAGCTACGATCTTAAAAATATTAAAGAAAAACCCAAGAGTACCCAACACTACACACAAGGCCAGCTTTATTTAAAAAATAGCGCCAACTCGCGTAAAAGTAGCGGGAGTTTTTACACCCCAGAAAAAATCACAAAAGAATTAGTCAAACAAGCCTTAGTCGGGTTAAATGATTCTAATATCTTAAATTTTAAAATCCTAGATAATGCCTGTGGATCGGGGGCTTTTTTAATTGAAAGCTTGCACCAAGTGAGCCAAAGAGCATTAAGTGGTGAATTCCCTTCTTTAAAACCTCTTTTAGAACAAGAAAAACAAATTGTAGAGGAGCAGATTAAAAAATGCGCTCCCAGTTTCCCGCTGGATGAGGGCGCTTTGATTAAGCGCTTGGTGCTTAAAAACTTAATTTATGGCATAGATAAAAACCCCTTTGCAATTGAACTAGCCAAACTCGCGCTTTGGATTGATAGCTTTGTTTTTGGCACGCCACTAAGTTTTTTAGAACCCCACCTTAGATGTGGCGATGCCTTGCTAGGTTGTACTTTAGAGGAATTTAAAGAATTTTTAAGAGAAACAGGTCAGATTAAAAATTCTATAGCCTATCAAGGAAGTGTATTTGCTCCAAACTTTCTTGAGGAGTTTAAAAAGCTACAGGAGGATTTTAAAACATTAACCAATATCAAAGACACCACACCAGAGGAAATAGAACATTCTAAAGAACTCTTTAACAGGGCTAAACCCACTTTAGATAAACTCAATCTTTATTTAAATTTTTACAACACCCACAAACTCATACAAGGTTTGCCTACAAACCATAAAGATCGGCAATGGTGGGAAAAACATGGCCAAAATTTTAACGAAGAAGGAATAGATAAACTTTTGCAAGAGGGGGAGGCGGTGAAAAATTTTATTGAGCGCTATGCCTTAAAATTTAGGTTTTTTAACTATGAAATTGAATTTCCTGAGGTGGTGCAGAATAATCAAATTTGTTTTGATGCCATTGTGGGTAACCCCCCTTGGGAGAAAACAAAATTTGATGCAAGCGAGTTTTTTGCTAGTTTAAGGAGTAATTACCGAAAGCTTAGTCTTAAAGAACAAGAGGAGTTGCGCCTAAATGCTTTGGATAAGCTCTACATTAAAGAGCAATTTGAACAAGAAAAAGAACACATCAAAACCCTAAATGCCTATTACAAAACCCACTACCCCCTCAGTAGAGGCGTAGGCGATAGCAATTTGTTTAGATTTTTTATTGAGCGCCAATTAGGGTTATTAGCAAAGGGGGCGCGGCTTTGTGTGGTCATTCCGAGTGCTTTAATGCTAGAGGAGGGCAGTATCAAACTACGATCAGCTATTTTAGAAAAATTTAGCCTAGAGTTTTTCTATAGCTTTGAGAATCGCAAAAAGATTTTTGAAGATGTGCATCGCTGCTATAAATTTGCCCTGCTTGGTATTTCTAACAAAAAAGCTAAACCGGAAAAAAGCATTAAAACCCTCTTTTATTTGGAACAAATAGAGCAAATTCAAGAATTAAAGCCCCTGTTAATCCCTGTTAAAGAACTCTTAAACACAGAGAAAAGAGCGCTTAAAGAGGTTAGAAATGCGCTAGATTTAGAAATTGCCAAACACTGCGAAACACGGTTTAATAAACTCAGCACAGCGTGGCTGGATTTTAGGCGCGAATTAGACATGAGCAATGATAAGGATTTATTTATGAATCAAGAGGCTTTAAAAACAAAGAAAACCGGTACAGGAGGCGCGGGTGAAAACGAGACGCTTCTGCTTTTAGAGGGCAAATATATCCACCAGTTTAACGCGCGCTTTGCACAGCCGCGCTATAAAGTAGAGCGCGCCAAACTTGAGCAAAGGCTACAAAGTAAAGAGATCTTTCGGGCTAAAAAAGCAGGCTATACCGGCAAAATCGCCTTTGAACACCAATATTTCAGGCTAGGTTATAGAGAGGTGGCTAGCGATACAAATGAGCGTAGTTTAATTGTGAGTTTGGTGGCTAAAAATTGTGTGGCCGGGAATAGCATGTTTTTAAGTATTCCCTATATTTACACTAAAAAGGGCATTGTAGAAATAAAACCTTTGCAACTACTCTTTGTACTAGGGCTTTTAAATTCTTTGGTGTTAGATTTTATCTTACGCCTGCGTGCACAAATCAATATCACCAAAACCTGCCTTCTTGAACTCCCCCTGCCTCAGCCAAGCCTAACAGAAATAGAAAATAACCCCACTTTTTTACAGATTGCAAAAAGCGCGCTAGAGTGCCAACTTTTTAACGACACAGCCGGAGAGTTTGAGGCACTAAAAGTACAAATACAAGGGCGGCTTGATGTGCCTAAAACCTCTAAACTTTATGATATTAAGCGCGCTAAATTAGATATTTTAATCGCCCGGGAAGTGTATGGCCTAAGCCAAGCACAATTTTTTCACCTCTTAGATTCCTTTAAAGTCTTAGCCAAAAAACAACCGGGCTTTATCGCCGCTTTAAAAAGTTTATGGACAGAAAGCGGGGATTTTTCTTAGGGTTTTTTCTTGAGGGGGGGGGTTTTGAAATGGGATTTTTTTTGAGGTATAACTCCCCTCTGAGCGTAGTTTTCTCTTTGAGGGGTTTTTTAGCGTGGCTTCCTCTTTAGGGGGTTTCTTTTAGGCGTAGCTTTCTCTTGAGCGGGGATTTTTTGAGGCGGAGATTTCTCTTTAGCAAAGCTTGCTATTTGGGGGGTTATCTTAAAGCGGGGGGTTTCTTTAAAAAGCTCCCCTTAGCTTTTTCTGTGGGGGGTTTCTTTAGGGACTTTCTCTTAGGTTTAGTTTCTCTTTAGTGTAGTTTTCTTTGAGGGGGTTTTTTGATAGAGCTTTAGCGGGCTTGATCTTATGTGGGTTTTTGACGGGTTTTTCTTTTTGGGGGTTTTAACGGGGTTGATTCGAAGTAGAACTTACTCTTAACTCAGGCTTTTCTTTGGAAGGTTTCTTTAGCATGGCTTTCGCTTTGGCTGAGATTTTTCTTTAGTATAGCTTCTAGCGGGCTTGATCTTATGTGGGGTTTGCTTTTAGCGTAGCTTTTTCTTGAATAGGTGTAGTTTTCTTTTAGGTGTAGTTTCCTATTAAGTGGAGTTTGCGCTTAAAGCGGGGGTTTTCTTGAGGGGGGTTTCTTTTGAGTGGGTTTTCTTTAAGGTATAACTCCCCTCTGAGCGTAGTTTTTTCTTTAGCAAAGCTTGCCATTGGGGGGTTTGATCTTAAAGCGGGGGGGCTTGAGTAGGAGTTTTTAATCTTAGGTGAGGCTTTTTTGTGGTGGAGTTTTCTTTAGTGTAGCTTCTTCTTAAGCAAAGCTTACTATTGAGTAAAACTTGTTATTGAGTGGGGTTTTTTTAAAACAAAACTCCCCATTAAATGCGCCACTCTTAGGTGAAGTTTACTTTTAAAGACTAGTTTGTTTGCGGGGCGGGGCTTTCTTTGAGTGTAGTTTTCTATAAGTGGAGTTTGCGCTTAAAGCGGGGGTTTCTCTTAGGCAAAGCTCCCTTTAGCTTTCTCTTAGGCGGGGATTTCTCTTAGCAAAATTTTCTCTTAGCAAAACTCCCCATAAAGTGGAGTTTGATCTTAAAGCGTGGGTTTTTGGGGTTTCTTAATCCTTTTGGCAGGGCTTGATCTTTGGTAGGTTTTTAGCAAAGCTTGATCGGGGTTTACTCTGTGGTGTTTTCTTTGGTGTGATCTTTGTCTTACTTCTCCTTAATACTTCCTTTTGTGGCGGAGCTTTTTGGCAAAAAGGGCGTTTTTGCTTGGTTTGGCTGGATTTGTAGGAGATAGCGCTATTTTTTTAATAGCTGTACTTTTAGCGGTCTGGTACTTACTAAAGAGTGTAAAAAAGCATATTGTGAAGGTCAGGATAAAACTAGAGTTTATTTTTTAACTTAGGGCATGGTATGATCAGGGTTTTTAGAGGAAGGCCAGTAGTAGCTTATAAATTAAAGTAAGAAAGTTTTTGTCGTGGGTATTTGTATCTTTTGTGGGCAAAAGGCGGGGTTTTTAAGGCGTAAACATAAAGAGTGCCAAAGAGAGCACCTAGAGGGTCAAAAGGCTATTCAAGATGCGATCAAAGATAATTACATTAACCAAGCAACTAGTCCAGAGGATTTAGAAAATCTACAAGGGCGTATCCAGCAAATTGCCCAAGAAAGTTTTATTGATCAATCTTTGCAAAGAGATTTGCTTATTAAGGGGGTTGAGGCTGCTATCCACACAGCCCTTGAGGATGGGCTTTTAACTGAGCAAGAGGAAGAGAATATTTTTAAATTGAATACTTTCTTTCATCTCTTTCAAGAGGATTTAGACTCCAATGGCTACTATACCAAGCTCAAACAAGGTTCAATTTTAAGGCATGTCTGTGAGGGTGTGATGCCCACAGGAATTAATATTGTAGGCGATTCTCTACCCTTTGTGTTTATGAAAAATGAAAAATTGATTTGGGTAGAAAATGGGGTTCAGTATTTTGAGATGAAGACTACAAGCCGGTATGTGGGAGGATCTCAAGGCGTGAGTTTAAGAATTGCTAAGGGTGTGTACTACCGGGTTGGGGCATTTAAGGGGCATAAAATCCAAGAAGAACAGCTCTCCTATATAGATACTGGCTTACTAGCTATCACCACTAAGCACCTCTATTTTTGCGGCAAATCTAAGAGTTTAAGAATTCCCTTTGCTAAACTCATCTCTGTTACGCCCTACTCAGACGGGATTAGTGTCCATAAAGACGGTGTAAGAGCCAAACCACAAACCTTTATCAATGGCGATAGTTGGTTTCTTTATAATCTAATTAGTAATATCCATAACTTAGATTGATACTTTCTAAAATAGATACCCCAAAATTGGAGTACAAAACTTTTAATCTAGCGCCCTAATTTACTTAGCCAAAGTTAAAGCTGTTAGCAGATAGCACACTTAAGTAAAATTTAGTATAATGGCGCTAAAGCCTGGGCGATGCGTGTTTCTTAAAATGGCAAGTTCTTTTATCCATCTTTGTGAGGCTGTCAGTAGTGGTTTTGGTGTGATGGGCATCTGGTGTTTGCCCCCTAAAAAGATCCTCTTGGCCTCTTGTAGCTTCTTTGAACTACGCACACAAGTAACGGTCGTTTGGGTGATTAAAAATAGGGCGTAAATGAAGAAAAAAATTTTAATTATCGGGGGCGGAGCGCGCGAGTATGCTTTGGGACGCAAATTAAAAGAGGATACGCGCATAAGTGAGCTGTATTTTTGCCCGGGCAATGGTGGGACTCAAAGCATTGGCGAAAATATCCCTTTAGAAGAATATGCCCAAATTGTAGATTTTGCCCTGCAAAAGGGTGTTGATTTAGTCGTAATTGGACCTGAAGAACCTTTAGTGGGGGGTTTGGCTGACATGCTTAAAGAATCCGGTCTTGCTGTTTTTGGCCCCAGTAAAAAGGCTAGTATCCTAGAAGGCTCTAAGAGTTTTACCAAAAATCTAGCCACGCAATACCACATCCCAACAGCCCCTTACTGTATCGTGCGCGATCACACTTTAGCACAAGAACAGGTTGCAGCTTTAGGCTTTCCCTTAGTGGTTAAAGTTGATGGGCTTTCTGGGGGTAAGGGCGTGGTGGTGGTCCAGAGTGAAGAGGAATACAAACAAATATTGGGGCAACTCTTATTACAAGAAAAACACTCAAAAGTGTTAGTAGAACAATATTTAAAAGGTTTTGAACTCTCTATCTTTGCTTTGGTGCACCACCAAAACTATCTTCTTTTACCCCCCTGCCATGATTATAAAAAACTCACCCCAGAGGGGCCAAATACGGGTGGAATGGGGGCTTTTGCGCCCTCAAGTTTATGCGATGAGGTTTTAAAAAACAAGATTGCAAGCCAAATTATAGAACCGGCGTTAAAAGCAATGGTAGAGGCGGACACGCCTTTTATAGGGGTGCTTTATGCCGGGATTATGGTGGTTGAACAAGAGGGGCAATTAGAACCTTATTTGCTTGAGTTTAATGTCCGTTTAGGAGATCCTGAGTGTAGCGTGCTTTTGCCCTTGTTAAAAACGCCTCTACTAGATTTATTGGAGGCAACTTTAGAGGATCGTTTAGATACAATAGAATTAGAATTACACCCCCAGCATACACTAGGCGTTGTACTGGCTTCTAAAGATTACCCTTATAAAATTTCTGGGGGGCAAAATGTTTATATTGATCCTATGAATGAAAAAAATGCCCATTTGGATTTAGGCAAGATTATTCAAGAAAATGGGGTATTTTTGGTTTCTGGGGGGCGGGTGTGTGTGTGCGTGGGCTGGGGTAAATCGCTAAGTGAGGCTAAAAACCACGCTTATAACTTAGTTAAAAAGGTACAATTTGAAGGCATGCAGTTTCGCGAAGATATTGGATCGCTTTAGAGGCGCATGGAAGCCAAATTAGAAGAACGACTCTATAAAGAACATCTTGTGATGGCCCCCTTTTCGTGGCGTGTGGGGGCTTATGGGGTGGATTTAGTTTGGGTGAGCTTTCTAACTTGGGATTTACACCCCTATTTGCCTTTACACCCTATCTTTTTACGCTTTCTGTGTGTTTTCTTTGGTTTGCATATTCTTTATGAAAGTTTATTGATGGGTTTTTTGGGTAACAGTATTGGTAAGTTAGTTTTCCACTTGCGTATCTTAGATGTGAGTAGTTTAGATAAACCCCCATTTCTTGCGCGCATGAAGCGTTGTTTGTATAAAGAGGCGTTGCTATTTTTTCCTTTAGCTTATTGTTTTAAGGATAAATTTAGCCGTACTTTCCATGACCGGCATGCCAAAACTTTGGTTATTGTGTCTAAATGAGTGTTGTGGCGCGGTACTTTTATCATTTGTTTATTGCTAGGTGTACTTTTTAGTAAGCAGCAAGTGGCTGTGCAAAAATTTAACAAGAAAAACCATAAGATTTTTGAGTTATTAGCCGATCGCGTGGATTCTAAAAATAATATTGTAGTGGCCACTGGGCATGCTGTTTTACTCAATTATGATGTCTACATTCTAGCCGATCGCGTAATCTATGACACCCAAAAGAAAGAAGCCACGATAGATGGGCATGTTAAGGTTTATCGTGGAGAGGGGCTTTTAGTACAAGGTGAACATATCAAGATTAAATTAGATAAAAAATACGAACTCATCTTTCCCTTTTATGTACAAGATAGCGTTACAGGGATTTGGATCAGCGCTGATATTGCCCATGCCAAACAAAATAGATACAATATTAAAAACCTTACCACTTCAGGCTGTGATATTCAAAACCCTATTTGGCATGTCAACGCTTCCTCTGGCCATTATAATGTGGATAAATCCCACCTTTCTCTTTGGAATCCTAAAGTTTATCTAGGCCAAATCCCCATATTTTATTTTCCCTATGCCTTTGTTTCTACAAGTAATAAACGCTCTAGCGGACTACTCTATCCTGAATTTAGTGATTCAAACTTAGCCGGTTTTATCTATCTACAACCTATCTACATCGCCCCTAAAAATTCATGGGACATGACTTTTGTCCCCCAAATCCGTTCTAAACGCGGGTTAGGCATGAATTTTCAAGCCCGTTGGATTAATTCTCATCAAGATAAATTTTTATTTAACATGCGCTATTTTAGAAACTATAACGCCTACGCTAAAAAATATGATTTGCGTAATAAAAATATCTACGGGCTTGAAATGCTCAGTGCAAGCCGCCAGACTTTGCAAAAATATTTTGGACTCAAAAAGTCTTTAGATAATGCCTCTTATATAGATTTTCTTTATATGAATGACTTAGACTATGTGCGCTTTGAAAAGGTCAACAAACGCATCACAGACGCGACGCACATGTCGCGGGTAAATTACTATGTCCAGACTAATAACCATTTTTATGGCTTTTATCTCCGGTATTTTTTAAACCTCAACAAGATTAATAATAATGAAACCTTCCAATCCCTGCCTAATTTGCAATACCACAAATATTTAAACACCTTAGGCTGGAAACATCTCCTTTACTCTTTAGACTACCAGTTCCATAATGTGGTGCGGCCAGTGGGCTATGGTTATGTACAAAATACGATCAATGTGCCCTTAGGGTTGCAATTTTCTCTCTTTAAAAAATATCTCTCTGTAGGGCTATGGAATACGATTGATCTGAGTAACTTAGCCATTTCAAATCAAAAAACTAGCTACATTCCTGAGGTGGGCAACCAGTCTAGAGAATTTGGGAATTACTTTTCTAGTAGCTATGCTCTCTACCTTAATAGCGATCTAGCGCGCGAATACCATAAACTTTTACACACAATCCAGCTACAAGCCGTATTAAGTGGGGCCTACTACACCTTTGCAAATGGGCTATTTAACTCTGATATGTACACCCTTAGCGCTTTGGCTCAAAATAGCTACACTAATGATACCCTTACCCAATATGATTATCAAGGTCATCTTTATGATGCTGTGTGGAATCCCTCTTTACTCTTTAGCCCAAACCCTTCTAATAGCCAACTTTATTTAAATCTCACCCAATATCTTTATGGACTCAATGGGCAGGAATTGCTTTATTGGCGTATCAGTCAGGTACTTGACTTTGCTAACCCTACCTCTATTGCTCAGAGTCCTATGGAAAGTAAAATTGGCTTTTCCCCTCTAAGAGGTTTGGATATTTATGGCACAATTTTTTACTCTTGGTTTTATAACAGCCTAACTGAGGCCTCTATTAATGCAAACTACACCCATAAATTTTTAAGCGCCAATATTTCTTACTATTTAAGAAAGAATTTTAATGAAACTGCCCTTGATAAAATTTCTACTAACAATTCTAACTACATCAAAGCAGGCTTGAGTAATGATTTTAGATGGTTTTCTTTCATGACCTCTATAGGTTATGATATTGAAAATAATGTCGTACTCAATTGGAATATTGGGATTTTCAAAAAGATTCGCTGTTTTGGATTTGGCTTAGAGTTTGTCAACCAGCGCCGCCCTGTATTAACAAGTAACCCAAGCGATCCTTTAAGAGTTTATGAAAATAACTATGTCAAGTTTACCTTAGATTTTTCTCCAATCACTAAAACTAGTCTTACCTACCGTTCATTAAAGAGTAGATAACATGGGTAATTTGGTCGATTCTTTCATGTTTGCTAGCCCTGAGGATGCGCTTAACCAACTCATGAATGAAATCCTCATTCGGCATTTAGACACCAAAAATGCCGTTGTACTTGTTACCAGTACAAAAGGTTTAAAATTTGCCCATGCACTTTCTAAAAAACTAGGGACGGCTTTAGATTTTCTCTTCACAGCCCCTATTTATGCCCCCTTAAACCGCGAATGTGAGATCGCATTAGTGAGTGAAAACATGGGTATTCTTATGAATGAAAATTTGATTAACTCTTTTGAAATCACTTTAGACTATGTTTATGGCGAGGCTAAACGGGTTTATGAAGAAGAAATTCTCTCTAAAATCTATAAATACCGCAAAGGCAATACGATTTGGTCTTTAGAGAATAAAGATGTTTTCATTGTAGATTATGGCATTGAAACGGGCATGACGGCTAATCTTGCGATTCAAACTTGCATGGCTAAATCCACGAAAAATATTTATGTTCTCACCCCCATTTTGCCCAAAAATGTAGCCGATGCTCTCTCTTTGCTTTGCGATGGAGTGATTAGTGTGTATCGCCCTGAATATTTTGTCAGTGTGGAACACTACTACAAATCCTCTATTGATACTGAAGAACATGAAATTGGAGAAATTTTAAAAGCGTTATAAATTTAAATTGAAAGGATTTTATGCAAAACATTGAAATTAACGGACAGGAATTTAAAATTGATTATGTAGCTAAGACAGCAGATAGCGCTTTACTTTATCGCTATAAAGGCACAGTGATTTTAGCTAGCGTAGTGGTGGATAGACAACACACAGAAGCTGATTTTTTACCCCTAAGTGTGCAATATGCCCAAAGGGCTTATGCAGTTGGGCGTTTTCCAAGCAACTTTTTAAGACGAGAAGGAAAAATGGATTCCTTTGAAACCCTCACCTCCCGCCTTATTGATCGCAGTTTACGCCCTCTCTTCCCTAAAGCATACACCTACCCCACCCAGATCACTCTTTTAGTACTCAGTTATGATTACCAGAGCGATTTACAAGTTTGTGCACTCAATGCTGCTAGCAATGCGCTTTATTTAGCCAATATTGGCGTAGATACAACTATCCATGCCTTGCGTTTAAATGATACGGCTAAGTCTTTGGATTTATTAGTGGTGGGGAATGCGGAGGCTATTTTAATGATAGAAATGCAGGTAAAAGATTGCCAATATGCTTTAGAAGAATCCAAACTATTAGATTTAATTAGGCATGCCCACACAGAAATACAAGAGTATTGCGCGCACTATTACCACCACTTCACCCCCCATAGAAAACCAAAAAGTCTCTCTATTAAAGACCCCATTAAACCAAATACAGCCCTCATAGATTTACTCAATTCACGCTTTAAAACCCTTATTTTAGAAACCTCAAGCCTAATGGCTAGAAGCGAACGCAACGCCCAAGTACAAGATTTAATCCAAAAAATAGCCGAAGAACTCAACCTAGAAGGCCAACAAGTGAGTTTAGAAGAACTCAAATTAGCTTTACAAACATGTTTGTATGCCCATCTGCGATCAGAGATCATAGAAAAACAACAACGACCCGATGGCCGTACTCTCACACAAATCCGCCCCATTTATATAGAAACCAATCTTTTACCTGCCTGCCACTCTAGCGTGCTTTTTGAGCGCGGGCACACCCAAGCCCTAGTGGCTTGTACTTTAGGGAGTGAAAACGATGCCAAACAAGGGCTAGGCACTTATGAAAAAACACCCACTAAAGAGCGCTTTATGTTGCATTATAATTTCCCTCCCTTTTGTGTGGGTGAGGCCATGCCTATGGGTGCATTGAGCCGTCGCGAATTAGGGCATGGGCATTTGGCACAAAAGGCTTTAGAGAGCACATTACCAGAACAACACCCCGTGATTCGCCTTGTTTCTGAAATTTTAGAATCCAATGGTTCTAGTTCTATGGCGAGTGTATGCGCGGGTTCTTTGGCTTTAAAAGCAGCTGGGATTGATACACGCGATTTAGTAGCCGGTGTGGCAATGGGGCTTATGGTAGAGGGGGATAAGTATGCTATTTTAAGTGATATTAGCGCTTTAGAGGACATGCAAGGGGATATGGATTTTAAAATTGCCGGTACCCATCAAGGGGTTTTAGCGATGCAAATGGATACTAAGTTATCTGGCATTTGCTTAGAGTGGCTGGGTGAAATTTTAAAACAAGCCAAACAAGCCCGCACGGTGATTTTAGAGCGCATGCAAGAGATAGCACAGATCATGCCCATTAATACAAAAGCTATGCCTATCTCAGAGAGTTTTTATATCCCATCCTCTAAAATCAGCGCCCTTATAGGCACAGGTGGGAAGAATATTAAAGAAATTTTACAGCGCTTTGCTGTGCAAATTGATTTAGATAAACAAAGCGGGCAAGTGTGTGTACATGGCGCTCAAGAAGCGGTATTAAAAGCCAAAGATTTTATTTTAAAATCTCTAGAAATCCCCTCTTATGTAGCTGGAGAACAAGTGCAGGCATGGGTTAAAAAGGTGGTGGATTTTGGTGTATTTGTGCGTTTAAGTGGGGGTGGCCAAGCCCTGCTACACAAGAGTGATCTTAAAGATTTAGATTGGCAAAATTTAAAGCCAGATACCTCTTTAACCTGTCAGGTTTCTAAAATAGAGCAGGGCAAGGTACATGTCATTTTAACTTAAGCTTAATGGTGCTATAATTAAGACTTGTGAAAATTTTAACAATTGAGCGAGGTTGTTGAGTCCATGAAGTTTGTTGTGCTTTTCTTTTTAGGAGCGGTGGGGCTGGTCTTTGGAGCGGATATAAGCGGAACAGATATGATTAAATCCTATTCCGTTGTAGGCGCGGTAGTGGGCTTAGGAGTGGCAGCCTGCGGGGGTGCAATAGGGATGGGCAATGCAGCTGCTGCAGCCATTACGGGTACAGCGCGCAACCCAGGTGTTGGCGGTAAGTTACTCACTACGATGTTTATTGCTATGGCCATGATTGAAGCACAAGTGATTTATACCTTAGTGTTTGCTATCGTGGCTATTTATAGTAACCCTTTCTTGGCCTAAAAAAAGAGGAGGGGGCTCTTGCACTGGTGGTGGAACTGGTAGACACGCCATCTTGAGGGGGTGGTGGGGTAACCCGTGCGAGTTCAACTCTCGCCCAGTGCACCAGAAAACCGCTTAAAAAACTACGGGGGAAAACCGCAGGAGAAAACGGCTTTTTTAGAAAAGCCACAAAGAGAAAACCGCGATTTATGGGAAAAGGTTTTTCCATAGTCTTGCCAAACCCTAAAAAGACTAAGGGAAGATCAAAAACTACAGGAAAAACCGCAGGTTTTAAAGGTTTTTTTCAAATAACCCTTTCAAGTTTGAGGCGGTGTAGGCGAGAAAAAAGGTGTTAAAAGAGCCAAAATGGTGGAATTGGTAGACACGCTAGACTCAAAATCTGGTGGAGGCAACTCCGTGTCGGTTCGAGTCCGACTTTTGGTACCACACATTAAAGAAACAGCATGCAAAACTTAATCTGTCCTCATTGCCATAAATCCATTGATGCAAGCGACTTTTTAGCAGAGGAAAAAACTCATTTTGAGCAAGAAGTACAGGCCAAAAGGCAGGAATACAAACAAGCTTTTAAAAATTTAGAAGAGAAAAAAAAGGCTCTTGACAAGCAGGTACAAGAGGGCGTGGCTAGAGCCTTAGAAAAAGAACGGCAAGAACTATACGATTCTATTCGTATGAAAGTCAAACGCGAACAAGAAGAGGCTTTAGAACTTCTACAAAAAGAAAATACGGAAAAATCTAATCAATTAAAAAAGATGTACGCACTAGAAACTGAAAACGAAAAATTAAAACGAGATAAGGAGGAGATGCGCGCTGCAATAGAGGCACAAAGTGCCGCACAATTAAATACACAATTACAGCAACTAAAAGAGCGCCTCCAAGCTGATTATGAGATCAAACTCCAAGAAAAAGAGGAGCAGATTAACCAGCTTAAGCAGAGCGCACTAGAAATACAAAAGCGCGCTGAGAGTACTTCTCAACAACTCCAAGGTGAGGCGCAGGAGAGGGTTATTGAGGAGTATTTGCGCGTTCATTTCCCCCTAGATAGCATTGAGGATATTAAAAAGGGTCAAAGGGGTGCGGATTGCTTACACAAGGTTTATACAAGACAGGGGCTTTTTTGCGGGACTATTTGTTATGAGAGTAAGAATACAAAGAATTTTAATAAAGAGTGGGTTGCTAAACTCAAGGAGGATATGCAAGTAGAGGGAGCAGAGGTAGGGGTCTTGGTGAGTGCTATCTTGCCTAAGGAAATGGAGAGAATGGGTTTATTAGAGGGGGTTTATGTGTGTACTTTTGAGGAATTTAAGGGTTTAAGTGTGCTTTTGCGTGCCATGGTAGAACGGATAGCCTTAGTACAAAAAAGTCAAGAAGATAAAGCAGATAAAGCACACTCGCTTTATCATTACTTAACAAGCACAGAGTTTAATCTGCAAATACAAGGCATTGTAGAGAATTTTATGCAGATGCAAGAGGATTTGAGAAAAGAAAAACAGGCTATGCAAAAACATTGGGCTAAACAGGAGAAACGAATCGATCAGATTTTATCGCTTATCAGCCAGACTTATGGATCTTTAGAAGGCATTGCTGGCTTAAGCATGCCAGCTTTGCAGGCCTTAGAGTTTAAGCAATAGAAAATTCAAGGTTATTTTTAGTGATCTATTTTGCTAGATTGCCCCCATTTTTGTTCAATCTTTCCAAAATGCCAAATCCCATAAGAAATTGCCCAAACTAGCACAAACATACCCACCAAATAATAGCCAAGATGCCCAAAATCTAGGTTTTGTAAATACCCTAGTACTCCATGAAATTTCCAGTGCATTTTTTGGCTTAAAACTTGGAAGAGTTCTACACCCCCAATTACTAAGGCCACTAGTACACTTAAAGCCGTAATAGTGATATTGTAATAAATCTTGCGCAGGGGTGTTTTAAATGCCCAGTCATAAGCCTTAAGCATAAAAATCCCATCGCAAGTGTCTAATAAACTCATGCCAGCAGCAAAGCAAATAGGCAAGGCGAGCATGCCCATAATACTTGTTTTAAGTGCAGCCCCTGAAAGGGCTAAAAGCGCGATTTCACTAGCCGTATCAAAACCCAGACCAAATAAAAAGCCAATAGGATAAATATGCCAGCTTTTAGAGATAAAGACAAATAAGGGTTTAAAAAAGCGATTTATAAGTCCGCGTTCTTGTAGCAGGGCTTCTAAGGCTTCTTGATCATAATGGTTATTTTGTTGTTTAAATACTTTAAATAAATCCATTAAAATAAAGGCATTTAACAGACCCACAAGGATCAAAAAAAGGCCAGAAACCAAAGTTCCTATAATGCCCCCTACTTCTTTAAAAGCAGGCGCATGCCTTTCAAACCAGCCAATTGCAAAGGCACTAACTACAATACTTAAAATCACCACACTAGAATGCCCCATAGAAAAGTAAAAGCCCACACCCATAGCATTTTGTTTTTGCTGGGAAAGTTTGCGGATTGTATTATCAATACAGGCAATGTGATCGGCATCAAAGGCATGCCTAGAGCCAAGTAAATAAGCCGTTATTGCCAATGAATAAAAATGAGGCTCATTTGCCAAAATTAATAAACCCACTCCTAAGACATGCAAAAAAACAATCCCCAAAACATAGGGTAGCCACGAGTACACGCTTACAACCTTATTTTTTAAAATTTTGTAATATTTTAGCATATATGCCAAATAGATAGTGTGTAAAAATAGTGTTTTTATGGTGCAATGATTAACTACCTCACTGAATTTTAAACTTTCTTGACAAAGATATTATTAATATGCTAGCCAAATAGAGACTCTGTCTTTTGGGATTTTAAAATTTTATCCAATGTGGTAGAATTAGGCCTGTCGTTTGTTTTATATCAATAACTTTTTATTTACCCGGGGATAGTCAATGAGTAAAAAAGGAATGAATAAAGACACTATAAATGTTATAGTAGCTGTACTTGAAAAAGTCAAAACATCTTTGACTCCTTGGGAGATTTGTAGTCAGTATAAAGAACTCAAATCAGCTTGGGAAGGAGACGAGTCGAAAAAACACCTTGTTACCCCAGAATTAGTAAAAAGATTTACTGAAAGGCGAAATAGTGTTCGAGGTTCTGTTGTAGGCGCGCTTAAAAAGGATCACAATGAAGAATTACCTTTTAAAAAATTTAAAGATAAACCCCTCACTATCGCTTTAAAAGAGTGGGGTATAAACAAGGAGATCACGCAGACTTTTACAAAAAATCCTACTAAGAGTGCCACTAAAACCACGACACCATTTAAAAGTTACAATGAGAGAGACTTACACCCGCTTTTAGCATATTTTGCCCACGACAAGTTAGATTTATCTATAAAAACTATCAATCACACTACAACAAAAGGTAAGGAAAAGGGTAAACACGAATGGCTTCATCCAGATATGGTGGGTGTAAAGTTTAGTTATGACAAACTTGGTAATAAGGTTTTGCAGGAATTTGTAGTCCACTTTGATAAAGTACCTTTTACATTGATCTCTTTTGAGCTTAAAAAAGAAATCAAAAATTTGAGTGATTGCCGTGAATACTACTTTCAAGCCATTAGCAATAGTTCATGGGCACATGAGGGTTATTTGGTAGTAGGAAAGATAGATGATAATCAAAGTAAAATCATGGAATTACTCACACGATTAAACACCAGTTTCGGGATAGGGGTAATCTTTCTTAATCTAACGAATATAGAGGATAGCAAAGTACTTTTAAAAGCTAAAACCAAAGATGGGTTAGATCAAACTATGCTTTCTGAACTATGTAACAACAAGGATTTTGAAGAACTTGTGAGGATTATTAACTCCCACCACAAAACAAGGGGGACCAGTAACATAGAAATTAAAGGTTTTGACGAAGTGATGAATAAGGAAAAACTAAAGCAGTATATGAAAGAAAAAGGTATGCTCAGCCCACACCCTAAATATCTTGAATCTAAAAGTTTTTAAAATCCCTGTTTTTTGATGCACTTGTGCACAATATCCAACAAGCGCCAGCAAAAGTGAATATTTTTAGGTGGACGATATATTTTTAAGCGCGCGCCCTATTTAATTTCTAATATTAGCGGTTTATATGAGTTTTAATTATTTTGAGCACAGCAGATAACACAAACCCTCTAAAAGCTCTAAAGTTCTTTGGGGCTGGATATTTAAACAGAGGCGTAAAAGGGGGGTTGCTGTGGTTGGGGGACGGATAGCCGCGCATAAAAATCCATGTTGAATCAGGCGATCTTGAATCTCTAATAAAGCGGTAGAATTTGTAAAGGGCAGGGTAAAAATATTGCTCTGTGTGTGCCAATTAAAGCGATCTAAACAGGCGCGCATTTGTTTTAAAATTTCTTGGTAGTGTTTTGTGTTGCTATAAAGATATTTGAGATTAACAAGGCTTAAGGCGGTATCAAGCAAAGAGGGGCTTGTGGTGTAAAGAATGCTTTTTGCGCGGTTACATAAAAAGTCAATCACCTCCATAGACCCTGCTATAAATCCCCCATAACTGCCATAAGCCTTAGAAAAAGCCCCTAATAAAATCATTTTTTCTGTAGGTTTATACTTATAGTGATCTAAAAGCCCTAATAAATGCTCCCCTATACTACCTAAACTATGCGCTTCATCTAAAATCAAATACGCCTTATAGTTTTCTGCAATTTCTAAAATTTCTAAAGGCGCGATCTCTCCACTCATAGAATACACCCCCTCTATGGCGATGAAAAGCTGGCCTTTATTGTGGCAAATTTTTAGTTTGGCTTCTAAATCTTGCGGGCTATTGTGTTCAAAAAAAAGGGTATTGGGGGATTTTTTAGCTAAAAATTGTCCGCTAGCATGGTAGTGTGCATCCATTAAAAGCCAATCATTTTTACGCACCAAAGCATCTATAAGGGCAAGGTTGCCTAAAAAAGCACTCCCCACTAACACACAACTTTCAAACCCTAAAAGATCACAAAGGTAATTTTCTAATTCTTGGTGCAAGGGATAATAACCATTAACAAGCATAGAAGCTTTGGGGGCGTGGGAGGGTAGATTTGATAAAATGTTAAAAGCTTCTTGTAATAAACCTTTGTGCGATCCTAAAGCTAAATAATCATTGGAGGCAAAGTCTGCAAGCCCCGGTGGGTAGATCCGGCGCTTGCGGTGCAAACAAGCGCGGTTTAAAGCCTTGAGAGCAGAGAAGAACAACTTAGGTATTTGAAGGGTTGGTTTCTGATATGCTGGCGATCTTTTTTTGTAACTCCTCTGATTTTTCTTGGCTTATTCTATCAATGGCATTATGCACCTCTTTAGAGCTTCTCTCAACAGCGCTAACAGCCTTTTCAATTGTCTCAGAACTGACTTTGCTGCGATCTTTAAGTTGCTCAACAAGGGCGTTGGCGCTGTCGTGTACTTCTTTGTGGCATGCCTCCATGCTACGATAACTAGGCATGTGAGAAAAATGTTTCTTTCCATCGCCTTCGTAATACCATTTGCCTAAACGGCAGTTATGATTATCTACTATCTTAAAGTGATTAGGAATATCAAAAATCACGCCATAGAGATTACCTTTATAGACTACATGATCGGTTTTAGCCAAACAACAAAAGGCTAAGTTATTGAGATTTTCAATGGAATAGTTGGCTGTATCGGCTGCTACTAAAGAGCCTTGTAGAAGAGATCGCATGTTATTGACATCATCTTTAATGACCTCAGCAATGCTATTGGTTTCATGTGTGTTAGTCTGGATATCGCTAGCCTCTTGTTGCATGGATTTAACCACCACAGCAATTTCTTTTGTGGCCTTTTGGGTTTTTTCAGCAAGTTTACGCACTTCATCAGCCACCACCGCAAACCCTCTGCCGTGTTCACCCGCGCGTGCGGCTTCAATGGCGGCATTAAGGGCTAATAAATTAGTTTGCTCGGCAATATCATCAATAAGAGAAATCACCTGAGTGATCTCGCTACTGCGCTGACTAAGCGAATCAGCAAGAGAAGTGGCACTTTGCATTTTTTCATGTAAACTAGTGATGTTTTCATTGGCCTTATCCACTTTTTCAATGGTGTTTTTGGAGTTTTCTACACCCGTAGCTGCTGCACGGAAGAGATCATCTGTGTTTTTAAAGATATTTTGCATGGTGGCTTGTAGTTCTTCAAGCCCCTCGCGCATGCTGGTGTGGTAGAGGTTAAAGGTTTGGTTTTTACCACATTCAATGAGCAGATCAGAGGTTTGCATTACAGAGTGATAAAGCGTCCCGTCAATGTTTTGGCTTTTGGTTTTATACAGGCGGTTATTAAGGCTAAAGTCCGCATTAGAACTAGAGAGATCGCTAGCCTTGCTATCAATCCCTTCCATGTTGACAATCTCCCCCGTTTTAAACACGATCTTGTGATCTCTAACCCCAATAAAGCCCATATGGCTACATAAATCCACAAGCTGTCTATAAAAATCTAACTTTTTTTGTAAAGACTTGATCTCTGCGTCTTTATCCTCTAATTGCTTAGTTGAACCCTTGCCAAAAAACATGCCAAACCCCTTGAAGCAAGATTAAATATCCATTATACACTACAAATTCTTAGCATTATATAGGCACATGGCGGATTTAAGATAAAATGTTATAATCTTTTGTTTAGTCTGTTATCAATAGGGCATGGGGTATTATTCTTGAAAGCAAGGGGATTATTATATGCAGCGATTGGAAACTTTAGAGTCTATTTTAGAGCGTTTGCGTATCTCTATTAGGAAAAATGGTTTAAAAAACTCCAAGCAAAGAGAGGAAGTGGTGAGCGTGCTTTATAAGAGTGGGACTCATTTAAGCCCAGAGGAGATCACCCAAAGTATCCGCCTCAATGATAAAAATACGAGCATTTCCTCCGTTTATCGTATCCTAAATTTTTTAGAGAAAGAAAACTTTATTTATACTTTAGAGACGAATAAAAATGGGCGGCGCTATGAAATTGCAGCCAAAGAACACCACGATCACATCATTTGTTTGCATTGTGGAGAAATTATTGAATTTGTGGATTTAGAAATTGAAGAGCGCCAAATCCAAGTAGCAAAAGAGCATAAGGCTAAACTTGTCAGCCATGACATGAAACTTTTTGTGGTGTGTGCTAAGTGTTTGGCTCAAGGGGCGGATGGATAATCTTGTACATCTCCTAAAGTAAGCGGATGGCCGTAATCTAAATCTTTAGCGGCTTTTTTACCTAGAATTTGTGGGAGATATTTAGGGGCTAGGCCTGTGTTGGGGCGCAGGGCTTTAATGTTTTCTTTGGTAAAAATCGCGCCTTTTTTAAGCGCTTTGATCACAAAAAGGGAGCGGGCAAACTGACGCCCCTCTTGTAAAATATGCGGGTTTAAAGTGGGGTTAGAATTACCTAGGGCAAGAGCAGTATCGTGCACGGCCTCAATCAGTTGGCTAAATTCTTCTGTATCCATACTAAAGGCGCGATCGGGAGTGTCTAAACTTTTATCTAGCATAAAATGTTTTTCAATCACGCGCGCGCCTAGAGTAGTGGCAATAATAGCGCTAAGATTTCCTAGTGTGTGATCACTTAAACCATAATTAACCCCGTATATTTCTTGTAGTTTTGGCATGGAAAGCAAATTGGCCTCTTTTAATGGAGCAGGGTAGGCGCTGGTGCATTTTAAAAGAGTAATAGCGCTATTATTTGCCTTATTGCAGGCTTCTAGGGCGTCTAAAATTTCTTCGTGTGTGGCAATCCCTGTAGAGATAATGATAGGTTTTTGCGTACTAGCGGTGTGATAAATTAACTCTAAATCGGTGATCTCAAAACTAGCAATTTTATACAAAGGACACTCTAAACTTTCTAAAAGCTCTAAACCATTTAGACTAAAAACAGAACTAAAGAGAAGTAAATCTAAACTTTTGGCTAATTCAAAGAGGGGGGCATGCCACTCTAAGGGCATGGCCGCCTGTTTGTAGAGTTCATAGAGGTTTTGTTGATTCCAAAGCGTGCCTTGTATACGCGTAGGGGTTTTAAGCGCCATGCAATCTGGGGTATAAGTTTGGAGCTTAACAGCGCCTGCACCGATATTTTTAAGGGTGATTAAAGATTTTTGGGCAATTTCTAGGGAATTGGCATGGTTAGAGCTTAATTCAGCAACGATTAAAGGGATCATAATAGCCTTTTTTAAAAAGTTTAGAGGGGCGAGAGTTTAGAAAATAGCCACACATCGTGGTAACTTCTTTGGCGGTAAATAAAATCCCTGAAAAGCCCTCCCTTGCGGTAAGCATGGCGGGTATAAAAGGTGATGGCTTGTTTATTGGTTGCTAAAACTTCTAGGTGGATAGAATGCAGGCGCATCTTAAAAAAGGCGATAAATTCTAAAGCATCTAAAATTTGCCCGCCCACATGCTCTAAATCTGGGTTTTTATAAATCCCTAAAAAAGCATGGCGATGCGTGGGGTGGATTCGGCTTAACGATCCCACTCCAAGCAATAAATCCCCTTGTTTAAAGAGGTAATAAGCGCTGTTATTGCTCTGCTTGAGTTGTTCTATAAAGTGCAAATGAGAGGCAAGGGTGATTTCTTCTGTATACATCCACGCCGTTGTTTTAGGGTGGTTTCTAAAGGCTAAAATTTGCAAACGCTCGTCTTCACTTGTGTGGATAAAATGGCAGGCAAGCAGAGGGGGGTATTTTTTAAAAGGATTGGAAGGGATTTCAAAACTTTTAAGCAGTAATTCTTGGCAAAAGGTAGATGAATCTAACATGTTAAAATCTCTTGCATGGTTTTATGTAATTTATGCCCTATTTTTAACTTTTCTTGAGCTTTTTGCATGTGTTCTCTACTACGCAGTGGACTTAAAATTTGCACAGACTCTAATAACCCTTCTAAACTGCTAGCATGGCATGATCCTTGCGCGTTGAGTGCTTGTACTTGGGGCTGTTGGTTAGAAGCAATGGGGATAGCAATAATGGGGATTTTACTTAAAATAGCTTCATAAAGCATGCCCCCCCCTGCTAGTAAAGCTAAATCACTCTCTTGCATTAAAAAGGCAATGTCTTTAAAGCAAGCATTGGCATAGTAGCGGTATTTAGGGCTTTGTGGATAGTTAACTTGTAGGGCTTGAATGATATTAAGAGGGGCGATTATGTGTATCTCTAAGGGAATTTTTTGGAGTGAGTTTAGGGCTTTTTGATAAAAGGGCAAAGCTAAATCACTGCCTCCAAAGCAAAGAAAGAGTTTAGAAAGGGTGGGTTTAAGCGCTTTACTTTTGGAGATAAAGAGCGGATCAATGGGTAAAAAATCAATGCCTAGAAAATAACGCGGGTTTTGTTGTGCTGTTTTTGTATAGCGGGTGTGGGCTTGATACCCCGGGTTGATCACAAAGACATGGGGGGGGTATGTTTGTGGCATATCCTCAAACACCACAAGCTTAGAAGAGATCGTTTTATAAAAAGATGGGGGCGCTAAATAGCTATCTACAATAACCACCTTAGCATGGCTAGCCTTGTGCCAATCTAGGGGTAGATTAGTAGAGTGTGAGGCAAATAGGGTTGTTTGTGCCCCCATTGTTTCTAAAAGGGCTTTGAGTTTTTGCATGCGTTTTAAATGCCCTAGTCCACTTTGAGGCGTGGCATCACAAAAAATATTAATTTGCATGGGTCTTTAAAAAGGTGTATTTGAGAGTGGCTAATTCTAAGTCTTCGGGCGTATTAATATCTTGCACATAAAGATGAGGCAAAATGAGCGGGATAGAGTGGGGGGCTAAAATAGGCTCTAGATTACTAAAATGTAAAGCCTGTCCTAAATAGAATAAGCCTACATCGTAATAAAGGGGGGGCAAATCTTGGGAGCGTTTTGGCATGTTTTCTACAAAAAGCGGGGTGGGGTTGTTTTCTTGGATACTAAAAGAGCGATAAGGAGAGGCACTATAAACACTACAAGCAAAGGCGTACTTTTTATGGGGGTTGTTTTTTAACATCTCAAGGGCTTTTTTAATGTAAGTAGCCCGCAGAAAAACACTAGTACCATAGAGTACACAAACCATAGTTCTTTCTTGAATAGATAGGGTTTTAATGGCATGGGCAACCACTTCTAAAGTGGGTGTGAAATCTCCTGCTAGATTTTTAGGGCGCAAAAATGGTACAGATGCGCCATGTGCTTTAGCAATTTGTGCAATCTCTTTGCTATCAGTAGACACCACAACCTGCGCAAAAAGCTTAGATTCTAACACCGCTTGGATTACATGCGAAATTAAAGGCTTGCCTAAAAAAGGCGTGATATTTTTTAAAGGAATGCGCTTGCTCCCCCCCCGAGCTAAGATTAAGGCAATGATCTGTTGCATTAAAAGGGAAAGCTTGAATCCATCACATCGCTAGCTAATTTCTTTTTATTACTCGCGCTCAAGCTCCCGATGTGGGTGTAGGCGATTTTAGCATCGGCGATGTATTTAGATTCAATCGTGTTATTACGGCTAATATCAAAGGGGCGTACAACACCGCTAATTTTAATGATTTGTTTCTCTCCATCTACTAAAATCTCGCGGCTGCCATAAATGAAATAATTACCATTTTCTAAGACTTTGACAATTCTAGCAGTGATTGTGAGTTTCATATCCTCGCTTTTCTTTTGCGAACCCCCACCCTTAAAAGTGTTATTGGTGGTGGACTGGGTGAGGTTATAATTGCTTTGATCGTCTAAAAACTGGGCTTGGTTTCTTTTATTAGGATTAGTGCCATTATAGGTAAGTCTAGGGGCTGTGGAGTTGCCATTGGAGGTGTTGGTGTAATTTTTAGAGGCGCTGTAATTAGCACTAGCATTTTCATTGATCATCACAGTAACCAAATCATTAGGTTTCATAGCCCGTCTATCGGCAAATAAGGGGCGTTCTCCTTGCCCAAATAAACTACCGGGTTTGGCAATTTGGGGGATAAATTCTTTAGAGGGCATGTCCTCTACATAGCCGGGCGGATCAAATTTAATCCCGGGTTCTACACTTAGAGCCATAGAAAGAGAAAGCGCATGGATTAACAACCATTTGGGGGAAATGAATTGGATAAGCACAACCATCCTTTCTAAAAAAAATTTGGCACATTTTGTATCCAAATTATACTATAATGGCGCTTTATTTAGACGCATTAAGATTTAGGGAGAAATATGCGAAGTAAGGATTTAGGGTGGTTTTTTACAATGATCTTAGGAACGGGGTTTTTATACGCACAGCCTAGCGATCAATTCAGAAGACACACTTCTTGGAAAGATGGTTTATTTATCGGTGCAAATTACCAGACAGGTACCGTAACTATTTTAACAACCAATGCCACAGCTACAAGTGTTTTTCAGCCGGGGCGTAATGACATGAATGTTGGGGCTAATGGGCTAGGGTTTAATATCGGGTATACGGGCTATTTCCGCGATGATCAGATGTTTGGGATGCGCTATTATGCCTTTTTGGATTGGAATGGGTATGGAGCGCGCTATAAACGCAGCCCTTATGGAGGGGGGGCTTACTATGGGAGCAACAATATGCTTGCCTATGGGGCAGCGGCGGATTTTTTTTATAACTTCTTTCAGGGGGCATTTTATCGCGATGACATTTCTTTAGATTTGGGTTTTTATGTCGGTGTGGCTATTGCGGGAAATTCTTGGCTTATGGGTGTGAATGGGCAAAATGCTATGGGTTTGCCCGCAGATGCTAAACCTAGTGTGAGCGCTTTCCAGTTTCTATTTGATGTAGGGATTCGCGCCTTAGTAGTAGGTGCACATGGCATCGATCTTGGATTTAAAATCCCCACAATCAACCACACTTATTACAGCGATAGCCACTATAGCATCACCTTCCGCCGTACTTTTGCTTTCTACATAGGGTATAGCTATCATTTTTAAGGGTGTTGGCACTCCGCCCACATCTTTTTAAAATAACTTTGGGCTTTTTGGATAATAGCCGGGTTGTCATCTCTCATTAAGAGTTCGTAATTATTCTCAAAAGCGTTTTTACTCCAATTAGCCGAACCTAAAAAGATTGTGTTGTTATCAATGAGGGCTAGTTTTTGGTGCATGATGCCTTTATAATCATGCTTGCCACGCCTAAACTTACGCGCTTCTCTGCCACTAAGCATACAAGTATTAATCCCACGATACTTAGAAAGATAGCCCATTGCCGAATATTCGCTATGGATGTTAGAACTGCGATCAAAGATAATATTAATGCGCACGCCGCGGCTAGCCGCATCTTTTAAGGCCTTGCTAATCTCTCTATGGGTAAAGCTATAAATGGCAATATTGATATTACTCTTAGCCGCATTAATCCCGCTAATCAAACTTTTAAGCGCCTCATTTTGTTCATAAGGGAGCATGTATAGCGTAGAATCAGCCTGCAGATTAAGGCCAAAAGCGAGTAAACCTGAAAATAGACAAGACGCTTTAAAGAGGCGCATATAACATCCTTAATGGTTAAAGTAAAAAAAGGCGAA
The DNA here is from genome assembly GCF_902196135.1 of Helicobacter suis. GTDB lineage: Bacteria > Campylobacterota > Campylobacteria > Campylobacterales > Helicobacteraceae > Helicobacter > Helicobacter suis_A. Next base: position 704 of record NZ_CABIKE010000002.1, on the reverse strand, counting down.
GTTGTATTATAATCCACAGCTTAGCTAGCCTAGCTTAAGGAGAGTCCTTGAAAATTCTGTTAGTCAATCAAAATAAGATGGTGGGTAAGCTTTTTGAAAACATCGCTAAAAAGTTAAACCTAGAGCTAGTGGCTGTAGATCGTGTAAGGGACGCTATTTCATTACTACAAGAAGATAATGCGTATTTCTTTTTTGCAGATGATACAGCTGTAGGTGGCGAGGAATATGCACAAATCAAACCCTACTTAGAAAATGTACATTTTAAAGCACTCTTGCATAGAAAGGGTGTGGAGGAGTGTGAGGGATTTACCCATTGTATCCAAAAGCCTTTTTTGCCCACAGATGTACTTTATATTTTACAAAGAGTTATGGACACCTCTCCTAGTGATCAAGCCCCTAAGCAAGCCCCAAGTCCCCAAGTAGAACAAACACAGCATGCGGATACAAATTTTTTAGAGGATATTGATTCAAGTTTAGATCAACTAAAAGGGTTGTTAGATGTCCCCGGAGAACATGAGGCCTCTTCAAGCACTCCTGAGCAACAAGCAGAAAATGGCGAACATAAAGAAGAACATAAAGAAGAACATAAAGAAGAACATAAAGAAGAACATAAAGAAGAACATAAAGAAGAACATAAAGAAGAACATAAAGAAGAACATAAAGAAGAACATAAAGAAGAACATAAAGAAGAACATAAAGAAGAA
>NZ_CABIKE010000001.1 GCF_902196135.1 Helicobacter suis | reverse complement strand
GCTAAGAATCTTAAATGAGGAGGCCGACATTGTCTGTACCAACCCACCCTTTTCGCGTGCCATAGAATATTGGCAGATTCTTATTAAAAGTAAAAAGAAATTTATCATTTTATCCAATGTTACACTCCCCATCAGCACCGCTTGCATCCCCTATTTTGCACAAAATAAGGTAAGACCGGGTTTTAATAGCGTGTATTGGTATTTAAACCCCAAACGCCAGTTAGTGCGCGCTGCAGGGCATTTTTTTACCAACTTTGCCATTAAAAATAGATCCAATATTGCTAGGCTAAAGTTTGTCCCCCTTGAGGAGATCCCTGATGTGTATAAAAGATTTGATGATAGCGGTACTTTACTCGTGGATAATAATTATATCCCCAATGACTACGATTTGCCTTTTGCAGTGTCGGCACGACAAATCTTAAATGGCGTGTTGGAGTGTGGGTTTAAAGTCGCCGTTGCAAAGGAATATACCCCCTACGTTGAGGGCAAGAGAAAATTTAAAAGGGTTTTACTCTGTAAGGAATAAGTCTACATTCTTGCTAAGGGGTTTTTTATTCTAGTGGTTGGCCTTGTGGGCGCAAATAACAAAACAAAACCTAACAAATCCTAAAAAATAAACGAGGCTAAGGCGCTGGAATATAAGGGTAAGGAGCGGTAGTTTTAAGTGGGCGTTTTCTTTAAAAGGGAGCGTTTCTAGGCATTCAAAAGTTTTCTACAAAATACCCAAACATTTCCGCGCTCTATAATCATAAGTAGGGCATTGCAGAGTTTTATAACATATCTGCCTTGCACAATCACAGCCCTACGCCTCCTTGCTCTTGGTGAGATCTTGCCACCAGCGTTTGACCTTGCCATAGCACACCTCAAAGACATTTTTATATGGCTCGCTTTCATAGCCAAAGCTTTCATGGAGTTTGAGTAAGAGCTCTTTTTGTTTCTCCTCTAGCTTTTTAGGATAGATAATTTTTACCACCGCGATCAAATCACCATAACGCCCCGTATTCACATCTTTTACCCCCTCGCCTCTAAACACAAACTGCGCGCGATCGCCTGTATTAGGTGGGATTTGTAGCTCTAATTCCTTTTTAAGAGAGGGCACCATAATTTTACTGCCCAGTGGAATAGAGGTAAAAAAGACCGGTACCTCTATATAAATTTGACACCCGTCGCGTACAAAATGCTCATCTTCTCCAACCACCGCCTCCACATACAAATCCCCGCGCATGCCCTTTTTGTATTCATTGCCTTTAGAAGACACACGGATACGCATTTGTTGATCGATTCCCTCTGGCACTTGGATCTCAAAACTCTCTTGGGCTAAGCTAAAGCCCTCCCCCTTACATGCGCTGCATTTTTCTGCCACAATTTCCCCACTTCCATGGCATCTAGGGCAGGTACTAGAAAGGGTCATAAAACCTTGCTGGATAAAAGTCTGCCCTCTGCCTTTACAACTGCTACAGGTCTCTAATTTGCCTGCCTTAGCTCCACTCCCTTGACAAGTAGAACATAGGGTTTTATAGTCTAATTTAATGGTTTTTTTACAGCCAAAAACCGCCTCTTTAAAACTCAGTTTTAAGGGCATGCGCAGATCTTTAGGGATTTTGGATTGTTTTTGTCTTGTGGCATTGCCAAACCCAAAGGCGTTACCAAAAATCGAATCCTCCCCAAACAGGTTAGAAAAAATATCTGAGAGATCATTAAATCCCCCCATACCTCTACCTTCTAAGCCTTCTTTGCCATAGCGATCATAAATTTGGCGCTTTTCATCATCGCTAAGTACGCTATAAGCCTCACTGATGCGTTTGAATTTCTCCTCTGCCTCTTTATTATCCGGGTTGTAATCGGGGTGGTATTTACGGGCTAATTGCTTGAAGGCTTTTTTAATGGCCTCCTTACTCGCGCCTCTTTCCACACCCAAAAGTTCGTAATAATCCATCCAAATAACCTCATCTTTTGGTTTAAAAAGGGGTATTTTACCCTAAAAATTTTATTTCGGTTCATCCATGGTAATTGGGGGCTTCTTTAGTGATGTCTACATCGTGTACATGGGATTCTTTAAGACCGGCTTGTGTGATTTGTACAAACTGGGCGTTTTTAGTGAGAGTGGGAATATCCTTAGCGCCTAAATAACCCATAGACGATCGCAAACCCCCCACTAACTGGTAAAGAATATCAGCCACTCTACCCCTGTAAGGTACGCGCCCCTCAATGCCCTCTGGTACAAGTTTTTCAGAGGCTAGCCCCTCTTGAAAATAGCGATCCGAACTGCCCCTACTCATCGCCCCAATACTGCCCATGCCTCTATAACTTTTATATTGCCGTCCTTGATAAATGAGCATGTCCCCGGGGGATTCTTCTGTGCCGGCTAATAAACTCCCTACCATCACACATGACGCCCCCACAGCCAAAGCCTTAGCCACATCTCCTGAATATTTAATCCCGCCATCGGCAATAATGGGGATATTATGCTTGACTGCCTCTTGATAGCACGCATCAATGGCACTCATCTGAGGCATGCCTACACCGGCTACAATGCGGGTTGTACAAATACTCCCCGGACCAATGCCTACTTTAATCGCATCGGCTCCTGCATTGATTAAATCTTTACTTGCCTGCGCGGTTACGACATTACCCACCACCACATCTACGGCTAATTCTTTTTTAACTGCCTCTAGGGTTTTAATCACATTTAAAGAATGCCCATGCGCACTATCTAGCACCAACACATCTACCCCAGCCTTAACCAAAGCGCGCGCCCGCTCAATTTGTTTAACCCCAATGGCCGCACCCACCCGCAAACGCCCTAAATGATCTTTATTGGCCTCCGGGTATTCAATACGCTTTTGGATGTCTTTAATGGTGATGAGCCCTTTTAAAATGTTATTTTCATCTACAAGGGGGAGTTTTTCTATTTTATGTTTGTGCATGATAGCTTGAGCCTGCTCCAAACTCACGCCTGCTTTAGCCGTGATAAGCGGGGCTTTAGTCATCACTTCCTCTACTTTTTTAGCCCAATCTGTTTCAAAGCGCAGATCGCGGTTTGTCAAGATACCAATTAACCTATTTTCCTTATCCACCACAGGTACACCTGAGATTTTATAATTATCTGTAATCTCTTTAGCCTCTGCTAAACTCGCGTCTGCATAAATATAAATCGGATCGTGAATCACCCCGCTTTCACTCTTTTTAACTTTAAGAACTTGTGCCACCTGCGAATTGGTATCCATATTTTTATGAATCACACCAATACCGCCTAATCTGGCCATAGCAATGGCGCTTTGGTATTCTGTTACCGTATCCATTGCCGCACTAACAAAGGGGATATTTAAATCAATGTGCGCGCTTAAACGCGAGTGTACACTCACTTCTTGGGGCAGTACAGCAGAAAAACATGGTACAAGAAGGACATCTTCAAAAGTCAAGGCTTTTTGAATTATTTGCATACTTCTCCTTTAAACACAAAATCTACCTCCTCCTCCAAACCAAAGGCCACATCTAAAATATCTTGTTCTGCAAAAGCGCGCCCGATAAGTTGCATGCCAATGGGCAAGCCCTCCTTACTCTGTGCTACGGGTAAAGAAAGAGCGGGTAAACCGGCTAAATTCACCCCCACGGTGTATACATCGCTTAAATACATCTGCAGGGGGCTAGCATGGGCGTTAAATTTAGGCGCAATATCTGGAGCTACGGGGGCTAAAATAACATCTACTTCTTTAAAAAGCTTGTTGTACTCAGCCTTGATAAAGGCGCGGGCTTGCTTTGCTTTTAGATAGTAGGCATCAAAATACCCGCTACTAAGCACAAAATTACCTAGTATAATGCGCCGTTTCACCTCCGCCCCAAAGCCCTCAGTGCGGCTTTTAATATAGAGTTCTTTCAGGTTATGGGCTTGTGCACGCCTGCCATAGCGCACCCCATCAAAGCGCGCTAAATTAGAACTAGCCTCTGCCGTGCTTAAAACATAATAGGCGGCTATGGCGTGTTTGCTATCTGTTATTTCTTGATGCAAGATTGTATGCCCCATTTGCTCTAAGAGATGAGCCGTATCAAAATAGGCGATGCGCACCGCCTCGCTAGCCTCTTCTAAATAATTATTCAATACCCCAATTTTTAAACGCCGCTCTTTATTGAGATTTTTAAAGGTTAAAGGGTTCTCTAATTTGGCACTTGTTGAATCGTGTGGGTCGTATCCACTAATGGCGTCTAATAAAAGCGCGCAGTCCTCTACATTTTGGGTTAAGGGCCCTATTTGATCTAAACTCGAACTATAAGCAATCAAACCATAGCGACTCACCCGCCCATAAGTAGGCTTAAGCCCTACACAGCCACAATAACTAGCTGGTTGGCGAATCGATCCACCTGTATCACTCCCCAGTGCAGCAATGGCTAATCCCCCTGCTACAGCACTCGCACAGCCCCCAGAACTCCCCCCAGCCACGCGGGCTAAATCTTTAGGGTTTTTCACAGGCCCATAAAAACTTGATTCGCTAGTACTACCCATAGCAAACTCATCCATATTACCCCGCCCAAAGGCACACATTCCATTTTGCTGCAAGTTTATAATAGCAGTAGCGCTATAGGGGGCTTTATAGCCCTGTAGAATTTGGCTAGCACAGGTGATCTCCCAGCCCTCTACATTAATATTATCTTTAATGAGAATGGGTACGCCTCCTGTGCTTGCCTCTGGCGGGCAGATATAGGCGTTGAGTTCTAAATTCTCTTGAACTTTCTGGCTGATTTCCTTTTTGAGTTGCTCTAAATCTGAGCCACCTAAAGACATGGCTTGTTTGAGACTTAGCATGTTTCTCCTTAGATTGTAAAAATTTTCTAATCTTAGCAAATCGCGATTAAAAGTTAGCCGGTTTTAAGAGCTAGAAAAACACTTACTCGGGGTTATATTGTTTTTTAAAGAGAGTTTGTAATGCAAAAAAGCAAACCATAAAAACACAAAGACCCCCGAGGCAAACCCTCAAGGGTCAAAAGGAGGGGGAATGCAACATTACCCAGTTAAACTTAATTTAATATAAAAGTACGCGTGGATTGGCGTTTAAAACACTGATTACTAGCACTAAAAGTCTGTAAGTTTAGTTTGATAATCTATTGATCCTCCGGGTTTGAGTGGGGGAAGTGTGAACATGCGGGCTTGGGCGCTCTAATTATATTAGATATAAAAGAAAACTCCAATTTGAAAGAAAAATTTTTGTAAGTGCCCAAATGCTAAAAATATTTTGAGCTTACTTATATAGATTAGTTATTTTGACCTTCAATAAAATCAATAATTCTTTCTATCTCCTCCTCAGCTACATAAGGGCCATGGAGGCGTATAGGTGCGCTGCTGCCCGGCTGGATTAAGAGCATATCGCCCTTACCTAAAAGGTTTTGCGCGCCTTCTGTATCTAAAATAACACGCGAATCGATCTTAGAACCCACTTTAAAGCTGATTTTACAGGGTAAATTGGTTTTAATAAGGCCGGTTAAAATATCTACACTAGGGCGCTGTGTGGCAATGATAAGATGTAAACCGCTTGCTCTTCCCATTTGGGCGATGCGAATAATAGGGGTTTCTACTTCCTTTCCTCCTACTAACATTAAATCTGCTAATTCATCAATGATAAATACGATAAAGGGGAGTTGTTGTTCTGGATTTACCTTTTTATTATAGGCATCAATGTTTTTAACGCGCTGTTCACTTAAAAGCATGTAACGCGCTTCCATTTCCTGCACCATTTCATTAAGAACACTGATAGCTTGTTGTGGGTCTGTAATGATTGGAGCTTTTAGATGGGGGATATTAGCATACATGCTAAATTCCACCCGTTTTGGATCAATGATTAAAAATTGCAACTCTCTGGGTGTATTTTTATAAAGTAAAGAGATAATCATAGCATGCATGCCCACACTTTTACCACTACCCGTACTCCCTGCAATGAGCAGATGAGGGAGGGTTTTTAAATCTAAAACATAGGGTTCTCCTAAAGTGTTCTTACCCAAAGCTAAACTTAAGGCTGGAGCTTGCTCAAAGGCCGGGCTTTCTAAAATCTCTCTTAGACTAATAGGCGCGCTCTTAGCATTAGCTATTTCAATGCCCATTGTATCTTTGCCCTTGATAGGGGCTTGTATGCGAATAGATTGGGCGCATAAGGCCATAGCCAAATCATCAGCTAGGCTTAAAACCCGGCTCACTTTAACATGGCCAGCGGGGCGGAATTCAAAGGTGGTTACTAGAGGACCTATATGGGTATTAACTATTTGGCCTTCAATTTTAAACATGCGCAGTTTGGCTAAAAGATTTTGACTCTTTTCTTGAATTTGCATTTGTGGTTGTGGCATCATTGAAATGGGATTGAGTAAATCAGTGGGGGGTAGTAAAGAGGGTTTAGAATTGGCTAACTTTTGTATAGAGGGGTTTTCTAGGGAGTGGCGTTGTTGGAGTAAATCTAGGTGTGCAGAAATATCTAAGGAAGGAGGGTTAGAGAGGGTTTGATCAGGGGGGGTATTTTGAAGATCAATTAAGCGTACTTGTGGTGTATCCTCTTTGGGGGTTTCTGTATAGTGGCTAACCTTAACTTTAAAAGGGAGGCTTTCGCGCTCAAAGAAATCTTTATGCAATGGGGAGGCTTTAGGGGTGGGTTTAATTTTAAACACCATGTTAAGAGCACTGTTAATTGATGTAATGGCTGTTTTAAGTTTAGCTGGGATAGAGCGATAAATTGCCTGTAAATATTTTAGAGTGCTAGTAAAACTTTGAGGAAAGAGATTAGAATAGGCATATATCAGAATTACTAAAGCCACAACCCATGCCCCTAAAGTCCCAATATAATCTAACATCGCCTCTAATAAAGCCATGCCAACCTCTCCTCTGTGTAGCAGTAAGGATTGGATAATAAGCAAGGCTAAAAACCCTAATAAGCTAGCTAAAAGAGATTGTAATGCTCTCAGGCTTTTTTGGCGGATTAAAAAAGAGACATAGAGTAAATAAAACACATCTATATAGGCAATATATCCTAAATAATGGAAGTGTAAAGCGGCTATTAATTCTCCAATAGAGCCAAGTAAGCCACTTGATCCAAAACAGGTAGCTAGTAATAAAACTAGTAAGCTACTATAAAAACCTAGCCTAATATTTTTCCCCTTCATAAACCACACCACACATATCCATGTAAGGACAGCGCTCACAACTATCTTTATTGGGTCTTTTTTCAAAGGGCATGATAGAAGTGAATTTTTTTAGTTGGTTTTGCAGTTGCTCTTGTTTAAAACCCACAACTTGCAAATCTTCCTCCAACAATTCACCTTGTTTCAGATCGTAAAAATACACTCTAATAACTCTAATACGGGCATCTTGCAAAGAAGAGGCCAAAGCTAAATGGTAGATACTTAACTGGTAATCTTGGCTTTCCTCCATGTTTTCTAAAGTGTCTATCTTAAGATTACTCTTATATTTATAATCCAAAATCGCATAACTGCCATCTTCTAGGCGATCAATACGATCAATTTTCCCATTAAATGTAAATCCGGCAATGGAGGTTTCAAATTTCTTTTCACAGGCTAACACCTCTCTAGTTTGTAAAATTTCTTTTTCCTTTTCAAAAAACGCACCCATTTTATCCACCGCCACTTCAAACTCTAAGCGATCCAAAGCGCTTAGTTGTTCATTTTGGGCTAGTTGTAATAGATCAGAAGCTTTAATAGGGGTGTTGGGGTTATCTGTGTAATGTTTTTTTAAAAGTTCGTGTAAAAAAGAGCCCATGTTAAATTGATCTTTAGAGGGGGGGGTTAAATTTTTGATATATTTAAGATAAAAACGGCGGGGGCAGGTTACATAATCATTAAACTTAGTAGCGCTAAAACTAAAGCCCTCTAATACCTTACCGGTGTACTCTTCATCTAGATAATCGTGTTTATTTTCAGGAGGAAAGAGGGCAAAGTTTGCCGGGCTTATTTGTGTGTTTAAATCTAATTCTAAAAGCATTTTTGAATGAGTTATCTTATCATCAACATAATAGGCAATATCTACTTGTTTGGTGTTTTGCAAAATTTGATAATAGTAATGTTTTTGTAGGTTTTCATGATCTTTGAGGGTGGGGATATTAAGGCGTGCACGGGTTGTACTGTTTAAAAACAAATCATGATCGGCAATACAGGGTACTAAATGATCAGTAAAATCTAACAACACCACCCGCTCAAAAGATAACCCGCGGCATTCTAGCACATCTAAAACCCTAACCTTACCTCCAGAGACATCATCAATGCGTTGTTCTTTTAATTCTCGTAAATAGAGTTCTAAGAGATCGGCTAAAGGATAGTCTTTTAATAAAGATTTAATGCTCATGAGATTGTTATAAAAATCTTCATGAAAATCTTGGAGATGTTTGGGGGGGGTGGTATAGATTTGCTCCATTGCTTGCTTACATACTCTATCAAGCTCTTCTAAGGGGGAGGCATTTAAAGGGGGTGGGTTGGTTTGTAGGTTTTTAAGGGCTTGAAAATAGGCAAAATAAACCCATTTAACATCTTGGCCGCGGGCAAGGTTGAGGTTATTTTTTATATCTAAAAGCTTTAGGTGGGCAGTGATAGAAGAATCCGGGGTGATGATAGCTAAAGTACTAGGGTCTAATCCATCTTCTAACCATTCCTGCACTCTTAAAAGGGCTAAACCCACTTGCTCTAACCGGGTTTTAAAGCTATAAACCCGGATATGATCTACCTGTAAGTTTTGCTCTTGTTTTTGTATAATGGCTGGTTTATTTTGTAAAAGAGCTGATAAGTTTAGCTTATAGTAGTGATTGACTTCCAAGTCTAATTTTAAAAAGCCTAAAAAATCTTTGTTATAAGAATCGCAATTAACATGCAAAAATACAGGTACTAAAGAGGCCACTTTGAAAAGTAAGCGCTGTTCTTGGTTATTTAAAGAACCCCCCAAGTAAAATTCAATGCGTGTAAATTTTTCAAGCACAGCAGAAATAAGGGTGGGTTCTATACGCAAAATCGGATCGTAAAAACGATGCTTTTCTAGCTGTTCTTTGTAATGTACTAAAATACGCTTTAACACCTCCAAATGGTTAGCATAATCGCCATAAATATCTTGGCTTTCAATCTGCTCTATATCTAGATCAAAAATAGCCAACTCGTTAAAAAAATGCGCCACAAATGTACTGCTATCTAAATAGCCTAAAAAACTCTTTTCAAACACTAAAAGGTGTTCTGTAGACTTAGGTAGATTTTGGGCGACTTCTTTAATGGCATGGGCTAAAAGCACTTGGCGTACACTTCTAGGGACTTTTAAGAGCCCCTCTATAAAGCTAATCTGGTTGTAAAACTCCTTTACACTCCAAACTACAGGCAAAAACCCATCTTGTTGTTTGGCATAAAAAGCATTACAAGCGCGTCTACTACTAAAGACATATAAAACCGGTTTTTCCTCTAACATGTAACTTCCTGTAATAAATCTTTAGCCTTTTGAGCGATATTTTGCGGTGTAAAACCAAAATGTTCAAAGAGAAGTGAGCCGGGGGCAGATTTCCCAAAACTCTCCATATTAAGTAAAGCATCTGCAAATCTAAACCACTCTAAACCTCTACTCGCCTCAATAGCAAGTACGCGCCCGACAAAAAGCGAGTCTAGATATTTTTGATCTTGTTTTAAAAGCAAATCAAAACAGGGGACACTTACCACCTGCACAGCAATATCTTGTTCTTCTAATAAATAGGCGGCTTTTAAACTAATTTGTACCTCACTCCCGCTACTTACTAGAGTGATTTGAGCCTTATTTGGGCTTTTATATAAAACATACCCCCCTCTTTGTACACTATCAGAGGATACAGGGGGCATGATCTCTAAACTTTGGCGTGAGAGTACAAAGGCACAGCTAGATTTAAGCCTCAAAGCCACTTGCCAACATGCCACATTTTCATGGGCATCCATAGGTCTAAACACATAAAAATTAGGCAAAGCCCTTAAATGGCTTAAGTGTTCAATGGGCTGGTGGGTAGGGCCATCTTCGCCTACTCCGATACTATCATGGGTAAAAATATAAAAAATAGGTGTTTGCATTAAAGCGCTTAAGCGCAAACTAGGGAGCAAGTAATCGCTAAAGACAAAAAAGGTCGCACAAAAGGGTACAAATAAGCCATAGTTAGCTATTCCATTGCTTATAGCTGCCATAGCATGCTCTCTAATGCCAAAATGCAAATTACGCCCAACATGGGAGGGTGTGTAATCTTTTTCTTTATGGAGTGTGGTGTTAGTAGAGGGGGCTAAATCCGCACTCCCTCCTAAAAATCCTTGATAAGCTTGGCTAATGGCGTTTAAAATTTGCCCATTACTTGTACGCGTAGCAAGGCTTTCTCCTGTTTTAAAACTAGGGTAGATCACTTGGCTAAAATCTTTGGCTTGTAAATGGGTGATTTTATCTTGAATAGCCGGTGTGATTTGTTGCTCCCAAAGATTTTGCATAGCCTCGCCTTTTTGCATGTTAAAGTGCAAAGCTATTTCTTTAGGGATATAAAAAGACTCAAGAGGCCACCCACAGGCTTTTTTAGAACTCTCAAGTGTTTTTAAACCTAGAGGCGCGCCATGAACCTTAGCACTCCCCTCCACCCCTAAAGCTCCCTTACCAATTGTGGTTTTAGCAATGATAAGCACGGGTTTAGTGCAGGTTTTAGCAAGTAAAATTGTTCTATCAATCTCTAAAAAATCATGCCCATTACAGCTAAGTACCTCCCAGCCTTGTGATTTAAAGCGCATAGCAATATCCTCACTAAAGGCTAGATTGGCCTCTCCTTCAATGGTGATAGAATTGCTATCATAAATTACAATCAAATTATTAAGCCCTAAATGCCCGGCAAAAGAGGCGCTTTCATAGCTAATGCCCTCTTGTAAATCCCCATCACCACATAGACAATAAACTTTATGAGAAATAACTTCCCCTAAAAAATCCTTAGCAAGAGCACTAGCAAGAGCAAAACCCACCGCATTAGCAAAACCCTGCCCTAGTGGGCCTGTTGTGATTTCAATTCCTTGAGTGTGTCCAAACTCTAAATGCCCCGGAGTTTTAGAATCAAGTTGTCTAAAGGCTTTTAAATCTTCTAAACTAATTTCAAAGCCCCAAAGGTGCAAAAGCGCATAGGCTAAAGAACTCGCATGCCCGCCACTAAAGATTAAGCGATCACGATTAAGCCATTGTGCATTTTTAGGGTTTAAATTAAGATGTAAGCCTAGTACCACCGCCACATCGGCTAAACCCAATGCTACACCCGGATGCCCGCTATTTGCCTTTTCTACCATGTCTGCACATAAAAAGCGCAGTGTAGTGGCCATTTTTTGTAAAGTGGGTAAATCCTCTTGACTAAGAGGGAGTTTAGAAAAGTGCATGGCAAACCTTTAGTGGAGAATGGGGTTATTTTAACAAATTGCTCTTGTCTATGCCTTTAAGATGTGTTTTGCCTCTTGTAAGTCTAAACTAATCTGGTGCTTAAGGCTATTTAAATTATCAAATAGGGCATTATCGCGGATTTTTTGCACAAAAAAAACACGCATGGAGGGGGGCGGGGTAGAAAGGGAGATGTTTAAAACATGGGTTTCAAGCGCTATTTTTCCATCAGTACTCAATCGATTCCCTAAAAAGCTCACGCTAGGCAAATAACTTTCAAGAAATTCAACATGGGTTGCATACACCCCAAAACTAGGCAATAACATTTCAGGATTGATTGGCATATTAAGGGTTGGGTAGAGTTTTTGGTGGCCAAGACCCTGCCCAGAGATAATAGGCCCCTCTAGCATAAAAGGATGCCCTAAAAATTGGCAAGCTAGAGACATATCCCCTTTTTTAATGCATTCTTTGATGTGGTAAGCGTGTAAAGAAATACCCTTAATTTTGATCTCAGGGATCACCTCTAGGGCAATTTTAGGGTTGAGTAAAGTTTTTAATGTGTCTATATCACCCATGCGCTTATGCCCAAATCTAAAATCATAACCCACCACGATTTTTTGTAGGCGTGAAAATTTAGATTTAATCAGATTGACAAACTCTAAAGGTTCTAATAAAAAAGCCTCTTCTAGGGCTAAAAAATACACTTGATCTACCCATTTTTTTAATAAATGCTGGCGGTAGTTAAGAGGGGTAAGGGCTTCTTTGAGATTTGTTTTATCCACCACTAACACCGCGCTTTGAGGGCCAAGTGCTTGTAATAAATGCTGGTGTGCGACATGCACGCCGTCAAATTTGCCAATGCTTAGGCTTAAAGTAGTTGGATCGTTTAAGAGAGATAAAAACTTTTGCATGGATTTCACCGGTTTGTCGTTTTTTCAAATATAATTTAAAATATAATCAGTTTGGTTAAAAACACAAGGGATAAAATGATAGCAGAAAAAAAGCCTGCTGGTGAATTTTTAAAAGACAAGATTATTTTAATCACGGGAGGCACGGGGAGCTTTGGTAAACAATGTACCCAAGTTTTATTAGAACAGTACAAACCTAAAAAGGTGATTATTTATAGCCGTGATGAACTCAAACAATATGAAATGGCTAAAACCTATGATGATTCTAGAATGCGCTTTTTTATCGGGGATGTGCGCGATAAGGACCGGCTTAAAAGTGCCTTACAGGGCGTAGATGTGTGTATCCATGCGGCTGCGCTTAAGCAAGTCCCTACCGCTGAGTACAACCCGCTAGAATGCATTAAAACTAATATTTTAGGGGCTAGTGCGGTGATTGAGGGCTGTTTATCTGCACAGGTAGAACAAGTCATTGCTTTAAGCACAGATAAGGCAAGTAATCCGATTAATCTTTATGGCGCAACCAAACTATGTAGCGATAAACTTTTTACAAGTGCTAATAATATGAAAGGCAGTGCGCGGACTAAATTTAGTGTGGTGCGTTATGGAAATGTGGTGGGGAGTCGGGGTAGTGTTGTCCCTTTTTTTAGAGAGTTAGTTAGATTAGGCGCAACACAAATTCCCATTACGGATACGCGCATGACGCGCTTTTGGATCACTTTAAAAAAAGGCGTGGCCTTTGTACTCAAAAGTTTAGAACGCATGCATGGGGGTGAAATTTTTGTACCTAAAATCCCGAGTATGAATATTGTAGATTTAGCCAAAGCTTTAGCGCCACAAATTCCTATGCAAATTGTTGGGATTAGACCGGGGGAGAAATTACATGAAGTGATGATTAGCGCAGATGATCGAGCGTTAGAATTTGAGGATTTTTATATCCTAGAACCCACCATTACTTTTCAAACACCCATAAATTACACAGAAACGCTTTTAGGCGAACAAGGTTTACCCACACCCGAAGGATTTAGCTACAATAGTAAAGATAATCCTTGGTATCTCACAGAAAAAGAGCTTTTGGAGATGGTACATGCTCTCTAGTTTAATGAATAGTACACTTTTACAGGGTAAAAATATCTTGCTTTTAGTGAGTGGGTCGATTGCTGTTTATAAGGCTTTAGATTTAGTGCGCATTTTTGTAAAAATGGGGGCTAGTGTGCGGGTGGTGATGAGTGCGGGGGCTTGTAAATTTGTAACCCCGCTTAGTTTTGAGGCTTTAAGCCACTTTAGCGTACTGACCGATCAAAATGAACGCTGGAACATGCAAGAGCAGGCTATTAATCATATCACTTATGCTAAAGCAGATTTAGTACTCTTAGCACCAGCTAGTGCAAATACCCTTGCTAAACTTGCCCATGGACTAGCAGGTAATGTACTCACAGCGACTTTTCTAGCTAGCCATGCCCCTAAAATCATCGCCCCAGCCATGAATACACAGATGTTACAAGCACCAGCTACACAGCAAAACCTAGAGCGGTTAAAATCTTGGGGTTGCATCATAGTAGAACCAAAAAGCGATCTGTTAGCCTGTAATACAACCGGTAAGGGGGCATTAGCAGAAATTATAGAAATAGTGGGGGCTAGTGTTAAAGCTTTATGCCTTGATTCTTTTTGGCAAGATCAAAGAGTGGTGGTTACCGGCGGGGGGAGTGTAGAGGCTATTGATTCTGTGCGCTGTATCTCTAATATTTCTAGTGGTTTACAGGCAAGTTCTCTAGCTTTAGCCCTGTGGCTTAAAGGCGCACAAGTGGTTTTTATCTCTAGTGCTTTTGCTTTATTACCAGAGGGCATTACTTGTATTTCAGTCAAAAGCGCACAAGATTATCTAAAGGCTCTTAAATCTGAACAAAATTTTTATAACCCTCCTTTTTTATTCATGCTAGCTGCCATTAGTGATTATAAAAGCGCCCATGTTTATACCGGTAAACTAAAAAAGCAAGATTTAGGATCAACTTGGAATTTAGAATGTGTGCAAAATCCGGATATTTTAAGAAGTTTAGAGGGGTTTTATAAAATTGGTTTTAAGGCTGAAGAATCCATAGAATCCTTAGCAAGCGCACAAAAGCTTTTAGAACCAGTAGATTTAGGGGGTAAGGGCTGTAAAGTTGTGTGTCTTAATTCTACTCAGGCATTAAGCGCAACTAATAATCAAATGGTTTTATTAAACCAAGTTACAAGCCAAACCACTAAATGCTCTACTAAATTTGATCTAAGTTTTGAGATTTTAGACTTTGTGCGAGATACCTACAATTCATGTTAAACCCGATTAGCGCCTTACAAAATCTTTCACTGCTCCAAGAGTTTTTAAAAGACACGCAAAATACCCATAATTTTAACGCCACTTTACCGCTTTTATTAAAAGTCTTAGAGAAAAAGGGGGATCAGAAATATTTATTACAACTTGGTAATCAAATTTTAGAAACTAAAAGCCAAAGAGAATTAGCGTTAGGAAAAACTTATTGGGCTTTGATGCATAAAAGTTCAGTGGGGGCGACTATGCTTTCTAATCTTATAGCCCAGCCCCCCATTAGCGAACAACTCAAAGACGCGCCGCTTAAATTTGAATTAAAAGATTTGCCTAAACTGTTAAGCCAAGAGCATTTTCAAGATTATAAAGAAACCTTAATCCATCATTTTGCCCACGCCCACACCCGCCAAGATTTTTTAATGTTGGGTAATCTTTTGCTCTCTTTACACCACCAAGTGGCTAGCTTTATTATTCAAGATGGCCACCAAGAGGCTTTTGTACAATTCAAGGCTAAAAAAGAACAAGAACGGTTAGAGTTTTACGCTCTATACCCCCATTTAGGGCCTTTAGAGGGAGTGGTTTATAAACAAGAGGGGGGGGTGGGTTTGTCTTTGGGAGTTTCTTATGAAAGTGTGGCACAACATCTTAAGAATAACCAAGATCAGCTAAAGGGTTTTGAGCAAATCCAGATTTTTGTAACAAAGCCTCCCCAACCGCTTTTTAATTTTGAGCAAAGTTTATTAGATACTAGGGGTTAATTAGGAAAGCCATAAGCATTAAGCGGCGTACTAGATTTTAGGGGGAGGTGTTTATTTAAAAGACTAGCTTGCATGGCCATAGTTTCATTAAGAAAGGCTAAATGGCGGGTTAATTCTAAAAGTAAGCGTAATTGTAACCCCTGTGCTTGTTGGTTATAATTTGCATAGGCTAAAGCTCTAGCATTGGGATTTGTTGCTTGTTTTAAATCTGAGGCTAAATGAGAATTAAGGGCTTTGATCTGTTCTTCTAAATGGGTATTAGAAAAGTTTTCTTGTAATTGTTCTAGGCGTTTATCAAGAGGAATCAAAGGCATTTGTTTAGAGTCTGGATAAAAAATTTTGGCTTGGATTTGTTTATAGTGCTTAAAATCCCCTTTAAATAATGCCTCTTGCATATCTTTAAGATTTTCTTGATACTTCTCTTTAGCCTCACTAGCTTGCACGCGCTCACAAAGTAACATGCTTAAGGGTTTAGGCGCTAAAGGGGGGTTGTGGTGTTGAAGAGTTTCTAAAATTTGTTTGGCTTGTGGGTGATCTTGGGTGAGTGTAGCGGTGTTAAAATCTAGCCAAGGACAGGCTTTTTCTAAGCGGGCTAATTGGATAGTCTGGAATTTTAAATAATCTTGCATACGCCTTTGTAAGTCTTTTTCTTGAATCTGAGCTGTTTTAAGTTCTTGTGCTAAATAGGTTTGCATGGGTTCTAATGGAGCGATGGAGGCTTGCATGAATTCTTGGGTCTGTGCTAGAGTGTTTTTAATTTGTTCTAAGGTATTGGCTTGGCTTTTAGCCCGATCTAATAGTTGCTGGAATAAGCGCAAATGCTCTTGTAATTTGGCAATCATGGTGCTTTCATTAGCATTTGAAGTGGCTAGCTTGGCATTAGCTTGCGTATCTAAAGTAATCATGGCTGCAGCTTGTAATAAACCAATAAAGCAGATGAGCCAAAATTTCAGGTAAAGTCCTCCAAAAGCGCGCCTAAATAAATACCTTGAATAGAGGTATGCATGCACTTTTCTTTAATTTTAGCCGCTCCACTGACTAATACATCGCTTTTAATCCCATGTGAAATAGAAATCTTAGCCTCTAAAAAGGCACTCAAACGATCGCAAAATTTTAAAAGACTCCCACACATGCTTTTATATTGATTTTGGTTATATTCTTGCCACAATGAAATAGAATCAACAAAAATAATTTTCTGAGTTTCTGGGTGGATATAGCGATCTTTAAATTCATCTTGAGTGAAGTAAAGCAAATCTTGTTTAAAATCAGAACTGACATACTGCAAAATATTTTCCTCCATAGCGCGCGCTTCTAGGGATTTTAAATACACATCTAAACCTAGTACGCCATGTTTAATTGGAGAGATAATATCACGCGTTAAGACTTCGGGTAAATCATGGAAAAGCCCGCCTAAAAAGTGATTAACGCGCATTTGCACACAAGCTTTTAAATCAAAACTAAGCAAAAAAGCACATAAAGCCACAAATAACGCATGGCCTAAAACACTGGTTTGTGGAACTCTTGGGGTTTGACTCCAACGCTTTTGGAAGCGCAACTGCCCAAACATAGAAGCTAGTAAGTCTAAATGGGGTACATTTAACAAATGCGCATGCTCAGATAGTGCCTCATTTAGATTTTTTTTAATATCTTTAACCCCGTAACCATGGGGATAAAAATTTGCAATAAAATCAAATTCCCAAGCAGAAACATAGTCATGGGCGGCTTTTAACAGTTGGTGTTCTATATCTGTGGGAGGCTTACAAAAATAGCCATGCAAGTGTTTAAAAAAAGCATACCCTTCTACCTCATTTTTTAGCACGCCCCAGACATAATCAGCAAAAGCCTCCCGGTGCTTTTTGAGTAGTTCGTGATAAATGGGTGGTTTAATATCAGTTAACACCACGCGGCTTAAAAACTCAAAACAAAAATAGCGCAGTAATTTATCCCAATCAATGCCTGTATGGTGATTGGCTAATAAAACCACCACCATCGCCTTATGCGCTTGTTTGTCTAGTTCGCTAAATTCAATCGGGCAGGCTTGATCGTTCCAACGCCTAATAGAAGCCGCCACAAACAAACGGCGCAACAACGCGCTTTGTAAGTGGGGTTTATAACCTTCTGTCATAAATATTTAGGCACGGACTCTTTTAGAAGTGTTTCTAATTTAGAATCAGCTGTAGGTTCGCCAATGGCGCTAAACTTCCATTCCCCATTGTGTTTATAAAGTTTGCCTAAAATCATGGCCTCCTTGCCTGCAAAAGCCACATCTTTAGCCACATTGTAAGAAGCAAAGATATTTTGTACTTTCTCTGGCGTGCCCTCATAAAGCCTAATACTAGCAAAGGGGATTTTATCAAAATCAATATGGGTATAAGAATTAAGTACAAAAACTAATTGCTCAATGGCTGGATCTAAACTATCTAAAGCAAGGCTAATAATTTCATTATCTAGCCCATCATCGCCTCCTACATCGCCTGTGCGATCATCGCCGCTATGTTTAATCCCACTACTTGCTTTCTTACCAAAATACACACAATCTACTAGGCGCTTATTTTGATCAAATAGCCCCACACTCAAATCTAAATCCACCGCTTCAGTCTTGGTATTGCCAAAAAAACCCTTTTTACTAATCGCCCCCCAATTAGCCCCCACACAAAAGGATTTAAGCGCATTGCCATCTTCTTTCTTTAAAGAAATCTTTTGCCCTTTAACTAGACTAACCATGAAACTCCTTTAAATATTCACGCCAAATTGTTTACAAAAGCCCGCTAGACCTTCTTTAAACCCTGTGCCTACAGCGGCAAATTTCCACTCATTATTATCTCTATAGAGTCGCCCAAACATCAAGGCAGTTTCAATAGAAAAATCCTCTTCTAAGTCATAACGCAAAATTTCTTTCCCATCGCTTTCATCTACAACGCGTACAAAGGCATTTCTAACCATGCCAAAATTTTGTTTGCGCTCACTGGCTTCATGAATAGTAACGACAATATTAATTTCTTTTATATCAGCAGAAACTTTAGATAAATCAACTTTAATGCTTTCATCATCGCCCTCACCGGCTCCGGTGCGATTATCTCCGGTGTGTACTACAGATCCATCTTTACTTGTAAGATTGTTATAAAACACAAAATTAGCATCATCACTAACTTTACCGGAAGCATCTGTTAAAAACGCAGAAGCATCTAAATCAAACTCGCGCCCTGTATCGCTTGCATTCACATCCCAGCCCAGCCCCACAACAATTTTAGACAATCCGGGTTTTTCTTTACTCAAAGAAAGCCTTCCACCTTTAACTAAACTAACTGACATCATATCTCCCTTATATTTTGATCAAATAAGCCCCCATTCTAACAGAAAAACGAGCATTTTAGGCTAAATCAGTCTTTTAGAGTGCTAAATCGTATTTAATAGAAGTCATGACATAGCTACGATTTTGGGTAGTGGGGGCAAATTTAGGGTTGGGGGCTCCAAAATAGGCCACTTTGTAACCTCTATGCATGCTTACTTGGTAGCCATTGATTCGTAACATCAAGTGGATATGTTTACCTAAATTATACTCGCATGTCAGACCTAGACTTTGTGATTGTGCGCGCGGAGCAAAGGTAAGCTTGCCTAGTAGATACCAAGAAAAATGTTTAAATGCTCCACCTAAACGGGCATGTAAAGTAATGGCATTGGCATCATAAAGATTGGTATAAGCATCTTCATAGGGCGTATCATCTGTAGTATCAAAAGAAACAGGCGAACCATTCCAGCCTAACTGGGCATTAGCGTTGCCAAAATTCTTATACACCCCATAACCAAAATAGTAATCTTTGTAGTAAAGCCGTTGGCGCACTAAAAGAGTAGCCGTATCCCGGCCTATTAAATTGCCACGATAATAGGTTTTGGCTAGAGCAGCGCTATAAATGGGAAACCAAGCATAAATATCGGTTTGGATTTTGAACTGACCCGGATTAAAGGTTGCACTTACTTGTAAGCCGGGGGCGTTAAAATTTTTAGGATAAAACCAAAAGAAGGGTTTGATCGTGTAGTGCTTGGTTGCATAAACTAAAGAGATGGCATGCATACCATAATTGACACGGCGGCCACTACTAAACTCATAACTCACAGGGGCATAAAAATCCCGGATAAATTGGACATTGGCTAAACCCCTGCCATAGGTGCTAAACCATGTAAGTTTGAAATTGCCCAGATGTAAAAAGAGCGTAAAGCCTTGATTATAGCCACGCAAAAACAAAGCCTCAGAACTGATATAGCGGCCTAGTATGATTCCAAAAATATCTTTGTAGGTGTAATTTAGATAGGCATTATATAAAACATAGTTTTTAGCATGCGATTCATCTTCTAAGCGTACAGACTTCCAAGAAGCATTCATTAAATACCCTTCCCAGCGCCCCATATAATACCAGTTAGCCGGTTGCAAACCTGAATTAGGCACACTCTGATCTCTCAAAGCCCTAGTTGAATCATAGGCTAATCCCCCTACTTCTCCACCAAGCCCTATACTTAGTTTGTGTGCGCTAATAGATTTTGGTAATAAATTAGCATCTACTTGTAGCGCCCCAATAGTGGTTACATAACTACCCGTAGGATAAAGCCCTTTATCTGAGTTAATAGGGGCGTTGTTAAAACCAATGCGTGAGAATGAACCTACATTGCCTGAAATATGGTAATCAAAAGCATATAAATCCATAAATCCAAGTAAACTTCCAAGAATTGTGCGCGCAATATAGAAGTGCAAAGAGTGATGCATGGATTCCTCACTTTTTGATAAACTTTGTAAAACCTCCAAATTGATAACTAATAGAGGTCATAAGATAGCTGCGATCTTGAATGGTGGGGGCAAATTTAAAGTTAGGGGCTCCAGAATAACCCACCTTATACCCGCGGTGTGTGAACACTTCATAATAATCAAGCCGCAGCATTGCACGGATATTTTTAGTTACATTATAAAAACAGGTTAAACCCAAAACTTGTTCATTGGCTTTAGGCGAATAGGTAAGCCTACCTAAAATTTCCCAAGAAAGCTTTTTATAAGCACCTCCCCCCCGTGCTACTAGTGTGAGCGCATTGCTATTATAAAGATTATCTAAACGGCTTTCATAGGGGGTATTATCTTTAGTATCATAATTAATAGGCGTGCCAAAGCGCGCAAACATGGCATTTGAATTGCCAAAATTCTTATAAACACTCCAGCCAAAATGGTAGGCATGGATTAAAAAATTTTGTTGGAATAAAAGAGAAGCTGTAAAGTGTTCAATCGGGCTACTGCGCCAGTAAGTGGAGGCTAATTCTTTAGCATAGATAGGAAACCAAAAATAAAGGTGGTTTTCTATGCGCCAAGTTTTTAAACTCTGCTTGGTATCATAAGAAATTTGTCCCCCCGGGGCGCTATAATTTTTAGGATAAAACCACAGAAAAGTTTTAATATCCCAAGATTTCTTATTCCAAGAGAGAGTGGCTGCGTGCATGCCATAATTAAAGCGCTTTCCATTGGCAAACTCGTATTGAACGGGTGCGTAAAAGTCGCGGATATATTGCAAAGTAGAACGGCCCCGTCCATAGCTACTAAACCAATCCAAACGCCAACTTTTCTTTTTTACAAAACACTCAAACCCTTGATTGTGATCGCTTAAAAAAAGTGCATGGCTATGATAACGCCCCAGAGTACAGCCCGCTATATCTTTGTAAGCATAACTGATATAGGCATTATAAATAATGTAGTTATGGGCGTATAAGCTATTGCCATAGTTAGATTTAGCCCATGGGGCATGTAATAAATAACCCTGCCAACGCCCGATATAATACCAGCCAGCGGGTTGGTATCCTGCACTCGGATCGCTTTGATTAATAAGGGTTCTTGTTGAATCAAAAGCCAGAGCACCTAATTCTCCTCCAATGCCTGCGCTGAGTTTATGCCCACTTACAGATTTAGGCAGTAAATTAGCATCAATTTGTAGCATTCCTACGGTGGTAACATAACTCCCCGTTGGATAAATTCCCTTATTTGAATTGATGCCTGAATTGTTAAACCCCA
Source organism: Helicobacter suis (assembly GCF_902196135.1). Taxonomy (GTDB): domain Bacteria; phylum Campylobacterota; class Campylobacteria; order Campylobacterales; family Helicobacteraceae; genus Helicobacter; species Helicobacter suis_A. The sequence goes on along the minus strand of NZ_CABIKE010000001.1, from coordinate 274,959 downwards.
CGCGTGAAAATGAGCCAGCACGGCCACTAATTTTATAATCAAAAGCCAATAAATAAGAAAAAGAAAGCAAGAGTATCCAAAGATTTCTAAACTTCAAAACCAGCCTTGCAAAAGTTAGGATGAGAAATCTTATGATCCTTGCAATTTTAGCAAAAAAATCCTAGCAAAAATAGAAAAAAACATCATATATGCGTTTTTTTGTATGGGCTTAATGTGCCTTAATGTTGTGCTTAAGAGAGTGTGCTATGCTCTTGTCTTTATAAAATGTGGATAGAGTTAATAGCTAGAAAATTTTAATAAGAGAGGGTTTTATGCCTGATGATATTTTAAGCCTTGTCAAATACCCCTTACTCAAGGAGAGCTTTAGGGTGGAGTGGGTGAGATTGGGGGAAGTTATTTTAGAAAGACCCAAATCTAAAATTCAGGTTAATCAAGCCAAAGAGAACAAGGAAGGTAAATACCCTTTTTATACAAGTGGACTTAATGTTTATCGCTACGATGAAGCCTTAATAGAGGGAGAAAACATTTATCTATCAACGGGTGGAAATGCTGTTGTACAATTTTACAAAGGAAAAAGCGCGTATTCTACCGATACTTTTGTAATTACTAGCAACGATCCATTAGTGGCTCTAACAAAGTTTATTTTTTATGTATTAGAAACACAGATAGATTATATTAATACGCATTTTTTTAAGGGTTCGGGTTTAAAACATTTGCAAAAACCAGATTTTAGAAATCTTAAAATCCCCCTCCCCCCTCTATGCATTCAAGAGAAAATCATCCGTGTACTAGACCCTTTGAGCGCTTTAGCGGGGGGTTAGGGTTGTTTTTTTAAGAAATCCTCTAAAAAAGCATATATTTCATTGATTACATCATCTTCTCTTAACTCTCTACCCTTCTTACTCTCAAAGTAAGCTTTAGCCGCGTCTTTATCTGCACTCTTTTCAAGTTTATCAAAAAGTTCACTTGTTAAGAATCTTTCAGGATGTTCACGCCGTAAGGGCTCTTCTACGCACTCTTTTAAGAGTTTAATATCCACCCCCAGCACTTGCACCACTGCTTGTAATTTTTCATCTTGCTTTGATTTAATGTATTGATCAAAACAAGCCTCAAGCCCCTTTTCTTCCCAATTTTTAGGCAAGTGGTGCTGCAAAAACTCTCGAAAAGACTCTCTAACTTGTGGATCAAGGGTTTGTAAATACCGATCTAACTTTTCTTGATTTTCCTTCAATTTCTCTTGATCTTTTTCGCGAAGCAATTTGCTAACATACTCAAGATCAACATGCAATCCCTCATCTTGCTCGATTATGCCATAATCAATTTCAAACCCTGGATCCTCAATGCCTTTTTCACGCTTGCGCTTTTCATAGTTACCAGCGATGTTTTTATATTTTTGCAAGTACATCTTAAAAGTCTCTTCTTTTAGCTTTAATTCCACCGGCTTCTGGGGCTTTTCTAATAGGTTTTGCTCTGTCTCACTCAGGTTATATTGTTTTTGATCCCATTTAAGCCCTTGAATCTGTGCGCTCCTGATGGTGGTGTTTAGTTGGTTAAAAAGCTTAAGAAATTTTCTTTGTTGGTTGGGATTTTCAAGCTCTTTATCCTGTTTTAAAAGGGTGGTGATGTCTGCATGTAATTTGTTGATCTCGTGTACTTTTTGGACTAGTTTGCTCTCTATGATATTAACACCTTCCCCGTCTGCATACATGGCAACTGCTTGTTCTAGGTTATCTTTCATGGTGGCGTATTTGCGCAAAAAGATAATATTGCCAAAGGGTTTATTAGGGCCAAAAATGCGGTTTGTACGGCTCAAGGCTTGGATCAAATTTGCTCCCTCTAGGATTTTATCTAAATATAAGGTATTCACCCATTGAGAGTCAAAGCCAGTCAGCATTTGATCCACCACAATTACAAGGTCTAGGTTTTGTTCTTTTTCTAAATGTAAATAAGGCCCGCTGTGGGCAAGGCGCTGGGCTACATCTTTTTGGAAAATAGCGTACTTCTCAAAACTAAATTTACATCGGAAATAGCGGTTATAATCCTCTAGTATCTTCTCAATGGCTGATTTCTTGTCTATTGTGTCATTTTCACTAGGATCAAATATAGCGGTAATTTTATAGGGGTGTTGTTCTTTTTGAAAGATTTGGTAATACTCCAGAGCATCGGGGAAAATCTTAGAGGTGGCAAAAATGGCGTGGAAAGTTTGGTCATTGCTAAACCGGTTATGGTTTTCTAAAATATATTTCACCACCTGCTTTTTATGATTTTGATTAAACCATTCAGAAGGAATTTCTGCCTCAAGTTTTTGGTGCGGGGTTTTTGTTTTATCCATCCATTCTTCTTGCTTTTTGCCTTTTTGGGCCATAAGATTAGCAATATCTTTGCGCAAATTAGGCATGGTGTTGATAAAATCAACATAAAAGCCTAGCACCATGTCATCTTTCATACCATCTGCTAGGGTGTAGCGGTGCAATTCCTCCCCAAAAATGTCTTCTGTGCTCAGTTTGCTTATCTTGTCTACTTTGGGGGTGCCGGTAAAACCTATAAAAAGCGCTTTGCTAAAATTCTCTTGAATGGCTTCAAGCATGCCTAGCGAATTCTCCTCTATTTTGCGGACATCTCCAAAGGTACTGCGGTGGGCTTCATCTATGATAAAAATAAAACGATGCTTGTCAAATTTCTTATGATATTTGATTTTTGACATGCGTTGCAAGGTAGCAATAACCACCGCCTCCCCATTCTCTCCAAGTGTTTTTTCAAGGTCTTGGGTAGACTTGGTGGTATCTTTCACCACATTCGTCGTATCTGCTTTTTTGTATTCATGAAAAGTTTGTAACACCAACTCACGCCGATCGGCTAGAAACACCACTTTAGTGGCTTGTGTTTGGCGCAACAATAAAACCGCACTTTTAAAGCTCGTGAGGGTTTTACCGCTGCCTGTAGTGTGCCAAACATAGCCCCCCTTATTCCCCTGATTTTCCCTTGCACTTTTTAAAACTGCTTGCACGGCATAACACTGATAAGGGCGCATCGCCTTTAAGCTTTGCGTGCTGTTATCAGATACCATATACTGGCTAAGAAATGTGTGGATAAAATCCACTGATAAAAACCTTTTAATAAAATCCCTATAATCGTGGATAGTGTTGTTTTTAGAATCTGCCCAATGCAGACAAAACTTTTCTTTGAAATATTCCGCTTTCCCAAAATTAGGGAAGTAGACAATTTCTTCAGGGGTAGCGCATATAAAAAGCTGGATACATTGAAACAAACCTTTAAAAGCCCCCTCTTTAGCATAATTTCTAATCTGTTTAAAGGCCTCACGCCAAGACACACCCTCATTTTTTAACTCAATATGGACTAAAGGTAAGCCATTGATAAGAAGGCTTAAATCCCCTCGTTTTTTGTTTTTTGGGCTATCCTCAAACCATGGCTGCCTAGCAATTTGGTAGCAGGTGTTACCAAGCCCCCCATTGGTATCAAAAATCTTAAGATACTGATTTGTCGCACCCTGATTTAACACCATACTCTCCCCCTCTAGCATGTTATAGACCTCATAGGGGGTTTTGTTCTTGATTTGCTCTAATAATTCTTGCATTTCTGAATCACCCAAGGGTGATTTCAAACGATCCTTATTATTTGCATGAAGAATCTCCTGCCAATTTTTTTTAAGATCCTCATGTTTAGGCCACTTAAGCACTTCTTTATACCCATGTTCTTGCAAAACCTCTATAAATTGCTCTTCAAAATCTTTCTCTGTCATTTAGCTCTCCTGCAAATTGATCTCTAAAGTGGTGGGTGATTCTCTCTAAAAGAGTTTGCTGTTGTGCATAAAGCACAATGAGATTATCAAGGGTGCTTATTAGGTGTATGATTTTTTCTTGAATAAGAAGAGGGGGGAGGGGAATAAGAATTTGATACACATGTTCACGATTCAATCCGGGGACTCCTCCGCCCGTCTTTAGATGTTCCAATTGCAGATTAGTAAGAACATAATAAACAAACTTTAAAGAACATTCTATTTTGAGTTGGACAAAATAAGTTGTATCTATGGGATAACAATCCTGATCCATGTAATTCACTTTCCCCGCTGAACCCTTACGCCCAACAATAATGGCGGGACTTCTGATTAAAAAAGTGTTGTGGTAACCTACAACTCCATTAGATCCCATAATAGGATACTTTCCTATTATCCTTTTATATTCGGGTAAACTATCGCCATATTCCAAGCTTAACACCTCTCCCAATCTCACCCACTCCACCCTAAAGCTCTCTTTGAGTAGGGGGTGTTTAATAAGGCTTGTTGGGGGATTAAACGCGTCTAAGATTGGGTCTTGTGTGCTGGGTGCTTCTGCTAAACTATAGTTTTTAAAGTCTAACAACAGCTCTAGCAACCTTTGTTTAATTCTCTCTAAAAGGGCTTTCTTTTGTGTAATGTACATGTTAGACCTTAAGCAATTCTACTAAGTGTTGTAACCCTTGATGATCCTTAAAGCCCTCTAAATCCTGAAGTGCAGCGCTGCATTCTTTGCAGTTTTGGATAATAGCCGTCTGCACTTCTTGCAAACAAGGGTTATATCTATTCTCTAAGCCTTGTACCTGGCGTGCTAAATCTGTAATCCATAAATTAGGCAGTACAAAAAGCGCGTTTTCCAAAGGATCAAACCATTTTTGCCCTAAGAGGGTGATAATCTCTTTATCGCTTAAGTTTTTAAGTTTATCTAACACCAATTTCACCAACTCATCTTTTTTGGTTTTGAGTGCGTCTTTAAGAGGTTTTTCTTGCTTGCTGTATTCATAGTAAGATACAAGCTTAGCCCCTAGCTGGTCTTGCTTGAGTGCTTCTAAGACTAACTCTAGACATTTGGCTTTTAATTTGCTAGCATTAAAGGATTTTAAATCGCGATTACATAAATCTTTAAAATGCTCCAAGGTCGTGTTATCTTCTAAAAGCTCCTTTTGGCGTTGTTCTCTTTCTTGTTTGTAGCTTTTATCCTTATATTCCTCTAAAAAGTCATGCAACGCCACTAAACGCGCTTGAGTAGTACAAGAGGATCGCATCAGAACTTCCCCGCCCATTTTTCGTAGCAATTTTTCTAACCCCTTATCTTTCAAGTGCGCTTTTAGCGTTTTGATAGCCTGCTCTGCCTCACTTTGTTCTGCTTCTTGCTCTGACTTTTCTTGTTCCTCCTCTACATTTTCCTCTTGCATGCCAAAGAAATCTAAACAATCCTGTACTTCCTCAGGCTCTAAGTCAAATAAAAGGGCTTGTTTTTCTGCAAGGATTTTTTCTAACTCTATGTTAAGGCGATTGATTTCTTCATTGAGGGATTTAAAAAATTGCGATGCAATACACTCAAGGGGGATAATTTTCCCCTCACATTTGGCGTGTTTGGCGATTGTAGAAAATCTCTCCCCTTTTTTAAGGGGTAAGGTCTCTTTAATTGTGTGATCTCCTTCTAGTTGGATCGTCTCTAAATCTACTAACCATACCACGCTATTATCCTCTAATATTTGAAAGGCCTGGTATGAATCAAGGTACTCTAGCCCATCAAAGCGCTTAAAAACTTCCTCTCTTAATTCTTCCATGCAAGCAGGTACGGGGCAGTCTCTTAGATATTCTAAACTTTTTAAAAACTTTTGGGTGCAAAACTGCTTAAAATCCCCAAACGCGCTTTTAAATTTTTGCTTAAAAGCCTTTATGGGGCGTGGGTGTTTAAAATCTCTAAAATATCCCCTGTACATCTTTGGTAGTATCCGGGTCTTTGATCAAGGGGGATAAAGAGTTTTTCTTTGACATTAAGTTGCTCTAATGAATCAATTTCTTGAATTTGCCACTTTGGGATACCCCCTAAGATTAGGGCATTTAGATCATCCTTGCTTTCTTGTTTGGGGGCAATGTAGCTAGAAATGCTCAAAACATAATTTTTTGCTCTAATTTCCTCTAGCTCCACTTTGCGGGCAAAATAGGGCACATCCTCTCTTTTTTCTAACACATCTACAATTTTACGCACATGTCTAGCCTGTAATTTATTTTTATTGCCTTCTTTAATGCATTCGTTGGAAGCATCAATGATAAATACATCGCTATTAGCCCTATTTTGTTTTAACACCATAATAATCGTGCTAATAGAGGTGCCAAAGAATAAATTAGGAGGTAGATTAATGATGGCATCAATCTTATTTTTTTCAAGTAAATTTTGCCGTATCTTGCCCTCTTCATTGCCCCTAGATAGCACCCCAGGAGGCAAGACAATGGCCATGATCCCATCTGGCTTGAGGTGATAAAGATCGTGTAATAAAAAGGCGTAATCTGCCTTTGTTAGTGGGGCAATACCATAGTCTTTATAGCGCGCATCATTTGTGTAGGTGCTAGAATCCCAATGGGCTGAATAGGGGGGATTGCTCACACAAGCATCTACCCACAAAGCCTTACCATCCTCTCCACGGGGCCAATCCTCTTTTAAAGTGTCTGCGTTGCGTATGTCAATGTTACTTGGATTGATGGCGCGCATGATTAAATTCATCTTAGTTAGGTTGCAGGTGCTACTAATTAACTCTTGGGCCTTGTAGTCAATCTGATCTTTCTCTATGATTTGATATTTTTCGGCTAGAATGTGGCGTATGTGTAGAAGCAAACTCCCCGATCCACAGGCTGAATCATAGAGGCTAATTTTCTTGTTTTCTTCAGGGGTACGGGTTTTGAAAAATGAGGCTAGGATTTCACTCATTAACACACTCACCTCAGAAGGGGTGTAAAATTCCCCCGCCTTTTTACCCGCACTGCTAGCAAAACAGGCAATCAAGTATTCATAGACAAAACCTAAAACATCGTAGGTTTTAGACTGGCTAGGGATATCTGCAATCTCTTTTAAAAGCTCTCTAACATGATTGGCCTGCTCTTTAGGATCGCCTAGCTTGCTTAAACTTTTCTCTAAATTGTCAAAAATGCCCTTTAATAAGTTGTTCTCCTTTTTTTCGTTGTTCTCCTCTACAACATGCTCATTAAAATTTGCTAAAGCGTCTGTAATATCTTGGATTTTTAGGTTTATTCCCTTTTGCAAAAAAGTGCTAAAGAGATGTTGATACTCGATAAAATAACCTAATTTTCGTCGTAGGCGTTTAAAACTTGAGCTATTAAAACGCAACGCCTGCTCTCTTTGATTTGGTGGGATTTTTGCCTCGTCCGCTTTGCTGATAAGGCGATCACATAGATACTTGTAAAAGATAAAACCTAGCAAAATGTCTTTGTATTCATTAGGTTCAATTTTGCCCCGCATTTTATTGCAACTATCCCAAATCTTGCTGGCAAGCTGTTGTTTATTCATTTTATTGATCGTCTCCTAGGTGAGTGTGGATTGGCAATATTAGCATGCCAGTGTGCAGTTTATGATTTTGTTTTTTTAAATATCCATGCGTGTGATTGTAGCGCAAATTGTCCCTATTCACGCCACTATTTGCAATTATCTCAAAATCACCTTGAATTAAAAAATCTCTTTAAAATTGTTGAAAGGCTTCTGTTTCCTAGCTTTCTTGATTTTCTATTCTCTGCTAAAATTCTGCTAAAAACAGGGATAGCATGCGCGTTTTTGTATTTTTACTAGCTCTTTCTTTGTCTTTGCAAGCAATAGATGATTTTCAAGCGATGCATCAGGTTAAAGAGTGGCTACGCGAGTTTTTACCAAAAGATACCCAAACTACAAATTACTATGTTCTCTATCCTGAAACAGAAATGAGCCGAGAAAACAAGGTTTCTTTTAAGTTTGCAAACCAAAACTACACCTTTCTTTATGCTATAGCCAAGCATTTTACACATAACAAGCTAGATAAAAATGCTTGGATGTGCTCGGGTATGCTTTATGCGGGTAAGCTATATAGGGCTTTTTGTTTGCAAGGTTTTAAAACGGCCTTTATCCATATTATAAAAAACCCGCAAGAAATGTATTTGACACTAAACATAACAGGTTTTTATAACAAACCTACTATGCCTCTTTTAGTCTTTAAGCCTCTTGATCATGATTTTTATAACACCTTTTATTTAGAATATTACGGGTGGCAAACAGCCTATCAAAGAATCGATCACTATTGCCTCTTTAGAGACAATCCAAACGGCTCTCAAGCCCTCATTCCTATGAGCGCCATTACAAACGATCTCTTACCCAAGCTTAGTAAAGTATCCCACAAGCATCCCTGCTCTATAGAAAGTTTTAAGCAATCCTTGCCCCAAAAGATCAAAATGGGGAGTCAAACTTACTCTCTTCTAAAATTCATCTCCTCCTTTGATGCTTCTTTACTTTTAAGCTGTGATTATATTATCAATAGCAAAGGAACTAGCTATGTTGGACTTTGCCACACAAACACCACAAGCCGTTTTATCTATAAAGAAGGCTATCTCACCTTAGAACTTTCTCATACATTTTCTAAAGACATGAAATACAAGCGATTTATTACAATCAAAGAGCGCGGAGATCACCTCTATTTACACCAATACAGCGAACAGGTTTTTAAAAAGAAAGGAGGGATTAAAGAACTTGTAAGAAGCCATGTTTTTTTACTCCCAGAGTAGAGACGATCCTAGTGGTAAAAATCCTTTAAATATTGATAACTATTTTAATACCTCCGCTTTAGAGAGTCTAGCCACTCTTTGCTATAAGCATAGATTTTGCATAAAAGAGTAAACATGCGTTTTATTTTAAGTTTTTTGCTAAGTTCTTGTTTGTTGTTGGCATGTAAAACCTGTTCTACCTGTAATTGGGATCAATGGAACAAATTGAGTAAAACGGATTTTTTTAAGAATAGAGGCTATGACAAGGTAAGTTTTACAAAAGAGAAAAACGAGGTTAATATCCATAGCCAAACTTATTCTTTTATCCATGTGTATGGCAAAAAAGCAGATGATTTTCATAGAGCTTTGTGTGTAGGGGTGTTTTCTGCCTCTAAAATGCAAGGTCAATTTTGTCTGGAGGATATGGAAAATCTATTAAGTCTTAAAAATAGCCAAAACCCTGATTTAGTAGAACTCCAACTTTCTCAGATTACCAAACACCCCACACCCACTACACCGGGCCAAAAAAGCCCTATCAACCTTGTTTTTAAACTTATTAACGGGATTTTCTATTTAGCGCGTTTTCTAGTGGTTCTACTGTGTTTTATCAAGCTAAAGGAGGCTTACAATATAGCTTGCAAGAGATCAATAACAATCTCTTAAACAAACTCCGCCAGCATAAAAAAGCTATCCAAATTACTCTAGCCCCCGATAACATTACCTTTCTGCAACCGGTGCGTTTCCAGCAAGAATCCTATATTTTGATTCGCCATATCACAACAAAAGAGGGAAAATTTGGCTATCCATGTCTTAACATCGCTCAAAAGGGTCAAGAACTTACTAATATGCCTCTTTGTTTTAAACAACCCGGACAAGCTGATTTTGTTGTTAAGAGAAATTATATAACCCTAGAATTTTTCACCCCTCTTTTTACAAATGTTATGCGCAAAATTATGATCACCTTTATCTACAAAGGCCCCTTGCTTTTTTATTTGCACCAGTATAGCCAAGAAGATTATAATCGCAAAGATGGTACTATTTTGGGTACACAAATTTTTTATCGCCAAAGTTTTAACGATCCTAAAAAAGAACACCTTATCACATTTGAAACTTTTACAAAATATTATCCCAACGCTCTAGGACAAAAACCATGCCCTTAGAAATTCTTAACCACAGCGCTTTAGCTCCGGATTTAGAAACAGATTTATCCTACAAACTTAGTCCGCTTATGGAGTATTTAAACATACAAGGTCTAGTAGAATTACTGCTTGTAGATGTAGAAAAGATGCGGGAGTTAAATTTAGAATTTAGAGGGCTTAATAAAAGTACTGATGTGTTAAGTTTCCCATTAGAAATACCCGGGCAAAAACTGTTAGGGAGTGTGGTGATTAATGTAGAATTAGCCACAATAGAGGCCAAGCAAAGAGGGCATGATCTACTTGCAGAGATCACGCTTTTATTTGTACATGGCTGTTTACATCTTTTAGGTTTTGATCACGAAAAAGATAGGGGGGAGCAAAGAGAGAAAGAGGAGGAAGTGATTAGAGTTTTTAATCTACCTGCTAGTTTGATTGTGCGCGCACAAGATTTTTAAGGATTTTAAAATTTTGCTCCCAATGAGGGTTTAAAAAAAGAGGGCGCAAATGGGGCGGTATTTTTAAAAGGCGGCAAGCCTGTTTATAAGGCTTTGGAAGAACTCTAGAATCATTTTTAATAGCCATGCCCACATAAACAAGCCTCCCACCCAATCCCACAAGATAAGTTTGTTTTGCGGTTACAAAAACTCCATTGAAATGATTTTTTTCTAACTCTAGGCGTTGTTTAGCGCTAAGTACATAGCCTAGTTTTTTTAATAAAGAAGTGATGTAATAAAGGTTTTGTAAATGCGTAGCAAATACCCATACCCCACACACTTTAACAGGATTAATAGCCGGGTAGAGTTCTTGTTTTTCTTTTTCTAAGGCTTTGAAACTGCGCACTAAACCCCTTGCCACATTAAAACCCGGAAAAACCCCTTCTAAAAATGGATTGCTCAAATGTTGCCTAAAAATATTGCGCTTAAAACGCGGGCTAAGATTTGTTTCATCCTCAAAATAGCGGTACTTATTTGTGTGTAAATATTCTCTTAATGTGTGCTTTTGTGTGTAAATAAGCGGGCGGATCAAATCATAGCCTACGCGTTTTTCTAGCGCGCTAAAGCCTAATAAAGTTTGTAAACTACTTCCTTTAGCTAGTTGCATGAAAAACCACTCTAATTTATCATTAAGATGGTGGGCTAGGATTAAATGGGTGTAGTTAAACTCTTGAATAATCCGCTCAAAAAAGCTATAGCGCTCTTTTCTATAGCGCGCCTCTAAATTACTCCCGCTTAAATGCACTTGTCTCACATGTACACGCTTGCTATATATCTGTCCTAAATGCCTAGCATAGGCGATCTCTTCTTGACTCTGCGCGCGCAATCCATGATCTAAAATGGCGATGTCAAAGTTTACACCCTCTTTTTTAAGCAAAAAAAATAACGCCACTGAATCACCTCCCCCTGAAAACCCTAGCAAACACCGCCCCTTTAATAAAATCTCTAAATGTTCTAAAACAATTTGCATTTAAGCCCTATTTTAGTTTGATAAACTACAATTTCAAAATCGTTGCTCCATTTACTTTTAGATGAATTTTAACAAAAGGAGCAACCCCTGCATGGTAGCATTTTTAGCCCGTTTCTTCCGTTTTAAAGAGCGCCGTACTTCGCTTGGTATTGAAACTTTAGCCGGTCTTACCACTTTTGTAACTATGGCCTATATCGCCATTGTCAACCCAGCCATTTTACAAAAAACAGGCATGGATTTTGATGGCGTGTTTATGGCCACTTTATTAGCCACTATCGTCGGTACTTTAATTATGGGGCTTGTGGCTAATTATCCCATTGCTATTGCCCCCGGGGTGGGCATGCACGCCTATTTTGCCTTTGTGGTGGTGCTTGGAATGGGCATTCCTTGGCAAAGCGCTTTAGGGAGTGTTTTTATTGCCTCTGTGATTTTTTTATGCCTCTCACTGACTGGTTTTAGAGAGGCGCTTATTAAAGCCATTCCCACCTCTTTAAAAGCAGGTATTGCAGCCGGGATCGGGCTTTTTATCGCCTTTATTGGCATGCAAAATGCCCATTTAGTTGAATCCTCCCCAGCTACTATCATCACCTTAGGCAATTTTTCCCAGCCCATTGCCTATATGTCCTTAATTGGATTGTTTATCACCATTGTTTTACTCGTCAATCGTGTGCGCGCAGCTATTTTTTTAGGCATTCTCATCACCGCTTTTTTAGCCCTTCTCTTAGGACATCTTAAACTCCCTGAACATCTCTTTGAACTCCCCAAAAACATAGATAGCACTTTTTTAAAGCTAGATATTTTACATGCCTTTAAACCAGATTTAGGCGCTGTGATCTTTACTTTCTTTTTAGTCATGCTCTTTGATACCACAGCTACCATGATTGGAGTAGCCAAGCAAGCTAATCTTTTGGAGGGCGATTATTTTTTAAATGCCAGAAGTGCTTTATCAGCAGATGCCATTGCTAGCGCCATAGGGGCTCTTGCAGGCACTTCGCCCACCTCCACCTATATTGAATCTGGTGCGGGAGTGAGTATGGGAGGACGCACGGGTTTTACATGCGTTGTGGTGGCTTTTCTCTTTGCTTTGCTCTTTTTTTTAGCGCCTTTGGCTAAAGCTTTAGCTAGCGTGCCAGCCATCACCTCCCCCGCACTCATTATTGTAGGTTTTATGATGATGAGTCATTTAAGCCAAATTGATTGGCAAGACTTAGAAGAGGCTTTGCCTGCCTTTTTTGTACTCTTTTGGATTCCTATTTCTTATAGCATCACAAATGGCGTGGGTGTGGGTCTTATTCTTTATCCCTTAATTAAAATCTCTCGGGGCAAGTTTAAAGAAGTACACCCCCTACTTTATCTTTTTGGGGTCTTGTTTGTGATTCAATTTGTATTAGACGCTAAAGTCTAATCTATTTTGACAATGCGCCAAATTTTTAGCGTTTTTACCTTGACAAGGGTGGCTCTTTGTAGTAGAATACGCGCCGTGTTTGATACACCTAGCCGTGCTGCAAATCCATGATAAGCTGTTTGTAAACCACTTTCCTAGCTGTTGGGGAAAGTTCTTTGCTGTTGTTATGTTGCTCTCTGTCTCCTAATTTGGATTTGGAAACCTAAGAAATCTACAGATAGCCATTGTGCCTTAAAGAGGTTAATCTTTTGTTAATGCTTTGGATTTGCTAGCGCGCATGGTTTAAAAATGCCATGCGTGTGAGATGAAAAATAAGAGATTGCGCTCAAAAGGGCTTTGTTTTTCTGGGTTTAGAAAAATCTTCATCCCAACTTCTACATCTACAATATGCCATGTTACAATCGTGCGGAATTGCACCCCAAATGTCCCAATAGCTCTAAAGTAAGCGGGTTTGAAAGTAAAATTTTTAAAAGAATCCCAAGTGTTTAAGATTAAATCCTTAGATCGCCTATTAATCACCCAAGTATTAGCCGCTAGCTGTAGCCCAAAAAAAAACGCCCAGCAATTAATCGGGTTTTTATTATAAGCTACCATTAAATCCGCGCCCACTCCATAAGTGAATAAATTAGCCTGTTTAGAAGTTCCGGGGTCTAACAGTACATTTCCATAATCTAAAAAAGCATAATAACGGCCATAAGACCAATCATGCTTAGGGTTGTATTCATATCCCCAAGTAATAGAAGCCCCTTGAAGAGGTTTGTTAGCATTTAAAGGTTTTAAATAAACCATACCCACTTGATAGGCCGAAGACATATAACTTAAATTCTTAGCCCAACAAATAGAGAATAGAGCTAGTAAAATCCAACACTTACAGAATAAAACCCCCCATGTTTTCATGCCAACCATTTGTTATTTTGTTTTTGACCCTTATAATCTGGTGCTAGATTTGGACATAGTTTAGAATTTTAGCTTGGATAGCTGGCTGGATATGTAGGCGCAAATCTAAAAGACTTAAAGGGATAGGACAGTGGCTAAGTTTTATCATATCTTTAGAGGTTACTAGTAAAGAAGTGGCACTATGATTTATAAATTCTCGTTGCAAACGCTTTAGAGAAAAGTTTGCATGATCAAAAAAGTAGAGTTTGCCCACCACTTTAGGCAAATAAGTATCTAAACGGCTAGGATTAGCAATAGCGGTAACTAAGAGCATTCTAGAAGTAGGGTTTAAAACCTGTACTTCTCTTGTGTAGTCCACTCCCTCTTGTGCGATAATATCAGCTAGAGTGTAACATTTAGGGCATTCGCGATAAATCCCACTAGGCAAACAAAAATCAAAATAGGGCGTGGATTCTGGCTTGAGTAAGATATTAAGTTTTTTAAAATTAAAACGAAACCCATCATCTAATAACACCACCTGTGCCCCTAATTTTTTAGCCTCTAATACGCCTTCTTTGCGCGCTTCACTCACAATCACGCTGCATTTATTTAGCGCCTTAGCCAGTAAAAACGCCTCATCGCCTGCTTTTTGTTCAGACACTAAAATATCCCCCCGCGCACTCACCACCACTAACCCGCTAGAAGCGCGTTTATAACCCCGACTCACAATGCCTACATGGTAGAGTGGGGCTAAGATTTGGGCAAGCGCTAAAATAAAAGGTGTTTTCCCACTCCCTCCAGCTACTAGATTACCTACACTAATAATAGGAATATTCAAATCCTCAAAAGAAGCCAATTGCCGTTTAAGGGTTGCAATTTTTTCATAGAAAAAAGAGAGCGGATATAGCCCGTAAGCCAAAGCTTTTTGAAAAAGAGAGGGGCGGTAAAAATAGCGTTCTAACCAAGTCATAGAGGGCATAAAGTTGGCATCACGCGTTTAAAGGCGTTTTTAGCCACTCTTTCTTTTATAGTGTGTACTAAATCAGGTGCAAAACCTAAATTAATTAAATCTTGAGTGTTTAAATGCGGGTTTTGCTCCATGTGTAAGAGCAATGGATCAATTTGTGTATAACTATAGCCTAATTCGTCTTGATCGCTTTGATTATGATAAAAATCTGCACTGGGCGGTTTATCTAAAATACTAGTAGGGATTTCTAACATGCGCGCAAGCTCATAAACTTGGGTTTTAAATAAATTGCCAATAGGATTAATAGCGTAAGCTAAATCCCCAAAAATCGTACCATATCCTAATAAGATTTCGCTTTTATTACTCGTGCCCACCACTAAAGCGTTGTCAGCTAAGGCATAATCATAAAGCATAGCCATGCGCATCCGCGCGCAAAAATTACCCTGCCTAATTGGGCTAGCCTCTTGGTATGCTTGTTTAAAGGCGCTATGGTAGGGAGTAATGGGACATTGAGTATAAGCAATATTAAAACGCTCACAGAGCAATAACGCATCTTGCAAAGCGCTTTTTGGTGTGTTTAAGGCGGGCATAAGTAAAGCGTGGGCGTTATTTTCAAAGGCTTTTTGGCATAACACCCCCACAACCGCGCTATCTACTCCCCCGCTTAAACCATAAACCACGCGTACAAAACCGCGTTGAGAACTCTCTGTTTGTAAAAATGCTACCAGCGTTTGAATAATGGAAGGGCGTAATTGCATGGGTGTATTGTAGCATAGTCTATTAAGAGGAATGGTGGCTTGAGGCGGAATCGAACCACCGACACGAAGATTTTCAATCTTCTGCTCTACCGACTGAGCTATCAAGCCTTCAAAAGCTCTTATTCTACTATAAATTACACTAAATTTTACTTAAGATGTTATAATGATTCATTAATTCTAGCAACAAGGAAAGCAATGCGGCTAGTCTCTTGGAATGTTAATGGCTTGCGCGCCTGTATGCAAAAAGGGTTTTGCGATTTTTTAGAGCAAAGCCAAGCAGATATTTTTTGTGTACAAGAGACTAAAATGCAACAAGAGCAGGCGTCTTTTTGTTTTAAAGGGTATGAGCTCTTTTGGAATAGCGCACAAAAAAAGGGCTATAGTGGCGTACTCACCTTAAGCAAAATTGCGCCACTGCAAGTTAGCTATGGCATTGGCATAGCAGAGCATGATACAGAAGGGCGGGTAATTACCTGTGAATACCCCAATTTTTATTTGGTTAATGTCTATACCCCTAATGCACAAAGAGGTTTATTGCGTTTGCCCTACCGCTTAGAATGGGAGCGCTCTTTTAGGGGGTTTTTACAAAATCTTATGCAAAAAAAAGCTGTTGTGGTGTGTGGGGATTTAAATGTAGCGCATAATGAAATTGATTTAACCAATCCACAGAGTAACCGCTATAATGCCGGTTTTAGCGATCCTGAACGCGATGCATTTGAACAATTACTCAATTTAGGCTTAATTGATACTTTCCGCCATTTTTATCCCACTAAAACAGAAAGTTATACTTGGTGGAGTTATATCAACCAAGCGCGGGCTAAAAATATCGGTTGGCGCATTGATTATTTTTTAACCTCTAAAACCCTTAACTCTTGTTTACAAAGTGCCTCTATTTATCACCACATTTTAGGTAGCGATCACTGCCCGGTTGGATTGGATTTACATGACAAGAAAACCCTTTAAAGATCTTTTAAACCCTTCTAAATCCCCTATTCCTTTGCCCTATTTTAATCCGGAGAAAGCAGATGCTTGCCTAGAGTGTAGCGCAGAATGCGTATCTAGCTGTCCAGAGAAAATTATTTTTAAAATAGAACAGAATAAACCCTATTTGCAGGTAGAACAAAGGGGTTGTACCTTTTGTAAAAAATGTATTGTAGCCTGTGAGAGCACGGGGTTTAAAGTCTTAGAAGAGGCGCGGGGTGATTTGATCCAAGCAATTGCCCAGATTGATCTAAGCACATGTTTAAGTTATCAAAAGGTGATCTGTTTTTCTTGTAAAGATGCTTGCATAGTAGATGCTATCCATTTTACAGGGCTTTTTTATCCTAGTATCCAAACATCTTGCACGGGTTGTGGCATGTGTGTGGGGGTGTGCCCTACTCAAGCAATCCAACTCATTACACAAGGAGGTTAAAGTGAATATTTCAAGTGTAATTGTCAAGGTTAATGTAGAAACTTTTGAGGCTTCTTTAAAAGCTATTCAAGCCATTTCTCATGTAGAAGTACCCACCTTTGATCGGGATAAGGGTATTTTAATTGCCTTGATTGAAGCAGATAATGTCCAAGAAGAATTAGAGGCCAATAAAGCCATTGAACAAGCTGTAGGGGTTTTAAGTGCACATATGCATTATAGCTATGCTGAAGACGATCAACAAGCTCTAGGCTTACAAGAAATTATTCAGAAAATCCAAGATTCAGACACTAAAAGCGTGCGTTATAGCGGAGATGTACGCCACTGGATGCATTAGTTAGCTTTTCTTGTATCTAGCCACTGGGATTTAAGATCTAAAGCATTTTGTAGCGAGTCTTCTAATTTGTTGAGTATGCTTAACAGGGGAGAAAAATTAATCCCAGTTTGGGTTGCGTTTTTAATTTCCTTTTGCAACGCATTTGTCAGACTCAGCGCCTTATCTAAATCAATGGGGGGTTCGATGGCATGTTTAAAAATCGCCCCTAAATTCTTTGGTTTGTCTGGTGTATCTTGATTAGGAGAGAGTACAGATTTTAGATTCTGCGATTCTTGGTGGAGCTTATCTAATTGCTTGACTTGTTGGTAACTTTTCCCTGTATTGATGGCATCTTCAAGCATTTTATTACTCTTGGTAACTAACTGGGCTGCTAACCCTGCGCTCTTGATTTGTTCATCTACGAGTGCTTGAATGTCAATAGCTATTAGTGGCGACAAACAAAGCGAAAAAAGCAAGAAAAAAGGAGCTAAAACATAGGGGTATAATTTAAAATCCATGTATCTAATCAATCCTTTATTATACAACTTAGATTAATGGTGGAGCCGTGGGGAATCGAACCCCAGTCCAAAAATCACATCCTTTCGCGGGCTTCTACATGCTTAGAGAAATTGGTGAGATTCTGGTGCTTGCGATCCAATCTCTCTAAAAATCTTAGCAAGACCATAGCCCTTTTCTTACTTTAAAAGCGGGCGCTTTTTAAAGGCAACTGGCAAAAATGACGGAAATACCAAGCCAACACCAGTTGATCAGCTAAGTTTCCGGCTCGCTACGCTGCTTTAGCGTAGTTGGGAGCGTAATTAGGATTGTTTACGGTTATTGTTTGTGTCGTTTTACAAGAGACACTTGGCATGCCACCCACGCGACGCAATTCCTGTCGAAATCCTGTTCAGCCCCATATCCAAAAAGATACCGCCTAAGTCTAGCATAATAATCTTATTACACCTTAAAATTTGGGATTAAAATACCAATTTAGCGATGTGGTGCTTAATTTTTGTATGGGTGTTGTGAAGTGCCCAAATGATTAGGTTTTGTTGTTAGATTAGACGCCCACATATTGATTTGAGATTAAAGAACAAGTTTATTTCTAATTTGATCGATGACTTTTCTATATTGCTTTAAGTCGGTGTTAATTACCCAGTAGATTAGTTTTTTGATCACATCTCCATACACCTTGTTAAGAATTGTATGGATTGCATCATCACGGTTTTTATCCATTTGGTTGCGATCAACTAAACTGACTGCGCCAAGACTAATTGAGTTTGCACCAGCAAAACTATCTGTTATTTGTTGCAAATAGGAATAAGTGATGGCATGTTCTCCGCCTACATTAATAGCAAAGTTATGGGTGGTGCGCCCTGTTTTTGGTTCAAAGAATTGAAACAAAACAGCCCCAGCACTTTGATCGACTGTTGTTTTCATGTTAGTATCCTCTGGGTTATCTATATTAATATCTGCATCTTCAAGTACGCCCACCCATCCTTTGATTTTTAAAACAGAATATATTTTAATTTTTTGCTCGGGTGTTAAGTTTCGTGCAGATGTGAGGTGTATGATGTTATAACCCTTTTTTTCAAGTACCTCTTGAACCTGCTTGACTAGGGCGCTTTGGAATTGCTTAATATAGGGCCCAACATTTTCATCTGCTTGGATATGTGGGTCTAAAATAGCAATGGTGTGGTTATTTAGATCTTCTTGCCTAATATCAATGGGGTAGTTAAAATCTAAAGAGGCGGTATTTTTCTTAAGCCTTAGCTTTTTGGCTTGTTTGTTTGTAGATTTTGCTCCAATATTGATAGCACAGCCTGAGAGTACAAGAGACATTCCTGCTAATGTTATTAAAATTCCCTTTGTTATTTTTTGCATGGGACTCCTTACTAAAAAGTTATTATTTTTAGGATTTTCTTTGTTAATTTTAGCAAAAAATAACCCTTATCTCTGCTTAGCTGCCCCATTTAGCTATTATTTTCTCTAGTGTCTAAAATTTCTTACTATTGGCTTCATCTAGGATTTTTTGCGCAATCGCGGCCACATTTTGGCTAATATCTAGGGAAGTACTGGCAATCTCTGCATTGTGTATCGTGGTTTCTTTAAGCGTTTCCATTGCCTCGTTAATCTTAGCAATATTTGCGGTCTGCTCTTCTACAGCGCTGGCTGAATCATTGATACTTTGCGTGAGAGATTGCGTACTCACCTCAATTTCTCTTAAAGATTTTTGTGTGCGCTCGGCAAGTTTTCTTACCTCATCAGCTACCACCGCAAACCCTCTGCCGTGTTCACCGGCTCTAGCTGCTTCAATAGCCGCATTTAAAGCCAATAAACCAATTTGATCGGCAATTTCATTAATAATAAGCACCATGTTTTTAATGCCATCAGATTGTTCGATCACTTCATGGCTTTTAGCATTCACCCCCTGCATAGAGGCGCTAATTTGCTCAAGCATACTAGTAGTTTGTTCTAAAGACTGCGCTTGTTGTTTGGAGGCATCTTGCAGACTAGAGGCGGTTTTATTAAGGGTTTTTGTTTCCTCATTAAGGGTGTGGGCAAAATCTAAGGAATGCTTTAGCGAGTCTACGATGCTTTGTTGCAAGGTATTAAGATCGTTAACGAGTTGTAAAAAGCTACCTTGCAAAGTGGCCGTATCCATACCCTTTGTAAAATCGTTTTTAGAATAAATTTGAATCGTGCTACAAATTTGGCGGAAGATGTGATCCAAAAAGGTAAAAAAATCGTTGAGGTTGCTCCCTAAATGCTGGAGTTGTGGGTTAGAGGCATTTGTTTTAATGTTTTTACTCAAATCTCCTGCCCGCACGCTCCCTAAAATATGGAGTGCCTCCTCTGAAAAGTTTTGATCATCTGCTAAATGGCTACAGGCCTTTTGTACATTGGTGTTTAAAGCCTGCGCCATTTGCCCAAACTCATCTTTAGAGCGCAAGATCATCGTCTGTGGGGCTTGCTTACTCTCATAATTAATAAAGCTAAAAAACTGGTTGAGTCCCCCATTAAGGGTTTTAATATTGCCCGTGATCTTGCGGTAGAAAAAGTAATACAGAGGTACGACTACAATCAGCAAAATCAAAGCCACAATGCAGGCATAAATGTAAAAGGAGTGCCTGACATCTCTTTCAATTTCAGAGGTGATCATGTAGGTGCGCTTAGCCACATTATCCATATAAACCCCCGCTCCCACCCACCAATCCTCTGTACCGGCAATCTTTTGGGCGTAGGAAATTTTAGGCGTATCTTGAGACCCACCTTCTGGCAAAGGTTTAGGCGCGATGTAGTCTACAAAGCCCCCGCCTTGTATTGCCTTATTATAGAGTTTTTTAAAATAGTGCACCCCATTTATATCTTTGAGGTTTTCCTCATCTACCCCAATGCGGTACTCCGGGTTGCCTGTATACATCAAAGTGGTTTTCTTAAAGACAAAATAATAACCCGATTTATCCCTCTCAAAGCGAAAGCCTTTAAGCCTGTCAGTAACGATTTGTTGTCTTACTGCATCTGTAGGGGCATTTTTAATAGCATTAGAAAGGCTATAGGCTAAAGTGTCAATAGAGAGCTGGAGCTTTTCACCTAAAAGCTGTCTAAAATCCTTACTAACAAAAGTATTAACGCGATCCACAGACTCATAACTGCTCTTAGCAAATAAAAGCAAAGTTGCCACCACCACCAAAATCGTAAAAAACCATAACGCTACGATTTGCTTACCTAAAGAAAATAAATGCATAAACTGCTCCTGTTAATTTGCTCGCTTACCCTAAAGCTTTAAAGACTAAAAATATTTGGTTTTCAGGCGGGTTCTCCTGCTTTTGTATGCCTGTGCGTATGTTTTTCATTTTGCCCTCTTTTAAAAATGCGTTTAAGCCGCCACCACCAAGTCCTCTTTTGGTTTAATAAAAGTCTCTCAGCCTTTTTTTGCGCGGCTATTTCTCTTTTTATTTCTGCTACCGGTCTATCAAAGATAATTTCTATATAATCCTCACAATCATCTTTTGTTTCAATGCGAATCACATTATCAGGGATAGCCTCTTTGTTTGCATCTAGATTTTCTACTCTCTTTTTTCTTGTCATAACCGCCCCTTAAAATTTCTTAATCACAATGCCCCCATTCTCCACATCAAAAAGTAGATTAGAGGTATCTGTATGCGTTTCTAAAAGTAAAGTCGCTAGTCTATCCTCTATTTCCTCATACAAAGCCCGTTTAAGCGGACGCGCGCCATAAATAGGATCAAACCCGCTTTTGGCGATGTATTCTTTAGCCGCTTGGCTCATCTCAATGACAATATCTCTTTCCTTGAGTTTTTCTTGGATTTGCATAAAGAGTAAATCCACAATCTGTACAATGCTCTCCATTTCTAAAGGATTAAAGATCACCACATCATCTAGGCGGTTTAAAAACTCGGGTTTAAAATAGTTTTTAAGGGTATCTTGTACCGCTTTTCTCTTGGCTTCTGCATCGCTTAACTGGATAATAGCCTCGCTGGCAATATTGCTTGTTAAAATAATAATGGTGTTTTTAAAATCCACCACCACCCCTTTATTATCCGTCAAACGCCCCTCATCTAAAATTTGTAAAAGCATATTAAAAACATCTGGATGTGCCTTTTCAATCTCATCAAAGAGTACCACACTATAGGGCATGCGCCTAACCGCCTCTGTTAATTGCCCCCCCTCTTCATAACCCACATACCCCGGAGGCGCGCCCACTAACCGACTGGCCGCATGTTTTTCCATATACTCACTCATATCTAAACGGATCAAATTCTTTTGGCTATCAAAAAGAAAGTGGGCTAAACTTTTAGCACTCTGAGTTTTACCCACCCCCGTAGGCCCTAAGAATAAAAAACTCCCAATGGGTTTATTTGGATCGCTCAAACCTGCCTTATTGCGTTTAATGGCCTTAGAAATAGCCATAATAGCCGCTTTTTGTCCGATCACATGTTTTTCTAGCTCTTCTTCCATGTGTAAAATCTTGTCTTTCTCTTCTTGTAGCATCTTTTGTACCGGGATTTGTGTCCACTGGCTCACAATGCGCGCAATCCCCTCTTTACTCACCGCATGTTCTAAAAGAGAGCCCTGTTCTTGCATGGCAGAAAGTTGTTTTTCTAAAGCCTGTACCTCTTTTTCTTGGGTGGGGATTTTGTCATGATCGATCTCAGCGGCCTTTCTAAAATCTGCTTGTTGTTTGGCTATTTCTGACTCGCGCCTTAAATTTTCAATGGTGTTTTTAGCCTCTGCAATGTCTTTAAAAACCTTTTGTTCGTTGCTAAACTGCGCCTCTAGCCGTTGTTTTTCCTCTAAAGCGTGTTCTAATTCTTTTTCTACCACCGCCAATCGTTCCTTATTGCCCTCGCTCTCCTCCATTAAAAGCGCTTGCTTTTCTACCTCTAGTTGTTGGATACTGCGTTTGGTTTGAGAAAGCGCAAAGGGCTCAGATTCAATTTGCATTTTGAGTGCTGCAGCCGCTTCATCAATTAAATCAATAGCCTTATCGGGTAAAAAGCGATCGGGGATATAGCGGCTGGAGAGCTTAGCGCTAGCTACTAAAGCGCTATCATTAATGCTGACATTATGATGTGCCTCTAGCGTTTCTTTAAGCCCTCTTAAAATCTGTAAAGTCTCATTCACGCTAGGCTCATTTACAAAGATGGGCTGGAAACGCCTAGTCAGCGCGCTATCTTTCTCAAAATATTTGCGGTATTCCTTTAGCGTAGTCGCGCCAATGGTGTGTAGTTCCCCTCTAGCTAGAGCCGGTTTTAAAATATTAGCCGCGTCCATGCTCCCCTCTGAAGCACCCGCCCCTACTAAAGTGTGGATTTCATCAATAAATAAAATCACATTCCCCGCTTTTTTCACTTCCTCTATCACTTTTTTTAAGCGCTCCTCAAATTCGCCTCTGTATTTAGCCCCCGCAACAAGCATGCTTAAATCTAACATCACCACCCGTTTATGTTGCAAAGAAAGCGGGACTTCTTTTTTAGCGATTCGTTGGGCTAGCCCTTCTACAACAGCGGTTTTACCCACCCCGGGCTCGCCAAGTAAAATAGGGTTGTTTTTAGTTTTACGAATAAGAATTTGCATCATCCGCAAAATTTCCTCATCGCGCCCAATGACTGGATCAAGCCCATTATCTAAGGCCTTAGCTGTCAGGTTGATTCCATATTTTTCTAAAGCTTCTAAGTTGGCATCGTCATTGGGTTCTTGGATTTTAACCCCCTGTCTTAAACTCTCTAAAGTTTTTAAAAGCTCTGTTGTATCTAAAAACTGACCAAAACATGCCTTAAAACTTTCTATATTGGCTTCAATAAAAGTATCAATCGCCGCGTATAAATCCCCTTTTTTTAGCGCTAAACCTAAAGCTGCCTGCAAGCCATCAACTAGATTTTTACTCAGGCGTAGATCCTGCGCGCTTACTTGCGAGCTTTTGGGCAGTTTGTCGGCTAAACTGCGGGCTTCTAATTCTAGCGGGGTTTTATCTATACCCATTTTAATTAAGGCTTGGTTGAGTAAAGAGCTGTGATTAGAGAGTAAAGCCCAGAATAAATGCAAAGGCTCAATCTCAGGATTTTTAGCATGCAAGGCCAAAGAAAGCGCTTGATCAAGGGCTTCTTTGAGATTATGCGTGAGTTTTTCAAAGATAGAAGAAGACATAAAAGTTCCTTTTTCAAAAATGTAGAGATTATAACCACTCTTGGTTATTTTTGTATCTATGGTTTTTAATCTGCTCCTTAGTCTGGCTATACTATACTTGAGTGGTTAAACCAACACGAGAAAAAAATTGTTAAAGTCTATCCAATTTGTTAGAAAATCCTGTTCTAGTTCTTGGGTATTGTTATCGCGTGTGGGGCTTGCTTTGTGTGTGGGGTGTGTGCTTTTGCAGGGAGCAGGTTCTAAGGTGGAGTCTGTTACGGGTAGTGGCGCTTCTGGTAATAAGAGTCGGGCTAGAAGTTTGGATAAAAGAATCAAACAATCTTTGCGGCGAAGTTTGCCACCAAAACAAAGGCACACGGAGAAAACCAAACAACCTAAACCGGTAAATAAAGAGACTCAACAAGCAGCCCAAACGCCACAAAAACAGCAAAAAACCTCCCCAGAGGATATGATAGAAAACCGCAGAGATGGGATTGTGGGCGGAATTGCTCTTACGGTAAATAACGATCCCATTACCCTCTATCAGATTGAAATGCAGGAGAAACTCAACCATGTTAACCGCCAACAAGCGATTAACTCATTAATTCTCCAGCGCATCCAAGCCCAAGAAATCAAACGGCTTAAAATTGATATAGAGGATGATAAAGTTGATGCTGAGATTGAAAATATCGCCAAACATAACGGAATGAATGTAAGCGATTTTATGCGTACCCTAGCAGGTGAGGGGATTAATCCAGTTGCCTACAAAGCGCAATTAAAAAAGCAGCTAGAAACACGGGAGTTATTGCGTAATATTTTGCTTTTTAATGTAAACACCAATAGCGAAACCAAAATGCGCGAGTATTACAATGCCCATAGAGATGAGTTTACTGTGCCTAGCGATGTGGTTGCCACCCGTTATACGGCTAAAGACACCCAGACTCTTACCCAAGCTCTAGAACATAAAGATACAGATGTACCCGGAGTTACTAAAGGAGAGGAAAGAATTAGCATTAAGGCTTTAAATCCCCAAATTGCCCAGATGTTTCTCTCCACTAAAGAGCACACCTTTACGCCTATTTTAAATGCGGGGGGGGGTAATTATGTGGCCTTTTATATTGAGGAAAAATTAGGCAAACAAGAGGTGTCTTTTGTCCAAGCAAGGGGTTTTATTGCCAATAAATTAATAGAGGAGCAACAAGATAAAATCTTAGCCGAATATTATGAAAAACTACGGGTCAAAGCTAAGATCAAATTTTTACGCTAGGGCTTTTTGGTGGAGCAATTAGCCTTTATTTATAAAGACTCGCTTTTTAGCGTGGCGGTTTTGGCTTTTATTATCGGGGGTGTGATTTTACTAGATTATTGCCGCTCCACTCTAGCCCATCGCCGCAACCTTAAAATTCTCAATGCCCTCTCACTTTCTTACACACAAGTAGAACTAGCCTTTGAAGTACAACAACTTTTACAAAAAGAACAAGAAAACCCGCTAGAGGTTTTAGGGTTTAAAACATGGATGTTTCTAGCCAAACACTACGCTACATATGGCAGCAGTGAGCAGGCTATTAAAATTTATTTAGTGCTCTTGCTTAAATATCAAAATGAACGCATTGTGATTTTAGAAAACTTAGCCAAAGCCTATATTGATATGGGTTATGTGCAAAAAGCGCGCGATATTTTGGTAGAGGTTTTGCGTATCGATCCTAGAAATGCCCATGCGTTGCAGGCAATGGTGCAGGTTTATGAAACAATGTGTGATCCACAAACAGCTTTGGAGATTTTAGAATGTTTAGACGCTTTAGGGGAGAGTGGGTTATTAGATGATTATTATTACCTACAAATGCAAGTTTTAATGGAGCAAGATTTAGGATTAGAGGATAAAAGCATGGCTATTTTAGAACTAGGACGCCAACAAAATAAACTCTACAAACTAGCCCTTAAACACCTTAAAACCTACCATAAAACCCTATTTTTTGAGGAAATCACGCATTTAAAAGAGGCAGTACCTTTTATTGATTTGCTTTGGGATATAGACTATTTAGAAATCAAACCCTATTTGCAAGATTTACACCCCCATCTCTTAGAAGTGTTTGTGGCTAAGGGGTATATACAAGGAAAATGCCACACTTTAGAGTTAGAAGTTTTTAAGACATTTCAAAAACAATATGCTTTGAGTTTAAACTTTAGCTATAAGTGCACAGCTTGTAAAAGTCTTTCTCCGTTTGAGAGTTATCGCTGTTTGGTTTGTGCTAAAATCGGGCCAAAGGAAGTTATCTTGAGTTTAGACAAACACCCTAGCGATTATAGTAAAAATGGCAATTTGAATTAGGAGAATGCATGAAACAGATTGAGCTTTTTTGTGATGGCTCGGCTCTGGGTAATCCGGGTTTTGGCGGGTATTGTTCTATTTTGCGTTACCGCGGTGTTGAAAAAATCATTCAAGGCGGGGAATTACACACCACCAATAACCGCATGGAATTAAGAGCCGTCAATGAAGCCCTTAAAGTTCTCAAAGAATCGTGTAAAATTGATTTATACAGCGACTCAACTTATGTTTGCTATGGCATTAGCCAGTGGTTACAAGTCTGGATTCATAAAAATTTTTCTAAGGTTAAAAATGTGGATTTGTGGAAAGAGTTTTTAGCGCTTAAGGCTAATCATTTAATCACCACTCATTGGATCAAAGGCCATAACGGACATACAGAAAATGAGCGCTGTGATAAACTTGCTAGAGAACAAGCCCTAAACTACAAACAAAAAGCCACATTTTGCCCGTCTTAAGGATAAAAGGATTTAAGATGTTTGAAACCCTCCAAAAACGCTTGGGTTATGCGTTTAAAGACCCTTTATTGCTACAACAAGCCCTAACACATAGAAGTACAAAAGCGCACAAAAACAACGAGAGATTAGAATTTTTAGGCGATGCTGTGCTAGATTTGGTAGTAGCTGAGATTTTGTTCACCCGTTTTACTGATTTGCAAGAGGGCGATCTCTCTAAAATGCGCGCTTCTTTAGTCAATGAGAAAGCCTTTTTTAAATTAGCCTTATCTTTAAACTTGCAAGATCATATTTTAATCTCACAAGCTGAAGCTAATAATAATGGCCATACCAAACCCTCCATTCTTTCAAGTGCCTTTGAAGCCTTAATGGGGGCTATTTATTTAGAAAGCGGCTTAGGGATCATTAAAAACTTAATCCAAGACTTATTAGACATAACCTACCCTAACTTATCCCCCCAAACCTTGTTTATGGACTATAAAAGCGCTTTACAAGAATTAACCCAAGCGCGCTTCAAAGCCATTCCAATTTATGCGCTTAAAAGTGAAAGTGGTCCGGATCACGCTAAGCAATTTGAAATGCAAATTTTTATTTTAAATAAACTTTATGGGACTTGCAAGGCTGGGAGTAAAAAACAAGCCGAACAACTTTGTGCCCAAGTGGCTTATAAACAACTAAGTAAGGAATTGCCTTGAATACACTGGGTAGAATGCTAAGGCTTACTACCTTTGGAGAATCGCATGCAAACATGGTTGGAGGGGTTTTAGAGGGGGTACCAGCTGGTTTAAATCTTGATCTAGATTTTATCCAAGCAGAGACAAATCGCCGTAAAAGCACGGGTATTTTTACCACCCCTCGCCAAGAAGAGGATATGATTGAGCTTGTAAGCGGGGTATTTGAAGGCAAGAGTACCGGCGCTCCCATTGGGCTTTTAGTGCATAATCAAAATGTCAGGAGCAAGGATTATTCTAATCTTAAAGAGAATTTTAGACCCGGGCATGCTGATTTTAGTACTTTTGCTAAATATGGCATTAGAGATTATAGAGGCGGGGGGCGCGCATCGGCTAGGGAAAGCGTGATTAGAGTGGGGGCTGGAGCGATTGCTAAACTTTTATTAAAGCAGCTTGGCATGGAAGTTATGGGAGGGGTTTTTAGTGTGGGAGGGATAGAGGCTACTAATTTAGATTTTAATTTTGCTAGAGAAAGTGTTATTTGTAGTTTAGATGCTAAGGTAGAGGCTAATCAAAAACAAGCCATTTTAGAGGCTAAACAAAGTGGGGATAGTTTGGGAGGGGTTGTTTTAATTAAAGCTAAAGCGCATAAAAATCTACTAGGTTTAGGTGAGCCACTTTATGATAAATTAGATGGGCGGATTGCTAGTGTGATGATGGGGCTTAATGGGGTGAAGGGGGTTTTTATAGGCGATCCTCATGCCTCTTTTATGCGGGGTAGTGTTTATAACGATGCCATGAATAAAGAAGGCTTTAAGAGCAATCATAGCGGGGGGGTGCTTGGAGGAATGGGCACGGGGGAGGATATTTTAGTGTGGGTGCATTTTAAACCCACCTCTAGTATAGCCCTCAAACAAGAGAGTATCAATATCCATTACCAAAGTGTAGAATTAGAGATTAAAGGTAGGCATGATCCCTGTATTGCAATTCGTGGGAGTGTGGTGTGTGAGAGTTTGTTAGCCTTAGTGGTGGCAGATTTTTTACTCTTAAATATGGGGGCTAAACTTAGTGGTGTGGAGGCGTTTTATACAAGAAGTTAGTAAAACTATCTACTAAAGGCGGGTAGACTTGTAGTTATCCATCTGCAAAGTACACCTACCAACGCTACACACAAACACCCTTTAATATTTGCTCTCCTTTGAAATAAAACGACCTTTAAAAAACAAGGTAACGCATTTGCCCGGATTTCTATTAAGAATAATTAAAACATGTTAAAATAGGCAGAAAGAGAGGTGTATATGCAAAGTTCACGATCTGGTAAAAATAGAGGCAATAAAGCCCATTTAAATGAACCAGCGGATATGCAAGAAATTTATCAAAGTTTAGAATCAGGGAAAAATAGAGTTCAGGCTAAATTGCTTTCACCTAAACAAATGCTTTTAGAATTAGAGGAAGGGGATTTTAACACCAAAGAAGCATGGTTTGTCAAAGACGATCAAGATCAAAAATATGTTGTGATTCCAGAGTCCTTACTCCAATACATCGTACGGATGATTCAAAAAGCCTATGAGGATAAAGTTATCGTAGAATTAGAGCGCGACATGGCCACACTCACCCCCATAGACTTTGCAGATGCGATGGCGGTTGTCTTTAAGAAATTAGAGGCTATGCGTGGGAGCGATGGGAGTTTGCCTAAAATTAGCTCTTTAGATTTGGTCAAACAAATTAAAAAACAATATCCTAATCTTTTCTTTAATCTCCCAGAATTTTTAGAGAGCAAGAGACAAGAACTAGATTTGGATAACTTGCAAATTCCCTTTTAATATGGAGACTCTAGATTTCCAAAAGTTTGCCTCCTACTCCAAACCCGGGCCCAGATACACCAGCTACCCTACAGCAGTGGAATTTGGCCCGCATTTTCAAGAAGCCGATTTGATTGAAGCTTTTCAAAGAAGTGATTCGCAAATCCCGCTCTCTTTGTATTTCCATTTGCCTTTTTGTAAAAGTGCTTGTTATTTTTGTGCCTGTAGTGTGATCTATACGAGTAGCCAAGCCAAAAAAGAGCGCTACATCACCTATTTACAAAAAGAGTTAGATTTATTAAAACAATATTTAGACACAAAAAGAGAGGTGGTGCAACTGCATTTTGGCGGCGGGACTCCCACTTTTTTTAATGCCACGCAATTAGAGATCATCATCCAAAGTATTTATAACCTCTTTTCTAATTTTTCTTCTCAGGCTGAGCTAAGCTGTGAGATTGATCCTAGACACTTTACTTTTGAGCAAATGCAGGTACTTAAAAATCAAGGGTTTAACCGCTTGAGTTTTGGTATCCAAGATTTTGATCCTGTGGTGCAAAGGGCTGTTAATCGCTTGCAAAGCTTTGAGTTGGTGCAAGAAAAAGTGCAGTGGGCTAGGGATTGTGGTATCCACTCTATTAACTTTGATCTCATTTATGGGTTGCCTTTCCAGAGTATTCAAAGTTTTGAACAAACCCTTTTAAAGGTGCTTAAGCTTGATCCAGATCGCCTCGCGGTGTTTAATTATGCCCATGTCCCATGGATTAAGCACACCATGAAAATTGATCCTAAAACCCTGCCCTCCCCGGAGCAAAAATTAGAACTCTTGCAGTTTCTCATCGCTTTTTTAAAAGATCATGGCTATGAGATGATAGGAATGGATCACTTCGCTAAAAAAGACAATGAGCTTTATAAAGCCTTGCAAAATAAAGAGCTTAGGCGCAATTTTCAAGGCTACACCACCCAAAAATTTTCCCAGACAATAGGGGTGGGGGTTACTAGCATTGGGGAGGGGCTAGATTATTACACCCAAAATTTTAAAGACCTCAAGCACTACGAACAAGCACTAGATAACAGGCATTTGCCGGTAGAGAGGGGGATAGTTTTGAGTGCAGAGGATAGGCTTAGAAAAGAGGTGATCATGCATTTGATGAATAATTTAGAAATTGATTTTGCAAGCATTGAAAAAGCGTTTCACATTGATTTTAAAGTACATTTCAAAGAGGCGCTTAAGGCGCTTAAACCTTATGAACAAGATGGCCTACTCACTTTAAGCGATACAGGGCTTAAAACAAGCGCCACAGGGGCCATGTTGGTGCGCAATATTGCTATGGTTTTTGATAGCTATCTTAAAACCCACCAAGGAGAAAAGCGTTTTAGCCAAACCCTCTAATCATTTTAATGCCCTTTGGCAAGAAATAGAAAGCAGTACAAATGCCTGTGTTAAATGCGCTAAATGCATACCCACTTGCACGATTTATCGTATCCATAAAGATGAAATCACCTCTCCGCGCGGGTTTTTAGATTTGATCGCACAGGTCAAACAAGAGAGTTTAGAGTTAGATAACTCGCTTAAAAAAATCTTTGAAACCTGCTTTTTATGCACCACTTGCGTACAAGTCTGCCCCCTGCATTTACCCATAGATGCCATGATAGAGAGAATCCGCCACATGAGCGCAAATAAACATGGCATTAGTTGGCATAAGAAAATATATTTTTATCTTTTAAAGCATCCTAAACTTATGGATTTTGTGTTTTCTCTTTGTGATGTACTTGCGCCTTGTGTGTTTAAAAAAGATGAGGACAAACTCAAATGGCGCTTTAAAGGCTCTAAAGCTTGGCAAAAACGCGTGATCTTTCCTTTTGCTAGAAAAAGCTTTTTACAAACCTACAAGGGGTTAATTACCCCTCAAAACCCTTTAGATACCAGTACTCCGCCTAGAAAAGTGGGTATTTTTATCGGCTGTTTGAGCAATTATAACTATACAGAAGTGGGTCAAAGTCTGCTTTCCTTGCTAGATAAACTTAATATCAGCGCTTTAATCCCTGAGCAGTTTTGTTGTGGAGCACCGGCGTATTTTACAGGGGATTTAGACACAGCCTATTTTTTAGCACAAAAAAACATCGCCTCACTTTATTCTATTGCCTCTGAAGTGGAGGCTATTTTAGTTCCAGAGGCCACCTGTATAGGTATGCTTAAAAAAGACTATTTACACATTTTAGAAAGCCTAAGCGATGAGAAGGATCGCATCTCTTGGCTAGAAAAATTTAAAGTCATAGAGGATAAGTTACAACTAGCCTCTGCTTTTTTAGCTAATTCTACCCCGCTTAAAAATTATTTACAAAAGCGCCCACAAATCCCCCTCACTCTTACTTACCACGATCCTTGCCATGCCAAAAAAGTTTTAGGGGTTTTTAAAGAACCCCGCGCGCTTTTGCAGATCAACCACTCTTTAATTGAAATGCAAGAGAGCGATCGTTGTTGCGGGTTTGGAGGAGTGAGTATGCAAAGTGAGCATTATGATTTAGTTTTAAAAGCAGGAGCGCCTAAGGCTTTAGATATTGCTCAAACTAAAGCGCAGGTGGTGAGTGCGGAGTGTTCGGCTTGTAGAATGCAGATTAATAATTCTCTAGCACAGATTGAATCATCTGTACAATTTTTACACCCCATAGAGCTCTTAGACCATGCGCTCACAGATCGCAATTTTTCTTTTTTTAAAAACAAATCTTAAAAAAATTATGCTAGAATAGCGCCAAAATACTTAATATAAAGAAGAGGATGACATGAAGAGAAAATTTTATGCCTTTTTATCAAGTGCCATGGTGCTTGGCGTAACGGGCCTGCAAGCCGAAAGAAATGCATGGTATGTGGGAGCAAGTTACGAAGTAGGGCAGGTTGGTGAGACGGTAAGAAATCCCAAACCGGGAGGTAGTGATTACAATTTTAGTAGGCTACCTTCTGGCCATTACAGCCTTTTGGCCGTGATGCAAGGACTTGGTATTAGTGTGGGGTATAAACAATTCTTTGGTAAGAAAAAATGGTTTGGTCTGCGTTACTATGGTTTTATGGACTATGGGCACTCTGTTTTTGGAGCTAATGAGTTAGTACCTGGTAAAGGCACTTTTGCTAACCTCTCTGATATGTTTACCTATGGCGGTGGCATTGATACACTCTATGATGTGATTAATAAAGATGATGTAACCTTTGGGTTCTTCTTAGGAGCAGCCATTGCGGGTAACTCTTGGGGTAACACTACAGGTGGGCCACTTCTTGCTCTTGCCTATCCAGCTACTTCTGAACAAGCTCTTGACCCTGCTATTTTCCAATTTCTCTTTAATTTAGGTATGCGCACCACCATTGGCAAACACCAAGAATTTGACTTTGGGATTAAAATCCCCACCATTAATGATTACTACTTCAACAAAAAAGGGCTCTCTTTCACTTACCGCAGACAATATAGCTTGTATGTGGGGTATCGCTACAACTTCTAATGCCAAATGCCCCTAAAACGGGGGCTTTCTTCAAACAAAACACGCAACAGGCTTTAAGAAGCCATCTTAAACAAAGCACTTAAAGAAATCAAAGAGGTTTTAACTTCTAGTTTAAATGTAAATCGCAAGTGGCTATCAAGCAGGAGAGGGCTAAACTTGAAAAAGAATTTAATACCCGCCTACAAGAAAAAGATCAAAAGATTGCCAGCGTAAATATCTCCAAATTATAACAGCCAAACTAGAGGAAAACCAAAAAACAAATTACCACTCTCAAGCAGGCTTTAGAGCAAAAAGATAAGCCAGTAGCCAATTCCAAGAGGCGTTGAAAAACAACCAACCGGAGGAGAGGGGACATGTTTTAGCTTTAGAGGAGAAAATTGCCCGACTAGAAAAGATCATTAAAGTGCAAAATTACCACATAGAAGGCCAGCGCAAAAGACATGCATGTACAATTTAAGTTAATGGCGTGCCAAGTGAGATACAGCTACAGACAACTAAGGGTTGGGAGATTAAAAAGCAAACGGATAGTATCTACCATGTGTTAAGAGAACAGAAAATAAAGCAGACACTTACAGATCAGAAAATAGAAGCACTCAAAGTAGAAAAACAAGAGGCTATTTCAGGATTTAGATTTTGATATTAAAGACCTAACCTCGTTTGCGGTATAAGGTTCTTGATGCTTTTATTTTAGATACTAAAGATTTAACTTCATCAGCGCTAAGAGACATTAAAGATTTAACCTTTTCAACACTAAGCTTGTCAACATACTCATATTCTGTAACATCTGTTTTAGTAAAAAAATCCTCTCTTGTCAATTTAACCCAAGAGCCCTTAGAAAAGTCAAACTCAAAACAATTTTTAGCTTTTGCCAATGCTAGCGCTATAGAGAAAAGATCATTTTCAGATACGCAATCAAATGCATACAAACGCCCAGAGTCATCATTGAAAAGAAATGTTGCGCTTTCAGGGGATAGGGGGAATAACGCATCCACTGAAAATCCTTTAGCAGTAGTGTTAATACTAATGAAAATTTCTTAAATATGTTTGAGAAAATTACAGAGTGTGTAAAACAATTGCGCGTGTAAGCTCCCAAAGAAGTTTGCCCAGTGATAGATTATTTAGTTTTTTCAAACCCACTTAGCAATAAAGAAAAAATACATAGACTATTGGCAAATAATACAAATAGTTTTGCGGATCTAAAAAAATATTATGAAACTCTTAGAAAATTTAAACATCTTGTAAAACAAAAAGAAAAACAGCAACTAGCACTTCCTATTAAAGGCAAATAATGCGCTAGTTAGGATTCCTTATAGCGAGGATACCTCCCTGCCTTTGGATAGAGGAGGGCGAGGAAATAGACTTAAAGGCGAAGAGCCCCCTAAAAAGTAGGAACGATAAAGACGCTCTCTTGTTGTACAAAGATTTTTGGATCGTCTGTGCTATAGGCCTTAATCACGATGGGTAAAATCTCTTTTTTAGAGTGGGTTACATCGTGTTTTTCATAAGATTCTTTGGCTAGTTTAATAGACATGCGCAAAATCACAACTACTTTTAACTTGCCCTGTGGTGCGATAGAAAGCGTGTTTTTAGGCCGTAAAATGCTAATATCTGGATCATCTACATTAAAAGTATATTCGTGGGCTTTGTTACTTGTGTTTTGGAACAAGAAAATATAACTATTATCCACAAAGCCGTTTTTAATGCTATAAAGTTGCCCGCCATGCGTGATGTCTAAAAGCATGGTAGATTTTCTAAGCGTACCGATGATAAGAGCAGCTATAACCACGAGTAACACCCCCAAATAAGCCCAAGTTTTAAGCCGCCACATTTTAACCTTGCTATGTGTAGCGGTGGCGTTAGTTGAAGACCAATTAATCAGGCTAGGTTTATTGAGTTTACCCATTGTAATGGTACAAGCATCTACACACTCTAAGCAGTTAATGCACTCTAATTGCATGCCTTTTCTAATATCAATATGGGTAGGGCAAACTAAAACGCAGTGGTTACAGCTCACGCATTCATTGGCTTTATTTCGTTTTTGTGGGAGGGCGGGGATTTTAACATCATTTGCATCATAAATAGCCCCACCTCTTTGCGTGTCATAAATGGGATTTAAAGTATCATCATCAAAGAGTACGCTTTGTACTCGCGCATAAGGGCAAAGATAAATACAAAAATGTTCTTTAGCCACCACAATATCAAAGAACACAACTGCACTTAAAGTTAACCAGATTGTTAAAAGTAAGAGGTGGTGGCTAGGGTGGGCGAGGTGGTTAAAAAAATCTAGTGGCGGGATAAAATAAAAGAGAAGCACGGCCATAGACATCAAAGGCACGGGAGCAAATAAAAAGAGGCCGGCAATTTTTTTAAGGCGATTAGCCGCTGTGGGGGGAGTGGGGCGCTGTTTATTAGCAATTTTAGCGTGCAAGCCTAAAATTTTGGTTTCAATTAGATCGCGATGAATCACTCTAAAAATAGTCTGTGGGCAACCCCAGCCACACCAGACTCGCCCAAGCATTGTGGTTATAAAAAAGATAAAAATAAAAAGAAAGATTACTAAAAAGGGGAGAAGATACATTTCTTGGGTGTTATAAATCTTGCCTAATAAGTGGAGTTGCCCGCGTTCAAAGGAAATTAAAAAAATCTGCCCATCTCCTATGTGCAAGAAAGGAATGATCATAGGGATAAGAGCGATGGCAACATAAACAAAATAGCGTTTGAGGCGGAAGGACTGGCGAAAATAGGCGTCCTTATTCGTATGGCTCTGCGTGTCCATAGATAAAAATCCTTATAGTGTGATGTATGCATACTATCAAATTTTAATTAAGTGTGTTTAAATAGAGGTTGCGGTTATTTATTGGCTAAAAATATAAAATTGATCGGTAGACTTTGCGTTTATAAAAACGCATAATTTGCGCTAATCATAACCCAAAAGAGGAAAACCAAGTGCAAAAAATACTCGTTATCTCAGGGCATCCTAATTTAAAAATATCCAAGGTAACCAAAGTTATTTTAGAAAAAATGAAAAAAACACTACCTAATGCTGATTTTCTTTATCTAGATACTACCTACCCTGACTATCAAATTGATATAGCATATGAA
Source organism: Helicobacter suis (assembly GCF_902196135.1). Classification (GTDB taxonomy): domain Bacteria; phylum Campylobacterota; class Campylobacteria; order Campylobacterales; family Helicobacteraceae; genus Helicobacter; species Helicobacter suis_A. The sequence continues at coordinate 239,588 of NZ_CABIKE010000001.1, read as the reverse complement.
TATGCCCGTTTGGTGCGATATGATGTGATTGTTCTACAATTTCCATTATCTTGGCATAGCGCACCCTCCTTACTCAAACGCTATATTGACGATCTTTTATTTTATAATTTTGCAACTGGTTCTAAAGGTGGCAAACTCAAAGGAAAAAAACTGATGTTATCAGTTACAGCTGCAAGACACCAAGATATTTATCAAGAGAGCGGTTATGCGAAGTGCACACTAGATCAATGTTTATATTGCTTTGATATTATGGCGCGCGATGCGCGGATGGAAAAATTGCCTAATGTCTACACCTACGGTGAAATTGGCCGTCCTGCCCACGCTGATAAAGAAACAACCAAAGTAGAAACCTTAGCTGATTTACATGTAAAAAAAGTAAAAGAAATTTTAGAAACGGGTAAAACTGCGGGGTAAAACCGCGCCAACACTCTTAACAGCGCCTAACTATTTTGCTGGAGCCATGCTATCAATTGCACTCAAAGCATTAAGACTTTTTGGATAGCCAATATAGGGAATGAGTGCTGTTATAACACCTATTAGTTTCCTCCTATCATTACCCGCCGTGATATTCCCGCTAACATGTCCTTTAAGTTGCGCCTCTGCTCCTCCTAAAGAAGCCAGATACACAAAGGTTAAAAGCTCTCTAAAAGGCAGGGCTAAACCCTCCCTAGTGTAGTAGTCCCCAAAACAATTTTCTGATAAAAACCGGCGGATATGCTGTTCATCTTTAGGCGCTGCAGCATTGTGCTTATCAATTGCTTCCCCAAAGAATTTTCTTTGGATGGCTAGACCTTTTTCTTGCCTTTGATTTCTAGCCACACTTTTTTGTGCCTCTAAGGGGAGTTTAAAGCCATGCGCGCTTAAGATTACATTAGTGGCCTCTAAAAAATCATACACCCGTCCAAATCCCACATAGGGCACTGCCTGATATAAGATCTCTTTGATTGCAACAGGATTGACATGGTTTTTAAGGGCTATCCCAAGCATGTTTTTATACTCACCAAGTGCCGGGGTAGCCACCAAAGAGGCTAGGACTAATTGCATATATTCTTGAGTACTCAAACCGGATTGAGTAAGGGCCTCACCTAAAGAAAAATTTAAATAAGTGTTTACAAAATCCGGATCACTTTGGCTTAGAGGCAAAGATGCATCTTTAAAAAGAGTATCAAAATTATGTTGTGCGGTTTTAGTTAAATGTGGTGCGTGTGAAGCTTTGTTATGTATAGAGGCCATTGCGCGCATATACTCCGCATCGCTAACTTTCTCCCCCCAGATCACATTGACCCCATCTTTAACTCCAGTTAAGGCAATGTGAGATCCACCAGAATCTAGCCCTGCTCCATGCCAGTGCTTAACACCCGGTGGACAAGAGATCACATCTCCTTCATGGGCAACACTCACTTTTCCATCCTGCGTACCCGTATAAATCACCCCTTTAGTTACAATGAGTGTTTGGCCAGCAGGGTGGGTATGCCATGCGCTCCTAGCCTTAGGCTCAAAGGATACTAAACCCCCTCCAAAATGACGCCACTTCTCAGACTTAAATAAAATTTGCACATGCACAACACCGCTAAACTTAGAACTATCCCCTTCAAACCCTCCTAATTGTCCCTTACGCGTAATTTCTTGTCCTTCCATGTGTTTTCCTTTCAAATGCTTAGGTGCTCCGGGCAACAAAGCCACACAAATAGCTAGCCATAAAGTTAGCCGTAAAGAATGAATCATTAAAAACCCTTAGATTAAAATTATTAGGGCGCTCACTCTACTACAATGCCTCTTAAAAGGCTATAAATACTTTAGAGGTTTATAAATAGCTGTAGTTGGCATAATAGCAAGTGGTTTTTAAGCCCTCTTAGCTACAATTAAAAGCCTAGTCTGCTCTTAAAGGATTTTTATGCCAGTTCCTAATGCTTTTGCTCTCATTCCTTTTTTAGTCTTTATTAGCATTTATTTAGGCACAGGTCTTTATTTGGAGCTAAGCGGTGTGAAAATGGGCTTTTACCAACTCCCAGGACCCGTAGCTGCAGGGGCGGGTGTAGCCACAGCTTTTTTACTCTTTAAAAGCGATCTGAATAAAAAATTTGATGATTTTTTAGCCGGGTGTGGGGATAAAAATATCATGACTATGTGTACCATTTACTTACTAGCTGGGGCTTTTGCTGTGGTGAGTAAGGCAATGGGGGGAGTTGAGGCTAGCGTGAATTTTGGGCTTAGTTATATCCCAGCACAGTATTTAGCAGCCGGGGTTTTTGTTATCGCTGCTTTTATCTCTTTGGCTATTGGCACAAGTGTAGGTTCTATTGTCTCTTTAGGACCTATAGCCGTAGGATTAGCGCAGCAAAGCCATTTGTCCATGCCCTTAGTATTAGCAGCTTTAATGGGAGGGGCGATGTTTGGGGATAATTTATCTATTATTTCAGATACCACCATTGCTAGCACCCGTACCCAAGATGTGGCCATGCAGGATAAATTTAAAATCAATCTTTATATTGCTCTGCCGGCTAGTATTTTAACCGTGATTTTGCTTTTAATTTGGGGACAACCTGAAAATGTCGCCCCGATTCAAATCCATGACTACTCTTTAATCAAAACTTTACCCTATGTCTTTGTTTTAACCCTAGCGCTTTTGGGGGTAAATGTATTTTTAGTACTTTTTAGTGGGATTCTTTTATCCGGAGCCATCGGGCTTTATTATGGTAATTTCACTCTTTTAAGTTTTGGTAAAGAAGTTTATAACGGCTTTACTAGCATGCAAGAAATTTTTCTGCTTTCCATGCTTACCGGTGGAATTGCCTTTATGGTGGCGCGTGAGGGGGGCATTGCATGGATTATTGCTAAAATTGAAACCCTCATTGTTGGCCAAAAAAGCGCCAAAATAGGCATTGCAAGTCTGGTTAGTTTAGTGGATTTAGCGGTGGCTAATAACACGGTGGCTATTGTAATTGTCGGGGAGATTAGCCGTAAAATCAGTTTAAAATTTGGGGTAGATCGACGCGAAAGCGCAGTGATTTTAGATATTTTTTCTTGTGTTTTTCAGGGTTTAATCCCCTATGGCGCGCAAATGTTAATTCTTTTAGGCTTTGCAAAAGATAGCGTAGGCTTTTTAGATGTGGTTGTTTTTCTCTGGTATCAAGGGCTCTTAGGGCTTTTCACTTTGTTTTATATCTTTTCTAGCACCTATAGCGGTGCTATTTTAAAAAGCTTAAAAAAACAGCAGGTTGCTAATCTGTAGCTTTAGCCCCTTGTACTTTTGGAGTGCCCCGGTATTCATAAAGAAAGGGCACGCCTTTGACAAGTTTTGTAGCTAAAATGCTTTTGGTAACCTGTTGTACCTCTTGAACTTCTTTATCAGGCGCATCTGTAGGGCTGTGGAAAGCAGAGGCATAAACCTTATTTAAAATATCAATTTTGCCTTGTGTGTTTCTAGCCCGTTTGATCTCTTTAAGAATAACCGCTGCTTTAAGATTAGACTCACTTCCTAAAAATCCGACTAAAACCATGTGTACATTGGCTTCTTTAAGGCGTTCTTGGATGTGGCCTAACTCGTTGCGGCAATGAGGACACATGGGGTCTGAAATAATATAAAGGTCTTTATGCACCCCTTTATTACTAGAAGACAGATTGATCACATAATCCTTAGGGACTGCATCAAACATGGCATTCAGCGATTCGCTATTTTGCTGTTTAAAATTATAGCTTTGGGTTTGGTGGTAGATTGATTGGACTAGTTCTGTATCCTTATTGCTCGTGCTAAAGAAAATATTAGTAATGCCTATCACAAGATCGCTACTTTTATTAACTAGCAAGGGGATATGATATTGCGTGTCTGGATCTTCTACAACCACTATTTGAAAATCTTTATTGGCTTTTAAAGGTTTAACCTCTAGCACATTGACTTTCTTATGGATTTGCTTATCAATTAAGCGAATCACATTACTACCCACCTCACTTGCTCCAGCAAATCCAGCACACAACGCCAACACACAACAAAACCCGCGCATGACAACTTCCTTGTATAAAATATAAAAACTTCTGCCCATTGTAACACTAAATGATTAATAATAAGCCCAAGAGAGAATACCCGTTAAAATCCATGCGCTATAATGCTTACATGTTAGATTGGTTAGCCTACATGAGCGATCAAAATGTAGAGGGGTTTTTACTCTTGTTTTTGCGTTTAAGTGGGGTGATCGCGCTCTTTCCTTTCTTTGATAATAATCTTATCCCTGTTTCTATAAGAGGGGCTCTTAGTTTTTTTCTAACCCTTGTGTTTTATCCCACTCTACCCCACCCCCCACTATACACCACAGCAGAAACTTTTTTAATCGCTTGCTGTGCGGAGTTTTTCTTAGGGCTATGTGCCTCATTTTTTTTACAAGTGGTTTTCCACGCCATTGCTTTTGCTACAGATACCATTAGTTTTTCTATGGGTTTAACTATGGCTAGTGCTTATGATCCAATCTCAGGGGCACAAAAGGCCATTGTAGGGCAGGTTGTTTTGCTTTTAGCTATTCTAATCATGCTACAAACCTCCATGCACCATTTAATCATTTTATGGGTACAGCACAGTTTAGAAAAAATTCCTTTAGGGGGGTTTGTCTTTACAAATCACATAGCACAGGCCAGCATGCAAGCCTTAGGGCATTTGTTCATGGTAGGTTTTAGCATGGCCTTTCCTATCCTAGCCATTATTATGTTTGGCGATATTGTCTTTGGCATGATCATGAAAACCCACCCGCAATTTAATCTCTTAGCTATTGGTTTTCCGCTTAAAATTGCCATTGCTCTATTAGGGCTTATTTTAATCATGGCTTCTATTATGCACCGCTTTAAAGAGCAATTATTACAGGCATTCCATGTACTGACAACTCTCTTTTAAAGGAATATCTATGGATTTAATTAGTTTTCAAGAAGCCCTAGATTTGGGATTAACACTCCCTTTAATACCTTTAGAAAGTAAACCCATTGCTTTAAATAAGGCACGAGGGCGCATTTTAGCAGAAGATATTTATGCACAAGACCCTCTACCTAAAGTAAGCAATGCGGCTATGGATGGTTTTGGGTTGTACTTAGAGGATTTAGGAAAATCTTTACCCATTGCTTATAGCATTTATGCGGGCATGGATGTAACGCCCTTAGAATTACCCCCCCACACCTGCGTTAAGATCATGACAGGAGCTTCTATCCCTAAAGGCGTGGAACTAGTTGTACCTTTTGAAAAAATGCAAAGTTTTACAGACACGCATGCCCACGCCCCACAAGGCTTTAAAAAAGGGGATAATATCCGGTTTGAGGGTGAAAATATCAAAAGTGGGGATTTGATTTTAATAAAAGGCACGCGTTTATCAACCGGGCATATTGCTTTATTAGCCTCGCAAGGAGTTGTATCTGTACGCGTCTTTAGGCGTTTAAGAGTGGGGGTTTTTAGTAGCGGCGATGAAATCATAGCTCTAGGAGGGCATGCGCAAAAACACCAAGTCTATGATACTAACGGGGTTATTTTATGCAATCTTTTAGAAAAACATGGTTTTGAGCCAATGCATTTAGGCTATTTGCAAGATGATCTTGAGGCACAAAAAAAAGCCCTAATCAGAGCTTTAGATCATGATGTGATTATTAGTAGTGCGGGTGTGAGTGCGGGCGATAAGGATTATTTTAAAGAGACGCTTTTATCAATGGGCGCACAAATCCACTACCATGGGGTTAAGCTTAAACCGGGTAAACCTATCATGTTAGCTAGTCTCTCGCAAAAAATTATCTTTGGCATGCCGGGTAATCCTTTGAGTTGTACGCTGACATTTTTAACTTTGGTGTTGCCTGTTTTGGAAAGATTAGCGCTTAGTCTGGCTAAACCAACTACTTTTAAAGCCACTTTAGCAAATCCGCTTATTTTAAAAGGCAAACGCACACATTTAATTTTAGGGCAATTACAAGGGGGAGTCTTCACTCCCTATCAAAATAACACTTACGGCGCGGGGGCTATTAATGCGCTTAGCGCCTCTAATGCCATTGCTTGTATCCACCAAGTAGAAGAACCCGTACAAAGCGCTGAGGTGCTATTGCTCTTTTGACACACCCCCCGCGCGTTAAGCTAGCAGATTAAGAGAATCATCATAGGCTAGCTAGCTAGCCGTTCTCACAGACTCTACTCCAAGGGTAAAACTTGCCACCCGCGCTATAAGCCCTAGCTTTAAGCAAAAGGTTTTGTACTACAAATCACTAAATAAGCACTCCAAACCCCCACGCCTTACTCGAAATTTCTATTCTTAAAGAATTTGGAAACCATAGGTAATGGTAAACATAAGGTGGCTACGATCAGAGTCAACATTGCGGGGCAAAGGGACAGTTCCCCAAGAGTTACAATAACCAATGCAGTAGCCCTTTTTGGTAATATTGTTGTAGTACTCTAATTTAAGATCAAACTTCAGATTATAACGGCTTAAAAAATACCCCAAAAAGAGCGCAACACTTTGTTCATTTGCCCGCGGTGAGGTGGTTAAACGGCCTAAAACTTTCCAAGTAATGCCATGGAAGCGCGATCCAAAATATAAAAATCCATTAAGGGCATCTTTACCAACGATGTTGTTAATTTCGGCATCATAAATACTATTTGTCCAGATGTTATAACCAAGAGGGTCCCCATAAATCCCAATATCCCCGTTGGCATTGCCAATATTTTTATAAATACTCCCCCCAAAAATCCATTTGTTATAGTAGAAGCGAGAACGGAAAAAAAGAGTTTGACCCGCCTTACCCATTGTTTCTTGTTGGAACAAGATCATATCATAGCCACGCCCTGAGGGAGGAAAGAAAGGGAAAAACCCCACAAAAGTACCCACCCATCTAAACCCTTTATTTCTAAAATTAGGGTTAGTATCATAAGTGATATTAATCCCGGGAGCATTCATGCGCCCAAAAATGGAGTAAAAATAGGGGTTGATTTTCCAGCCCTTGTGTTGGTATTTAAAATCGGCAATCATTAAGGGTTTGCCACTAGTATAATAACGCCCAAAAGGCCAAAACCAGTCGCTTGAAGCAGAAGCACGCGCATCTGAATAGAGTACGCGTAGTTTCATATCCTTATACTTAGCATACCCCTCTACCCCTTGGCTAAAAGAGGTAAACCAGTCATAATCTGAGAGTTCATAACGCCCGCCTTTAATGCCAAAAATGCCTTTATAATCATAACTAATGTAGGCGTTATTCACCATTGCATAACGCGGTTTTTGCACATGTAAACCACTATGCCCGGCATACCAACCAATATATTCCCAAAATATCCCGCCATCATGTTGGTAGAAATCTCCGGGGCCCCCGGGCTGACCCGGAGGAATATTATTGCCTTGATAAGCGGTTGAGTCATAAGGCAAAGCTGAAAGCATGCCGCCTACTTCAGCATGCAAGCCCTTATAAATATCCATGCTGATATTCATTTCAGCCAAAAGGGAGGTATAACTCCCTGTAGGATAAATAAATTTAGACGGATCGTATTTTTGGTTATTAAAGCCATACTTGGTATAGCTACTCAGTTTCCCGCTAATGCTCATGTCAAAGGCCAAAGCACGATCAATTACAAGGACAAGGAGCACAAAAACAAGCCACTTCGTAATATTCTCTCTAACTTGCATTTGCATGGGAACCTGCTTGGATGGAGTTATAAAAACGGGGCGTATTATAGCAACAACACACTTAAGGAGAAGTTCTCCTTAAGCTAGAAAAAAAGACTAGAAACTATAGCTGATGTGAGTCATCAAGTGGCTTCGATCTTGTGCCACTGTATGAGCAATACCACCAGTATTTTGCGGACCCTGTGCAAAGCCAGCCGCAGAGAACAGACCTGTATTCAAACTTAAAGGTTGTCCCATATAGCTTAAGAAGCCCACACCTGGGTTATAGCCCGCGCGAATCACTTGCAAGAACCATTCAAGCTTGATACCCGCTGAAATATGTTTGCCAAATTGGTAGTCTAAATACAACGCTAGAGCTTGACCATCTGCACGAGGAGCTGTGGTGTATCTTTCAGCCAACTCCCAGTCAAATTTACCATACACCGCACCAACCTTTGCATACGCAGTAAAGGCGTCTGCGTCGGTGATGTTGTTGATGGATGCAAACCCTAATGAGTAGATACCACCTGTCCATTGTTCTACGCCGTCGATAGCCACTGGGTTACCATATGTACCGATGTTTTGGTTCGGGTTACCGATGGCATCGTAGATACCAAAACTAACATTGTAGTTGTTAAAGTCTAGGCGTTCTTTAATCAAGATAACCGCACCGCCCGGACCTTGTAAACCGCGCCATTTGCCACCATCTAAGAAAGGATCCCAAGAGTTATAACGAGCGGGCGCATAACGGCCGTATTTGGCGTTGTTCCACTGATAAACATACATACCATAGAAGGTTGTTTGTGAGCGGAAACCCCGTCCGTTAAATTCTGGGTTGGTGTCATAATACATTTTAATTTCTGGAGCGGTAAACACTTCTGGAGAGAACCACACATGCGGGTGGATAGAGAAGTGCTTATTCACTTGATAAATAAAGCCGATTTTATGTTGGCCCCAAGGTTTTTCGCGATAGATTGGGAACATCCATTGCCCGTCAGCAATACCACGGCCCCAGGAGCTAAACACTTGGAAGGTTAGCTTATTAGTCAGCTTAAACATCCCATAGAAACCTTGCGTTAATTGATAAAACCAGTCAATGTCTTTAACCTGAGTGGTATCATAACGCCCTAAAATCATCCAAACCCGATCGCTTTTATATTGGATATTAGCCTTATAAATTTCATAGCGGCGTGATTGACCGGGAGTATAGGCACTAGCTGGATAGTAGTTTGGGAAAAGCCCGTTCCACTCACCCATAAACATATAGCCAATCCCGCGAGGGTCAGCTATGCCGCCATGTGCCATTGCGTACTGATAAGTACCAACTTGGTTAGCAGAGCCCCAGAAGGGAATACAAAAGCCCCCGGCGCTGTTGTCATGACAATCTGCTGCTGCATTTTTCCAAGCCTGTGGGACTTGAATATCATTGGCGTATTTATCATAACGCGTACTATCATAGGGCATGCCACCAAGAGCACCCCCAACAGTTGCACTCCAACCTTTACCTAAGTGTAGAGTGGTTTCTAACTTACCTGTCAACTCCACAAAAGTACCAGTCGGGTAAAGCCCTTTGACTGGGTTAATCGGGGAGTTATTAAACCCCACCTTAGAGAAGTTGATGAAATCCCCATGGACCTCATAACTCAGAGCGTCCAAACCAGAAAGCCCAAAAGAAGAAGAGACGAGCAAAGCGGGCGTGAGCGTGTTGCGTAGCTTACGGGCACCCCTAGCCCACTTACCCCAACAGCTAGTTCCACCTTCTGGCTTTGTCTGTTTATTTTTTTGATTCATAGGTGCTGCCTTTTCATAATAACGGTATAACCTCGAGATGAAATCTACACAGAACATGCTCGCAAAAACTCCAATCGAGCTATGCCCGAGACCATGATTGTGTTCGCGTATTTTAATATAGTTTAGATATTTTTTTTCTTAAATGAAAACCAATTTTTTCTAATTTAACAAACATTAATAATATTATCTTAAGCGCTTTAATAATATTTCTCTTAAAATTTCAAAGTGATATTGGTCATGATGTGGCTACGATCCTGATAATTAGCCTTAAAATCAGGGTTGTTATACTCTGGCTTACCAAAATAGCCCACTTGGTAGCCTTGATGGATATATGCGCCGTAGTATTCTAGTTTGAAGTGTACAAAAACTGAAGTTGTAAAAGCATAGTCTAAACTAAGCGCGGCTGAGTACTCATTTGCGCGGCCTAAATGGCCTTGAGCGTTATGATTAGCATTACTCACCCGACCAAAAATATGCCATGCAAATTTCTTATAAAAGCTACCCACAGAGCCATAAATGGTTGTGGTGTTAGCATTGGTTAGCGCATCGGCTAGGCCGTCATAAGCGGTGTTATCCCAAAAGTCATACCCGACAGTACTTGCGCTTACATAGTTGTTCACATAAGAGGTGTTATTCCCCATTGGCATGGTGTGGCTTCCTAAATAGGCATCTGAGTTACCAAAAGTATTATAAAGCCCTAAAATAACAGACCAGTGATTCCACCAAAAAACTTGGCGGATATTTAAAGTAACCCCGTATTTGCCAATGATTTGGCCTAAAGCCCCTGTGCCATTACTCACTGCATCCCAGATACTCCAAGTGTGGGTTTTAGAATTGTACCAACCTGAATCATAAACGGGTATGGTAACCATTAAGAGCGTTTGGGAGCGAAAACCCACATTTTGGAAATTTTTATTCGTATCATACATGAGTTTAAAGCCCGGGGCGTTGTAAGTCTTTGGAGAAAAATAAAAGAAAGCCTGCGCGCTTAAGTTTTTATAATCATAAGTGGCGGTGATGCCATGCCAGCCATAGTTAGCCCTAGTGCCATTTGGTTGGTTATAGGTAGTGGTGGCGTAGAATTGATAAAGCCAAGAGTTAAAAGCTAGCCCCCTTCCATAAGAGCTCCACCACCATAGCTTAAGATTTCTTGTAGGTTTGTAGTAAAACTCAAAGCCTTGGTTAGACCCGCTCATAAAATCAATATTGGCTTCATAACGCCCAATTTTAAACCCAAAGATATGTTTATAATCATATTGTAAAAAGGCGGTATCTAGTACATAAGGTCTTGCATGGTAAGCCCCTGAAACCTGATTAAAATACTTATTATAAAAATACCCGTGATAACCCCCGATGAAATTATGCACCACTGAGCCAAAAATTTGCCCGTTTTGATCTTTTAAATATTTCGTGCCATCATAAGGGATACCTGCCATCGTCCCGCCTAAACTAAAACTAAGTGTATGCCCATTTTCCTCTATGGCTTTAGGCAAAAGCCCTATTTTGATTTGAGCAAACCCGACAATATCTGTAAAACTTTCAGTTGGATAAATGCCGTATTTGGTATTGATAGCAGAATGGTTAAACCCGATTTTAGAAAAGTTTTCTAACCGGCCTGTGATTTTAAAATCATAGCCTTCTAAAAAATTAATTTGTGAAAGAGAAAAAAGACCTAGAGAAAGGAAAGAAAACCGCAAATGTCTATGAAAATCTAAAGCCATTGGATCTCCTTAAAATAGAATGGTTTAAAACTGCGCTTTGATTGCTGTCATTAAAAAACTCCTATCTTGATGCGTAGCACCCACGCTTGGGTCTAATGTGTACCAATTAGCGATGTTATAGCCCTTGTGGGTGTCTACTTCGTTATATTCAATCTTAATATTAGTAGAGATGTAATGACTCCATTTAATCCCTAAATTCCACGCTAGGCTTTGCTCGTTGGCTCTGGGTGAAAAGGTTAATCTACCCACCAAACCCCAAAAAATCTTTTTATGAACCCCACCCATAAATAAATAGCCGGTGATAGAATTAGGCGAGAGCATGTTATTCATCAATCCGCCATAAACGCTATCATCACGCGAATCAATCACAACAGGGCTTCCGTATTGGAAAATCTTAGCAGCTGGGTTGCCAAAGTTTTGGAAATACCCCCCGCCAAAGTTATATTGATCGTAATCAAAGCGTTGGCGGATATAAATATTACTAGCCCATTTGCCATACATAGAACCACGATACCAGCTATCATAAACACGGGGATCATAAATAGGAAAAATCACGGTTATGGTGGTGAGTGATTTAAAGCCAATCCCATCAAAAAGCGGGTTGCTATTAAAGTACAATTTAAAACCGGGGGTGGTGTAGGTGTTAGGAGAAAAATAGACAAAAGAGACGGCTGAAAAATAGCGGGTATCATAATTTAACCCCACCGCGTGGATTCCTAAATTAACCACTTGCCCTTTTTTATTTGTCGTAGTAACCGGAGAATACCACGGCCTTATAAATTCACCCACTGCTAAAGCGCGCCCAAAGGAGCTAATCCAACGCAATTTAAAAAAAGAGGGGAATTTATAAGAGACTTCAAAGCCTTGCGTGTACCCACTCATAAATGTCGCTTTGGAGGCATATCTCCCGGCAATAATGCTGAAAATATTTTTATAATCGTAGCGTAAAAAGGCGTTATACAGCACATAAGGGCGGGCATGGTGGGTGGTTTCTACATTAGATTTTTTCCAAGGGGCATTACCTAAAAAACCAATCCAACGCCCCATATAAAAATAAGTGAGTTTAGAGCCATAAACCTGACCCGTGCTTTGATCAATAAGCGTGGTGGTGTCATCATAAGTTAAAGCGCCAATACTCCCCCCAAGTCCCCCGCTCACTTTATGATTGCCCTTATTAAAAAGCGTGCTATCCACTTGGGTTTTAAAAGTTAAAGTTACAAAACTCTCAGTAGGAAAGATGCCTTTTTTAGAATTAATCGGCGAATGGTTAAAACCCACCTTAGATACTGACTCAGCCACGCTACTAAATTTATAATCAAATGCCCCCAAAGAGCCCACACAACACGCATAAAAAAACGCACTCCCATAACTAACCTTACGCATCTACCCTCTTGATCTTAAAGACTCACTTTAACTTCTGTAAAAATATGGCTTCTATCCTGATCGGTACCGGGTTGATCGGGTAAGAAAGGCCCATTCCAGCCAATTTTATAACCTCTGTGCATGAGTTGGTTATAAAACTCCACCTTAATATCTGCATAAAAGTGTTTAGAAAATTGGTAACCAAAGTTAACCGCAAAGCTTTGTTCATTGGCTCTAGGCCCATAGGTTAAACGGCCGATAAAACCATAGAGTAATTTTTTATACACACCCCCGCCAAAGAGAAAAGCCGTAAAGGCATTAGAATCCATCATATAAGAGAGGGAGTTAAGCGTATTGGCATAAACGGTGTTAGTCCAAAAGTCAAAACCCAAGCGGTTACCATGGTAGCCAATCATCCAGTTAGCATTGCCAAAGTTTTGGTAAATCCCGCCACCAAAGTTGTAGTTGTTGTAGTCAAAGCGCTGTTTGATCATCAAACTATGGGCGTTTTCCCTAGAGATCATGCCAAATTGGTAAGTGTTCCAAAAGCGTTTAGCATAAAAGGGGTTTAAAACCGTAATATCGGTTTGAGAACGCCAACCCACCCCCTTAAAGTTTGGTTTACTATCATACAAGAGAGTAAAACAAGGGCTATATTCATTATCAGGTGAGAAATACACAAAGGGCACGATGCTAAAACCCTTATAATTCCATGTGATGTAGAAAGCATGCACCCCGGGGTTGATTTTTTTACCATTAGCTAAAACATAGGTTTTAGGTGAGTAAAAGTTATAAAGCCACTCGTTATAGGCAAAACCCCGTCCAAAGGAGCTAAACCACCAAAACTTAAAATGCCCTAAATTTAAGGTCATGTCTATCCCTTGCGTATAACCACTCATGTAGTCTGCTGGGGATTCATAGCGGCCTCCGCGGAATCTAAAGATATTTTTATAGGAATAGTCAATATAGGCGTTATAAATCACATAATCGCGGGTATTATGCGCATAACCTTGCACACAATCAGCCGCATTAACCCCACCAATCACTGTAGCATCAGACATTGCCTGTAATTGCGCTGCACTTAAGCCCACATATTTAGACTCATTGCCCCCTCCAGCGCCATACCAACACTGCCCCCAAGGCTTTTGCCCAACTAATCCGGCAAAATAGCCAAAGTAGTTCCAGTTCATAGCCCCATAAGGCTTACCTGTGGCTTCATTGATGAGGTCTTTTGTGCCATCATAAACAAGCCCCCCAGCAAAGCCCCCTAAACTCCCTGACATATGGTGTCCATTGGCTGTTGAACTTTTGGGTAAAAGCTCGGGAAAATCTAATTGGAGATAACCCACGACCGTCATAAAGGTTTCAGTGGGATAGAGACCTTTGTTAGTGTTAATAGGCTTGTTGTTAAACCCTATTTTAGAAAACATTTCCGTACCCGCTTTAAATTTGGCAAAAGATTCAAGATTGCGCAAATCAAAGGCGCTAGTTTCAGACAACAAACCTAAAAAGGCGACCAAACTCTTGGAAAGCAATATAGCTTTTCTCATCACAATTCTCCATAGTATATAACAACCCTACACAGGGGAGGACTCTACAAGCCCAACTTGAAACTCTCTAACACCTCCAAATGCTTTTGATTTTAGCTACCGCATCATCAGACAACCCCTTAAACACATCAAGAGATGCCTTTTAAAAATCCCTTGCTGTGCGTGAAAGGTGGTAATTGCATAGCTCTCTTTAATACGAATAATAAAAGAGAAGGTCAACTCTAAACAAATTTTTAGCCAAACTACTGGATTTTCCATCAAGACCTCCTCAAATCGGTAAATTTTATATTCGTTTACTCTCGTGTGATAATAGCAAAAAATATTAAATGTTTAACTATTCTCATAATAAAGTTTCAAGATGAGACAACTAGAGGTTGATAGATTTAGGAAAAAGTGTGGTTTAGATTATCTAAAATCCTACTAAAAAGGCTTAAAGTTAATTTTTGAGTGTACTTTTAAGGTTAATTTAGCACCAGCGTCATAAGTGGTATGCTAAAAGTTTTGTGCTATAGCCACCAGAGTAAGGACTCGCTATCCTGCAAGCTTAACGCGCGGGGAGTGTGTCAAAATCCCAAAATACCAAGCTAGAAAGCTATAACGCGAATCTATCTAAATGGAAAAAACGGCAGAAAATAGAATAACTTCCACCAAAAATAATCCACGAATTTTAAGCCTAAAGTTTTGATAGCTAGAAATCCCACTCATCTTTAGCGGGTGGAATAAATGCCACTATTTCCTTGTAAAATCTCTGCTCACAAAGTAAGAACCAAATCTTCTCAACACAGAAACAAGCCAAATACAACCACTGCTAAAGTTAACCCCCGCATTTAAAAGTTAGGGGATTAAATTATCAAAGCCTACAGCCTATCTTATAGATCTTCTTTTTAGAGTTAGGTTTTTAGCTAGTGGTGAGAAAATCAAACTTTAAATTTATTGAGTTCATGGTTAAAAACATCGGCTGTTTTGTTTAAAGAGACGCTAGCTTCTGAAACCGCTTGGATATTTTTTTGGTTAGTCGTGCTTAATTCACTGATTTTATAAATCTCTGTGATGATTCCTTGTGTGAGGGTGGCAACCTCTTTAAAAGCCTTTGCATCCTCAACAGTGGCGCCAATGATAGTTTGGATACTCTTAACATTGCCATCTACGACTGCTTGCAAATTAAGAGCGTCTTGGCTTACTTTTACAATCTCTTGGGCATTGTTATTTAAATCTTGGCTAATATCATTCACACTTTGCACCACACCATTAATGCTACTATGGATTTCTCCTAAAGATTTTTGGGTTTTTTCAGCTAACTTTCTAACTTCATCAGCCACCACCGCAAACCCGCGCCCGTGTTCACCGGCTCTAGCCGCTTCAATAGCCGCATTAAGGGCTAATAAATTGGTTTGATTGGCAATTTCTTCAATAATGGTTAATACCCCTTTAATCTCTTGTGTGTCTAGAGAGGTACGCTCTAATCTATTGGAGTGTTCTACACTGGTTTTAGCATTATTTGCCAAATGGGTACTAAAGCTTTCTATTTTGGTGCGCACTTCTTCTAGGGCATTTCCAGTTGAAACTAAATTTGTGTTATTGTGCTGCGCGCTACTGGCTCCCGTGTGGATATGCCCCATGATTTTATCGCCATTTTTAAGTACTAAGGCAATTTTTTCTGTTTCTTTTTCTGCGCAATTTTTTGCATCCTCAGAACTTTTTTGTAAAATTGTAGCAATATGAGAATTTTCAGAGCTAACCTCTTTAATTTGAGAAACAACCCCCTGTGTTTTTTCTAAAAACGCATTGATATTATAAGAAATATTGGCAATTTCATCTTTGCCCTTGACGCTGAGTCTCTTAGTGAGATCACCCTCTTGGAAGACAAGTTCTTTAATCAAATCTCTTAAATTAATCAGAGGTTTAAAGAAAATATGAATCACCCCAAAGAGTATCATTAAGATTAACAAAATCGCGCTAATAGCAATAGCAAACAAAAGAGTCTGTAAACCCCTCAGGTTTTTAAACGCATCTTCTTTATTGATCACCCCTAAAATCTTCCACTCCAAACCCGGCACTGTGGTGAAGACAAAAAACTTTTCCACCCCTTGAGCGTTATGTTCTATAAAACCACTCTTATTAGCAAAAATGGTATCTGTAAGTTCTTTACCTCCCGGGTAAGAATGGCTGTTGTAGTAATTAGAACCGGCTTTAAATTTAGAGGAACGGATGATAAAGGCTTTTTTATCTAAAACATGGACGCGTACGCCATTAAAATCAAATCTACGCCCATTTTTAGCCATAGATTCTAAACTAATATCTGCGGCTAGTACCCCCTCCTAAAGCCCCATTTTTAAAAATAGGAATACTATAGGTTAGGGTTATTTTTTTAGTAAACATGTCTTTATAAACATCGCTAATAACTAACCCTTGTTTAGCCATAGCCTCTTGATACCAAGGGCGTTTTCTAGGATCATAACCCTTTGGAACTTGCCCCATCGTGCCAATTGTGCGCCCATCTACAAGGCCTACATAAACATTTTCAGCATTTAACCCATCGCGTACAAGGGAAAAAACCTTAATAACACTAGGGATATTTGTAAACTCTATTTGTTCTAAATCTTTCACGGTGTGTGCTAATGCACTACTCATAGAGTCATTCCACTCTTTGAGAGAATAAGAAATAAGAGTAACAGCTGCATCTGAGGAATGGCGGATTGCCTTAGTGATATTAGAACTGACAACAATGTTAACAACAAACATCATTATGCTAAAAGCAACGAATAATAAAGTCGCTAAAATTAATAAAATTCTAGTTTTAAAACCCATATAAAAGCCTTAGATAATATATAAAATAATATCCAAGCTAATCTTAAGTCTGAGCCACTCTGGCACCAAAAGCTTTTTAAAGTAAGTTTCAGCTTTGTTATAATGAAAATATAAAAAATATAATGGAGTCTTATATCTTATGTGTCTAGCCCTAACTCCTGTGCTAAAAATTTTCCCGTATAACTCCCTGTTTTAGAATGGTTTTTAGCTAAAGTGCTTGGCGAACCTGTGGCAATAATTTTCCCGCCTAAATCCCCCCCCTCAGGGCCCATATCAATAATATAATCCGCGTTTTTCACAATATCTAAGTTGTGTTCAATCACCACCATAGAATTACCTAACTCTACGAGCGAATGCAAAACATTTAAAAGAAGTTGAATATCTTCAAAGTGTAGTCCTGTTGTGGGTTCATCTAAAATATAAAGGGTTTTACCGGTATCTTTGCGGCTAAGTTCCTTAGCTAGTTTAATACGCTGGGCTTCGCCTCCACTTAGTGTCGTCGCGCTCTGCCCTAAAGTGATGTAGCCCAAACCCACATCAATTAGTGTTTGTAATTTACCCGCAATTTTAGGGATTTTACTAAAAAATTCTAGCGCCTCCTCCACACTCATAGCCAGCACATCAGCGATAGATTTATTGCGGATTTTAATGGCTAGGGTTTGGGGGTTATATTTATGCCCCTTACAGCTATCACACTGCACTAAAATATCGGGTAAAAAATGCATCTCAATTTTAATTTCTCCTTCGCCATGGCATTTCTCACAACGCCCCCCCTTGATATTAAAACTAAAACGGCTTGCGCTATAGCCTAAAATCTTAGCCTCTTTGCTTTGGGCAAAATACTCACGAATATCATCCATCACGCCTGTATAGGTGGCTGGGTTACTTCTTGGGGTTCTGCCTATGGGGGCTTGATCTAAATAAATCACCTTGTCTAAATGCTCCAAACCCTCACATAGCCCACTCACAACCCCCTTTTTAGCGTGATTAAGCCGCTCTTGTGCAAGGGGCAAGAGAGTTTGTAAAATTAAAGAGCTTTTCCCACTCCCACTTACCCCGGTTACACAGACAAATTGGCTTAGCGGAATTCTCACCTGCAAGTTTTTAATGTTATGCAGATTAACTTCTTTAAGCTCTAAAAAATGCGCGGGTTTCTTTAGAATATGAGGCGGGCGGGTGATGTTTTTAAGCCCTTGTAGATAAAGGGCGGTGGGGTGGCTACTTTTTAAAAGCGCCTCTATCTTGCCACTAAAAATCACCTCCCCGCCGTGCTTACCCGCTTTTGGTCCAATATCTACCACAAAATCTGCTTGCTTGATTGTCTCTTTATCGTGTTCTACAATAATAAGTGTATTGCCCTTTTGCTGGAGATTTTTAAGGGTTTTAATCAGCTTAAGGGTGTCTTTTTCATGCAAACCAATACTAGGCTCATCTAGCACATAAAGCACCCCGGTTAAACCGCTTCCAATTTGGCTAGCAATGCGGATACGCTGGCTTTCTCCTCCGCTTAGTGTGCGTGCATCACGGCCTAAAGTCAAATAGCCTAACCCTACATCTACTAAGAAAAACACCCGCTCCATAATTTCTTTTAAAATGGGTGTAGCAATGCGCCTTTCTTGCGGGTTTAAATAATTAAAATGCCCTTCCTCTTTTAAAAAAGCATACACGGCGCTAATGGGCATGTCTAAAAAATGAGAGATATTAAGCCCAGCAACTTGTACGCTTAAAGAAGAGGGTTTAAGCCGATGCCCCTGACAACTTGGACAAATTTTTTCGCCCATGTATTGTCCCAAATCATGGCTATCTTTAAAGATGTCATAGGCAATCTGGACAATGCCAAGCCAAGGCCTTTCTAAACTCTTTTGTTTCCAAGAAAAACGGATTTCTTTACCATTGCCATACAAAAAAGCTTCTTGTTGTGTGGGGCTAAGCTGGTTAAAAGGTTTTAAGGGGTCTAAATGATTGGCTAAACAAAACCCTTCAAAAAGCGCCTTGTAATAGTTGTTGTGGCTTAGAATTTGGGTAGCCTCTTGCAAGGGACTATTTGGATCAAGAATTTTATGAATATCTAGCCCTAATTTAGTACCAAGCCCTAGACATTCCTCACATGCCCCTTTGGGCGAATTAAATGAAAAACGCAAGGGCTCTAAAGGTTCAAAGCTAATTTTACAATTAAAACAGGCCAAATGTTCGCTGTAGTGGCGGCTTTTATGGCTCTCTAAATCCAAAACTTCTACCCGCCCAAACCCCTCAGCTAACGCCTTTTCTATAGCATGTGCCATGCGCGCTTGATTTTCGGTTCGCACCTCTAGGCGATCGGTGAGTACTTTAAGGGTGTGTTTTTTACTTTTGGCTAGTTTAAGCGGCTCATCAAGACGCACTAAAACCCCATCAATTTGGGCGCGCACAAAACCCTTTTGGCGCAGGGCCTCTAAAGTATCTGTAAAACTACCCTTTTTATCTTCAATAAGGGGGGCAAGAATGAGGATTTTTGCTTGCTTAAAATCTTGTTGAATCTGATCTAAAATATCGCTAACACGCATAGAACTAATAGGCGCACCGCAGTTATGGCAGTGTTGCGATCCAATGCGGGCAAAAAGTAGGCGCAAATAGTCATAAATTTCAGTGATTGTACCCACAGTCGATCGCGGGTTTTTGCTAGTGCTTTTTTGATCAATGGCTACTGCCGGGATCAAGCCTTCAATTTTA
Source organism: Helicobacter suis (assembly GCF_902196135.1). Classification (GTDB taxonomy): domain Bacteria; phylum Campylobacterota; class Campylobacteria; order Campylobacterales; family Helicobacteraceae; genus Helicobacter; species Helicobacter suis_A. Next base: position 220,040 of record NZ_CABIKE010000001.1, on the reverse strand, counting down.
TCCACAGCGGGTTTCCCCATTTTGTCTAAAAACTGGCGCGCATAACTGCTAAGCGATTCTAAATAGCGCCGTTGCCCTTCTGCATACAGCGTATCAAAGGCTAGAGTACTCTTACCCGAACCACTCAGACCCGTAAAGACAATGAATTGGTTTTTAGGGATTTCTAGATCGATGTTTTTTAAATTATTTTCCCGAGCGCCGTAGATTTTGATGTGATCTAGCAAAGAAACTCTTTATGGTGGAGTAGCCTCGTATTATACTCCGATTTTACAAGAGTGAGTTCTTAGAATAAAAAAATACAAAAATTCTTGTTTTCTGAGTTTAAACATGTTATGATCGCAGTCTAACTTAATTTTTGATTATGGTGTTAAAGGATAGTGATGAGAAAGTTTCTACTCGGTGTCCCTCTAGCCTTTGGGGTAATGGGGGTTCTGGTGGCAGAAGAGAATGGTACATTTGTTGGGGTTGGTTATCAGATTGGGCAAGGCAGAATGAATACCAATCTTTACAACACAACAGAAGGTGGGGTAAGTTACCCTCCAGGAACGGGTCCTAAATACAACAACTGGCAGGGCAGGAATGTAAGTTGGCATGCTAAGTATGGCAATGGGGCTATGAATGGCTTTGGCGTGATGATTGGTCAAAAGTTTTTCTTCAAAGTCCCCAATGCTAAAACTAAGTGGGCAGGTATTCGCTATTATGGCTTCTTTGATTATGGGCTTTCTGATTTGGGGCCACAATATAGTTTGGTAGGTTATGATCAAAATGTTGTCTTAAACATGACTGCTTATGGTATCGGGGTTGATGCTTTAGGTAACTTTATTGATCGCAAAAATGCGAGTGTGGGTGTGTTTGCAGGCTTTGCCATTGGAGGTAATACTTGGCAATCTAGCGCTCTTAATGCATGGAAAGCTGCTATTCGCGCCCATGACCCTTATGCTTCTTTGGCAGGCTTACCTAGCCATGGGAATTTTAATGTGTGGTTAAACTTTGGTTTTCGCACCAATATTTATAAACACAATGGTGTAGAGCTAGGGGTTAAGTTGCCTATGCTGGTTAATAAATTTATCCGAACCGCAGGGTTGTACTACAGCTTGAAGCGCGATTACTCTTTATACCTAAGATATATCTACACTTTCTAAAATCTTTCTAATAGCAATTAACGGAGGGGCTGTTTTTGTAGCGTTTTGATGAGGGTAGTAAATAAAATCCCCTCAAAGATAGCAGCTAGCAAGAAAGAATAATAAGTATCTTGGTTGATAGCCCCTACCCGCAAGCCTACGCTAGCAGTGGTAACCAAAAAGGTTAAGGGCATAGAGGCACTTAGTGCGAATAATACCGTGCTTTTGCTCTTATTAAAATGTGTCCTAAAGAGTAAAAAGCTGGTGCTAAGGTGCAAATAAAGCATGGCAACCATGACTAAACAGGCATGGGTGATGATGGTGTAGTTGCCTAGTACTAAATGCAAGTTTAGGGTGGAGCCTACATGGATAAAAAAGAGGGGGACAAAAAAGCCAAACCCTATATCATTAAGCTTGTCAAATAATTCGTGTTTGTGGGGGAAAAAGGTAGAAACTAGTGTACCGGCTAAAAAAGCCCCCAGCACCATTTCTAGCTTAAGCCACGCTACAATCCCTACTAAAATAAAGAAAAGGGTGAGTGTAAAACGGATGTCTTGATTGGCCTCATTACTTGGCATGATCCAAGCTTTTAACCCCGGAAACCACCAAAACAAAATGCCAAATATTTTAATAAGGCTAGCAATAGCAAGTAAGAAAACAAGTAAAACGCTCAAGGCTCTGTATAAATTCATGCTAAAGCCGTGCAAATAAATCCCATCCACCACCACAAGTAAAACAATGCTAGTGAGCTCACCCAATACCCCCACCTTAAGCACTAAATCTAGCCATGGCGGTTCTTTGCCATAATCGCGCACTAAAGTCATGATCATGCCCAAACTCACAATGGGCAAAGCAATAATATAAAGAGCAGGCAGATGCAAGCCTAAAACGATGAGAGTAGAGGTGATATACAAAATGGCAAAGTAGCCAAAAATTCTTTTTAAAACAGCCTTTTTAATCTGTTTAAACATGTATAAGTCTACTTCCATGCCACAAAGAAACATTAAAAATAAAAACCCCACCTCAGCTAGCATGTCAAAACTATGATTAGATCTAATCAATCCAAAATAAACCCCCAAAGCCCCTAGCAAAATTTCTAAAACAGCCACCGGCATTTTAAACAGACGACTCATATAAGGCGCTAGTACAATTAAAGGCGCAATGGTGGCTAAAGTGAAAAGATCGCTCATGTTAAAAAGCGCAATTCTAGGGCTTTTAAAAGGGCTTGAGGATAGAGTTGGTATTCAAGTGTATGTACTCTTTTTTCAAAATCCTCTAAACTTTCTTCTTTTTTAACTTCTAAAGCCTCTTGTAAAATAATAGGCCCGCTATCTACTTTCTCCTCTACAAAGTGCACACTCACCCCCGTGCCCTTTTGACTCAAAAAACTTTGTTTGATCGCGTCTTTGCCCTTGTGTTCTGGTAAAAAAGATGGGTGGATATTAATTGTGAGGAAGTGCTTTAAAAACTTAGGACTTAGAATCTGATTAAAACCGGCCAGACAAATCAAATGGCAAGGATATAAAATTTCAAACAGCTCTTCTTCATTAGAACACACCACACAGGGCATATTTAGTTGTTTACAGCGCTTTATACCCATAGCCTTAGGGTTATTAGTTGCGCAAATCTCTACTTTTAAGATAAGAGGTTGGTTGTTTTGTAAACGCATAAGGGGTTTAAGATGCAAGGTTTCTATGAGATTTTGCATGTTAGAACCCTGCCCACTAAAAAGAATACCAATTTTGAGCAAAGAGGAGGGCAGGGAATCTAGCAAAGCTTGCATGCATATCCTTTAAGTTTTAGGGTATGTTAGCACATTTTAAGCACTTGTGCTATAATGGTCGTTTATTTTAATTTTTGGAGTCTGCATGTCCTCAAAACATTCGTTTCAAACCGAAATTAACCAGCTTTTAGATTTAATGATTCATTCGCTTTACTCCCATAAAGAAATCTTTTTAAGAGAGCTTATCTCTAATGCCTCTGATGCGCTAGATAAACTCAATTATCTAACCCTGAGCGATGAGAAATACAAAACTTTAGAATTTGTCCCCCGCATTGATCTAAGCTTTGATGAAAAGGCTAAAACTTTAACCATTGTAGATAATGGCATTGGCATGGATGAGGCCGATTTGATCTCTAATCTAGGCACTATCGCTAAATCTGGTACGAAAAGCTTTTTATCTAATTTAAGCGGGGATCAAAAGAAAGATAGCGCGCTGATTGGGCAGTTTGGGGTGGGGTTTTATTCTAGTTTTATGGTGGCTGATAAAGTTGTGGTGCAGAGTAAAAAGGCTTTAGATAGCCAAGCTTATGCATGGGTGAGCGATGGCAAGGGTAGTTATGAGATTAGTCCTTGTGTTAAAGAATTGCAAGGTACACAAATTACGCTTTATCTCAAAGAAGAAGAAGCTAAGTTTGCGAGCCGCTATGAAATTGAAAATATCGTTAAAAAATACTCTGAGCATATCCCTTTCCCTATTTTTCTAACCTATACTGAAAGCAAATTTGAAGGCGAGGGGGATAATAAAAAAGAGATCACGGAAGAGAAATGCACCCAAATTAATAGCGCTAAAGCCCTTTGGCGCATGAATAAAAGCGAGCTTACAGAGGAGGATTACAAAGAATTTTATAAAAGCTTTGCCCATGATAATAGCGCACCTATGGCGTGGATACATAACAAAGTTGAGGGGCATTTAGAATACAACACCCTTTTTTATATCCCTAGCACAGCACCCTTTGATCTGTTCCGTGTGGATTATCAATCCGGAGTTAAACTTTATGTTAAGCGGGTTTTTATCACCGATAATGATAAAGAACTCTTGCCCCAGTATTTGCGCTTTATCCGGGGGATCATTGATAGCGAGGATTTGCCCTTAAATGTGAGTCGCGAGATTTTGCAGCAAAATAAAATCCTAGCCAATATCAAAAGCGCCTCCACTAAGAAAATCCTAGCCGAATTTGAACGCTTAAGTGAGAATGAGGAAGACTATAAAAAGTTTTATACACAGTTTGGGCGGGTGCTTAAAGAGGGCTTGCATAGCGATTTTGAAAACAAAGATAAGCTTTTAGATTTATTGCGCTTTGCTAGCTCTAGCGGGGCGGAGTTTCTCTCTTTTAAATCTTATAAAGAAAACATGCCAGCTGATCAAAAGAGCATTTATTACATGTTAGGCGATAATTTAGATCTATTAAAAGCCTCTCCGCTTTTAGAAAAATACGCCAAAAAGGGTTTTGATGTCTTGCTTATGGGCGATGAGGTGGATAGCTTTGTAATCCCGGGCATAGGCGAGTATGAAAAAATACCCCTCAAAGATGCTAGTGCTGCAGAAACCCTTAAAGAGTTAGATTTAGCTGAAGTTAGCGAGGAAGAGAAAAAAGAATTTAGCCCCGTACTGCAAGCTTTTAAAGAAGCGCTAAAAGAGGAAATCAAAGATGTTACTTTGGCTAAAGATTTGAGTTCTGCGGTGATGTTAGTAGGTGAGGAGCAAAGCGCGATGATGGCTAATTTAATGCGCCAAATGGGTCAAGATGTCCCCAACCAGCCTAAAACTTTAGAACTTAATATTAGTCATGCCATTATCCAAAAACTCAAAGAAATTGAGGATAAGGCTATTCTTTCTGATATAGCCCATCTGCTCTTTGATAGCGCTAAGCTCTTAGAAAAGGGTGCACTTAAAAACGCTAAAGCCTTTAGCGAGCGACTTAATAAAACCATTTTACGCGCCTTTTAATGCGCCTTTTAATGCTAGCTCTGCTGGCTTTTCCTTTATGTGCTAAGCCTCTTGTGATTGCAAGCGATTTAAGCAACCAAGAGGGGTTTTTAGATTTACTCCAAGAGGTTTTTCAACAAGATAACTCCCAAAAAATTAACTGGATCAAACCCCCTAAGCATATTTGCATGGCACAGGGCTATATTCTCTCTAAAAGCGCTTTGCAGGGTAGCAAAATCAAAGCAGAAAAAGCGCTTTTTCAAGAGGAATTATTACTCTTAGGTTCTAAACAATGGCAAGGCTATTTTCAGGGTAAAAAACCGGCTAAGGTGCTTCATATTTTAAAAAATACGCCCCACCTTAAAATGATGTTACACACCTTTAAGCCCTACCAGTCTAGCGATTTGATTTTAATTAGTTACCACCTGTATTTACAAAAGAAAAACACCCTCCCACCTCTGCTTTATAAACCTTTGCATATGCGCTATTTTTGGGCTAATCCATGCCATTCACAAGAAGGTAAGATTTTTTTAAAATGGCTAGAAAGCCCTAGAGCTCAAGAGAGCATACAAGGTTTTCGCATAGATTACCACACTATCTTTACCCCGCTAAAAGGTTTGTAATGGGCGATGCTATTTTTGTTTTAGACTTTGGAAGCCAGTATACCCAGCTTATTGCTAGAAGACTGCGCGAAATAGGGGTGTATGCAGAAATCTACCCTTATCACTGCCCCCTAGAGACTCTTTTAGCTAAAAAACCCAAAGGTTTTATTTTAAGCGGGGGTCCGGCAAGTGTTTATGATAAGGAGGCTTATTTTTGCGATCTACAAATTTTTCAAAGTGGCTTACCTATTTTAGGGATTTGTTATGGCTTACAATTAATCGTTAAGGTCTTTGGTGGGGAGGTAAGACTTGCTAAAGAGCAAGAATTTGGCAAGGCCAATTTAGAGCTTTTAGACACGCATGCTTTGTTAGAGGGAGTTAGCGGGGGTGTGGTGTGGATGAGCCATGCTGACTATATAGAGGTTTTACCAGTAGAATTTAAAGTGTTAGCACAGAGTGAAAACGCCCCCTTTTGTGTCATTGCACATAAAAAAAGGGCTATCTTTGGCCTGCAATTCCACCCGGAGGTAGTGCACAGCACACAAGGCAAGGAGATTTTAAAAAACTTTGCACTTAAGATTTGTCAATGCAAGCCTAGTTGGAACATGCAATTTTTTGCAGAGAAAGAAATCTTAAAAATTAAAGAGCAAGTGGGCAAAGAGCGGGTTTTATGCGCGGTGAGTGGGGGGGTGGATTCAAGTGTGGTGGCGTGTTTGTGCTCTCAAGCTTTGCCCGGGCAACTAGAGGTGGTTTTTGTAGATCACGGACTTTTACGGTTAGGAGAAAAAGATCAGGTTGTTAAAATGTTTCAAGGGCTTTCTATCCCTTTACATGTTATTGATGCAAGCTCTTTATTTTTAGAGCGCTTAAGTGGAGTAGTTGATCCTGAGAGTAAACGCAAAATCATAGGGCATACTTTTATAGAAGTCTTTGAAAAAAAGGCACAAGAATTAGAGGTTAACGGTAAAATCAAGTTTTTAGCACAAGGCACTTTATACCCGGATGTGATTGAATCAGTGCGCATTAAAGGACCTTCTGAGGTGATTAAGTCCCATCATAATGTAGGCGGGTTGCCTGAAAAAATGGATTTTAAACTGCTTGAACCCTTAAAAGAGTTGTTTAAAGATGAAGTACGCGCTTTGGGATTGGAGTTAGGTTTGCCAGAGTTTATGCTTAAGCGCCACCCCTTCCCCGGGCCCGGGCTAGCGATTCGTATTTTAGGGGCTATAGATTCACAAAATCTAGAGATTTTAAGAGAGGCAGATGCCATTTTTATAAAGGCCTTGCAACAAGCTAATTTTTATGATCAAATCTGGCAGGCCTTTTGTGTGTTACTCAATGTGCGCTCAGTGGGGGTAATGGGCGATAGGCGTACTTATGAAAATACTTTAGCGCTTAGAGCCGTGCAGGCTAGTGATGGCATGAGCGCGCAGTGTGCGCCTTTGCCCTTTGCTTTTTTAGAGGAAGTGGCTAGTCAGATTATCAACAAAGTTAAGGGGATTAACCGCGTGGTTTATGACATCACCTCCAAACCCCCGGGAACTATTGAATGGGAATAGAATTAAAAGGGCTATATGCAATCAGTGATGAAAAACTCACACCCTATCATAATTTGCCAAAATTACTTGAACAGGCCATTTTAGGCGGGGTTAAACTTTTCCAGCTTAGGGATAAAAGCCACTCAGATAAAGAATTGCGCGGACTAGTTAATGAACTCTCTTTTTTATGCGCAGAAAAAAATGTGGGCTTTATTTTAAATGATAGATTAGAGCTAGCGCTAGAGTGTGGGGTTTTTGGGTTACATCTAGGCGCTAAGGATACTTCTTTGCAAGAGGCGCGATCGCTTTTTAAGGGGGTGATTGGTGTCTCTTGCTATGGAGATTTACAAAGGGCTTTAAAAGTACAACAAATGGGGGCAGATTATGTTGCCTTTGGGGCCTGCTTTGCCTCACGAACTAAGCCAAATGCCCCCCGTATTGATTTAAAAATTTTACAAGAGGCCAGAGTCTGTTTAAAAATCCCAATCTGTGCTATTGGAGGAATCACGCCCTTTAATGTAGATCAATTAGGGAATGTAGACTTAGTGGCGGTGGTGGCGTCTTTGTGGGTAGGAGATGTACTAAAGAATGCGCAAAGTTTAAGCGAAAGCAGAAATTCTAACTTGTAGCATAATACTAGCATTAGAGTTTGCCACCCGCGCGCTAAAGCATTAGATGCATGCTAAAGGTTTTGTGCAATAAAGCTAGAGTAAGGGGCTAAAAACAGCCATATAAATTATACAAAATTCTAAAAACTCTACCATTTTTCATGTCTTTATTTTGTAGTCAAAGCTCTTGGCTAAATTAGCCTAGCAAATGGCGGCTCTATTGCTTGATTTAAAAATGAAAACTAGTTAAAACTGGCATGGTTGCAACTCAGTTAGTCTTATAGCTAGCCTTAAGGATTAATTCTCTAGCTTAAGCAGGGGGTGTGTTAAAACTTCTTAAGCAAGCTTATTATGTTTAAAAGACCCAAGGTGGCTTTCTAACTTCTCTAGAATACTTTGATGGATACTATTGGGGCTTTTAGAGGCATTTAAAATATGCGTTTTAAGCTTTAACATTTGGCATGCCTCTAGTAAGCGTTTTTGTGTGTGTTCTAAAAATGCCACTCCCTGAGATTCAATACAATCCATAGAGGTTTTTTTATCTAGCCTTTTTTTTAACTCTCTATGATCTAGTTTTAAAACAAAAACAAGATCTGGCATTACTTCTAATAGCCCATGTATTTTATGTAAATCAATGGCCTCTTGTAACAAATAGGGCGCATAAGCAAGCCCTGAGATTAAAGAACGATCGCTAAAAATTAACCGGTCAGAATTAGGTTTGATCACCTCCTCTATGTGCAGACTTCTATCTGCTAAAAAGAGTAAAAATTGAGCATGGCTAGATAGTTTATGATCTAAAATTTTTTCGCGCAAAGCTTGACCCAGAGGTGTACCCCCGGGTTCTTTGGTGAATAAGGCACCGCGAAAGGTTTGTTTTAAAAGATTGATTTGGGTACTTTTACCGCTGGTATCTATCCCCTCTATGGCAATAAACATCAGGCGTTCTTTAAGATGAATTCTAAAACTGCGGGAGGAACTAGGTGCTTTATTTGCCCCTTATGGCTTAAAATACTGCGCACAACAGAGGAACTAATAAAAGTATTTTGTAAGGAGGGCATAAAATATAATGTTTCTAAATCCGGATTTAAAGATTTGTTAGCATAACACATTTGTAACTCAAATTCAAAATCACTCACCGCCCTAAGCCCGCGGATTATACACCGGCAGTTATTTTCTTTGGCTAAATCAACTAATAACCCCTCAAAGGCTAAACATTTGACATTGGATAAATGCGCTGTGGCAAGTTGTAACATTTTTAACCGGTTAGCAAGAGAAAACATGGGGCACTTCGCGCTAGATTTAGCTACTGCCACTATTAGATTATCAAATAATTCACTGCCTCTTTGGATAATGTCTAAATGCCCATTAGTGATTGGATCAAAGGAGCCCGGATAAATGGCTAATTTTTTAAGCATTGGCTTTCCATCTAGGATATAAGCAGTGGGAAATACCCAAAGCGTCTAACCACTTGCCCACTAAAAATAATTCCATGTCTTTTAAACTTTTTGGCTGTATGTAGTAGGTGAGTAGGGGAGGGGCGATAATGGCCTGTGCTTTTGCTAGAATGAGTAAATTTTCTAGGGCAATGCTATGCAAAGGTAATTCTCTAGGGGCTAATAGTAGTTTTTTTTGTTCCTTAAGCACTACAGCAGCCACGCGGCTTAAAAGATCATCACAGATTCCATGCGCGATTTTACTAAGCGTATTTAGACTAGCTGGAATAATAGCCATCGCATCTATGCCAAAACTTCCGGAGGCTATGGGGGCATCAATTTGTTTATGGCTAAAGAGTTGCAAAGGTCTATGCCAATTTTTAAGAGTCTGTTTTAAATCTATATTCATTTCAGAGCGCGCTACTTGTTGGGCATGTGGGCTAAGAACGATAAATAAATCAATCTCTGTAGGCACACACTCTAAAAAGCGCCAAGCTAGCTGTATCCCACTAGCCCCGCTAATGCCCACTACTAATTTCACAGCACCTCTCCTTTTAATAATCCGGTGATTCTAACCTGTACCACCTTTTTACTGCGCACATTTAATGCCTGAATCACTTGGTTTAACACACCATTTTCTAGGGCTTGTAAAGAGGTTTCTAAAAAAAGAGGGCCTTCTTTGAATGTGGCGCTAAAGATTTCATGTTTATAAATTAAAATTTTAGGCCCCACTCTATCTATACTTAAAATGGTATGGGGGGCTATGAAACTGCGCGCGCTGCTATTATTGATATAAGAGGCATCAATGGGCAAGGTATTAAAGTGGGTGAAAGGGATATTTTCAGAATAAGTATTACTCGCATCTAAATTTTGATCTTTTCTAAGCATGGTTTTACTTTTATAAATACCAATAGAGGCATTTAGGCTATATTTAATCCAGATTTTTTGATCTAAACTTAACACACCCTCTTTATTGAGAAATTGTTGCGTGCGCCATTGTAGATCCTCAGGGCTAGCGACTTTTAAAATCTGATCTAGCATTAACATGTTGCCACTGGCTAACTCTACTTTAATGGCTTGGATTTTAAAAGGGTATTTGGCATAAAACCGGGTGTAGGCTTTAGAAATAGCTTGTTCTAAAAGAGAAAGTGAAGGTTTAGCAAAAAGCCCGGTTAGACAGATAAAAAATAGCAAAAAGCGCATTAGGCCTTCTTAATCATAGAAGCCATAAGCCAATAAGTATTAGACTCAAAGCGCACTTGGATACGATTCTCATTTAAAGCCTCAATCACACCCTTACCAAAGATGTTATGCATCACACAATCCCCAATCTTTAAAATTTGGCATGGCAATTTGGCTTCTTTTAAAAAATGAGAAGGTTCTAAACCTGCTTGGAGTGTTCCAAAATAATTCCTTTCTTGTGCGCTACATAAATAAAGTTCCTCTTTAGCGCGTGTGATAGCCACATAGCCCAAACGGCGCTCCTCCTCTTGATTCTCTGCATTCTTGTAAGGGAAAAAATCCTCCTCAAAGCCTATAACAAAAACCACGCTAAACTCTAACCCCTTAGCTTTATGCACAGTCATGCATTTAACGCCCTTAGAATCTACAATAGGGGTTTCTAAAATGATTTGTTCTAAAAAATCTTGTACACTAGCCACGCCCTTTAATTCTAAACTATCCTCCATGCAACTTATAAAAGTCTCTTCTAAGCGTGAAAGATAATTTAACTCCTCTTTGGCCTCTTCATCAGAATTGGCTAGCTCTTGCTTTTCTAGCTCTTCTTGACATATTCTAAAATAACTTGTAAAAAGAATACGCGCTTGTTCTATATTTTTGATAAAGCGAGCATCTTTTGCCAGATCAAAAAGAAGGGTAAAAAAATCCTGTAAAGACGCATAGGCACTTGGGGATAATAGGGGTTTTAATAAGCCTGCTTGATAGACTTTAGCAATGCTGCTTAATTCTCTAGCGCATAGATTTTTAATTTTATCTAAACTGCTTTTACCGATGTGTTTGAGTTTAGGTAGTAAGCGCAAAATGCAATCATCTGCATTAGAATTTATAAGCGCATGTAAATAGGCTAGGCGATCTTTGATGATAGCCCGTTCATAAAAACTAATATCGCCTATGATCGTGTAGGGGATTTTAGCCTGTAATAAACCTTTTTCTACCTCTTTAGAGAGACAATTAAAGCGGTACAAAATAGCCATATCCTCATAGACAACCCCCCGATTAGCCGCTTCTAAAATCTTTTTAGTAATAAAGTCGTTCTCTTCTGTGGTGTTTGTGAAGTGCGGGGCTTCTAAATTTTTACATGGGACTTTGTTTTTCTGGCTAATTAAGGTTTTTTGGTAGCGGTGCTTATTGTGGATAATGAGCTCATTAGCACAAGTTACAATTTCTTCTGTGGAGCGGTAATTTTGTTCTAGTTTGATAATTTTAGTTTGAGGAAAATATTCAGGGAAATTTAAAATATTTTCTATATCCGCCCCTCTAAACCCATAAATGCTTTGATCATCATCGCCCACCGCACAAAGATTCTCATGGGCACAACAAAAGGTTTTAATGAGTTTAAGCTGGAGGGGGTTTGTGTCTTGGTATTCATCTATAGAAATGTATTGGTAGTGTTCACTTATACACCTAGCCAATTCTAAATCGTAGTTTAAAATCATATAAGGCAAGGCAATTAGATCGTCAAAATCCACCCAGTTTTCTTTTTCTAAAGTTTCTGTGTAATACATAAAAGCACGCCACACATCTTTACATTCATCTTGAGTGATGAGGTGGTTTTTAATCTGTGAAAAGCGTTTCATTAAATAATTTAAAAACATTCGATCATCATCTATACGCGTATCTTTTTTATAGGCAAGTAAAGCGGGTTTTAAGGCCTTTAAAAGTTCATTAGGGTGTTTAAGCTCAAAATCTAACCCCCGCCCCAAGCGCTTCATATGCTGTTTTAAAAAGTTAAGCCCAAAGCTATGGAAAGTACAAAGCGTGGGTTTATAAGTACGCCTACCTATTAACTTCATGGCGCGCTGGTGCATTTCACTTGCTGCTTTATTGGTAAAAGTGAGGGTTAAAGTGTTCTCAGGGGGAATTCCTACATAACCAATTAAATAGGCTAAACGGGTGGTTAGCGTTTTAGTTTTGCCACTGCCTGCTCCGGCTAAAACAAGCAAGGGACCTTGTACATGCTCTACCGCTCTTTTTTGTGCCGGGTTAAGATTTTGCATGAGAGTCTCTATTTTATTCATGGCAAATCCTGCGCATTCTGAGGGGTTTTGATTTGGAATTGATAATAAATGGAGTGGAAGTTATAGCTTTTAATGGTATTAAAATTAGTTAAAGCCGATTCTAAATCCCCTAGTCTTTGATAAAGTAAGCCTAGCCCAAAGCGCACATCGTAATTTTGTGGATCGATGTTTTTAGCCAATTCTAAGATCAAAGCCGCGCTATCAAATCGTTTTAAAGCGATATAAGACAAGCTAGCTAGTTCATACACTTCTATTTCGTGATCGCCTGCTTTATCTAGCAAGAAGTTATAAATAGAAATAGCTTTTTCAAATTTTTGTTGGAAGATACTCATCAAACCTAGCATGCGCAATAAATCCATTCTATCCTCATCATTTGAAGCAGCACTCAAACGGGTATTGAGCGTCTCCTCTTGGCGGTTTGATAACCCGGTGATAAAGCCCAGAAATATATATAATTTTCTAGCCAAAACCGCGCCATGGATGAGTTTGTCAAAATCCACTTTTTTACTAGTTAAAAAAGCATAAGCGCCTAGTATTTGGCGGATATCCCCGTGGTATTTAAGCATCATCTCATACATCACATTAGTGAGCATATCCGTAGGGCGCATTTTTTTAAGCGCGCTAAAATACTGTACTAGCCTTTTTTTATCATCCGCACGGTGGGCATAAACCACCCCTAAAGCATAGTGGATACTTAAAGGTTTGGCAATCTTATCCAACCAGCTTAAATCATCATTGTTTGTATCATTAAGGTAGTTGATAAAGGAATTTAAAAAGTCTCTTTGGATTCTATCTTTAAAATGCAAAGTTTGAAAATCTGTGGTGATTTTTTTAAGTAGCACACTAGGATCGCGATAATCTAGCCGTTCTGCAATCACAGCAAAAATACCGGCTAAAACATTGTAATTATTAAGATAATAGGCTTTTTTAAAGTGAAAAGAGGCGCGGTGGAAATCATCTAGTTGGGCATAGATTAGACCGGTATTGTAGTGGGCAGTGGAGCTATAAGGATTAGCCTCTAAGGAGAGTTTAAATTCTTTAAGGGCTAGGCGTAAATGAGAAGTACCAAGATATTTAAACCCGGCGATGGTGTGTAAATCTGCACTGCTGGTATTTCTACCTTTTTCTAAGGAATTGATCGCATCTATAAAATCTTGATTAATGCTAGTGTCTACAGAAAACACCCCTTCATGGATAGCATTTAAAGAATTTCTTAAATCCATAAATTTAAAAGGCGCGTAGTAAAAGAGAATTCTACCGGTAGGAAAACCCACCCCATCGCGTAAATTTGTACTCCAAAAACTTTTACGAATCGCTTGTTTATCAAAGAAATGCCGGTTGAGTCTAGGCTCAATCGGGTAGGTATCGCTTAAAATTTTCTCTTTGTGCTTGTCTCTTTTGAGCCCATGTAATAAAGCGCCTAAAACATTTTGCGCCCCTATAAAATTTCCCATGCGCAAGGTAATCAGTTCTAAGGCTACTAAGACTTCTTGATCATCTGGATAGGCATCATTATAACGGCGCAAGGATCGAATAGCCCGGTCATAATCCCCCATTCTGGCATATAAAAGCCCTAGAGTTTTATCATCTTTAGAGGTAGCGGCATTTTTAAGATATTTAATTGCATTTGCCTCATCTCCAAACATCATGAAAATCTTAGCGGCTAAACGATTTCTTTGCGCGCTAAATAATTCTGTATCTGGATTAATTAAAGCCGAAAGGGTTTCAAAATAATGCCCCCCATAATACAAACTAAGCGCATAGGTGTAGGGGTAAATGGGTTGTTTATCCAGTTGGACTAAATGATCGGTTGTGAGTTTTAAATAACGGGTGTATAGATCCATATTGTTGAGATAAAAGGCAGAAACCATCGCATCAATGGCATTGACGCTAATATTTTCTTGAGTTAAAAGAGCATCCTCAAAGAATTTTAAAGCCCCGCTATAGTCTTTTTGGCGCATTTTAAGCACCCCTAAATTGTGGTTAGCAAGATTAGAGGAAGTGTGCGAGATTTTGCCAAAAATACGCAAAGCCTCATCGGTTTGCCCTTGTCTGTAAAGAATATCTGCCTTTTCAATCATGGTGTTGATATGCTCTTCATTCAGATTAACATGGGAAGTTTCTTTTAAAACCGGGAGATTATTTAAAACAGAACCTTGACTTTGTTCTATTTTACTGAGTTTTCTGGATTGTTGGGCGGCGGCTTCTTTTTGCGCGCTACTTTCCCCAAAACGCCGGTTATGCGCCACAAAACTCATGATCAGTGAAACAACAACAATTAAAGCAACAAGCCCCGTTCCTCCCAAAACAGATAAATACAGGCGGGGTCTACTTCTAAGGGCGATAAATTTTTCTCTAAAAGTTTTAGCCTGTAAAACTTCTAATAGCGGGCTTTCTTGGCTAAAGAGGCGTTTTAAAGCTTGGACAAAGTTTTCTTTAGGCGGGGTTTGTGGGGTTTGTGGGGTTTGTTGTGTTTGGGGGGTTTCTGGGGTTTGATCAACCATGTTTAACCTTTAGATATAGCGGGTTAAATAGGGCTCTAATACTTTAGGAATTTTTATAAGCCCCTCTTTTGTCTGGTAATTTTCCATGATAGCCACTAGCGTACGGCCTACAGCTAAAGAAGAGCCATTGAGGGTATGAACAAAGGCATTTTTCTTATTTTCTTTATAGCGAATCTTAGCCCGCCGTGCTTGAAAATCGCGGGTATTACTCACCGAGCTAATTTCGCGGTAACAATTTTGCCCGGGTAACCACACCTCAATATCTACCGTATTACTCGCACTAAAACCCAAATCCCCGCTACAGAGCTGAACAAAGCGGTGGGGCAATTCTAAAGCTTTTAAAATACCGCTAGCAATTTCTAACATTTTAGCCTGCATAGAATCGCTTTTTGTAGGGTGGGTGATAGCCACTAATTCTACTTTATCAAATTGGTGTTGGCGGATAATGCCATGTGTGTCTTTACTAGCGCTACCGGCCTCTTTTCTAAAACATGGCGTATAAGCAGTCATTAAAATAGGCAAATCCTCAGAGAGAATAATTTCATCAGCATAAAGATTAGTCAAGCTCACCTCTGAGGTGGGGATTAAATATAAATCCTCTGCTTCAACTTTAAAAAGATCTTCTTTAAATTTGGGGAGTTGACCCGTGCCAAAAAGAGTCGTAGAATTGACTAAAATAGGGGGGTTGATAATTTCAAAGCCGTGTGAGGCGTTATAATCAAGCATAAAATTAATGAGTGCACGGCTAATTAACGCCCCCTCTTTGCGCAACACACTAAAACGGCTTTTAGCGATTTTAACGCCTCTATCAAATTCAATCCAGCCATTTTTTTGGGCTAGTTCGTGGTGTTCTTTGGGCTTAAAATCAAAATTTTTAGGCGTTAAAATACGCGTAATTTCTATATTCTCGCTTTCATCTTTACCAAAGGGGGTAATGGGGTCTAATAAATTAGGAATGCTGTGTAATAAAACTTCTAATTCTTCCTCTAAAGTATTAACCCGGTGGGTTAAATGCCCTATTTTCTCTTTATTCTCTTCTAAAGCACTCTTAAGACTTAAGGCTTCTTGATCGTGGTTTTTTTGCTTTTCAAAAAAGAGTTTGGAGGTTCTGTTTTTAAATTCTTGGGCTTGTTCTAGGGCTAATTTTTGTGCTTTATATTCTAATAAAAGCGTTTGTAGATTTTTAAGAATCTGCGGGTCTAAGAATCGTTTGGCTAGATTAGCCTGTACTGCCTCAAAATCATGGAGTAGTAATTTTTTATCAATCATGTTAATTCTCCTCTTGTGATCCTAAACCCCCATTCTTTAGCCCAAGCCTCTAAATATTCCTTATGCACCTCTAGGTGTAAAATCCCCTGATCGCCTTCTAAACTGCTAGCAATATTGCTATTAGGCAGAGCAATAAAACTATCCCCATAAAAACGCCATGGTAAATTGCTTTGTTTAGAACGCACCATACCGATACGATTAGCCCGTGCCACTAGCATAGAATTACAAAACGCCCTAGCTTTACACACAGCACGCCAGCGCTCAAAAGATTCAAAGGTACTAGCCGTGCTTAAAAGCACCACCTCAACCCCCTCCTCTTGCATGCACAGCCAAATTAAATCAAAATGCAATTCATAACCAAAAAGAGGGGCGATTTTAATCCCCTCTAGCATAAAAGTTAAAGGCGTGCTTAGTTTAGTAGGCTGGGGGTTATTAAAAAAGCGCGCTTCATTCCAGTGATCATAGGGCATGAGTTTTTGCTGGGTATAAAATTGTGTGTCTTGAGGCGTGATTAAGGCAATTTGTTTCACTAAGCCTTTTTGTTCTTGCAAAATAAGAGGTGCACTCATATAAAGCTGGTGTTTGTATGCGAGTTGCTCGAGTTGTTCTAAACGCGCTAAGCTATAGCTATTAATTTTTTGTGCCTCACTCTCTAATATCTCTAAAAAAAAGGGGGTGAGTACATATTCAGGGAAAATAACAAGTGCTTGAGGCGGCATTTGTTTCACACTTTTTTGTACAAATTCCCAATCAAAATGCGCCATTTGCATGAGAAATAAGTGCATTAAAGTTTTACCGCCAAAATATTAGACACGCTTTTATACATGAAATGCGCTCTTTCTACCACATCTAACCCCACAGCGCTTAACTCATCCTCTAATTCATCGCTATTGACAAACCGTTCAATAGAGGAGGGCAAATAGGCATAGGCTTTATAATTACGGCTAATGATCGTACCTAAAATAGGTAAGATTTTAGAAGCGTAAAAATGCGTTAACGAGCCTAAAATCCCGCGTTGATCCTGACGCATAAACTCTAACACAAGTAACACCCCTCCTTTTTTAAGAACACGGCTAAACTCCTCTAAAGCTTTTTTGCGCTCCACTACATTGCGCAAGCCATAGGCGATACTGAGTAAATCAATGCTATTATCTTGCAAGGTGTGTAAATTTTTAGCCTCTAAGCAAGCTAGAGTTACACACTCAGGGCGTTCTAAATTGGCTTGTGTGATTTTTTCTTGTGCTAGGCGCAACATTTCAGAGGAAGGATCAATGCCATGTATGCTAGCAATGCTACCCTTGAAATTTTTTAAGGTTTCTAGGATACAAAGCAACATATCCGCCGTCCCACAAGCCACATCAGCAACATAAAGATCGTTTAAATGCCCCCTAAAGGCATAAACATGGCGCAAAGCCTCTTGGATACTTTTAAGCCGCCATTTTTGATCTTGTCTAAAACTCACAACCCGATTTGCTATATCATAGGTTTTAGCAATGGCATCAAACATGCCGATGATTTTTTCTTGTTTTTGAGAATTACGCATTAAAAGAATTTCCCCACTACTGCAAAGACAATCACGATCATACAAATCGTTGGTACTTCATTTGCAAACCTAAAAAAACGCGAACTCTTATAAGTCCCCTCTTTTTTAAGCTCTCTCATCCACTTTTTACACATAAAATGAAAGTGTAATAAAACCAGTACAAAAAGCAATTTAAGATGTAACCAGCCATGAGAAAATAGCGCGGCTGGATTTAAAACATAAATTAAACCCAGCCCACTAAGCACGCTAATAATCATGGCTGGGGTGGCAATGGCATTAAAAAGTTTAGATTCTTGGACTTGCACAATAGCTACAAACTCCGGTTTATCGTAATTTTCGCGGTGATAGACTAATAATCTTGGCAAATAAAGCAAGGCTGCCATCCAAGAGATGATAGCTACAATGTGAAGCATTTTAAGCCATAAATACACCTGCATATTAATTTCCTAACATTTTTTTAATAGATTCTAGAGTACCGGTAAGTACCACCCATGTACCTGTTTTTTCTAATTCTTGTTTAGTGATCTTAACCCCATACTTACGCGCCCTTGCGCTTAGAATTGGTAAAGCCGGATAAGACACCCATTGGCTGATACAAATGGGGCGGATAAAGGGGATTAATTCGCTGTTTTGTAAGCATAATTGGAGTGCCAAGCCATAAGCCTTCATTAACCCCCCAACCCCTAAAAGTACGCCCCCAAAATAGCGCACCACAATAATAGCTGTATTGATCAAATCCTGCCGCCTTAAAATCTCTAAAAGAGGTTTAGTACTATTCTTAGGTTCTCTATCCTCATGTAAAACCTCCTCTAGCCTATCGCCATTCAAATAGCGGTAAGCATAGACAATATGGCGGGCTTTACAATGCTCTTTTTTAAGTTGCTCTAGGGTGTTTTTAAAACCAGCAAAGGGGAGTAAAAAGCCTAAAAAGCTAGAACCTTTAATTTGGTGTTTAGAGGAAGTAAGCGTATTGACTTGATTCATCAGTGTTGTAAATAAATTTGCATACTAGGATTTTCTAAAAGCAAAGTGTTTTTACCACGCGTGATATTAAAAGTGCCTTTCAAGTGGTTATAAAAGGCTAATTCAAATGCCATAAGCTTTTCATTGCTACACACCTTACGCGAAATGCCCTTATCCTCAATATTGAGGTGATCGTCATCTCTAAAGCTATAACTAATAAAATATTTATTGCAATAAATCACCCCATAAGCATGGAGTTCTTTTTGATCAAACTCCACATGCCCCATAGGTGTGCTTTTGATCTTGCTTTGTTTGGCCATCTGTTGGTTTTTCTCTATATCTGCTTGTAAACGGCTAATATCGGTTCGAATCATAGAGGCATCTGGGGGCAAATCTTTAATATCTAGGTTTTTAATATTGCGCTTTAATTCCTCTTGGAGTAATTCTAATTTATCTTTAGCCTGCGCATTTGTAGGCGTATGATTTTCAGAATCTACATAGGGTTTTTGGGCTTCTAAAATTAAATCTCTAAAATTAAAGGTTTGTCCGTCTAAGACAACCCGCACAATGTGGTACTGGTTATGGTTAAAATTTTTATTTAATAAGCGCACTAACACACACCCTCCCAAAAACACCCCACAAAACACTAAAGGCAACAAAAAATAGATAAATTTTAAACTCCTTATCCTATACATTTTGATTATTAAAACTCCTTTGATCAAACCTACATTATACCCTGATCTGCCTTAACATCACAGCGCACGCCTAATAAATCAGCGCGATTTAAGTGGGGGTGCATTAAAATTATTTAATATCCCCAATTTTAATTTCTTCAGAGTTTAACATGCTTTATTACCTGTATTCGTGGTTTAATATTAATATTTTCCAATACCTCACTTTCCGCTCAGGCTTGGCTTTTTTTCTCAGCTTTTTTGGCTGTATTTATGCTATGCCAAAGTTTATTATCTGGGCTAAGCGCAAAAAAGCCAACCAGCCTATTTCAACTTATATCCCCCACCAAAATAAGAAAGACACGCCTACTATGGGCGGGGTTGTTTTTATGGCCACAACTTGCATCGCTTCTATTTTAACCGCCCGCTTAGATAATCTCTTTGTACTGCTAGGGCTTTTCACCCTTATAGCCTTTGGAGCTCTAGGCATGCAAGATGATTACACCAAAATTAGCCGCAAAAGCAATGCCGGAATCACCTCTTATTACAAATTTAGCATTCTTACTTTTATTTCTCTGATCATTGCCACCGCTCTTTATCATCTCATGAGTGAAAAAAGCCTTTATTTTCCCTTCCTTAAACACCCTATTTTTTCCTTTGAAGGCCACCCCTTTTTATTAGTGGGGTTTTGGATTTTGGTGTTTTTATCCACCTCCAACGCGGTAAATCTAACCGATGGATTAGACGGCCTAGCCACCGTGCCTAGTATTTGTGTGCTTTTAAGCTTGAGTGTGTTTATTTATGTGGTGGGCAATGCTGAGTTTAGTAGATATTTGCTCTATCCTAAAGTGAGCCATAGCGGGGAGGTTATGGTGATCTCTGCGGCCTTGATTGGATCGCTTTTGGGGTTTTTGTGGTTTAATGCATTTCCAGCAGAAGTATTTATGGGGGATAGCGGGAGCTTATCTATTGGGGGTTTTATTGCCTACATGGCTATTATTACTAATAATGAAATTTTACTCATTTTAATGGGGCTTGTGTTTGTGCTAGAGACTGGATCGGTGATCTTACAAGTTACTAGCTATAAAACCTGCAAGAAAAAGATTTTCCGCATGGCGCCCCTGCACCATCATTTTGAATCTAAGGGCTGGCCGGAAAATAAGATCATCTTGCGCTTTTGGATCACCGCGATTTTGAGTAATATCGTGGCGTTATTGAGTTTAAAAGTACGCTAAAATTTTCTTTATTTTAACCTAGCTATGTTATCCTAGTGCCTTTTTAAGGTTTAATAATGGTGGAGTTTTATGATCTCATTACTTGGATATGGGCAAACTAACCGGGCTTTTGCGGCTTATTTGCATAAGAAAAATATTCCCTATTGTATCTATGATGATCAGGTTTTAACCCCCTCGTTAGACCCTTATAACCAAAAATGGCTTCCCTCTAAAATGTTTAACCCCTATGCCTCACAACTAGAAATTGTGAGCCCGGGCATTCCTTTTAACCACCCGCTAGTACTGGCTAGTAAACATTTATGTAGCGAATATGATTACATTAAAGGGCTTTGGCAGACTAACCGCAAACATCTTCCTTTTCCAACTATCATTTTTATTAGCGGTACAAATGGCAAAACCACCACCGCTAGAATGTTAGGTTTGCTTTTAAAATCTAGTAACGCCCAAGTGGGGGGCAATATTGGAATTCCTTTGATCGATCTTTACACCCAAATTAAAGCAGAGCAGCGCAAACCCCCCTATGTGTGGATTTTAGAAACCAGTTCTTTTACTTTGCACTACACCAACCATTTAGTGCCCCAAATTTATATCCTCTTGCCTCTCTCTCAAGATCATTTAAGCTGGCATGAAAACCATGAAAATTATGTAGAGGCAAAACTCAAGCCCTTATCTTTCATGCAACAAGAAGGGCATGTATTTTTACACGCTTCTTTAAAAGATCACCCTAAAATTAAAGCCCTTATCAATCCCCCCCAGCTAATTTTTTACCAAGATTCTAAACATCTCGCTGTACAAATGGGGTTACAAATTTCTAGAGTGCGCTTTGAAGAGCCTTTTTTATTGGATGCCTTATTAGCCTTGAGTGTAGCTAAGCTTTATTCTGGAGTAGCAGATTATGATTTACTCAACACCTATATGATCCAGCCCCACCGCATTGAGATATTTTTAGATCAAGATCAAAATACATGGGTAGATGATAGCAAGGCGACTAATATTGATGCCACGCTCAAAGCCCTAGATCGTTTCAAAGGCTGTTATATCCATTTAATTTTAGGGGGCGATACAAAGGGCATGGATTTAAAGCCATTATTTGAGGTTTTAGCCCACATGCAAGTAGAAATATATGCCATTGGAGTGAGTGCGCCAATGGTTATGCAAATGGCACAAGATTATCATATCCGCGCGCATTTATGCCATGATTTAAGAATAGCGGTAGAAAATATCAAACAAAACCTACGCCCCGGACAAATTGGTATGCTTTCACCCAGTGCGGCTAGTTTAGATCAATTTGCCTCTTATAAACACCGGGGTATCACCTTTAAAGAGTGCGTGTTAAAATGAGAATCAAGTTTTTTCTTTTCTTATTTTTAGCATGTTTTCTAGGGGTGAGAGCAGATAGTACAGATAGCGATGCGATAGATTTATACCTCCTGCTTAATCAAATCAACCAAATTAATGGGGTGATTTTGCGTTATCAAAAAGACCCCAATAAACGATCTGAAATTTCTTTATATGCCGATCAAAAAAGTGATTTAATGCACTCTTTTGCGCTCAAGCTGTTAGGCGCACAAGAACAAATCGGGATTAACATTGATGCTAATCTCAAACAACAAAAAGCCCTTAAAGAGGCCTTACTTAAAAATAGCGACAAGGACTTTTATACCTACATCCTAGATACAATCCGCCTAAGAAACTTAGAAGTAGATGCTAGCATGTATGACTTTTTAGAGGAATTGCGCACCTCGCTAGATTTTTTTAGCCAAGAAAAAGATGTCAAAAGCATCACCACCCGCTACTTGCTCACACTAGAAGAATACGCCTCTAAAACCTATGTACTCCCTTCTAATACAGATAATTTCAAACAGCACCATTTCCAAGAACTCTTAGACACGCATAAAACCAAACTCAAAACCTACATTGAAGTACTTAGCTATATCCAAAAACACCCGGGCCAAGTGCTTTCTAAAAACATCGTGCTAAGCATTGATTTAAAATGGATTTTAGAACGCGTAGCCGGTGTAATTGCGCATGTCTTTCCTAGCTCTAATGGCTTACAAAGCGCTAAAATTGTTCTTTCTTTGGTTTTACTTGTATTTTTACTCGCCCTTAGAAGACTCATCACCGCCCTTTTTATCCGAGTCCTAGATTATTTTGTGCGCTTCACCCGTAAAAATACAGAGGTACAACAAAAAATCCGCAAAAGCATCATCACCCCCATTTCTACCTTTTTATTTATCTATAGCTTTGATATTTCTATTGACATTTTATACTACCCCCACCCCACTCCGACTAAGTTTTCTATGTATTTGGGTGTGGTTTATATTTTGCTATTTGCTTGGCTTTTTATGGCCTTGTTTAAGGCTTATGGAGCAGCCCTTATTGCCACTTTAGCCTCTAAGAGCAATGGATTAAGAAGAGAGGTGATTAATTTAATCTTAAAAATTGCCTACTTTTTTATCTTTGTCATCACTACCTTATGGGTACTCAAACAACTAGGCTTTGATATTTCTACGATCGTGGCGTCTTTGGGCATTGGCGGGTTGGCTGTGGCTTTGGCAGTTAAAGATGTGTTGGCTAACTTCTTTGCCTCTGTGATTTTGTTGCTAGATAATTCCTTTTCTCAGGGGGATTGGATTGTGTGTGGCGAAGTGGAGGGCACGGTAGTAGAAATGGGATTAAGACGCACCACGGTTAGAGGGTTTGATAATGCCTTATTTTTTGTCCCAAACTCTGAGCTAGCCGGTAAATCTATTCGCAACTGGAATCGCCGCAAAGTCGGGCGGCGCATTAAAATGAATATCGGGCTTACCTACAGCTCCTCTAGTGAGGCGTTGCAAAAATGCGTACTAGGGATTCGCACCATGCTTGAGCAGCACCCTAAGATTGCCAAAGATAGCGATCTAGACGCAGCCTCCAAACAACAACTCAGTAGCGATCACCACGCAATCATGATGGGTTATCAAAACATCGTCTCGCTAGATGATTTAGCCGGTTATAAATCTAATTTATTTGTATTTTTAGATAATTTTGGCGATAGTTCGATCAATATTTTTGTGTATTGTTTTTCTAAAACCATCGTTTGGGGGGAATGGTTAGCCGTTAAAGAGGATGTGATGCTTAAGATTATGAAAATAGTAGAGGATAATGGCTTGAGTTTTGCTTTCCCCTCTCAGAGTGTTTATATTGAAAGTATGCCTAAAACACCGGTTTAATCCAAACTTAGGAGAGTTCCATGCCTTTTTTCAAAAACCTTAAGTTAGGCACTAAAACAGCTTTGGCAATTTCTGCGATTTTGGTTTTATCCTTCCTCTCTTTGGGGGCTTATTACACTACAAAAATTACCTCTGTACTAGTCAATAGCGCCAATGAAACGGTTAAAATCCGCGCTAAAAGTCAGGCCACCAAAATTTCTATTGAACTCCAAAATGTGCACCGAACACTGGTTGATTATGCTAACTATTTTTCAGGCAGTGGCTATACCTTGCTTAAAAATGCAAGCCGTGCTGAGTTTGAAGACAACATCACTAAACTTTGCATTAATAACAATTTTATCAAGGGGGCTTTTTTAATTTTCTTGCAAGATAATAAACCTGTTTCTAGCTACGAGGTTACGCAAAAACCCGATGGTTCAGTTGCACTCTCTAATAACACCAAATCTCTTTGGAGATCTGATGTTGTCTCTCGAGTGATTAAAACCCGCACCTTTAGCCGCACCCACACAAATTACATGGAATTTGCCGATCGGATTAGCTACTTTGGTTTTATCATCGCCGCTCCCATTGTAGATCAAGCGCATAATTTAAAAGCAGTTGCGGGGATTTTTGTGAGTTTTGATTATATCCAAGATCGCTACTTCCCCTCCCATTCCGGCGAAAATGGATTTATTGTAGGCTCTGGAGATCGCATTTTTGCGATTAACCGCAACCACGCTTTACAAGGCAAGGTTTTTACAGATGTCATGCAAGCAGCTGAGGCTAGAGAAGTGATTGATTTTAGAAAAATGGCTAGACCGGGCGATAGCATGACCACTAGTTTTTATTCTGATGTCTTGCATGGCAATATCATTTTAGCGCTTTATGATGTAAACCCTTATGGCAACTTGACTGTGCCGGTTAATTGGATCATTGGATCGGCTATTTTAAGAAGAGATGTGTATCACACCGTGCACAAGGCGCAGTTTGCAGCCGTTTTAATTTGTCTAGTGGCTCTTTTAATCGCCGTTGCTATCATGGTTTTTTACATTAAAAACCAAATTGTTTGGCGGATTTCAAGAGTTGTGGCGACTTTGGATAGTTTCTTTAGGCTTTTAAACCATGAGGAAAATGTCAAACTTGAGGTTTATCACTCCACCCAAAGAGATGAAATTGGTTGGATGTTAGACTCTATTAATTCTAATGTGGCCAATATCCAGCAAACTTTCCATGATGATAATAACGCAGTGATAGAAGCCACCCAGTTAGCCTCTGATGTGCAAAAAGGAATCATTGTCTTTAATGAAGGCCATACCAATGCTAAAACACCTAAACTCTCTGAGCTTATCCGTGTTACCCATTCTATGGTGAGTGATTTAGAGAAAAAAATCGGCTCGGATTTAAATAAAATCTTAGCTGTGGTGCATGCCTATCAAGATTTAGATTTTACCGCAAGAGTAGAGAATGCTAAAGGAGAGATTGAAGTTTCTGTTAACCAGTTAGGTACAGAGGTTAGTGAAATGCTTAGCACTTCTTTATCTTTTGCAAATACACTTAATGCAAAAGCCATTGATTTAAAAGCCAACATGGAAAAACTCTCTTCAAGCTCTACTAAACAATCTGAGGGGATTAAAATAACCACACAAAACATTGAAGGCATCACCCAGCATATCAACGATGTTAGCACTAAGAGCGATGAAATGATCACCCAAAGCCAAGATATTAAAGGCATTGTAGAGATCATTAGAGATATTGCCGATCAAACCAATTTATTAGCCCTTAATGCCGCTATTGAAGCGGCTAGAGCCGGTGAACACGGGCGCGGGTTTGCGGTGGTAGCCGATGAGGTAAGAAAACTTGCCGAGCGCACGCAAAAATCTTTAAGTGAAATTGAATCTAGCATTAATGTTTTATTACAAAGCATTGCGGATAATTCAGCAGCCATTAAAAGCCAAGCTTCAGCTGTATTAGATATTAATAAGGCTATGGGAGAATTTGATGCGAATTTAGCCCATAATTTAGACATTGCCCAAGGGTGTTTGGGCATTAGCCAAGATATTGAACGCATCGCTACAAATATTTTAGAGGATACGAATAAAAAGAAATTTTAAGGGATTAAAATGGATAAAGTTTTAGAAAGCACTAAAGCATTCTACCCCACACAGATGTCTAAAATCAAAAAATGGATCATCAAATGGCAAACAAGGTCTTTAGGCAAGCGTTTAAATGTGGACATTTTGATCTTATCGGTGTTGCTTTTTTCTGATCGCTTTAATTTGCAAGCACAATTAGAAAGGGCTAAGCACTACCTAGAAAAAACAATCAGTCCATGTTTAGTTTGCCGTGTTTTTGATCGCATTTGTGTTAATTTAATGGATTATGCCGCTGATGAACATCTTTATTTGAAAGATAGAGGGCGGGTATTTGAACTCTTAGTACAAAATATCCAGCTCTACCATGTGGTTTTAGACATGTGGGAGGAGGAGGACTATCAAGATCAAAGAGATATTTTAAAAGTTGCGGTACAAAATGCTTATGATAAACGCTATAACTTAGATGCAGAGAGCCAGCGTTTTTTAACCTACCAAACACGCATTTTTGCTAATAAACACTTATAACACCCCGCACTCAAAACCAATTAGTTAAAGTTAAACAGGTGGGGCTAGGGATAGGGAGTTTTAAAATTTCCATTACAGATTAGAATTATTAAAAATATCTTAAATTCAGCATAACTTCAGTTTTAAAGACTAGAATAGCGCTTTTTGACTGAAAGGAAAGAGATGACAAAGTCTATTAAAGCAACTGAGATCAAGCGCGCATGGGTTGTACTGGATGCTAAAAATCAAATTTTTGGACGCCTGATTACACAGGTTGCAACCCTTTTAAGAGGCAAGCACCGCCCCTTTTACACGCCCCATGTGGATTGTGGGGATTTTGTGGTGGTGATTAATGCCTCCCATGTGAAATTCTCCGGGCTTAATAAGCTACGCGATAAGCAATATTTCACCCATTCGGGTTATTTTGGGAGCACTAAAAGCAAAACGCTAGAGGAGATGTTAGAAAAAGCACCGGAAAAACTCTTTTTCCTAGCCGTGCGTGGCATGTTGCCTAAAACGAAGTTAGGGCGCGCGATGCTTAAAAAATTAAAGGTTTATAAAGATGAAAAACACCCCCACACTGCCCAAGTTAAGAAAGGATAACTAGATGACAAAATTTTATGCCACAGGAAAAAGAAAAAGCGCCATTGCTAAAGTTTGGCTCTGGCATGGCAAAGGCGAGCTTGATATTAATGGCATGGATTTAGACACTTGGCTAGGCGGGCATGAATCTATCAAGATGAAAGTGATGCAACCTTTAGTTCTGACCCAACAAAAAGACCTTGTTAACATTAAAGCAGTGGTTTTTGGGGGCGGGTATAGTGCACAGGCAGAAGCACTTAGACATGGCATTTCTAAAGCACTAGATAGCTATGATAGCGCTTTTAGGGCGATTTTAAAACCTAAGGGTTTATTAACAAGGGATTCTCGTGTGGTTGAGCGGAAAAAATATGGGAAACGCAAGGCAAGACGTAGCCCACAATTCTCCAAACGATAGAGATTTTAAGGGAGTGTATTGCTCCCATTGTGGTTTTCTTGATTTAGACTATAACGCTAGCTTAAAACTAGTTAAACACTTCATCAGGGCTCTTAGCCAAATTAGCCTAGACATGGCGGTTTTATTAACTGATGTAAAAACAAGTCAGTTAATAACTAACCAGAAACTAAGAAACCAACAAAAATCCCATGCTTTTAGCCTATAGATTTATAGAATTTTATAGGTTTGTAGGAGCAGGACATGGCCATTGATCTAAAAACCACCCCCATTCCTAGACTCTTTTTTTACTATTTTATCCCCCTTGCCTTTTCTATGATCTCACTTTCTACCTATTCTATGATTGATGGCATGTTTGTGGGCAATAAATTAGGCAAGCAAGCTTTAGCGGCTATTGGGGTGTGTTGGCCTATTTTCCCTACTTTTATTGCCTTTGAACTGCTCTTTGGATTAGGAGCCGCCTCCATTGCTTCTTATTTTCTAGGCAAAGATCACGCCAAGCGCGCCCGGCTTGTATTTAGCTCTGTGTTTTATTTTGTAGCCATTAGCATTACTTGTATTAGCTTAGCTTTAGTGCCTTTCAGTCAAGCTATTGTTAAGATGCTAGGTAGCAACGATGCAATTTTACCTATGGCTTCTAGTTATGCCAAAGTGGTTTTCATGGGCGCTTTCTTTTTGGTTTTACACCCCCTAGCTGATGTTTTTGTGGTCAATGATAAACGCCCTATTTTAGCAATGGTGGCTATGCTTATTGGCTCTTTGATCAATGTGATCTTTAATTATTTATTACTCTATGTCTTTGAAATAGGGATTGAAGGTAGCGCCATTGCCACAGTAGTAGGGCATGCGGTGGGTTTTGCGGTGCTGCTTTCTCATTTTTTGCTTAAAAAAGGCCAACTTTATTTTGTGGCGCGTTTTAATTTAGCTAGCGTGATTTCCTCAGCCAAAAGCGGTCTACCCCAAAGCATTTCTGAACTTAGCGCAGCCATTGTCATGCTCATGTTTAACCAAACTATCATGCATACAGTAGGCGAGCGCGGGGTTTCTATTTATGCCATTATCATGTACAACGGGATTGTCTTTTGGACAACTTTACTTTCTATCGGGCAGGGTATCCAGCCTATTGCTAGCTTTAGTTATGGTGCTAGGCGCTTAGATCGCGTCCGTATGGCCTTTATTTTTGGCTTGAAGGTGGCTTTTTGCGTGGGCGTGGGGTTGTATATTTTGTTTTACTTCTTTGATCCGTATTTGCTTAAACTCTATGTGGATAAAAAGCAACTTACAGACCTTAGCTTTCTTAAAGACACCAAGCATGCAATGGATATTTACTATTTTGGGCATATTTTTTTAGGCATTAACTTATTTTGTGCGGTCTTTTTCCAATCTATCCAGCGCACCAAAAGCTCTTTTTTAATTACTCTGTGTGAAACCATTGTGTTTATCGCGATCTTACTCCCCATTTTAAGCCATTTTTATGGTTTGCAAGGCATTTGGATCGCCTACCCACTTTCGCAGTTTCTAGCGCTTATGGTGGCCATATGGGTGATTTATTATGAGATCAAAAGAGGTACATTTAGCTTTATAGAACCTTATAAAAAAGGTGCTATAGTAAAGCATGCAGATTAAAACCAAAGCGCCCCCGTTTTGTTTGGCTGATTCTTCTAAAAAATCTCACTCCGGGCAATTTATTGAGGTGTGCTTAGACCCTTCATTATACGCCAAAACTAGCCTTTATGTTGAAAAACACTTCCCTGAACATGTGCGTTTTAAGCGTACTTTAATTTTGCTTGAACAAGAGAGCATTAAAAAAACCTACTTATTAAACCGCCTTTTTTATGCTAAATACGCCCTGCACCCCTTTAACCACCCGGACATGTTTAAAATCTTATTGCAAAAAATCCTAGATCACGCCCATTTACCCATTGTGTTTAAAGAAAACCATGAGTTAGAAAAAATCTACAATCCCCACCTAGCATTGGTGCATAAAGTAGAAATCCATGTGGTGTATATGCATTCTAGATTGGTTTTTTACTACACAAATTATCTAGCTAGAGAATTTTTACACGCCACTTTTCCGGCTCATATTTTGCTAGAAACACCTTTTTCAGACAAGAGCAATAAAAAAGATTTTTTACACGAAACCCATGCCCATTTAGACGCCTTGCAAATCCTGATGAATCTTAAAAATCCCCATTTTAAACACGCCTATATCCAGTTTATTTACCCCACCCAAACTTTGCATTTAACCAAACAAGAAGAATTGATTTTAAAAGCCTTGCGCACGCTAGGGTTAGGGGTGATGCATTCTAAAGAGGAAATCAAACACCGCTATTTAGAACTGGCTAAACTTTACCACCCAGATACTGCCCCCAATACCTCCAAGCGCAAAAGCATTTACAAACAGCGGTTTTTAGAGGTTATAGAAGCTTATAAAATCCTTAAACACCTTTAATGGCTAGGTGCGCGCGCATCTTTATGTTCTTGAATCATGCGATAAATCTCATCTTTAAGATGGAGTTTTTTCTTCTTTAGAGTTGCGATTTTTAGATCATCTGTACCGCTAGCCTCTAAAGTCGCGATTTCATCATCTAAAGCGTTATGTTCCTCAAAAATCTTATGAAAGTGAGGGTTTTTATTGCTCAACTCTTTAATCTCATCTCTGTACTCGTGGAACATGCAACATCCTTTCTGATAAAATCTACCTATTATAGTATAATTAGGCTTTCTTGTCGGCTTAAAGGATGACCCATGTTGTTTGCTCTTTTAAAATCGCCTACAAATAAAATCTGCCTTTTTTTAATCTGTATTTGGCTCTCTATCCCTAAACTCTATGGCATGCACTTTAGCGAGCATATGCGCTATAACTTAGGGTTTAATCTATTCATCATGGACCATGAAGGTTCTACAACTTATTGGCCTAATACTAACACCACCCTTAACACCCGTTTAACCCCTGAAATTGGGTTTGCGTTTAATACCAAAAATGTAGAACAAAAAATAATGGTGGGAGCGTTTTTTTTCCAAAATATCCACAACTACAAACTAAATTTCCCTTCCAGATGGGGCCCCACGCTTTATTACCAAGCTAAAGGACGCGCCTTTAATTTTTTTGGGGGGATTTTTCCTAGAAAATATCTCAATGGCCATTACCCACTTAATGTGTTTGCGCCCTACTACTGGTTTATTGATCCTAATGCTAGAGGATTTTTAGTCCAGTATAAACCCATAAAAGACCCTTATAAATCCACCTCCTTAGAGGGAGAGTTTATGCTTGATTGGTTTGGGGGGAATTGTTATATCTGTAAATTTGGGCATAACAATTTGGGTAATGGCATGGATCGTTTTAGTTTCATGGGTTATACCGAACTCTCTACCCTCAAAGGGTTTTTAATATTTGGGGGCAATGCGGAGTATTTCCATGTAGAAGATCAATATTTGCTCAATTGGCCTAATACCTCCGGTAGTATCTCTACTGGATCGGTTTATTTATTAGATCGCCTCTATTACCAAGCCTATGCTAAAACTAATTTAATCAACGCCGCACCCTTTATGGAAAAATTAGATTTTTCTATAGGGGTGTTGGGGAATTTGGAGAGACTACGCAGAATTGGCCTTGATGTGCCCTTTAGAGTGGGTACGGGTTTGTTTATGGATACGCATATGCAATATAAAGGCTTTGGCATTTATGACATGTTTTTTGCCAGTAGACAGGGTGAGGATTTTCACTATAAAGAATACAATGATATTTACATTGATAAGATTTGTTCTAGCTCTAGCAATTATTGCCCCACACCGATTTATCGCGGCGTGCCTTTCTTCCAAGCTCCACTCTATAATCGTCTGGATATTTACTACGAATTTAGAAGTTCTTTTGCCACTATCCGTACCCAATTTGTCTACAACACCATGAGCAATTACCACACCACACAATCCTCTTATCAAGTGTATTTCACGGTAGCCTTAGATAGTTATGACTTGCTCAATTATGTTTTACGCAAAATCCACCGCTAACTAAGCCGATATACTTTTTAGGCTTTAAGCCTAAATTTTATTAAAGGAGTACTCTATGGCAGTCTCCATGGTAGGCAATGTAACTTATGTCAATCAAAATACCCCCTATAGTTCTATTGTCAATCAAAACGCTCTCCCTAAACTCTCTGAAGTTAACCACCAAGAATTTTTAGAGCGCTTACAAGTAGTCCAAGCAACCCGCGCTTTAGAGGAAAATAAAGCCGTGCATGAAGATAAAGAGGAACAACACTACCGTCAAAATCAAGAATCTTCAGATTCAAAACCGGATACACATGGGGATAAAACGCACAACTACCACGGCCATTATTACAGCGATGATGCACTCAAACGCGCGGTGGAAAATACAGAGGAACTAGAACAACTGGTGGATTCGCATGTCCTTGATGTTACAATTTAAACATCTTTAATAATACAGCGCAGGTGGCTAGCGTTAAACTAGGGGTTTTTAAAAAGTGCTAGCATTGTCAAAAACAAAGAGGTAGCTATGGCGTTTGATTATGACTTAGTTGTAATAGGGTTTGGGAAAGGGGGCAAAACTTTAGCAATTGCTGCCTCTAAACTAGGTAAACGGGTTGCTCTCATAGAAGAGTCTAAAGAGATGTATGGCGGGACTTGCATTAACACCGGCTGTATCCCTTCTAAAGCCTTATTGCACATGGCCACACATAAAAAAGGGGCTAATGGTTATAAAGAAAGCATTGAGGCTAAAAATAAAATGGTGGCTATTTTGCGCCAAAGAAATTATGAAGCCTTGATACAAGCACGAGTCCACCTTATAGATGGGCATGCAGGGTTTAAAGACAACCATACCCTCATGGTCTATTATGATGATAGTTGTCAAGAAATTAGCGCGGCCTATATTGTTATTGATACCGGTTCTATCCCCCTTAACCCCCCTATTTCTATCAAATCTAATAATGTCTATGACAGCACTTCTTTAATGCAATTAAACACTTTACCCGCCCATTTAGTGGTGGTGGGTGGGGGTTATATCGGTTTAGAATTTGCTAGCATGTTTAGCTCATTTGGACACCATGCCCATAAAACGGCTACGCGGGTGAGTGTATTAGTGCGAGGAGATGTCTTTTTACCCAAAGAAGATCAAGTATTTCAAGAGAGTATTTATAAAACCCTCACACAACAAGGAATAGAGATTATTTTAGGCGCAGAGGTTAAAGAGATCAAAGGCCATCGCGTCTCTTATAACGACTCAAATAAACAAGAGCGTAGCCTAGAGGCCGATGCGATTTTATTAGCCACAGGCCGCAAACCAAATACCATTGATTTACACCTAGAAAAGGCTGGTATCAAATTAGGCGCGCACCAAGAAATTTTAACCAATAGCTTTTTAGTGGCCAATGCAGATAGCGAGGGAAATATTTATGCGATTGGTGATGTCAAAGGTGGGGAAATGTTTACCACTTATGTAAGCTTAGATGATTATCGTATCGTCTTTGATCATCTCTATGGAGAGAAAAAACGCACCACTTTAAACCGCAATGTTTTACCGGAAGTCCTTTATATAGAAACCCCTTATAGCCATGTAGGCCTGCGTGCGCGCGATGTTCAAGATCAACCGGTGCTGGTTAAAACCCTCCAAACAGCTAGTATTCCCGGGGCTAGAATCTTAGAAGACACAACAGGGCTTTTACAAGTACTGGTTGAGGATAGCCCTAAGGGGCGGGTTTTAGGGGCTAGTTTGCACTGCCCGCTTTCTTATGAGTATATCAACCTTTTTAGTCTAGCCATTAATCAAAACCTAAGTTTTTCTATTCTTAAGGATATGATCTACACCCACCCATCTATGCTAGAAAGCGCTAGTATGTTTTAGGCAATGTAAAAGGCTAAATCTACTAGCCGTTTAGCATAAGCCCATTCATTATCATACCACGCCATGATTTTTGCATGCCTACCTAGACTAAAAGTCATGTCCTCTATCAGTACACAACTAGCCTCATTGCCCACAAGATCGCTACTCACTTTATAAGAACTATCTACTTCTAAAATGCCTTTAAGATTAGATTGGCTAGCTTCTTTAAAAAGTGTGAGAAGTGTTTGCGTATCTACCTCTTTTTGTAAATACACACTTAAATCCACCATAGAAACATCCATAGTCGGCACGCGCACACTACGGCCATGCATTTTCCCCTCAAGATTAGGCAGAACATAATAAAGAGCCATAGCCGATCTGGTGGTGGTTGGGATAATATTAGCAGCAGCGCGGCTACGGCGTTTATCCGTGCCTAAAACCCCATCAACAAGGGCTTGTCCTTTTGTGTAGCTATGAATGGTGGTGAGTAAAGCGCTTTGTATCCCAAAATGTGTGTCTAAAAGCATGCAAAGAGGCGCGAGGGCATTGGTGGTACAAGAGGCATTAGAGATAATATCTTGTTTCTTGTAAGCAAAGTGATTAACCCCCAATACAAAAGTAGCTTTTTTGGCTAAATCTGAGGCACTGGGTGCAAAGGGCGCGCCTAAGATCACTTTTTTAGCCCCCCTTTGCCTAAAAACCTCTAAATCCTCATAGGTGTTAAATTTCCCCGAAGTCTCTAAGAGAATATCTATCCCTAAAAGGTCTAAATCCTGCGGATTTTGACACTGCTTAAAAAGCACATAGTCATTTCCCACACAAAGTTTTTCCCCCTCTAAAGATACCTCCGGCTTATAAACCCCATGCACGCTGTCATGCGCAAATAAATAGGTTAAAACTTCCCTATCTGCTGGATCATTAATAAGCGCTAAAGTTCCCGCATATTTAGAAAGTAAAATCCGAGCCACACAACGACCAATCCTACCAAAACCATTAATTGCAACCCTCAACAAATCCCCCTATCTCAAGCTAAATACAGCGATTTTATGAATATTAAGCAATAAATTAATAGCAATCTGCTACAATCCTAGCACTTTTTTGATAAAAGGAGTCTTACCATGGCATTATATAATCGTTCGCAGGTGGAAACTTCTTTCCATGCAGAACAAAGTGAAACAGTC
Organism: Helicobacter suis; assembly: GCF_902196135.1. Classification (GTDB taxonomy): domain Bacteria; phylum Campylobacterota; class Campylobacteria; order Campylobacterales; family Helicobacteraceae; genus Helicobacter; species Helicobacter suis_A. The sequence goes on along the minus strand of NZ_CABIKE010000001.1, from coordinate 185,781 downwards.
TTAGTTGATTTTGTTAAAACGACCTATAAGTTCTTCGCCGGTAGCCTTCTTTTGGCTACCATTGGCGCGCTAATAGGGCTGATGCATTTTGGTGTTGTTGTCCAGTATAAATGGGCTTTCTTTATTGGTGAAATCGCCGCCTTTTTTGGGTTGATGTTTACCCGCAGGATGCCCACTGTTAACTTGCTAATGCTCTTTGCTTTTGCCTTTTTATCTGGTATCACTCTAGTACCTCTCTTAGGATTTGTAATTGCTAGATCAGGGGCAAGCGCTATTTGGCAGGCTTTGGGCATGACAACTATCATATTTGGCATCATGAGTGTGTATGCGATCAAAACCAAAAGCGATCTAGCTAATATGGGCAAAATGCTCTTTATTGCTGTGATTGTTGTTTTGGTGGCTTCTTTGATTAACTTGTTCTTAGGTTCTCCTCTCATGCAAGTAGCTATTGCCGGTGTGAGTGTGATTCTCTTTAGCCTTTTTATTGCCTATGATACGCAAAACATCATTAGAGGTCGTTATGAAAGCCCTATAGAAGCCGCTGTGGCTTTGTATGTAGATTTTCTAAATGTCTTTGTTTCGCTCCTACAAATCATGGGTATTATGGGTGGTCGCAACGACTAAACCCATTTGGCGTCTTTTAGATGCCAATTTGAATCGTTTAAAGGAGGGGGTTAGAGTGGTTGAGGATATGATGCGCTATCTTTGCGATCATCAGGATTTAGCCACACGCCTTAAAACAATCCGCCACACAGCGACTTCTATTTTTGTTGAAAATAAAGTTGATTTTAATCTGTTATACACGCAAAGAAATAGCGATGCAGATGTACTTAGTTCTTATGATTGCATGCATACACAATCTTGTTTGCACATGTTACAAGCCAATTTTAAACGAGCACAAGAGAGCGCGCGCGTGTTGGAGGAATGTTTTAAATACATCTTATCCCCCACACTAGATACTCCAAATTTTAAAACCTTGCGTTATGAGTTATACACTTTAGAAAAAGAATGCGTGCTTTTTTTCAAACAAACTTGATCTTTCATAACGCTGTTTACCAAAATATAGTTTTTCTTAGATAGAATGCCCCCACTCGGTTTAACACTGAGAATATTTTACTTCCGGAGGATACGAAAATGTCACATCATAATGATGAATGTTGCCATGAGCATGAAGAGGGTGCAGAACACCACCATCACCACCATCACCACTACTACGGCGGCCATCACCACCACCATCACCACCACCATGGCGAACACCACCATCACCATGAACATGAGGAACAACACAACTAGTTCTCATTCTCCCGGTTGCCACCGGGGCTTTGCTCTCATCTTTTAAAATTTTTCTATAGCTAACAACAAAATACAAGCAGGATATAAACTAACGCTATTTGCTAGTGTAGAAGTAGTGGCGGACAGGGAGGGATTCGAACCCTCGGTAACCTTACGGCTACGCATCCTTAGCAGGGATGTGGTTTCAGCCAACTCACCCACCTGTCCACAAGCACAAAGTTAGATTTTAGCTTATCGCTACTAATGGATAGCTTAATGTGTTAAAATAAACTAATCATCAACACAAGGAGCAAAATGCCTACTTTTAAAACCATTGGAGTTATGGGAGCGATGCAAGAGGAGATCACCCCGCTTTTAGAAATATTTAGCCAGCATAGAGCAGAAAAAGTAGGCAATAACACTTTTTATATTATTCCCTTTAAAAACACCACCCTGATTTTAGCCTATAGTAAAATTGGCAAGGTACATGCCGCCACAACGGCTAGCATTATGATTTTACGCTATGGTGTGGAGGCGCTTATTTTTAGCGGCGTAGCGGGGGGTTTGGCCACTGATTTAGAAATTAACGATCTAATCTTAGCCACTAAACTTTGTCAGGCAGATGTTAATTTAAGCGCCTTTGGGCATCCCTTAGGCTTTATCCCTGAGAGTAGCGTATTTGTAGAAAGTAATAGTACCCTGAATGCATTAGCTAAAGATGTGGCGCACTCTTTAAATATAGAGCTTAAAGAGGGCATCGTGGCCACTTGCGATCAATTTGTAAATAACCCTGAAATCAAACAAACATGGCATAAAATCTTTGGCGCGGCTGTGGTGGAAATGGAGGGGGCTAGCATGGCTTGTATTTGCCGGGATTTTAATATCCCCTTTTGTGTACTTAGAAGTGTGAGCGATAAGGCAAATGGAGAAGCCCCCGCTGATTTTGATCTCTTTTTACATGAAAGTGCTAAGATTAGCGCGCGTTTTGTTTATACGATGTTAGAAAGATTAGTGAAATCGCTTTGATTTGGCTAGATATTATTGATCCTAAATATGTTTTATTCTTTAAAGAATTACTCCCCTTATTGCAAACAGAAGTTCTTATTACAACCCGCAGTAGCCCTAATTACCAAGAAACCCGCGCGCTTTTAGACCTTTATCACATGCCTTATTTATGCTTTGGCGGGCGGGGGGAAAGTTTAGAGCAAAAGTATACAGAGCGTCTAAGGCGTAGCCGCTGGTTTTTAAAACTTTTTGCCAAAAAGCGCCCGGATTTATTGCTAGTGGGTGCAAGTGTAGAGGCTATACAAAGTGCTTTTGCTTTACAAATCCCTATTGCCTACTTTTTAGACACCCCAAGCTTAGGTTCTAAGCCTCATAATAAACAAGAGATCATGCCACCTACAAAACTAGCTAAACTCAGCGCCCCCCTAGCAGATGTGATCTTTGCTCCTTTCATCGTGCCTCTTGAGGCTTATAAATTAGCAGGTGCACAAGAAGTGATCTTCTATCCCTTTATTGATCCGGTATTGTGGTTAAAAGAGCCTAGTGAGATAGATTTTAGAAAAACCTGTGGTTTAAATTGCAACCGCCCCACTCTTTTATTGCGCCAAGAAGAACAAGCCCACTATGTATCTACTCCTACAACCCTATTTTATGAAAGTATCCCTGTTTTAAATGAATTAGATGTTAATTTGGTAATCCTCCCGCGCTACAGTGCTAAACCTCTTAAAAAAGCCTTTGGCCACCTTAAAAATGTGATCATCTTAGAACAAAAATTTAGCGCCCCTAATTTATACGCCCATAGTGATCTCATGTTAGGCGGAGGGGGAACGATGAATTTAGAAAGCTGTTATTGTGGTTTGCCTACTCTGTCTTTGCGCTCTTTATGGCTCTACCATGATCATTATTTACTCAAACACCAATTAATGGCACACGCTAAAACCGTGCCTGAAGTCCTTCATTTTGTCCAAAATGCTTTATTGCCCTATCAAAACCAAGATGTCAATACAGTCCGCAAAAGTATCCAAGCAACAAACCACGCTAAAGCTAAAAAAGCTTTTATTAAAGGCGTGGTTAATTTTGATTTTCTATTCCAAGTCCCTTTATTAGCTAAGTATTTTGGTAGATGATTTTTATTAGCATTTTTATAGTAAAATCGCGCGCGGGCTAGGACATTAGCTCTTAAAAAATATTTAAATTTCAATGAATCTTAAAAAGAAAAAAGGAGACATTATGATACCAGCCAAAGGTTTTGCCATTTTTTCTAAAGACGGAAAATTTCAAGAACACCGCTTCAACCGCCACGCTCTAGGTAAAAATGATGTTTTAATTGATATTCACTACTGCGGGATTTGCCATAGCGATTTACACGCGGCTTATGGCGAATGGGGAGATGTGTTTGCGATTTATCCGATGATCCCCGGGCATGAAATTGTGGGAGTTGTTACAGCCGTAGGTTCTCATGTACAGAAATTTAAAGTAGGCGATCGCGCTGGAGTGGGTACTTTTGTCAATTCCTGTAAACAATGTAAACATTGTGTCAATCATAGACAAATGCTTTGTGAAAAGACGGTTTATACTTATGCCTGTTTAGATCATTTCCATGATAATGAGCCCCACATGGGCGGGTATTCTGATTGTATCGTGGTAGATGAGGATTATGTGATTAAAATCCCTAACGATGCGCCCTTTGAAAAGATCGCGCCTTTATTTTGTGCCGGGATCACCACTTATTCGCCTTTAAAATTTGCACAAGTCAAAGAGGGCACTAAAGTAGGCATCGCTGGTTTTGGCGGTTTAGGGCACATGGCACTCAAATATGCTTTAGCAATGGGTGCTGAGGTGAGTGTGTTTGGAAGAAGTGAGGCTAAAAAGGAAATGGCGATGGATATGGGCGCTAAGCACTATTATAGCTCTGTTAAAAATGCTAGACATGCGGAGTTAGATTTTATTCTCTCTACCATTCCAACTAACTATGAAATTGCAGATTATATGCGCTGCTTAGATCATGGCGGGGAATTAGCCATTGTGGGTTTGCCTCCCTTTAGCGTAATTCCTAGTGTTAATGCCTTCCAATTAGTTATGGACCCTAATAAAAAAGTTTATGGCTCTGCGGTGGGCGGAATCAAAGAAACCCAAGAAATGCTAGATTTTTCTATCGCGCATAATATTTACCCAGAAATTAAACTCGTTGAGGGAAAAGACATTGATCAAGTTTTCTACGATCTGACTCACTCTAATGCTTTATTTAGACATGTTATTGATATGAAAAAATCTTTTGCTTAGTTAGTAGTTTCACACAAAGCGCTAAGGATTAACTTTTTAGCGCTAGAATGGCCCCCTTAGCCTATTATTTTTTATCAAAGGATACACATGGAACGCATTAAAGCCAAAGGTTTTGCCATTTTTTCTAAAGACGGCAAATTTAAAGAGCATGATTTTACTAGACATGCAATGGGTGAAAAAGATGTTGTGATTGATATTCACTACTGCGGGATTTGCCATAGCGATATCCATGCGGCTTATAGCGAATGGGGAGAGGGGATTTATCCGATGATCCCCGGGCATGAAATTGTAGGGGTTGTAAGCGCTGTAGGCTCTCATGTACATAAATTTAAAGTAGGCGATCGCGCTGGAGTGGGTACTTTTGTCAACTCTTGTAAACAATGTTCTAATTGTTTAAACCACCATGAAGTACTTTGTGAACAAGGAAAGGCTGTTCATACTTATAACTGTCCGGATTACTTCCACAACAACGAACCCCACATGGGCGGGTATTCTAATTGTATCGTGGTAGATGAGGATTATGTGATTAGAGTACCTAATGACGCCCCTTTTGAAAAAATCGCGCCCTTATTTTGTGCCGGGATCACCACTTACTCCCCTTTAAAATTTGCACAAGTCAAAGAGGGCACTAAAGTAGGCATTGCGGGCTTTGGCGGATTAGGGCATATGGCATTTAAATATGCTTTAGCCATGGGAGCGGAGGTAAGCGTGTTTGCAAGAAGTGAATCTAAAAAAGAAATGGCAATGGATATGGGCGCTAAACATTACTATAGCTCTGTTAAAGACGCCAAACATGCCAATTTAGATTTTATTCTCTCTACAATCCCAACTAGCTATGATTTAACAGATTATGTGCGCTGTCTGGCTTATGGCGGGGAATTAGCCATTGTGGGTTTGCCTCCCTTTAATGTGATGCCAACTATCAGTATTGCCCAACTTGTTTTTGATCCAAACAAAAAGGTTTATGGCTCTTTGGTAGGCGGAATCAAAGAAACCCAAGAAATGCTAGACTTTTCTATTTTGCACAACATCTACCCAGAAATTAAACTCGTTGAGGGTAAAGATATTGATTCAGTTTTCTACGATCTAACCCACTCTAATGCTTTATTTAGACATGTCATTGACATGAAAAAATCTTTCAAATAAGTTTAAATCTTAAAAGTGTTTGCCCGCATAGAGAGTTTTCTCTCCAAAGGGCGGATTAAAATCTATACGGGTCATAAACGCGGCGAATTCTTGCTCTCTTTCTTAAGTGGCGGTGGACAGTAGCCCAAAAACTAGAGGCACGCCATAAAATTAAGCGATCGTATTGGATAAAAAACCCGCTTGCTTGCACGCCTTGTTGCATCTCAAAATTAATAGGTGCATGCCCAGTTACTCCTATTTGCCAGTTAATATTGTGTTTAATCAAGGGAATATCAGCCCCTACTTTAACAATATTTGCCCCAAACTGAAAACGCAAACCTAAATCTAAATCAAAATCATAAGAAGCCCGCCAAATATCACTTTGCGCGCTTAGATCATAATTCATGCTCCCCCCAGATAAACCCACAAAAAGCCCATAAAACACGGCCGTATTGCCTTTAGGCGCGTTAAAATCCCAATACAGATCAGCGCCTAGATTAACAGATACATCTTGTAAGTTTCTAAGCACATTCATGCCAAAGTTTTGCTGTCTAAAAAGCGGGCTTGCTATATAGCCATAACCCACTGAGCCCTGAATAGAGTAGCCAAAATGTTTACTAAAGAAAGATTGATAGCCTAGCAAGAGTGAGCCGTTATAACTTCTATTGGCATAGGGTTTAGTGAAGCGGTTGATTGTTGTCATCATAGGCGTTAAACTCGTTCTTGTGGTGTCTACTGCCTTAATGGCGTCTGCAAAGTTTTTGTAATTAAAACTTAAAGTATTAGGGGTAGTCATAGTGGGGGCAGGCTGCATGGCTGAGCTAGCGGGGATAAGCATTTGTGAGCCATTATTAGAAAGTTGTTGATCAAATAATTGGATAAAAGTTCGGTAATCATCAATTAATTCTTGTCTTTGCGCACTATTGCCAGCCACTAAACCAGCCATATAACTAAACCAACTCATCGTTTCAGTAAAATATGTAAGCATCTGCTCTCTAGTCTCTGTGCTCAAACTGCATTTAGGCTCATAAAAGCATGGCCATATGCTTATATATTGTTTATCACTTAAATCGCTAGCTATTTTACTTGAATCATTACTCGTACATGACCCATTAGAGCATGTATAAGTTACTCCAGTTAGATTTTTACCAGCACTCACTGCACTATTGTATGTAGCTTGCGAATAACTCCCAGTGAATGGCCAAGAATCAGGTCTTTCTATATTTTTTAAACCGCTCATAATATTATTAATATCAGTTGTAACCTCCCCTAAAGCTTGGCTAGATTGAACCCCCGTAGTTTTATCAGAAACATCTTTAATAGCCTGACCTATAGCATTTCCTAAGGCGCTATTAGCTGTTTCATATTGTGTTTTATCTGTATTATATTGGCTTAACTTATTTTGATACTCTGTTTTTGCTTTGTCGTAATTCTGCTGTTGTGTGCTTATCGCGTTATTATAATTATTTACCTCAGTGCTGATTTGTTTACTAAGACTTTCAATTTCTGACAACATAGAGGCATATTTAGAAAGCACGCCTTGATTTTGGCTACTATCAGCATGGGCATCAATATAGCCCTTTAAATCCGCCATTGTACTTTGAATTTGCGCCTCAAGTGTGGGTAAATCTGCAATATCAGATAGAGAAATACTAGTACGAGAGGTTAGGCTTTGATTATCAATTTCAGCCTGTAATAAAAGATTATTTAGATTAGTCAGCTCATTTAAAGCCTGCGTGATATTTGAATCAAGGCTATTAACCCACCCTACAACAGAGGGCGGGTATTTGTCCTTGCTATCTAGGGTAGGCAAGCTAATCGCGTTTTTGTCTAAAGCACAGATAGGGCAGGGGACTTGGGATTGGCTACTTAATTGTTCGTTGTTCATACCATACTGAGCGCCCACAAATAACCCGTTGCGGATGTCAAAATCAGTAGCCAAGCCTTTGCTTGGGATCAAACCAGCCAACACTAATAAAACTAATCCTATCGTCCTAACCATGAAAAAAATCCACACTTAAGTACTCTGGTATTATATTACCAATTAGGTAACAAAGAGTAATCTATGAGTAATCTATGAGTAATCTATGAGTAATCTATGAGTAATCTAAAGGTCTAATGAAATATTTACAAATCTTATAGCGCGCTTGGTAATTTTCTTAAGTTAGGTCTTATAGGGGTGTAAAATTTCACTTGAATAAAGGGTAAAACTTGTCAAACCTGTAAGTCTAGGCAGATCAGCCATTAATAGCCACTTTAATAGCAACTTGCTAAATCTTTTTATTAGAAATAAGAACTAACGCATCAGCTCTCAAACTTTCTAAATAAAGCTCAATAGCTTCTTTGATGTTTTTTAGAATTTCCTCGTAAGTTTTTCCTTGCGTCATGCAACCTTGCAAGGTAGGCACATAGGCAAAATACCCAAACTCATCTTTTTCAATAATGGCATTTAAAAGCATCATGCTGCCTTTAAGTGAATTTTCTAAATTGTAAATAGATTTTAGCGCTTATAAAATAAATCTTTAGCTCTCATCACACCCATAAATTATCTAATAAACGCACAGCCCCTACTTGAATCGCGCATAAAATAAGGGTTTTTGTTGGTTGTATTTGATCTAAGGGCGTTAAGTGGTGATCACAGATACTTAAATAATGCACCTTCAGCCCTTCTAAGGTCTCTAAACCTAGTTGGATTAAATTAGCGCACTGATTTTCGTCTGCTTGGATAGCTTTTTTAATGCGCATTAAGGCCTGAGGGAGTTTAAGCGCGCTTTGGCGTTGCTCTTGGCTTAAATACACATTGCGCGAGCTTAAAGCTAGCCCATCAGAATCGCGCACAATCTCACAAGGTACAATTTCTATCTCTAAAAATAAATCAGCCACCATATGCTGGATAATTAAAAGTTGTTGGGCGTCTTTGCGTCCAAAATACGCCCGCTTCGGGCGCACTAGATTAAAGAGTTTAAGCACCACCTGTAAAACGCCCTCAAAATGATGTGGGCGCGCATCATTTTCAAAACCTAGCAAGTAGGGGGGCGGTTGGAGAGTGATTTTCTGTTTAAAAGGATAAATTTCGCTAGGTTCTGGGGCAAAAACAGCGCTTACCCCTAGATCTTCACACAGTTCTAAATCAGCTTGCAGCGTTCTAGGGTATTGGTTGTAATCCTCATGGGGGCCAAATTGGGTCGGGTTAACAAAGATAGAAACAATCACGATCTTATTTTGCGCCCTAGCCTTTTGAATCAAGCTAGCATGCCCGGAGTGTAAAGCCCCCATTGTAGGTACAAATCCAATTTCTTGGCCTCTAAAGCTAATAAGATCACTCCCCCTAGTGCAAAACTCCATGTTATTCTCCTATCTTTTCTAAAATCTTAATGGTGATTTGTAGAGGGTTAGAATCGTTATAAATCGGGCGGCCAATAACAATAAAATCAGCTAGGGCGCGTTTAGCATCTTCTAAATTACCCACCCGTTTTTGATCGTCTAAAGAATATGTAAAGGGGCGAATGGCAGGGGTTAGAGTTAAAAAATGCGTGCTAGTAGCCTGTTTAATGGCCTTACTTTCAAAAACAGAGCACACCACGCCGTCTAAACCACTTTTAAAACAGATTTGTGCGAGGTGTAAAACTTGATCTTGCAGAGGCATATGATAAATTTGTTCTACCTGAGACTCTTCTAAACTCGTTAAAATACTCACCCCCATTAAAAGGGGGGGTTTTTCTAGCGCGCGCATTTTTTCTACCACACCTACTAGCGCCTCACTCCCGGCACTGGCATGTAAAGTGATCATATCCACACCTAATTTAGCACACTCTAAAGCGGCCTTTTGCATGGTAGAGCTGATGTCATGTAATTTTAAATCTAAAAAAATTTTAAAGCCTAAGTTTTTAATTTCTTGAATAAATTGTGGCCCCTCGCGGATAAATCCTCTTAAACCTAGTTTGACCCATAGATTTAACCCTTGGAGTTGTTTTAATAAATCTAGGCATGCACGCTTATTGTCTAAATCTAGCGCCAAACACAGCTGCATCATATCCCTTTTTTAGCAAAAACAAACTACAATGTCCCATTATACACCACATTATTAAGGAAAGAGTTTGGCTAAATGCGTCTTGATCGCTGGCCCTTGTGTGATTGAGGAAATGTCTGTATTAGAATCTATTGCCAACGCTCTTAAACCTCTAGCAACAGACCCTAGAATTGATTTTTACTTTAAAGCTAGTTTTGATAAGGCTAATCGCACCAGTTTAGAGAGTTACCGCGGACCTGGATTGCAAAAGGGTTTATCAATGCTAGAGAGTATCAAGAATAAATTTGGCTATAAACTCTTAACAGATATTCATGAAAGCGCACAGGCAGGTAGAGTAGCTGAAGTAGTAGATGTGCTACAAATCCCGGCGTTTTTATGCCGCCAAACTGATTTAATTGTTGCAGCCGCACAGACTAAGCGGATTTTAAATATCAAAAAAGGGCAGTTTATGCACCCTAAAGACATGCAATATAGCGCGCTGAAGGCATTAAAAACCCGTGCTAAAAATTATAAAACCCCCCATTATCAAGCGTGTTTAGAGCATGGGATTTATCTTTGTGAGAGGGGGGCTAGTTTTGGGTATGCTAATTTGGTGGTGGATATGCGCTCACTTGTGATCATGCGCGCCTTTGCCCCAGTGATCTTTGATGCCACCCATAGCGTGCAAATGCCCGGAGGTGCTGGGGGTAAAAGTACGGGGGATAGTTCTTTTGTACCCTTTTTAGCTAGGGCAAGTGCAGCAGTGGGAGTAGATGGGTTTTTTATGGAAACCCATATCGATCCTAAAAATGCTTTAAGCGATGGGGCTAATATGATTGATGTTGCGCATTTACAACCTTTGATAGAGGATTTATTAGCCCTGCAAAGTTGCCCACAACACTATTTAAAGGATGTTCATGGCGGCATTTAAAAGCATTGAAGGGGCATTGAATTTACAAGGGCATGAAAGAGTGGCGATCTTGGCCTCTCGTTTTAATCATTTAATTAGCGATAGGCTTATAGAAGGCGCACTAGATAATTTTAAACGGCATGGAGGCAATTTAGAAAATCTAAGCGTGATTAGAGTTCCGGGGGCTTACGAATTGCCCTTTGTATTAGATAAATTGCTTGTTTCTAAAAAATACGATGGGGTATGCGTGCTAGGCGCACTTATTAGAGGGGGAACACCGCATTTTGATTATATCAGCGCAGAGGCTACAAAGGGCATTGCTAACACCACTTTAAAATACGGGTTGCCTGTTAGCTTTGGCTTACTCACTACAGAGAATATAGAGCAGGCATTAGAACGCGCCGGGAGTAAAGCGGGCAATAAGGGTTTTGAAGCGATGCAAACCTTGATTGAATTACTTAATCTCTATACGAAGTTATAATGGCTACTAGAAGTCAAGCTAGAGAAGCGGTTGTGGGCTTATTGTATGCCTATGAAAGCGGGAATGAAGCGGTGTTAGAAAAGGCCTCTGATTTTTTAAACCAAAGAAAGATCAAAAACGCCCAACAACAATTTGCTTTAGAACTTTTAAAAGGGACATTAGATCGCTTAGAAAGTTTAGATCAAATTTTACAGCCCTTATTAAAAGATTGGCCTATAAGGCGTATTGGGAGTATGGAAAGGGCGATTTTGCGCTTAGGGGCTTATGAAGTGCTTTATACGAGTACTAAGCCTCCCATTGTGATTAACGAGGCCATTGAATTAGCCAAACAATACGGCGAAGATCAAGCCCCTAAACTTATCAATGCCATTTTAGATGTTTTAGCCAAACAAAAAGCCTAATACCCTTTTAAAGGATAAACATGGACAATAAAAAATTAAAAGCCTTATATTGGAGATAATCAGCTATGTTAACTAAAAAGCAATTTCAAGAATATTTCACAAACGATTTTAGAAAACCCAAGGAGCAAGAGAGTTGCCCTTTTGAAAAAATAGACCCCCATGACATAGAGCATATTATAAAATACATGGGGGACTTTAAAGCGCTTGCCTATAAAGAAAATAAGTCTCTGTATCGCCGTTTTAAAAAACTTGAAAATATCTTAAGAACCAAGTGCCTAACCAAACAGCAACAAAACATCGTAGTCATGCAGTTATATCTTTTCTTTGATAAAATCTTTAGAACAAATAGCTTTAATAATAAAGCTCTTAGAGAGAAAGTAGCAGAGTGTAGAGAGCTTACCCGTTGCTATCTTTTTTAATGCAATTATCTTTGGCATTAAAACGCTTTAGTAAGGGTTTACTATTCTGATCACACACCTCACACCCATACATGCCAAAGAGCAAAAGTAGCCAAGAAACATAAATATAAGACATTAAAAACCATAGGATAGAAATTGAGCCATAGAGTTCGTGGTAGGTGCGGTTATAAAGCACATAATAAACAAAACCCCATTTCATCAAATTCCAACAAATGCTCGTGATAAAACTCCACACAAGAGACCATGAAAGCCGTTTAAAGGTTTTATTAGTGGGGATAAGAAAGAGTAAAACAAAGAAAACATAAGAACCTAGCCAATGTAAAAAAGAGAGTTGCCACCCTTGTGCTAAATCCTGCATTTTAAGATCATAAATTAGAATACAGGGTAAAACAAGCATGAACACAATCCCCGTACCAAATCCCCAAAAAACAAAAATCCTTTTTCCTTTAAAAGTGAAGTAATCGCGCGGTTCGGCATTAAAAATTTTAGAGGCGATGTAGCGGTAGTTTTCACAGAATAAAAAGAAGGCAAGGGCAATAAAGGAAATTTCTACAATGCCTAAAGCGCGGTTATTTTGCATGAAGGATTTAAAAAAAGAGCGGGTTACTTTGATAAAATCCGGGCTATCTGGAAAAAGCAATTTTTCTACTTCAAAGGCTTGGGAAAAGGGGCTAACAAAAACTAAAGCAATAAAGAGCAAAATAGGAGAGAGGGAGAGAATGGTATAAAAGCTTAGTGAGGAGGCATAATAAAAAAGCGAGGCCATTTCCTCAAAGCGTTTTTTTATGCGATCAGAAGTTAAGGCACTGCAGGCATAAAAGAAACCCAAAATGCCTTTAAAAATTTGTTGTATGTGCTCTAAAAGCCTACCCATCACAGCTAGTAGCAATGCTTAGGCCATACTCTTTAAGCATTTGTAGATCGTGATGAGGGGAATCACCTTTAGTGGTGAGATAATCCCCTAAAACAATGGCATCCACGCCGTACTCAAAAATCTCTCTTTGGTTCTTGCCAAAAACCACCTCGCGCCCCCCAGCCACCATTAAGCGCGTTTTTGGGAGAAATTCCCTCGCTAAAATTAGACACTCTAGGGCTTCTTCTTGGCTTAAAACCGGCTCTTTAATGGGCAAAGAAGGGTTTGGGATAAAAAAGTTAATAGGGGTGGTAGCGGGGGTAAGAGATCGCAAAACTTTTAAAAGTTCTATGCGATGTTCTATACTCTCCCCTAAGCCAAAAATCCCCCCCGAACACAAGCTCAAACCCGCCTCAAGGGTGTTTTCACAAGTTTGATAACGCTCTTCCCAAGGGTGGGTGGTGCAGATGTTTTTGAAAAACTTTTCTGAGGTTTCTAAATTGTGGTTGTAGCTATCTATGCCGTGTTGCTTGAGAAATTTTAAAGAGGATACATCAGCGCGCCCGCAACAAGCAATTAAATGCAGATGCGGGATTTCTTGCTTAATGGCTTGGGCTAATCTAGCGATATACTCGCATTTTTGTAAGTCTAAATCACGCCCAGAGGTTACCAAACAAAAGCCAAGCGCGCCTAATTGATGTAATCTCTTAGCCTCTTGCACAACTTCCTCAGTCTTTTTAAATTTATAACGGCGGATTTTGCCTTGATGGTGAGAACTTTGGGTGCAGTAAGCACAATCTTCGCTACAATCCCCGCTACTCACATTAGAGATAGAGCATAAAAAAATCTGTTGCATGTAAAAAACCTTAGATTGGCAAGAGAGCCAAAGAATCGAACTTCGCAGCGCCTAGAACACCTAAACGCTCTTTGGGTTTGAAGCCCAAGGCACACACCAGTGTTGCTTGCTCTCCATAAGAGCCCCTATAAGGGGCAAAAGTAAAATCTTAGAAGTCAACGAGATAGCGCCAGTAGAAAGCAAAGTCGCGTTGTAAAGTTGCTTTAAAGGGAAGACCGGCGGGGATATCACCTAAAGCGGTGTAGTAGTTAGTGCGGATAAGCGGAATTTTAATGCCCACTTCAAAGCCATTATGCCTTGTGCCAAAGCGAATCCCGCCATTAAGGAAGAAGTTAAAACTAGAGATTCGCATATGCCCAGCATAAGTTTGCATTAACTCTTTATAATACCAGTTCATAGGACCAAAAGAAGATCCACCAATGGCAGCCCCAGCAAAGAAACCAAAATGGAAATTTTCTTTATTGAAAATTTGGGGGTTAAAAAGGACATCTGTCCCTACGCCGTAGGCAAAAATATTGGTAGGGTGATACATGCTATTGTTCCAGTTGCTATTAGGATCAATGCTTTTAAAGTAGCGGTAATCAGAAGCGTTATAGTCAAAAAAGCCATAATAACGCATTCCAAGCTCAGGCAACTTTTTAAAGAAGTGCTTGTACCCAACCACAATCCCAAAACCATTACTCACATGGTTGCGAGCATTTATATTTCCTTTAAAGGTGTGTTCACCCATGTTGCCATAACCGGTTTTTCCACCTGTCTCACTACATTGCTCCGCGTTTGCACAAGCCTGTTCAGTGGAGGTAAACATACCCAGTTGGTAATCTGCGCCTACAAAAAAGGCGTTCCTCTCCCCGCGCCCTGAGCTAGAGGCTCGCATTTTTTTAGAGATCCGCACATGCTGAGCATGTTTGTGATCAGACTTCTTCGACGGGGACTGCGGGCTCTCTGCAGCACCTAGAAGTGCTGTAGCTAAGGGAATGGCTATTATTGTTCTTTTCATTAGGTTCCTTCAGTTTAAATGGATTTCTAGCGCCAGAATTCTAGCATTATGCTATTAAAAAAAACATAAAAATACAAAAACTAACCAGAAAAAAATAATATTATAAAATTAATTTTTATAGCAATCACGACGAAACCGGCAAATGCCTTTTCTTGCAAACCACCCCCCTTTAAAAAGGGGGCGTTTTTTATTCCAATCCAAGAATCAGAGTTTTTATGCACTGGGTGATAAATGGGCTTTAACCTGCTCTATCAGATTAGAAAAGGCCGGCATATCATTCATTGCCATATCGGCTAGGATTTTTCTATCTAGTTCTATGCTACTGCTTTTAAGCGCGTGCATGAAGCGCGAATAACTCGTGTTGTGCATGTGGCAAGCGGCGTTGATTCGCACAATCCACAAACTCCTAAAATCGCGTTTTTTCTGCTTGCGATCTCTAAAAGCGTAGCACAAACTGCGTTCAAGCTGTTCTTTGGCTTTTCTAAAATGTTTCCTACGCCCGCTATAAAACCCTCGGGCTTGCTTTAGAACTTTCTTGTGGCGGCGATGGCGCACCACTCCGGTTTTAACTCTCATAATTTTCCTTTACCTTTGAGGTGTGATTATTACCAAACTTTCCCTTTTTGCTTGAGTACAAGGGGGAAAAACTTAAGCTTTACATAAAAGCCCTGCTACAGAGCGCAAATTTGTAGCATGCACATAGTGGGGGGCGTTGAGGTTGGCTTTTCTTTGCGGGCTTTTTTTAGTCAAAATATGGCTTTTAAAAGCACTGCCCCGCTTAATCAGGTTTTTTTTCACCTTGAAACGCTTCGCTGCTCCGCGGTTAGTCTTCATCTTGGGCATTTTCTCTCCTTTCTAACAAATTTACTTTTTTTGTGGTACAAAAAGCCACATCACAAAACGACCCTCCGCTTTGGGTTCTTTCTCGGCATTGGCAATATCTTGCATCATCTCTGCTACCTTTTCTAAAACCGCTAAACCCGCTTTAGGATCGTGGCTCTCTCTACCCCTAAGCACCACCTTAAATTTAACATGTTTGCCCTCCTCAATAAATTCTCTGGCATGCTTGACTTTATAATTAATATCATTTTGGGCAATTTGAGTAGAAAGTTTGATCTCTTTAATTTCAATCTGCCTTTGTTTCTTTCTAGCCTCTTTTTGCTTTTTCTCGCTTTGGTAGCAAAATTTGCCATAATCCATAACCTTACACACCGGGGGCTTAGCTGTGGGTGAGATGAGTACTAAGTCCATGCCCTTACTCATCGCAATACGCAAAGCTTCTTCTGAGGAAATAATTCCAAACTGCTCGCCTCTCTCCCCCACACAGCGCACTTCTTTTAAACGAATCGCTTGGTTTAATAAAACTTCCTCTTTACTCAAAAACTAACCTCTTGCATTTTTGCCTCCATAGATTGAAAAAATTCCTCTTGCAACATTGTATATTGCTTGCCCAAAGCGCGATCACGAATGGCTAAACTGCCCTGTGCCACTTCCTCTTTTCCCACCACCACAATAAAGGGGATTTTTTGTTTTTCTAGGGAGCGGATGCGCTTGCTTAAAGTCTCATTTTTATCTGCCATGCACACAAAAAAGCCCCGTTTATTAAGTTTGTGATAAATTTCTTGTGCATACTCTAGTTGATCTATAGAAACCGGCACTAAAGCAATTTGCACCGGCGCGATGAAGAAGGGATAATTCCCGCTGTAATGTTCGGTTAAAATGGCAATAAAGCGCTCAAAAGAACCCAGTATTGCGCGATGAATCATGACCGGTTGTTCTAAATTCCCCGCTTCATTGGTATAACTTAACTCAAAGCGCGCGGGTAAATTCATATCCACCTGCACGGTTCCACATTGCCATTTGCGCCTAATCGCATCGGTGATTTTAATATCAATCTTGGGTCCATAAAACGCCCCCCCACCTGCATCAATTCCAAAAGAAATATTATGTTCCTCTAGGGCTTGTTTAAGCGCATTAGTTGCCTGCTCCCAGATATGATCCTCTCCAATATACTTAGTAGGTTTAGTAGATAATTCCATTTCATACTCAAAGCCAAAAACACCCATAACCTTTTTAGTAAATTCTAAAATAGAAAGTACTTCTGTTTTGATCTGATCAAAGCGGCAAAAAATATGGGCGTCATCTTGTGTAAATTCGCGTACGCGCAAAAGCCCATGCAAAACCCCGCTTTTTTCATGCCGGTGCACCACGCCGTACTCATAAAAACGCAAGGGCAACTCGCGATACGATCGCAAAGCGTGCTCATAAACTTTAATATGCCCCACGCAATTCATCGGCTTAATGCCGTATTCTACCTCATCAATGGTTGTAAAATACATGTTTTCTTTGTAGTTTTGATAATGCCCGCTTTTTTGCCATAAAGAACTTTTTAATATTTCAGGCCCTCTTACCGGCTCATAGCCATATTGCAGTAAAGCTTTTGTTAAGAGATTTTCAAGACGCACACGCAAACGCATTCCATTTGGCAACCAAACAGGCAAACCCGCCCCCAAATTCTCATCAAAGCAAAAAAGCCCTAATTCTTGCCCGAGTTTGCGGTGATCGCGCTTTTTAGCCTCCTCTAGTTGGTATAAATACTCCTTAAGCGCCTCTTTAGTGGCAAAGGCAATTCCATAAATGCGCTGGAGCATTTCTGCCTTTTCATCACCGCCCAAATAAGCCCCAGCAAGTTTGGTAAGTTTAAAATGCTGTAAAAGAGCGGTATGGGGTAGATGGGGGCCTCTACACAGATCTTCAAATTCTCCTTGCGTGTAAACACTAAAACAATCGCCTTCAATTTTAGACATCACGGCGTGTTTAAGCGGATCGTTTTTAAACCGCTCTAAGGCTTCTTGGCGACTCATGGTTTGTTTGAGAATGGGGTGCTTTTTTTTGGCGATCTCTTGCATTTTTGCCTCAATCACGCCTAAATCATCCTCAGAAATTTTAGAAGCGGTTTTAAAATCATAGTAAAACCCCTCCTGCACCACAGGCCCTACAAAAAATTGCGCATCCGGATAAAGCTGTTTAATTGCCTGAGCTAGCAAATGCGCGCAAGAGTGGCGGATAATCTCTAAAGCAGGCGGGCTATTATCAAAATAAATCGCCTCTCCAGCCTCCAAATCCTCACTTTGCAAATCTAAAACAAGCCCCCCCTTTTTAACACCTATCACCTCTGCCAAAAATTAATCCTTAACATTTGAGCTTAACACCCACTAGAGCCAAAGCCACAGCGTACCTGCGAGTCTACTTTTTCATCTTGGGGGTCTTGCATGGGTTGTAAGCACCCCGCATAACACAGCGCCACTATTAAAGCCACCGCAATACCGCGCATCCTCTCCCAAAAATCACAAAAATTGCCCCAATTCTGCCATATAAAAAATAAACCTTTGTTTAAAACCGCCTATGTAAGTTAGTTTTAGTCATTTTTTGTTAAAATCTTTGGCTGTAAAATTTGAGTAAGGGGTTGTTGTGGACGAACAAAAACAAAAGGCGTTAGAGTTAGCGATTAAACAGATTGATAAGCAATTTGGTAAGGGGGCGCTGATGCGTTTGGGCGATAAAGAAATTGAGCACATTGAGGCTACCTCTACTGGATCGCTAGGTTTAGATATGGCTTTAGGGATTGGGGGCGTGCCTAAGGGGCGCATTGTAGAGGTTTATGGACCAGAATCAAGCGGGAAAACCACCCTGACTTTACATATTATCGCGCAGGCACAAAAAGAGGGGGGCACTTGTGCCTTTATTGATGCCGAGCATGCTTTAGATGTGCAGTATGCCAAAAAATTAGGGGTGGATACAGATAATTTACTCATTTCTCAACCAGATACCGGAGAAGAAGCCCTAGAAATTTTAGAGACTTTAGCGCGCAGTGGAGCAGTAGATGTGATTGTAGTAGATTCAGTAGCCGCGCTCACTCCCCGCGCAGAAATTGAAGGCGACATGGGCGATCAACATGTAGGTTTGCAGGCGCGCTTGATGAGTCAGGCCTTGCGCAAGATCACCGGAATTTTACACAAAATGAACACCACCTTAATTTTTATCAACCAGATTCGCATGAAAATTGGAACTATGGGCTATGGAAGTCCTGAAACCACCACAGGGGGCAATGCGCTTAAATTTTATGCCAGTGTACGCATAGACATCCGCCGCATCGCTACTCTTAAACAAAACGAACACCCCATTGGTAATCGCGTAAGAGTCAAGGTGGTTAAAAATAAAGTAGCGCCCCCTTTTAAAGAGGCGGAATTTGATATTATGTATGGAGATGGGATTAGCCAAGCGGGGGAATTAATTGACTATGGCGTTAAGCTAGAGGTGATAGAAAAAAGCGGGGCGTGGTTTAGCTATCTGGATAAAAAATTAGGGCAGGGAAGAGAAGCAGCTAAGTTAAGCTTAAAGAATGACGGGGATTTAGCAACAGAAATTGCTGGTAAAATTAAAGAAAAACTTTTTAATAAGTCTGATGTAGAGTGGGCTATGCCAGAAGGGGAATAAATGGGTAAAACTTGGCAATTTCTCTATATTTATAGGGGTGTGTTGCTGGGGTTTTCACTCATTGTTGCTTTTGGAATGTATATTGGGAGTTTGCTTTTTGGGGATAGTTCTATTGAGGTGCTTTTAGCCCTCAAACGCAAACAAAATGATTTACAAGCCCGCGTACAAAATCTGCAATATGAAAATGCTAAACTCCAAAAACAGCTCTTTGAACTCAAAGAGTTAGAGCCTCCTAAAAGATGATGGGTATTTGATGTTAAAACAATTATGTGTACTTTTATTGCTAGGGGCTTTAATTGCTCGTGAAGATCCTTTTGAACCGCTGATGAAGTCTGGAAATAACATGACAAATCATTTAGGAGATGAGATACCAGATTATTTTAGGCATGTCAAAATCACTTTACCAACCACTGCTAGAGTACTCACTAAAATCACCCTCACTTATAAAGATTTAGATGCCTCAATGCATACAAAAACAATTGATGTTAACCAGTATATTGACTGGCACTATCCTTTCACATTCAGCCAAGAAGGGGCTATTTTAGGCCCTAAGGAAAATATCTATCATATAGGTAATTTTGATTTTTGGGCTCATAAAAATAAGCTTTATCTGCGCACCGCTGCTAAAATCCAGCGCTCTTTTATCTTGACAAAACCCTATCGTTTGGTACTAGACATTGATCGAGGCGAGGAAAGTTTTGATAAACGGCTTGTGGTGGATCAAAAATATGTAGAGCAGATCGCGCTAGAAACCCATGATAATTTTTATCGCTTTTTTATTATCTTAGATGGGCAGTATAAGTATAAGATTGATCAAAAGACAAATTATTTAGTTGTAGACCTTTATTAAATCCAAAAAGGAAGGGACATGCACACGCGTTTTATTTTTATTACAGGTGGGGTATTAAGTTCTTTAGGCAAGGGCGTAGCTAGTAGCTCACTAGCCCATTTGCTTAAACTCTGTCATTTTAAAGTAGATATTTTAAAAATTGATCCTTATATCAACATTGATCCGGGTACGCTTAGCCCCTTTGAACATGGCGAGGTTTTTGTAACCGCTGATGGGAGCGAGACAGATTTAGATATTGGGCATTATGAGCGCTTTTTAAATAAAAACTTTTCTAAAGAGAATAATTTCACTACAGGGCAAATTTATTTAAGCGTAATTGAAAAGGAAAGGCAGGGGAAATATTTAGGCAAAACAATACAGGTGATTCCTCATATCGTAGAGGAGATCAAAGAGCGCATTTTAAAACTAGGGCAGGGGAAGGATTTTTTAATCGTGGAAGTGGGGGGTACTGTGGGAGATATTGAGGGAATGGTGTACTTAGAGGCTATCCGTGAGCTTAAAAACACTCTAGGCAGTGTACAAGTGGCTAATATCCATGTTACTTTAGTACCCTTCATTGCCACCAGTCAGGAGCTTAAAACCAAACCAACCCAGCACTCTATTATTGAGTTGCGCCGTTTGGGGGTGAGCGCTAATATTATTTTAGCCCGCTGTGCTCAGGATTTGGGAGCAGATTTGAAGGCTAAGATTGCAAGTAGCTGTGATGTGTGCGTGGAAAATGTGATTCAAGCCAAAGACGCCCCTAGTATTTATGCCTGCCCTTCTAATTATTTACAAGAGGGGCTACTTAAAGCCCTCTTTGCACATTTCTCTATGCAAGCCTCCTTAGATCAAAGAGAGCTACAAATCTGGGAAGATCTAGTGCACAATATCCTTAGCCCGCAACGCACGATTTCTATTGCCTTTGTGGGTAAATACACCCATTTAAGCGAATCTTATAAAAGCTATTTAGAGAGCATGGTTTGCGTGGGGGCGCATTTACAGGTTAAAGTAGAGGTGGTTTTTATCAATAGTGAGGAGTTAGAACTCAAAGAGGGGGAAAGCATAGAGCAGTTAAAACAAAGGGTGGCTTTAAAAATGCAGGGCATGCAGGGGGTTTTAGTACCCGGTGGATTTGGAGGGCGTGGGGTGGAGGGAATGATACAGGCTATCACGCATGCACGAGAAAATAAAATGCCCTTTTTAGGCGTGTGTCTGGGAGCACAACTCATGGTCGTAGAATTTGCAAGGGAGGTACTAGGTTTAAAAGGCGCGCACTCTTTAGAATTTAAACAAGACACCCCGCATAAGGTCATTGATTTACTCCAAACACAAGAAAACACCACCCTTAAGGGTTCTAGCATGCGCCTTGGCACGCATAAAATCACCCTCAAAGAAAACTCTATTCTTGCTAAAGCCTACAACACTTTAGAAATAGAGGAGCGCCACCGCCACCGCTACACCATTAACAAGAGCTATCTTAAAGATTACGAACAATATGGGCTTAAAGTTATGGGGCAGAGTGTGGATACAAATGGGCAAGTTGTGATTGAAGCTATGGCTTTAGAAAAATACCCCTTTTATGTAGGGGTGCAATATCACCCTGAGTTTACCTCCCGTCTTATTGCCCCTAATCCTCTTTTAAAAGCCTTTGTGCAAGCCTGCATGTAATGCCCTTTGTACGCCAAATCTTTGAGATTAAAGAACCCATTAAGGCATGGAAATTTGTCGCAAATACCCTGCGTTGTAGTGTTGCCAAAGCCCAAAGCCATATTGATAGGGGTCGTTTGCAAGCCCTAGATCAAAGCCCTCTTAAAAAATCCCAAAACATTCAAGGTTTAATCGCCCTTACTTTTTTTAAAGCACTCCCCTCAGCCCTGTATAAGCCCTTTTTCTCTACTCCCTTTTTTGAGGCCTACTACAAGCCTAAAAATCTCTACTCCCACCCTAAAAACTACCACAGCTTTAGCCTTTATGAGAGTGTTTATAGCCATAACCAAGAAGCGCGCTTAATCCACCGCCTTGATTATGAAACTAGCGGCATTATTTTAGTAAGCCAGAATAAAGAACATGAAAAGAGTTTACGCGCCCTCTTTAGCAACCACCAAATCATTAAAACATACACCGCCTTAGTACAAGGAAATATGTATAGCTATGCGAGCGGGGATTTTAGTGTCATTTTGCCCATTTTAGAGCCCTCTAATTTGCGAGGCGATCTAGGTGTGCGATCACAAATCCATAAGCAAGGCAAGTTTAGCGCCACTACTATTAAAATCCTTTGCTTTGATGTTTTTAATAACCAAACTTTACTCCAAATTTCCCCACTCACGGGGCGTACACACCAGATTCGCCTGCATTTAAGTGCGTTAGGCTTTCCTATTATTGGCGAGCCCCTTTATACAGAAGATAACTATGCGCGCGCCTATTTAGACGCTAAAAAGCAAGATTTCAAAGGTTCTTACGCTGCCTTTAAGCCACATTTAGCTTTGGAGGCTAACGGGCTTGATTTTACCCTCTATCATCTGCACTATAGCCTTAGACTTAAGTCTTTCTTAAAATAGCAAAAAGGGGGCATGGTGCTAGAGATAGCGGTTAAAAAGCAGCTTAGTGGCGCTGGTGGGGATTTTGATTTAGAAATTAATCTTAAATTAAAAACCCCGCAAATTATAGGGATTTTAGGCAAATCTGGAGCGGGTAAAAGTACTTTGTTGCGTATATTAGCTGGATTAGAAAAGCCAGATAGCGGGCGGATTTGTTTGAATGAGGAAGTGTGGCTAGATACGGATCAAAAAATCTATATTCCCCCTCAAAAACGCCGCGTAGGCTTTGTCTTCCAAGATTATGGGCTGTTTCCCCATTTAAATGTGTATCAAAATATCACCTTTGCTAATAAGCGCGATCTAGAAAAAATACATGCCATTATTGATTTAATGGAATTAAAAGGGCTTTTAAAACGCAAAATTAACACCCTCTCAGGTGGACAAGCCCAAAGAATTGCCTTAGGGCGTGCCATTCTTAGAGCGCTTGATAGCCCACAAGGAATTTTATGTTTAGATGAACCGCTTAACGCTCTTGATTTAAACATGCGTGCAAAATTACAAGAAGAGATCAAGTCTTTAAGTGCGCATTTTAATCTCACAACTTTTATAATCACCCACGACCCAATAGAAGCCTATAAAATGGCTGATATTCTTGTATGCATACAAGAACAAACAAAGCGCCATGTGTGCCAAATAAAAATCCCCACGCATTGTAATGACGGATTACTCGCTAAAGTCTTAAATAGCGATGCCAATACGCTTACTCTCATGCTTGAATCTCAGGTTTTATCTCTCCCAATCAAGACTTCTTTAGCGCATGGAAGTAGTGTCCTACTTAAATGGTCTACCCCCTTTAAATTAGATGTGTTAGAATCTTTGCCATGAATGTCTATGTACGCGAAGTGGATCAAAAGTTATTAGAGCAACTCCAAAAAGTCTCGCTTTCTATGTTTCGCAAAGGGTTTTTTAGCATCTTTCGCGGTTCTATTTCAGCGCGCATGGGCGCTACTCGTTTTATCATTAATAAAAATAACGCCGTCTTTGATAATTTAGATGAAGAGTCTTTTATTATCTTACATGACAAGTTAGATTATCGCTGGCAAGAATCAAGCATGGATACAAGTATCCATGCAAGTATCTACCAGTATTTTACAGAAGCCCGTTTTATTGCCTATGCAAGACCTCCCCATGCTATTGCCTACTCATTAAACCATGATTATCTAATCCCTAAAGATTATTTAGGTTGTTCGCTCTTAGGGCAAAAAATTGAAATCTATGATCCTAAAAATTATAAAGATTGGCGGGATCGATGCTCTACAGATATTTTACACTACTTGCAAACTAGCAAACAGCATTTTATTTTTATTAGAGGTTGTGGGATTGTGGTGTATCACCGCGAATTACAGGGGTTATTAAAAATCTTTGATTTAATTGAAGGGAGTTGCCAGATACTACAACTAGCTAATTTAAAAGAGTGAGGTTTTTTTAACTTGTAACTTAGTGTTGCTACTCACTCTACTAATCTATAACTTTAAAAATAGGCTTAAAGGTTTTATGGCGCAAGTGCTAAAAGTGGCGTAATTTGGGTATAATCAGTTAGTTATAATTTTGATAATCATAATAGAATTAAGGGTTTTAGCTTTATGGAAACTATCGTTGTTGCACTAGTAGGACAGCCCAATGTAGGGAAAAGTTCGCTCATTAATGCTATTAGTGGCGCGCATTTAAAAGTGGGTAATTTTGCAGGGGTTACCGTAGAAAAAACAGAAATTAGCGTTACTTATGGTGGCTATACAATCAATATTATTGATTTACCCGGTATTTATGCGCTCAATGATTTTACTATTGAGGAAAAAATCACCAAGCGCTTTTTAGAACATGAACATTATGATTTGATCTTAAATGTATTAGATTGTACCAATTTAGAGCGCAACCTCACCCTCACCACTCAGCTTTTAAATAGGCAACATAAAATTCTCATCGCCCTTAATATGTGGGATGAAGCATGTAAAGAAGGGCTAGAAATTGATACTAAAATGCTTTCTAAAACTCTAGGCGCTCCCTGCATTTCTACCTCCGCTCACACGCATCTAAATACAGAAAAAATCCTAGAACACCTCATCACACTACACCAGCAAGCCTACACCCCCCCCACAATCACCTATAGCCCGGCCTTTAAACTAGAATTAAATCATTTAGCCAAACAGCTTAACACCAAGCCCTTAGAAAATTTGCATGCTTACTTAAATTCGCATAATCTTAGCCTAGAACAAGGCGCTTATCTTTTATTAGAGCAGGCTTTGCCACAGAGTGTTTTAAATCCATTAGAGCTTGTTATACAACTCAAAGAACAAGCAGAAAAGCGTTTATGCCATGCCTTAAAAGAAGGCTCTCTTTCTGTCATTCTCAACCAAGAAACCCTTAAGTTTAGTAAACAACTAGCCAAACAAGTTTGTAAACAAACCCCCGCTTCTACTAACTACACAAAAGCCATTGATAAATACCTCATGCACGAGGTGTATGGTATCCCTATCTTTTTAGCGCTGATGTTTTTAGTGTTTTCTTTAAGCTTTTTGCTAGGGGGAGGTTTACAGGGTTTTATAGAAACGGGGTTTACTCTACTAAGTGATTATCTTAAAACACATATCAGTAATGCAAGTTTAGGTTCACTTTTAGGCGATGGAATCATCGGTGGAGTGGGAGCGGTACTCTCCTTTTTGCCACTCATTATGGTGCTTTATTTGGGTATTTCACTCCTAGAGGCCACAGGCTACATGAGTCGCGTCGCTTTTCTTTTAGACGGGATTTTCCATAAGTTTGGCTTGCATGGTAAAAGTTTTATCCCGCTTGTTACAGGCTTTGGCTGTTCTGTACCTGCTTACATGGCAACTCGAACGCTACAAAACCAGCATGAAAGGCTCATTACTCTCTTTGTCATTGGTTTTATGAGTTGTAGCGCAAGGCTACCTATTTATGTACTCTTTGTAGGGACATTTTTCCCTGATAAATACGCCTCTTTTGTGCTATTCATGATTTATATAACCGGGGCATTAGTCGCGCTTTTCATGGCAAAATTTCTTAAACTCAGTGTTTTTAGAGGGCAAGAAGAATCCTTTGTTATGGAAATGCCAAAATATCGCATGCCAAGCCCTAAAGTGATCTGGATGAGTATTTATACACGATCTCTTTCTTATCTTAAAAAGGCAGGTACTTATATTTTAGCCGGAGCTCTTTTGATTTGGTTTGCCTCGCAATATCCTAAAGACCCCCAAGCGCTTACAACTTATAAAACCGCATATAAGGAGCTCAAAGCCCACCCCCTAGAAACTCCCAAACAAGAACAAGCCCTTAATCTGCTAGAAGAAAACTTACAAAAAAGCAATCTCGAGTATAGTCTAGTAGGGCGCATAGGGCAGGCTATCCATGGCGTTTTTAAACCTATGGATTTTAATTGGCAACTCTCTATTTCATTAGTTACCGGCTTTATGGCTAAAGAGGTGGTTGTCTCTACTTTGGGCGTGCTTTACTCTTTGGGCAATAACCCCCAAGATCAAATGCGCTTTAGAAAAACCCTAGCCCAAAATGTAAGTTTGCCCTCAGCTATTGCCTTTATTGTTTTTATCATGTTTTATATTCCCTGCTTTGCGGCCACCATTACCTTTGGCAAAGAAGCAGGCGGGACTAAGTTTGTACTCTATTTATTCGTCTTTACTACAGCTGTAGCCTATATCTTTTCTCTTTTAGCCTATTATGTAACTCAATTCTGCGTTGCTCTTTAAATTCTCAAAATATATAAAATTATAAGAAAAATTAGGCAAAAACTCTTGACTTTGTTTTCTCATTTAGTATATAATAATGATACAAAATTAGTAAAAGGAGTTTTTATGTTGCCTCAAGAAACCGTTAAGTTGCTCAATAGCCAAGTGATGGATGAGTTTTATTCTGCTAATTTGTATATGAGCATGAGTTCTTGGTGTTATACCCATAGTTTTGATGGAGCTGGGTTGTTTTTATTTGATCATGCAAGTGATGAATACGCCCATGCGACTAAAATCATCACCTATTTAAATGAAAATGAAGTAGGCGTACACCTCAAGGAAGTGAAAGCCCCCGAGCATGCGTTTCAAAGTTTAGTAGAAATCTTTGAAAAAGCTTATAAGCATGAACAACACATCACCCACTCTATCAACACTTTGGTAGATCACATGCTAAATCACAAAGATTACGCTACTTTTAACTTTTTGCAATGGTATGTGGCTGAACAGCATGAAGAAGAAGTGCTCTTTAAAAATCTCTTGGATAAAATCAAGTTGATGGGTGAAAGTGGGCATGGCTTGTATTTAGCTGATCAATACATCAGAAACACCACTAAAAAATCTTAAAAATCTACTAGGAGGGGGTGGGGGCGCAATAAACTACACCTCAAAAAAAGTTACCCCTTTCTTATTTACCCTCAATTAGAACTGCTGCCCTAGTATGCTTTTGTGGCTAGGCCACTTATCTTATTCTAAGGAGTTTTCATGGGCAGTATTGGCAGTATGGGCAAACCCATTGAAGGGTTTTTAGTCGCAGCAATTCAGTTTCCCGTTCCTGTGGTTAATGGCCGGGCAGATATTGATAAAAACATTGAAAGCATTATTAGAACCTTGCATGCCACTAAAGCGGGTTATCCGGGTGTAGAACTCATTATTTTCCCTGAATACAGTACGCAAGGTTTAAACACCGCTAAATGGATCAGTGAAGAATTTATTTTAGATGTACCGGGAAAAGAAACAGAAATGTATGCTAAAGCTTGTAAAGAAGCGGGCGTTTTTGGCGTATTTTCTATTATGGAGCGCAATCCCGATCCCAACAAAAACCCCTATAACACCGCTATTATCATTAACCCTAAGGGCGAAATCATTTTAAAATACCGCAAACTCTTTCCTTGGAATCCTATCGAGCCTTGGTATCCGGGGGATTTAGGTATGCCCGTATGTGAGGGTCCGGGCGGATCTAAGTTAGCTGTGTGTATTTGCCATGATGGCATGATTCCAGAATTAGCACGCGAGGCGGCTTATAAGGGTTGTAATGTGTATATCCGCATCTCAGGTTATAGCACACAGGTTAATGATCAATGGATTTTAACCAACCGCTCTAATGCATGGCATAACCTGATGTATACCGTGAGTGTGAATTTAGCCGGTTATGATAATGTCTTTTACTATTTTGGTGAAGGACAAATCTGTAACTTTGATGGTACAACCCTAGTTCAAGGCCATAGAAACCCATGGGAAATTGTAACCGGAGAAATTTATCCTAAAATGGCGGATAACGCCCGTTTGAGCTGGGGTTTAGAAAATAATATCTACAATTTAGGCCACCGCGGATATGTGGCTAAACCGGGCGGTGAACCAGATGCCGGTTTAACCTATATCAAAGACTTAGCTGCAGGTAAATATAAATTGCCTTGGGAAGATCACATGAAAATTAAAGATGGCTCAATTTATGGTTATCCTACTACCGGCGGGCGCTTTGGCAAGTAAATAAGCGCACTTGGGGCTACATACAATAGCCCCGCTTGATGCATTGCTCAAGTAGTTGGTGTTGGTAGTTGCTATTAAGAGTATCAAGCGTGATAGGGTTTTTGTTTTGCGGATCGTCTCTATTTTGGCAGTAGATAATCTGTGTTTTTAAGACTTTCATAGAGCCATCTTTATTGACCTTAAAATTTTGCTCGCTGTATTGGTGCAAATAAAAAATCCCGCGTACCACTTTAAAGGTGAGATAGGCTTTGCGGTTAATCTCATGGCCTAAAGGCCCTGAAAATTCTAGGGTGATATAATTTTTCTTATAAACAAAGTTAGCCTTACTTAAGCCATCTAAGCAAAATTTGCCCCGTAGCGTTGTATTCCCCCTTTTAATTTCTAAACAACTAGAGAGTTTCTTTTGAGATTGATCACTTGTAGTCTGGTTAATAAGCGTGTAAAGCAAACCATCAAGTGTGATCTTTGTTGTGTAAGTATCTGTTCTGCTGAACTCCGTATTTGTTTGTTTAGATAAGAGATCATTTAAAAGCGCGTTATTAACCGCATACATGGGAAACTCATGGCCTACATGGTTAAAAAAGATGTTTGTGTTATCTGAGAAGTGGGTCAAATAAAAACGATCTTTGAAAAACTGGAAGGTGAGGTAATTTACAAGAGGTTTTTTTGTATCTGGCTTTGGGGGTTTTTGTGCAACAAGAAGCGCCTTATTTTTATAAAGAACAAGGTTAATGACTTTAGGATTATTGGTATTATGAAGATCTATTTGACTAAAGCCCTCCAAGCAAAAGCCCTTATAAAGCACGCTTTCCTCCCCTTTTTTCTCTATAACCCCTAAACAAAATCCTTCGTCCTTTTTCTTCTTATATTGGTAGGCTTCTGCAAAGAGGACTAGGAAAGTGTAGTATGAATCGCCAAACTGCGTGTTTCCAAGTACACTAAAATAACCACATTTAAAGGAAACAGAAGGCCCTTTATTCCCCGCCTCCACTAAAAGTTGCTTAGTCCACTTGGCCAAAGCTGCAAAAGTATTAAAACTAGAATCTACCTTACCCTCAAAACAATAAGCCTGCAAACAAGAAAAGCTAAAGGGCACAAAAATCCATAATATTTTTTTCATTTGGGTAGTATATAGCGTTCTTGATAAGTATCTCTTAAGATCAAATTAATAACGCCTCTAAGAGGGATTTTATTTACATGATCAGGATATATACACGCAAAGCGTCGTAAAAGAAAGGATATTTATGAATCTTAAAAATTTTCTCATCATCTTAATTTTGTGCTTGCCTTTGCTGGCAAGAAATCACTACTGGAACTGGAATGAAGACATGTATGAGTTATATGAGTCCCCTGAACAAGCAACGCTTGATTCTTTTCTCAAATCTTATTTTTATAAACCCTTAAAACGGCTCAAAAAAGCTACAGGAGAGATACATGTTCTCTCTTTACAGAGGGTAGAAGATCTGAAAAAAATATGCAAAACCCATGATTTGCAATATGATGCCAAACATGATCGCTGTGTCAATAACTCAGGAAAAGTAGCAAGAGGCGTTTGTTTTCCCCACCCAAAAAATACAAAGGACATGGAGAAGTATTTCTTAAATTCTAAGGAATATCCAAGCGATCCAGAGGCCGATCAATATGGCTTAAGCTTTGAAGATATTGATTGTTCTTATAAAGGCAAGGTAGAGATTTTTGGGCACACTTGGGATTTTATAAGCTGTGGAGGCAAAACAAAACTGACCAGAAAAATTAGCCCGTCTGAAAAAAGATGGAGTCTAGAGGAAAATGCCTTTCAAGCCTATAAACAAGGGTTACTTGGAATAGATTATAAACCCAACAAAGCCGGGAAATACTTGGTTTGTAGGGCTCTTTCTTGCCATCCACGAGCAATACCAGAGGTTCATTAGCCTTAAAGTTCAAAACCTATCCCCTCTTACTTTTTTGTATAATGCCTCATAAAAGCGTATATTTTGAAACCAAAAACCCTTTTACTTGTGGCGGCTAATCCATTAACTAGCCCGCGCCCTTATCGTATCTATAAACTTCTAGAAGGACAACACCATTTAAGCCTCATGGGGATTAGTAAAACCCCTTTAGAATCTAAAAATGGCACGCAAATTTTCACCTATCCACCCTATCCTAAACGCAATTTTTTACAAGAATGTAAGCTTTACTTAGATGTATTGTTAAAAAACGATCATGCCCTCATCTACACCACCAACCGCTTAAAAATTATAGAGGTTTTAAATGAAACAAGTTTTGATTTTATCTTTTGCTTTGATTTGGTGCTTTTGCCCATTGTGTTAACCTATAAAAAACAGGCTAAGGTGATCTTAGATGCGCGAGAATACTACCCCGATCAAGATAGTAGTAATATCCGTTGGCGCTATCTTTTTAAAGGTTTTTTTACCCGTTTAGTTGAGACCTACATGCCAAAATGCGATCATATTTTAAGCGTCTCTAAAGGCGTGCAGGCGCTTTATGCTAAAAAGAGAATACAAAGCAGTGTATTTTACTCCATGCCCTTTTATCACGCCCTCACCCCCACGCCTACTAACCCTCATAAAATCCAAATTCTCTACCATGGGGGCGCTAGTTTAAACCGCAGTTTTGAAATCCTTAAACCCATGATGGAATATCTCACACAAACTTTAGGCGATCAGCGCTTTTCTCTGACTTTAATGTTAGTGGGTACTCCTGCACGCTTAAAAGAGCTCAAACAAATCCTAAACATGGAACAAATCCGGATTATCTCGCCTGTGGAATTTAAACAAATCATTCCCTTTAGTAATGCTTTTGATATTGGGCTTTATTTTAGCCCACCGCGCAATCTCAATATCAAATACGCCATGCCCAATAAATTTTTTGAATACATCCAAAGCCGTTTAGCCCTCTGTGTTGTACCCAATTTTGAAATGCAAGCCATTATCAAGCGCTATGAAATCGGGGTGGTTAGCCAAACAAGTAGCCCACAAGATTTAGCCCTAGCCTTGCACCAGCTGCGCTTAGAAGACATCACACTTTATAAGCAAAACACCAACCAAGCTGCTAAAGAACTTTGCGCTCTGCAGAATCAAGATTTGCTATTTAAAATCCTCCAAAGCCTTTAACAATCCGTGTTAGTATATGCCCTTTAGGAGTTTATCATGAATATCAAACTAGGTTTATTGTATATGTTTTTAAGCGGGCTGGCTTTAGGAATCATGGGGGCTTTAATGAAGATAGCAAGCGGGTATTTTTCCCCCTCTGAAAATATCTTTTACCGCGCTTTTTTCATGCTAGTATTTTTGATGATCTTTTATTGTTTCAAACCCTTTAGTTTTAAGCCCCGCAAAAAAGGCGCTACTTTACTTTTATTATGGCGCATGTCTTTAGGAGCGCTTGGCATGTCTTTATTTTCCTACAACATTTACACTATGTCCTTAGCAAATGCTACTGCCTTTAACCAAAGTTCTCCTATCTTTTCTATTGCAATTGCCTTTTTTCTATTTAAAGAACCGGTGGGTTTTCGGGTATTTTTAGCAGGCTTACTAGGAATGTTTGGGGTGATTTTGATCTCAAACCCCCACACAAGCGGATTAACATGGATACAGATTTTCCCGGGTGTACTTAATGGCTTGATTGTGGCAATTGCCTACTCAAGTTTGCACCGCTTAAAAGAATATTATGACGGCTCTTTGATTGTCTTTGCTGTTGCCTCGTGCATGTGTTTTTTGGGCTTTTTAGGTTTTTTTATCCATTTGCCACCCTTTGCTACAGGTTATCACCCCATGCGCTTTAGTGGGGATATTTGGCATTGGGATTTGTGGCGCTTGGCTGGTATTGGTTTAAGCGGGGTATTTGGGCAATATTTTTTAACCAGAGCCTACATGATTGCCCCTATCGGGCTTATCTCACCTATGGTTTATAGCCGTCTTCTTTGGAGTACCCTTTTTGGTATTTTGCTTGGAGATCCATGGCCAAGCTTGTGGGTAGGAATTGGCATGGGGCTTATTGTGTGTTCGGGGGTTTTAATTGCGATTAGAAATCAAAAATAGTTTAGTTGATCTAAATAGGCTAGAAATTGAGTCTTCCAAGTAGCTCTAATAAACCTCTTTACTTTGTTTATTTAATCCTTGTGGTGGCTGCTAGCCTTGCTATGGGGGTTTATAAAAGTCTAGAAATTTCAGTGAGTTATAGAGAGGCGCTACTTTATTTTAGCACCCCTGAATTCTTATTAGATCGCTATTTATTACGCGCTTTGCATACCTTTGTCAAAATAGCCTATTTCTTGCAAAAAGATCTAGCCTTGCGCTTACCCGGTCTATTTTTCCATGCGCTTAACATCATTTTAATTTATATATTAAGCCTTAAAGAAAAACCCCAAAAACCCTACGATCCCCTTTTTGTCGCTCTTACCTTTGCCTTATTACCCGGAGTGCAATTAGGGGCGATTTTACTAGGTAAGGCAAGTTTACTCATTACACTTTCGCTTTTATCTTTATTAGCTTACAGAACATGGCTTTTTTATGTTTTAAGTCTTGTAGTTGCCTTTTTAGATGCAAGTTATGTGGTTTTACTAACCGGGTTTTTTTTATACGCCTTTAAACACAAGCAAATGACACACATGCTGATCTTATTTCTAGCCTTATGGATTAATTTATACGCCTTTAAATCTGTCTCAGGCATGCCACAGGGCTTTTTTTTAAACACACTCTTTACCATGCTCATTTTATACTCGCCTTGTTTGTGTATCTATTACCCCTACGCACTTTATGCCCAAGCAATCAAGGAATATAAACAAGATAGTTTAATTGGTGTGGTGGGGGCTGTGGGGTTTTTATTGCCTTTATTGCTCTCCTTGCGCCAAGAATTAAGCCCAGAATTTTTAAGTTATGGGCCTCTTGGCATGCCTGTTTTATTACAAAAAGCCCTTAGTAGTATCCGCTTACATCTGCCTATTTTCCGCAGCCACTACTATATCCGTTATAGTCTAGTTTTTGGGACATTGGTATTAGAAAGCATGTTTTTATGGGGAGGGTATAATAAATTTGTAAGCACGCACTATGTGGCCAAAGAGTTAGCCCTAGCCCTTCATAAAAGAGGGATTGAAACTATCAACACCACCTCCCCTAAAATGGCCCTGCGCTTAAAATTTTATGGGATTAATTCCGGAGGCGATTTATTCCTCATTGAACAAAGTAAACATGCAACAATTAAAATTTATTACAAGAATAAAGTAGCGGCTAGTTATGCCATTTTAAGGAAAAAACCATTAATGCCTTAATCATGGTTTCTGAGAGTAGTTTATCTACTAGCCCTAGACCTAGACGCTTAGCTTTAGCTCTCATGCAACTTTATCCAAAAGCACAATTTTTTATTCTCTCACCGCCTCCTTGTGATTTTAGCGCTCATTTTATCCCCTTTGCTCCTTTGCTAAATTCAGCTAGCCGTAGCCAAGCCAAGCAAGAACAATTAAAAACTTGGGTGGAACAAAAAAACTTCACTCCTCTTTTATGGACAAAAAATCGCCTAGAAATGGCTCAAAAACTAAAAACCCTCATACAAAACTTACACCGCAAGCGTATTCAAATTAAAGCGCTCTTTGTGGAGGATTTAGCCTTATTGCCGGCTATTTTAGAACAGATACAAAATACCGCCCCTCTTATTGTAGATTTACGGGAGTTTTACCCCGCCCTAATTAACCACCATCATTTCACAGCCCCCCTATTTGCCCATATCTGTAACCACTATCTGCCTAAGGTACATAAAACCATGAGTGTGAATGCCTCCATTGCTAAACTCTATGCCACAACTTATCCAAATTTTAAGCTAGAAAATAACTACACAATCTACTCTACGCCCTTTTATGCTAATCTCTCTGCAAGTCCTATAAACCCTAAATGTATCCGCTTGATCTACCATGGTCTTTTAGCCCCAGAGCGCCATTCTGATAATCTATTAGAATTAGCTAAAGGGCTTAAAGATTTGCCCTTGCCCTATCATTTAACAATTATAGGTTTAAGTAAACACCCTAGCTTTTTACAAGACTTTAAAAGCCGTTTAAAAGCCCTCCAATCTCAAGGTTTGCCTATAGATTTTAAACAACCCTTCCCCTTAGAATCTATCATTCCTTCAACACAAAGCTATGATATTGGGCTATTAACCCTCCCTAATAATTCTCTTAATCATTTATACGCTTTGCCTAATAAATTCTTTGAATATATCCAAAGTGCTTTATGTGTTCTGAGTACGCCACTAGTAGAGATCAAAACTTTAATAGAAAATTATGAGATTGGAAGAGTGGGGGTGGACTTTACGATCCAATCTCTTTTAAAAATCCTATATACGCTAGATTTAGATCAAATCATGCAGGCTAAAATCAAAGCCGCCCAAGCAGCTAAGCACCTGTGCATGCAAGCCCAGCTACCCCTGCTTAAACGGGTTGTACAAGACAAACTTTAAGCAACAAAACCTTTATATTCTTGGCATTTTTGGGCTAGTTCTGTATCGCTTAGGCCTTGTGTGGCCCCAAAAACAGCCAAATGCCCCCCGTATTTAGCCCCTACAAATTTGCTAGTGGCTTTAAAGGGGCTAAGCAGTTCTTCTAAGCCAAAGCCCATCATCCCTTGTGCGCTATAGGCTTCTTCTTTACCGCCTAAACTCACACAAAGCGCAAGTTCTTTATCCTTTAAAGCCTGTCCAGAAGAACCATAAGCAAAACCATAGGCAAAAACATCATCAAAATATTTTTTAAGCAAGGGTGGATAGGAATACCAAAAGATAGGGAATTGGAAGACAATTTTATTACTTTGTACTAAAAGCTCTTGTTCGGCTGGAATATTAAACTTAAAGTCTTTGTACTTACCATAAAGATCACTCCAAATAACTTCGTTCTCAACGGCATTTTTCAAAGCCTTATTGACACGAGAAGTACTTAAATCTGGATGAGCTAGAACAACTAAGGTTTTCATGTTTTCCTTTCTAAATGATGTAACAAGGCGGGCTATTCTATAAATTTAATCTAAAATAGAAATTAAAGCCCTTGACCTAGAGTTTTTAGTTTTGCTTTTCTTTAGATTTTTAAGGCGCTAAATGCAGACCTTTAAGAAAATCAAAAACTAAATTTAAATTTTGAGGTTTTTCAAAGGCTGCTCCGCCATGCCCTGCTCCCTTGAGAGCCACAAAGCGCACTTGATTAGTCCCAATAGCTTTTTCTAAAACTTGAGCAAAAATAGCGCTTTGTTTGGGAGGTACAAAAGGATCAGAAAGTCCGTGCATGATAAAAAAGGGTACGCTTTTTTTGCAGACATAGCTTTGTGGACTGGAGAAATCTACAAAGTTTTTGATTTTACTAAGGGGTTGGCCTAGATATTGCGATTCAGGGGAAGTATCTGGATTGCCCAAATGCATATGCGCTTCTTGTTTTTGTGTATACATAGTTTTAAAATCAATGGGGCCATAAAAATCTATCACCGCGCTTATGTGGCTATTTTCCCTTGCATTGCCTAAACTTAAATCCTCAAGCTCAGGATGTCCTGCTGTAGTGCCTAGCATGGCAGCTAAATTACCTCCAGCAGAATAGCCCCAAGCGATGATAATGCGAGGGTTGAGATGGTAGGCTGATGCGTGGGCTTTAATAAAGCGCACGGCTGCTTTAAGATCAAAAATAGGGGCGGGAAAAGGGGCTTCTTTAGAGAGGCGGTAGTTAGCCGAGATCACAGCATAGCCTCTTTTAAGAGCTTGCATAGAAGGGTTGACTTCCCCGCTATTTTTATCCCCAAAGGCAAACCCACCCCCATGAATGGCTAAAATCACTGGGTAGGGGGCTTTGCCTTGTTTGGGCAAATAAATATCTAGCTTTTGGGCTTTTGATTGGCTAGCATAGGCGATATTTAAATGTTTATGCCCCACACCTTCAAGATTAATAGGGTGTTGTTTGCCCATTAAGGGAGGAGGCGGGTTATCTAAGGCTAAAAGGGGAAATGTAAGTGTTATAGCCCAAAAAAAAGTTTTAAATGCGCGCATACAATTCCTTAAAAATAGGTTTAAAAAGGCAAGCATTCTAACAAGAAAAAGTTAAGGGGTGGCTTTTTGGTAAAATAGCCCTTGGGAATTTTAGCCAACAGCCGTCATGTCCGCTAGGCTAATTTAGCAAGAGCTTTACCTACTAAATGTTTAGCTAGATTTAAACTAGCATTATAATCTCTATCAAGAACTAAATCACAATGAGAGCAAGAATACACGCGATCACTCAAGCTTAGATCTGTTTTTAAATGCCCACAACCAGAACAAGTCCTAGAGCTTGGATAAAAAGGATTAGCCCTTTTAATCTCTTTGCTAAAATACCTAGCCCTTTACTCTAACAAGGTGTTAAAGGTAGAAATACTCACATCTGCTAAAGACTTAGCTATTTTATGGTTTTCAAGCTGTTATCCACTCTTAAGCTCTCCAAGTCTTTTAAGCCTCCTTGTGAGCTTAGTTAAGGGTTTGGGAGCTTTAATCTGCAAACCATTAGATAAACTCACAAAGTTTTAATACCCCTCATTTTACAGCCAGCTATAACGCGCACATCGCACAAGTCAACGATCATCACCACCATGTTCAGGCGGGCGTTGGCTCTTGCCCACAACTTGATCCATTTTAGACATCAACGCCTCTAACATCGCCTCTATTTTATCCACACGCCCCTCCAAACCACCTGAAATACGCTTGCCCGCTTCGCTCAAAACATCGCTAGCCTTATCAAACTCTGCCTTAACCTCTGGATACATCGCCTCTGCCTCTTTGATAACCTCCCCCTGATCAAAGGCATGGTAGTGCCCATTAGTGAGCTCAACATTTTTAACGAGGCGATCAAATTCTTGCAAACGCACAGATTGCAACATCCGCGAGCGAATATAATTACTATTCCACTGGATATTAGCAAACCCCTGCTTCATTTCCTCGTTTAGCTCAGCAATACGCTCTAAAATTTCTGTCCCCAGTGTTAACCTCGCCATACCTTTAGCCTTAATCCCATTTAACTTCTTGCAAAGCGCAGATATATCAAAACATTTTTCCAAGCAAACGCTTTTTAAACTCGCTATATCTTTTTCACACCGCGCCATTACATCTTTTCCTACATCCGCGCTTTCAGAGATTAAATCTTGTGCATACTTAGTAGCCTTATACGCCAAATCCGCTACAAACCCAGCCAACCCCTCTGAGGCATTAAAAACCTCGTAAGCCAAAATTCTATGTTGTTTTGCCAGAGTGATCTCATTAACCACCGACTCGCCCGTGTTGACCCTATCTAACCACTTTGCGCTCAAATACTCTTTAGTGGGGGGCAGAATATACTTAGAGTTAGCCTTAATCGATTCTAAAAGACTGCCATGCTTAGAGGTCTCAGAAATAACTTTTTTACCCACGCGGAACGCATCTACAACCAAACACAGAAAGCCTAAAAACGGGGTTTTAGAAAGAATCGGGTGGGCATTGCTAAATTCGAGCGGATCAAAACCATCTCTAGGATTTCTCATAAAAGATAACCCCTTATCGCTCTTTTTGCTATCCCCCCCTATCGCTTTTTTGCTATCCTCTCTTTGTCCCTCCCCTCTTTGCTCGCCCCGATTAGCATTTGCTCGTCTCTGATCTGCGTTTTGCCCTTTATCATGCTTGCCCTCATCATTGCCCTTGCCAGACCTTACAGTGTTATTGCCAGCGTTAAATTCCTTTTTACTTAAAAATTTATAATTCCCATTCAACGAGGCTTGTACATCCTCTACCTCCAGCTCATTCTTAGCAACCTGCATCATTTTACCTAAACTAATTTCACCTGAAATAAGACGATAAAAAGTGCTAGCAAATGCTTCTTTAATCAAAGGAAAATTACTAATCTTAAATTCAAAATTATCTTTTTCTCTAGCTTTTACATAAAAATAAACCATCGCCCCCACACGCTCCAAACTCTCCACCTGTTCTTCTGTTAGCTCCGAATTTGTTATCCCGCCCACTTCGTTAAGCAATATATATAGAATATGTTGATCTACATTAGCAAATCTATAATCCCCAGCCAACACAGCTTCAACTTCCTCCGTCCCCAGCTCATTCTTAGCAACCTGCACCATTTCATCTAAACTAATTTGATCTGAAGCCCAACATTCTTCAAGAGCGCTACAAAATGCTTCTCTAATCAAAGGAAGGTTATTAGACTTAAATTCAAAATTATCTTTTTCTCTAGCTTTTGCATACAAATAAACCACCACCCCCACACGCTCCAAACGCTTCACCTGTTCTTCTGTTAGTCCTGCTAGTCCCCTTACCTTGACCAATCTATTACCAAAGAAAATGTCAAGTTCTGCTGTATTCTCGCTCAATGCTTGCCCAAAAGACCCACCCCAACAACAATAAGCCATATCAAATACCAAGCCAACTAACACATCTCGGGATACAGATATGATAACCATGTGTACAGAGGATTTAAGAGAATTTCTCAAACCCTACGAGGACGGCAATCCCAAAAAAGACGGGCAACTTGTCGCTAAAATTATGGAGGTCATCGACAATGTAAACGGGGGCTGTGATTTATCCGCTGCACTGAGCGATAAAGACGCTGAAAAATGGTATTACGCTTACAAAGAACACGAAAAGCAAGAGGAGAAAAGGAGAGAAAGATATAACAAAGAGAACGGCTGGAGTTTTAGGGGCTGGAGCTGGAAGTGATAATGTTTAGAAAAATACGCAAACATGCGCTTATAAAGCTTCCTGGATAACTTTATAAGCACGCTACAACAAAAGCCCCGCAGGGCACATTATGCAAGTGAGTTTACGAAACGACCCCTTTAGGGGTGCATGGCACACTATGCACACTAAAAAAGGCACTTCGCAAGCTCGAATATCACAGCCACCATTTTTACCATGTCTGTAGCGTATTCTATAGCTTCGGGCAAATATTTTTTTATGTTGCGATCTTGCATTAGGCGCTTTTGATTATTGTATCTTTGTTTTTGGCTCTCAAATATATTTTTCAATTCCGCAAGACAACCCCCACAAATTTAAGATATTTAAAGAAAACCACGGTACTTTTCTATTGGGGGATACCCCCAATCTAAGATCGTTAAAATTTTTGGGGTTATTTTTTGATTGCCTGTCTTTTGAGAAGTGGGAGCAAAAATGCCGCTTTACCCCTTGCGCTATTTAAAGATTTTTCAAGAGATTATTAAGAGTATAAAAGGCGATCAAATTAATTAAATTCCTTGTGAGGGCATTTTGCGCGCTGTGGAGGTGAAGACTTGTTCATAGACTCGCAAGAGCACGATAAAAAAGGCGGTGATCGTTGGGCCTACAGCAATTCCCCAAAATCCAAATTTACTAATGCCAGCCAGAATAGAAAAGAATATTAATATTTCATTGATCTTAAGAGAAATTTTAAGTACCCGCCGTTTGATAAACCCAATAAGCCATGGCTTAATTAAGCTATCAATTAACCCTCCGATTAAAATAAGAGAATAAAGCGCAATCACCACCGCGCCTGTGAGATTACCCCGGTACATCTCATAAAGCGCTACAGGTATCCACACTAACGCCCCGCCTACAATAGGAATGAGCGCGGATAATCCGTATAAAACCCCCAAAGAGAGCCAATCAAGTTTAAACCACACCACAAGCCCCGCAAAAGCAACCCCTTGCAGTACAACATTAATAACAGAGGTGAGTAATACCACCCGTAAAATTCCGGCTACTTCTCTAAAAATACCCTTGCTTTGGATTTTTTCAAAAGGGAGTACTTCTAAAATATAACTATAAAAAGTCTGTCCATAGAAAAAACATAAAAACAGAAATACCAAAACCATCACCGTATCGCTAGCAAATTTCAAGCTATACTTGCCAATATCGCTACTAAAATGCAAAATATAAGACATGACAGCCTGCGCAGAAACATTGGATAAAATCTTATGCGCGTATTGGCTAAAGGTGGGGAAGTCTTGTACATACATCAGTAGATCGGTTTTAAATTTATTGATAAAGAAAGAGAGCCGTTCTAAATTTAGATGGAAGATAAAATCCATGCTTTTATAAATAAGAAAATAAAGCGGAATAACCAGACAACTTAATAGCACTAATACACAGAGCAAAGAGCTAAAAAGATTGCGCATGTGTTTATCAAAAAATTCTTTAAGCCAAAACACAGTTACACAAAGTAACCCAGCAATGAGTAAATCCATTAAGAAATCCTCATACAGGTAAAGCATCCAATAAAAAGCAATGCCAAAAAGAAGCCAAAAGAAGTATACCGGTCGCATCCATTTAACCCATTTTTTGCACTATAATACCTAAAAAGGTTAAGCATGCACCTGTATAAGTACTGCGCAAGTGGCAATGATTTTTTAATTACTAGCCAATTTAAATCAGGTGATTATAGCGCGCTAGCCAAGCAACTTTGCCACCGCCATTATGGTTTTGGTGCAGATGGTTTAGTGGTGTTGCTCCCTCATCATGAATTAGCCTACACTTGGGAGTTTTATAATGCTGATGGGAGCGAGGCTAGCATGTGTGGGAATGCTAGCCGTTGTGCTGGGTTTTATGCTTACAAACAAGGTTTAGCCCCCTGCCAGCATGCTTTTTTAAGTAAGGCTGGAGTTATCCGGGTAGAGGTGCAAAGTTTAGGCCAAACATCAGCCCTAGTAGAAAGTAATTTAGGTGTACCCAAATGGTTACAAACCCTCAATTTAGAGGGGAAAACTTGGTTTTTATTAGATACCGGCGTGCCTCATTTAGTACATTTCGTGCCCTCTCTCAAACAAATTCCTAGCACTAAGATAGCCTTAATGCAAACACTGCGGGAGCGTTTTAATGCCAATGTCAATATCGCCTGTGTTATAGATAATCACACGATCCAACTAGCCACCTATGAAAGAGGAGTTGAGGATATTACCCTAGCTTGTGGTACAGGTATGGCTGCTGTTTTTATGGCTGCTTATAAAGAACATAATCTAATGCCACAAGCCACCCTCATACCCCCCAGCCAAGAAAAGCTAAGCTTGTGCTTAAAAGACAATGAAGTCTATTTTAAAGGAATAGTGGAGTATGTGGGCATGGTGCTTAGAGGCTTAGCCTAAAATCTTAAGGATAAGATCACAACAATAATGGATAGCAATGGTACAAATTGAACGCACTTTTATTGCTATGCAAGAGGAGCGCTTAGACACTTTTTTAACTCAATCCTTAGGGGTGGCAAAAAATCAAATCTTACAATGCATTAAGTCCTCACGGGTACAGGTTAATGATAAAACAATTTTAAAGGGAGGATTAAAGCTTAAAATAGGCGATAAGGTGGTGTTAAAACCCTCTCAAGCGCCCCTAGAAGTTTATAAGCCTACGGATTTAAAAATAGAAATTCTTTATGAAGATGAGGATATTTTAGTGCTTAATAAACCCCCTTATTTGGCGATGCACCCGGCCACAAGTCTACACGAACCCACTTTAGTGGATTATTTACAAGCTAAGGGGGTTACTCTTTCTACTCTTAGTGGTGCATTACGCTGTGGTATTGTGCACCGCTTAGATAAAAATACAAGTGGGGCAGTTGTGATTGCTAAAAATAACACCACCCATGCTAACTTAGCCACCCAATTACAAATAAGAGAAATGGGGCGTTATTATTTAGCCCTCATTACAGAACCTTTAAAAAAACCTGTGCGTGTGGAGTGTTATTTAGGGCGACACCCTAAAAATCGTTTAAAGATGACTAATTTAAACGCGCTAAGACAAAATATCAAAGGAGGCAGGTATTCTAAAACAGATTTTATTCCTTTGCTTAGCAATGCGCGAGGAATCCAGCTTATTGCGGCTAAGTTATACAGTGGCCGTACACACCAAGTACGCGCCCATTTAGAAAGTTTAGGTCGCCACATTTTAGGGGATAGCCTATATGGGAAAAAAGATAACTACAAGGGGCGTATTTTATTGCATGCTTATTTACTCTATATGACCCACCCTACAAGCCAAGAGAAACTACTTTTTAAAGCCCAAATTCTAGAGGATATGGTAGAATGCCTAGAAAAAGAATTTCAAGGGGTTGCTTGGGATGGCCTCATCCGGGAAAATTATATTCTTGACTTGTTTGACACTGCTATTTGTGAACTGTTCAACCCCTCATAAAAACCACACCCTCTCATTCCTCAAGGGAGAAGAAACAATTGATGCGAATTTACCAGTAGTTGAGGGCATTAAAACAATTAATGATGTACAATCTGTAGGGTTTGAGTGGCAACCTATCTCTGTCCCCTCTCTTATTGATGGTTTTGCGATCTATCGCATGCAAAAAGATCAGACCTATAGGCGGGTGGGAGTGGTTAAAAATCCACTTGCCACCCATTACTACGATGAGGGTTTAACGCCACAGACGCAGTATTATTACAAAATCGCTACCATTGGCAAAAATGGCGGGGTTTCTAACATGTCTCAGGCCATTAGTGTGAATACATCTTATATTAACCCTGTAGAAAGTGTTTTTGCTAGCCAAGAGGGGCCCAAAGAGGTTAAAATTTTTTGGAGTCCACACCCTAACCCAAGCATTTCGCGCTATATTATCCAAAGAGAGGGTCCTGATGGGAAATTTTCTAATATTGGGGTGGTTAAAAACAGGTTGTATGTGGAGTATTTTGATAAGAATCTACCAGATGGACAAGAGCACCGCTACCGCGTGATTGCTGAAAGTTTTGAAGGCGCTAAGTCTTTACCTAGTGTAGTGGTGGTGGGCAGAACAAAAGCTGCGCCTAGAGATTTATCTAATGTGCAGGCTAGTACAGATCTAACACGCAAGATCAAACTTACATGGAGTCCTTCAGAGCAAAGCGATGTTGTGGATTATAGAATCTATGCAGCCGATCATGCAGATGGAAAATTTAAAAGCATTGCAGAGACGAAAAATACAAATTATACAGACTTAGTAGATTTAGATGGAGTACAAAGATTTTATAAAGTAGTGGCTGTGGATAAATATGGACTAGAGGGGGCTATGCCAGCTGGAGCAATTAGTGGCATGACTTTACCACGACCCACAACGCCTGTTATCACTAAGGGCACGATTGAAGATGGACGGGCTATTATTCAGTGGCAGAGTATCCAAGATGGACGGGTAAAAGATTACGCGGTTTATCGTTTTGATGGCAATTCTAATTCTCAGCCCTTAAGGTTTGGCAATATTTTAAATACCCAATTTATTGATAAAAATATGGTAAGTGGCAGAAAATACCGCTATCAGGTGGTGAGTGTAGATGCAGACGGGTTAGAATCGCGGCCAAGTAAAGAAGTAGAGTTGCGTTTGGATCGCTAAATACAGGGTATTTTTATGTAGCCTATGCCACATTTGATCGCTAGTAGTGCTAAATTACCTGCTTTTCCCTTTGAAGAAAGAGGGTTTATATTTCTTTATGAAGCTAGAAGCTTGAGAAATCCACACTTAAGCATGTTGCGTGTGAATTATCCTAGTGAACATGGGCTTTATGATTTTTGTATTCTAAAGATAAAACAAGAAAGAGGGCTTTTATTTAAAGGGGAAAAATCCACACGGCCTATTCCTATTAGTATTCTCAAACAAGCCCTCCATGTTTTAGCGCGTTATTGCCAAAATATAGAAGGGAATTTAGGCTTTGATCTAGTTAAGCCTTGCGCTTGTTTAATTGATTGGAGTGTTTTTAAAATCCCTTCTTCTTTTCATCTTGAAATTGGTTTTGGATCAGGCCGCCACTTATTAAATAAAGCCATGTCTAATCCAGAGGAATTTTATATCGGTGTGGAAGTGCATACACCCTCTATAGAACAAGTGTTGCGCCAGATTAAAATCTTAGGGCTACAAAATCTTTATATCACCTATGCCGATGCTAGAACCCTTTTAGAAGTTTTACCAAAGCGCTGTGTGGGTTTAGATGTACATTTTCCAGTGCCTTGGCCTAAAAATCCACAACGCCGTATTTGGACTGCAAAAACCCTTGCGCACATGCTAGCTATACTACGCCCCAAAAGCTTGTTATGGCTTAGAACAGATAATCTTGATTATTTCAAAGAGAGTTTACATTTAGCACTTGATTTACCCCATTGCACCATGCAAATTTTTAAAAATAGCGCGCAGAAAATGGTAGTA
Source organism: Helicobacter suis (assembly GCF_902196135.1). Lineage (GTDB taxonomy): Bacteria > Campylobacterota > Campylobacteria > Campylobacterales > Helicobacteraceae > Helicobacter > Helicobacter suis_A. The sequence continues at coordinate 141,665 of NZ_CABIKE010000001.1, read as the reverse complement.
AGCAAGTATGAAGCCCGTTGGAAGAGACAGCATAAAGATATTTATGATTTGCATTTACAAATAGAGGATATGCCGGATAAATCACAACAACCCTTGCTGTTGAAATGCACTACAAAAATTTCTATTAACCCTTTTCTTAAGGCTTGTACTTTGTGGCACAATCAGGTTATAGAGCAAGATTACTTTTTGAAAGTTGTAGATGTGCTAGAATATAAGAATTTGTGGCTACTGGTGGTGAGTCTAGGGGATCTCCAAGCACCCTTGAATAAAGTTCTTGTATTGGATAAAAATAAAGGGAGTTTAGAGTATATAGGGGGTTTGCCTTTTAACACAAAAGCCCACCGCTATGCTCACCAAAAGTTAGAGGAAATATTGGGGTAGGAGGTGTACTTTGAGCAGTATTATTTTTGCTAGAGATTTATCTTTAGGTTATAAGCGCGATGAATGGGTGATTAAGGGCGCGCATTTTAAGATCGAACGCAAGGATTTTGTGTTTATTTCGGGGGCTAGTGGGAGTGGAAAGAGTACTTTACTGCGTTCTTTATATGGGGATTTGCCTATTTTAGGCGGAGATTTGGAGGTGTGTAATATCAGTGTTAACAAGGCTTCTAAAACTTTTATCAACGAGCTGCGGCGCAATATTGGGGTGGTGTTTCAAGATTATAAACTCATTGAAGAATGGACGGTGGAGCAAAATATTAAATTGCCTATGATTATCAATGGCTATAAAAAAGAAGAATGCAGTATTCAGGCTGAAAAACTCTTAGCCCATGTGGATTTACTTTATAAGTCTAATCGCTATCCCTTAGAGCTTAGCGGAGGCGAACAACAACGCGTGGCTATGGCTAGAGCCATTGCCCATAAGCCCTTTTTAATTCTAGCCGATGAGCCTACGGGTAATTTAGATGACTATTCTAGTGATATGATTTGGAGCTTATTAAAGGGGGCTAATAAACAACTAGATATTACAATTGTGGTGGTTACGCACAGAATTCCGAGTAATTTTAATATCCCTTATCGCAAGATTTATATCAAGGATGGAGAGATACATGAATACACTTAAGGAGCATTTGGCTTTTCTCCTCCCTTTGATTGCCTTGCTATTTAGTTTAGAAAGTATTTTATTTGTGGAACGCGCCGTTAGTATTAGAGAGGATAAATTGTCTAAGAATTATGCCATTACCATTGTTAGTAGACAACCCCTTTCTTTGCAGTTTATCCGCCAGAACATTCCCAACAGCGCTTCTTTAACTTTAATTAGTCCAGACACTCTATTAGAAAGACTTAAGCAAAACTTCACCCAAGCCAATATCGCTAATCTTAAAAAGAGTCTACCCCTCTTTTATTCTCTAAAACTAGCCGTGTTTCCTACTCTAGAGCAACTAGATGCTATCCATAAAAAACTCCTTAGAATTCCGGGTGTGGAGAAAGTAGAAGTTTTTAGTAAAACCCATGATCAAGAATATAGGCTTTTATTGCTACTCAAAAAGAATACCCTAGCATTTGCCTCTATTGTGGTGATTCTCTCTGTTTTATTATTGATCAAACAAATCAGCGTGTGGAATTTAAAATATGCTAAACGCATTGAGATCATGGAGCTTTTAGGAGCGCCTATGCGTATTAAAAATGGCTTTTTATTCAAATTAGCTTTAATAGATTCAATTTTAGCTAGCGTAGTTGTTGCATTGGGAAGTTTATATTTATCTATGCAAGAGAAATTCCAAATGATTTTACAAGTTTTAGAGATCGATCACGATCTATTTATATGGCAAGAAGATCTATTCATTTTTTTAAGCGCTTCAATCAGCGTATCTTTGGTGTGCGTGTGGGTGGTTGTGATTCAAAGGAGAGCGGTATGAAAACATGGAAAGTGGGTTTATGGTGTTTATTTGTAGGAACATTATACGGGCAGGCAATTGAGGAAATTGATAAAAATATTAGCTTTAATCAAAGTAAACTACAAGAAACCACTTTAGAAAAAACCAAACTCAGTAACCATTTAAATAGCTTGGGGAATGCAATTAATCAAAAATACCAGCAAAGTAAGGAGCTATCCAGACAAATTCAGGGTATCCAAAGAAATATTGATAAAAACCAAGTCCAAAATCTCGCCCAAGAAAAATCTTTAGAGGAACACCGCATTTTTTTAGAAAATTTGAAAAAGAGTCGCCATAAAATCCAAGATGCGATGACTAATATCTTATTAAAAGATATTTTATTTGCTATGGTTTTGGATAAACAGCATTTGGCTAGCACTGAGGATATTATTTTACAAACCGTTTTTACTTATCTCAACAGAAATTCACGGACGCAACTAGCCAATCTCACTTTACAAGAGGAGCAAATTAGCGCTAGAATTGCCCAAATCACAAACAACATTAACCAAATCAGCGCGGCTATTAATGCGCAAAGAGATCGCAAACAGAATTTACAAAGCATGGTGTCTGCGCAAAAGAAATTAATTGAAAATATGCGCGCTGAATTGGTGGTTTATAATAAAAAGTTAGAAACTTTAGATAAAGAGCGCAGGGGATTAGATCAGCTATTAGCCTCGCTTAATATTATTAAAGAAAAAGAATTAGAAAAACAGCGTAAAAGCAAACTAAAAACCCCTACACCCTCTATTGATGGTATAGAAGCGCCTTTAGAAGTACGGCAAGTGGCTAGTTCTTATCGTGATATTGTGACTATCTCTTATACGGGGCCTAAAACCATCGCGCCTCTAGCTAGCTATAGGATTGTGCAAAAATTTGGCCCTTATTTTGATCCAGTCTATAAGCTTAAAGTTTTTAATGAATCTGTTACGCTTGTCTCTACTAAACCTAATGCCGTTGTACGCAATATCTTTGATGGGCGGGTGGTTTATGCTAAAGAAGTGCCGATTCTTAAAAAAGTTATCATCATTGAGCATAAAGATGGCATGCACACAATCTATTCTCAGTTAGATAAAATCGCCCCCACGATCAAACATGGACTTAGAATACAAAAAGGTTATGTGATTGGCCGTATCGATCAACGCTTGGGTTTTGAAGTAACGCTTAGAGATAAACACATCAATCCCTTAGAAATCATCGCGCGGACACAATAAGTCTAGTATAAACAAAAATAAGGGAGTGCCGATCTAGATTGGGTAAATAATCTAATAAGGAATGCCCGTGTCTAGTGAAATTGGGACTATCTCCACGGCTCTTACGACCCACCTAGATACACACCACCCCGATCAAGTTGTCCACGCTGATCAGGTCTCTTTATCTAAACAAGTCAAGCCAGAGGTTAAACAAGAAGTCTCGCCTCCAAAGGAACAGGATTTGCAGAAGCTAAGCAAAGAGCTCAACGAGGAAATGAGACGGATTCGATCTGATTTGACCTTTAGCTACAATGAAGAGATTCGCAGTTTAGTGGTTACTATCAAGGATTCAAATGGAGATAAGATTATCCGTCAAATTCCTTCGCAAGAGGTGATTAAGTTGGCAGAAAAAATGCATGATATTGTGGGGATTATCTTTGATAAAAGAGGTTAGAGTTCACTAGGTGGAGTGAAACATGGCGATTGGAAAGTTAAGTTCTTTAGGGATTGGGAGCAAAGTTTTAAACTACGATGTGATTGATAAGCTTAAAAGCGCTGATGAAAAAACTATGGTGGCTCCCATTGATCGAAAAATGGAAGTCAATCTTGAAAAACAAAAAGCTTTGGTTGAGATTAAAACTTTGCTTGCCAATCTTAAAGCGCCCGTTAGTGCCTTAACGGATTATTCAACTTATACAAGCCGCAGTAGTAGCGTGAGCAGTGGAGCGCTTAAAGCTAGTGTAAGCCCGGGTATCCCTGTGCAAGATATTAAAGTAGAAGTTGAGGATCTGGCTCAAGGCGATATTAATGAAGTGGGTACACATTTTAGAGATCGCGATGATGCCTTTAGCCAAGCCAACACTAAATTACACTTTTATACCAATAATAAGAACTACACGGTGGATATTAAGGCTGGCATGAGTGTAGGCGATGTCGCCCAAGCCATTACAGATGCTACGGGAGGCGAGGTGATGGGGATTGTGATGAAAACCGGGGGGGATAAACCCTACCAGTTAATGATTAACACCAAAAACCCCGGGGCTAATAACCGCTTGTATTTTGGCTCTAGTGTGATTTCTACACTTGCTAGTGATGCGCCTATTAATTTAGCCATAGGGGGCGCTACTGCAGATGGAAAAAGTACAGAAGATGATTTTTTTATCAAGGTTAGAGATGAGAAGGGTGGGGTGGTTAAAATCCCTATTAGCCTTAATCTTGATAAGGCCTCCGTACAAGATAAAAATAAAGCCCTGCAAACAGCTATTAAAAAAGCCCTAGAGGATAATGCACAAACCAAAGACCTAGTAGATAGCGGACAAATCAATATCGGCTTAATTAATGATGGCAAATCTTTAGTGCTTAATGATCAAAGAGGGTTAGAAGTTGAGGTTGGGGGGGCTAAAGCAGCTGAACTAGGTTTTATTAAAACTAAATCAGATCAAGAAGATTTACTCAAAGGTACAACAGGAATTGCATCCGGTCAAATCAAGGGCACTATTAATTTTAATGGGCAAGCTATTAATTTAGGGGCTATCACTGCAGCGGGCAATTCTAGCGATGTTAACGCTCAAGCCATTGTTAAAGCCATTAATGGCATTCAGGGGTTACACGCTTCTGTAGGTACAGACGGGAAATTAATCCTTAATAGTGAAAGCGGCGAGTTGCGTATAACCGGTGTGGGAGCTGATGGTAAAGCGGCTGTAAATAGTTTAGGTTTGTCTGAGGGCTTAAGCCAATCTTATGCTAAATTACACGATCTCTTTGCTTTTAAAAAGCTACAAAGTGCCTCTGATGCTAGATTTACTTACAATGGCGCAACGATCACCCGCCCTACAAATGAAGTAAACGATGTGATTAACGGCGTCTCTTTAAGTTTATTAGCCAAAACTGAACCGGGTAAACCAGCCATTATTAGTATTACCCGTGATAGCAAGGCCATTGTTGATCATGTTAAAGAATTTGTCAAAGCCTATAATGCATTGATCCCTAAATTAGATGAAACAACCCGTTACGATCCAGATACTAAAATTGCGGGCGTGTTTAACGGCGTGGGGGATATCCGCACAATTCGCTCATCAATTAATAATGCCATTGCTTTTACAATCACAACAGCTAAGGGTGTAGATAGTCTCATGAAATATGGGATTACACTTGATGAGCATGGAAAGATGAGTTTAGATGAGGGCAGACTTACAAACGCGCTTAATGCCGATCCACAAGCCGCTCAAGATTTTTTCTATGGTGGCGATGTTAAAAGTATGGGGGGTAAGGAGATTCACCAAGACGGGATTTTTATCAAGTTAGATAAAGTTTTACAAGGTTTGGTCGATGGTGGTAACGCGAGATTGAAGTTATACGAGGATTCTTTAGATCAAGACGCTAAAAACTTAAAAAGAGATAAGGAGAATGCAATGGAGATGCTTAAAACCCGTTATGACATGATGGCAGAACGCTTTGCAGCTTATGATGAGCGTATTTCTAAGGCAAATAAATCCTTTGATGCGGTGCAGATGATGATCGATCAAGCAGCCGCTAAAAAGAATTAAAATCTGAAAGGGAAAATGATGTTTAAAGCAAATGCATACAGCATGTACCAGCAAAATGCCGTAACGGTAGAGTCTCCGGCTAAACTCATTGAGATGCTCTATGAAGGTATCTTAAAATTTGCCGCCCAAGCCAAGCGTTACATGGAAGCGGAGGATATTGAGAGAAAAATCACTTACATTAATAAGGTAACGGATATCTTTACAGAACTTCTAAATATCCTAGATTATGAAAGAGGTGGAGAAGTTGCGGTGTATTTAACAGGGCTGTATACCCACCAAATTAAAGTACTAACCCAAGCCAATGTAGAAAATGACTGTAGCAAGATCGATTTAGTGATGCGCGTAGCCAAAGGGCTATTAGAAGCTTGGAGAGAGATTCACCAACATGAATTGGGCCGATGAACTTAAAATTGCGCTACTAGAGGATAATTTAGAAAAAGCCTCTTATCTAGTAGAAGCCTGCCCATTTTTAGATCACAGCTGTTTAGATTTGGAGGTTTTAGAGAGCGCTAAAACATTGATTGGCACTACGATTGAGCGCCTTAAACAAAAGCAACAAACTTTAGCCTTACAAATGCGCCAACTTAAAACAACCCAAAAGTTTTTAGAGATTTCCTAGTTTCTTTTACACGATTAAGCGTATTTAGATAAAATGCTTCTAAAAGGAGTTAGTGCGTGCAAAAGGTGATGGTGTTAGCTACAGGTGGGACAATTGCAGGGGCTGGGCAGAGTTCTACAGGCGGGACTTATAAAAGTGCTCAGGTTGGAATTTCTGATCTCATGCAATCTTTAAAAATTCCAGAGGGGGTATGTGTTGAAAGCCAGCAGGTGAGCAATGTCGGCTCACAAGATATTAGCGCCTCCATTTGGTTTGAATTATTAGAACAAATCCACACCCTAGCAGCTAGAGAAGATATAAAAGGTTTTGTAATCACGCATGGCACAGATTCTATGGAAGAGAGTGCTTATTTTCTTAATTTAACCGTGCAAACTTATAAACCGGTGGTACTTGTAGGGGCGATGCGTAATGGCTCAAGCATGGGCGCAGATGGGCCTTTAAATATTTATAACGCCTTAGCCATAGCCGCCCACCCTGAGAGTGCGGGCAAGGGGGTTTTAGTGGCTATGGATGATACTATCCACGCAGCACGCGAAGTAACCAAATCTAATACCAGCAGTTTACATACCTTTATTTCGCCAAATTGTGGGCCTATAGGGAGTGTTTATTATGCAAAAGTACACTTCTACATGCAACCCTTAAGAAAACACACTTTACAAAGCCAGTTAGCCCTAACTAGTTTACAACCCCTCCCCCCAGTTGCTTTAGTTTATACCCATGTAGATTGTGGTGTTTCTTCATTAAAAGCAGCTATAAATCAAGGGGTTATGGGGGTTGTGGTGGCTGGTATGGGTAATGGCAATCCTAGTAGCGCTATGCTTGAGGCTATGGCAGAGGCGGTAAAACAAGGAATTGTTGTGGTGCGCGCAAGCCGTACCGGAAGCGGAGTAGTGGAGTTAGGAGAAGTTGATGATTTAGCTTATGGCTTTGTTACCCCTGATAATCTTAATGCCCAAAAAGCCCGCGTGCTATTACAATTAGCCTTATTAAAAACCCACCAAACTACACAAATCCAAGAATTTTTCAACACGCATTAATTCTAGGATTAGATAGCGGTTGTGAATAAAATCTTTGGAAGCATTGTTATCAGCTATGTATTCTTAGCTCTTATGGGGGCTGTTTTATTAGGGCTTACTCCCATGCACACTAAACCCATTGCTTTTTTAGATCTCTTTTTCACGGCTACCTCAGCGGTTTGTTTAACTGGGCTCATTACAATTAATCCGGCTACTGATCTAACAGGCTATGGGCAGGCTGTGATCTTAGGCTTGATTCAAGCTGGTGGCTTTGGTTACATGGGGTTAGCTACTTTCTTGCTTTTACTCATTGGTAAAAAGGTCAATTTTAAAGGGCGGCTTTTACTCAAAGAATCATTAGATTATCCAAACATGCAGGGGGTTATTGCTTATTTAAAAAAGATCTTTATTTTCACTTTAGTTATAGAGGGAATTGGGGCTTTAGTTTTAACGGGTTGTTTTATCTTTAAAATGCCTTTTAAACAAGCATTTTGGGCGGGGATTTTCCACGCAATTTCGGCTTTTAATAATGCCGGTTTTAGTATATTTTCCTCTAATTTGGCAGATTACCGGGATAATGTAGCGGTGAATTTGGTTATTTGTGCATTGATTATTCTAGGGGGGCTAGGGTTTTTGGTGTTGAATGAATGCTATAATTATAACAAACACTCACGACTCAGTGTCCATGCGCGCATCGTACTCATCGCTACAAGCGTTTGTATTCTGCTTGGTATGGCGGTTTTATTGCTCTTTGAGTGGGATGATCCTACTAGCATAGGTACTTTAAGTTGGCCACATAAGATCATGAGTGTGTTTTTCCTATCAGTTAATCTTAGAACGGCAGGTTTTAACACCATTGATATGTCCGGTTTGCATGATCAAAGCTTATTTTTTAGTTCCTTACTCATGGTAATTGGAGCAGCACCGGGGAGTACAGCAGGAGGCATTAAAGTTACAACCCTAACTTTGTTACTTGGTTATGCTTATTGCGCTCTTAAAGATAAAGAAGTGGTTTTATTCCAACGCGCTATCCCTCAAGACCTTGTGAAAAAATCTTTTTTAATTTTCATCATTGCCATGTTTTATATCACTATCTCTATCATGGTTTTAAGCGCTACAGAGGATAGGCACAACCAGTTTTTCATCAATTTACTCTTTGAGGTTTGTTCAGCCTTTGGCACAGTAGGGGCTAGTACAGGCAATGGGGGCGATCTTTCTTTAGCGGCTAATTTTAGCCATTTTGGTAAGCTATATTTAATGGTTTTAATGTTTATGGGAAGGGTGGGCGTCTTAGCCTTTAGCATGGCTTTAGTGCGTAAAAGCAAGACACATAGCGTTAAATATCCAGAAGAAGGAGTGGTCTTATGAATACTTATGCGGTTTTAGGTTTGGGCAAATTTGGATCGCATGTAGCGCGCGGATTGATAGAAAATGGAGAACAAGTAATCGCAGCTGATATTAATCAAGATAGCATTAAAAATTTTAGAGGGATTTGTGATAATCTCTTTATTATTGATACTACAGATATTGCAGCGCTTAAAGATACCGGAATTGCCCAAGTAGATACGGCTATTGTGAGTATCGGGCAAAATGTAGAAGCCTCCATTTTAAGCGTCATGGCTCTTAAGGAATGCGGTGTTTCTGAAGTGATTGCAAAGGCCTCTACTCTAATTCATGGAAAAATCCTTTCTAAAATTGGCACAGATCGCGTGATTTATCCAGAAAGAGATGCGGCTAAAAGATTAGTGAAGGGACTAAGTTTAAACCCGCTTTTAGATGTCATGGAAATCACAACTCATATGCGCATGGTGCGTTTAAGTGTAGATGCAACCCATGCGGATATGGCTTTACAAGATTTTCTAGAATCGTTTAAAGCAGACCTCAAAGTTGTAGCCCTCAAACATGCTAACCAGTGGGAGTACAATTTACAATCCCCTCTGATTCTCAAGCAAGGCGATATTCTTTTATTGCTAGGGCATGCTAAAGAAGTGGATATTTTTTTAGCCAGTAAAGATTTAAAACTAAAAAGAAATTAAAAGATACCGGCTAATCTTTGAAAGGGCGTGCGTACTATAGTTTAGACATGAAGATATTTCGCTTGTTTTTTATTTTATTGCTTTTTGGATGCGCGCTAAAACCCTCCCATACTGCTAGTTTGGTTACTTTTGATATTGGCTATCAAGGTTCAGCGGTTAAAACTTATTGGCGCAAACTAGGGGAAAAGAATTCAAAGGAATTTGTACTGGGGAGCAATAATTGGTTTTTTTTACTCTGGCGCGATACTTTTAAAAAGGCTAAGATTGAAAGCCGCTTTTTAGAACCCGGTACCTACTATTTAGCCTCTTTTGAGGTGCAGGTGGGTAATCGTTTGCTTAAAAGCCAAACGACTCTGCCCAGATGGCGCACAGGTTGGGATTTTAATCATAATCGCCCGCTTTTTTTAGCCTTTAAAGTTAAGCCTAACACTGCCCTAAAACTCCCACCTGTAGAACTAGTTATCAAACACACTTTAAAGAATAAAAAGCAAGGGATCAAAGAAGGTTATAAGGTCAATTTTTTATTAGGGAATCAGGGTGTATGGATAACAGGTCCTTATACCCGCACCTTTTAAATGTGTTATAATGCGCCCAATTTAAGTAGAGGTGGTTGATGGAGAATTTCTTGGTATTTATTACTAATATCAATGTGATTTTTTATGTTCTTAGTTATCTTATTGGAGGGATTCCTTTTGGTTATGTGATCATGAAGGTGCTTTACAATGTAGATATTACTAAACAGGGGAGTAAAGGCATTGGCGCGACTAATGTCATGCGCGTAGTAACTACCATTGATTCTTCTAAAGCCAAGAAAATAGGCACGGCAGTTTTATTGCTGGATTTATTAAAGGGAGTGTTTACGGTATTTCTTGCTAAACTTGCCGGGCTTAATTTTTCAGCCCAGTGGATGGTGGCTATTTTAACCATTATAGGGCATTGTTATTCACCTTATTTAAACTTTAGTGGGGGTAAGGGAGTGAGTACTACAATGGGTGCGGTGGTACTGTTAATCCCAGTAGAGAGTTTATTAGGGCTAGCTCTTTGGGCTTTTGTAGGCAAAGTGTTAAAAATTTCCTCTTTGGCCTCCATTGTAGGGGTGGGTAGCGCCACTCTTCTTATTTTCTTTTTGCCTAAACTAGGGCTACCCGCCTCTATTAATATTCTAAGTCAAGTGGGTACACAAACCCCTATGGTGCTTGTTTTTTGTATCACGCTTTATAAGCACTGGCCTAATTTATTAAAACTATTAAGCGGGCAGGAAAAAAAGGTACTCTAATTCCATGACGCTACACATAGAAGACTACCAGCTAGAGGTTATTATTGGCACTCTTGAGAGCGAACAGAAAAACCCCCAGCCCATTGTTGTGGATTTGTGTATTGATTATCGCTACACACCTGCTAAAGAACAAAAAGCCCCTGAATACTTAGACTACATGGATGTTTTAGAAGTGGTACAAAATAAGTTTTCCACAGCCCATTATGGGCTTTTAGAGGAGGCTTTATTAGAGATTACAAGCTGGCTTAAGCAATGTTTCCCGGTTATTTATAAAATTGACATGGGTATTAAAAAACCCCAAGCTTGCCAAAAGGCTTTAGTGGGGGTGAGTTTGTCTGTTGTCTTTGAAAATCCCTAAAATACAAGGAGTTTTATATGTCTTTACTAGTTAATCAAGAATGTATCGCCTGCGATGCTTGCCGTGAGGAATGCCCCACAGATGCTATTGATCAAGATGATCCGATTTATAGCATTGATCCGGATCGTTGCACAGAATGCGTGGGTTATAGCGATGAGCCCGGTTGTGTGAGTGTGTGCCCTGTGGATGCGATCATTCTTGATCCACACAATACAGAAAGCCAAGAGGAACTCCAGTATAAATACCTGACTCTCCAAGAAAAAATCTAACCCTTCATGGCAAAGGTTACAACGGTTATTGATATTGGTTCAAATTCTGTACGCATGGCTATCTTTAAAAAGACTAGCCAATTTGGATTTTATCTACTCTATGAGATCAAATCTAAGGTGCGTATCTCTCAGAGTACTTACGAACACAAGGGAGTTTTGCAAAAAAACCCCATGAAACGCGCCTTGCGGGCCTTAAATGATTTTAAAGAAATTGCGCAAAAATATAAAAGCCGTAAGATTTTATGCGTGGCCACTTCTGCAGTACGCGATGCGCCCAATGCTCAAGAATTTATCGCTTTAGTTAAACGGGTGTGTGGCCTGCAGGTTAGAGTCATTGATGGGGCTAAAGAGGCGTTTTATGGAGGGGTTGCTTGCGCCAATTTATTACACCGCAGAGACGGGATTACTGTTGATATTGGCGGGGGAAGTACCGAGTGTGCTCTTATTGAAAATGGCAAGATCAAGGATTTAATTTCACTCAACTTAGGCACAATCCGCTTAAAAGAGCTTTTCTTTGATAAAAAAAGTAATTTAAGTTTAGCTAGAGATTTTATCCGCACCGAATTTGCCAAAATCCCCTCCCATTTTAAAACAACCTGTATTTTTGGTGTAGGTGGGACAATCCGCGCTTTGGCTAAAGTGGTGATGTTGCAGAGTAACTACCCCATTGAGATCGTACACGGCTTTGAAATGCAAGTTGCCCCCAATCTCAAGCTTTTAACCCAAATCATTACAAGTTCTGATACAGAGTTAGAAGAATTAGGAGTAGGCGAGGATCGCATTGATAGCATTAGAAGTGGGACACTTATTTTTACCATGCTTTTGGAGTATTTTAAGGCAAGCGTGGTGGTGGCTAGCGGGGTGGGTGTGCGCGAAGGCGTGTTTTTAAGCGACATGCTTAGATCGCATAACCATAGCTTTCCAAAGGGCATTAATCCCTCTTTACTTTCTCTGCTTGATCGCTTTTTACCCCACTCCAAACACAGCCAAGAGGTTAAAAAGGAATGTGTTAAATTATTTGAAGCCCTCAAACCCTTACATGGCGTAGATGAAAAATACCTCTACCACCTTAAAATCGCCGGGCAACTCTCTAGCATTGGCAAAATCTTAAATTTCTACAATGCCCATAAACACAGCGCTTATTTGAGTTTAAACGCTCTAAGTTATGGCTTTTCTCACCAAGATAGGGCAATTATTTGTCTTTTAGTACAATTTAGCCATAAAAAAATCCCCAAAGATAGCAATATCGCCCATTTAAGCGCCATTATGCCCCCCATTCTCACCTTGCAATGGCTTAGCTTTCTTTTAGGTCTAGCAGAAAGTCTATGTTTGATTCGCCTTCCTAAAATACACTACAGCCTCCAGAATAAAACCCTTAAGATTCACTGCCAAAGCGATCCTTATTTGTGTCAGGAAATGGTGGGTAAACTTGTTAAACCCGTTGCTCTTTCTATTGAGTTTGTATGACCGTTGCTATTATTAGGCTTTCTTCTCTGGGTGATGTTGTGCTAAGCGCTGTTTTTTTGCCCTTTCTTAAAGAACGCTACAAGGTAACAATCCACTGGTTTATTGATGAAACCTTTGCGCCCCTTTTAAAAAACTGCCCCTGTATTGATATGTTGCACGCTCTGCCCTATAAAAAAACCCTACACTCTAAAAACCCCTTAAAAATCTGGCGCTTTTATAAAAGTTTGCGATCTTTAGGTGTTTTTGATTTAGTCATTGACATGCAAGGTTTGATCAAATCTGCCTTACTAGGTTTTTTCTTAAGAAAGAGGCAATTTATAGGCTTTGATAGGCAATCTATTAGAGAATCACTAGCCAGTTTGTTTTACAGCCATACAGTGCACATTCCCTATCAGCAGCACATTCTCAAGCGCAACCAAAAAATCCTGCAAGAGGCGTTTAATCTCCTCTACTTACCTTGTGATTGGCAAAATTGTTTGCAAAAAAGACAACAAGCTTTCTTCTGCCCCCCATGCCCTCCTTTAGATTTTATTAAAAAAGACTCCCAAAAAGTGCTCTTTGTGCTTGAAACCTCTAGGCCTAATAAAACCTACCCCTTAGAGCGTTTTTATGAATTAGGGCTTGCTTTAAAAGAGTATGCGCTAGAAGTGTGGCTTTTAGCCCACAAGCAAAGAGAGCAAGCCCAAGAACTCTATGAAAAACTTAACCCCCATTTGCCCACACAATTACTCCCCCCTCTGACTTTAAATCAGGTTAAATCTGTGATCACACAGGCCTCTGTAGTGGTGGGTGGGGATACAGGCGTGGTACACCTCTCTTGGGCGCTTAATATCCCCTCAGTAACTCTTTATGGCAACACCCCTTCTGAGCGTTTTAAATTAGAAGGAGAGGGGCATGTTTATTTATGTGCCAATCCTAAAGCCAACTACGACAAAAAAGATTTTTCTATCCAAGAGATCCCCCCTATTGCGATTAAAGAGGCGATTTTACAGGTTTTAGAAAGGAAGGTATGAAAGAAGTATTAAAGAAAGAATGGCAGATTTTTTGTATCTACGCGCTAGAGTGGATTACAAATTTACTAGGCTTTTGTTTGGCTAAAATCCCCCATCGCTGGTTTGTGGGTTGTGTGCATTTTGTGGGTTTTGTGTTAGCCAAACTAGATAGACGGCGTTATTTTGATGCCAAAGCTAATTTAGATTTTGCTTTTAAAGATAGCTTAAGCGAAGCAGAAAAAAAAGCCATTATTAGGCGGGGTTATTCTAATTTTGCTTTTATGATTCTAGAGAGCATGCGGGTGGTGTTTTTGAAAAAAGATATTTATGACGCGCGTTTTACCCGCATTGATGAGGAAAATGTACTTAAGTCTTTAGAGCAAAATAACCAAGCGGTGGTAATGGGCATGCATTTTGGATACTGGGAGGCGGTGGGGACTTCTTTAGCGCAGTATTACAGCCAATATTACCGCGGGTCTTTGGGTCGTTTGACAAGAATAGAAGCGATTAATCGCCTTTTGATCAAACACCGCGAGGATTTTGGAGTGCGCTTTATCAATAAAACAGGGGCGTTTAAAGAGCTATTAAAAATTTATAATCAAGGCAGGGGTTTAGTAGGGATTTTAGTCGATCAAAATATTTCGCCTAAAGAGGGCGTGGTGGTTAAATTCTTTGGAGAAGAGGCCACACACACCACTATCGCCTCTTTGCTCTCAAGGCGCTTTAATATAGATATTGTGGCCGTGATCATTGATTTTAACGAGGATTATAGCCACTACTATGTACGCTACTATCCCCCAATTAGAGCCAAAAATACAGAGGATAGCCAAGCAGATATTTTAGAAGCCACGCAAGCCCAAGCAAGTTTGAGTGAGCAAATTATTAGAGAGCATCCGGAAAGCTGGTTTTGGTTTCACAGGCGTTTTAAAACCACCCATCCAGAGATTTATAAACGCAAGTAAAATTCTTACCCTAGCACTATAAACCTGCAAGCTTAACTCTACAACCGCTAAATGTGGGGCGGGTGTGAATGGATTTTTAAATAGAGAAATAAAAAGAAACTTATGTTAAAACTTGGATTTTTCTTTAGGACTAGTTAAAAAAAGCGCACAGATCACCCCCACAGCTAGACCGGCTAAAAGCGCGCCGATAGTATGAGCGTTATAGTAAATACGCGCACCCATAGTCAAAAAAGCTAGAGGTAAAAACCACAGCCAAAGAGCACCATAACGGCGCACTAAAAAACCCAGTGCGCAAAAAATCATAGAGGAATGCCCACTTGGCATGTTTTTACTCCCCCCATTGGGTCTTTGCCCTAGGCGGCGATCAAAAAGGCGTACAGAATTAAGCGCCCATTTAAGAGAGTGTGTGGTAAGGGTGGTGGCGATGCTTACATGGATAATTTGAATCAAACCTACCGGATCTTTTTTAAATATGGGGTAGGCAAAGGAGAGTAAAGTAGGCACAAAGCGAGCGTAGTGTTCTGTGATCTCAAAGACTATCGGTACGCGCTCTTGTTTGGGTACTTTAGGAAAGGGGGTAATCACTCCGATAAGAAAGATTAAAAAAAAGCAGATGAGGCTTTTAATGGGGAGGTATTTAGGAAAGCTTTGTAAATAGAGGGTTTTAAATTTCATTTGAATAGATCGCATGCGGGGTTGTAGGCGTTGCTTTTTTGCATGCCAAAGGCATTTAAGATACTTGAGAAAATCATATCTTGGGTATAAGAAATTTGATCTGAGGGGAGGTGGGAGGGTTTAAAGCCATGAGTAAAGATAATAAAGGGAATTTGTTTTTGAAAATCAGGGGCAATTAAAAAAGGTGTGCCGTGTAAATACATGCCATGTTCGCCTAAACTCTCGCCATGATCGCTCATGTAAAGCAGTAAGGCGGGTCGTTTGCTTTGTTCTAATTCTTGGATTAAAAGATCGAGTACTAAATCGTTATAGGCAATGGTGTTATCATAAGCATTAATTAGACTAGGAAGGCTACAGGTGTGGGGTTCTTTGTGGGTACAAATGGGCTTAAAGGGGGCAAAATTTGGAGGCACTTTATCTACATAAAGTGGGCCGTGTGAGCCCTTGAGGTGCAAAATGACTAAAAGGTTATTTTCATAGCGTTTAAGTAAAAAAGGAAGAGATTTGGCTAATGCTTCATCAAAATTAAAGGGGGGAGGCACGCCTAAAGAGTGTAGCCACTCTTGCCACTTGTATTTTTTAGGATGCCAATCAATGCGCATGGGTGGTTCGGCATTATTAAGGCTTAATAACACCACACTAACTCCCTGTCTGTGCAAAAAAGAGGGTAAATTTTCATAGCCTTTTTTAGAGCTGAGCATACACTCCAGCGCAGCGGTGGTATAAGTGGCACAAGAAGTGGCTTTAAGGGCTAGAATTTCATGGCTGTTTAATCGTGCTTGTAATTTGGGTGTGGTGGGTCTGTTATAACCATAAATGCCATAATTTGCCCGTCTTGCACTTTCCCCAATGACTAAAACCACGACTTGGTTTTTGCTTTGTGCCTTAGCGTTAGAAAAAAGTTTAGGGGGGGAGGTGTTCAGGGAGTTAAAAGCAGCACGGATTAAATTGATACTATAGCTATAGGGTAGAGTTAACCCTCCTATGTATTTAGCATGCTTATCTAAAAAAAGCCACTGCTTAGCGTGGGTAAAACTCCAAGTAAAAAAGAGCAAGGCTGAGCCTAGAAAAATAAGAGATTTATTTTTGAGTGTTGTATTCTTGATGGGATAAAAAAAAACAAACTCCCTAAAGCCAAACCTAAAAGCATGAAAAACCCTAGATGCAAACCTAATAAGTCTCTGGTTTCATAAAAATTAGTGTGTAAAACATTGCCCATCATGCTTTTGGTTAAAAACACGCGGTAAGTCTTGATAAAATAAAGCGCTATCCCGTTACAAAGGGTTAAAAAAGCTAAACTTATACGCAAAAATTTAAGACCTAAACAAGAGAGAGCCACTAAAACCATGTTGGTTGTGCAAATGTAGGCAATGCTTAGGCTAAAAATAATGCCAAATCCCCCCTTGTGATCTGTAATGTAGTGCAAGAGGGGCACATGGAAGATGATCAAAGAGATCATGCTATAAAAAAGCAAGGCGATAAAAAAAGGAGCGGGTCTAAAAAGCCCTAAAACACGGGTATACAACGACAACTATCTACCCATATAAACTTGTCTGGGGCGTGTGATGCGCGCTTTAGGATTTTTGACATGCTCAAGAAGTTGGGCACACCAGCCCACCGTGCGCGCAATCACAAAGACGGGGGTAAAAAAGCGGGTGGGGATTTTAAGGGCTGTTAGAATAGTGCCAGAGTAAAAATCCACATTAGGATAGAGGTTGTGCTCAATAAAATAATCATCTTTAAGGGCAACTTCCTCAATTTTAGCAGCAATTTCATCAAGTCTTGGATTCATCTTAATGCCCCTAGCCTGTAAATCATCTTTGAGTTGTTTTAAAATCCGCGCTCTGGGGTCATAACTTTTATACACCCGGTGCCCAAAGCCTACAAGTCTAAAGGGATCGTTTCTATCCTTAGCGCGGGCAATGTATTTATCCACATTCTTCACATCGCCAATTTCTTGGAGTTGGATCAAGGTTTTTTCATTAGCCCCGCCATGCAAATGTCCCCAGAGTGCAGAGATCCCCGCACTAATAGCAGCATAGGGGTGTACCCCTGTAGAGGCGACATTGCGCACGGTTGTTGAGGAAGCATTTTGCCCGTGATCGGCATGTAAGGTCAAAATCTTATCAAAGGCTTCTACTTCTAGGGGAGTGATCTGTGTTTCACCCCTTGTGGTGTAGCGCAAGCGCTCATGGGGATAAGCCCGTAGCATAAATAAAATATTTTCCACATAGTTACGGCCTACATCAGGGTAAATAATGGGCGCGCCAATTTCATTGCGGTAGCAAATGGCTGCTAAAGTAGGCATCTTAGCCACAATACGCCTAGCCATAGTCTGGTAATCCTCCTCATTTTTCATGGTGTCATGTTCAAAATAGAGGGTGGCTAAAATAGAAACCCCGCTACTGAGTTTAGCCATAGGGTGGGCATTAGTGGGGAAGGCTGAAAACATGTTCATGAGTGTAGAATGGATAAAACTTCTGTGGCGCAATTCTAATTCAAAGGCTAAAGACTCTTCCTCATTTTTGGGCAGCTCATCGGTGAGTAAAAGTTTACACACATCTACATACTTGTATTTGGCTACCAGTTCCTCAATAGGATAACCCTTATAGTAAAGCTCACCCTTTTTGCCATCAATATAGCTAATAGTAGACTGGCATCCAGCCGTAGAGGAGTAACCTGGATCATAAGAAACGATTCCAGCAGTTTCATACAGCTTAGAAAAATCCACCGCCAGAGGACCTCTTGTGCGCGGAATAGTTTCAAACTCAAACTTTTCATTAGTCTCGTTGTTAATTAGCGTAATAGACATGCAACTCCTTTTTTTGCAATATTATACAAGATAAAGCATTAATGAGCGTTTTTATTGCTCACATTATTAATAACTTCGCACTTCAATCTGGCCTGCGTGAGCGCTAAGCACAGGTTAGTAGGTATAGCAGATTCACGCGCTCATGGCTAAGATTTTCCCTAAAGAAGTCCTTAAAACCACTAATTGTTTGTCTCTTGCGTTGGTATTGTATTTATAAAGCCGGCCAAATTTAAAGAGGCTAGGTTTTGGCTACAACAAGTTAGAAGAACCGCTTACAACACAGCACAGCCTAGAAGATGTGCCAAATCGCCTGACTTTAGTGTTAAAATTTCATGCTAGAATGCTGGGCAATCTTAATTCTAAGGAGAATCTATGTCTTATAACCCAAAATACCTATCTCAGCCCACAGAAGGGGAGGCCATTACTTTTAAAGAGGGCAAATTGCATGTGCCAAATAACCCTATTATTCCTTTTATTGAGGGCGATGGGATTGGTGTGGATATTACGCCTGTGATGCAAAAGGTGGTGGATGCTAGCGTGCAAAAAGCTTATAAGGGAGCTAAAAAAATCGCGTGGTATGAAGTGTTTGTAGGCGAGAAGTGCTATAACAAATTTAAAAATGAGAGTGCGCTCACTCCAGAGGAGCAATGGCTCTTGCCTGATACTATTGAGGCGATCAACCATTTTAAAGTCTCTATTAAGGGGCCTTTGACCACTCCTGTGGGGGAGGGTTTTCGCTCCTTAAATGTGGCTTTGCGTCAAAAAATGGACCTTTATGTGTGCTTAAGACCTGTGCGTTGGTATGGTAGCCCTAGTCCTGTTAAGGAACCGGGTAAAGTGGATATGGTTATCTTTAGAGAAAATAGCGAGGATATCTATGCGGGTATTGAGTTTGCTCAAGGCAGTCAAGAGGCCAAAAAGCTCATCAAATTTTTACAAGAAGAACTCAAGGTTTCTAAAATCCGTTTCCCTAATACCAGTGGTGTTGGTATCAAGCCCATTAGTTTAGAAGGCACAGAAAGACTTGTGCGCAAAGCCATTGAATACGCCATTGATAATGATCGAAGTAGCCTCACCTTTGTGCACAAGGGCAATATCATGAAATACACTGAGGGGGCATTTATGAAGTGGGGTTATGCCCTAGCACAAAGAGAATTTGGCGCTAAGTTGCTAGATAAGGGCCCATGGTGCACCCTTAAAAACCCTAAAACCGGTAAAGAAATTGTGATTAAGGACATGATTGCAGATGCCTTCTTGCAACAAATTTTATTACGCCCCGCAGAATATGATGTGATTGCCACCATGAATTTAAACGGGGATTATATCTCAGATGCGCTAGCTGCTATGGTGGGGGGTATTGGCATTGCTCCGGGGGCTAATTTGAATGATAGCGTCGCGCTCTTTGAGGCCACGCATGGCACCGCACCCAAATACGCAGGGCAAAATAAGGTCAATCCTGGATCAATTATTTTGAGTGCGGAGATGATGTTGCGCCACTTAGGCTGGATTGAGGCAGCAGATTTAGTTGTAAAGGGCATGCAAGGGGCTATTGCTAGTAAAAAAGTTACCTATGACTTTGCCCGTTTGATGGAGGGAGCTAGCGAGGTTTCTAGTTCTGAATTTGGCGAGGTGATCATTTCGCATTTGTAGGGAATTAAAAGGCATGGTTAGAAATTACCATGCTCGAGTTTGTAGCGCTATAGTAGTGTTTTTTGCACCTTTTTAAAATTTTCAACAATTCATGCGTACCGCCCAAAATTACAGGCGTTTCTGTGAAATCATGCAAACGGCACAACACCTTTAAACTTGATACCGGCAAGTGTTCAGCCTCATCAATCATTAAGATCGTTTCTCATTGCTCTAACTTCTCAATGATGTTGGCGGTGGTTTGGGCTATGCTTTTAGTGGCATTCACATTTAACTTAGCGCATAAGTCGGCTAAAAAGTCCTTTGTACTAAATCTGTGGCAACATTTCCACTAAGATACTTTGGGGTGTTTATTGGTATAAGTTTTTATATGAGCGTAAACTCTACTATAAACTTAAACCTACCAACCCACCCTATAAGCCCACAAACTTAAGCTAATGAATTAATAAAACACAGAGCTTAAATAAAGTCCTGTAGGCGAAACTGATCGCATTAAAAAGCGCCTTTGGAGCGTGATTTGTTTGTACAAATCCTCTAAAGAGATTTGCTTTAAAGAACAAGCTAGGGCTGCGCCTAACATCAGCCGTACCTGTGATCGCAAAAAAGAATTAGCCTCAAATACCAGTACCAAACAAGGCAGGTTATAAAGCATGTAGGGATAGCAAAAGGCTTTGTAGATACTGCGAACTGTGCTTTTAGGATCACTCCCACTTTTACTAAAAAACTTAAAGTCATGTTCTCCTTTAAAAAGTTCTAAAGCCTGTTTTAAAATACCCATGTCCCCGCAAGAGTGATAGCCCACAAAGCGGCTTAAAAAAGGGCTGGGTTTGGCTAAGCTTAAAAAATAGCGATAACGCCTCTTTGTGGCTTCAAATCTAGGGTGAAAAGAAAGCGGTACTTCTTCTAAACTTTTACAGGTAATAAAATATCCTAACTTGGGGGCTAGGTGTTTGAGAAGTTTAGAGGGACTCCAAATATCACAAGTATTAAAAGCAATCACTTGGTGGGTGGCGTGTACACCCTTATCGGTGCGCCCAGCGGCTAAAATTTTGCTTGGTATTTGCAAACTCTCTAAAGCCTTTATAAGCCTACCCTCTATGGTGTGAAAACCTGCTTGTTTAGCAAAGCCACAAAAGGCGCTACCATCATAGGCTAGCACAAGTTTAAAACGGCGCATTAATAAAAGCGTACAATAATGCGTCTATAAAGCCCATAAGCGCCAAGCATCCACACAATGGGCAAAAGAATCGTACCACTAATGGGGGCATCTTGGCTAGCTACATGCATGCCTAAAAAATATAACCCCACTGCCAAAAGCACATAAACATAAGAGAGGTTTTTAGAAAAGCGAGGGTTAGCAATCCCAAAAAGAGGAATGAGAAAAAGGCTAGCGAGTGGAAAAAGAGAGACTAAAATAGCCTGTGTAAAACGGCGTTGTTGGTTTTTATCAGGATGAGGTCCAAAGGCCTTTTTCCAGTAAGAGATATAGTCATGGGAGTGCAAATAAGCGGCATCTTTTCTAGCAGAAAAAGCTAGCTTATTGCGCAGATTAAGCGTCTCAAAGTGGACTTTGCGCAACTGGTTTTTATCCGCAAAATAAGCATCTCCTTTTTTAAGCTCTATCCCAAAAATGCCCTCTTGATTTTTAATTTGCCCGGATTGTGCGATCATAAAACTTTCAAAGGCAAGACCCTTATGCGAGAAAAGTACGAGATCACTAAAAATATCTTTCTTTTTATGCCCCACATACACCAACCAATCGCCTAGTTTTTGCCCAAATTCGCCCGCTTGGATATTCACATCTACGCGATCTTTTTTAGCCCGCAAGAAAGAATAATAAGCGCTTTTAGAAGCCGGGATTAAAATAAGAGAAAAGATTAAAAGCACGAGACTAACAAAAATACAAAGCGGCAAAAAGGCTTTAACAATCTGTTTAGGCGCGATGCCTAGTGAGAAAAAGACTAGTAATTCATGATCGTAAGAAAGTCTAGCTAAACCAATAGCGCAAGCCCCAAAAAAGGTAATGGGAATGATAAAAAAAATGGTGCCCGGGAGAGAGTAGATGTAGAGCTGGGCTAAATCTAAAAAGCTAAGTTTAACTACAAGCGTAACGCTGGCAATACCAATAAGCATCACCATAGAGGCGATAAAAAAGAGTACTAAAAAGAAGGAAAAGAAAATCTGAGAAATAGCATTAAACATGCAGGTTTTGGCTAAATCCATGTAACCTTCCTAAGTGCCCCGTTCTATTCCATCTAGGATAGGTACAAATTGGCAGGGCTCTAGGCTTTCTGTTAGTAAGCGGCTATTGTGCTTTTTAAAACGCGTAATAATCTGCCCCTTTTCTGTCTGCATAGGCGCAACTAAAATCCCCCCCTCTAGGAGTTGATCAAAAAGAGTTTGTGGGATATGTGTCGCACAGGCTGAAAAGAGAATGCGATCGTAGGGGGCAAATTCTTTCCAGCCTTCTTGTCCATCGCCAAGTTTAGTGTGGATATTAGTAACTTGTAATTTTCTAAAGCGCTCTTTAGCCTGCAAAAGCAGTTTTTCTATGCGCTCTATGCTAAAAACACGGCGAAAAAGTTTAGAAAGCACCATTGCCTGATAACCACTCCCACAGCCAATTTCTAACACGCTATCGGCCCCACTTGGTTCTAAATATTGCGTCATTTTAGCCACAGTAAGCGGGGAGCTGACAAATTGATCCCCTCCCATAGGCAAAGCATTTAAACTATAGGCTAAATGTTTGGGGGAGACAAATTCCTCGCGATCAATAGCACACATGGCTTTTTTAATCGATTCTTCTAAGGGAAAATGTTTAGCAATAGCCTCGCACATGTGGGCGTTTTTAATGCGATGCACTTAAAATCCCTCAAAATTTAGACTACCCTTAGAGTAGTTGCTTACTTTGGCCTCAAAGAAGTTAGAGCGGTGGCTATTAAAATTAGCAAATTGATCAACCCATTTAATGGGGTTTTGGCTGTGATAGAGTTTAGGTAGTCCTACAACAGCTAAACGGGTATCGGCTAGGTATTCTGTATAGGTTCTAAGGATTTGTGGGCTTAAATCTAGCATTTCACCCTGTGTAATATAAGCCCCCCAAGCGCTTTCTAAATCCACTGCTTGTTTAAACATTTCATTAACCTCAGCGATGAGATCCGGACTAAACAGATCGCTTCTTTCCTTGCGTAAAGTGTTGATCATGTTTTGAAAAAGGTGTAAATGGGTGAGTTCATCGCGCTGGATAAAGCGAATCATCTGGGCACTGCCTAGCATTCTACCACTGCGCGCTAGAGCATAAAAGAAACTAAAGCCGCTATAAAAATAAATCCCCTCTAAAATTTGGTTAGCAAAAAGGGCTTTAAGTAAATTGTACTCGGTGGGGTTATTAGAGAGATCCATATAAATTTGGGCGATACAATCATTTTTATTCTTTAAAGCCACATCGGTACGCCACATCTCATAAATACTATCACTATTAGCCGAAATGCTCTCCACCATCACCGCATAACTATGGCTATGTAAAGCCTCCTCATAAGCTTGGCGTACCAAACATAAATTAATCTCTGGGCTAGTGATAAAGGGGTTGATATTATCAATTAAATTATTGGTTTGCAAACTATCCATAAAAATAAGCTGGGCGAGGGCGCGATCGTAGCCTATTTTTTCTTGGGGGCTAAGGTGTAAATAGTGGTTTTTATCCCCATGCATGCTCACTTCCTCAGGAAACCAAGTATTAGTGAGCATGGTTTTCCACAGTTTAGACGCCCAAGGGTATTTGATTTTGTTTAGATCAAACATACTTGTCGGGTTACCCCCAAAAATTTGGCGATCGCTCACCTGCTCTTGGCTCTGGGGGTTATAAATTTTCTTGCGGCTCAGATGATCCATCATTTCCTCCTAAAAAGGATCTAGTATAATCAAATTTTTACTAGAAACTTATAAGCCCATACCTTTCTTTATTTTCTATTAGCGCTTTTATAAGGGTGGGGGGCGTTTTTAACCCATTTAATTCCCTCCCTAGAAAAAGGAAAGCTTTTTACCAAAATCTCCCCATTTTTTCTATAGATTTTAAGTTTTAATTAAAATTGTATCCCCTACAAACAACCACACTAAAAGGTTTAAAAACACTTTTAAGCGTATTTTAAAGGGGTAGAAATTACAATGATCGCTTTTTAAGCGGAAGTGGCGAAATTGGTAGACGCACCAGACTTAGGATCTGACGCCGCAAGGCGTGGAGGTTCGATTCCTCTCTTCCGTACCACTCACCTTAAAATAAACCAACGCATAAAACGATCATAAATTTTATCCGGTAAAAATTTTTTACCATAGACTAATAGATACGCGTATTTTCCCACCAAATAGCGCGTCTTAGGATTAGGCGATTCTAAGGCCTTTATAAGGGTGTTAGCAACCTCACTTGCAGGACTCGCGCTAGCATAAACTTGTTTAAAAAAAGCGTGGGTTTTTTCTAGTTCCTTAGCATAAACCCCTTTAAAAGCAGGCTCACTTAAACCCTCATCCCATTTAGTTTTAATCGCCCCGGGTTCAATGAGTATTACAGAAACTCCCAAAGGCAAAAGCTCAGCGCGCAAACAATCGCTATAGCCTTCTAGGGCGTATTTACTCGCATGATACCAGCCTAAAAAAAGTGTGGTAGATCTCCCTGCACTAGAGGCTACATTGATAATTTTAGGCTTAAGGGTGGCGTTAGTGCGTAGTTTAGGCAATAATAGTGCGCTAAGTCTAGCTAGCCCAAAAAGATTAGTTTGAAAAAGAGCTTTAGCCTGCTGTATTTCTTGTTCTTCAAGTGCGCCAAAAAGGCCATAGCCGGCATTATTAATTAGGGCAAAAAGTACATTGCTTTGCTTGAGGATAAAATGCGCAGCTTGTTCTATCTGCTTTTGATCTTGTAAATCACAATCAATACGGGTGCAATTTGGGTGATCTAATTCTTTAATCGTGCTACTTTTTCTAGAAAGAGCATACACTTTATAGCCCTTGTTAAGTAGTAGGCGTGTACTCTCTAAACCTATGCCACTGCTTGCCCCTGTGAGTACCACCTCTAACATTTACTTAAATACTTTTCCCATTCGTAGGCGCTTTGTATGATCAAATCCAAACTATCAAAGCGGGGTTTAAAAGTGGTTTGTGTGAGGATTTTATGCGCATTAGCGATTAAAGAGCTAGGATCACCTGCGCGCCTGTTTTGTTTGCGCACTAAAAAATTGATCCCTGAAATTTCTTTAACTTTATTGATAACCTCAGCCACACTATAACCCCTGCCATAGCCTACATTGTAAACCTCGCTCGTTTGTTTCTCAAGCAAAGTTTTAAAGGCCTCTAAATGCGCAAGCGCTAAATCATCAATGTGGATATAATCACGAATACATGTTCCATCTGGGGTTGGATAATCTGAGCCAAAAATAGCCATAGAGGCGCGTTTACCCACCGCACACTCGCAAGCAATCTTAATTAAATGCGTGGCATTTTGTGTACGCTGGCCTAGTGCAAGCGCGTTTTTATAATCATTAAAGTGTATCGCGCCTGCCACATTAAAATAGCGCAGAATCACGCAATTAAAAGAAGAGGCTAAACTCAAATCTAAAAGCATGCGCTCACTCATCATTTTAGAAGCCCCATAAGGATTAAGCGGATCAAGAGGGGCATTTTCACTTACAGGCTCTGAACTAGCCTTGTAAGTGGCTGCGCTGGAGGAGAAAAGAAAATATTTTATATTATGCTGGAGGCAAAACTGCGCTAATTTAAGGGTGTTAAGGGTGTTATTTTCATAGTACTCTAAAGGCTTATGGGTGGATTCTTCAACTAAAATTTTAGCTGCAAAGTGTAATACCCCTAAAATTTGATGCCCCTGCGCTTCTTTTTCTTGCAAGGCAAACTCAAGCTTAGCGCTTTCTTTTAAATCTATCTGATCAAAATACACACGATCCGGATAAAGCTTTTTTAAAATCTGTGCATGGATAGCAAAACCTGTACTCAAATTATCTACAATCCAGATTTTATAAGCCGTGTATTCTAAAAAATAGCGCGCCACACTCGAACCAATATACCCACAAGCACCGGTAAAAAGTAACATAAACAACCTTAGTAAAATTTGACTGACATTATCCAAAATTTACTAAAATAACCCTATTTTTTTCTAAGGAGCTGTTATGAGCAATACAACAGATCTAGTGGCTGATACAATGTCTAGTATCGGAGATGCAAGACAATTAGTCATGTCCTTTCTAGTAACCCCTACGATGGTTAATTTTAATAGTGTCATGCATGGCGGAGAGCTCTTAAATCTCTTAGATAAAGTGGCTTATGTGTGCTCTACTCGTTATTGTGGTTGCCCTACTGTTACCTTAAGTGTAGATCGCGTGCTGTTTAAACACCCCATTCCAATCGGGACTTTAGTAACCTGTTATGCCTGTGTGAATTATGTGGGCACTAAAAGTTGTGAGGTGGGGATTAAAGTGGTTTGTGAGGATTTTAAAAACAAAACCGCTACACACACCAATAGCTGTTATTTTACAATGGTGGCTGTTAAAGACGGTAAAACCGTGCCCATGCCTTCTTTCACTCCCCGTACAGAGAAAGAAAAAGAACGCTACGAACGGGCGATCAGACGCAAAGAAGCCCTCAAACACACCCAAAAAAATGCGCTTTAATATACCACGCGCTCTTTGAGTTTATCGGCTAATAAAAAGGCTAATTCTAAAGATTGGGTAGCATTAAGTCGTGGGTCGCATTGTGTGTGGTAGTGCTCTTTTAAACTTTCCTCGCTCACGCCCTGCGATCCGCCCACACATTCGGTTACATTTTGCCCGGTCATCTCTAAATGAATCCCCCCTACACAGCTATCTAAAGCGCGGTGGATTTCAAAGAAATGTTGTACTTCCTCTAAAATATGTGTAAAAGACCTTGTTTTAATCCCGCTAGGGGTTTTAGTGGTGTTGCCATGCATAGGATCACACACCCACACCACTTCTTTTTTGTGCGCCAAAACTCCTTTTAATAATTCAGGAAAAACACGGGGCAACTCTTTAACCCCCATGCGCACAATAAAACTTAATTTTCCCGGCTCATTAGTAGGATTAAGCGCCTCACATAAACCTAATAAATCCTCTAATTTTGTCTTAGCCCCTATCTTAACCCCAATAGGATTACCCACCCCTCTTAAAAATTCAACATGGGCTTGATCTAACCCTCTTGTGCGCTCTCCAATCCAAAGCATGTGCGCTGAGCAAGCAAAATAGCGCCCGCTTAAACTATCCTGGCGCACTAAAGGTTCTTCATAATTGAGTAATAGCGCCTCATGGCTAGTGTAAAAATCTGTTTCTTGTAAAGCAGGCATGTTAGCCACCCCGCAAGCTTGCATAAATTCAAGGGCTTTTGTAATCTGTAAAGCCAAAGCCTCGTATTTTTGCCCAAAGCTATTATTTTTCACAAAATCTAAATTCCAGCGCTGTACTTCAGCTAAGTCAGCTAACCCTCCCTTAGCAAAGGCGCGTAATAAATTTAAAGTCGCCGCGCTTTGGTGGTAGGCTTGTAATAGCCTAGCTGGATCGGGGTTTCGCTCTGTAATCTCTAATCCATTAATCATATCCCCCCGGTAAATAGGCACTTCAACCCCATTAATGATCTCACTCTTTGCACTTCTTGGTTTAGCAAATTGCCCGGCCACGCGACCTACTTTAATCACAGGGCAACCCCCACCAAAGGCTAAAACCACACTCATTTGTAAAATAACTTTAAAGAGATCGCGGATACTATCCGCACTAAAACTAGCAAAACTCTCCGCACAATCCCCCCCTTGTAATAAAAAAGCCCGCCCGTGTGCGGCCTCTTTGAGAGCGGTTTTAAGGCTATTAATTTCTTTGGCAAAAACAAGGGGTGGGTAGGTTTTAAGGGTTTTTTCGGCTCTCTCTAAGGCTAAAGGATCGCTATAGTGGGGTTGTTGGAGAATGGGAAAAGTGCGCCAGCTAGTAGCCTGCCATGTTTTTTGCATTTTACTTCTCATTTAAGTTGTTGGAGGGCTAGTTTAATTAAATCTGCTGTATCTAGCCCTTTGGGTAAGTTTGAACAAATTTTAAATGCCTCTGTTGTTTTAAACCCTAGACTTTGTAAACCTAACACGGCTTGCTCTATGGCTCTATCTTTTATTTCTGTTTCCTCTTGTAGCACTAAACCGGCTAAATCTAGCATGATTTTTCCGGCTAACTTAGCCCCCACGCCCGGTACTCTTTGTAAGGCCTTCAAGTCTTTACTTTGAATACATGTACTAAAATCAGCACAGCTATAGGTAGATAAAATAGCCAAAGCCACGCGAGGCCCCACTCCATTAACTTTTAAAAGCCGTTCAAAAAGTTCTTTTTCTGTGCGCTGCACAAAGCCATAAAGGCTATGCCCGTCCTCTTTAATAATCTGGGCGGTGTGTAAATACACTTCTTGTTTTGGCTCAAAATTCTCCCCTGCTCTGACATGTACCCCATAAACAACCCCACCAATTTCTAACTCAATAAAAGTAGGCAAAACCTGTAAAATAGTGCCCCTTAACCCGACAATCATGGATTAAGTGGCGTGTTGGTAGCGCGCAACCTTACTCACCTCTCCATTTTCTAAAATATAATCTGCTGTTTCTCCCTTTTCTGTCAAGACATTTTGAGAACCTCTTGTATAGATTTTTACATAGGTGATGGTGTTAAACGCCGTCCAAGGACCATTTGTATGGATTTTTGCCTGTTTCATTTCTGATTCAATTTGGGTTAACCGTTCTACAAAGGAGCGGTTGAGGTCTTGGATTCTAGAAAGATACATGTGTAAAATTTTAACCCGTTTTAAGCAATCCATAAAATCATAATAAATGCGTTTGATAGAATCTTGTTCAATGAGCGCTTTTCGTGTGGCAACATCGGCGTTGCGGATTTTATCAATAACGGGTTGGTTTTTTTGCATATAAACATTTAGCTTTTGATACTCAACCATAACCCTTTGTGCTTTGTCTTTGTAAGTATCCATCGCTACTCTAATGTGCTCTAAAACTTCCTTATTTTCAGGTGTGCTAAAGGCAGAAAAGCGAAAGGCATTTTCATTGCCATCTACACTTTCTATATCACACTTGGAGGAAAAATAAAAGGTGTTATTAGACTTAACCTGTTTGATTGTGATTTCTTTAGCATGGATTAAAGTCCCCGCACAGGCTTCAACCTCGCAAGTTTCAGCAAAGATAGTCCCCCGATCAGCATATTTACAGCGCACAATCTTACCCTTGCACAGACCTTTATTATTAGTGATAGCAATCTCATCAGCTATGGCACTACTCTCAGCGTGCAATTGCCCCTCAATAGAAATTTTCTTAGCCACTAATTTAACATTTTTACCCACATTGCCCTGAATATAAATTTCTTTAGCCTCTACCCGTAAATTATTTTCAATGGCATCATCAATTTCACTTTTAGAGCCAATTTTAAGTATCGGGCCCTCCTCAATCCCTCCTAAAAACATGGGCATATTCGTACTCTTCATGTCCATATAGTCGTATCTTACAAAACTTTTAAGGGTATTATTTGAGGAGGTGCTAAGGAAGGCCACATACTGAATCGCCTTAGAAATATAGCTAATTTTTTGTGGCGAATCACTAGCCTCAAAAGCCTCCGCGCTGTACTCTAACACAACAGGCGTATTTTCTATTGTTTCAACTACACACATTTTCCCTTTTAAATTACGCCCAGTTACCCCCTGTACGGGTTTAATGTACTCTAAAACTACATTGCCTTTACCCGTTCCATAAATGGAGTTAATCGGGGCATCTTCGTTGTTCTTCTGTTCCCAAACTTTTTTTAAAGAAAATTCAAAAAACCCATGCCTACTGGGCTTGTAGTTTGCGTATTTGATACAAAAGCGATCGGGATAGGTGTCTAGTGTAGCGCAGCGGGCAAGTTCTTGTTTAAATAATGCGTGCTGGGCTGGCATTTGGCGCAAGATGATTCTTTTAAAGGCCATGCAAGCTTCTACATGATCGCATAGCTCATTAAACAGCCATTGATCATTAATGATCATAAAGGGATGTTCAAGCACCACATACAGCTTATCCTCATCGGCGGATAATTCTATGTCTAAGAAATATTTAAAGAGTCTTTTTTTAACACAGATGTCATAGCGTTGAATCACCTCTAAATTTTTGTTTTCATAAAAAGAATCCTCATCAATGCGTTTTGCATTCTCAGGACTTAAAATTTTAAATTCGCCCTTAGGGTCTATGCGTATCAGGGTGTGTACTTTGAGTAAATCAAACCACAACTCGCCCACATCAAGATTATAAGACTGCGCTACCTTTTCTAACTCAAGCCCTATATCTGCGCAGTTTTCTACAATTTTGGAATAAAAATCACCCAAAATACACTCTCCTAAAAAATTAAAAACTCTGCAAAACCATAAAACGGCGCGGGCGCGCTAATTCCTTATAATTCCTTATAATTCCTTATAATTCCTTATAATTCCTTATAATTCCTTATAATTCCTTATAATTCCTTATAATTCCTTATAATTCCTTATAATTCCTCCATTGTTCTAAAACTAACCAAAAGTGGGATTTAATAGACATAAAATAGATAAAAAACATTATAAATTGAACTTTTTAAGTTTTTTTTTATCTTAAAGTCCTAGAATACTTCTGTTGCTTCGGACAAGCTGATCAGGTTGCTAGGTTGATCAAAACAAAGTCCAGAACCAAAATTAAGGAGTCTTGTTGTGCAAGTGTTTAAGTTGCTAAAATGCGGGGCTTTTGGTGCGCTCTGCTCTGCCGGTCTTGGCACGGGGCTGGACGCGGTTAGTTTTGCTTGGGACCTCAAATACATGAGCTTTACTTATAACCTCGCGGGCAAAAATAACCCTATGTGGAATAGCTTGGATAACTTCAAAAATAGGATTATCCCCACTATAGGTTTGCAATTTACCAAACGCCAATCTTTCATGTTTGGGGCATGGTTTATCCAAAACCTACACACCCACTATAGTTACTTCCCCTACTCTTGGGGTTTAGTTGGGTATTATAGTTATGTAGGCAAGAATTTTAGAACCTACATCGGGATCATCCCAAGAACTTACTCCATTGCTTCCTATCCTCTTGCGGCTTTTAAAAAGCTCTTCTGGTTTAAAGATCCAACCGCACGCGGAGCGATGTTTCAGTTTAAACCTGCTTATAATCCTAACCGCTGGTGGAATGGTTGGGCAGAATTTATTCTTGACTGGTATGGAGGCCGTAACTGGAATAATGTTGGCAAACCCGGCACCAAAGAATACGCCGCTAACCACTATAACCTAAATCAAATGCTTTATTTTGGAGCAAGTGAGTGGTCTTTCTTAAAAGATTACCTTAAATTTGGTGGGCGCGTTGTGGCTTTCCATAACACCGGCCACTATAGCATGGGAAGCGTGTATCCTTGGGGCGGTAATGATGATCCGGGGATTACTTCAAATCCTCTTTGGCCCGGTGGTTATCCTTATTTACAAGGCAAACCAGATGGGGGCGTACCCGGTGTGTACTCTAACCCAACTGTCTTAGATCGTATCTACTATTATGCTTATATTAAAACCAGTCTCAAACGGCTCATGCCTTATATGGATCAAATTTCCTTTGCCTTTGGTACGATGAGTGAACAAGAGCACTACTGCGTACGACGGGGTGTAAATTGTGGCCCTAGCCAGTGGTATAACAGCTTTGGCGGACAATTTGACTTTGTAGCGCAGTATAAAGGCTTTGGTATTTATAACAAATACTACTTCTCTGATAAACCTCAAATGGCGTTTTATCGTACTTATGGCCGTGCGCTCTATACTGGCTTGCCATGGTATCATGCGCCTAACTTTGAGCGAATCGCGCTCTTTTATGTTTATAAAAACAAATGGTTAAGCGCTCGGGTTGACTGCTTCTTTAACTTCTTTGGTGGGGGCAATGGCCATAGCTTGAATGGACATGGCGGTCCATGGTATACCACCTTCCAACAATTCGTTACAATTGGTATTGATACCCGCCAGCTCGTAGATTTTGTCAGAAGCCACAACCACTAAAGGTTGTTTAAAAAAGCCGCTATGCGGCTTTGGCATTCCTCTAATCCTAATATAGAAAGTGTTTCTTTAACCCCAATGCCTCCGGGCTGGCCTAGAAGTGCAATCCGCACAGGTAACATCAAAGCCCCGGGTTTAAGATCATTTTCTTGCATGAAATGGTGTAAAAAACCATCAAGTGTTTCTAAACTAGCAAATATAGCGGGGGTGAGTGTAGCGTTAAACTTTGTGAGGATAGTGCGGACTTGATCTAAATTTTTTAGCTTACTAAGTGCATGGCTAGCAGGGGGTGTAAGCACCTCAGCTATTTTAATTGCCATTTCTTTAAGGGTGTGGCATCTTAATTTTAATTCGTTTAATAAAATGTCTTTTTGAGGCGCATTTAAATCCTTAAAATTTGGGGGTAAATTAAAATCCTCTAGCAAAGTTTGGAGTTTGGCGCTAGGTGTTTCTTTAAGATAGTGGGCATTAAGCCAATCTAATTTATGCAAACTAAAACAACTAGGCGCGCTATTTAAATCCTCCGGCTTAAAATACGCTAACATCTCTTGCATGCTAAAAATTTCTTGATCCGCATAACTCCAGCCAAGCCGCACCAAAAAATTTAAGAGCGCCTCTTTTAAATAGCCCAAATTTTTATAATCCATCACCCCCATAGCCCCGTCTCGCTTACTCATCTTATGCCCTTGCTCGTTAAAAATCATGGGAACATGGTAAAAATCTGGAATAGTAAAACCCAAAGCCTGATAGATCAAAATTTGTTTAGGGGTGTTACTTAAGTGATCGTCTCCACGAATCACAGCGCTTATTCCCATTAGCGCATCATCAATGGTAACCACAAAATTATAAGTCGGTACTCCATTAGATCGCGCGATCACAAAATCATCTAATTCTTTTGCTTGTATACGCACCTCCCCTTTAATCCCATCGTAAAAAACAATCTCCCCCTCTAGGGGTGCTTTAAGACGCACAACAGGTTTTTTATTTGCAGGGGGTGTGCCCTTAAAATCGCGGTAACGCCGGTCATATCTAGGAGTCTCCCCTCTAGCTTTTTGCTCTTCTCTTAAAGCCTCTAACTCTTCTTTTTGCATGTAGCAATAATAAGCCTTGCCCTCTTCTAGTAATTGCTTAATATAGCGCTGATAAATAGTAAGGCGCTTAGATTGATAAAGAATTTCCCCGTCGGCTTTAAGCCCCACCCATTCAAAGGCTTTTAAAATCGCCTCTGTAGCCTCTTTTACATTGCGATCTAAATCCGTATCCTCAATGCGTAAATAAAATTTACCGCCACAACTTTTTGCGTACAAATAATTAAACAAGGCTGTTCTTAATCCGCCGATGTGTAAATGCCCAGTAGGGGAGGGGGCAAAGCGCGTTACAACCATGCAAGTCCTTAAGCTCAAAAATTTTAAAATAGCCATTCTAATACAAGCTAACTTAAAAGGGCGGTGATGCGTTTATGTGTACTAGATATTGAAACCGTGCCTAATCTAGCGCTAATCAAACAATATTATCCGAATCTGTGTGAAGACACACAAAACCCCATAGAAATCTGTCAAAATGTTTTTGCATGGCATGAAGAGCATTATAAAAGCACCTTTTTACCCCTGCATTTGCATAAGATTGTTTCAATTGCTAGCGTAATTGCTGATGAACAGGGTTATTTTAAAAAAGTGGGTAATTTTGGTAAGGGATGTGATGATGAAAAAACTTTAGTGGCCGATTTTTTTAGCTTTTTTAACAAAGACAAACCTAAACTAGTAACCTTCAATGGTCGCCAATTTGACATGCCTCTTTTATTACTCAAGGCTTTAGCTTTTAATCTTAGCGTGCCCTCTTTTTATGAACAAGAAAATAAAGATAAATGGAAAAATTACCGCTACCGCTACTGCGAAACATTCCATGTAGATTTACTAGATAGTTTAGGACACTTCAGCGGTATTAAACTAAAGCTTGATGGAATCTGTGCGATGTGTGGCTTGCCGGGTAAGTATGATCTAAGCGGGGATCAGGTTTATAAATTTTATTACCAAGAACCTTGTGATTTAAAGCGCATTGATAGCTATTGCCAAAGCGATGTACTCAACACCTATTGGCTTTATTTAAAATACATGTTAAGTCGGGGCGATTTGCCTAAAGAAAACTACTTAAATATCTTACTTGAATTAAAAGAGAATTTACCCGCAGAGGATTATACTCCCGTGTTTACAACAGCACTTGAGGCTGAATTACAAAAAGAAATCCAAGAAAAGGAAGATCATGTTTAAAACTCTCTTTTGCAGTGTTCTTTTATGCGCAAGTTTAGGAGCGGCTGATTTGCAGTTTAAAATCACTTATAAACCCCGGGGTGGAAAAGTGATTGGCACTGTACTAGATCGCACGATTTTAACCATTATTTCACTCAATAGCGAGGATGTGGTGATTAAAAAGGTAATTCCAAATAGAGGCAATTCTTGTAACATTGTCCGCAAAGTGGGCGATGATTTCAAAGAAAAATTCAAAAAAGAACCCCTCTTTAACCACCGCCTTAAATATTCTCAAAAAATTGTCTACCGCCTCAAATGCGAGCCTACAGAACTTATCGAGCTTAAAATTGTTACAGATAAGGGCGATTATGAGCGCAAGTTCACTAAGTGAATCTGATCTAAGCATTATCACACAGACTTTAAAGCGCGCGCCTAGTGAATTAGAAAAAGCCCTTTTTGCCACGCTATGGAGCGAACATTGCGCGTATCGCTCCAGTAAAGCTTTATTAAAAAAGTTGGGGGCTTTTACAGAAAATGCGGGGGTGGTAGAAATTAGCGCAGAGTATGCAGCCGTATTTAAAGTTGAATCGCATAACCACCCTAGTTTTTTAAACCCTAAAGAGGGGGCGGCTACAGGTTTGGGCGGAATTGAGCGCGATGTTTTAAGCATGGGGGCTAGGCCTGTGGCGGGCTTATCTTTCTTGCGTTTTAATAATCACTCTAGTTTGAAAGAAGCTTTAGGGGGTATTCAAGATTATGCCAAAAATACCCATGTTCAAGATTTAGGCGCTGATACCGGTCTTTCTCAAGATTTCAAACACAATGTGTTAGTGAATGCCTGTGCTTTGGGGGTGGTTGAAAAAAGATGCTTAGTACATGCAAAAGCCAAAGAAGGGGCTTTATTAGTGCTTATCGGCAAACCTAGTAGATCTGAGGGGCTAGATGGGGCGCGCATGAGTAGCCAAGCCTTAGAGGCTAATACAAACTCAAATGTACCTAAAGGTGATGGCAAATTGCAGGCTAAACTGATCGAGGCGTGTTTGCAAATTTATCACACTTTACCCATTATAGGGGCACAGGATTTAGGGGCTGGAGGGTTAGCTACCGCTAGTGCAGAGTTGGCCTTTAAGGGGGGGTGTGGGGTGAGTTTAGAGCTGGAGAATGTGCCCTTTTATGAACCTTTAGAGCCTTTAGCGCTTTTATTAAACGAGACTCAAGAACGCATGCTTTTATGTCTCATGCCAGATCAAGCGCACAAGGCCTTAGAAATTAGCGCTAAATATGGGCTTAAAGGCGCTATCGTGGGGCAAATTACCCCACAACAAGATTTTATAGCCACTTTTCAAAATAAGCCCTGTGTCTCTTTGCCCCTCTCTTTATTGCTCAATCCCCCTTTAAAACCTTTGTTTGCTAAAGCCCCCTCTTTTTTACAAACTACCCATCAAAATCTCTTAAATTCCAAACAAAGCTTAGAGACTAAACGAATATGGATTCCTGAAATCAACAACCACCTTATGATAGCTTTAGCAAGCTCCACTCCCCTAAGTATTCAAGACCCTAGAGAGGATAGCAAACGCGTTTTTGTGCGTGCTTGCCGCGATTTGGTGTTAGGCGGAGCTAAAATTTTGGGTGTAAGTGATGGGATTAATTTAGCCGGTGTAGAAGAGGACGCATGGGTTTTAGAGGAAATGCTAGGCGGGCTAATAGAAAGCCAAGAGGCTTTAAAAGTGCCTGTAGTGAGTGGTAATGTGTCGTTAAATAATGAAACCCACAGAGATAACAAGGTTTTTAAAATCCCGCCTACTTTGGTGTTAGTCGCTGTGGGTTTGTGCCAATATAAAGCTGTATCTAAATTATGGCAACAAGATGGCTTGCTCTATCTTTTAAAGACACAGGGGCAATATTTAGAGGAGAGTTTATTAGAACAACAAGAACCCCTTGATTTAATCCAAGAAAAACATCTATGGGGTGTTTTATACCAACTTTTAGAGCATTCTTTGATTGCAAGCACGCAAGAAATTATAGAAAATGATCTTTTACTCACCCTAAGCCAAACCGCACGGCTTTCTCAAAAAGATTTTGTACTAGACGCGCCAATAGAGTCTATACAAAACTTTAGCACACAGGCTATACTAGTAGAAGTGCCCTTAGATAAGGAGGCAAGTTTTTTAGAGGTAGTGGGGGATAATTGCACCAAACTAGGGCGTGTTAAACCCTGTTAAAATCCAAAGTCCATGCAAAAATCCACATTTTTAAAAAGTCTTTATCCACAAAAATTACATTACAAACGCTATAGTAAAAGTCCTTTGCGCTATGGTGGGGGTAAATCTTTAGCCGTTGGGTTAATCTTAGAACACATGCCAGATGACGAAAGGTTTTAGAGTACTACAACTTTTTGATACAAATCAAAGAAAAACATAACTTTTATTAGCACTCAAACAAGGAGGGAAAGGTACAAAAGCACCAACCAACCCCCAAAAGCATTTTAGCCACAGAGAATTAAAAAGAAAGTCTAAAAGTAGAAGGATTTTTAGAGTACACAAAAAAGCAAAAACCTTTTTGTTTACTATGTGTTTGCCATGTCCGCCCAGCATGGACGATCTGATCCATGCTTTTTTAAGCAGAATCTGGAACACTATTAGCTTATGTGTTTCTATCTTTAAAAATAAGGAGTTTTTTATGAGTCTCAAGCGCACTTTTAAGAGCTTAACCCTTTCTAGTCTGGTAGCTGTTAGTGCCATGTCTGTAGCCCAAGCAGATGAAAAAAATGGGTTTTTCTTAGGTCTAGGTTACCAACAAGGTAGAGCAGGAGGGGACGCGTATAGAACTCCTCTTACTTCTGGGATGCACCTTTATGGTTTAGGCGCACAAATTGGTGGCGTTGGGTTTATCAATAAATGGTTTGGTGGCCAAATTTATGGCTTCTTTGATTACCAAAATTCTCCACAAATGGGCCCTAATTCTCAATACAAATGGAACATGTACACTTATGGCGGTGCGGCTGATATGATTGTTAACTTCATCGCGACAAGTCCTTTTTCTATGGGTCTAGTGGGCGGTATCCAATTAGCGGGTAATACTTGGGATTTTAATGGCTATACCCACACCGGTTTTCAATTCCTCTTTAATGTAGGTGGTCGTATCCGTATCGGCGATCGCTCTGCTATCCAAGCGGGTATTAAATTCCCTATGGTTCCTCAAAAATTCGGTAATGGTATTACTATGATGAGGCGCTATGCTTGGTATGTGAATTATGTCTTCACTTTCTAACTTCTATTTATAATTAAAACGCTCCCTTTCGGGAGCAATTCTTATTTCTATTTACCACACGCCACTATAATAGGGATTTTGAAGGGAATCAATGCTCCATGTGCTGTGGGATTTTTTATACAACAAGGCTTTAGATTTGCTTGTGGGTGCTTTGCCAAAAGTTCATTGCATGGCTGAGGAAAATAATATTCTGGGGCTCTATGATACGCGCTTTTTACTGACTAAAAATGAACAGTTAGTGGGGATGTTACAACTTGAGGGTTTGAGTGCAAATGCGATGGCCAAAGAGGAATTACAGGGGTATTTTCAGAGTAAACAAAATGCCTTAGATCAACTACAAGGGGTTGTTTTGCGTGTACACACTAAACGCCGTAAATTACAACTCAAACATAACCACCAGTTGAGTAACCCTTATGCCCAAGCTATCCTTAATCAATTTGAAAACAAAACTATTTATGAAAACACCTACACTCTTATTTTTGAAACCACTAAAAGCCCTATTAAAGATTTTTTAGAACAAAAAAAGCTAGAGATCACTACAACTACCTCCACACAGCTATATGATCACCAAGCTAAGCTACTTTCTGATTG
The DNA here is from genome assembly GCF_902196135.1 of Helicobacter suis. Classification (GTDB taxonomy): domain Bacteria; phylum Campylobacterota; class Campylobacteria; order Campylobacterales; family Helicobacteraceae; genus Helicobacter; species Helicobacter suis_A. The sequence goes on along the minus strand of NZ_CABIKE010000001.1, from coordinate 103,744 downwards.
CATGTCTAAAATAACCCATGCACTCCAGCCCTTTAAACCAAAACCCCTCACCGCCACGCAAGCTTTAAATTTCTATGCAGAATTTATCAACGGCTTTTTTATGCCTCTTAAGCCTACTTTAGGTTTTTTAGAAGATAGTTACATCGCGACTAATGTACATTTTAAAAAAGACTACTATATTCAAGAATATCATGAATCGCGTATGTATAACCGCATTTTAGGGATTAAGGCCTATGCGAGTAAAACTCTAAGCTCTTTGGTTTTTGCAAATCTATTACACCAAGAAAAAGAATTAGACATTATTTTTTCTATAGAACCTTTAGAGACGCAAAAAGCCCTATCTTTTATCCAAGAAAAAATCCGTTTAACCATTAGCTCGCTAGTCAAACAAGAGTTACAAGAATATTATGAGCGCATCCAAGCTAAACAGCTTTGTTTGCAAAAAATTGCCTGTAATCTTATTCTTAGACATCCCCATTTAGAAACACTCAACCAAGAAACCCAAGAGGTTTTAAGCCTTTTATCTAATGGACATCTAGTAGGCGTTGTAGAAACTTTAGGGCTTAGACCTGCCTATTTTTCCTTCTTTCCCGGGCGTTTGCATTTAAACCCTCGTTTGCGTTGTCAAAGTTCTCAAGCCCTAGCTTGTTTACTTGTCTTTGAAAAACCTGATCGCGGTTTTAAATCAAACTCTTGGGGAAACATGCCCCTAAGTGTGTTTAAAAACCTCGATCACTCCCCCTATCTTTTTAATTTCCATAACCAAGAAGTACCGCACAATACAGCACAACATAGTTTGCATAGAGCCAATGGGCATACGATGATTATTGGCGCTACAGGGACGGGTAAGACGACTTTAATGAGTTTTTTAATGATGAGTGCGCTGAAATACGATCGCCTCAATATTCTAGCCCTAGATCGCGCCTATGGATTATTTTCATACACCCATTATTTTGGCGGCACTTACAACTCAGGCACGCATTTTAAAATCAACCCTCTATCTCTTAAAAATTCCAAAGAAAATATAGATTTTTTACACTCTTTTTATGCGGCTATGCTAAATATCTCTCTAAAGCCACAAAACCAGCTAGACATCCAAGCTAGTAATGCTATTCTTAACACCCTTAAAACTTTATACGCAACCCTGCCCCCTCAAAGTTTTTCCTTGCAAGATTTTAAAGACGCATTGATCCACACCCAAGCTTTAAATTTAGAACCTTATTTACATAACCCACTTTTTAACGCCTTAGAAGATAGCTTAGAATTTAAAACCCCCATTACAACTATTAACATGGACGCTATTAGTACTAATCCTAAAGATTTAGGGCTTTTGGCTTACTATATTTTTTATAAGATTTTACACCAAGCCTTAGAACACAATCAGGGGTTTTTACTCTTTATAGATGAATTTAAAAGTTATGCGCAAAATTCTATCCTAAACACACACATTAACACTTTAATCACCCAAGCTAGAAAGGCTAATGGGGTGGTGGTTTTAGCCTTACAAGATACAAACCAACTTAACTCTATCCAAGATGCGGCTAGTTTTATTAAAAACATGGGGACTTTAATCTTTTATCCACAAAAGCACATTGATAGTACAGCTCTTAGCCGTGATTTTGGGATTAAACTTAGCCACATGGAACAACACTTTTTAGAAAACACACCCACACATGCCCACCAGATTCTAGTTAAAAACATGAATGATGGCAGTTCTAGTATTATTAATGTTAGTTTACAATCTTTAGGCCCGTATCTGTGTATTTTTAATTCTAATGCAAGTTTGGCTAAACACTTACAAGGATTAATGCAAACTTATCCTGAAACTTGGCGGGAGGTGTTTTTGCAATCTCAAGATTGGGAGTTTGCAATTTAAATCAGGAGTTTTGCATGGATAGTTGGCATCTAGTTTTACAATTAATCGCGCTTTTAGGGGCTATTTATTTAGGTGTGCGCTTGGGGGGTATGGGGATTGGATTTGCAGGGGGTTTTGGGGTTGTGTTGCTCACACTAGGGCTTGGCATGCACCCTGGGGTTATTCCTTGGGATGTGATTTTAATTATTATGTCAGTAATTGGGGCAATTTCATGCATGCAATTAGCCGGGGGGCTAGATTATTTAGTTCAAATTGCAGAGAAAGTTTTGCGCTCCAATCCTAAATACATCAATTATTTAGCGCCTTTAGTTACCTATACCCTCACTATTTTAGCCGGCACAGGACACACCTCTTTTTCGGTACTACCTGTTATTGTAGAGGTTTCTAAGGGACAAAATATCCGCCCCTGCCGCCCATTATCTTTAGCCGTAGTGGCTAGCCAAATTGCCATTACAGCTAGCCCTGTTTCTGCGGCTGTAATTACCATGAGTGCGTTTTTAGAACCCCTTGGGGTATCCTATCCCATTCTTTTAGTCATTTGTATTTCCACCACATTTTTAGCCTGCATGCTCACCGCATTCATCGTTAGCACCTTTTTACCCAATGCACTTAATGCACAAGCACAGGTACAAACCGCTACCAAACAAGCTAGTACATTGCCCAAAAGCGCCAAACTTTCGGTTTATATTTTTCTTATAGGGATTTTAGCCGTCGTGTTATATGCAACGGCTATTTCTAAAAATGTCGGGTGGATTCATCCGGTTGTATTACCACGCGATGCGGCTATTGTAAGTTTCATGCTCACCATTGCTACTTGTATTGTTCTTTTTTGTAAACTCAAATGCAACGACTTAGTACAAACCAGTACTTTTAAAGCGGGCTTGAGTGCGTGTGTATGCGTACTAGGGGTAGCATGGCTTGGAGATACCTTTGTTAAGGGCTATATTGCACCGATTAAAGTTTTAGCCTCCTCTTTGCTTGGCCACTATCCCTTTTTATTAGCTGTAGGCTTATTTTTCACTAGCATGCTGCTTTACTCCCAAGCAGCCACGACTAAAGCTTTAATCCCTAGCGTGATCTTAGCCTTAGGCCTCACACCTGAAAACCACCACGGCGTTTATATGGTGGTGGCTTCTTTTGCAGCCACATCAGCACTTTTTGTTTTGCCTACTTATCCAACTTTATTAGGGGCTGTTCAAATGGATGATACGGGAAGTACTAAAATTGGCGCTTATATCTTTAACCACCCCTTCCTTTTTCCCGGTGTACTCGTAATTACTTTTTCTGTTTGTTCTAGTTTTATATTAGCGCCTATGTTACTCTAAGCCCACTTAGGGGGTATCTTTGGGGGGTTTAGCAAAAAGAGATTCAAGCATGCTCAAGCCTACCTTCTGATCTTTGGGCATGTTTTCTTTAGATTCAAGAACTTCAAAGTCAATATTATAACCAGTGAGCATGCAAGCTAGGCGTACATTTACGCCATTTTTACCAATGGCTTTGCTTTTTTGATCGCCATAAAGGCTAACAAGTGCTCTTTTTTCTCCTTGTTCTTCACTTAATTTAATGCGAATTGTCTGGGCAGGTGAGAGGGTATTTGCGATGTAAATCTCTGGAATTTCATTGTAATGCACACAGTCAATGCTTTCATTGCACAATTCTTTACTAATTGCATTGATACGCACACCTTTAACCCCCACGGTTGCCCCGATGGGATCAATTTGGCTATTATGCGAGCGCAAAGCTAATTTAGCCCTATCACCCGGAATTCTAGCAATGCCCATAATTTCAATTTCCTCATCAGCAATTTCAGGCACTTCTAAACGCAAGAGGGCTTCTAAGAATTTAGGGGTTGTTCTTGAAAGTTCTAAGACTAAACCTTGTTTACTAAAACGCACATTTTTTAAAATAGCCCGTACACTATTGCCTACTTTAAAGCTTTCCCCTTTAATGCGATTTTTCAGGGCTAAGATTGCTTGTAATCCATCAATTTCAATATAAGTATTTTGATTGGCATCAACATCTAAAACAACCCCTGTAACAATGGTATTAAGCATGCTTTTATATTTCTGAAAATACTGATCTTCTAAACTTCTTTGGATATTGTATTCTAAGTCTTTAAAAAGCGTATTGACCGCGCCGCGTTTCATGTCTTTTAAACTGATTTCATAGTGCAATAAATCATTAGGTTTTAAAGACGGATCGCTTTTATGGGCTTCTTTTAAAGAGAGTGTATTTTTAGGGTCTTGTTCTAATTTAGGATCGCCATCGGCACACACTTCAACGACATGCAAAAGGGCTAGATCTTTATTTGAATCATCAATAACAAAATTAGCCTCTGTGTCTAAACAACTCCGCGCAACCTTTAAAATGCTATTTTTTACAACATCTTTAATTGTCTCTAAACTCAAACCCTTTTCATAGGCAATCAATTCTACAATATCTAGTATTTTCTCCACTTTGATCCTTTGGAATTTACACGGGGGAATGAAATCATTATAACAAAATTAATCTTTGTTACTCTTACAGGTTAAAATTTGAGTGCGGGTACGCTGTAGGCAAAATTAAAAGTAATCGTCCCTAAACCTTCTAAATCCATTTCTAATTTGGCTTCCTCTTGAGAGAGGCGATCTAATTTAGGGAAGGCAACTAAGTAAGCTTTGGCGTATTTGTTAGTGGTGTAAAATATCGAGTCAAATTCATCTTTACTAATTGGCCGTACCCACATGGGTGTGTAGCTATTCTTCAGAGCATAGAGTTTATAAGTCATCACATCATTTTCAAAAACACTAGAATCTTGGGCAAATATCTCAATAAAGAAAAACTCGCGTTGGTGATAAGATGCGGGGTCTACTTCGTTTAAATGGGTTGCAAACACACTCACTACAGGGCGTAGATCTTTGATAATCTCACCTTTTCTAGTGGCTTGGGTGCGTTTTTCAGCTAAAAAGCCGGGCATATAAGCTGTATCCATGCGGTTAGTACAACCCGCAAGAAAAACTAGCAAACCTAAAATAAGCACAACCCGCATGCTATAATTTTAACATCTTTGTTATAAGCGATACCCATGCTAAAACACCTCATCAGCACAAAAGACCTAAACAATGCACAAGTGCTAACACTTTTAAAACGCGCCAACACTTTACTAGATCAAAACCTACAAGGCGCGCCTTCTTTAAAGAATAAAGTTATTTTGGCACTTTTCTTTGAACACTCTACCCGTACCATTGCTAGTTTTCAAACCGCAAGTTGCCGTTTAAATGCCCATTTTAATGTTTTTAATGTAGAGGGTAGTTCAACTAAAAAGGGCGAGACTTTATTAGACACGCTTTTAAATTTGCAAGCCATGCAAGTAGATTTAATCATCACCCGCCACCATTACTCCAGTGCAGCCCTCTTTTTTGCTAAACACCTCACATGTGCACTCATTAATGCCGGTAGTGGCTCTCTAGCCCACCCCACCCAAGCGCTTTTAGATTTACTCACCCTTTATAACCACTTTAAAGGGAATTTAAAGGGCAAAAAAATAGCCATTATAGGCGATGTTAAAAATTCGCGGGTAGCCAATAGCAACATGGAATTATTACCCCGTTTTGGATTAGAAATTATCCTTGTCTCTCCGCCTCATTTTCTCCCACAAACCTCTTTTGCACACACCCATAATTTAAACGAAGCTTTAAAAGAAGTAGATATTGTGATGTGTTTGCGTACCCAAACTGAACGGCATTCTTTACAAACCTATGGTTCTTTACAAGATTATGCGTATCACTACTGCCTTAAGGCCTCTATGTTACAAGATAAAGAGATCATCATTCTACACCCCGGACCCGTACACCACAATATTGATATTGAGGATAAATTACTCAATGATTCGCGCTGTAAAATCCTAGAACAGGTTAAACTAGGTGTTGCCATGCGCATGGCTTTAATAGAATCTATGCTAGGCTAGTGCTTTAAGTAATGCTTCAAAGGCGCTTTTAAAGGCACTCAAACCCTCATCTAAAAGTTGTTCGTAGGCCAAATTTAAATTTTCTAGGTTGATTTCTTCTTTTTTTATAGAGGGGGAGCTAGGGCTGTTATAATAGGCATCTAGTACATCTAGTGGAGCGGTGCTAATGCTATGCTCTAGTTTAAGAGCTTGGAGGTAATAGTCTTTGGGTAGGGTCAAGTCTTTAACCCCTGTGCTAGCAAAAAGCGGATAGATTTGATCACTTACAGCGCGCACTTTATCATAGCAAGCTAAGGCATTAGCAATCCCTACTTGGTTTTTTAAATGCGCTTGCGTAGCAGAAAGTTTATGATTGGCTAGAGTATCAATCCTAGAGACAAAAATACTCACAACTGCCATCTTTGTTTTTAAAAGTGCTAGGGTACAATCTTGTGCCTGTTTGGGATCAAAAACTAAAGTCGCATTTAAGGGGATATTGCGGCCTGCTAGATACTCCATTATCTCTAAGCCAGATTGAGTGGCTGGTACTTTAATCATCACATTAGGCATATTGATTTGTTGGAATAAAAAAAGGGCTTCTTTAATACTTGCCTGTACTTGATTAGCTAAAAAAGGATCGATTTCTAAACTAATATACCCTGTAGCTCTATTTTGTTCCCATAAAGGAAGCAAAATTTGAGCACATCTTTTAATATCTGTAATCACTAAGTTTTCATAAATATCCTTAGCCGTACTTTTAGTACTCTTAAGCTTAGCAATGTCTTCTCTATAGGCGGGCTTACTAAGGGCTTTGGCAAATAAAACCGGGTTAGAAGTCGCGCCAAAAACATGCCGTTTTTCTACAAGGGTTAAAAATTGATCCTCTAAAAAACTGCGTTCAATAAAATCACACCACAAATAACAATCTTTCATAGACCTTGTTCCTTATAATAAGTTTTAACAACCTCTGTATCATCAAAAGGAATGATTTGATCACCAATGATTTGTACACTCTCATCACCCTTACCCAAAATGAGTAAAATCTCATCGCTTTTAAGTTCTTGCAGAGCCAAACAAATTGCCTTGTAGCGATTAATCTCTAAAATCACCTTGTCGCGTTTTTCTACAGCAATGCCCACTAAAATATCTTGCATAATAGCCATAGGTTCTTCATAGCGCGGGTTATCAGAAGTGATATAAACTTTAGAGGCGTATTTGCAAGCAATGGCTCCCATTAAGGGGCGTTTGCTTTTATCCCGATTACCCCCCGCTCCAAAAAGCGCTTTGATCTTTTTTGTTTTAAAACTATTAAAAATTTGCTCAAACCCATCGGCAGTATGGGCAAAATCTACGATCACTAGAGGTTGCTCATGCACTACCTCCATACGCCCCTTTACCCCTAGAAAATGCGGGATTAAATCACAGAGTGTTTTTAAGGGTTCTTTAGTTAATAGCTTGACACATAAAATTCCAGCTAAGAGATTATAAAGATTATGCCTTCCTACAAGAGGCGAGTATAATAAGCCCTCTTCAAGTTCAGAATTTTGATAACGGCCGGGTTTTTCAGTAAAACAAATATGCGCACTCAGACCCTGTAAACTATAGGCATTCACGCTTAAATGGGTTTTATGCTCAATGGCATAACCATAGGCATTTTTAGGGTTAAAGCGCACAAAGGCATCATCGCGGTTAATGATTTTTAAACTCTCATCGCTTAAAAATGCATTTTTCACGCGGCGATACTCTTCTAAGTTGCCATGATAATCTAAATGATCGCTAGTGATATTGGTAATTACTTTAGCGCTAAAATCTAACCCTAAAATGCGCTCCTGATTAATGGCATGAGAACTCACCTCCATCACAAAATAATGCGCCCCTCTTTTTATAGCCTCCTCTATATTGGCATAGACTTCTAAAAGGCTAGGTGTGGTTAAACCCTTTTGTTTTAAGCAAGAATCATTGAAGAAAAACCCCCGTGTACCTAAAAGCGCACATGAATACCCCAAATCTAAAAGCAAGGAATAAATCAAACTAGCCGTCGTGGTTTTCCCATTAGTACCTGTAATGCCAATGATCTTAACATCTGTATTAAAATATTTTTTAAGCTCTTTAGCATGGATACAAGGCACGCGGTGCTCCTTTAAATACTCCTGTACAAATCGCGTATTAGTGGGGGTTTGTACTAATAAAGTATCTTGATCTAACTCTCTTGTATCATCGCTAAGATGTGTAAAACACCGCCCAATCTGGATTTTCTTAGAAATTTTCACTTCTTGTGTGCTTTTGGGGATTGTTTTTCTAGCATGAGAGCTTTTTGCAAAATGGCAGAAATTCTTGAGTCATACCATAAAAGTTCGCGCATGTTTTCAATGTAAGAAATAGACATATCATAAAAGGCATTTTCAACCAAGTTATCTAAAAACTCGTAAAAATCCTCCCTTTTATCAAAGATCACCTTTGTACTAAACATGAGATTTTCAAACACTTCTTTAAAATTTTTCCCCACACACATGGCTTTAAAATCTGCGTATAAAATCCCGTCTAAACCTTCTGTTTTGAGTTGGTTTTCCTCCCCAAAAGCCTGAGCCATTCTGCTTAAACTCTCATCAAAAGAAGAAATAAGGTCTAGGATTTGGTTTTGGATACTGATTTTATAACGGCGTGGCTGGGAATCTAGCAAATTTTTATAAAGCTCGTAAAAGCTATGGGCTTCTTTAGGAAAATCCAAAGCAATATCGCTAAGAAGCAACCCAATTCTAGCATGGCCATCTGTGGAGTCTAAAAACAACGCTTGCCCGAATAAAAAAATAGCTCTAAAGTACTGCTTTTGTAAAAAAGCTTCATAACCCCGTGCACTCAATGCTCGCTTTTTCGGGTCATTGGTCATAAATCCGGTAACCTTTAAGAAAAAAGTCGCGCATATTGTTCTTTAGAGACATGTACAACCTCCATATCTGGGTGGATTTCCTCTTGCAAACAACGCTCAATGCCAAATTTAAGGGTATTAGCACTGCTAGAACAACCCTTACATGCTCCCTCTAAACTCACATAAACCTTAGCCTCTTTAATCCCTAAAAGCACCACATCGCCCCCGTCTCTAAGAAGCATAGGGCGGATTTTTTCTAAAGCCTTTTGTACAGGTTTTTGTAATTCTTGATCACTAAACACCATTTGAGCCTCCATAAAGCAAAATTTATTATAGCCTATAACCCTAAAAATACAAATGGATAGTAACTACAACTAGGGCTAATTTAAGCATTGTTTAGAGAATTTTATATTAAAGTGAGCCCCGCAATGAAATCCAAAAGCGCTCCTTCATTCCAAAAAGCCTTTAGAAAACTCCAGCGCGACAATGTCAAGATCACTTTAGCCATTCTCTTTGTCGTGATCATTGCCGGCATGGCGCTTTTCTTTGGGCATGCTCGTTTGCACATGCCCTTATTAGCTCTAGCCACCGTTGTAGGCGGGTATATGGCGATGAATATTGGGGCTAATGATGTGGCTAATAATGTAGGCCCCTTAGTGGGCTCACAAGCCATTACTTTAAGCATGGCTATTTTAATTGCGGCCATTTGTGAGGTATTAGGGGCGGTGTTAGCTGGTTCTGAGGTGGTACAAAGCATTAAGGGTAAAATCATCAATCCAGATCACATTCAAAGTACAGCGGTGTTTGTGGGCATGATGTTTTCTGCTTTGCTTTCTGGAGCAATTTGGTTACACCTAGCCACAGCCATTGGCGCACCCGTATCCACCACACACTCCATTGTAGGCGGGATTTTGGGGGCAGGTTTAGTGGCTGGAGGTTTGGGGGCTGTAAATTGGTCTTTTTTGGGGGGGATTGTAGGCAGTTGGATCATTTCTCCTTTAATGGGCGGGGGAATTGCTATGGGCTTGTTGGTGCTTTTTAAATACATTCTAAGCGATAGAGAGGATAAAAAAGCAGCCGCTTTAAAATCCATGTCTGCAATTGTTGGGGGAATGGGGTTATCTTTTAGCTGGTTTATGCTGGCTAAGATATTACACCTGACTTTAAAAATGTGGCAGGAACTAGGCTTAAGTGTGGTGGTGGGTTTGATAGCTTATGTAGGCTTTAGAAGTTATGTTAAGAAAAAATTACCTAGTTTAGAAAACACAAGAGAGAGTGTACACACCCTCTTTACTTGGCCTTTAATTTTTAGCGCAGCCCTTTTAAGTTTTGCCCATGGGGCCAATGATGTAGCCAATGCTGTAGGCCCTTTAGCTGCCATTGTACAAAGCCTGCAAGAGTGGGGCAACCATGCCATTCCTACTAAAGCCTACGCGCCTGCATGGATTATGCTCATTGGTGGGCTTGGCATTGCTACAGGTTTGAGTTTATATGGGCCAAGATTAATTAAAACCGTAGGCAGTGAGATCACGGAGTTAGATAAAATGCAAGCCTTTTGTATTGCTATGGCAACGGTGATCACGGTTTTATTAGCCTCTAAATTAGGTCTTCCTGTAAGCTCTACCCATATCACTATCGGGGCGGTTTTTGGGGTGGGTTTTTTACGCGAATTCTTACAAAAGCGTTTGTTTGAGATGAAACAGATGATTTTAGACGCCCACCACGGGGAAGATGAGGCGGTTGTTAAAAATTTTTTAGATCGTTTTGAAAAAGCCAATCCCAGACAAAAAAAAGAGATGTTAGCCTACCTTAAGGCCTTGCAAAAAGAAAATAACACCCTAGAGTACACGGTGGGTCTGAGTAAAAAAGAGCGCAAATCGCTTAAAAAGGCTTATAAAAGCGAGCTAGTGAAGCGTTCAGTGATTAAAAGAATCATCACGGCATGGCTAGTTACCGTGCCTATCTCGGCATTGTTAGGCGCTTTAGGGTATTATTTAGTGGATTTTTTTAGAATTGTAGAAAGGCTCTAGTTTTTTGCAACTGCTGCTATATTAAATCTACCCTAAAATTTTAAGGAGAGTGATTGGATTACGAACCGATTCTAATGTTCACCCTTGCGCTCCTTTTGATTTTGCTCAATGCGTTTTTTGTTCTTTCAGAATTTGCAATCGTAAAGGTTAGGCGCTCCAAATTAGAAGAACTGAGTTTACAGAATAATAAAAACGCTGTTTTGGCTTTAAAAATCAACGCTTCAATCAACACTTATTTAAGCGCTACCCAGTTAGGTGTAACCCTCTCTTCTTTAGGTTTAGGTTGGCTAGGCGAACCAGCCATTGCCCATTTTATCACCCTCTTTATCCAAAAATGGGTGCGCTTTGAAAGTTTACATGGAGTCATTCATGGGATAAGCGTTGTGATCGCCTTTAGTTTAATTACACTTTTACATGTGATTTTAGGCGAAATTGTGCCTAAATCTATTGCCATTGTACGCTCAGAAAGTGTTGTACTTTGGATTGCTAGGCCTTTGCATGCGTTTTGGTTGGTTTCCTACCCCATTGTTAATCTCTTTGATTTTTTAGCTAGGCTTGTTTTAAAACCTTTTAGCATTGAACCAGAACAAACCACCGCACATTCTGAGGAAGAGATTAAAATCATTGTAGGAGAGAGCTTACGCGGAGGGGTGATTGATTATGTGGAGGAGGAGATCATTAAAAACGCGGTGGATTTTTCAGATACTAGCGCTAAAGAGATCATGACTCCGCGTAATGATATGGTGTGTTTGGATGTACAACACTCTTATGAGGAAAACATGCGTACTATTCTAAAACATCCCTTTACCCGTTATCCTTGCTGTGAGGAACATAAAGACAACATTTTAGGCGTGGTACACATCAGAGATATTTTATCTGTCTCTCTAGCCGATCAAAAAGAGCTGGATTTGCGTTGCATGTTAAAAGAAATGCTAATTGTGCCAGAAAGTGCCTCTATTTCACAAATTTTAATTAAAATGAATCAACAACAGCGGCATATGGCCCTTGTTGTAGATGAATACGGGGGGACTTCTGGATTACTCACGATGGATGATATTATTGAGGAAATTATGGGTAATATTTATGAAGAACACGATCTGAGTAAAGAAGGGATTAAAAGATTAGACGAGCACACTTTTGAATGCGATGGTATGGTAGACTTAGAGGATATTGAAGAGCTTTTAGGATTTCGCTTTGATCAGAATTATAAACAAGTAACTTTGGGGGGATATGTTTTTAGTTTATTAGAGCGCTTGCCTGAAGTAGGCGATGTGGTAGGCGATGCAAAATGCATTTTTGAAGTACTAGATATGGACAAGGCACGCATTAGAAAACTTAAGCTTATGAAGAAGGATATTTGATGCGGTTGAAAGGGATAAAATGGATTATGTGTATGGGGTTATTAGTTGGATCAATGCAAGCAATACCTTCAGAAGGAAAAGGTACAACAGATTTTAATACGCTTGAAACGATTAAATCCTCTCCAAAAGTGTTTTCAGACCACCCTTCTTTAATCTCTCTGAAACAGGCTTGGGGGATTGTGTTAGCTAATTATGAGGGGATTAAAGCCCAAGATTATGCCGAGAAAAAGGCTAAAAAACTAAGTACAGCGGCTAAACTTTCTTTTCTACCTGAAATTGATTTAAGCGCCTTTTATGTGCATTTGGGTAAACAAATTGAAATTTCTCCTTTAAATGCCAAAACTCAGGGGCAAATTAGAAATTTAGCCGGAGGGGCGGAGCGTTTTTTAAGTAACCCAGCTTTAGCGAGCACACTAAGTAGTATGGATCTTAGCGGTCTGTCTTCTATAGCTCAGGGTATGGGGGGTATGGTCAATACTCTTACCCAGCCTTTTTTATTTTCAAAACAAAATATTGTCATGGGGGCTTTGAGTATTATTTATCCGCTTTACATGGGCGGGGCGCGGTTTTACATGAGTAAACTCGCCTCTTTAGCGCATAAAGAATCTATGGAAGTTTCAAGGCTTAAAAGGCTTTCTACTTTCCAAGAATTGGTTAAAATTTACTATGGTTTAGTACTAGATATGGAAGTTTTAGATGTGCTTAAAGGCGTAGAACAAGGGCATTTAAAACACTATCAAAACGCCCTTAAACGCCAAAGAGCTGGTCAGATTGCTAAAGTAGAGGTGTTGAGCGCTTCAGTGGCTTATGAAAAAAGCAAGATTAAAACGATGCAGGCCAGAGACGCGCTAGAAGTAGCAGCCTTAGCTTTTAATACCATTTTATCTAGCCAAAGCATGCCAGTCTCACAAGCTCATTTTGCCCCCACAGCCCATTTAAATATCCGTTTAAAAGCCCTGCCTAATCTTAGTTTTTTTGTACAAGAAACCCTCAATTCCTACCCCGTTCTTAGAAGCCTAGCGATTAAAAAACAAAGCGCACACCAAATGACTAATTTACAAGTTTCTAAATTCCTACCTCATTTTAATTTCTTTGGAGCTTACTTGATGAAAGAAAATAATTCCATGTTTATGAATATGATTCCTGAATGGTTTGTGGGTGTGGGGGCAAGACTACCTATTTTAACCCCCAATGGCCGTATCATGCACTATCAAGCAGCTAAAATTGATGAATTACAAACCGCAGCTTTACAAAGCCAAGCTAAAAAGGATATGGAGCTTTTGGTACACAAGACTTATTTACAATGCCAAGCACTGCTTAAAGAATACAAAAGCTTAAACTCCAGTATTGAACTAGCTAAGGAAAATTTAAAACTCCAAGAGGAGGCTTTTAATCAAGGAATGGGCACAAATGCCTCAGTAGTAGATGCGCGCAATTCTTTAGCTGGGATTTTAGTAGAACAAAAAACTAGTGCCTTTAAGTACATCAGCGCCCTTGTGGATTTAATGGTGCTCAGTGATCACACCGACTTATTTTATGACTTTGTTTATTAAGGATAGCCATGAAGTCATCTAAAACACCTGTTATTTTGGCCGGCTTTATCGCACTAGGGATTTTATTTTGGCTTTTTAAACTCTACTACCAAGCCTATAACCACAAGCAACAGCGCTTACAGGGTTTTATTGAGGCAAGAGAATATAGCGTAAGTTCTAAACTAGCCGGACGCGTAGAGAATGTGTTAGTCAAAAAGGGAGATTTTATTAAAAAGGGTTCTTTGGTTTTTACCATTAATAGCCCTGAAGCAGAGGCTAAACTCTTACAAGCTAGCTCTAGCCATAAGGCTGCTAAAGCCATGCGCAATGAAGTGTTGCGGGGTACGCGTAGCCAAACAATTCAAAGCGCTAAAGATGTTTATCAAGCTGCTAAAGCCCAAAGCGATTTGGCTGAGGAAACTTATAAACGCATCCAAAGCCTTTATGATAAAGGCGTGGCTAGCTTACAAAAGCGCGATGAGGCTTATGCGGCTTTTCAAAGCGCTTCGTTTAATAAAAGTGCTGCTTACCAACACTATAAACTGGCCCTAGAGGGGGCATCTTCGGATACTAAGATTGCCGCTCAAGAAAAAGAACAGGCGGCTTTAGGCCAACTTAATGAAGTACAGGCTTTTTTACAAGATAAGAATGCCTATAGCCCCATTGATGGGGAGGTGAGTAATGTTTTACTTTATAGTGGAGAACTTAGTCCAAAGGGTTTTCCTGTAGTTTTAGTGATGGATACGGCTAATGCTTGGCTTAGCTTGAGCATACCTGAAAAATACCTGAGTCGTTTTGCTGTAGGTTCTACTTTTAAGGGTTATGTGCCGGCTTTAAAAGAGAATATAGAGTTTAAAATCACCCATATTGCTGTCATGGGGGATTTTGCAACTTGGAAAAGTACAAATGCTAGCCAGAGCTATGACATGAAAAGCTTTAATATTGAAGCCACTCCCTTAAAAGATATGCAGCATTTACGGGTGGGCATGAGTGTACTTGTAGATATGCCGCAAGAATAAAATGTGGGCTAAGTTTTTAAACGATCGCTTTAATTGGGCAATTTGTACCATGCCACTCTTTCTAGGGCTTTTAATGGCATGGATTTTTTACCAGCAGATCCCTACGCGGCTTAATGTGGGGTTAGTAGATTTAGATAAAAGCCATTTAAGCCAAGAGATCATTAGTAGCCTAAATGCGAATAGCGCTTTGAATATCAAATATTTTTACAGTAGTTTAAGAGAAGCTAAGCCAGCTATTGCCTCTAAGGAAATTTATGCCGTAGTGGTTTTACCCCATAACTTAGAGCGCCATGTTAAACTAGGGATTAAAACCCCACTAGCTCTTTATTACAATGCTGAATATGTGTTGGTAGGTAAAACCCTTGCTAATGCTTTTTTACAAACCCTAGTTACGATAGATATAAAACAAGATGTGGCGCGCAATTTAAGTACCCACCATGATCTTACTATGGCTAAGGCTCTAGCTTTCCCTTTGCATGTCAATTTACACCCCCTCTACAACGAGCACAATAACTATTCTCAATTCTTACTCACCGCTATTTTGCCTTGTATGTGGCAGATCTTAGTCGCTCTTGGCATGCTTAATTTTTTACAACACTGCGTACATATCCGAGAAGTTTTAACGGCTCTAGGGCTTAATACCCTTATTTTTAGCCTTTGGGGTACTTTATTAGTGGCTTATCTTAAACCTTATAATGCGCACTGGGGGGTGTTAGCTCTAGCGGTGGTTTTATTAGTTTTAGGGGTTTCTAGTGTGGTCATGTTTTTCCATGCTCTCATTAAAGACCCAGTACGCACGGCTTCTTTTGTTGCAGCCTATACTGCCCCCTCCTTAGCCTTTGTAGGGGTAACTTATCCTATAACTAACATGTCTACTTTAGGAGAATTTTGGAGTTCTTTACTCCCCATTAGTTATTTTGTTAAATGCTACATCGCCCTAGCGCATTATCAAGAAGGTTTACGCCTAGCTTTAAACTCTTTAAGCCAAATGCTCTTTTTCCTACTCTTTTTGCCCTTAAGTTTGTTAATTCTACAAAAAAAGGGGGTGGCATGATAAAGGCATTGGCTCAAGAATTTAAAGCCATTTTTAGTAATTTTGCTGTGCTTTTTATCATCATAGGCGGGCCTTTATTTTATGCCTTTCTCTATCCCCTCCCTTATAAAAACGACATTGTAACCCACCAAAAAATCGCTTTAGTAGATAAAGATCAAAGCTTTTTATCCTACAAACTCACCCAACTACTAGAAGCCACCCAAGAAATGAGCATTGCATACTTCCCTAGCTCTTTACAAGAGGCCAAAAAACTTTTAGAAGAGGAAAAAGTATATGGTATTGTGTTTATCCCCGAGTTTTTTGAAAAGCATGTTTATACCGGCGTACCCGCTAGTGTTGAGCTTTATGCCAATGCTAATTATTTTTTAATTTATGGTGCGATCGCCCAAGCTACTTTGGGTACAATCCAAGACCTGAGCCATAAAATTAAAATAGATAGAGAACGCTTTTTAAGTGATCAGACTAGAGAGCATGAACTTTTTTCCTTACAAACAATTCCCTTATATAACTACTCCTTAGGCTATCTTAACTATGCCCTATCTCATGTTTTGCTCTTTATTTTGCACCAAACCCTTTTAATTGGCACGGGGATTTTAACCACCACCACCCCTAAGTGTTTCCCAAACTTATTAGAATCTTTAAGCTTTGTTCTTATCCGTTGTTTTTGTTTTAGTTTTATCTATTTATTTTTAGTCTTGTTGTATTTAGGGGTTCTTTTTAACTATTATGGTATCCACACCCATGCTAACCCTTTAGCGCTACTTATCTTTGCTATGATCTTTATCTTCTCTACAGCTAGCTGTGGGGTGTTATTGGGTACTTTTCTTTCCAAACCCGTCCAAGCCACTCAAATTGTACTTCTTTCTTCTTTGCCCTTAATTTTTATGATGGGCTTTATTTGGCCTGCTGAACTCATGCCCTCTTTTTTACAAATACTTTTACAAGTAGTCCCAGCCACCCACGCTCTCTCAGGCATGGTCATGCTTAATCAAATGGGGGCTAGCTTAAGCGTAGTGATTAAACACATCGGCGCTTTAATGGCCATTTCTCTAGTGGCTTTAAGCTGGAGTGCTTGGCGTTTAAAAGAGATCAAACATGCCTAAAAAAGCTTTTTTACTAGCCATTCAAGAAGCTTTCCCGCACACTTTACCTATTTGTCTTGGCTATACACTGATGGGAATTACTTGGGGGGTTTTGTGCAAACAAGATGGGCATGGCCTCTTATTTATCTTGGGGGTTAGTTTATTTATCTATGCAGGGGCTGTGCAGTTTATGCTAGTAGCCCTTATAGAAATTAAGGCTAGTTTACTCAATATTTTTTTGCTCGTACTTCTGGTTAATATCCGCCAAATGTGCTATGCCATCTCCATGCTTGAGCCCTTTGCCTCCATGCAAAAAAAACGCATTCTTTACATGGCCCATACCCTGAGTGATGAAACTTTTATGCTTTTAAATCTTACTA
This sequence comes from Helicobacter suis, assembly GCF_902196135.1. Lineage (GTDB taxonomy): Bacteria > Campylobacterota > Campylobacteria > Campylobacterales > Helicobacteraceae > Helicobacter > Helicobacter suis_A. The sequence continues at coordinate 86,619 of NZ_CABIKE010000001.1, read as the reverse complement.
AACCCCAAAAATCTAGTAGCCAAGATTTCATGTTTGCCATTGCCCTACTTAACCATGTATACTGGGTTTTTGGGTGTATTGCTGGAGGATTACTAGGCGGTAGTTTTAATCTGAATGTAGCGGGCATGTCTTTTATTATGGTGGCTATTTTTGTGGTGATTTTTATAGAACAATGGAAGAGTACAAATCGCCATGCAAGTGCTCTCATTGGTCTGGGTTCTGCAATTATTTGTTTTTTACTCTTTGGCAAGGCGCATTTTCTATTGCCTACTTTGATTCTTATGGGGCTTATTTTTCTCTGCTTTAGACGCCAACTTGAGTAAACGCATGGATTTGTATTTATATTTAGCATTAGCCATCACCGGTCTTACAACATATGTTATGAAAGCTTGGCTTTTTGTGTTTTTTAGCGGTAAAAAAAGCGCGCCTGTTTTACTCTATTTAGGGCGGGTTTTGGGGAGCGCTGTTGTTAGCATGCTTATTATTTATGGATTAAAAGATAGCCCTTTAAATAGCGCGCCTTATGGTCTTAATGAACTAGTGGCGCTATTAAGTGTGGTGGGGTTACATTTATACTTGCGGATTTTTGTTTTAAGCATTGTGGGAGGAACGGGGGTATATATGTACTTGGTCCAAAGCAGGGTGTTAGAAAATCTCTTTTAAAATTTATAAAGATACATGATATTAAACATCTCAGAAGTTTTAAAGTACTTAGAATCTGGAAGGCTTTTATCAGTAGGGAGAATTTTAAACCCCGCTTCAATGCGGTGCTTGGAGTAAAGAGTAAGAGAGATACCCGCTTGGGCAACCACCCCAAAGGCTTTCACCTCTTCTTTATTGCGTATTTGAAATTGTTCATTATCCATATAAAGCATAAACCCCGCACCCACCCCCCCATAAAAGCCTAGGAAATGTTGGTAAGAGCGACTTAAACTAAATTCAATAGGAAGAGATAGCCCGGCAGAGACCATTCCAAAAAAAGAGTTCGTTCTAGGGTTATTAAACTGCCAATTAGCCTCAGAGGTGGCTAAATCTAAATCAGCAAAAACCTTAAGCCCTACAGAGTTATTAAAATAGCTTTGAAAACCCCCCTTAAAACTCAACACAATGGGAAAATTCTGTGGTGAACTATTATTCGTACCTGCCTTAATACTAAGAGTGCCAAGCCCCCCGCCAAAAAATCCGCCATTTTTAGCCTTGAGTTGCTTTTGTTTGTTATACAAGCTAGTAAACCTGTTTCTCTCTTTAGACAAAGATTTTAGGAGTTTGTTAGAATGGCTCTTTGCTCCTAAAAAACTTAGAGCAAACAAAACAATAACTAGCAACTTAAGCTGCAGAGCAAAGTATATACCCAATGTTTTATTTATCATAGATGTTGTATAATTCTACCATAACATAAATGGCGGTGGATATGTCAGTGTCTCTTACTAAGGGGGGTTTTTTTTGGTAAGTTCTGCCTATATCCAGTCGCGCACCCTTGTTTTACAAGGAAGTTGGGATTTTAAAACTTCTGCTAAAGCTTTGACCCACTTAAAAACTATTCTTAAAGACGCCCCTCCCATAGAAGCCATTGATTTTAAAGGTGTAGCTAGTTTAGATTTTGTGTTTTTAATGTTGCTTTATGATTTATTAGGCCGCCGTAAACCTGAATTTCTCAACCCTAGCGCTTATAATGCAAGAGTCTTAGAGGTAGTAGAAACTTGGGTTAGGGCTAATCCTAGCATTTTAAAACAAGAACATGTTTCTCGTGTTTTTATCAACCCTTTAGAAAAATTAGGGCGTGGAGTTGCCTCCTTTTATAACACTTTGCTCAATACTTTTAATTTCTGTGGCATGATTATTTACTATGTAGGCTTGGCCTTTATACGCCCTAAATCTGTATGCTGGACGCCTTTAATCCACCATATCCATGAAAGCGGGTTTAAGGTTTTACCCGTGAGTATTTTAACCGTCTTTGTAGTGGGCTTTGCTATTGCTTTAGAGGGAGCGGTGCAGTTACAAGAATTGGGCTTTCCGATGATGAGTATTGAGATGACGGCTAAACTTGCCCTAAGGGAGATGGGCCCCTTTATTTTAGCACTTGTAGTGGCCGGGCGGAGTGCTTCTAGTTTTACCGCCCAAATTGGGGCCATGAAGATTACAGAGGAATTAGATGCTATGGAGACAATGGGGCTTAACCCTTTTGCTTTTTTAGTTTTGCCTAGAGTCATAGCCTTAGTTATTGCCATGCCCTTGTTGGTGTTTTTAGCCGATGCTTTTGCACTCTTAGGAGCGATGATTGCTATTAAATACCAACTAGGGATAGGCTTTGCCCACTATGTTGCGCGCTTGCATGAAAATGTCGGCTTATCGCATTTTTTTATCGGGCTCATTAAAGCCCCTTTTTGGGGATTTGCCATTGCTTTAGTAGGTTGCATGCGCGGGTTTGAGGTTAAGGGCAATACAGAGTCTATTGGGCAACTCACCACTATTAGCGTGGTCAATTCCTTATTTTGGATCATCTTTTTAGACGCCCTTTTTTCGGTGATCTTTAGTAGACTTGATGTCTAATATCACTTACTCTCAAAAACTCATCGTGGTGGATAATGTCTATAATGCCTATGGGGATCGCTTGATTCATCGGGGCGTGAGTTTTGAAGTGTTTAAAGGGGAGATATTAGCTATTTTGGGAGGAAGTGGGAGCGGGAAGAGTACCTTACTGCGCAGTTTAATTTTACTCAACCGCCCCATTAAGGGCGTGATTAATGTTTTTGGGACAGATATTTGGAAACTCAAAGATCGCCAAAGAGATCAAATTTTACAGCGTATAGGGGTGTTATTCCAATTTGGAGCGCTTTATAGCTCGCTTACGGTTTTAGAAAATGTAGGGGTGATGTTGGAGGAATATAGTTTTTATCCCAAGCAAAATATTCTTGAAATTTCTAAAATGTGGCTGGATCGAGTAGGATTAGATCCAAGTGTGTATTATCTATATCCTTACGAACTTAGCGGGGGCATGAAAAAGCGTGTGGGATTAGCCCGTGCAATGGCGACTAATCCTGAAATTTTATTTTTAGACGAGCCTACAAGTGGTTTAGACCCTTATTCGGCCGATACATTTGATGCATTGCTTTTATCGCTTAAAGAAGCGTTACACTTAACCGTGGTGATGATCACCCACGATCTAGACTCGGTTAAAAACACGGTGGATCGTTTTATCATGCTCAAAGACGGGTTGATTGATTTTGATGGTACACTTAAGGATTTTATTGAGCATGTTAAAACCCACCCCTTAGAAGAGGGCAATTTATTTAATTCCACACGAGGAGAGAAGTTTTGGAAAGGCATGTAAACTACACTCTCATTGGCGGCATTTTCTTAGCTTGTATGGTGTGTATGGTGGTCTTTATTTTATGGCTTGGGCATTTTAATTTAGAAGATAAAGATTACATGGGTTATGTGATGTATACCGATAAAGATTTAAATGGGATAGGGGCTAATACACCCATTAATTATAAAGGGATTCAAATTGGTTCTGTTAAGCATGTGGCTTTTGATAAGGGGCATTTGGGAATGGTGAAGTTAGATTTGCGTATCCAAAGCCGCGTACCCATTCATAAGGACTCTTCATTAAAAGTTGAATCTCAGGGTTTGGTGGGGTTAAAATATTTAAGTCTCATACAAAGCGACTCTAAAGAGTTTTATAGCCAAAATGATAGTGAGCGGGTTTTACGCTACGAACAGAGCTTTTTAGAAAAACTCACCAGTAGTGCGGGGCATATTTCTAATGAAGTCCTCTACATCATTAAAAGCATCGATCAAATTTTAAGCCCCCAAAATATTGATAATATCAGCAAAACCATTGCCTCTATCCAAAAGGTTACAGGAGGATTAGATAATACCCGTTTAGCCTTAGAGCGCCTATTAGATAAAGCAACCCAAACAGCAGAACAAGCCACAAAGACGCTAAAAAAAGGCAATGGTTTTCTTGAAAGTGGCCGTACTTTAGCCGAGCATGGCGATCAACTTGCGCTTAACATCAATAAGAAAGTTCAGGATAAACAATATGATTTTAAAACCATGCTCACCCCCTTGATCATGCAAATGGAATTGAGTCTACGAAACATTGATAATTTTGTACAAAAAGGTTCTAGCTTGATTGATAAATTTGATGCCAACCCTTATAAAACGATTTTTGGAGATAGAAAATGAAAAAACACATCGGGTTGGTGTGTTGTTTTTCTGTACTTTTTTCAGGTTGTTTGAATCTTAATCTTAAGCAAATGTTGCCAGATGTGAAAGATTATGATCTCAATACAACAGGGTTTACAGCCCCCACTTGTTCACAAATCCATGATATAGGCCTTGTTGGGATTCAAAGCGCAGATTTATACGATACTAAACAAATTGTCTTTAAAAATGCTCAGGGGCAAGTCTATTATGCCAAACATACAAAGTTTATTGATCTGCCTAAAAACATGCTTAAAAACATGCTCCTTTTACAAGCAGCCAAACACTGCCTTTTTATCTCGCGCCCTCCTCATATCACAACCCCCTATGCCACTATCAAGTTAGATATTCTCTCCCTTGCTATTTTAGAACAAAATGGGCAGTATCAAGCACAGCTAGTACTAGATTATTCTTTAAACACACCATTAGGTAGCCAGTATAGACGCATCACCCAAAGCCAAACAATCGCTGCTAAAGAGTCTGATGAGATTTTAGAAATCAAGGCGCTACAGCATGTCAGCCTTAAAGCCATTACTGAGATTTTAGAACAAATCAAGAATGCAGATGAAACTAAGCATTAAGTGATTTAGTCTGGGCTAAGCTTGGAGGAAAGCACACCTTAAAAGTGTTTTGATAGTAGCGCGAGGAGGGGATAGGATCGCTACTAATTTCTAATCTAAGATCGTAGCGTTCACAAATTTTATGCACTAGATCCAAACCAATCCCATAACCTTTTTTATGGACATCTAGGCGGCTATAGCGTTTTGTGAGGGCTTCTATTTTAGCTGTGGGGATAGCCTGCCCACTATTACACACACTCAAATCTTGATTTAACACCACTTGAATAAAACCTTGCGGGTGGTTGTATTTAATTGCATTCATGAGTAAATTACTCACTAGAGTAACCATATCCTCCTCGCACGCTTCAAAGGTTTTAGGTTCTAAATGGCTTTTGAGTTCTAACTCATAAAAGGCAGCCATTTGATCTAAAGAGGCGATTTGCTGGGCGACTAATGTTTTTAAATCTAAAAGCTGGGTATCTAGGTTTAAATCCTGTGTTGAGATATAAGCAAGGCGGTAGTAGAGGTGAGAAATGCGCTGGGCGCTGGCTAGAATGCCTAAAAGTTTGGGGTTATTCTCTTGTTTAAATAAGGCTTTAGCAGCAATGAGTAAAGCAGCAATAGGGGTATTTAACTCGTGGGCGAGGTCTTGGCTAAAAGCACTAATGCGCGATCGTTCATCGGCTAATGGTTTTAAAAATAGCCGTGCTAGAAAGAAAGACATCGCTCCCATACAAATAAACACACCCGAAAAGATCAATAACACGCGCCGGTATAACGATGCAAATAAATGGTGGGGGTGTACTTCCTCTATTAGCACTAAATCCACTCCCAAATGCCCAAAAGTTTTATTATCCACCAAATAAAAAGCATCTTTTTGATCTAAAAACAAAGGAAAGGAAGTGGCATGCCCAAAAAAAGCTAGACTTGTAGCGTTACCAAAATTGTGGTTATAGAGCACATGGCGTTCTCCATCTAGCAGTACAAAATGCAGGTAACTATACCTACGGGCTAGAGTCTTAAAGGGTTCGTCCCAATGGTGCATGTGGGCTTCTATGATGTCTTGAGTAATCTCATTACTCTGGGCTTGCAAACGCACTTGGGTATTTTCTAAGATAAGACTTTTGGCATTGTGTAAAAATAAAAGCGCGATGAGGGTGATGAGTACAAAGGAAAAACCTAGCAACAGCGCAAAAAAACGCCTTAAAGATTGTTTTTCATACATGTTAAGTTTCATGGAATCCTCAAACAATAGCCTAAACCCTTGATATTTTGGATATGTTCCTTACCCAAGAGTTTACGCAAGTTTTTAATGTGGCTGCGCAAAGTAGAATCATCTACCTCGTTTTCATAATGCCACACATTGGCCATGATCTGCTCATGCCCTAAGATTTGGTTTTTATGTTTGAGAAAAAATTCTAACAAGCATTTCTCCTTGGGGGTTAAAAAATAATCTTGATCGCCTCTTTGTAAAACTCCATTTTCATAAAAACAATCTGAATTAATTTGTACTCTAGGGGGTGTTAATAAACGCTCCATGCGCAAATACAATTCCTCTAGGTCAAAAGGTTTTTTAAGATAGTCGCTAGCTCCAGCATGGAAAGCCCGCCGCAAAGTTTGCATATCGCTACAGACACTAATAAAAATAGCCGGGGTGGTGATGTTTAAATCTCTTAGAATCTGTAAAATTTGAAAACTATTGCCCTCAGGTACTTGCACATCTAGTAATAATAGATCAAAATGCTGTTGGCTTAAAATATCCATTGCTGGTGTTTTATCATAAGCGCTCACGACGATAAACCCCGCGTGCTTTAAAAATTCCTCTAGCATGCGGTGCAATAAAACATCATCTTCTAAGAGAAAAAGTTTTTTCATCTTTATATTGTAGCATTTTGACTACAAATACACTTGTAAAATTTTTAATAAAAACCACTACAATAAACTTAAAAAACATCGCTAGGGAGATTCATGCTAGATCGCGTTGCCTTAAGTTGTGGGAATGGGGGTAAGCAGAGTTTAGAACTCATTGAACAGATCTTTAAACCTTATTTGGGGGAGTTTTTATGCGCTGATGGAGAAGATGGGGGCGTGTTTAAAGCAGAGGGTGCATGGGCAATGAGTACAGATAGCTTTGTAGTTGATCCGCTTATCTTTGCTGGGGGCGATATAGGCAAGCTTAGTGTGTGTGGGAGTGTGAATGATGTGTGCATGGTAGGATCAAAGCCTACTTATTTGAGTGTGGGTTTTATGCTAGAGGAGGGGCTTGAAATCACACTATTAGAGCAAATTTTAGCCTCTATGCGCACAGAATTAACATTAGGCGGACTCAAGCTTTTATCTTTAGATACAAAGGTTTTACCCAAAAATAGCATGGATAAAATCTTTATTAACACCACCGCACTAGGCCCGACTATCTATCCTAATTTGAGTGCTAAAAATCTTAAAGAGGGGCAGAGTATTATCATTAGCGATTTTATTGGTAGCCATGGGGCTTTACTCTTTGCTTTGCGCTCTGAAATCCAGCTAGGCGTATCCTTACAAAGCGATTGTAAACAACTTTTTCCTATTTTAAAGCCACTTTTTGCAAGTGGATACCCTATTTATGCCTTGCGCGATGCAACAAGGGGTGGATTAGCTGCTGTACTTAATGAATGGGCGCGCGCTTCTTTAGTAGATATTGAAATTAAGGAGGCTGATATTCCAGTATTAGAGGAGGTGCGGGGGGTGTGTGAAATCTTGGGGTTAGAACCCTATGTCTTGGCTAATGAGGGGGTATGCGTACTGAGTGTTGGTAGTGTACATGCAACTAGTGTATGTGAAATTTTAGCTAAGAGTGGAGCAAACCCGGCCATTATAGGGGCTGTGTGCAAACAAAGCCAAACCCCTAGGGTGTTTTTAAAAAATGCGTGGGGGTCTAGGCGTTATTTAGAAATGCCAGAGGGTGAGTTATTGCCTAGAATTTGTTAAAAGGGGGGTTTTGTGTTAATGGAGCGATGAGGGGCACAGCAATAGATGAGGTTTAAAAAAGTTAGGGTAGAATTAATCCATTTTAAGAGGAGTTAGTATGATCAAGCCTCAGTCTTTTAAATATGTGTGTTCTTGTGGGTATTCTAAAGTGGTGTCTTTTAAAAGCGATTGTTTGAGCGCAATGGATATTGCTAGCATAAGCCCTACATGCCCTCAATGCCAAAAAACTATGGAAAAAAGGCCACTGAGTTTCTTCGATCTTTTTAAGGGATTTGGCAAATGAAAGATAACTTACTCATCCTCTACAACCCCTATTATGGGGAGGGCATTATTGAACAACATCTGGCTATTCTAAAAGACAAAGAAGTGGTGGGTTTTGGAAAAATCTATCCTAAAAATAAAGACATGGAACATCCCAATCAAGCAAGACTCCAAGAAATATACAAGAATACAAGCCCCTCTAATCCTTTGCAACTTTTTTTAACCGACTATGCTAATCTTTTTGTGGCCGTGGGAACTTATCAACACGACTATAAGCAAAGAGGCTTGGCCATACTTGCCATGGGTTCTTTCTTTGTTTCTTGGCACTAAATGCGTAAAAATAAAGGGCTATGTGCGTCCTAAGGAAAATTAAGCTACTTTTCTAGAATCTAACACTTCTAGATATTTTTAGCGCGCAAAAATAGGGTAAAATTACCGGTGCTAGCTTTCAATAAATTTTACGAAAGCAAAGGATTTTAAAATGGGCAAACAAATCCAATTTAACCAAACAGGCGGTTTTGATGTATTAGAGATTGTTGGAGTTGATATACCTGCGCCACAGGTAGATGAAGTACAAGTTGCCTTCCATGCATGGGGGCTTAATTGTGCAGAGATCAAGTATTACAGTGAGCAATATACAAATTCGATTCCTGTTAGGTTGGGTTATGATGGTGCGGGTGTGGTGCGCGCTGTGGGTGAACATGTTAGCCATGTTAAAGTAGGCGATAAGGTGAGTGTGATTTCAGACTTTCTGCTAACTAACACTTATATTGAAGTGGCTAATTTACCTGCCAATGCGGTTATTAAATATTTTGAAAATCTTTCTTTTGAACAAGCAGCAGCTAGCTGGATGGCATTTGTTAAAGCTTATAAGACGTTAATTGAGCTGGCTAACTTACAAGCAGGCGAATATGTTGTGTTGAGGATAGCAAGTAGAAGCGTGAGCTTGGCTACTATACAGATTGCTAAAATGCAGGGAGCTACCGTTATTGCGCTTAGCCGTACCCATGCTGAAGGGGATATTTTATTAACAAAAGGGGCGGATTTTGTATTGACCACCCAAGATGACATTACAGTCCGCCTTCTTGAAATCACAAAAGGGCAAGGCGTAGATATGGTGTTTGATCCTTTTTGTGGAGAAGACGCGTACGCGATTTTTAGAGCTATGGCTTTAAACGGACGCTACTTTATTTATGCGGCATTAAGCCATGAGGATATGAGCGTTCCTACATCTGAAATTCTTAGCAAAAACCTTACTCTACGCGGTTATGGATTGTCTAGAATCACCGCAGATGCAGGAAGTCTTAAGCGTGCTAAGGCCTATATTTGCGAGGGGTTAGCCAGTGGCAAACTACGCCCTGAAATTGATCGCGTTTTTCCCTTTGCTGAGATTAGACAGGCCTATGATTATACAATAAAAAATAGCGTACAAATTGGCAGAGTGGTTATCACACTTTAGGCTAAAAGCTAGTTTTGTATTTTTTGTTTAGTAAAAGTAAGGTAGCTTTAAGTAACAATCAACCACTCAAGCGCGTTTTGATAGCTTTTAATGCTTGCCTTATTTTGATAAGCAATATCAAAGGCACAACCATGATCTACAGAAGCGCGTTTGATAGGCAAATTAAGCGAAACATTAATACTCTCCTCAAAATAAAGGGCTTTAAGCGGGGCTAACCCTACATCATGATAAAGCGCAACAAAATAGCGGTGATTGTTTCTAAAATGGGGAGCAAAGGCACTATCTGCGCTAATAGGCCCTAAAAATTTGGGTGTTTCTAAGGATAAATTAGCCTGTTTGATAGCCTCTTGTACCTCTTGATCTTGTATTCCAATTGCGCCCCCATCGCCACAATGTGGATCAAGCCCTAAAACTACAATTTGAGGCGCTTGTGGGAGGGCATGGCTTAAAGTGGTTAAAAATTGCACTAAAGGCTTGACTTGCACACGCGTACTCACTTGGGCTAGAGGAATGTGATCGCTAAAAAGAGCAACCCATAAAGAAGGACAACCTAACATCATAATCGCCTCCTGTTTGTAGCGTTCTCTTAAAAACGCGGTGTGCCCGGGGGCATTAATCCCGGCTAGTTGCCATGCTTTTTTATGAATAGGTAGGGTGCAAACCCCCTTAACTTCTTTAGAATCGGCTAAATTAAGGGCATGTAAAAAACTGGCATAACTATAAAACCCGCTTTCTGCTTGTATTGTTCCGGGCTCAAGTACTGGGATAGGGGCATTAATTTCTAAACAAGACATGTTTTTAAGTGCGTTTGTGTAGCGGTGATTTAGTAGTTCATTGGCTTTTTCTAGTACTTTTAAATGCACACAATAAAGCGGATCACAAATTTGGCTAATCTGGTGGTGGGCTTTAAGAGCGATCTCAGGGCCTATTCCTTGCACATCACCAATAGAAATAGCAATTTTAGCGCGCATGTTTAAGAATCTCTTGCATGTCTTTAATGGCGCGCTCTAACCCTACAATAATAGCCCTAGCCATGATCGCATGCCCAATATTAAGCTCTTTTAAACTTGCAATACGCGCCACTAAACCCGCGTTAAAATAATTCAAGCCATGCCCAGCACACATTTCTAAGCCCATCTTTTCTCCTTGCAGCGCGCTTTGTTCTAATGTATCTAAACTTTGATCTAACATGTTTTTTAAGGCTATATTGCTACTGGGTAAATTTTTAAGGCGGTTTTTATGGTGTTTGAAATTGGAGTATAAAGTGTTATAGAGATTACTAAATTGACCCGTGTGTAACTCCACCACCCGCACGCCTAAATCTAAGGCGCGCTTTAAATTTGTCAAACCTGGATCAATAAAAAGCGCAACTTCTATTTCTTGATCTAAATAGGCTTGAATGGTTTGGGCTAATTTGGGGTGATCTAAATTAAGCCCTCCTTCTGTGGTGATTTCAGCGCGCTTTTCAGGCACTAAAGTAACTTTAAAGGGGCGCAATTTACAAAGAATTTTAGTGATTTTTAAATCAATGGCGCATTCTACATTAACCGGCATAGGCGCGTGTTTAAGAATACTTAACAGATCATCTTCATGGATATGGCGTCGATCTTCTCTTAAATGCAAGGTGATCAAATCCACCCCCACATTTTTAGCAATAAAGATAGCTTCTAGTACATCAGGTTCATGGATTTTGCGCGCCTCTCTAAGTGTGGCGATGTGATCAATATTTAAACCTAAACGCATGGGTTTTCCTTATTATAATTTAAAAGCCATTGATAAAAGAGTAAATAAGCGCATACAAATACCCCAATAAGGCTTAAGAGTAAAAGGGGTTGGTGGCGATAGATAAAACTAATGAGCATGAAGGGTACATTTAAAACAACTAAAGAAAATCCAGTTAAGGCATTAGGATTACAAGATGTTTTCTTAGCGATGAGTTTAAAAACAAGCATGTGTAAATGAAACTCATCGGGTAAAGTTGCTTTGCGTCCTTTTCTAGCAATAGAAAAAAGTACCTCTGTTACCGGATAAATCATTAAGGCTAATCCAAACCACACGCTAACAACTCCCCTTAAGGCTAAATCCATCAAATGCACCCCACACATTAAGCCCAGAAAATAAGCCCCCCCATCGCCTAAGAAAATATAACCTTTAGGAAAATTAAGCATTAAAAAGCCTAGTACGCCTAGTAATAATGCTAAAAGGACATCATTTGGCTCAATCATGTAAAGAATGGCTAAGATCATAGTGCTTAAACCCCCAGCTAGCCCGTTAAAACCATCAATGATATTCATCGCATTAGAAATACCCACTAGCATAAACACACTAAAGGGCAAAGCTAGCACAAAGGGCAAATTAAAAAAGGGGGTAAAGTGGGTGATTACTAGGTGATCTGTATAAACAACACAAATCACCCCTAAAGATTGCAATAACAAACGCCTTTTAGGGCTTAAAGACATGCCTAAATCCTCTAAAAACCCACTTAAAAACACAAAAGAGAGACCTAAGAGTTTTAATAAAGAGAGTTTAAATCCCACTCCTAGAAAGGCTAAAAAAATCCCAAGCCCTCCAGCGCGTGGGGTTTTCTTGGTGTGAAACCCTTGGGGTTTATTAGCATTATCTACAAATAATGAGCTATATTGTGAGATCAGCACAATAACTAAACTACTTAAAAAACTCAGCACCATATACCACACAATCAAGCCCGCTTTTTAAAAGCATTATACCTTAACAAAATGCTATAATGCCACCTATGCTGAAAAAAATATCCCGTATTGGATTGGTATTTTTGTTGTGTACGCGGCTAGTACAAGCTGAAATTTCAGAAGGGGCTAAGGTTTTAGAGGATATTGGCGATGTGCTGCGTTTAATGCCTATTTTTGTAGGGGTGGTGAGTTTAGGCATGCGCGATTATCGCGGAATGGGAGAGCTAGCGGTAGGGAGCTTAGTTACTCAGGGGGTGATTTATGGGATTAAAAATGCCTTCCAAAGCGCCCATGACAGAGGAGCACATGTACCCTTTGCTAAACGGCCATGTTGTGATAGTTGGCGCGGGATGCCAAGCGGGCATGCAGGCGGGGCTTGGAGTGCGGCTGGGTTTGTTTATTATCGCTACGGGTGGAAACCTGCTTTACCTGTGATTGCTCTAGCTATTTTAACCGATGCAAGCCGCGTGGTCTCTTATGAACATAGCATTTTACAAGTGGTGGTGGGGAGTTTGATTGGTTGGGGTTTTGCTTATCTATTCACTTCTAGGTATCGCCGTAACTGGGAACTTTACCCAGAAATTTCTGTGAATGAAAGGGGCAAAACACGCTATGGTCTGCATTTTCATTACCGCTTTTAGCCAAATATTAATATTAGTTTGTAAAAATGCCACACGCCGTTTGTTTTTTTCAATTTAGTTGTGATTTTTAGGATTTAGGATCATTCTATGCGCGTTGGTATTAAAATTCTGCTCAATATTTTTCTCTCTTTAATCATGGTAGGGGTAGTCGTTGTTTTACTCACCAATTTCAAACAACATGGATTAATTAAAGATTTAATCCACACTACAGAGGAAAATGGGACTAAAAAGAAAGAGGAAACTTTGCGTTATATGCTAAAACTCATTGAACATGGGATTCACCGCTATTATCGCATCCAACCCTCTAAAGAACAAGCCCTCGCCTACTCTTTAGACTATCTTAAGGCTATCAATAACGATCGCGCGGTTATTTATATGGTCGCTGTAGATAAAGAAGGGAAGGTACTTTTTGATCCAGTTAACCCCAACACGGTAGGCAAAAGCGGGCTAGATTTACAAAGTGTAGATGGGGTTTATTATGTGCGCGGGTATTTAGAGGCGGCTCAAAAAGGGGGCGGGTTTACCCGTTATAAAATGCCTAAGTTTGAGGGGGGAGTTCCTGAGCCTAAAGTGGCTTATAGTGAGTATGATCCGGTGAGTAATATGGTATTAGTTACCACCTCTTATTACAGCGATATGTTAAAAGATTTAGATAGCGTGGAGAGAGAGGCTAAAAAAGATGTTTTAGAAAGTTCAAAGATTTTAGTATTCTGGATTAGTGGGACAATGGTGTTTATGATTGTATTTTCTGGCATTGCGATTAATTTGACTGTGATTTCTCGCATTAAAGAAGCAGTGGATCAGATTTATAATTTTGGGCAGGGAGATAGAGATTTAACAAAGCGCTTGCGTGTAGGCAAGGGGAAAGACGAACTAAGCAGGATGAGTATCGGGTTAAACACTTTTGTAGAACATATCCAAAAGATCATGTTATCTATCAAGGATAATAGCACGCGTAACCGGTCTTTATCAGACAAATTACAGCAATTTATTTCAAGTGGTAGCACCCGTATTAAAAGCAATGCAGATACAATCCATGCGTTATACCAACAATCTAGCGATTTGGTTTCCTCCGTACAAACTTCTATAAAAGCAGCTGAAGAAGTGGGCGATAAATTAGCAAAAACCCAAACTTCTATTGAGGAGTCTAATGCCTCTTTAAGCGCCATGTTAGAACAAATCTTAGGGGCAGCTAAGACCGAAGAAGAATTGGCTAGCAAAGTAGAACAACTGAGTAAAAACGCAGATAGTGTAAAAAGTATTTTGCATATCATTAATGATATTGCCGATCAAACTAATTTATTAGCCCTTAATGCCGCTATTGAGGCCGCACGGGCGGGTGAACATGGCAGAGGGTTTGCGGTGGTGGCTGATGAAGTGCGCAATCTAGCCGCACGCACCCAAAAAAGTTTAGCTGAGATTAATTCAACGATTGGGGTAATTGTACAAGAAATTAATGATGTGAGTAACCAAATGAATCTAAATTCTAAAAAGATTGAGGAGTTAAGCACGGGTAGTTTAGAAGTACAAGAGCGTTTTAAAGCGATGAGTGCTGATGTGGGCACTGTGGTGCAAAATACCCACACCTTTATCGCTGATTATGCTAAAACAGGCCAAACGATTCACTCTATGGCTTCTTCACTCACTCAGGTAGAAAATGTAACCCATAAAACCCTAGAAGACACAACCGAAATTGGCACTCTAGCTGATTCTTTAAACGCCTCCGCTTCAGAATTAGACGCACAGATTAACCAATTCAAGACTTAGGGTTTAGGCTTAAACTTGCAAGCTTTTAGCGCTGGTGTAGGTGTTTTGTTAGTTTAAAATAACCCTATCAAGTGTTTTACCAATCACTCTAGCCAAATAAGGAATGTCTTTATCAAAGAGAGCATAAACATCTAAGATCACCCCGTTGTGGTGTAATATCCCCGCTACCCCTTGCAAATAAAGCGCCTTGTATAAACTCTCTACGCTACAAGATTTTAAGGCTAATTGTACCCCAAAACTCTCTATTTCTTGGTGCTCCACCCCTCCACCTATTAAAGCTTTTGTAGGCATGATCACGCATTTAAGAGATTTAAGAGGGGTTAGGGCATGGAAAAGCTTGAGTGCTTTATTAAGTAAAGTATCTTTATCTTGATCTAAAAATTCTTGGGTAGGGGTTTTTTGGCCACAGATAAGCCCTTGTAGGCTTTTTACTAGTAAAAATAACTGGATTTTATCCACTCTAAAGGCGCGATAAAGCGGATGGGCACGCAGGGCTTGTATGTGTTTTTGATGGCCTAGCACAATGCCACCTTGTACACTGCCTAGTAGTTTATCCGCACTAAAACTTAGTAAATGTGCACTTTTAAGCGCTTTTTGCACCCCCTCTAACTTTTGCATGCTCCCTAAATCTTCATAAAAAGTTACACCTTTTTCTTGTGCCAATTTAAATAAATCCTTAGAAGATGCAGAGGCGACAAAGCCATTCATAGAAAAATTACTCCGGTGGATACGCGTAATCAGCGTACTAGAAGTACTTAACGCGTGTTTATAATCGCTTAAATAAGTCTTATTAGTACTACCCACTAATTTAAGGTTAGTAACACTCTCTAAGAGTTCATGCGCTCTAAATCCCCCCCCAATTTCTACAAGTTCTCCAAAGGAGAGCAAAGTTTGATTACCCGTACTTTTAGGGGCAAAAACGCTAGCAATTAGTACCAAAGCGCTAGCATTATTATTAAGCACTAAGGCATCTTGAGCTTGAAAAATCACTTTAAGGAGTTCTTGAACTTGAGTGCAACGATTAGCCCGCTTACCTGTGTGTAAATTAACTTCTAAATTAACATACCCACTTAAAAGGGATAATTCTTTAAGGGCTTTTAAATCCAGTACCGCGCGCCCTAGATTAGTGGAGAGTAAAACACCTGTAGCGTTGTAGATGGGTTTAAGCGGTGGGGACATTAAGGCGTTGTAGCGATCTAATAACAACTCTACCCACTGGTTAAAATGGGTGAAAGCAAAGGGTTCTTGGTGGTGTTTGGCTAATAGATTTGTCGCTAGGGATTTAAGAATATGTCTAGGATAGGGGGCTAGAGAGGGGGCGTTTAAAAGGCGATGCATCGCAGGAGGTTTATTTTGCATGGGAGGCATTCTAACACAAAGAGGTTATTTTTAGTTATACTTTAACCTCATCTGGATTTAAGGCGCGCACATGCAAACTTATGGATTGAGTTATTGGGGTAAAGAGGATTTTATCATTGAGGATGGAATGGTAAAGGTCAATGCGGGGAGTAAACCTAGTTTAATGGAAATGGTTTTAGACATGCGCGAACAAGGCTTTAAAGGCCCTTTGTTATTGCGCTTCCCCCATTTAATTGAAAAGCAGGTTAAAAAGCTCTTTAACATGTTTTCTAGTGCCATTGAACAGTATCATTATAGCGGTGCATTTAGAGCGGTTTTTCCTCTAAAGGTTAATCACATGCCTTATTTTGTACTCCCCTTAGTAGAAATTTCTAAGCATTTTGAGGGGCACTATGGATTAGAAGCAGGGAGCAAGGCAGAATTAATTTTAGCTATGAGTTATATCCACGAGGGCGCGCCTATTACAGTCAATGGGTTTAAAGATAAGGAAATGATTGAACTAGGCTTTATTGCTGCTAGCATGGGGGCTGATATTACACTCACCATTGAAGGGCTTAGCGAGCTTAAAAGCATTTTAGAAGTTGCGCTTGAAAATAATACCACCGGTGAAAACACTAGACTTTGCCCTAAAATTGGGATTCGAGTACGCTTACATAGCTCTGGAGTGGGGATTTGGGCTAAGAGTACGGGTATCCATGCTAAATTTGGGCTAGCTAGCACTGAACTTTTAGAGGCCATGCATTTATTAGAAGCCCATGGCCTTTTAGAACAACTTAGCATGATTCATTTCCATATCGGTAGCCAAATTAGCGATATTACCCCTTTAAAAAAGGCGCTTAAAGAGGCGGGTAATATCTATGCAGAATTACGCAAGATGGGGGCGTTTAATTTAAATAGCATTAATATTGGCGGGGGGCTAGCTATTGAATATTCCCAGCACAAACACCGGTGTGGGCGCAATTACACTTTAGAGGAATTTGCCGGAGATGTGGTGTTCTTGCTTAAAGAGATTGTGAAAAATAAAAAGGAATTAGAACCCAATATTTTTATTGAATCGGGTCGTTTCATTAGCGCAAGCCATGCCGTACTAGTGGCTCCGGTTTTAGAGTTGTTTTCTCAAGATTATGATGAAAGTATTTTGCGCTTAAAAGAGAGTAACCCGCCTTTAGTGGCTGAAATGGAAGATCTCTACCATAATATCAACACCAAAAACGCCATTGAATATTTGCATGATAGTTTAGATCACATGGAATCGCTTTTTACTCTTTTTGATCTAGGCTATATTGACTTACAAGATCGAAGCAATGCTGAGGTTTTAGGGCATTTAATCATTAAAAAAGCCATTGGGTTTTTGCGCCACAAAGATCACAACGATATTATCCGTATCCAAGAACAGGTACAAGAGCGCTACTTACTTAATTGCTCCTTTTTCCAAAGTTTGCCTGATTATTGGGGGTTAGGGCATAATTTTCCGGTTATGCCTTTGCATAAACTAGATGAAGAGCCTACAAGAAGCGCGAGTTTATGGGATATTACATGCGATAGCGATGGAGAAATTAGTTTTGATAAGGATAAACCTTTATTTTTGCACGATGTCAATGTTCGCCAAGAGGATTATTTTCTAGGTTTCTTTTTAGTAGGGGCTTATCAAGAGGTCTTAGGCATGCATCATAATCTTTTTACCCACCCTACAGAGTGTTGTGTGCACATACACGCACAAAATGCACCAGAGAGTTTTTCTATCACCAACATTTTAGAAGCCCAGACAATTTTAGATGCCCTAGAGGATTTAGACTATGACACCAAAGAAATGGAGCGCATTTTAAAACAAAAGATTGAGGATAGCGCCCTATTAGACTCTGAGAGTAAAAAAGAAGTACTCGGGCGCTTGTATGTTATGCTGAGTGAAAATGGTTATTTAAAAACCTTAGCCATGCAAAAGTGAAGTGTATTTAGCATAATCAAAACTTTAAGATTTTGTTATAATTTAATTTTAGCCCAAAATTTAGGAGTACTGGATGGAAGATTTAGATCAAGAGGATTTTGATCAAGAAGAGTGGGATGATGGTGAAGATGTTTTAGAGGAGTGGCAATATAATGGGGGGTATGATGATGATGACTATGTGAGTGCGGATAGCGAATATGAAGAGTGAGCATGGCAATAGAGAAAATCCATGTAGCTATTTTGCAACACAGCTATCAAGGCACGCGTACAGCTACTTTGGAGCGCACGGATTACTTACTTAAACAAGCCAAAACACAATACCCTAAACTTAATTTAGTGGTGTTACCTGAATTACACCCCTATCCTTATTTTTGCCAACATGAAGACTCGCAATATTTTGCATGGGCGGATTTTTTTACAGAGGATGTGGCGTTTTTTGCCAATCTGGCTAAGCGCTATGAGGTGGTGTTAGTGAGTTCTTTATTTGAAAAGCGCATGGAGGGGGTTTATCACAATACAGCCGTTGTATTTGAAAAAGATGGCAGAATTCTAGGCAAACAGCGCAAAATGCATATTCCAGACGATCCGCGTTTTTATGAAAAATTTTATTTCACGCCCGGAGACGCTACTAAAGGGTTTGAGCCTATTATGAGTAGTGTAGGCAATCTAGGGGTACTGATTTGCTGGGATCAATGGTATCCGGAGGCGGCGCGAATCATGGCCTTAAAAAAGGCAGATGTTTTAATTTATCCGAGTGCTATTGGGTGGTTTAACGATACAAGCGAGAGTATAGAGGAAAAGCAACTCCAAAAACAAGCTTGGCAAGGCGTACAAAAAGGGCATAGCATTAGTAATGTGATACCTGTGATCACTTCTAATCGCGTGGGCTTAGAAAAAGACCTTTACACAGAAGGGTTATATTTTTTTGGTTCTAGTTTTATTTATGGGGCTTTTGGGCAAGAACTAGCAAGTGCAGGGCAGGAGGAGGCAATTATCTATGCCTGTATTGATTTAAAAGAGAGCGCTAAAATACGCCAAATGTGGCCTTTTTTTAGGGATCGACGCATAGATGCCTACGCAGATATTCTTAAGCGAGTGGGTGATGTTTAACCTACTTTTTTGTTTCCACCACACCCATGGTCTCTAAAAGAGACCGCTACACTAACTAAAAACACATTTAAAAATACACAAAAATAACAAGGAATATTGATGTTATTAACAAATGCGGCTGTGGTGTCTGTGTTGGTGATGGTGGGGCTAAGTTTAGCGCGTTTAAATATTTTGCTAGCTATCATCGCTGCTAGTTTGGTAGGCGGGCTAATGGGAGGGCTTGGGGTGGTGCAGACCATTAAAATTATGATTGATGGCATGCAGGGCAATTTAGAAACGGCTTTAAGTTATGTCCTCTTGGGGGCCTTAGCGGTTATGGTCTCAAGTGGCAATCTTATTAAAATCTTACTCCATAAGATCATAGGCTTTATGGATCTAAAGGCCTCTGTCTTTTGCTTTTTAATTGCCTTTATTTCTTGTTTTTCTCAAAATTTAATCCCCGTTCATATCGCCTTTATCCCGATTTTAATCCCGCCCTTATTGCATTTAATGAATCGCTTACAAATAGATAGGCGCGCGCTAGCTTGTGCGCTTACCTTTGGGTTGGAAGCGCCTTATATGACTATTCCAGCCGGGTTTGGATTAATTTTCCAACAACTCATCGTGGATAATCTAGAGAAAAATAAAATCCACACCCATTTAAATGAAGTGGTGGCTGTGATGTCTATTGCGGGTTTGGCTATGGTTGTTGGTTTGGTAGTAGCAATTGTTATACTCTATAAAAAGCCGCGCATTTATCAAGAGCGTATAGAATTGCCAACAGAAAGCGATTTACAATTAAGTAGTAAAGACTACTTAGCTCTCTTAGGGCTTATCTTAGCCTTTGTTGTCCAGATTATTACCGGGTCCTTGCCACTAGGGGCTTTTATCGGGCTTATGGTGATGTTAGTTGGAGGGGTGGTTAAATGGAAAGAGATGGATGCAGTGATTGATACGGGTGTAAAAATGATGGCTTTTGTGGCCTTTGTCATGCTCATTGCAGCAGGTTTTGGAGAGGTGCTCCAAAAAACCCATGCTATTAGTGATTTAGTGCACATGGCAAATAGCGCTATTTCTAGCAAGCTAGAGGGAGCAATTGTAATGCTAGCCATTGGTTTATTTATTACATTAGGAATTGGAACTTCCTTTGGTACTCTGCCTATCATTGCCACCTTTTATTGTCCCTTATGTTTAGCGCTTGGTTTTGATACGAAGGCAACGATTTTATTAATCGGCATTGCTGCAGCTTTAGGCGATGCGGGCTCGCCTGCTTCTGATAGCACCATAGGCCCCACAACAGGGTTAAATGCAGATGGCCAACATAACCATATTTATGATACCTGTATCCCTACCTTTTTAGTCTATAACATTCCTCTTATTCTTTTTGGGGTTGTAGGAGCGTTGTTATTATAAAAGCAGCACGATGGTGGAAATTTAGGCGCATTTTAAGACTCGCCCTACCTTCTGGGATCAACAATTTTTTAGAGATCTTTGTTTTAGCCGTATCTGTAGTTTTCATGGGTAAGCTTTCTGATAATCATATTGTGGCTATGGGTGTGGGGTTGCAATATATGATGCTTTTTTACGCCCTTAATTCTATCTTTTATATCGGTACTAATGCCACCCTAAGCCGTCTAGTGGGGGCAAAAGAGATGGAAATGGTATCTATTGGTTATTCTAGTATTTTAATCGGGGCATGTTTACTTTGCTTTTTAGCAGGCTGGATAGGCTTTTTAGGCATCACGCCCTTTTTAAAGTGGATGGGGCTAAAGGGGAGTGCTAATATTTTAGCCACCCATTATCTACAAATCCTTATCTTAGCCATGCCAGCTATTTTTATTAAAAACGCTATGGTTGCAGCGCTTGCTAGTTTATCAGATACTTTAACGCCCTTCATTCTAAAAATCCTTATGAGTATTTTTTGTCTCTTTCTTAACCAAGCGTTGATCTTTGGAGATTATGGCTTTATGCGCTTAGATATTAGAGGAGCGGCTTTAGCTAGCGTAACTACAGCCTTTTTAGAATTAGGGCTTCTTTTTGCAATTATCACTTTAAAAAAGAGTCCGCTACGTTTTCGCTTAAGTTTTAATTGGGAGCTTTTTAAGCGGGCATGGCAGGTGGGTTGGCCCTCTGGTTTTGAAAGACTTTTAACCCTCTTTTCTATGACTTTGGTGTCTAAATTTGTGGCAAGTTATGGTAATGAAGTCTTAGCCGGTATGCAGGTGGGCTTGCGCATTGAAACTTTTTCTTACATGCCCGGTCTTGGTTTTACCATTGCTTGCATGGTTTTAGTGGGGCAACATTTAGGGGCTAATCAGATCAAACGAGCCGAAGAATATGTCTACATGACCTTAAAAGTAGCGGGGTTTTCATTAGGGATTTTAGGCATCGTGATGATGGTCTTTGCCAAATCTTTAGCGCTTATCTTTACGAGTAATTTAGCTGTAGTACAGGTAGCCTCTTGGTATTTAGTTACTGTAGGCATTTCACAAGTACCTCTCATCTGTTTATTTGTACTAGACGGGGTGTTTAGAGGAGCTGGCATGGCTAAAGTATCGCTTTATATCAATACCTGTAGTTTGTGGATTTTGCGTATTTTGCCTATGTTTTTGCTTTGGAAATTAGGGCTTTCTGTGCGCTATTTCTTTGTGGTAATTTGTTTAGAAACCTTTGCCCGCGCGCTTTTATTTTACTGGGCTTATAGCAAAGGATTTTGGAAAAAACCCGGGCGCTTTGTTAATTAGTGTTTTTAACTAGCGCTTCTTTTTTAGCTAAGGCTAAATCGGCCTTAAGCATGTCTGTGATCAAATCATCTACACTAAAAGTACGCCTCCAGCCTAGCTCTTTTTCAATTTTGCTAGGGTCTCCTAAGAGTAAATCCACTTCTGTAGGGCGAAAATAACGCGAATCCACTCTAACAACAACTTGATCTTTTAAAAATGATATAGAGGGGATATTTAAACAACTAGATTGTAAACCCACCACCACCCCCTCTTCCTCTAAACCTTGCCCTTTAAATTCTAACAACACCCCCACCTTTTCAAAACAACGCTTTGTAAAATCTCTAATACTCAAAGTTTGCCCACTAGCTACTACAAAATCTACTGGTTGTTTATGCCCTAAAATCAAGTGCATGGCTTTTACATAATCTAGGGCATGCCCATAATCGCGCTTAGCATCTAAATTACCCAGATACAAACAATCTTGCAACCCAAAGAGCATGCGAGAAATAGCCATTGTGATCTTACGGGTTACAAATGTTTCACCGCGCACAGGGCTTTCATGGTTAAATAAAATCCCATTAACCGCAAAAAAGCCGTAAGCTTCGCGGTAATTTTTGGTGATGTAATATGCATAGAGTTTAGCCACCGCATAAGGGCTTCTAGGATTAAAAGGCGTGTTTTCATTTTGCGGGGTTTCTAAAACCTCTCCATAAAGCTCAGAAGTGCTAGCCTGATAAAAACGGGTATCTTTAAGCCCTAAAAAACGCATGGCCTCTAAAATACGCAATGTACCCAAAGCATCTACATTAGCGGTATATTCCGGCATTTCAAAGGAAACTTGTACATGGCTTTGGGCGGCTAGATTATAAATTTCTGTAGGCCTGATTTTAGCAAGTAGACTTGTGATATTGCTAGAGTCTGTTAAATCCCCATAATGTAAGAAAAAATACGCATGGTTGCTGTGCACATCTTCATAAATGGGATCAATTCTAGCCGTATTAAAAGAAGAACTACGCCGTTTGATTCCATGTACTTCATAACCCAAATCTAAAAGATAACGCGCTAGATAACTCCCATCTTGTCCGGTAATCCCGGTAATTAAAGCAACTTTTTGCATGATCTCCCTTTAAATGCGTTTATAATCATCTTCAAGCCGCTCAATGTCTGATTCATCTAAACAGCTACCGCATTGTACTTCTAAGATTTTTAAAGGATTATCCGTATCATTGCCTAAGCGATGAATTTGTCCTTGTTTAATAAACACGCTTTCATTAGTCAAAACCTTAAAAGCACGGCTATCAATAATCACGCTAGCCACACCCTCCACCACTACCCAGTGTTCGCTACGGTGTTTGTGTCGTTGTAAACTGAGGCGTTTATGGGGGGTGATTTCTAAAAGTTTAACCTTAAAAAAAGAGCGCTCTAAAAGCACTTCAAAGCTACCCCAAGGGCGGTACTCTAAAGGATAGGTTTTTAATAAATCCGCATTTTTCTTTCCCACCTCCTCTACTAACTCTTTTAGGGAATCTAAATGATCTTTAGAGGCTACTAATAACGCATCTTTTGTATCGGCTATCACGCAATTTGTAAGCCCTAATAAACAGACTAATTTATCTGGCGTGCTATAAATGTAATTAGAGCTAGAGTTTTTAGCTAGAAGCGTGCTATTGTGGCAAGTATTACCCTGCATATCAGAAGGTGGAAGGCTAGCTTGCAAACTAGTAAAATGCCCAACATCTTGCCAATTAGCCCTCAAGGGTACTAAATAGAGGTTGGTACATCTCTGCCATAACAGCGTATCTACGCTACCCTCTTGTAAATCTTGCATGTTAGTACATCTAATGATTAAGGGTAAGCGTTTAGCCTCCTTATAAACTTGCTCACATGCTTTTAACATGCTAGGCACATATTTAGCGCATTCTTCTAAAAAGACAGATGCTTTAAAGACAAATATCCCACTATTGATATAAAAATCTCCATGTGCACGCGCCATGCACTGATTGATCTCTAAACGGCTAGGTTTTTCAATAAATCCTAGTACTTTGGCTACTCCATTTGTAACTTCTGAGCATTCTATAAACCCATATTGGCTACTAGGCTCTTTGGCTACACCAAAAAATATAATTTGATTTTCTTGTGCCTGTTTGAGGGCTAGATTTAAAGCCTGATTAAAGGCTTTTATATCCATGAGATGATCGGTTGGACTTACTACTAAGACCTCATCTAAATCACAAGCTAAAGCCGCTAATATCAAAGAATTCATGGTGTTTTTACTAGCGCTCTCTAGTAAAAAATGCGTGCGATCTTCTAAATTAGCCTGTGTGATCTCCTCTAAACTATGGAAATAATGCGCCTCATTGCACACCACTAAAAAACGCGCCTCTTGATCTCTTAAACGCGCAAGGGTTAAGGCAAAGAGACTTTGATTCGCATAGAGTTTTAAAAATTGTTTGGGGAAATGTTCCCGACTTAAAGGCCATAGCCTCCTACCACTCCCCCCACTTAAAATCACATGCACCACAAAACGCCCTTAGAAAAACAATTTTAGCTAGGGATACTAATACAAACCCCCTTAAAATAACCCAACCTTAAGAGGTATTCTTAGGTATAATTTAATTTTAGTTCTAACATTGCGGTATAAAAGGGGTTTTTTGCTCAAAAGGTTTTTTTTGACCACCAGCTCAGGCATTTTATGTTCTCGTTTAGCCGGATTTATACGCGATTTATTAAGCGCATCTGTACTAGGTAGCGGGCTTTATAGCGATATTTTCTTTGTGGCTTTTAAATTCCCCAATCTTTTTAGGCGTATTTTTGCCGAAGGGGCTTTTAGCCAAAGTTTTTTACCCACCTTTATTTCAAGCCGTTATAAAGGCGCTTTTGCTGTAGGTATTTTAGGTTTTTTTAGTCTCTTGCTTCTAGTTTTAGTTTTATTAGTAGATCACCTCCGCTTTTTTTGCACTAAATTACTTGCCTATGGCTTTGCCCCTAACACGATAAACCTCGCTAAAGACATTGTAGCCATTAATTTTTACTACCTTCTTTTGGTGTTTTGGGCGACATTTTTAAGCACTCTCTTGCAGTATAAAAACCATTTTTGGGTGAGCGCCTACCACACAGTGTTATTAAATCTAGCCATGATTATTGCTTTGTATTTTCATAAAGATCAGCATGCGCTAGAAATTGTGCGTACTTTAAGCTATGCGGTGCTATGCGGTGGGATCGCTCAAGTTATCTTACACTTTTATCCGCTTTATCATTTAGGGTTTTTCAAACTCTTTTGTGTGGGGGTTTATACCCTTTTTAAACGACCACATAATCTCAGACAAATACACAGACAAAAGATTATCAAACAAGAAAGAGTGCATTTTTTTAAACAATTTATCCCTAGTGTACTGGGCAATTCAGCTAGCCAAATTTCAGCTTTCATAGATACATTTCTAGCTTCTTTTCTAGCCACAGGCAGTATTTCCTATCTTTATTATGCTAACCGCATCTTTCAATTACCCCTTGCACTTTTTGCTATCGCCATTTCTACCGCCCTTTTCCCCACCATTGCCAAAGCCATTAAAGAGGGCAATACTCATTTAGCCATGCAACACATGCAACAGGCTTTTACTTTTTTAACTTACATGCTTTTAGCCTGTACTTTAGGCGGGATTATGCTAGCTAAACCCATTTTATCCTTGCTATTTCAAAGGGGGCATTTTAGCTCTATAGATGTTGTGCATAGTGCTGCAGTTTTTAGGGCTTATCTAATTGGGCTATTGCCCTTTGGGTTAGCTAAAATTTTTAGTCTCTGGCTTTATAGCCATAAAGAACAAATCAAGGCGGCTAAAATTGCGCTCTATTCGCTTGTTTTTGGTACAACTTGCTCCTTACTTTTAATGCCCTATTTACAAGCCAGTGCCCTAGCTCTCTCTAGCTCTTTAGCCGGATTTTTACTCTGTGGCCTCCAAATTAGAGCCTTTGGTTTTAAGCGTTTTTTAGGCATGATTATCTTTAAAGATGTCTTATATTTAGTTCTACTGCTAGCTTTAGAAGCCTTAGTGTTAGCCTTATTTTTATGGGCTTTAAAGAGCTTTAAGATCTGGCATTTATTAATCTAGCATAAGAGGTTTAAATGCACCCACCCATTTATTTATTTGATAGCCACCATAAACAAAAGCGCCCCTTTATCCCCTTAAAAGCCCCGAAGGTTAAAATTTATATCTGTGGCCCTACTGTCTATGACTATTCTCATCTTGGGCATGCCAGAAGTGCTATTGTTTTTGATTTACTAACGCGCATGCTTACCTTAAGCGGGTATTCTGTGGAATTAGTCAAAAATTTCACTGATATAGATGATAAAATCATTTCTAAAGCCCTGCAAGAGGGGATAAACATCACAGATTTAAGCCGCCGTTTTATCGCTAGCTATTTAGAAGAGATGCAAGCTTTAGGCGTACTAAGACCTACCAGTGAGCCCAAAGCCAGCGAGCACTTAGAAGCTATAGAGGACATGATCAAACGCTTATTAGAAAAAGGATATGCCTACCAAACAAAGGAGGGTAGCATCTATTTAGACACAAGACTAGATAGCGCTTATGGATCGTTAAGCGCGCATTCTTTAGAGGCAGAAAATGTAAGCCGTATAGAGGATAATTTAGAAAAACACCACCCGCAAGATTTTGCTCTCTGGAAAACTTATAAAGGAGAGGGGGATTTGGGCTATTTAAGCGCTTTTGGCAAAGGTAGACCCGGCTGGCATATTGAATGTTCGGCAATGATTGCTAATACCCTAGCCTATTTAGATGAGCCCTACCAAATTGATATCCACGGGGGAGGCTCTGATCTTTTCTTCCCCCATCATGAAAACGAGGCCTGCCAAACCCGCTGTGCTTTTAACCAAGAATTAGCGCAGTTTTGGATTCATAATGGCTTTGTTAATATTTCAGGTCAGAAAATGAGCAAGAGTTTAGGCAATAGTTTTTATATCAAGGATGCTTTAAAAGTTTATGATGGCGAGGTGTTGCGTAACTATCTTTTAGGCGTGCACTACAGCGCTATTTTACACTTTAATGAGGAAGATCTAAACAGCCAAAAAAAGCGCCTAGATAAACTCTATCGTCTCAAAAAAAGGGCTTTAGAGATCAGCTCTGAAAAAAGTAAATCCAACCAAAATTTCCAACACGCTCTTTTACAGGCTATGCAAGACGATTTAAATATTTCTAAGGCGTTGAGTATTTTAGAGGAGTATTTACAAGAGAGTAACCAAAGCCTAGATAATGCCTCTAACAAAGCAATTAAAAAGAAGTGCGCACAAGAGATTTTAGAAAATCTCACCTTTATAGATCAACTCTTAGGCTTGGGGGGCAAAGATCCCACTCTTTATTTCCAGCTAGGGGTGGATACAGCACTAAAGGATAAAATCACAACCCAGATTTTAAGACGGCAAAAGGCTAAAGAAGCTAAAGATTTTGCCCTTGCTGATTTAATCCGTAAAGATTTAGCTAAGCAAGGCATTTCTTTAATGGATACGCCAAATGGTACGATTTGGGAAAAAATGTAGCTATTGTTGGCAATAGCCTTTCTCTTGGCATCTAATGAGTAGTTCTTGTTGGAAATGAGGGCTTAATGAGAGAAGGGTAATGGGGTGGGTGTAGTTTGGATCGTCTCTTTTTTGTCGGTAAATGGGCTCTAAGCGTAGAAAAATTTTAGTATGGGTTGTGGGGTCTAACTGAAAGAATTTTTTGGCATAGTTTTCTAAATAAAAAGTCCCATCCACTATTTTAAAGGTTAGGCTAGTGTTGTGGCTATTACTCCCCTCTTTTTCAAATTCTAAAGTGAGCCAAGGGGCATGGGGGTTAAATTGGGCACTCCCCGCTCCTTGCATGCAAAAATTACCCAGAATTCTTTGATACTGCAAAATTTTTAAGCATTGCATGGTGGCATCACTTGTATAAACAAGGCGGTAAGTCTGTCCATCTACTCGCATTTCTTGGACTTTTTGTGCTGTTTTTCTTGGTGTTACTGGGGCTTTTTGTGTTACTTGCGCTGTGGGCGGAGAGAGGGGTTGTTGTGTATTTTCTTTTTTGCTAAATTGTTCTAAGAGAGTGTTATTAACCATCTCCATTGAGTAGGCTGTGCTGCTTTTTGGTGGGTTGTAATAGGGAATAATTTGCTCTGATCCCACCTCTTTTTTAGCATAGCGCGCTAGATAAAATGTGCCCTTGATATTTGTAAAGGTAAGGTATATACCACTTTCCTTAGCCGGAGCTGTAGGGGTAGCAGGGCTAGATTTTAAGAAATCAAGGTGTAAATCCCCTTGAGCAACCTGCATACGCGCCTGTCCAAACCCCTTTAAACAAAACCCCTTGTATAAAGTAGATCCTAGCAACACCCCCAAACACATGGCTTTTCTCTCTCTTTGCTTGATTTTTTGTACCCCATATGCGTATAGAAAAGTGTAGGCTGTGTTGTTTGTAGAAATACTCTGTCTATAAGCTTTATCGTGGTTATTTTTGGGATAAATTGTATAAGTAGCGCCCGCTGTTTTGGGTTTTTCTAAAAGAGCGCGTACCCATTGTTTGAGCGTATCCATAGGTTCTGCTTGCAACGCTACTAAGGCTAAAAACAAAAATAACCAAGGCATCATCTTCTCACTTGTTTTTAGACAATTATAGCAATGTGATCTCAAAAAACCAACTCCTCTCACCACTCTTTTAGATATAATGGGGGATATATTTATATATTCTGGGGTGGTTTGTTTGCGCCGCTATATTTTGAGCGTTTCTTTTTGGATGATCCCCTTGCTAGCCACAGAAATCACGCTTAAACCCTTTGGGTATTTAGGTCTGATTTATAATCAAGGTGTGCAACACTCCCCGCATAGTTATGTGGGTTTTGATGCACGGGTGGGAACGGATTTCTCCTTTAATAACGGATGGTCTTTTGGAATTGGAGCTATTGGGGCTTGGAATGTGTGGAGTCGGAATAAAAAATTCCAGCCTATTTTAAGTATTGGAAATGTTTTGGGTAGCGTAAACATGCAGAGCAGTACCCGCCCCTATTTGAGTATGGGAGATATTTCAGATGCCTATGTTAGATACGACACCAAGCGGCTTAAATTTGCCTTAGGGCGTTTTAATACCAACTTTGTAGATTTTGATTGGATTCAAGGCAATATACAGGGGGCTAGTTTATTCATTCACCGCAATGATTTTAATTATTGGGGTGTTTTTATGGATTCAATGCTTTATAATGGCTATCAGGGCAATGATTTACAAGGCCCTCGTATTGCTACTGGCATTAATGCCTTAGCCTCTTATGATCCGGTGTCTAAGAAAATGTATGTGGGTGGAGAAGTGGTAGCTCTTGGAATGGGCTATGAACACAAGGGTTTTAAAATCTCCCCTTTTTTCCTAGCCGATTCTAAACTACCCATGACAAATACCGCACTCATCCAAGTAGGGTTTAAATTCCAGTACTACACCAAATTACCCAAAGGTTTTCAGTCCTACACCATTGTGCATGGCATTTACCAGCATGGCAATACCGATGCAATTAAAGGCGATGATCAAGCAGGGCTTTTTATGATTGATCAGACTTTTTTATACAAGATTTTAAATTTTGGCTTGGGTTTTTATGCTGTACCAGCTCCTAATCAAAAGGGCTTTTTTTGGTCTTTTAATGATAAGACTAAATTCTATGGACGGGGCATTAACTCTATTGGCGTACCGGCTATTTATTTTGCTAACGCCACTATGACAGGTTACTTATTTGGAGGGTTAAAAACCAAGCGCGTAAGAATGGATGCAATGGTGGCTTTTGGAGACTACCAAGAATATTCGCTCATGACTAATTATAAAATTTGGCAATCTAAACAAATGGCTTTAGATGCGGGTATTGGGTATGTGTATTCTTATTCCTCTAAAGTCAAAAGCAATATTGGCAATTCCTCTTTAGTGCTTTTTACAAAGTTTTCGTATTAATGATAGAAGTTAGTCATTTAAGTAAGTTTTATGGTGCGCAAAAGGTTTTAGACGATTTGAGTTTTACTCTGCGCCCCGGTCAGGTTGTGGGTTTATTAGGGCAAAATGGGGCGGGTAAAACCACTTTGCTTAAAATTCTAACAGGTTTGGTTAAAAACTATATAGGAGATGTGCGCGTTTGTGGGCAAGCATTGGGGATAGAAACTAAAAAGATCACCGCTTATAATCCCGATCATAGCATGTACCCGCAAAACTCCCATGCCATGCAACTCATAGGGTTTTATCAGGATTTTTTTAAAGACTTTGATAGAAATAAAGCTTTAGAGTTGTTGCAAGCTTTTAAAATCCCTTTAAAACACCCCCTCAAATCTCTATCAAAAGGCACACAAGAAAAACTCCAACTCATTCTAACGCTATCTCGTAATGCCCAAGTGTTTGTTTTTGATGAACCTTTAGGCGGAGTGGATTTATTAGCGCGTTTAGAAATTTTAAATCTCATTGTACAGCAGTGCAACAAACAGGCTACGCTTTTACTCTCCACCCATTTACTCTTAGATGTGCAAAGCCATTTAGACATGGCCATGTTCATTCAAAGCGGCCATATTATCGCTTTAGAAAAGGTAGAAATTTTGCAAGAAAAACATGGCAGTTTAAAACAAGCCTATCAGGATTTACTCAATGCTCAAGGTTTTTAAACACGACTTTTTGGAAAATTATCTATCCATCATAGGGGCTTTGCTTTTTTTGATCTTAGGCTGGATACTAGGACAGCAAAGACTGACCATTGGGATTTTTTTCTTGCCTATGGGAGGGCTAATTCTTATCGTTCTTTTGTTTATAGCCACCATGCGCTCCACCCAGCAAAAACTCTTTGGTCCTGAAGGGTATTTAACTTTTAGTTTGCCCATTGGTATAGACGCGCTTTTATGTGCCAAGATTGCGATTAATTTAATCTGGATACTTCTAAGTTTAGGGGTTTTCATTTTGCTATTTTGCCAGTTTTCATGGACAGATTCTCCTGAAAATTGGGCATTTATGTTTAAAGAGGCAGGGCTATTTAGCCTTTTTTATCTTTTGCTCTACCTTAAACTCTTATTAGTACTCACCCTCCTACATATGGGCAAGTTTAAACGCTTTAAAAAAATTGCTGGGCTTGTTTTATTTGTAGCGGTAGAATCGTTTTTACAACTACCCTCCATTTTGCTAGAAAAATTCCAACCCACGGGGGAGACTTTTCCTTATTCCTCTTATTTTGAATCGCACCAAACAATATGGTTTTTCACAGGGGAGGGACTTAAAATACTTTTTCTTTATGGATTGATTCGTTGGTTATTGGTACATAAACTGGAGTTAGAATAAAAAAAAGGTTAAACATGAAAAAAATTTATCTTTGTTTGCTTATGTGTTTTGCTATGGCGCATGCCCAAAGTGGTTATTGCAGTTCTAATTGTATGGGAAGACCCGGTGAACGCCTAGCCCCTATGGAGTTTCATTTTGATTTTGTACACTCTGTTGATCACTTTCTTAAATACCCTAAGGCGCGTTTACGCACCCTCATGCACTGCCATGAAGCCTTCACATCAAGAGCTAGGGTTAATACAATCACCTCCTCTTTTTATAAAAATTGTGAAAATGCCCTGCAGGCACAAAGGGTTGCAGAAACCCAGTAGAGGGTTTTTAGGGTTTTTAAAAGTCTAAAAAGTTTTCTCTTTGCCCTTAAAACTACAGAGTGTAACCCTCACTCTGGTACTTATCGTGTTAGTGGTTTTTAAGGCGCTAATGTTAATCTTTCTAAAAACCCTAAGACATCTAAAACAACGCGTTTTTGATCAAAACAGGGGGTGGTATTTAAAATACTTTGGTGAAAACTTTCTATACATTTAAAAAGCGCGCTAAAGGCTGGGAGTGTGGGGTGGTGGGTTTTTACTTGTTTAGATTCTAAACTTGTGGGGGTGATACTCAGAGGTTTGAGGGCATTATCATTGTAGTACAGAGTATTTTGCGTGCCAATAAAGAGCATGTCGCGTACTTTAAAAGGAGAGAGCCAAGAAATGTTTAAAGATGCCATGATCTCTACTATGTTGAAATGTAAATTGGCTGTACTTAAAGTGGGGTGGTTTGGATGGGGGGCTTTGAGTAAAGAGAGATGCGAACTTGTACTTAAAGCATGAGGATAGAGAAAGGATAAAATACTTAAAGCATGCCAAGCGAGATCATAAAGCGCACAAGTATCTTTACGGCAAATCCCTAAAAGCCACCTAGAGGCAATACTTAAAACCTGCCCTAATTGTTGCAGGTTATTCTTAATCCAAAGAATGCTTGGCGCGTATAAAAAGGTCAGATCGCAGTGTAGAATTTTATGGCGCTCTTTGGCTAGCATATAAAGTTCTTTAGCCTCTTGCAGGGTAGAACTCATGGGTTTTTCTACAAAGACATGTTTATTGGCTAAGAGAGCTTGTTTAGTGAGGGAATAATGGGTGGATAGGGGAGTGATGATAAAGATAGCCTGAATATCTGTATCGTTTAACAAATCCTCTATTTGTGTGCTCACCAAGATATCACCCCAGTCTTGTCGCGCCTGTGCTAGGCGCGAGGGTATTAAATCACACACGCTTTTAAGCATAAACCTCCCCAAGTTATGCGCCACTTTCTGCCCCCAATAACCATAGCCAACTAACCCAACTTGCATGGCAAATCCCGTAAAAAACGGGCTGGATTGCCCGCATAAATCCCGCTTTTATCAATATCTTTACTCACCACACTACCCGCCCCAATCACCACATGCGCACAAATGCGTACAGGTAAGATCGTGGCATTAGAGCCAATGCTAACATGATCGCTAATGTGAGTTTCTTTCCACAAACTTGAATCAGCACTAGGATACCCATCAGAGAAGAGATCATTAATAAACACCACGCCATGCCCGATAAAACAAAATGCGCCAATATGCACGAGCGAGCAAATAAAAGAATGGCTTTGGATACGGGTATGCGCACCCACCACTACGCCACTTTGGATTTCACAAAAAGGCCCCACAAACACGCCCTCCTCTAAAGTACAGCCATATAAATTGCAAGGGGCATAAACCACCACACTTTCATGGGCACACACATTAGTAATTGAATTTTGTATCACACGCATGCTTTTCCTTAGCTGTGCTAATGCTAGCATTATCCCATCAAATTTTGGTGATCTTTTAAGATAGAGGCTGGATAAATATGCTAAAATGGGCGTGTGATTTTCTGATGGCTATAAGGGTCAATCAAGGAGAAATATTGAAAATATTAATTGTAGATGATAGTTCCACAATGCGAAGAATCATCAGGAACACCCTCCAACGGCTGGGTTATGAGGATATTTTAGAGGCTGAGCATGGGGTAGAGGCGTGGGGGAAATTAGATAGCAATGACACAACCGGGGTACTCATCACCGATTGGAACATGCCAGAGATGAATGGGTTAGATCTAGTTAAAAAGGTGCGCTCTGATGGGCGTTTTAAAGACTTGCCTATCATTATGATCACCACAGAAGGGGGCAAGGCTGAGGTTATTACCGCCTTAAAAGCAGGGGTGAATAATTACATCGTTAAACCCTTTACCCCTCAAGTTCTCAAAGAGAAACTAGAGGTTGTTTTAGGCACCAATGATTAAAGCACTATTAGGTAAGGCGAATGGATTCATACTTTAAAACCCTTGTCCTACCTACCGGTTACCCTGAGTTATTCGCCGATTTTTTATTAGATTTCACACAAGAGGCCATTGAGGAAAGCTCTGCTACTAATTTATCCGATTTACCCTACCAGTATTTTGGTGATAAAACCCATTCTCTCCCCACTCAGGCCTACATTATTTACTCTAGCCAAGAACCCAGCGCCTTACTTAAAAATCTCAAAGAGTTTTGCCATTCTTTAAATGATCGAGGTGCATGTGTGGGGGTTTATCACCACACCAGCATACATAAAAACCAAGATTGGATCAAAAATTACCAACAAAGCATTAAACCCACCACTTGCGCCAAATTTTACATCACGCCTAGCTGGATCGCGCCAGTAAACTTACCGGATTTATATACTTTGATTCTTGATCCAAGTTTAGCCTTTGGTACGGGTCATCATGAAAGTACGCGCATGCTTTTAAAAAGTTTGAGTCGGCTTGATGTAACGGATAAATTAGCCCTAGATGTGGGTTGTGGGAGTGGGATTTTAGCTTTGGCTTTATCTAAATTAGGTGCAAGGGTACATGCGTGTGATACTGATTTATTTGCTCTGCAAGAAACAAAGAAAAATTTTGAGAAGAATCGCGCTCATTTAGAAAGGCTGTGGTTAGGTTCTTTGCAAGAGAGTACAGAATGTTATGACTATATCGTTATTAATATCGTGGCTAGTGTTATTATTGAACTCTATACCCAAGTGTTAAAAGCTAGCCATGCTAAAACAGAACTTTTTTTATCGGGTATTTTAGAAGAATATGCGGAGTGTGTAATTGGAGTTTACACCTCTGCCTTTAGACTTTTAGAGCGCACCCAAGAAAATGAATGGGTGTGTTTGCATTTATGTAAATCTTAGCGCTTGATTTAAGGAAATACATGGAAAATAATAGCCGTGGGCCAGGCGATCCTAAAAGACCACTTTTACAAAATCCTTTGGTTTTGATTGTGGTTTTTATCGTCATCGCTATTGTGGCGGTACGCGTGATGAATTCAGATGAGAGCTTTGGTGATCGCTTTTTATCCACCAGCACCAAAAATATCAGCTACCACGAAATGAAGGAATTGATTGAAAAAAAAGAGGTGGATAGCGTGAGTATTGGGCAAACACTCATTAAAGCCACCAGCAAAGAGGGTAATAATAAGATTATCTACATTGCCAAGCGCGTGCCTGATCTCTCTTTAGTGCCACTCCTAGATAGCCAAAAAATCAATTACTCTGGTTTTAGCGAATCTAATTTTTTTACAGATATTTTAGGATGGCTCTTGCCAGTTTTGGTGATTTTAGGCTTGTGGATGTTTATGGCATCTCGCATGCAAAAGAACATGGGTGGGGGTATTTTTGGCATGGGTAGTTCTAAAAAACTCATTAATGCTGAAAAACCTAAGGTGCGTTTTAATGACATGGCCGGTAATGAGGAAGCCAAAGAGGAAGTGGTGGAGATTGTAGACTTTTTAAAATATCCCGATCGTTACGCGTCTTTGGGGGCTAAAATCCCTAAGGGTGTGCTTTTAGTAGGCCCTCCAGGAACGGGCAAAACCCTACTTGCTAAAGCAGTGGCCGGTGAGGCCAGTGTACCCTTTTTTTCTATGGGGGGGAGCAGTTTTATAGAGATGTTTGTAGGGCTTGGGGCAAGTCGCGTGCGCGATCTCTTTGAAATTGCCAAAAAGGAAGCACCTAGCATCATTTTTATTGATGAGATTGATGCCATTGGCAAGAGCCGCGCGGCTGGAGGCGTGATTAGCGGGAATGATGAGCGCGAACAGACCTTAAACCAACTTTTAGCCGAGATGGATGGTTTTGGATCAGAAAATGCACCCGTGATTGTACTAGCCGCTACTAATCGCCCCGAAATTTTAGATCCAGCTCTTTTAAGACCCGGGCGCTTTGATCGCCAAGTTTTGGTAGATAAACCAGATTTTAACGGGCGGGTGGAGATTTTGAAAGTACACATTAAGCCAGTTAAGTTAGCCAATGATGTGGATTTGCAAGAAATTGCCAAACTCACAGCCGGATTAGCCGGAGCGGATCTAGCTAATATTATTAATGAGGCTGCCTTGCTAGCTGGCCGCAATAACCAAAAAGAGGTCAAACAGCAACATTTAAAAGAGGCCGTAGAAAGGGGCATTGCCGGGTTAGAGAAAAAGAGCCGCCGCATCTCACCTAAGGAAAAGAAAATTGTGGCCTACCATGAAAGTGGGCATGCGGTGATTTCAGAGATGACTAAGGGCTCTGCGCGGGTGAATAAAGTCTCTATTATCCCAAGGGGCATGGCAGCTCTAGGTTATACGCTTAACACGCCTGAGGAAAACAAGTATTTGATGCAAAAACACGAGCTCATCGCTGAAATTGATGTACTCTTAGGCGGACGGGCGGCTGAGGATGTTTTTTTACAAGAGATCTCTACTGGGGCTAGTAATGATCTAGAACGCGCCACAGACATCATCAAGGGCATGGTGAGTTATTATGGCATGAGCGATGTGAGTGGGTTGATGGTGCTAGAAAAACAGCGCAATTCTTTTTTAGGCGGGGGCTTTGGCAATGGGCGCGAGTTTAGCGAAAAGATGGCCGAAGAGATGGATAACTTCATTAAAAATCTCTTAGAAGAACGCTATGCCCATGTCAAACAAACCTTGAATGATTATAAAGATGCCATTGAGGTGATGGTGGGTGAATTGTTTGAAAAGGAAGTTATTACCGGTGAGCGGGTGCGCGAAATTATTAGCGAATACGAGGTGGCTAATAGTCTTGAGAGTCGTCTAGTGCCCTTAGAAGAGCACGCAAGTTAGGCAAATGCCCATCAAGCCTTTATATCTCTTCC
Organism: Helicobacter suis; assembly: GCF_902196135.1. Classification (GTDB taxonomy): domain Bacteria; phylum Campylobacterota; class Campylobacteria; order Campylobacterales; family Helicobacteraceae; genus Helicobacter; species Helicobacter suis_A. The sequence continues at coordinate 50,437 of NZ_CABIKE010000001.1, read as the reverse complement.
CCAATCTTTTTACAGCGGGCAGTATTTTTTTAGGCATGATGGGGGTGTTTTATGCCTCTAAGGGAAGCTTTGTAACCGCATGCTGGTTAGTGGTGGTGTGTTTGGTGTTAGACGGACTAGATGGACGCGTAGCAAGATTAACCAACACCACTAGTAAATTTGGCTTAGAATTTGATTCGTTAGCAGATGTGGTGGCTTTTGGAGCAGCCCCTAGTGTTATCTCTTATTTTTATACGGGCTATACTTATGGGCGCATGGGTATGGCTGCTTGTGCTTTGTTTGTGATCTTTGGGGCTATTCGCCTAGCCCGTTTTAATGTAACCACCCAAACCACCGATCCCTACTCTTTTATTGGTATCCCTATTCCTTCAGCAGCGGTATTAGTGGTATTGGCTATTTTGCTTGATTTTAAATATAACCTGTTTAAAACCCAGTATGGGTATTTAATGCTTGTTTATATCGTGTTTTTAGGCGTAATGATGGTGAGTAATATCCGCTACCCTAACTTTAAAAAAGTCAAGTGGAATTTAAAACTCTTTGTTTTGCTAGTGTTTTTCTTATTGGTTCTTTTTGTACGGCCCCTAGAAATGCTTAGTGCTTCTATGCTTTGTTACTTGCTTTATGGCATTGTGCGCTGGATTTTTTTAATGGCTAAAATCATATTCAGGTACACACAAAAATGACTACCAAACACTTTTATATTGAGGGCATGACTTGTAGCTCGTGCTCAAGTGGAATTGAACGCTCTTTAGGGCGCAAAAAATACATTCAAAGTATTGTAGTGGATTTAATTAGCAAAAAGGCGGTGGTTAACTATGATGAGAGTCAAGCTAGCCTAGAGGATATTTTTAAACAAATTGAAAAGCTAGGTTATCACCCACAAAATGAGGCTTTCATTAACAAAGCCAAAGACAGCACTAAACCTTCCTTTTTTAATCCTGCTTTTCTTACGCCCAATTACAAACTCATTTTAACCTTTTTAGCCAGTCTAGGGGTGCTCAGTCTTTCTATGTTTGCTAAATTCCTCCACTTGCCCCCAGTTTTACAAAACCCTTTTAATAATGGCTTGATTCAGTTATGTTTTACTTTAATTGCCATGCACATGGGACGGGATTTTTATCTACAGGGTTTTAAAGCCCTTTTTGCATGCCAACCTAATATGGATAGCCTAGTGGCTCTTGGTACTGCTAGTGCGTGGCTTTATAGCCTATTTTTACTCTCTAAAGCCTATTTACACATCCCCATAGAGGGCTTTTATTTTGAAGGCGTATGTGTGATTTTATTTTTTGTCATGCTTGGCAAGCGGATAGAGGAGCGTTCTAAAGATAAGGCTTTAAAAGCCATGCAAACTTTAATTAGCCACCAAAGCAAGAGCGCGTTTAAACTAGATGGGGATCAAATTGTAGAAGTTTCTATAGAAAGTTTGCAAAAAGGAGATGTACTCCAGATTTTACCCGGGAGTTATATCCCAGTGGACGGGGTGCTTTCTAAAGGCGAGGCTGAAATTGATGAGTCTATGTTAAGCGGTGAGAGCATGCCTGTGTATAAAACAGAGGGCATGGAGGTTTTTGCAGGCACGCTTAATACCACCACGACATTTTTCATGCGCGCTACGCACACACCAGAAAATAGCACCCTACATAAGATTTTAGAGCTCATTAATAACGCTCAAGGTTCTAAAGCCCAAATTGCACGGCTAGCAGATAAAGTAGCTGGGGTGTTTGTACCAGTTGTCATTGCTATTGCTAGTTTAGTTTTTTTAGTGTGGCTTATTTTAGGGGATTTTAAACAGGCTTTGGAAGTGTTTGTAGCCGTTTTGGTGATCTCTTGTCCATGTGCTTTAGGCTTAGCCACGCCCATGTCTATTTTAGTCGCCCAAAAAGAAGCGAGCTTACTAGGGTTGTTTTTTAAAAATGCACAGGCTTTAGAAAAGGCGCGTTTGGTTAATTATGTGGTTTTTGATAAGACAGGTACACTTACTTTAGGCAAACCAGAAGTACAAGAGGTACGCGTTAAAGAAGGCATAGATTTACAAAAAGTATTAAGTTTATGTGCGAGTTTAGAGTCGCATAGCGAACATGTGCTAGCTCGAGGGATTGTAAGTTATGCTAAAGAGCAAGGCGTGATCTTAGAAGAGGTAGAAGATGCGCAGGCTAAACCGGGTTTTGGGATTTGTGGCAAAATAGAAGAGCAAGTTTATAAAGCGGGTAATTTAGAATATTTCAATGCAGAAAATCCTTTTGAAAACTTAGCAGGGATACCGGTTTTTGTTGGTACAGATTCAGAAATTCTAGGCGTATTTGTACTAGCCGATCGTCTAAAACCGGAGGTAAAAGAGGCCATTTTACAACTCAAAGTTTTAAACATCACCCCCATGCTTTTAAGCGGGGATGCTTTGTTAAATGTCAAAGCCCTTGCTACAGAACTGGGCATAGAAAACTACAAAGCACAGGCTAAGCCAGAGGATAAATTAAAAGTTATAGATGAATTGAAAGCACGGGGTCAAATTGTGATGATGGTAGGCGATGGCATGAATGATGCGCCTAGTTTAGCCCGTAGCGATGTGGGGGTTGTGATGGCTAAGGGTAGCGATGCAAGTCTAGAAGTGGCCGATGTTGTGAGTTTTAATAACGATATCCAATCAATTGTAGGTGCGATCAAACTGAGCATGCACACAATCACTAATATCCAACAAAATCTCTTTTGGGCCTTTTGCTATAATAGCGTGGCTATTCCCTTAGCTTGTGGGGTGGGTTATAAACTAGGCATTATGTTTAATCCCATGCTAGCAAGTTTAGCCATGAGTTTAAGCAGTGTCAGCGTGGTACTTAACGCCCAAAGGCTTAGGGGTATTCATTTTAAAATTAGAGGATTACATGCAAGAGATTAAACTTAAAGTTATAGGCATGACATGCCAACATTGTGTGGATAAAATAGAAAAATTTGTAGGAGAACTAGAGGGGGTTAATAAAATTGATGTGAGTTTAGAAAAACAACAAGTGGTGGTTGCTTTTGAGAATCCTGCAAATTTAGAGGCTATCAAAGAAGCTATTTTAGATGCGGGTTATGAGTTAGGCTAGACTTGCAGGTTTTTTTCAAGCGTTTTTATCCCTATCTTAAGGGGCATATGCGGGCTTTTGTACTTGTAGTGATTGCCTCTATTGTTGTCGCTCTTAGTACAGCTTGGGGGACCTATCTAGTCAAGCCAACTTTAGATGAGATTTTTATTGAAAAAGACACCCGCATGCTTTCTATCTTGCCCTTTTTGGTGATTTTGGCTTATCTGGGCAAGAGTGGGGGGATTTATGTCCAAACTTATTTCACTAATTACATCGGGTTAGACATCGTAAAAAAATTGCGCGATCACATGCTTTATACCCTTTTAAGAATGGAAATCCGTTTTTTTGAGCGCACTAAAAAAGGCGAGCTAATTACCCGCATCACTAATGACATCGCTTTAGTACGCGCCAGTCTTTCTAATTATTTATCCGAAAGCATGCGCGAAATGCTCACCGTTGTAGGTTTGGTAGCTGTAGTGATTTATCAAAGCCCTAAACTTGCCCTCATTGGTCTTATTATCATGCCCCTAGCGGCTTTCCCACTTAGTAAAATTATCAAAAAGGTTAAAAAGCTTAGTAAAGCCAATCAAGAGACCAATGCGCGCATGACGGCTAGGTTATCAGAAATCTTTCATAGCGTAGAAGTGGTGAAAACTTCTAATGGAGAGGCCTTAGAATTGCAGGCTTTCCAAAAAGAAAACCAAACCTTTTTTGATCTGAGTTTAAAGGGCATTAAATACGCAGAAATTTCTAGCCCTCTAATGGAATTTTTAGGTTCTATTGCCATTGCTTTAGTGATTTATTTAGGCGGACTAGAAGTGATCAAAGGGCATATTAGCGTGGGGGCTTTCTTTTCTTTTATCACCGCTCTTTTTATGCTCTACACTCCTATAAAGCGGCTGGTTAGAATTGCCTCTAACTTTCAAGAAGCTTTAGTTGCCGGTGAACGGATTTATGAAATTTTAGAAAGAGAGCCGGGGATTGTAGATGGATCGTTAATTTTACAAGAACCCATCAAGCACATCGCCTTTAAAGAAGTGTATTTGGCCTATCAAAATAACCATCAATTTGCTTTACAAGATATTAATTTAGATTTTAAGCAAGATCAAATCATCGCTATTGTTGGTAAAAGCGGGAGTGGAAAAAGCTCACTAGTTAATTTAATTTTACGCCTCTATGAACCCACTAGAGGGGAAATTACAATCAATGACATGTCCATTAGTTCTTTGCAACAAAAGAGTTTGCGCGATCAGATTGGCATTGTCAACCAAAGGGTATTTATCATTAGTGGTAGTGTGGCTGAAAATGTGGCTTATGGGCTAAGCATTAATGAGGAAAGGGTACTAGAATGTCTCAAGCAGGCGCAGGCTTTGGATTTTCTGCAAAGTTTAGGCGGAATAGGGGCTAATTTAGAGGAATTTGGGGCAAATTTAAGCGGGGGACAGCGCCAAAGAATTGCCATCGCCCGTGCGCTGTATCGCAACGCTAGCGTGCTTATTTTTGATGAGGCCACCTCAGCGCTAGATGTGCACACACAAGAGGGGATTAAAGAAACTATCTATAGCTTAAGAAAAGATCGTTTAATCATCATCATTTCGCATAATCCTGCTAGTTTAGAAATTGCTACCCATATTTATACTTTGGAGGAAGGACAACTCCAAACTAAAACCATGTTATAATACGCTCCTCTAGGAGAGTGCATGGCGATGTGGCGGGTTATTATTGTGGGGCTTTTTTTGCTGGGCTGTAAAGATGTTGTTTTTACCCTACCCTCTTTAAAACTCCACTACGCCGTTTCACAAATCCCTACAAAAGCTAACTTAGGCCCGCTTGTCTTGGGTTATCCAGCAGTGGTGTTTAAACATCACTTTGTACCCAAATACGATCAAAAGAAATATATCCTTGCCTTACAAAAAGGTGTGGGTGCTTTGTTAGAGGCTAAGGGTTATCAAGTGAGTCTAGCTAGTACAGCCACAGGTGCTAAACTGAGTGGTACTATATCCTTAGGCTTTAATAGTGTGCCCAGAAATCTTAAAGCAATTCAGGCCGTACTTAAAGAAACGCATAATGATTATTTAGACCCCACACAAGTTTTACACATGTTAATGGCCACTAGTGATCTAAAATTACAAATTTGTAATAGCACAGCTCCTTCATGTGTGATCCAAGTTTATACTAAAATCCAAGAACCCGTTTTACAATTTAATGCAATAGATAGCGATCCTAATGAGAGGGGCGATTCTAATCAAAATTACAACAATGCCCTAACGCAGGCTCTTAATAAATTGTATGCCAAAACCATGCAGACAATGGAAAGTACCTTTAAAACCCCAAAGACTTTTATGATTCAATGATACGAGGAAACCATGCTGTCTAAAGATGTTACCGAGTATGCAAAAGTCAGAAGCGAGTTATATGCCTATGTTTCTTATCTATTCACCCAGAATATTAAAAACTATCTTAAAGAGCCTACCTTAACATATATCCAGCTTTCTATGGAGCGCATCAAGCAAGAGGTGCGCATTAAAGAGGATATTTTTATTCTGGATAAAAATGGGAATTTAATTGATAGAGAGGGCAATGTCAAAAGCAGTTTTACACGCAATTCTTTAGAGAGGGGGTATTTTTATGAAGCAGTTACCGAGCGCCGCTGTATCATCACAAACCCCTACCCCACCCGCAATAACCGCGGGTTAGTCGTTACAGCTGCCTATCCTATTTATAACGATCAAGAAGAGCTCTTTTATGTTGTGTGCATGCACATTCCAATTAAAACAGCCATCGCGCTAAGCTCTTCTTCTAGACACTATGGCGCTTTTGCTGAGGGTAGTGTGGTGATGTACTTTGCTATCTCTATCACGCTAGCTATTGTAGCACTTCTTCTTTTTGTCAAGAGTATTTCTAGTTTATACATGGCCTTTATCCATTTTAATCATTTTGACATCAAGGAGGTTTTTCACCCGATTGTGCTTCTTACTTTAGCCTTAGCCACGGTAGACTTGGTCAAGGCCATTTTTGAGGAGGAGGTGTTAGGCAAAAACAGCGGGGATAACCACCATGCGATCCACCGTACCATGATTCGCTTTCTTGGATCGATCATCATCGCTTTGGCCATTGAGGCTTTGATGTTAGTCTTTAAATTTAGTATCAGCTCGCCGGATAAAATCGTTTATGCTGTGTATCTTACCGGAGGGGTAGCGGCTTTACTTATTAGCCTAGCTATTTATGTTAGATTTTCCTATGGCGCGGCTAAAGATTCTAATTCCAGACGCTAAGTTTTGCTTGAAATAAACCCTTAATTTTAATAGAGTTTAGGCCATATTTAATAGAGTTTAGACTACAATAAAAGTTTATTGCAACTAAAAAATAAGGAATTTAAGATATGGATATGTGTCGTATTAGATTTAAAAACTTTAGGAATTTAGGGGTGGGTATAGGAGGTGATGGAGCTTGGTTAGATGTTGGCGGTTTAAGGCAGGGGGGATTGATTTGTCTTATTGGAGCTAATAATGCGGGCAAAAGCAATGTATTAGAGGGGATTACTAAAATAAATAAAGGGCTTGAGCAGACTGATTGTGCTGACTTTATGAATATAGGAAAAGTGGAACCTTGTGTATGCCTAGAATTACATTGTAGGGCTGAACCCATAGAGAAAACCTTTGTACTATCTACCATCAGTGAGACTACCTTAAAGGTTTTGAAGGACATCCTAAAAAAGAAAAATCTTGCAGACATCCAAGAAGCGTTTAGGGAGCCTGTGGAGGTGATCTATGGAAAAAATGAAGTTAAAGGAAACATGAAAGAGGCTATTTTTTTAAAGACAATCGATGGGATAGTGTTTTCATGCGCAGCAGAAGTGGATCAGTCAAGTACCTTAAAATGTGTTCGTGTATTAGATAATGAAAGTGACATCAAAGAAAAAATCAATGTCCTACCAAATATTAAGATTGCCTATGAAACAGCAGAAAATACAGGTGATGCTAAGGATTTAATAGAAGTCTTAAAAAATCCTGAATCATTTGTACTGTCTAGCATCATTGAAAATGCCTTAGAAGTTTTGGGAAGCATCCTAAAAAATAAAAATCTTGCAAACATCCAAGAAGCGTTTAGGAAGCCTGTGGAGGTGATCTATGGAAAAAATGAAGTTAAAGGAAACATGAAAGAGGCTATTTTTTTAAAGACAATCGATGGGATAGTGTTTTCATGCGCAGCAGAAGTGGATCAGTCAAGTACCTTAAAATGTGTTCGTGTGCGAGGGGATGAAAATGACATCAAAGAAAAAATCAATGTCCTACCAAATATTAAGATTGCCTATGAAACAGCAGAAAATAAAGGTGATGTTAGGGATTTAATAGAAGTCTTAAAAAATCCTGAATCAGTGGTTTATACCTCAGTGGTTTACACCAAGCAAGCCACCCTCCAAGGGGTAGAGGTACAAGATTCCCCTCCCCCACCACTCAAGTTCCCCAACATTGTTTTAGCACAAACCAAACCTATTAGTGATCAAGATTGCACAGTCTCTTATGAACAAATAAAAAAATCCACTGAAAAATCCACTGAAGAATCCACTTTTTTCAATGTACTCTTTGATATCTTAAAAAAAGATGAGAAGTCTTTACTTGAAGCTTATCAAAGATATAAGAAGGAGAACAAAATAGCGTATTTAGACGACCAAGAGAACGATATCGAGGAAAGATTACAAGAAGTAGTCCAGCAGTTTAATAAAATGTATGCACAAAAAGGTCTCTATAATTTCAAGGTGAAATTACGCACGGATAACCTATCTTTTCATCTTTACGAGGGTAGAGAGACAATCTTTCTAGACCGGCAAAGTACGGGGTTTAAGAAATTCTTTAATCTTTTTTTTAGTTTCCTCTGCAAGGGCAAAATTGGAAAAGGTGATCTGGTGCTTATAGATGAGCCAGAAAATAGTTTGTCTATTCCAGCCCAAAAGGAGTTACAGCGCTTTCTAAGAGAGTTTGGACAAAAAAATGGCATCACTTTTATTGTGAGTACCCATTCCCCTTTTATGCTAGACACCAAACATTTAGATTCAATACGCTTGGTAGTTAAAAATGATAAGGGTAAGGGGGCACGGATTCAAAATAATTTTTCTAGCCTAGATTTGGGAGAGGTGGATGTTTTAAAAGAGATTGTTGAGGCACTTGGGTTTTTGGAGATTAATTTTAGAGAAGTTCAATTGATTTTTGTGGAGGGGATTATGGACTATAATATCTTGAGCGCCTACCAAGAAATTAGAGATACGAAATCCGATTTTGTTTTCTTACCTATCGATGGGGTTGGCGACGCCGAAAAGGGAGAAATAGAGGTAAAGATCCCTAAACTTCTTAAATTCATTGAAACAATGGATTTGAAAAAAACCCCAATTCTATTAGTTGATGGAGATCGGGCAGGTGACGAGGCTGTTAGGGAGGCCAAATTGAAATCCATGTCTATATCTGCTTTTAGTCTCAAGAATATTTCCAAAGATTCTAAAGATTCTAAAGAGTCTAAAGAGTCTAAAGAGTTTAAGACTATAGAGTCCCTCTTTAGCCAAGAGGATCGCGAGAAGTTTGATCTAATAGATTGCAAAGATAGGCAAGAAGCAAGCATGGTTTCTAGTGCCTTTAAAAACACTCACGATTTAAAAGACAAACTAAGCAATGAAACCAAAGAAAATTTAGAAAAGGTCTTCAAATTTTTAGAAGATAAGATTAACAAGAAGACAGACAATGATGATAGGGAAGGGGTAGACAATGGGGCTTCATAATAGCCTAGCTATTTATGTTAGATTTTCCTATGGCGCGGCCAAGGATTCTAATTCCAGACGCTAAATTTTGCTTGAAATAAACCCTTAATTTTATAGGGGTATCTTAAAAGCATAGTGAGTAAGTTAGCTTTAATCCCATTTTCTTTGCAGGCGCGCAAATTCTCCTTGTTGGCTAGCCACAAACTTTTAAACCCTTGCGTACTCACTCCTCCTACTCCCATTTTAATAAGCACTTCAGGCAGATAAGCCCAAGCAACCCCTCCCTTAAGTAAGGTACGCACTAAAAACTCATAGTCAGCGGCTATTTTATAATCTATCTTATATCCCCCAAAGCGCGTATACACCTCCTTTCGTACAAAAAGTGTAGGGTGTGCGGGCACGCGCCCATAAAAAAAGAGTTTGGGATCAAAGCTTGCGCTTTGATAATAGCGCACCACCTTAGCACCCTTTACATACACCAAATCCCCATAAACCATTTGTGCTTGTGGGTTATCTTTAAATGCTTGTGCTATTTTTTCTAAAACTTGAGAGTGGGCGTATATATCATCGCTATTAAGTATTCCAATGATTTCTCCTTTAGCTAAAGCAATGCCCTTATTCATCGCATCATAAAGCCCTAGATCGGGCTTACTATGTACTAGAAGATGTGGATAGGCCTTTAAAAGCTCTAGTGTCCCATCCACACTCCCCCCATCCATAATCAGATGTTCATAGGGTGCTTGGCTTTGCTCTAAAACAGATTGAATCGTGTGCTCTAAAGTTTTTACCCTATTTAAAACTGGTGTAACCAAACTAATTTTCATAAATACGCCTCTATCTGTGCTTTATTTTTATCCTCTAAACTCCATAACTGCGCCCCTTCCAACAAAGTAGAATAATACATGCCCAAATTCTCTAAAAGCTCTTGTAATCTCGCGCTATCTTTTAGACAAAATAAAAACCCATTGACCCCCTCTTGCACTAAAACTTGTGCCTCACAGGCCAAACTCACCAAAACAGGCAATCCTGCTGAGAGCGCCTCCTCCACCACCAAACCCCAAGGTTCTTTAAGACTAGGTAAAATTAACATATCATGCGCACAAAGAAGTGAATTTAAACTTGCATTCTCTATAGCTCCTAAAAATACAACATTAGGGCTTGCCATGTTTTTAAGTTTTTCCTCTAACTCCCCTGTTCCCACCACGCTTAAAGATAACTCCGGCAAATGCGCAAAAACTAAGAGAAGAAACTCTAAATTCTTAACAGCACTCAAACGCGCTATACAGATAAATTTTTGGGCATAGGGGCGTTTTTCTCGGCGCTTTTTTGCAGGATAGATTATTCCTACCCCATGTGTGATTTTAATCTCTCCTTTAAAGTGCAAGGCTTTTAAAAGATTAGCATGTAATTTTGAGCAAAAAACCTAAAGTGGCTAAGTCTAGTCCAAAGGGGCTATTAAGGATACAAGAATGTTTATACACATGTTCATTCTCATCGTTATAGTAGTGATCTCCCCCCGTAAAAGCCCACATGTCATGTAAAGTCCACACTAAAGGCTTTTTAATTTTGGGCAAATCTCTTAGGGGCAACATCCCGCCTGCAATCCAATGTAAGTGCACAACATCCGGATCAATCTCTTTGATAGCAGATAAAACAGAGCTAAAGGGCAACCAGCCCAAGTTAAAAGTACCTTTTTTGCGTTTGGGGTAGAGCAAAATAGGCGCTTTATCTAAATAGGGGCGCATCATAGCTAGAGCTTTAGCTAAATGCGTACGCGGGCCTAAGATGCGATCATTTAGTACACCCCCTCGCGAGTCTTGTAACCACACATAACTATCCACCCCCTCTTTTAAAAGCGCATAGTGTAACCGCAAAGTTGCCTGTGTTGCGCCACCAATTTGTGTAGCGTTTAGATGCAAGACTTTCATTTAGCGTGTTTTAAAGCTTCTAAAGAGTTATCAACAAGCCGTTTAATTAAAATGATCTGACCCTTCATTCTGATCTAAGGGGCGCATTTTAACATGCCCACCCTTTATTAATCTTTTGGTGCTATACTGCCACCCTGTTTTAGGCTAAAGCCTCTGAGGATTAAAATACAATCAAAGGATGGTTAGATGCAGTTTCAACTTAGCCCTAACGAACTTAACACCGTTTTACACCGCCGTTTTGTCTGTAAAAAATTTGATCCAGATTATTCGCTTTCTCAAGAAGTGTTAGAGCAAATTTTAGAAGCCGCAAGGCTAGCGCCTAGTTCTTATAATACCCAGCCTTGGGAATTTATTATACTTCAAGGTGCGCGCAAAGAGCAAATTTTACCCTTTGTCTATTTTAACACGCAAGTGGTACAAACCTGTGCGGCTTTAGTGGTGGTGGGTTATATGCATTCTGGCGCGCTCACTGCTGATTATCTGAATCAATTTTTTACCCAAGAATACCGCCAAAGGGTGGCTCAAGGTGTACAGACTTTATTAAAAGATCGCCTACGCAACGAACAAGTTTTAATTGAAGCTTACATGAAAGAGCAATGTTATATCGCTGTAGGCCAGATGACTTTAGCAGCAACTTTAATGGGTGTGGATTCTTGTATTATGGGAGGGTTTGAGGCTGAAAAAATCTATGAAGTCCTTAATGCCTATGTCAATCCGCCTAATATTGCCTGTTTAGTAGCTCTGGGTAAAGCTGCTATGCCCACCACAATTAAAGCACGCAAAGAAAAAGGAAGCGCGATTAGGTATCTTTAATACTAAGAATGGGCGCTATTTTTTTAGGCTTTAGGGCGCGTTTTAGGGGGTTTGTACTAGATAAAAGTTTTTATGTGTGAAAAATTGGGCTACAATTTCTACAGAGATTGGAGATTGCAGAAGGCGTAAGTCTTCTACAATAATAATAGGCTGGATACTTTCTATGCCAACTAGTTTTTCGCGGATGTAAAGCTCTTGATCGTAGCTTAGTTTAAGGGCTTTTAGCGGTTTGTGTGGTGTACTTAGTAGAGTACTAACACCCCTTGTATCTAAAAATAAAGTTTCATCTTTCAAACTAAAACCTAACTCTATATCTTGAGATTTTAGATCAAAATGGTACCGCTGGCTACATATTTTTTCACTTAAGGTTGGTTTTAAAGAAATCTTTTGAATCTGTAGATCTTTAATAGTAACTTTCTTTTCCATAGAGTGTTTTAAAATATGGCTAGGAAGTGTCTTATCATTGATCTTAACTAAACCTCTACAAAGCAAATAGGTTTGCAAACTTTGTTGTAAAAGTTCATAATTTTGTTGTTTTTCTTCTAAAATAGCGCGTTGTTTGAAAAGTTCTAGGCGGTGGGTTATGCTGGCTGGGTGGATTTGGCGATCTAAAAAACTGATTAATTCTATACATGGCTTGTTTTGCGCCTCCCTTTGATCATTAAGGGCAAAGTAACACCCGCAGTAATTTTGGCGATACAGTTTATCTTGTTTGGCTAGTGCGTTTTGCTTAGCAACACCTCCCTTAGCACGGACATTTAAATAAACAAACTCTAGACCATATCTTCTCCCAATCAACTCCCCTTGTGTTTTTAAAACTTCTTGTTCTTTCATAGGAGAGGAGAGAAGAGTTGTACTAAAATGCTGGTTACCTAGCATGAGTGCCATTTGTGCGCTGGCTTCTAAACGCACATCAAAACAAACGCTACAACGAGCCCCTTTTTCTTTCTCTTGTTCTAACCCCTTGATTGCTTTTAACCATGTATCTAAAGTGTAATCGCCCTCTATTAGAGAAATATCTAACATTTTACAAGAACGCTTCACATCTTGGAGTCGTAGGTGGTATTCTGTAATGGGGTGGATATTAGGGTTATAAAAAAAGCCTGTTAAGGGGGTATTTGGATAAAGCTTTCTTAATTCTTGTAAAAAATAATGGCTATCTACAGAACAACAAATGTGTACAAGCATAGAGACCGGGTTAACCTTTGCAGTATTTAAATCACTCATTTTTTATCCATTATTATTTAAAGAGCATTATACTAGAACTCTTACAATCTATGGATTTATCTGGCCAAAATAATCTTAAGCTAAAGGGGAGTTATGCAAGTTTTACATTTTTTACAAGGCGTTAGTTTTGATAGTTTGCACATTGAAAAGCTTTTAGAAACAGATAGCGGTGTAGAAATCCGCATCTGTATGCCAAGAGCAGAGGAGATGCGCAAACACCAAGCGCCCGGAGCGATTAAAGTACGGGTGTTACAAGGGCGGATTTGGTTTGAAGTAGAAGGGCAAAAACACACTTTAGAGACCGGGGATTGTATTAGCCTAGATGCCAATGTAGCCCATAGTCTTGGGGGATTAGAGGATAGTGTTTTAAACTTGAGTTTAAGCAAAATAGATAGCGTGCAAAGAGTGTTAGATGTGGCTTCTAAATAACGCCTAGTGTTTCTGGATTTAGAGGGTTATTTTTTTAATACCATATAAATATAATAACCCACTCCGCCTATTAAAACACACACCAAGAACACTAATAGAATTGTGTCTAGTACGCCCATATATTTTTAAGTTAGTGCCTCCAAAATTTCTACCACACTTTTATAAGGTAGATCAAAACTTCTAGCGATATTTTCTTGTGTTAAATATCCTGCATAAGCGCTTAATCCCCCTGAGGTGTTGGCAACAGTTTTAGTATTGGCCTTCAAAAATTCTTTTAGGCCATGTTCTAAAAAGTAAGCCAAATAGGGCAAACTTGCATGGCTATAGGCAACCGAACTACTTCTAGCCACCACCCCGGGCATATTAGGCACGCCATAGTGTAATAACCCTTCAGCTAGATAAAGAGGATTAGAGTGGCTAGTTTGATGGATACTCTCCACACACCCGCCTAAATCACAAGCCACATCTACCACCACCCCGCCCTTTTGCATTTTCTGTAAGTGCCGTTTTAAAATAACTTTAGGTGTACGAGTGCTTGTGATGAGTACCGCACCAACTAACCCTACAGCCCCCTCTAATGCGCGCTCAATATTCTCCTCATTGATTCCTAAAATTTCTAAATGGTGAGCAAAAGTGTAGGGGTGGTTTTGTAATTTAGCATAATCTAATTCAAGCACCACTACCCTAGCCCCTAATAAACTTAGCACTCTAGCGGCCTCCAAACCCACCACGCCACCACCTACTACCACCACTTTAGCCCGCATTTCCCCCACAAACCCCCCTAATAAAATCCCTTTCCCAAACACTCCGGGTAAATGTTCTAGCCCTAATAAATAATGTTGGATCAAATGGGCGGCTAGTTGGCCTGCTACCACACTCATAGGCAAAAGCATCGGGTAATTGTTTTTAGGCCCGGCAATGGTTTCTGTACAAATTGAGAGAATTTTTTTCTCTACTAGCATGGAGGCTAAAGATTTATTGTAAGCCAAATCTAAAAAACTAAAGAGGGTAGCCCCTTCTTGTAAAAGAGAGTATTCATGTTCTAAGGGTTCTTTGCATTTGACTACGATACCTTGCTCCCAAGCCTTTTTATGAGAGACGATAGTAGCCCCTGCTCTAGCATAATCCTCATTGCTATACCCGCTCATCAGCCCCGCATTTTCTTCAACTAACACACTGACATAATGAGTCAAGAAAGCCACATCTTGGGGGATCAAACCCACCCTAGATTCTAAATCCATGCTCTCTTTGACTAGACCAATGCTTTGCATTAAAACTCCCTATGCTAAAACTTGTTCAAATAGCCACTCACGGATAGGCTCAATGCTATAGGCAATCTTCCAAGTATTGCGGTGTGCACTGCCCTTATTAGTGTCTGTGGGCGATAATACACTTCCCTTAGAAAACACAACATACCGGATAGTAGCCTTTTGATCGCTTAGTTTTTCATAAGCCTCTTTAAACTGCTTAGCCTGCCACGCCCCATTCCACACACCTTTAGCAATTTTAGCCCCTTTTTGCTCTAAAAACGCAACAATGGCATTTTCCCCCGGATAAGCCCCCGGATCATCAGCTGAAACCATAATAAAAAGTTTATCTTTAAGTAAAGGCGTACATAGTGAGGCTTTCCACTGTCCTGCTACCAAAAAAGCCCCTGCAAAGAAATTAGGGTATTTAATTAACATCGCAATAGAGGCCATGCACCCCATAGACTGGCCGGTGGTATAAAGCCGTTTAGAATCGATGGGGTATTTTTTGCTCAAACTTTGGATTAGATGGATAGTTGTGTCTAAGAGGGGCGAGGCCTTAGAATCATCATCTACTAGCACCGTATCATACTGGGGGGCTAAAACAAAACATGGCCGTTTTGCTTGTTCTTTAGGGTGGGCAAAAATCACAGCGCCTAGACCTTGTAAAAGCGTGGCTTTGACAAAAGTACTAATCGATCCAGCATCGTGGATAAAAAGTACAAGGGGGAGGGGTTTTTTGCTACTATCTTTAGGGATAAAAAGATTGTAGTGGAGGTTTTGGTGGTTGGTTTCATCGTAAAAATCTTGGGCGATAAAATCCTCTACTATGGGGTAGTAAATAGAAGAAATTTCAAGAGGGTGGGAATTGAGAATCTCAACATGGGCTTTGGGGGTTTTAAACATGAGATTATGCCCTGAGGGTTCACCGGCCTTAAAGCGGGGTTTATCCACCTGCTTAGGCGCGCCTTTTTTCTGCTTGAGTGCCACCTCCTCTTTTAAATCAATCTGTGCATCATCTAAAGAGAGTTCTAAGATTACAAATTTTCCTTTAACAGTTGCCTCTCCTTTGGTTGGGCTTTGGCGCAGATAGACTTTTTGAATCGTACGCCCTTCTACTTTAAAAGCACTAGCAATCACACTAGAAAGAGGCTTGTCATAAGCCACCACTACAGCGCTTAAATGCGCCCCGTCTGCAAAAACCTCTACAATACCCATTGCCTTAATAGGCTGTATACTCCCTTCTAATGGCGCTAAAAGAGATAAACTCACACCACAACTAGTGAGGATAAATTTTCTACGAGTCATGTAAATTCCTTATTGAAATTGATTTAAAACACTTTGGGCTAATTGTAAAACCACCTTTTCATCTTCTCCATCACCTGTGTATAATTCAGGGTTATACTCTGTAATCTCAACAGCTGCTAAACGCGTTTTAAAGGTCTGTAAAAGCCCTTCTAAAAGTGCATGCAATTCTGAGGGCTGCAATCCATTATTTTCGCGTACACCTGTAGAACTAAAGATTTTCCCATCTAAGATGTCAATATCTAGGCTTAAATAAAGAATATCTACCTCTTTTAATAAAGCTTGGCTTTGTTCTAGTACACCTCTTAGATCCGCACGGATCGCATCCACACTAAAAAGAGGAATCGCGCATTCTTTAATGACATTTCTCTCGCTTGCCTCTGTACTGCGCACACCAAAATAGACTAAATGTTTAGGATCAAAAGCTAATACGCCATCTTGCATGCCCAAAGCACAGAGTTTTTGCCAATATTCTTGTTCTTGTCGGTTTAAAGGATTAGGGCCACTATGGACATGATTAAGCACCATACCCAAAGGCATGCCATGGATATGTTTTGAATGGCTATCATAAGCGGTATGGATGTCTGCATGGGCGTCTAAATATAAGATTCCTAGTTTTTTCTGCGGATGTGTGCTACGCAAAGCTTGGATAATACCAAAGGCATTCGCATGTTCTGAACTTAAAATTAATGAGAAGCATTGCTTTTTAAACACCTCCTGTAGACCCGGGATTAATAAAAATTTACAAAAGCAATAATAATCCTCAAAATGCTTAGCGTATTTAAAAAAGGTATTTAGAGTGCACTCCTCTTGCCCAATGGTTACTGTTTCTATTTGTGGGTATTTTTGAAGTAACGCATTTTTTAAACGCTCTACACCTGTATTACTGCCTTGTTTGGCGCCTCCCATTTCGGCATTTAAAGCCACTAAAATAAAATGATGTTGCATGTTAAAGGCTACTTTCTTGTTTTTCTTGGATTTCTTTAAGAGCGGTGCTTAAAAAGACATCGCGGGTTTTTAAAAAGGCTTGTACCACATCGGTAGAAATTTTAGAGCGCAAACTCAGAGTCGCATAGGCATTGGTTAGATAAGAAACATACAAACGCATGCCATCTTTTTCTGTCATCGTATACACTTTTGGCGTTACTTCAATGGCGCGTAAAGCGTATTTAGTGCGCATTTTGCTAAACTGGGTTTGGGCGATGTCGCTATAGGGTTGTGAGTGGGTTGTGGCAATTTTTAAGGCAATATCCATTGCCCTTTGGTGGTTAGAATCAAAGGTTAGGAAAAAATCCACACTATCCCACACCGTCTTTAAACCTAAATGGCTGTAATTAGACACTAAGCCGGTAAAGACATAGTTATTAGGGATAAAAATAATACGCCCCGCGCGGCCATTATTTTTAAGATAGGTGGTCAGAGTAACATCTTCAAACAAAGTAATATAAAGCATGGAAATATCTAGTACATCTCCTATATACACCATCCCATCTTTAGCAACTTTGATGCGATCGCCTACATGCAAACTACCCTTTAAAACAATACTAAACCACCCTAGCATGCTCATGAATAAATCACGCATGGCAATGGCAAATCCAGCGCCTACAAAGCCTAACATCGTAACTAGATAAGAGACATTTTCTAAATAGGCAAATAAAAAGATAAGCACCACCACATTGGCATTAATAAAATTAATTGCCTTATTAATCGTGTAAGCCCGCTCATCGCTGTATAAATATTTGTGGCTAAGGTGTTTGAGTATCCAAGCTAGCACAATACTAGAACAAGCAATTAACAAGACATAAAGGAGTTTAAAAACTTGATCTCTAATTTGGGATTTAATGTTTTGGGTATTTTCCTCCATATCCTTAGTATAAGCATCTAAACTAGCCTTGAGTAGATCTTGTGCGCTTTCAAATTCAATTTTTTTAACCCGTTCTTGATAAATCGCCACATCCCATTGTTTGGGCTGCATGGTTTGTAATTTTGTTAGAATTTCTATTTTTTGATTAAGCGCGACAATGATTTGCTTGAGGACCTTTTGGTGTTGCTGCATGGTGATTAACTTAGCGCGCATGGTTTTAATAAAAGAGAGGCCGGTTACAATGGCTAAGGGACTAGTGATATTGGGAATATTGGTGATGGCGGGCTTTTCAACTAGTTCTTTAAAAGGATTAGTTTTATACGATTCAAGCAATTTTTCTTGGTGTTGCAAAGTTTTTAGGCTGTGATTAAGCGCGCTAGCCTCTAGAGTATCTGCTTTAAGATTTTTCAAACGCTCTTTTATGCGCTGAATCTCTAAAGAGATTTTCCCATAATTTTCAAAATTTTTAAATTTTTGTAACCAAATGCTATCTTGGCTTTCTAAATTTTTCTCAATTTTATTAAGTTTCATTTGTAACTCTTGGCTTTCAGACGCAACAAGTAACCCGGCACAAAGCAAAATTATCAAATACCTAGCACCACGCATTTAAAACCTCTATAACGCGATCTTTAGGTACTTGTTTGGCTTTGAAGTTTCCAAGACCTGTGGGTAAAATAAATGTAATCCCGTTGACATTTTTTTTATCCATCTGTAAATCTTTATAGAATTGTTCTACATTTGTAATTTTATAGGTTAAATCTAATTGGTAGCGCGCTAACAAATTTTTAATCCGTATCTGTACTTTTTGATCTAAAAGCCCTAATTGACACGCTAAGGCATTGGCCATTTGCATGCCAATAGCCACCGCCTCCCCGTGCAATAATGCCTCATAAGCCCCTGCTTTTTCAATGGCATGCCCAAAAGTATGCCCATAATTAAGCCCCATGCGTAGCGCCTCTTCTCTTTCATCTTGTATCACTACTTTAGCTTTAATAGTTATACTTTTAGCAATGGCTTGTTCTAGGTGTTGTTCTATAGAGTGATTTTCTAACCATTCAAAATAAGAGGCATCAAAACACACCGCCTTTTTAATCATCTCAGCTACACCGGCATAAAAAGCGCGCTTGGATAAGGTGTGTAAAAACTGCGGATCAATATAAACGGCTTTGGGTGAGTGAAACGCTCCGATTAAATTTTTACCATAGGCATTATTAATACCGGTCTTACCTCCAATGCTAGCATCTACTTGGGCTAGAAGGGTGGTTGGGATATTATAAAAGGCAATGCCTCGTTTATAAATTGCGCTTGCAAAACCCACCATATCACTCACCACTCCCCCACCCAAAGCCACTAAACAATCCTTACGGCTTAAATTAACCTCAAAGGCTGCATTTAAGATTTTTTCTAAAGTTTCCCATTTTTTATACACTTCGCCGGTAGGAATAACGATCTTAAAAACTTTAGAAGCTTGGATATGGTTTAAAACTTGTTCTAAATATAGGGGTGCAACCACCGTATCACTCACCACTAAAACCTTACCGGTATAAGTAATTTGGGGTAGCGCGCCAATCTCAATAGGGTATTTTAACAGATCAAGGCGCATCACTCCACCACCGGGATAAACATTTGGGGGTGTATATCACTTAAAAATACGATTCGTTCTACTTTAGTAGAAAACATCCAAAAAAACTGGTTTTTTGTAATACAAGATTCAAAGGGTAAAAACTGTACCACAGGGGTTTCTAAACTTCTTAGAAATAGCACGGGGTTTTTAACATGTGTGCGAATCACCTTGATTTTCCGGTTATAAATGTGGGAGAGATGTTCGTAATTTTCAATAACCTCTACTTTGTAACGCTTATCTGGATCAAAATCGTATAATAACATGTCTAAATTCATTTGGGCACACACATCAAACATCACAGAAGAGATATCCTCGTTTTGTTCCATGTCCTTGTTTAACACAACCATGCTTTTGCTAATCCCCTCAAAACCCCTAGCACTCGTCTTAAAAATCGGTGTGAGGATCTCAAATAAAACCTTGCGGTTATCCCGTTTATTAAAAATTTCTTTGCCAACCACCACTAGGCCAATTTTCTTTTGGCTATCTACTTGGAGTTTTTCTGCAAAACAAGAGCCCTTAAAGTCTAAAACAATGCGGATATCTTTAGATTCAATGGCACGGATTTTCTCAATAAAGGCTGTGTAGGTGGGGCGTAAAACTTGGATATAAAGCATGGCGCTTTTGAGTTGATCGTGTAAAACTAGCGCTTGATCAATATCTCTTTCTAAGGCCTCCATAGATTGCAAATGCATGTCAATGTAAAGATAAATATCTCGCCCAAAGGGAGCAGGAAATTGCCCTACATTGCTTCTTACTTGTAAATAGACATTATTAAGTGTTTCTGGATTACCCACAGCTAGTAGTTGATCTCTTGGTTGAATCACCATAGCAGAGTGGCTTAAATAAAATTCATTTTTCCGGTATACCCCCACAATGCGGTAGTCTTTTTGGTGTAACGAACCAATGTGGCGGTAGGCAAAAACACTCCCAAAAGGTACGCCAATCTCCATCACCTCCCCCTGCTCAAGCCCAAAACCTTGTGGTACACTAGGGACATTAGGGATTTTAGCGATGAATTTATTAGCAATAATTTGGGTGTGATCAATTAATACAAGCCTCTCATCTTTAACCCCCTCCAAACCTTGATTAACAATTAAGCGCGCTTCTTTATTTTTCTGACGGATAATTTCATAGATAACCTGTTGTTCTTGGGTATTTTCTAGCAAAATAAATATATCGCTTACATTAGCATCAATGAAAGGATAAAGACGATAGGCAGAGGTAGGATCAAATACATGTACTTCAAAAGTACTAGGTAGAGTACTAGGTAAACAGCTAGGGTCTTTGGTGATCACTAGATAAAAATTATTGCTAAAAAATTTGGAGACTACTAACTCCATAAACTTTTTAGCCACCACGCCCTCAACAATTAATGCAACCTTTTTCAACCCTAATTTCCCAGCGTTTTTAGCTATTATAATGTAAAAAAGCTAAGGTTAAAAATGGATTTTAGGCTAGACCGGGTAGATGGTAAAGCCCGTGCGACAACTTTATTTTTATCCCATGGAATGGTACAAACCCCTATTTTTATGCCCGTAGGCACGCAAGCTAGCGTGAAAAGTTTAGACGCTTTAGATTTAAGCCAACATCTTAATGCTCCTATTATTCTAGCCAACACCTACCACCTTTATTTAAGACCGGGGGCAGCATGTATCAAGCAATTAGGCGGGTTGCATGGTTTTACCCAATTTCCGGGTAATTTTTTAACCGATAGCGGGGGGTTTCAAGCCTTTTCTCTTTCAAGCAACACTAAATCCCATGATCAAGGAATTGTATTTAAATCCCATATTGATGGTAGCACTCATCTTTTTACGCCCTCTAAAGTTTTAGAGATTCAATATGCCCTTAATAGTGATATTTGTATGGTTTTAGATGATTTGGTAGGTTTGCCAGCCTCAATAGATCGCTTAAAACTCTCCGTGCAAAAAACCACCGCTTGGGCACTAGAAAGTCTGAAGTACCACAAAGAACATGCCAAACCCAATCACCATATCTTTGCCATTATACAAGGAGGCATTGATCAAGAGCTACGCAAACAAAGCGCTTTAGAGTTGTGTGGTTTAGATTTTGATGGCTTTGCTATTGGCGGATTAGCCGTAGGAGAAAGCGCACAGGAGATGTATGCGACTATAGAATACACAGAAGCCTTTTTACCTGCACATAAACCGCGCTATTTAATGGGAGTGGGTACGCCACAGGATTTATTAGAAGCCATAGAGCGGGGGGTGGATATGTTTGATTGTGTGATGCCTACGCGCAATGCTAGAAATGGGACGCTTTTTAGTTCAGAGGGAAAAATTTCTATCAAATCTGCACAATATAAGCAGAGCCAAGACCCCCTTGATTTTAATTGTGCTTGCTATACCTGTAAACACTACTCTAAAGCGTATTTAAGCCACCTTTTTAGGGCTAAAGAATTAACCTATTTTCGTTTGGCTAGTTTACACAACCTCTTTTTTTATTTACAACTAGTACGCGGCGCTAGAGAGGCGATTTTAGAGGGGCGTTATGCTCGCTTTAAGGCCTTTTGGTCTGAGAGGCTTTAATCCTTTTGGTGGCGCAAATAAGCAGGAACATCTAAATCCACATCCCCATAATCTCCATTACTAGCCAAACGCAGACCCTCTAAAGTACCCTTAGAAAAACTAGGTGCAGATTCTACTTTTTCCTCTTTATTTTCTGTAGGCTTTTCAAAACCAGTAGCCACAATGGTAACTTTTACATGATCGGTTGGCATGTTAGCTGAGGTGCATTTACCAAAAATAATATCTGCATCATCATCTGCCATAGACTCCACAATAGAAACCGAATTAGTGATCTCTAAAAGCGGGTAATCTGGGTGGCATTCAAAGTTAATGAGTACGCCCATCGCGCCATTAATGGATACATTATCAAAAAGCGGGGAGGCAATGGCATTTTCTACCGCCACAGTGGCCGCATTCACTCCGGTAGCCTCACCTATGCCCATTAAAGCTAACCCGCGGTGATTCATCACGGTTTTTAAATCCGCAAAGTCTACATTAATGTCGTTTTCGCCGTAGTTAATGATCATGCTAGAGATGCCATTAACCGCTTTAGCTAAGACATTATTGACCTCTTTAAAACTATCTTGCATGCCTGCATTTTTATCAATATAACCCACTAATTTTTCATTAGGAATTACAACAATTGAATCACTCACGGCCTTAAGTTCTTTTAGCCCTTCTTCAGCAATCTTAGCGCGCTTCTTACCCTCAAAATTAAAGGGTTTGGTAACTACAGAAACGGTTAATGCCCCCGAATCTTTAGCAATCTGGGCAATCACCGGAGCAGCCCCCGTGCCAGTCCCTCCGCCTAAACCGGCTGAAATAAAAACCAGATCCGCACCTGTAACCATTTCTTTAATGGCTTCTACGCACTCTTGGGCTGCTTGTTTGCCAATCTCAGGCTTCATGCCCGCCCCCCTTCCGCCTGTGATCTTCTCACCCAAGCGGATTTTATTTTTTGCACAGGAGGCCTTAAGCGCCTGCCCGTCTGTATTAGCCGCTACTAGGGTAATATCTTTGTAAGTACCCGTAGCAATCAGGTGGGCAATCATATTTGACCCCCCACCCCCTACGCCAATTACGACAATCTTAGCCCCATTGGTTTCAAAAATTTCCTCTACACCTATATCTTCCTCTAACGCCACAACTATTCCTTTAAAATAACTTAGAGCCCCACTCCTTGATCCGCTCTAAAAATCCCCCTCTTTTAGGTACTTCTTTATGGGGATACATTATATCTTTTTTTCTCTCCTTTACACTCTCTACCTCGTTGGTGTGTTTTAGATTAGTTAAATCGGTTTCAATGTAATTGCGCTCTTGGGTATAGGTAAAGGCAGAGGGCAATTCTGTATGTTTATTCTCTTTGTAACGAATCACTTTTTCTGAATCTTTTTCATAATTAGTGTGTTTGCCCGCCCCATATAAAATTAAACCAATGGCAACCGAACTAGTTGGATCTTTTAATTCTTCAAACAGACCATTTAGTTCAACAGGCTTAGCGATGCGCACAGGGATATTTCCAAAAATCACTGAGGCGACATTTCTAATTCCCTCTACATGAGTCATGCCCCCAGTTAGCACCACTCCCCTACGGATACTATCTTGCAAGTTGCTTTGTTTTAAACGGCGATTAAGCACATCAAAAGTTTCTACCACCCGCGCGCGGATAATGTCGTGTACTAATTTTAAAGAAAGGCGGTTTTTCTTATTTTCTGAGGAAATATCCGGCACTTCAATTTCTTGATCGCTCTCCTCTGCAATGAGATTTCCATACTGCCGTTTGATATACTCCGCAACACCTAAAGGCACTTCTAAAATACTGGCTAGATCGTCTCTAATGTGCTCTGATCCTACATTAAGGTAGTTATTAAAACACATAGAACTACCTCCATAAACCATCATGTTACAAGTCCCTCCGCCTAGATCAATACATGCCACACCTAAAGCTTTATCATCTTCATTAAGCACGGCAATAGAGGCGGCATAAGCGCTTAAAACCACATTTTCAATTTTTACCCCCGCAATTTGGATGGTCCGCCTCAAATTTTCTAGACTACTGCGTTGCACGGTTACAATATGGGTAGAAACTTCCAAACGCGATCCACTCATGCCCATAGGATCTTCAATATTATCTTGGTTATCTAGTTTAAACTGATAGGGCAAGATATGAATTACTTCATAACCAGTAGGGATATGAGCACTATGCAGAGCTGTATCTAAAACGCGGTTGATCTCTTTAAGCGTGATTTCATTATTAGGAACATTGATAAGCCCGGAACTATTCACACTTTGAGTACATGCCCCAGAGATAGAAACGATAGCCTTTTCAACAAAATTTAGCCCGGCCATGCGTTTAGCATCTTCAATGGCTCTTTTTACAATTTCGCCCGCTTGGCTGATATTGCTAATATTGCCCTTTTTAACCCCCTCAGATTTATGCACACTCACGCCAATTACTTGGGGTGTCCCCTCTTTGATCTCAGCGATAATGGCACAAATCTTACTAGAACCAATATCTACACCAAGAATAATCGGATTCAAAACACACCCCTACTTGGCATAAACATGCACTTGATAGCGTTGTTTGAGCATAGCCACTAACATCGCATCAAAGGCTTGGGTTTTAAGATTACTCACAACCTGTTTAAAATCCTTAGAATTAGGGATAGGGTGTTTAAAATCTTGGGAGTAAACACGATAAAGCACAGCCTTAGGTCCTTTTAAAATCACAAAACCTTCTTTGTAGGGGTGTTTGAAGATATAACCCACCAACTCCTTAGAGGATTGTTCTCCTAAATCATGGATATTGCCTTTAAAATCAAGCGATAAGAAACCAATATCATCTCCTTTAAAGTAAGAAAGTTGTTTAGATGCCTCTTGCTTTAGCCATTTTCTTTGCTCTTGTTCTACCACAGCTATGCGCACCTCTTCTTTAGCCTCCTCAAAACTTTGGAGTTGATTAGCTTGTTTGCTAACAAGTTTAACAACCAACCAGCCGTCTTTATACTTTTGTGGCTTGAGTACCTCCCCCGGGCGCATCGTTTCTATTTTAGTGGCAATTTCTGCTGGGTAGGGTAATTTGGTTATCACCTCAGTAGCGGGTTTAAAAGTGTTATTTTTAAGCGCTAGGTATTTTTGCAAAGCTAAATCTCTTGTCTTTTCTTGGAGATAATCATGGTTAACTTTTGTTTTAACTTGCATGAAATCTTGTACTTTACCCTGTAAAGTGTAAACCTGTTTGTTTTTCTCATAGTAAGCTCGTAACTGCTCTTGTTTAGCAGGCTCTATATCTGTATCTGTGATGTGCAAGGCAGCTAGAGTGTAGCTAGGGGGTTTTTTATAGGTGTTTTTGTGCTGGTCATAATAATCCTTAAGGGCTTGTTGCGTAACCACCACCTCTTTAGGTTCTAAAACCTCAATGCGTACTTGATCCTGTAATTTTAAAGGCCATAAGAAAGATTCTTCTTCTAAAGGAGTGATAGCCTGAGGGAAGAGAGCTGAAATTTTTTGTAAAAGCAGGGCATTTTTAATCCCTTCCTCAAAGGCGCTAGGGCGGTAGTGGTTTTCTTGGAGTATTTTTTTATACAAAGCCTCATCAAAATGCCCCTCATTTTGAAACGCCGTACTCTTTTGAATTTCTGCTATCACCTCAGACCCACTCACCCCTAAACCCAAATCTAGCGCTAGATTTTTGAGCAAAGCTTGGTTAATTAAAAGAGTAAGCGCGTTGTGTTCAAGGCCTAATGCTTTCACCTCTTTTTCACTCAAATCTTTAAAATTAGGGATAGACTGGCTATAAATATCTAAAAGCCGTCTATGCTCCCTGTCTAATTCCTCCTCACTAATCAGTACGCGACCCACTTTAGCCACATTCCCATTAGCCATAGAAAAACTATACTGCCCCCAGCCAATCATGCCAGCCGCCACAAAAGCGATCGTGCTGACCCAAATCGTAACAACTAAATATTTCTTATGCTTTTGCATCCATGAGATCATGGGGATTTAAATCCTCTAGCGTACGCGATTTGTCTATAAGCTTTTATTATATTTTAAACTAGCTAAAATCTTGCTTTGTATTGTTAATCTTTTAGATAAAATGGTTTAAAGAAGTTTTATGGATATTTATAACAATGCTTATTGGAATACTCTAGATGTAGCTCATATTTGGCATCCTTGTAGCCAAATGCATGATTATAAAGACCTCCCTCTTTTGCCTATTCAAAGAGCAAAAGGGGTTTATCTTTATGATTTTGAGAATAAGCGCTATTTAGACGGGATTAGTAGCTGGTGGGTTAATCTCTTTGGGCATAATCACCCCTATATCAATGCCAAACTCAAAGAGCAAATAGAGAGTTTTGCCCATGTACTGCTTGCTGGCCTCACCCACCCCCAAATTATTACACTATCCAAACGGCTTTGTATTTTAAGTGGCTTTGATAAGTGTTTTTATGCGGATAATGGCTCTTCTTGTGTGGAAGTGGCCTTGAAAATGAGTTATCATAGCCACCTTTTAAAAGGAGAGATAAGAGAAATATTTCTCTCTTTGCAAAATGGCTACCATGGCGAAACTCTAGGGGCCTTAAGTGTGGGAGGTGTTGGGCTTTATAAGGATACTTATAGCCCGCTTTTTTGCACGCATTTACAAACCCCCGTACCTAAAAATACAGAAGATATTCCTAAAGCCTTGCAAGCCTTAGAGCGTATTTTAGATCAACACCACACCCGCATCAGTGCCTTTATTTTAGAACCTTTGATTCAGTGTGCCGGCTGCATGCATTTTTATAGCGCTGACTATGTTAAAAAAGCTACGCGCATGTGCCAAGAAAGGGGTATTCATGTGATCTTTGATGAAATCGCGGTGGGCTTTGGGCGCACAGGGAGCATGTTTGCCTTTGAACAATGCGGGGTTAAACCGGATTTTTTATGCCTCTCTAAAGGCATTTCTGGGGGGTATTTGCCTTTGGCCGTGCTTTTAACCACAGATAGCATTTATCACCAGTTTTACGCCCCCTATGCTAATAATCAAAACTTTCTCCACTCCCATAGCTACACAGGCAACGCTTTAGCCTGTGCGTGTGCTAATGCTACGCTTGATCTTTTTGAACAAGAGGGCGTGGTTGTAAAAAACCAAGAACTAAGTTTAGCAATTCAAGCGATTATGCAAGAGTATTTAGCAGGGCTTAAGGGTGTGGTTAATTTGCGCGCTTGTGGCATGGTTTTTGCCTTTGAATTAGAGGGCTATACTAAAGATTTACGCTTAAGTTTAGCGATCTTTCAAAGGGCTTTACAAAAGGGCTTGTTATTGCGGCCTCTTAACAATACTATTTATTTCATGCCCGCCTACACTATCACACAAGAGCAGGTACAAAAGGCTATGCAGACCATAAGAGAGGTTGTTTTAGAGTTGATTCAAACTTAAGCATCCTTGTTGTACAATAGCGCCCTTGTCTAGTATTCACAAAGGTAAGCGGGATTTATGCAGAATAAAACACATTCTAAAAAGCGCGTATTGGTTAAGTTTTCAGGCGAAGCTTTGGCCGGAGAAAGCAATTTTGGGATTGATATTCAAATTCTAAGTTATATTGCCAAAGAAATTAAAACACTAGCCGATCACGGTATTGAAGTGGGGATTGTGATTGGAGGAGGCAATATTATCAGGGGAGTGAGTGCGGCTAAGGGAGGCATTATTCGGCGCACAAGCGGGGATTATATGGGCATGTTAGCCACAGTGATTAATGCAGTTGCCATGCAAGAAGCCCTTGAGCATATGGGTTTAGATGTACGGGTACAAAGTGCGGTAGAAATTAAAGAAGTGTGTGAAACTTATATTTACCGCAAAGCCATTAGGCATTTAGAAAAAGGGCGGCTTGTTATCTTTGCTGCTGGAACCGGTAATCCTTTTTTTACAACAGACACCGCCGCTACGCTTAGAGCCATTGAAATTGGAGCAGATTTAATTGTCAAGGCCACTAAAGTAGATGGCATTTATGATAAAGACCCTAACAAATTTGAAGACGCTAAAAAAATTGATGTTATTGGTTATAACGAGGCATTAATTGGCAATATTGAGGTGATGGATGATACCGCCATTTCTCTAGCCAAAGATAACCAACTGCCCATTGTCGTGTGTAACATGTTTAAGCAAGGTAATCTTTTGCATGTGATCAAGGATCAAAAGGGCGTTTTTTCTATGGTCAAATAAATAACCCAATCATAAAGGACACATTTGAGAACAGAAGAAATTGTAGCTAAGGCACTAGAAAGAGTTAATGGAGATCGCTATATTTTATCTAACCTCATCTTTTCTCGGGTTAGACAACTAGGAGCGGGTACAAGGCCTTTAGTGGCGATGGATATTAAAACCCATAAACCAACAGATATTGCTATTCTTGAAATTGCAGAGGGAAAAATTAGTCTAGATCGCATTGATGAAAGATACTAAGACTCATCCTTATGGTGGTCTGCTTGAAATTCTAGAACTGCTTAAGGAAGTTTCTGGGCCCAGTGAAGCTATTGATGTTTTAAAAAACACCACCTCTATCACTCCCAAGATCGCCCAAGCACTCGATCTAGCCACGCACTACCACCAAGGACAAATGCGAAAGGGAGGAGGCCCTTATATCACGCATCCTATTTGTGTGGCTTGTATTGTGGCCTTTTGTGGGGGCGATGAGGCAATGATTTGTGCTTCTTTATTGCACGATGTGGTGGAGGATACACCATGTGAAATTGGACAAATTGTAGAACTCTTTGGAGAAGATGTAGCCAATTTAGTAGATGCCTTGACTAAAATTACAGAAATCCGCAAAGAAGAGCTAGCTTTTGATCCCCAAAACCCTAGACTTGTAACTTCTGCTCTTACTTTTAGAAAAATTCTAGTGAGTGCTATTAAAGATCCTAGGGCTTTGGTGGTTAAAATTAGCGACCGGTTACACAATATTTTAACTCTTGATGCTTTGAGTCGGGATAAACAAATCCGCATCTCTAAAGAAACTTTGGCCGTTTATGCCCCCATTGCTAGCCGTTTGGGCATGTCCTCTATTAAAAACGAATTAGAAGATAAAAGTTTTTATTATATTTACCCTCAAGAATATCAAAGTATCCAGTCTTATTTAAACAAAAGCAAACAAGCCCTTTCCCTTAAGCTTAATCAATTTGCTAGCAAGCTTGAAAAAATGTTTTTTGAAGCTGGGTTTTTAGAAACAGATTTTCAAATCACCACCCGTATTAAACGCCCTTATTCTATCTTTTTAAAAATGCAGCGCAAGGGAGCGGTGAATAAAGATGAAATTTTAGATTTAATGGCAGTCCGTGTTTTGGTGCATACACCTTTAGAATGCTATAAAATCTTGGGCATTGTACATTTGCGTTTTAAACCCATTGTTTCGCGTTTTAAGGATCACATTGCTTTGCCTAAGGAAAATGGCTACCAAACCATACACACCACTATTTTTGATGAATCCTCCATTTATGAGGTACAAATCCGCACCTTTGATATGCACATGGGCGCAGAGTATGGCAATTCAGCGCATTGGAAGTATAAAGCCGGAGGCGCAGAGCCAGAGAGTCTTAAATGGCTACACAACCTTAAATACCAAAGCGAGGATAATAAAGACAATCCTAGAGAATTTTATGATTTAGTACAAAATGATTTATACCGCGAGGACATCACGGTCTTTTCACCCAGTGGGGATAATTACACTTTACCAGCTGGGGCTATTGTTTTAGATTTTGCCTATATGATTCATAGCGAATTAGGCGATAAGGCTAAAGAGGCTTTTGTGAATAATAAAAAAGCCTTGCTTAATCAAGAACTCAGAAGTGGCGATGTGGTTAAAATTATTAAGGGTAAAAAGAGTATCCCGCGCTTTACTTGGATTAACCAGCTACGCACTTCTAGGGCCAAAAGCCATCTTAAACTCCAGCGCAAAAACCAAATTAAAGAGATTGACTCTAAAAGCATGATTAATATCCTCAACTCCATTTTTGAATCCCCGATTTTTGAGGCTGATATGGGGG
Source organism: Helicobacter suis (assembly GCF_902196135.1). GTDB lineage: Bacteria > Campylobacterota > Campylobacteria > Campylobacterales > Helicobacteraceae > Helicobacter > Helicobacter suis_A. The sequence continues at coordinate 20,648 of NZ_CABIKE010000001.1, read as the reverse complement.
CTAAGCAGTATTTGCTCTTTGAAAAAAAGTTAGCCGAGCATGGGGTGGAGTGTAGTTTGAGTGAGGCGATGAAAAGCATTGATGGGGTGAGAAAATTAGTTGAAGAAATCCAAGCAAAGGTCCCGCAGATAGCACAGCACACACGGAGCGAACAACGCCTTTTTGGCTTTGTGATGAAAAATTTAATGCAGTTTCGCTTCACACGGATTTTAAATAGGCCTTTGCCCTCTGTTGGGCTTAAAAGATGTGATTTAGAAAATTTCATTATCTATACAAATCCCCATGTGCATGTTAAACAGGTGGTGTTTAATGATTGTTGCCACCCTAAATACCAAGATGAAATTATGGCTATCATGCCAAATTATAAAGATCATAAGGTTGTGGTACACCATAAACTATGCAAACAAGGCGGGCTAGATATTGATCTTGGTTTGCCTATGGTTTTTATTGAGTGGAGCAAGAGAAGTAAAGAGATTTATAAAATTATTATCCATGTTAGCAACACAAAAGAAGCATTGTTGCATCTTCTAACTTTTTTAATCAAAAACGATTGCCATATTGTGGGAGTCCACTACCGCGGTTACCGGGATAATTTTTCCTCCCATTGTGAAATTCTATTTGAATACAATGCTAAAGAAGTGAGGGCGTTTAAGGATATTGTCATGCGCAAGTATCAAGAAAGACTAGGGGAATTTTCCAGTCTTAAAGACGCTTATCAGGATTAAAGGATGCAAATGGAACTCAAACACGCTATGGCAGACATCACAAGGGGCATGGGAGAATGCATTGGCTTAGAATATTTACAAAGCCTTGTAGAGAGATTTTATAACACAGGTAATCGTTTCAGCGCTAAGGCCGGATTTGACCCCACCGCTCCAGATTTGCATTTAGGGCATATGGTTTTACTTAATAAACTAGCTACTTTGCAAAAACACGGCGCACGGGTGCAGTTTGTAATCGGGGATTTTACCGCTACTATAGGCGATCCTAGTGGCAAGAGCGAAACGCGCAAGATTTTAAGCTTTGAGGAGGTGTTAGAAAATGCCAAGACTTATAAAGAACAAGTGTTTAAAATTCTAGATCCAGATTTAACCGATGTGTGTTTTAATAGTGCATGGTTAAAGCCACTAGGGGCAGAAGGGTTGCTTGTCTTGACTTCTAAATTCTCAGTAGCTAGAATGCTTGAGCGCGATGATTTTGAGAAACGCTATAAAGAGAATAAGCCCATTAGCGTGGTGGAGTTCATGTATCCGCTTTTACAAGGTTATGACTCGGTGGCTTTAGAATGTGATATAGAATTAGGGGGTAATGATCAAAAGTTTAATTTATTGGTGGGGCGGTTTTTACAGCGATCTTATGGGCTTTCTAAGGAACAAAGCGTGTTGACCATGCCCTTACTTGAAGGACTTGATGGGGTGCATAAGATGAGCAAGAGTTTGGGTAATTATATTGGTATAAATGAGAATCCAAAAGAGATGTATGCCAAACTGCTAAGCATTAGCGATGATTTGATGTGGCGTTATTACGAGCTTTTAAGCGCACAAACAAGCCAACAAATCGCCCTTTTAAAACAAGGCGTACAAGAAGAAAAATTACACCCTAAAGCAATCAAAGAAGAACTAGCCCTAGAAATCACAACCCGTTTACACTCTTTAAAACAGGCTCAAGAAGCCAAAGCAGAATTTGATCGCATCAGCCATAAACAAATCCCTAGCGAGCTTATACAGATGCAATTTAGCGAAGGGGTTTGGATTGCGGCACTGCTTAAAAATGCGGGGCTAAGCCCTTCAACCTCACAGGCTAGACGGGATATTAAAGCTGGTGGAGTGCGTATTAATCAAGTTGTGATCTTAGATGAACAGTACCAATTTTCTAAAGGGAGCTATGTTGTGCAAGTGGGCAAGAGAAAATTTATACGGGCTATCATTGCCTAAAGAGCGTACATGATCTCCACACTCAAACCGCTTAAAATCGGTAAACACATTCTTAAATACCCCATTTTTCAAGGGGGCATGGGGGTTGGAATTAGCTGGGATGAACTAGCCGGGAATGCCGCTAAAGAAGGGATTTTAGGTGTGATCTCAGCCGTAGGCACGGGTTATTATAAAAACATGCGCTTTGTAGAAAAAATCGTAGCCAAAAAGCCTTTTGAGGCTCTTAATTTTTACTCCAAGCAGGCTTTGATAGAAATCTTTAAAAATGCCCGTAAAATCTGTGGGTCTAATCCGCTAGGGGCTAATATCTTGCATGCGATTAATGAATACGGGCGGGTGGTGCGCGATGCTTGCGAAGCGGGGGCTAATGTAATTATTACCGGAGCCGGGCTACCCACTAACATGCCCGAATTTACCAAAGATTTTCCCAGCGTAGCCCTTGTACCTATCATCTCCTCTATTAAGGCTTTGCACATTATTTGTAAACGCTGGAGTGCGCGTTATAAAAAAATCCCGGATGCGGTGATTGTAGAGGGCCCTTTAAGTGGGGGACATCAGGGGTTTAAATACGAGGATTGTTTTAAAGAGGAATTCCAGTTAGAAAATTTAGTCCCCGGCATTGTAGAGGCTAGCAAAGAATGGGGGAATATCCCTATTATCGCAGCCGGGGGTATTTGGGATCGTAAAGACATTAATAAAATGCTCTCTTTGGGTGCAAGTGGGGTACAAATGGCCACGCGCTTTTTGGGCACCAAAGAATGTGATGCTAAAGTCTATGCGCAGATTCTACCCTCTTTGAAGAAAGAGGATATTGTACTCATCAAATCCCCCGTAGGCTATCCAGCCCGTGCTATTAACACTGGTGTACTTGAGCGCATTAAAGAGGGTAATGCGCCTAGAATTGCTTGTGTGAGTAACTGTGTAAGTCCTTGTAACCGCGGTGAGGAGGCTAGAAAAGTAGGCTACTGTATTGCCGATGGATTAGGCCGTGCCCATCAAGGTAATCGCACAGAAGGCCTATATTTTACGGGAGCTAATGGGTATAGGATTGAAAAAATTATCAGTGTGCATGAACTCGTGCAAGAGCTGATTTTGGATTGAATGGGTGCGCTATTTTTTAGTCTGCTTATTATTACAAGTAGGGCTTTATGCCCATGTTCTTAAAATTACAGAGGTTGTCCCCTTTGGTGTTAGCAATCTGCGCATTAGCTTTAACCAAGATATTAAGCGCAGTGTTTTTAAAGAAATAGCGCTTAATCGCTTTAAAGCTCTTTTACAAATCCATGCTAAACTCATGCCTGCTCCTAGAAACTACCATTTTGCCAACCAAACCTCTATTAAAATTACCTCTGGAAAATTAGTTAAAGTGTGGATTAATATCCACAAAAACATGGCCTATCGCCTTAAACTAACCCATAATCATCTTTATATTTTCCTAGAAGAATTTTTAATTGCTCAATCTAAACCTCCTTTTAAAAACCCTCCCTTAAAAAAAACCAAGCGCTTTAAAGTCGTGATCGATCCCGGGCATGGCGGGCATGATTGTGGGGCAATGGGCGTTAATGGTGTGTGTGAAAAGCGTATTGTACTGGCGGTGGCTAAATATCTCCAACAAGAACTCCAAAACCGCGCCTATCAAGTTTACATGACTCGTAACCAAGATATCTATGTGGATTTAAAGACGCGTACTGAATTTGCCAATAACAAAAACGCCGATCTTTTCATCTCTATCCATGCTAATTCTATCCCCAAGCACAGCAACACCAATCCACAAGGTGTAGAAACCTATTTTCTCTCCACAGCCCGCAGTGAAAGGGCGCGTAAAGTGGCGGAGCAAGAAAACCAAGATGATGTAAAAGTCATGGATTATTTTTCTAAACTCTCCTTTTTAAATTCGCTTAATTCCCAGCGCCTCATTATTTCTAATAAATTAGCCATTGATATTCAGTTTGGGATTTTAAACAGGTTGCGCCAACGCTATAAAGATGTCGTAGATGGGGGCGTTAGAGAGGGGCCTTTTTGGGTGTTAGCTGGGGCTTTAATGCCCTCAGTGCTCATTGAAATTGGCTATAACTCCAATCCTAAAGAATCTAAACGCATTCAGGATAAACGCTACCAACAGGCTTTAGCAAGAGGGATTGCCGATGGTGTGCAAAGTTTTATTAGTAAAAATTATTGATTCTCATGCAAAAAATCAATCTTTACAAAGTGGTGTTTTCCTCAATTTTCTTTATCCTCTTTGTCATCACAAGCCTTTCTTTACTGCTCTCTACCTTTGCCCATGATTTTACGCAACTCTTTAATATCTTTAATAAACACTTTTACCGCCCCCTAATTCCTTTTCTTTATATCTGTGGTGTATTCATGTCTTTGATCTATCTAGTACTTTGTGCATGGCATAAAAACCGCGCACTCATTCCCCAAATCGTGGCATTTATCGGGGGGGTACTCTTTATATACCTATGCTTTATCCCTCCTATCCCTACTCCTGCTTTTTTATTCGCATTCTTTTTCTATCTTGCATTTTTTTTACTAGGAATGATCTGGTTTCATTTCAGAAGTAAGAAATTTAAAAACAAATATCTGATTCTTTTTGCCCCCTCTCTTAATACCTGTTTGGTTACTCTTTTTGCTAGCGCTCTGCAGACTTATTTTTTAACCCATAGCCTGCAAGCATGGCTAGATTGGTTTCTCTTTTGTCTTGGACTAGTGTTATTGTTAGTTTTACTTGCTAGACATAAAGAGTATTTTGGGCTTTATGAATACGCTAATTTATTGGTACTAGTAGCCGGGATTTTAGTGTTTTTATTAAGTGCGCCTATTTTATTTCAAACAGAGCGCTATAATGAAGCCCGTTGGTCGTTTTATTTGCTAGGCTTTTTGGGGTGGTATGGGGAGTGGATGTATACTAGCTTTAAAAACGACGGGGTCCCTTAATTCTTTTAAGGCGCAACTCGCGATAAAAACAACGCAAAGAAAACTCCTCTTTAGCGCGCAAGCGGTATTTAATATGCTTAAGATACTCTAAAATCTGTAAGCGCTTTAGCTGGCTCACACGCGCCCTTTGCTCTAAAATATAAAAAGGAATCTTGATCTTTTTAGCATAAAAGGCGCGGGCTAGGGTTTGGTAAAAAGAGTTATGAGATTGGAAACAAAAACGGCCAAATACAAAGGGCAATTTTTTTTGTTGATACCAGCAGGTGGCCATGTCTATAAAATTTGGCTTATTCCCTTCTTTGTAATAAAAACGCAGGGCTTTATCCCCGATTAAAACCTGCCCCTTAAGCCCAAGAATTTGGCAAAGAGCATTAGAGGTATTTGATTGGCTATCCATTTTAGGCGCAGTTTGTACCACTAAAACACTTAACACTTGTTTTTCTCCAATAATGCCACAGGGGGTAACTTGTCTTTTACGCCAAGAATTAAAACCAGCAATAGAGGAGATAAAACCCGCATCAATGCGTTTAAAAAGAAAATCGCGGTTGAGTTTAGCCGGATAGGTTTTTTTGTGGTTTAAAAACTGCTTGAAATGAGAGGGTGTGGGGTAGGCCTTAATAAAAACATCAAAGGGAAGTAGGTTTAAATAATCAATTTTTCCAAAGCGCATACACAACCTTACTTAATAATCTTTTAGACATGGCAAAAAAATAACCGAGTTGTTATATACTACTAAGATAAACCTAGAAGGAGTTGATATGTTGAATTTTTTACAAGAATACCAACAAATCACGCGGGAGCGCGCTAGGGAGCATATCCCTCCCTTGCCCTTAAACGCAGAACAAGTAGAAAGAGTGGTCAATATCCTTTTGTACTCTAATGATAAAGCAGAGTGCAACGAGGCTAAGGATTTATTAATCCATCGTGTGAGCCCGGGTGTAGATGAGGGAGCAAAGGTTAAAGCAGAATTTTTAGGCAATCTTGTGAGCAAAAAAGTAGAATGTGCACATTTTAGCCCTTTAGAGGCGGTAGAGTATCTAGGAACTATGCTTGGGGGCTATAATGTTGCGCCTCTCATTGAAGCCTTGCAAAGTAGCGATACAGAAATTGCTAAGGCCGCTTGTAATGCCCTTAAGGCAACTTTGCTTGTTTATAACTCTTTTGAGATCATCGCTGAACTAAGCCAAACTAACGCTCTTGCTCAAGAGGTCTTAAAATCTTGGGCTGAGGCTGAATGGTTTTTAAATAAACCGGCTTTACCCGAAAAACTAGAGCTGTGCGTACTTAAAATTGATGGGGAAACTAATACCGATGATTTAAGCCCAGCTAGCGATGCCTTTACCCGTAGCGATATTCCCTTGCATGCAAATGCCATGCTTAAAAATCGCATAGAAAATTACCAAGAACGCTTAATAAATATCAAATCTAAAGGCGTGCCGGTGGTGTATGTGGGCGATGTAGTGGGTACAGGTAGTTCACGCAAAAGCGCGACTAATTCCATTATGTGGCATTTTGGGAAAGATATTCCTTATGTACCCAATAAAAGAACGGGGAGTGTGGTCATTGGGGGAGTGGTTGCGCCTATTTTCTTTGCCACTTGTGAGGATAGTGGGGCTTTGCCCATAGTCGCAGATGTGAAGGATTTAAAAGAGGGAGATATTATTGAGGTCTATCCTTATAAGGGTGAAATCTGTAAAGAGGGCAAGGTGGTTAGCTCGTTTAAATTAGAACCCACCACTCTAGCTGATGAATACCGCGCGGGGGGGCGTATCCCTCTAATTATTGGGCGCTCTCTAACGAACAAGGCGCGTAAATTCTTAAACCTCCCCCCCTCTGATGTCTTTGCTAAACCAGAACAACCCAAAGAAAGCACAAAAGGCTACACTCTAGCCCAAAAAATCGTAGGGAAAGCCTGCGGAGTAGAGGGCGTGCGACCGGGGGAGTATTGTGAACCGCTTGCTAGCACTGTAGGTAGTCAGGATACAACAGGAGCGATGACACGCGATGAAGTCAAGGAATTAGCTAGCCTGCATTTTGAGGCAGATTTTGTATTACAGTCTTTTTGCCACACGGCAGCTTATCCAAAACCCTCTGATGTGCGCTTACAATCCACTTTGCCGCAGTTTTTCACGAGTAGAGGCGGGGTAGCTTTACGCCCTAAAGATGGGATTATCCACTCTTGGCTTAATCGCATGGGCTTACCGGATACCTTAGGCACTGGTGGGGATAGCCATACCCGTTTCCCTCTTGGGATTAGTTTTCCAGCTGGTAGCGGGCTTGTAGCCTTTGCAGCCGTAACTGGGACCATGCCCTTAAACATGCCTGAATCTGTACTCGTGCGCTTTAAAGGAGAGATGCAACCGGGCATTACGCTTAGAGACCTTGTAAATGCCATTCCCTACTATGCGATCAAACAAGGTTTGCTCACTGTGGAAAAAAAGGGCAAGAAGAATATTTTCAATGGTAAGATTTTAGAGATTGAGGGGCTGGGTGATATTAAAATTGAGCAGGCTTTTGAGCTTAGCGATGCTAGTGCAGAAAGAAGCGCGGCAGCTTGTACTGTGCGCTTGAATAAAGAGCCTATTATTGAATATCTAAGCTCTAATATCAAACTCATTGAGCAAATGATTGTCAATGGCTATGAACACCAAGAAACTCTAAGGAGGCGAGCACAAAAAATGCAAAGCTGGATTAATAACCCAGTTTTACTTGAACCCGATGCAGATGCTGAGTACGCTGCGGTGATTGAAATTGATTTAAATGAGATTAAAGAGCCTATTTTAGCCTGCCCTAATGATCCAGATGATGTGGCTACACTTAGCGAAGTGCTCAATAATCCCAAACGACCCCATAAAATTGATGAGGTCTTTATCGGGAGTTGCATGACTAATATTGGGCATTTTAGAGCCTTTGGGGAGATTGTAAAAGGTGCGGGGGCTTCGCCTATCCGCCTTTGGATCGTGCCTCCTACTAAAATGGATGAAAAACAGCTCACACAAGAGGGTTATTTTGCTATCTTTGGGGCTGCTGGGGCACGGACTGAGGTTCCGGGCTGTAGTTTGTGCATGGGCAATCAAGCACGGGTGCGCGATAATGCGGTGGTGTTTTCTACCTCCACCCGCAACTTTGATAACCGCATGGGCAAGGGTGCGCAGGTGTATTTAGGCAGTGCTGAATTAGGCGCGGTGTGTGCGCTACTGGGTAAAATCCCCACTTCTAGCGAATATTTAGAACTTGTGGCTGACAAACTAGAGGCGCGTAAAGCCGAAATTTATCGCTATATGAATTTTCATCTCATGGAGTCCTTTAGTTTATAAGCTTATTTTAAGCACAACCCTATATGCTCCTGAAATTTTGAGGGGCTAAGGGGTGTAGCTTGGAGCTTGATTGGTCTTTTATGTTGCATGCAATCCCTGTTTTTGTGCAGGGTTTAAAAATCAGCCTTTTAATTGCCTTTTTTGGGATTTTAGGCGCAACTCTACTAGGTTTTTTAGTAGCGCTTTTATTGTTTTTTAAAACACCTTTTCTTGCGCTCTGTGCGCGGGTATATGTAGAGATAGCTAGAAATACCCCCCTGCTTATCCAGCTTTTCTTTCTTTACTACGGCTTAAAAGAAATTGGTTTTTCTTTAAGTGCCATGCAATGTGCGATTATCGGGCTTTCTTTTCTAGGTGGGGCTTATATGGCAGAGAGTTTTTTACTAGGTTTAAAGGCCCTGCCTAAAGTGCAAATAGAGGCGGCTTTAAGTTTGGGATTGAATCGCTTACAAAGTCTTTATTATGTCTTGCTCCCACAAAGTCTAGCCATCTCTTTACCCTCTTTAGGTGCAAATGTGATTTTTCTATTAAAAGAAACCTCCGTTGTAAGCGCCATTGCTTTAACAGATGTGATGTTTGTGGCTAAGGATCTCATAGGCATTTATTATAAAACCACAGAGGCGCTCATCCTCTTGGTTTTAACTTACTTGGTGGTTTTATTGCCTTTGAGCCTACTTTTTAGAACCCTTGAGCAATTTTATAAGAAAAAAACATGGTAGGGGTTTGCTTGCTTTTTAAACATGTAAAAATCCTGCGCTGGTTATTTATTCTCTTGTTACAAAATTCTTTTGTAAAGAGATTTTTAGAGGTTTATAGTGTGATCGCAGCCCTTTTAAATATCCTAGATAATAAGAGCGCGTTTATCCTTTTACTGAAAAGTTATACTTCTCTTGGCTTAAAGGGAATTTGTGATCTACTCGGGTAAGTCTTTTAAAAGAGGTTTTAATGCTATGGGCATGCAAGAGAAAACCGCGCCCTATAAAGTAATTTATTCCAAACACATAGAAAATAACTACTTCACATTTTGTAAAAATAGAGCATGTTAGAAAGTTTATTTTTATTAGAGCCTGATAATCTAGCCCGTCTCTTTGAAGGTTTAAAAACCACGCTATTTATCGCCCTGTTTTCCATTGTTATTTCTATTATCGGGGGGCTTTTAATGGGGGTTGTGATGGCTTTTTGTACTAAATCTGTGCGCTTTTTATGCCATTTGTATTTGGAGAGCGTGCGCATTATCCCTTTGCTTGTTTGGCTCTTTGTGGTGTATTTTGGACTTTCTGCATGGTTTAACTTACACATTAGCGCGGAGGTTGCTAGCGTGGCGGTTTTTAGTGTGTGGGGCGTAGCTGAAATGATGGATTTAACCAGAGGCGCGCTCACCTCTATTAGCCCGCATCAAACCTATAGCGCAAAGGCTCTAGGCTTAAAACCTTTGCAAATTACCTTTTTTATTCTCTTCCCTCAGGCTTTTCTTGCCCTTTTACCCTCTAGTGTCAATCTTTTTACCCGCATGATCAAAACCACCTCGCTTGTATCTTTAATCGGTGCGATAGATTTATTAAAAGTAGGCCAACAAATGATTGAAGTCAATCTCTTTAAAATGCCCCATGCGAGTTTTTATGTCTATGGCTGGATTTTTGTGGTGTACTTCATGCTTTGCTATCCGCTCTCTTGTTTGAGCAAGTGGCTAGAGAAAAAATACCACAGGGGCTAATATGCCAATTTTGGAAACCAAACAACTTAAAAAAACCTATGCAGAACATGTCGTGCTTAATGGCATTGATTTTAGATTGCAAAAAGGCGAGGCGGTGGTGATTTTAGGGCCTAGTGGCTGTGGTAAAAGTACTTTTCTGCGCTGTTTAAATGGGCTAGAACCCATACAGGGAGGTTCGATCTTTTTTAAGGGGCTAGAAATTAGCGCGCCTAAGACAAATTGGAATCAAATCCGCCAACACATCGGCATGGTTTTCCAAAGTTATGAGCTTTTCCCGCATTTAAGCGTCTTACAAAATATTTTGCTAGGTCCTTTAAAAGTTCAAAAGCGCGCTAAAGAGGAAGTAGAAGAAAAGGCCATTACTCTTTTAAAACGTGTGGGATTAGAACACAAAAGACAAGCCTACCCAAGGGAGCTTAGCGGGGGGCAAAAACAAAGAGTGGCCATTGTCCGGGCGCTGTGCATGGAGCCGGAGGTGATGCTTTTTGATGAAGTAACCGCCTCACTCGATCCAGAAATGGTTAAAGAAGTGTTAGATGTGATCTTAGAGCTAGCCAGTGAGGGAATGAGTATGATCATTGTAACCCATGAAATGAAGTTTGCTAGAAAAGTAGCTGAGCGCATTGTATTTTTTGATCAAGGACAAGTGGTAGAGCAAGCCCCCCCACAGGAATTTTTCACTTCACCTCAATCTGAACGGGCACAGAAATTTTTAGAAATTTTTAATTTTTTAGGTGCTTGTTAGTTTTTTGCTGTTAGACTGGGCAATTTCGCAAGGAGTTTTGTATGCGTGCATTCTTAAAGTTCTTTGGAGTTTTTAGCGCTTTGGTAGCGCTCTTCTTAGTTGGGTGTTCTGATCACAAATCCAAAGCTCAAGAGGGGCTTTCTGCTATCAAAGAGAGAGGAATATTAAGAGTAGGCGTTTTTAGCGATAAGCCCCCCTTTGGCTTTGTAGATAGCAAGGGGCAATACCAAGGTTTTGATGTTTACATTGCTAAACAGATAGCTAAGGACCTGTTAGGTGATGCAAAGAAAATCCAGTTTATACCCGTTGAAGCGGCTGCGCGGGTGGAGTTTTTAAAGGCCAATAAGGTAGATGTGATCATGGCTAATTTTACCAAAACCAAAGAGAGAGAGGCGGTAGTGGATTTTGCTAAGCCTTATATGAAAGTGGCTTTAGGCGTGGTGTCTAAAGATGGGGTTATTAAAAGCGTTGCTGATCTGAAGAGCAAAAATCAACCTTTGATTGTCAATAAAGGCACGACAGCAGATTTTTACTTCTCTAGAAATTATCCTTCTATCCACCTGCTTAAATACGATCAAAATACCGAAACCTTCTTAGCCCTTAAAAATAACCGCGGGATAGCCTTAGCACATGATAATACGCTTTTATTTGCATGGGTGAAGCAAAACCCCGAATTTAAAGTGGGCATTCCTAATTTAGGCGAGCAAGATGTGATTGCTCCAGCGGTGAAAAAGGGCGATAAGACTTTATTAGATTGGCTCGATCAAGAAATAGACAAGCTTACTAAAAGTGGTTTTATGAAGGAGGCATATAACACCACGCTTAAGCCTATTTATGGCAATGATATTAATCCTAGCACGGTTATTTTTGAACAATGAAACCTATAGCTGTTGTACTAGAGGCGCTTTCTCTAGGGCGTAAAAATAAGTTAGACGCTTTGGCTGAGTTTGTAGAGCTCATCTCTTATCCGGGAACTTCTCAGGATTTGGTGCTGGAGCGCTGTAAAGAGGCTGAGATTGTGATTTTAAATAAAGTCCCGCTAGATGGGCAAACCTTAAAATCTCTTCCCAAACTCAAGTGTATCTGTATCACCGCGACGGGTACAAATATGATCGATCACGCTGTAGCAAAAGAGTTAGGCATACAAATTAAAAATGTCGCTGGTTATTCTACCCATAGCGTTACTATGCATACTTTTGCTTTGGCTTTGAGCCTACTTTCTAATATGGCCTATTACGATCACTACTGCAAGAGTGGGGAGTATTGCAAAAGTGAGATTTTTACCCATTTTAATAAAGATTTAATCTCTTTAGAAAATAGGCAATGGGGGATTATTGGGCTTGGAGCGATTGGTAAAAATGTGGCGCGTATTGCAAAGAGTTTTGGCGCGTATGTGAGCTATACCTCTACTAGTGGGCGCAATAGCGATAATACTTACCCGCAAAAGCCCCTAGAAACTCTGTTGCAAGAAAGCGATGTGATCTCTATCCACGCCCCCCTCAACGATCAAACCCATAATTTAATCCGCACCAAAGAACTTAAGCTTCTTAAAGAAAGAGCTATTTTGATTAATGTGGGGCGGGGTGGGATTGTTAATGAGGAGGAGGTGGCTAAGGCTCTTAAAGAACAAAACTTTTACTACGCCACAGATGTGTTAGAAAAAGAGCCTATGGTGGCTAATCACCCTTTTTTAGATAAAAGTATCCAATCTAAGCTTTTACTCACACCCCACATCGCATGGGGTTATGGGGATTCAATCAAAAAACTCATTGTGGCCACGATTGAAAATGTAAAGGAGTATTTACAATCTAGGGGTTAAGGCGGATGCCCACCCCAAAGCGGTTAGAAAAGACATTATACTCATAAAGCCCATCTCCATAGCCGTTAAAATACTGCAAATAAAGCCCTACAAAGCGGCTAATCCTAAAGGTATAGCCTATGCGAATCGCTCCATGCCAACGCCTGTAGCGCCAATAATCTGTAAAAATATCATAGAGTCTAAGTTCAAAATGATGTCTACCTCTACGATAATCCACTAGGGCATTGCCATAACCCATGTAGGCAATCAAATCAGGGTTAGATTGGTTATAAGGGATATAAGGCCAGTAAGCCACATTGATTTTTAACCCGCCCTTTTGCCAAACCAAGTGAAACACAGGGCGCTGACCCGCGCTCACAGAGCGACACCCCCCCTCATACACTCTTTGGCCATCTTCTTTAATAACCGTTACCGGATTTCCCGGAAAAGCCCCTAAAGCGTTGCCATTGGCATAGGGCTGATAACATTGTCTGCCCCCAATACCATTAGAAATATGTTGCCAACCGATCCAAAACTCGCTAAAAGTCCCCCAACTCTTTTTAAAAAGCGGGATTTTAAGCGGATAAATATAGATAAGCTCGGGCATATAGTTAACCATGCGCATGGGCGCGCTTTGGGGGTTATTATAGATTTGAAACCAGTTAGTTTCAGTATAGGCTAAATAAAGTGTGCCTTTTGTGTAGAGGAAATGGTGAATTACAGGCACTTTAAAACTAATTTGGAATTTAAAATCTACAGGTTGGTAGCGATTAATATCCGGGTGATACCACTGATAAATAGGGGTGAAGCTATAATAAAGGGGTAGAAAATAAGTTCCCCTATATTCCATGATGTCTAGGTATTTTTTGGCAAATTCTATAAGGATATTGTGCTTTTTAGGTCTTCTTGGTGCGACCTCCCAGCTGTTTTTGAGATTGTAGTACCAAGGTTTGTAAAAATTTGTAGAAATAGGATCATCGTCCTTTTTAATTTGTGGGTTAAGAAAGTCTGCCTTGAGCGTAGCTAGCAAAACAAATGCTAGTGCAATTCTACGCATTTTTGCTAAATTGCAAAACTAAAATTAAAAAGACAACCACAGGTGCAACAAAGCGCACCGCAAAAAACCACACTAAAAAACCCAAGCGACTCAAAAAGCGTTTACTAGATTTGTAAATGCGTTTTTTATCCATGAAATAACCTAAAAAGATCACAGAAAACAACCCACCCAAAGGCATGAGTATGCTAGAGGTGATAAAATCCATCCAAGCAAAAATATTCTTGCCTCCAAAAGTAAGGATTGATGCATAATCTTTACAACCAGATAGAATAACTAATAGACCTAAAATATAGGTTAATAAACCAACAAACCAACATGCTTGGGTGCGATTCCACTTAAAATGGTGCATTAAATATAAAACAGTAGGCTCAACGATAGAAACGGTAGAGGTGATGCCTGCAAAAATCAAGGCCAAAAAGAATAAGAGGGCTACAATAGAGCCTGCTAATCCCATTTGGTGGAATACAAGTGGTAGAGAAATAAAAACTAAACCCACCCCTTGTGAGGGTTTGCCATGGAAATTAAAAACGAAAGTAAAGATCATTAAGCCAGCAATGAGAGAAATAGCAATGCCGGGCAAAACCACCCATAAAGAACTCCCCAATAAATTCTCATCAGACTTAGTAAAAGCAGCATAGGTGGCAATAGTTCCCACGCCTAAACTCAAGGAAAAAAACATTTGCCCTAGCGCGCTAATTAAAACCTGCATGGTGATCTTGCTACTATCAAAGACAAACATGTAATGCAAAGCTTCATGAAAACTTGGCATGGACATGGCATAAATTAAAAGTCCGATAAAAACCAAAAATAAAAGAGGCATGAGATATAAGCTTAGGCGTTCAATCCCCTCTTTAATGCCCTTAGAGACGATATAAACAGTGAGCCATAACCATAAACTAAAGCCTAAAATTGGCCAAAATAAATCTACAGTGCTAAGATGTGTAAATAAGGCTTTAGAAGCTTTTAAAGAGCTAGGTAAATGAAAACTAACTTTAACAAGATAATAAAATACCCAGCCTAGTACAACCGTGTAAAAGGATAGGATCATAGGGCCTGTGCATAAAAAAATGGCGCTAAAACGCCAAACTTTTTTGTGCTTGGTGTTGAGATGCTCATAACAAGATACAACATCTTTACGCCCCAAGTTTCCAATGATCATATCTACTAGCAACATAGCAATGCCCAAACTTAAAGCTAAACCCAAGTACAGCAAAACAAAAGCCCCCCCACCATTGCTACCTGCCATGTAAGGAAAGCGCCAGATATGCCCTAACCCAATTGAACTACCCAAAGTGGCTAAAATAAATCCGAGTCTTGAAAAACCCAAATTTTACCTCCTAACCTTGGATGAGTTTAACCACCCAAATAATGAGAATAACCAAAGGAGCGATGTATTTTAAAAGAAACACCCATATTAAAAACACCTGTTTGCTCAGAAAGTGCAAACTCACTGCATAGAGTTTAGTTTTACTCACAACCCAGCCTACAAAGATAACCGAGACTAGCCCCCATAAAGGCATTAAAATAGAGGTAGAGAAAAAATCTGTCAAATCAAAGAGATCTTTATTGAAAAAACTCAAATGGGGTTTGTAAGTTTTATTCAAAGAAAGAATTAAAAGTACACCCACAAGGAAAATCCCTAGCGTAACAAGCCAAGTAGCTTTTGTGCGTGAATAGTTTTTATCCACTAAATAGCGCACGGGAGGTTCTAATAGAGCAATGGTAGAGGTGATGCCTGCAAAAGCTAGGGCAGCTAAGAAAAGAATAGAAACCACGCTTCCTATCACTCCCATTTTAGAAAAGACCACCGGTAAAGAGACAAAAATAAGGCCTGCACCTTGTGAAGGGTTAGCCCCGTATTCAAAGACAAAGGTAAAAATCATTAAACCAGCGATGAGAGAAATACAAATACCGGGTAAAACCACCCAAATTGCGCTTTGGAGTAAATCCTGCTTGTGGTGGGTAGAGGAGGCATAAGCGATATTAATCCCAATGCCTAAACTAAGCGCAAAGAAAACTTGACCTAAGGCGTTTACAAAGACTTTTTGATTAATGTCTGCTAAACGGATACCAAACATGAAATCTAAAGCTTTACCAAAGGAATTTTGCGTACTTGCATAGATTAATAAGCCAATAAAGATAATAAATAACAAGGGCATTAAAACAAAATTAAGTTTTTCAATCCCGTCCTTAATTCCCTTAGAAACAATCCAAGCAGTAAGCCATAAAGTCAAGCTAAAACCAGCTAGTTGTTTGAGAATAGAGTCTTCTAGGAGATGATTAAGAATTTGTTCTGAAGTTTTAACATCTGTGGGCAAGTTAAAACTCACGACAAATAAATAATAAAACACCCAGCCTAAGACAATAGAATAAAAAGTTAAGATAATAGGCCCTGTAAAGAGCATCAAACCTGCATATTTCCAGCGCCTTTTATTAGGGTGTGGATCGAGTGCATCAAAGGCGGAGGCGACATCTTTTTGGGTGCTTTGCCCAATCACCATTTCAGCAATGAGCATGGTAAGCCCGACGGTGAGCGCAAGAACTAAAAATAAAATCACAAACCCGCCCCCTCCACTAGTTCCAGCCATGTAAGGAAAGCGCCAAATATGCCCTAAGCCTATCGAGCTTCCTAAAGCGGCTAACACAAAACCCAATCTCGAAAAGCTATGCACCTAAATCTCCTTTCTTGGTGGAATGATAAAAAAAGTATGCATTCTAGCATGATAATCATTAAGGTTTACCATATCTTTACAAAAACATGGCCTGATCTAACCTTAATAGGGGAGCGCATGCAATTAAGAGTTTATTACGAGGATACAGATAGCACGGGTTTTGTCTACCATGCTAACTATCTTAAGTACTGCGAGAGAGCTAGGAGTGAAATTTTCTTTCAAGCTAACACCACCCCACAAAATGAACGATATGGGTTTGTGATTAAAAGCTTGCAAGCAGACTTTATAGCCCCAGCACTTTTAGGGGATTTTTTAGAAGTGATCACAAAACCCATTGTACTTAAAAAAGTAAGCTTAAGTTTACAGCAAGAGATTTTAAGGCTAGAAAATAAACCCATGTTGCTTTTTAGCATGCAAATTAAACTAGGCTTTATTGATTTATCCACTAAAAGGCCGGCTAGTATTCCTGATTCTTTTTTAGAGATTTTGCATGGATTCTACGCATAAAGCAACCATTACCTACCCTTGCTTGTGGGAGTATAGCCTTATTACAGACAAGCCAAAAGCTCTTTTAGAGGAATTACCCCACCTCTTAGAAAATCTTAAATACCAAGTTTATACTAAAAACACTAGCGCTCAGGGCAAATACACCAGCATGAAACTCTCCTTAGTGGTGAGTAGCGATGCAGAGCGCTACGCTCTTTTTGAAAAGCTTAGCAACCATGCGTTTGTAAAATGGGTGCTTTAAGGGTGGGCTTTTCTGCGGGGGGTAAATCTAAAGAGAGATTGGAAATATCTAAAGTATAAAAAATATCGTGGTGTTTGGAGTAGCCGGTGATGATGAGCTGGTTATCCATGAAGGCTAGGGCGCTAGCGTTTTGAATTACACTAGGTAGTCCGTAGGCATCTATAATCGTGGCATCATAAGGATTAATCACCAACAAAGCGTTATAGGCCTTACTGAGCGCAAAGAGTCGTCCTTGATAAAAAGAAAGCCCTGTGATGTAAAATTCCCCTAGAGTGCGCTTATTTTTAAGAGGTGTGCGTTTAGAAGTTTGCACAACACTTTCAGAACTCAAACCCAAATCTTGATCGAGCATGCTAACTAAAATTAGTTTTTTGTAGTACTTGTTAGGGACTGTGAGCATGTAAGTGTGGATACCATCACTTCTAGCGCTTAAAATATAGTGAGTAGAGGCGCGGCTAGTACGCAAACGGCTACGGCCAATTTCATCAAAATGATGCGCCCCTACTAGAAAATTTTGAAAGTTATTATGGGCTTTGGGATTGTAGTGTATATCTACACTACTTTTATTAGCGCCCATGAGACGAATCGTGCTGCCTACCATATTTGCCCCTACAAGACTTCCCACCGTTACAGAATAATGCCTATCTAAGATTAAATGTGCCAAGACCTTTTGTAGCGTTGTATCTACGATGTATAACCCTTCATTTTGGGTAGTGATTAAAAAGGCATTTTTAAACAAAGCATTATTGCCTGCAAACACATTTGGGGAAAAATGATAGGGTGGGGGTTTAAGCGCGGGAGCACACCCTTCTGAGATAGGTTTTTCTATGCCAAAACCGCCCAATAAATCCGTTGTTATACTAGAGGGTTGTTTGGGTTGTTGTTTTTTTTCAGAAGTGGCTAGAAAGTTAAGATCGCTAATCGGAGAATTTAAAGATAATTTGCTGATTCTTTGCTCTAAAAGGCTTAATTCTTTGGTAATCACAATAGGGGCATGGTGGTAGTTGCGATCAAAGGGGTATTCTTGGTTAGCTAAAATGGGTTTGTCCACTATGCGTTTGCTAAAAATTCTAGGAAAACCCATGTAATTCCAACTTTGCGTACTCCAAATATTTTCAGCAAATTTCCAAGAAAAGCGGATGGGATTGCCATGCCCTAAATAGGGAAAAGGTCCGGTAGAAATAAAAGCTTGGAGCATATTAGAGGCAGCCAGCGCACTAAAAATAGCAAAAGCCCAACGATTAGAGCGGGTGAGTTGGCGGGGGTGATCTTGGGTATTAAAATTAGGCGCAAAGAATAATAAAGAACCCAAAACAAGCGCAGCTAGCCAAAACACTAATTCAGCCCAAAATTGGGTGTGTAGTCTAAAAATAGTGAGCGCAAACCCTTGCCCTACATCCTCAAGCGCGTGGTTGCCTAGATGATAAAAACTTTGGTATAGCCCCCCTACAATGATAAGTAGCATAAGAGCGATGTATTTAGGTTTAAGCCCATAGCGCAAGATAAACAAGCCAGAGAGGGCAATATAAACCATGCTTTGGCGCTCAGCCCAGCATAAAATACAAGGAGAGTCATGGTAGACAAAACCCAAGATCAAATTTGCAATACCCACAGGAAAGGCCACAATGGCGATAATGGCCAGAGAAAAGAGAAAATAAAAGGTACGCGCCTGCATTTAACTCCTTTGACATACTCCCCGCGCGTTAAGCTAGAGGATTGAGAGGATCATCATAGGCTAGCTAGCTAGTAGCGATCTAGCGGCCTCTACTCTTAGAGTTGAGCCCTTACTCTAGCGATTGTAGCACAAAACCTTTAGCACATGCGCCAGCACATGCGCCTTAATCGCTTTAGCTAAACTTGCGGGCTTTAGCACGCAGTGGGTAAAAAAATCCGCAAATTTTAACATGCCAAAGTTAATCGCCAATTCTGCAACTTTTTAGAAATAATTTTTCTGTTAGATTATGTTAAAATAACGCCCAATTTAAAGATTATGGATGGAGCAACAGATGAGATTAAAACCAAACCACATCCGCTACATCGTCAATAAAATCGCCCAGGATCTAGTCCAATCCACCCTTTTAGAACTCAAAGGCACTTTAGAATCCCTCACCCAAATTACACTTTCTGTTGTACAAGAAAATGTGGATCAAGAAGTTGCCATTGATCATAGAGCGCGGGATTTATTAGAGGAAAATTTAGATGAAATAGAATTCATGCGCATGGATGAGCGGCAACTTTTCTGGATGATTAAAAAACAATTAGCGCTTAAAGAGGATTTTGTATTGGGCTGGGAAGATCGTTGCAATCTGCTTTCACATAAGATTTTAGAAAAAATTTTAGAAGAAGATTTGCTCATGTTTTCTGTTTCAGAGAACTTAATCCGCAATGTGATTTTTAAATCCATAGACACTTACGCTAAACTCTATGAGAGCATAGAATTAGAAGTGAGCGAGAAAATCAAAAATTACAAACGCAAACTCCCTGTGGGTAGCGATGAATATGAACTAGTCTTTGATCGCATGTATGAGGAAGAATTGCGCAAAAAGGGTTTCCTATAGCCACTATTCTATTTGAAAACGGGTTATTTTTAGAAGCACAAAGTTTTGGGGCTTGTGGGCTTGTAGTGGGTGAGGTGGTGTTTAATACAGCCATGAGCGGGTATGAGGAAATCATTAGCGATCCAAGTTATTGTGGGCAGTTTGTGGTGTTTAGCGCCCCTGAGGTGGGGGTTGTGGGGATTAATGAAATGGACATGGAATCTTCTCATAGTTTTTGTGCGGGCATTCTGGTACGAAATTATCCTAGTTGTTATTCTAATTTTAGAGCTAGACAAAGTTTGGGAGCGTTTTTACAAAAACAGGGGATTTTAGGGCTGTGTGGACTTAATACCCGCGCATTGGTTGGAATGCTTAGAGATGAGGGGGCGATGCGAGCTATCATCTCTACAGATAATCTAGATAAATCAGAGTTACAAAAACTTTTACAAGCTTCAAATCCTACCCAACATCTTATCCCCCCCTTTTTTCCTACAAAACCCCACACGCAAGGGTATTTTGACTTTACAAACCTAGAATATCAAGAGAAAGATAACCCGCGCTGTGTGGCTGTGCTAGATTTTGGAGTAAAACGCAATATTTTAAATTGCCTTGTACAGGTGGGTTTAAAACCTTTATGTTTTTCCCCAGAGAGCAAGGCAAGTACGCTAATAGAGGCTTATAAAAGAGGGGAAATTGTCGGGATTTTAATTTCTAATGGTCCGGGCGATCCGCTTTTTTTAAAGCATGCTATCTATGAGATTAGCGATCTAATTGAGGCTAAAATCCCTATTTTAGGTATTTGTCTAGGACACCAGCTACTTAGCATCGCCCATGGCTATAATACCTATAAACTTAAATTTGGCCACCATGGGAGCAATCACCCCGTGCTTAATCTAGCTACAAAGCGCATTGAAATTAGCGCCCAAAACCATAATTATTGCGTACCCGATCAGCTCTTAAAAATAGCCACTCTCACTCACCAAAATTTATTTGACGGCACGATAGAGGGAGTGTGCTACAATGACGCCCCCATTCTTTCTATCCAGCACCACCCTGAGGCTAGCCCTGGTCCTCATGATGGGCTTTATATTTTCCACCACTTCACAAGGATGCTCCATGAAAGCAGAGAATAACACCCAAAACATTGATGAACTCTTTGAAGAATTTGAAGAGATCAAAGATGATTTAA